>NZ_JANLGI010000029.1 GCF_024655635.1 Allobosea sp. 47.2.35 | reverse complement strand
CGCCAATGGCGGCGGCGGCCGGGCCAGCGATTCAGGATGGGAAGAGTTCTGAGGCCAAACAGCCTCCGAACTACCCTCAACTACGACACGAACGGCGCCCCCAAAAGGGCGCCGTTCGCGTTTCTGGGAGGAATTTTCACTCGCCGCCTCTTGTCGAGGCGCTCGATCGGCCTATCTCCGTCACAGGCGCCGGAGCTTTGCTCCATCACGACGCCGCCCTCGCACATTCAATCCGTGACGTTCCTCGGCCGACTCGCTGGAGTCGATCGATGCCGCACCGCTTGCTGACAGATCCCGACGGGGATGTCTGCGACAAGCGGTTTCAGCCGTCACCACCACAGGGAGACGAAAACCATGCAGATCAGCCAGGTTCTTCAGGCTCTCGGCCAGTTCGCCTCCGGCCTCGCGCCGGCCAGCCGTTCCGTCCGCCCGCTCGAGATCGATTTCGACACCACTGACACCCTCGGCCCGTTCGAACAGGCCGCGATCGGCCAGTGGAAGACCGAGGACGGGTCGATCCTGATCGACCTCAGGCCGGACGGCCAGTTCCATAAGGCCAAGCCCGCTGCCGGCGCCAAGCATGTCGGCCGCTATGCGGTCGATCGCTCGAAGCTCTATTTCGAGGGCGAGACCGGCTGGGTCGCGCTCGGGAAGCTGAAGCGCGGCACACTCAGCATCGGCGAGAAGCGCTTCCGCAAGGCGTAATCGCGATTACGAGCCGTTCAATAAAGAGGGGCCGCACCTCCTGGAGGCGCGGCCCTTTTCGTTATGGCGCGAGAAATCAGTAGCCGACCGTGAAGCGGCGACGGCCATGAGCCGGCTTTTCCAGCTCGTCGACCAGAGCAATCGCATAATCCTCGGCCGAAATCGCGCTGCTGCCCTTGGCGTCAACGAGGAGCTGGTCGGTGCCGAGGCGGAACTTGCCGGTGCGCTCGCCCGGCTGGATCAGGGCCGAAGGCGAGAGGAAGGTCCAGTCGAGGCCCTGCTCCTGCTTCAGCAGATCGAGGAAGGCGCCGCCCTTCCGGGCTTCGTCGAGATAAACAGCGGGGAATTCGGGGGTGTCGAAGAGCTTCACGCCCGGTGCGACCTCGAGGCTGCCGGCACCGCCGACGACGAGATAGCGCGTCACGCCGGACTGCCGGACCGACGCGAGCAGGACCTGCGGGTCGCTGGCGCTGAAATGCACGGCGCTGATCACCGCATCATGACCGGCGAGGAGCTTGGCCAACCCGTCCTTGTCGAAGACATCGCCCTTGACGGCAGTGGCGCCGGGCAGGCCTGCGACCTTCTCGGGATTACGGACGATGGCGGTGACGGCATGGCCGCGCGCTGAGAGTTCGGCCAGCAGGCGCGAACCGATGAATCCGCTGGCGCCGATCAATGCGACTTTCATGACAAAGGCTCCTTTGTTTGGTATCTTCTGGATACCTGCACTCCAATGGAACCTATCTGATCCTGCCGCGCCGCCCCGTAAAGAAGGCACTTTCACGCGACATGGTCACCTCCGGGAAACCGCCATGCTGAAACGCCCCGACCCATTCCAGGCGCTGTGCCCGACCCGGCGCGTGCTCGATCGCATCGGCGATACCTGGGCTGTGCTGATCCTGATCGCGCTCGACGACGGCACCTTGCGCTTCAACGAACTCAGGCGCCGGATCGAGAACATCTCGCAGAAGATGCTGTCCCAGACGCTGAAGAGCCTGGAGCGCGACGGGCTGGTGCGGCGCGAGGTGTTCGCGACGGTGCCGGTGACCGTCGAATATTCGCTGACGGAACTCGGGCGCACCTTGGCGCAGACAGTGAACCAGCTGACGCTCTGGGCCGAGGCGCATATCGGCGAGGTCGAGGCCGCCCAGCAGCGCTATGACCGGGGCGAGGCTTCGATCTAGCCCGGAGTCGGGAACGCTGGCGTTTCCCCCGATTTCGTGTATATGCCCGGGCAACCGGCCAACCAGCCGGCGGCGCGACCCCTCCACGATGAGGTGCTCGCGGACTTCGGACCTTGCTGGACGACATCCCGGCCTGGCCCGCCAGATCAACCCGAACACGAGGATCTCCCGATGTCGATCACTGCCGAGCGCAAGACCGCGCTGCTCCAGGAATACGCCACCAAGCCGAACGACACCGGCTCGCCGGAAGTTCAGGTCGCGATCCTGACCGAGCGCATCACCAACCTGACCGGCCACTTCAAGTCGCATGCGAAGGACAACCATTCGCGCCGCGGCCTGCTCAAGCTGGTCTCCCAGCGCCGTTCCCTGCTCGACTATCTCAAGGGCAAGGACCAGGGTCGCTACAAGACGCTGATCGAACGGCTCGGCATCCGCCGCTGATCGAAAGCTGACGGTTTCCGCCCGGTGCGACCAGCTCCGGGCGGCTCCTTTTCGGGCGAGGCCGCCATGGGGCGTGACCTGCCTGACTATCGCGGCAGCCGCATGGGGCGGCCTCCCGCGTGACCCGCCGGGCGCCCAAGACGTCCATGGCAGGATCGCCGAGCGCTCGGGCGCATTCCCTCTCACACCCGAGCGTTCCGCCGTCTTGCCCATGGGCCTGAAGGCACCGGACGGGTCGAACCCGACCGAAAGACGAAACACATGTTCGACATCCAAACCGAAGAACTGATCTGGGGCGGCCGCAAGCTCGTCCTCGAAACCGGCAAGGTCGCCCGCCAGGCCGACGGCGCCGTGATGGCCACCTATGGCGAGACCGTCGTGCTCGCGACCGTCGTCTCGGCCAAGGAGCCGAAGCCGGGCTTCGACTTCTTCCCGCTGACCGTGAACTACCAGGAAAAGACCTTCGCCGCCGGCCGCATCCCCGGCGGCTATTTCAAGCGCGAGGGCCGTCCGAGCGAGAAGGAGACGCTGGTCTCCCGCCTGATCGACCGCCCGATCCGCCCGCTCTTCGTCGAAGGCTACAAGAACGACACGCAGGTCGTCGTCACCGTGCTCCAGCATGACCTGGAGAACGATCCCGACATCCTCGCGATGGTCGCGACCTCGGCCGCGCTGACCCTCTCCGGCGTGCCCTTCATGGGCCCGATCGGCGGCGCCCGCGTCGGCTATATCGACGGCGCCTACAAGCTGAACCCGACGATCGAAGAGGCCAAGGAATCGGTTCTCGACCTCGTCGTCGCCGGCACGCAGGACGCCGTCCTGATGGTCGAGTCGGAAGCCAAGGAGCTGCCGGAAGACGTGATGCTCGGCGCCGTGATGTTCGGCCACAAGCATTTCCAGCCGGTGATCGACGCCATCATCCGCCTGGCCGAGAAGGCCGCCAAGGAGCCGCGCGACTACACCCCGGCCGACAACTCCGTCGTTCTGGACGCCGTCCTCAAGCTCGTCGACGCCGATCTGCGCGCCGCCTACAAGATCACCACCAAGGCCGAGCGCTACAAGGCGCTGGACGCCGCCAAGGCCAAGGTCGCCTCGCTGATCTCGGCCGAGCCGGACGGCAAGACCACCTTCACCAAGGAGCAGGTCGGTGGCCAGTTCAAGGAAGCCCAGGCCAAGGTCGTGCGCTGGACCATCCTCGATGACGGCACCCGCATCGACGGCCGCGACCTCAAGACGGTCCGCAAGATCGTCGCCGAGGCCGGCATGTTGCCGCGCACCCACGGCTCGGCCCTGTTCACCCGCGGCGAGACGCAGGCGCTGGTCGTGACCACGCTCGGCACCGGCGATGACGAGCAGTTCATCGACTCGCTGGAAGGCACCTACAAGGAAACCTTCCTGCTGCATTACAATTTCCCGCCCTACTCCGTCGGCGAGACCGGCCGCATGGGTTCGCCCGGCCGCCGTGAGATCGGCCATGGCAAGCTCGCCTGGCGCGCCATCCGTCCGATGCTGCCGGCGAAGTCGGAGTTCCCCTACACGATCCGCGTCGTCTCGGAGATCACCGAGTCGAACGGCTCCTCCTCGATGGCCACCGTCTGCGGCACCTCGCTGGCGCTGATGGATGCGGGCGTTCCGCTGAAGTCGCCGGTCGCGGGCATCGCGATGGGCCTGATCCTCGAAGGCAAGCGCTTCGCCGTGCTCTCCGACATCCTCGGCGACGAGGACCATCTCGGCGACATGGACTTCAAGGTGGCCGGCACCGCCGCGGGCATCACCTCGCTGCAGATGGACATCAAGATCGCCGGCATCACCGAGGAGATCATGAAGGTCGCCCTCGAGCAGGCCAAGGGCGGTCGCGAGCACATCCTCGGCGAGATGAACAAGGCGCTCTCCGCGTCGCGCAGCCAGCTCGGCGAGTTCGCGCCGCGCATCGAGACGATGAAGATCCCGGTCGACAAGATCCGGGAAGTCATCGGCTCCGGCGGCAAGGTCATCCGCGAGATCGTCGAGAAGACCGGCGCCAAGGTCAACATCGAGGACGACGGCACCATCAAGATCGCCTCGGCCGACGGCAAGTCGATCGAAGCCGCGATCAAGTGGATCAAGTCGATCGTCTCGGAGGCCGAAGTCGGCGTGATCTATGACGGCACAGTCGTCAAGATCATGGAGTTCGGAGCCTTCGTGAACTTCTTCGGCGCCAAGGACGGCCTCGTCCACATCTCCGAGCTCGCTCCCCAGCGCGTCCAGAAGGTCTCGGACGTCGTCAAGGAAGGCGACAAGGTCAAGGTCAAGTTCCTCGGCCAGGACGAGCGCGGCAAGATCCGCCTCTCGATGAAGGTCGTCGACCAGGCCACCGGCGAGGACCTCACCGAGAAGCTCAAGGCGCAGCGCGAGGCCGACAAGGCCCGTGAGAAGCAGGGCGCGGCCGAGTAATAACGGCCCGCCAGCTTGTGTAAAACAGGACGCCCCGCATCGATGATGCGGGGCGTTTTTCGTTGTCGTCGAGAGACTTATCCCGCCATGTTCGGACAGCGCCTTTGCCTAAAGCTTCCGTGAAAAACCGGAGTACTCGCCGATGAAATCCTTTGCTGTTCCAGGCGCTGGCGGATCGCTGCGCTACCACGACCTGGCCGGTGAAGGTCCGGCGCTGGTCATGATTCACGGCCTTGGCTGCGCCTCGTCCTGCGACTACCCGACCGTCGCGGCCGATCCGGCCTTGCGCGGCCGGCGCATGCTGCTGATCGATTTGCTGGGCTCCGGCTTCAGCGACCGGCCGGAGGCGTTCGGCTACACGATCGACGACCATGCCCGCAGCGTCGTCGCGCTGATCGATGCGCTGGAGCTGCCCCGGGTCGATGTCTTCGGGCACAGCATGGGCGGAGCCGTCGCGATTGCCGCTGCCGCGATGCTGGGGCCACGCCTCGGCAGGCTCGTCGTCGGTGAACCCAATCTCGACCCGGGCGGTGGCCAGTTCAGCCGGGGCATCGCGGCAATCCCTGAAGCGGAGTATTGCGCCAGTGGCCAGGACGCGATCGTCCGCGCGGCCCGGGCCGAGGGCAACGATATCTGGGCGGCTTCGCTCGCTCGCAGCGCCGCCTATGCCGTGCAGCGGACCGCGCGCTCGCTCGTCGAAGGCAGCGATCCGACATGGCGGAGTATTCTGACGTCGCTCCCCGTGCCGCGTACGCTGATCATCGGCGAGCTGTCGCTGCCTTATGATGGTGTGGCAGGGCTGTCGGAGGTGGAGATCGAGATCGCCATCGTGCCGCGCGCCGGGCATTCGATCCCCTGGGACAATCCCGCCGGCCTCGCTGCGGCCATCGCGGCCAGCCTGTCTTCGGCAGCGCCGTGAGGTGATGACGCGCCGCACACAATAGTCTAGACATATGCCGACCCATGGAGACCGGCATGTCCGACCACCGCATCGCCTCGCTCGACGACCTCGCCCGCGCCTATCCCAATCCGATCGCGCCGGCCTCGACCTTCAAGGAGATCGATCATGTCGACGCCAACTATGCGGCGCTAATCGCGGCCTCGCCGTTTTTCGTGCTCGCGACGGTCGGTCCTGAGGGGCTGGATTGTTCGCCGCGCGGGGATCTGCCGGGCTTTGTCACGGTCCGGGACGCGAAAACGCTCCTGATTCCCGACCGAAAAGGCAATAACCGATTGGATTCCTTGAAGAATATCCTGTTCGACGATCGAATCGGAATGCTCTTCCTGGTGCCCGGTTGCGGAGAGACTCTGCGCGTAAACGGACGCGCTGAGATTTCCTGCGACCCTGAGTTGTTATCGCAGTTCGAGATGGCCGGGAAGCTTCCGGCGAGCGTCATGGTGGTCCATGTCGAAGCGGTCTACTTCCAGTGCTCGCGCGCGGTGGTGCGGGCGGAGCTCTGGAACCCGGAGCGGCAGGTCGACCGGCGCAGCCTGCCCTCGCCCGGCACGATGCTGCGCGACATCACGGCACGGAATGCAGAGGTCGCGACCTTCGATGGCAAGGCTTACGACGAGGCGTTGCCGGGCCGGGTCAAGGCGACGTTGTATTGAGGAGGAGTACCCGTCCGGTCTTTCCGGGGCTTCGCATGGCGAAGAGCCCGGAAGCCAAAACGGGTTGAGACCGAGCGATCAGCGACGCGGCAGGAATTGTAATTCGGACGTGCCGCGTCGTGGGTTCCGGGCTCGGCCCAAAGGGCCGCCCCGGAATGACAATGGCGGATCCGTCAGGCACTGCGCCGTCAGAGCAGTCCTTCGTTCCCGGCCAGCGTCTTCAGGCTGACATCGGGACGGGCGCCGACATGCGAGATGATCTCGGCCGCAGCCAGCGCGCCGAGACGCAGGCAGTCACGGGTCTCGCGGTTCGAGGTCAGGCCATAGAGGAAGCCGGCGGCGAAGAGGTCGCCGGCGCCAGTCGCATCGACCACGCGCTGGACCGGGAAGACCGGCTCCTCGACGATGCCGTCCGGCGTCACCGCCAGCGCGCCCTTCTCGGAGCGGGTGACGACGGCCAGAATATTCTCCGAGCGCAGCCAGGACAGGGCCGTATCGAAATCCGAGGTCTCGTAGAGGCTCTTGAGCTCGTGCTCGTTGGCGAAGACGAGATCGACCATGCGGTTGCGGATCAGGCCGATGAACTCGTCGCGATAGCGATCGACGCAGAAGGAATCGGACAGGGTGATGGCGACGCGGCCACCGGCCTTGTGGGCAATCTCGGAGGCCTTGCGGAAGGCTTCCTTGGCCGCCGGGGGATCCCAGAGATAGCCCTCGAGATAGACGATGTCGGCGGCCTCGACGGCCTTGGCGTCGACATCGGCGACCGAGAGGCCCTGGCAGGCACCGAGATAGGTGTTCATCGTGCGCTCGCCATCGGGCGTGACGATGATGAAGGAGCGCGCCGTCGCCGGACCTTCCGTCGCGTCGGCCGTGCCGAAGGCGACACCGAGCGAGGTCAGGTCATGGCGATAGAGCTTGCCGAGCTCGTCGCCGCGGACCTTGCCGATGAAGGCGCCCTTGCCGCCGAAGGAGGCGAGGCCCGCGATGGTGTTCGCGGCCGAGCCGCCCGAGATGATCCGGGCCGGGCCCATGGCTGCATAGAGGGACTCGGCGCGGGCCTCGTCGATCAGCATCATCGCGCCCTTGGTCAGCTTCTGGGCGATGAGGAAATCCTCCTCGGCCGAGGCGAGCACGTCGACGATGGCATTGCCGAGGGCGAGGACGTCCGTGCGGGTCTGGGTCATGGCTCTTGCTCGCTCTGTCCGGATGGCGCGGCCCGTCGGCCGAAAAGGAAGGTGTGGCCCTGTCGCATCCGCATGGAGCGTGGTCAAGCGGGGCGAATCAGGTGGAGTCGCGGCGGGTGGCGGCTTCGTCGAGGATGGCGGCGAGGCGGTGCAGGTCCTCGCCCTCCAGCAGGGCGATCTCGCGTGACAGCCGATTGGCCAGCAGCGTCGCTTCCGGATCGAGCCCGGCCGTATCGATGACCACGCGCGGATGCGAGAGGTCGGCGAGGCGAACAAGCTCGTCGGCCTCGTCCCAGATGACGCCGAGCAGGTGGATCGTGCCCTGGATCAGGGTAAAGGTCGGGCGGCCGCGCTTGCCGTGCTCGAGCGCCGAGAGATAGGCCGGCGAGACGCCGAGGCCTTCCGCCATCTGCGCGAGGCTCATGCCGCGCGCCTCCCGCAAAGCCCTGACGCGCTGGCCGAAGGGCGTCACGGCCCATGCTCCCTGAGGCGACGCAGGCGGACATAGAGTGCGCCGGAGCCGCCATGACGCTGCTCGGCCTCCTCGAAGCCGAGGACCAACGCGCGCAAGTCGGGAAGGCGCAGCCAATGCGGCACCATCCGGCGCAGCACGCCGCGCTCGTCACCGAACAGCGCCGGCGCCAATGCGCCTTTGCCGGTCACCACCAGGGCTATCCGGCAGCCGCGGCGCTGCTCGCGGCGCAGGAAGGCATGGAGCGCCAGATGCGCCTCGTCCTGCCGCATGCCGTGCAGGTCGATCGAGGCATCGACGCTCTGCTGGCCGCGACGCAATTGCGTGCGCAGCCGTCGCTCGATCGGCGCCAGTGGCGGCGCTGATGGTGGGGCAGCCTTGACCGGCGCAGCCGCCGCGACGGCGCGCGTTGCTATTTCGGCGGGTGCGGGAGCTGCCGGCTCGGGGATAGGCTCAGGCTCGACCGGCGCCCGGCCGGGCAGCGGCTTGACCGAACGCGCGACCTGGCGCCAGAGCGCGATATCGGCCTCCGTCAGCGTCTTTCCGCGGCGGGACCGCATGTCAGCGCGGCCAGAGCACGGTGAAGGCTACGGGATGGCGGATCAGGCCGGCGCGATGCCCCGCCGCAGCGCCCGAGCCGACGAAGAGATCCATGCGAGCCGGGCCGAGAATGGCGGAGCCGGTATCCTGCGCGATCATCAGGCGCGCCAGATGCTCGTCGCCGCCAACGCCATCGGGGACAGTGGTATCGACCCAGACCGGCAAGCCATAAGGCCAAGCCGTACGATCGACGGCGATGCTGCGCATCGACGTCAGCGGCAGGCCGGCGCCACCGATCGGCCCGCTCTCGGCCGGCAGGTCGTCGCGGCGGGCGAAGAAGACGAAGGACTTGTTCAGGCGGATCAGGTCGCGGGCGAAGCCGGCATCGGATTTCAGCCGGGCGATCAGCCGGTCCATCGTCATCTGCTCGGGCGGAATGTTCTCGCGCTGGCTGAGCACACGGCCGAGCGAGGTATAGGGATGGCCATTCCGGCCGGAATAGGTCAGGCGCGTCACCGAGCCATCCGGCAGGCGGACACGGCCGGAGCCCTGCACCTGCAGCACGAAACGATCGACGGGATCGCGCAGCCAGAGGATTTCGAGCCCCTGGCCGTCGAGCGCGCCGGTCTCGATCGCCGTGCGATCCGGGAAGGGCTCGAAGCCCTTGGCGGTGCGGCGCGCAGCCGAGAGCGCCTTGTCGAGGCCGGGCCAGTCATCCTCGGAAAGGCGCGTCACCAGATCCTTCGGCCGGTCGAAGAGCGGCGTCGGGAAGGTGTCCGAACGGGTCAGCGAGCCCTCGAACTCAGGCTCGAAATAGCCGGTGGTGAAGCCGGTCTCGCCGGTTTCCGGCCGGACGCGCCAGAAGGAGAAATTCTGTTCGAAGAAGGTTTTCGCCTGCTCGCGCCCGACCGGACCCGCCGCAGCGAGCGCCTTAGCCTTGTCGCAGACGGCAGCGAGACGCTCCGGCAGCGGCACGCCCTGGCGCAGGGGCGGATCGGCCATGCAGCCCTTGACGAAGATGGCGAAGGCCGTGCCGTGATCGTCCTGCGCCCAGCCGGGGATCGCAGCGGGCGACAGGGCCTCGGCGCGGGCTCCTTGAGGCAGCGGGGGCGGCGAGGCCATGGCGGTCACGGATGCAAGGCCCAGAGCTGCGGAGAACGCCAGTGCGACACCGGCGCCGCCGCGCTTCACGCGGCGGATTCGGTGGCGACGAGCAGCCAGTTTGGATCGCGGCTGCCGAGCTGGCGCGAGAAGGTCCAGATGTCGTTGACCTCCGAGACCTGCTCGGCACTGCCATCGACGACCGTACCTTGTGCGTCGCGCGTGACGCTGATGAGCTGCGAGACGAAGGCGATCGTGACCTGCGCGGTCTTGCCCTTGACCTCGACGGCGGCGAGATCGGCCTTGTCGATCGAGACGAAGTTCGACTCGGCCTTCTCACCGCGCTTCTCGCGCTCGGTGATGGCCTGCTCGAAGCCGTCATAGACATCCTTGGCGAGAAGGCCCTTCAGCATCTTGCGGTCGCCGCGGGCAAAGGCGGTGACGATCGCCTCATAGGCAGCCTTGGCGCCACCGACGAATTCATGCGGATCGAAGCCGGGCTCCTGACGGATCACCGCCTCGATGCCGGCGCTGACCGGAGAATCCGGCGCAGCCAGATCCTTCCAGCGCTCGGCCGCAGGCGGCTGGGGCGCGCTCGCGTCGTTCGCGGCGCCAGGCAGGCGAATGACATTGTCGCTCTTGTCCTGGCCTTGCGCCTGATCCGGCCGCATCGGCGGCGTCTCGCGGCGGGCGAAGGGATCCTTGGGCTGCTCGTGACCGGTCTTCTGGCCAAGCACGGAGCGCAGCTTCCAGGCTACGAACACGGCCAGAGCCAGAAAGATCAGAGTCTGCATGTCGAACGAATTCTGCATCGAAAGCTGACCCGCGGCTCCCCGTTGTTGCCTGCCCTGCCGCCTGCTGGCGCCGGGCGTTCACCGTCATATGGTGAGACTGGCTCGTAACATCCACCCCCCGGCTTGTGAAGGCGACTTCTTGTGCCGGCACGGCGTCCATGATAGCCGACGCGCGCGCCGCTCCATAGCATGGAGCGCATCCCGAGAGCCGGCACAGGCGCGGGATTTCCCGAGACAGCCTGCCAGAACGAGATGGGACCGATGGCCAACGAACTCCCCAACGGCAATGGTGCCGGCGCCGAAGCAGCTCCGAGCCTGAACGCCCTGATCCAGTACACCAAGGATTTCTCGTTCGAGAACCCGAAGGCGCCGCGCTCGCTCGCCCAGCAGGACGCCCAGCAGGGTCCGCAGATGTCGCTGCAGGTCAATGTCGGCTCGACCGCTCTCGGCGACAACGACTACGAGACCGTGCTGCGCCTCGAGGGCAAGGCCGAGATCAAGGGCGAGACGCTGTTCGCCTTCGACCTGAGCTATGCCGGCGTGTTCCGCCTGCAGAACATCCCGCAGGAGCATGTTCACCCGGTGCTGGTGATCGACTGCGCCCGCCTGCTCTTCCCCTTCGCCCGGCAGATCATCGCCGAGGCCGTGCAGAACGGCGGCTTCCCGCCCTTCTACGTGCCGCCGATCGACTTCGCCCAGCTCTTCCAGCAGCGCCTGCAGGAGCTCGAGGGCCAGCAGGGCGCAGCGACCAACTGATCGCTCGCCGCCATCGGCAATGGACTACGGAAGGGCCCCTTGCGGGGCCCTTTCTCGTTTATTGCGGATTATTGTTGCCCTTGCGGAGCGAGGCACCCCTCTCCATGTGCCCGAGGCAACGGCGGACGCCCCGGCAGGGACGCCCGCCTTTTCCGTATCCGATGGAGAACCGATGGACCACCTTATGACGCTTGCCGCCGATCCCACCGTCTGGGCCGCGCTCGGGGCACTGATCGCCATGGAGGTCGTGCTCGGCATCGACAACCTGATCTTCATCTCGATCCTGACCAACAAGCTGCCCGAGCATCAGCGCTCGAAGGGCCGCAGGATCGGTATCGGCCTGGCCCTCATCCTGCGCCTCGCCCTGCTCGGCACCGTCGCCATCATCGTCAAGCTGACCGCCCCGATCTTCACGGTCTTCGGCCAGGCCTTCTCCTGGCGCGACCTCATCCTGATCGCCGGCGGCCTCTTCCTGGTCTGGAAGGCGACGAAGGAAATCCACCACAAGGTCGATCCCGATCCGGAATCGGTCCTGGCCGAGGGTGGCAAGCGCGCGGTGACGCTGAGCTTCGGCGCCGCGATCTTCCAGATCCTGCTGCTCGACCTGGTGTTCTCGATCGACTCGATCATCACTGCCGTCGGCATGACCGAGCATATCCCGGTCATGGTCATCGCGGTCCTCGTCGCGGTGCTGACGATGCTGCTCGCCGCCGATCCGCTGGCGCGCTTCATCGACAGGAACCCGACCGTGGTGATGCTGGCGCTGGGCTTCCTGCTGATGATCGGCGGCACGCTGATCGCCGAGGGCTTCGGTGTGCATGTGCCGAAGGGCTATATCTACGCCGCGATGGCCTTCTCGGCCCTGATCGAGGCGCTCAACATGGTATCGCGCCGCCGGGCGCGATAAGCCGGCCCAGGCGAGAGGCGACGCGGATTACTGCGCCGCGTCGTCCGTGATGCCGAGATAGCCCTTCCAGAGCGGCGCCTTGAGCGAGCCGAGAATGAAGGCCTCGTGCGCCTTGAGCGCCTCCTCGCTGAGGCGCGATCCCAACTGACGCTGACGCTGCGGCTTCTCGACGGCCGCCATGGCGATGCCGGGACGGCCCGCCGCCGCCTCGACGCCGAGGCCGAGCGAGGCCTGCTTGCCGCCGATCAGCTCGATATAGACCTCGGCCAGAATCTCGGAATCGAGGAGCGCGCCGTGCTTGGTGCGGCGGCTGTTGTCGATGCCGTAACGCGAGCAGAGCGCGTCGAGGCTGTTCGAGGCGCCAGGGTGCTTGCGGCGCGCCATCGACAGGGTGTCGACCACGAAGGCCTGCTCGATCGGCGGCAGGCCGAGGCGCTTGAACTCCATGTTGATGAAGCCGACGTCGAAGGCGGCGTTATGGATCACCAGCTTGGCGCCGGCGATGAACTCCGCGAATTCCTGCGCGATCGTGGCGAAGACCGGCTTGTCCGAGAGGAACTCTTCCGAGAGGCCGTGGACGTTGAACGCCTCGATCGGCATCGAGCGCTCGGGATTGATATAGACGTGGAAGGTCCGGCCGCTCGGGCAATGATTGAGCAGCTCGACGCAGCCGATCTCGACGATGCGGTCGCCGTTATTGGCTTCGACGCCGGTAGTTTCGGTATCGAGAACGATCTCGCGCATTGCTTCAGGACCTCGCTTGCGCACCGCGCCCGGGACGGCCGGCGAGCGCCTTCAGGATAGAGCCGACCTGCCGCTCGGCAGCCACGAGGCCGCGCGACGTGTCCACAAGGAAATGGGCATGGCGGCGCTTCTGTGCATCGGGCATCTGGCGCGACAGAATGGCGTCGAGCTTTTCCGGGGTCATGCCTGGGCGGGCAAGAACACGCTGGCGCTGGACTTCGGCTGGCGCGGTCACGACGAGCACGGCATCGCAACGCGCCTCGCCACCGGTCTCCAGCAGCAGCGGTACATCGATGATCGCGACCCCCGCACCTTCACGACGGCAGCGGGCGAGAAAGACTTCCTCCTCCTCGCGCACCAGCGGATGGATGATCGCCTCGAGCCGGCGCAGCGCCTCGGGCTTGCCGAGCACGGCCGCACCCAGCTTCGCGCGATCGACCGCGCCATCGATCACCGTGCCCGGAAAGGCGGCCTCGATCGGCGCCGCGGCCCGGCCACGATGCAGGCGATGCACCGCCGCGTCGGCATCGTGCAGGGGCACGCCGCGCTGCACGAAGAGCTGCGCGGTGGTCGATTTTCCCATTCCGATCGAGCCCGTGAGGCCCAGCACGAAGGTCATGGCTGCTCCGGCGAATCAGGCCTTCAGGATATCGGCTTCGATGAGGGCGCGAAGCGCCGGCGTCACCTGCGGCGTCACGCCAAACCAGCGGGCGAAGCCGGGCACGGCCTGGTGCAGCAGCATGCCGAGCCCATCGACCGGAATGCCGCCACGCCGTTCCGCCTCGGCCAGCAATGCGGTCTTCAGGGGAACATAGACGATGTCGTCGACGATCGTTCCCGGCTGCAGGGCAACGAGATCGATCTCCAGCGGCGGCTTGCCCTGCATGCCGAGCGCTGTCGTGTTGACGATGAGATCAGCCTCCCCGACGAGGCTGTCGCGCTTCGCCCAGTCCCCAGCGACCAGCGGATGGCCCAGAGCGGCGACCAGCTCGGCGGCCCGCTCAGGGCTGCGATTGACGACGAGGATGCGTGCGACGCCACGCGCCTTCAGGCCGTAGCAGATGCCCCGCGCAGCACCGCCGGCACCCAGGACGAGGGCCGTGCCGACACCCCCCTGCCAACCGGGCACCGTCGCATCGAGATGAGCGAGGAAACCCGGCACGTCGCTGTTATCAGCGATGATCCGGCCGCCTTCGCGCCAGAGCGTGTTGACAGCGCCGACCGCACGGCCGGCATCGCTGACCTCATCGACCAATCCCATCACCGCTTCCTTGTGGGGGACGGTGACATTGCCACCGGCGAACTCGCCATCGCGCAGGCGGGAGATGAAAGCCGCCAGATCAGCCGGGGCGACATCGATCCGCTCATAGGAGCCGGCAAGCCGATGCTCGCGCAGCCATTCGCCATGGATCATGGGCGAGCGCGAGTGGGCGATGGGGTGTCCGATAACGAAGCAGCGAGGCGCCATGAATGAAGTCCGTTAAAGCATCGGCCCGAAAAGTGGTCCGCGGTTTTCGGGCAAAGCCGATGCGAGATCAAAGAGCTAGAGCATCGGACTGAATACGAGATTTAGTCCGATGCTCTAGCGAGCGAGGCAATCGAGATCGCGCAGCGCCGTGAGCACTGCCAGAAGTGGCAGGCCGAGAATGGTGAAATGATCGCCCTCGATTCTGTCGAAGAGCTGGGCGCCGGGCCCTTCAATCTGATAGCCGCCGACACTGGACAGGGCGGCACTACCGGCGACAGCCAGATAGCGCGCAATGAACTCGGGCTGGAGCGGGCGCATCGTCAGGCGGGCCGCCTCGAGCTCTTCGGCCAGGGGCGCACCATTGCGTGCGATGACGACGGCGGAGTGAAGTTCGTGGGTCCGGCCGGCGAGCGCGGTGATCTGTCGTTCGGCCGCCACCATATCCACCGGCTTGTGAAAGGGGACGCCATCGCAGGTCAGCGTCTGGTCGGCGGCGAGAACGAGGCGACCCGGACGGTCGCGCGAGACCGCGAGAGCCTTGGCACAAGCGAGGGCGGCAGCGACCTGATCCGCCGGCACGCCGCGATCAACCAATGGCTTCTCGACGGCGCGCTCGTCTATGTCGGGCTTCACCACCTCGACCGGGATGCCGGCAGCCAGAAGCATGTCGCGCCGGGTCGCGCTGCCGGAGGCAAGGATCAAGGGCTCGGCAGCAAGCCAAAGGCCGGACGAGGCGTTCATGTCGCGATGAACTTCATGCGGTGGTCGCGGAGCAGATCGAGGATCGAGGCGGCCGTCTCCTCGATCGAGCGGCGCGTCACGTCGATCACCGGCCAGCCCTTGCGGGCGCAGAGGCGGCGCGACTGCGTGACCTCGTCGGCAACCGCGGTCGGGTCGACATAGGACGTGTCGTCGTCGGCGCGCAGCGACAAGAGACGGTTCTGGCGAATCTGGACGATGCGGTCGGCGCTGGCGATGAGGCCAACGATCAGCGGCTTCTTGGCGCTTTCCAGTTCCGGCGGCAACGGGATGTTCGGGACCAGCGGGATGTTCGCGGTCTTGATGCCGCGATTGGCGAGATAGATGCTCGTCGGCGTCTTCGAGGTCCGGCTGATGCCGACCAGGATGACATCGGCATTGTCGAGATCGCCGCCCATCTGTCCGTCATCATGCAGCAGCGTGTAGTTCATCGCGTCGATGCGGCGGAAGTACTCGGTGTTGAGCACATGCTGCGCGCCGGGCTTCGTCGCCTGGGCCTGGCCAAGATAGGACTGGAACAGCGAGAGCACCGGCTGCAGCACCGAGAGGCAGGGACAGCCGAGCTCGCGGCAGAAATTCTCAAGCTTCTCCTGCCATTCCGGTTCGACCAGCGTGTAGAGCACGACGCCGGGCGAAGCCTCGATTTCGGCGAGGACGCGGGCGAGCTGCGCCTCCGAGCGGACCAGCGGATAGACATGCTCGATCGCCGAGACGCTTTCATATTGCGCGGCCGCGGCCCGACTGACGGCGATCAGCGTTTCGCCCGTCGCATCCGAGACCAGATGCAGATGGAAATAATTGCGGACCACGGCATCCCCCGGCCTGAAGCGTCCCTATCCTCTAGCGCGCTTTGGGCCGGACCGGAATCGCCCCGAGGCGAATTGATGCCGGCTCGGCTTGTCCGTTCCCGCGAGCCTCGAACATCCGGCCGCTCAGGGCTGGCGGGTTATCCCGGGCCATGGGGAGCAGTGTGGACAAATGGACAGAAAACGGGAGCCAGCCGGCGGCTCTGTATAACTCCCCGGAACCATCAACAGCCCGCCGGCTGTGAATGGTAAAGAAAGTGTTTCACGTGAATCATTTTGGAAGCCGGCGAGCCGACCGCCGATTCCAATTCGTTAATAAAGCCTTAACGACTGGTCGTAGGCTTTCCCGACCCGCGACTCGCTGTCCCAGTGGCTGTGGATCGGTTGTGGACGAAATTGCGGCGGGCTATCTCCCTGCCTCCAAGAGTCAAAACAAAAGATTCTCTCTAGGAATCTTATTTGAGAAATAGCGGGATGGATGGCCCGGCAGGCATGACGAAAAGCGAGACCCCTGCCCTGATCCGTGTGCTCGGCGGCGAAGCCTTGCCGACGCCTCCCATCTGGCTGATGCGTCAAGCTGGACGCTATCTGCCGGAGTATCGCGAGCTTCGCGCCAAGGCCGGCAGTTTTCTCTCGCTCTGCTATAATCCGGAATGGGCGGCCGAGGTGACCCTCCAGCCGATCCGGCGCTTCGGCTTCGATGCCGCGATCCTGTTCTCGGATATCCTGGTCGCCCCGCAGGCGCTCGGTCAGAAGCTCTGGTTCGCCGAAGGGGAAGGTCCACGGCTGGAGCCGGTTGCCGATGCGGCTCGTCTGGCGGAGATCGATCGCGAAGCCGATCAGAGCAGGCTCGATCCGATCCTCGATACGGTCCGCCGGGTTCGGGCTGCCCTGCCCTCCGGAACCGGGTTCATCGGCTTCTGCGGCGCGCCCTGGACCGTGGCGACCTATATGGTCGCCGGGCGAGGCACGCCGGATCAGGGGCCGGCGAAGGAGCTGTTCAGCCGCGACCCCATGTTGTTCCAGGCGATCATCGATCGGCTTGTCACGTCGTCAGTCGCTTATCTGAATGCGCAGATCGCGGCCGGCGTCGATGTCGTGCAGATATTCGACAGCTGGGCGGGGTCGCTCGGGCCGGACGATTTCAGGCGCTGGTGCATCGAACCGACGCGCCGGATCGTCGTGGGCGTGCGCGCGGTGCATCCGCAGGCGCGGATCATCGGCTTCCCGCGCGGGGCCGGGCGCCTGATCCCCGACTATATCGCTGGGACCGGTGTCGACGCGGTCGGTCTGGAAACCGATATCGACCGGAGTTTCGTCCGCGAGGCCATCCAGTCGAAGGTCCCGGTGCAGGGCCATCTCGACCCGCTGGTGCTGCGCGCCGGCGGTCCCGAGCTGGAGCAGGAGGTTGACGCCATCCTGACAGCGTTCGGAGACCGGCCCTTCATCTTCAATCTCGGCCACGGCATCCTGCCGGATACGCCGATCACGCATGTCGAGCGCTTGCTGAAACGGGTGCGGGGCTGAGGGCTCAGGCGATGTACGAGTGGATCAAGGCTTTCCATGTCATGGCGGTCATCTCCTGGATGGCCGGCATGCTCTATCTGCCGCGCCTGATGGTCTATCACGCGGAGGCGCAGACCGGTTCGATCCAGTCCGAGACCTTCAAGATCATGGAGCGCCGGCTGCTCAAGGGCATCATCAATCCGGCGATGATCGTGACCTGGGTGCTCGGTCTCTACCTCGCCTGGTACGCTTTCGGCTTCAAGGGCGGCTGGCTGCACGGCAAGCTGCTGCTGGTGTTCATCCTCTCCGGCATCCATGGCGTGCTGGTGAAGCATGTCCGCAACTTCGCCAATGACCGGAACGTCAAGTCACCGCGCTATTTCCGCATCCTCAACGAGATCCCGGCCGTGCTGATGGTCGGCATCGTCATTCTCGTCGTCGTGAAGCCGTTCTGAAGCCCGTCGCGCTTTCCCCTTGAGCCCGGGCCCGATTCCCGCTATCAGAGCGCTACGCTTCTCCAGCGTCCTCCCTTGTTGTCGACTGTTCGTGAGCTGCCTGCCCCTGCAGCAGCTCATGTCGCGCAACCCAGCGCAGGTCCGGCCAGGACCGACTCAGTCGATCAATCCAGTACCGTCCTCTCCCCTGCTTGTCGGCAGGGTGTTCACGATCCGGGTGCCCCATGCGGGAAATCAAGCTTCAAGAGCTCAAGAGCAAGTCGCCGACCGAACTCCTGGCCTTCGCCGAGGAAGTCGAGGTCGAGAACGCCAGCACCATGCGCAAGCAGGAGCTGATGTTCGCCATCCTGAAGCAGCTCGCGGCACGCGAGACCGAAATCCTGGGCGAGGGCGTGGTCGAGGTCCTGCAGGACGGTTTCGGCTTCCTGCGTTCCTCCGATTCCAATTACCTGCCGGGCCCGGACGATATCTACGTTTCGCCCTCGCAGATCCGGAAGTTCGGCCTGCGCACCGGCGACACGGTCGAAGGCCCCATCCGCGGTCCCAAGGACGGCGAGCGCTATTTCGCCCTGCTCAAGGTCAACTCGATCAATTTCGAGGACCCGGAGAAGATCAAGCACAAGATCCATTTCGATAACCTGACGCCGCTCTACCCGGATGAGCGCCTGAAGCTCGAAGTGCAGGACCCGACGAAGAAGGATTTCTCGCCGCGGGTCATCGATATCGTCGCCCCGATCGGCAAGGGCCAGCGCGCGCTGATCGTGGCGCCGCCGCGCACGGGTAAGACGGTTCTGCTCCAGAACATCGCCCAGTCGATCACGAGCAATCACCCCGAGTGCTATCTGATCGTGCTGCTGATCGACGAGCGCCCGGAAGAAGTCACGGACATGCAGCGCTCGGTGAAGGGCGAGGTCGTGTCCTCGACCTTCGACGAGCCGGCCTCGCGCCACGTCCAGGTTGCCGAGATGGTGATCGAGAAGGCCAAGCGCCTGGTCGAGCATGGCCGCGACGTCGTGATCCTGCTGGACTCGATCACCCGTCTGGGTCGCGCCTACAACACGGTCGTGCCGTCCTCCGGCAAGGTCCTGACCGGTGGTGTCGACGCCAACGCCCTGCAGCGCCCGAAGCGCTTCTTCGGTGCCGCCCGCAATATCGAGGAAGGCGGCTCGCTGACCATCGTCGCCACCGCGCTGATCGATACGGGATCGCGCATGGACGAGGTGATCTTCGAGGAGTTCAAGGGCACCGGTAACTCGGAAATCGTGCTCGACCGCAAGGTGGCCGACAAGCGCATCTTCCCGGCGATCGACATCCTCAAGTCCGGCACCCGCAAGGAAGAGCTCATCACGCCGCGCTCCGACTTGCAGAAAACCTATGTGCTGCGCCGTATCCTCAATCCGATGGGGCCGCAGGACGCGATCGAGTTCCTCATCGACAAGCTGCGCCAGACCAAGCAGAACTCGGAATTCTTCGACTCGATGAACACCTGAGGATCAGCAAGCGTCCCGGCATTTCGATTCGCCGCTGTACCGATCTCCGGTGCGGCGGCGAAATTGTTTTTGGAGGGTCGAAGCGCTTTGCGCGGCGGGTTGTGGCCAGAATCTGCATTTGATTCGGAGCCGTGACGGACGGCGAGACCGGCCACTTGGTCGGTCGATCGGGCCGAGACCTCTGCTGATCGATAAGGGATCGCTCTCTGTGATCCTACGGCAGACCGAGTCTGGCCGAGTCAGACCGCAAGCGGGCCTGTCGACATCCAGCCAGCGGCGATGTCCGCAGATGTCTGCCGGCCATTCCAATGAAGCCAAGCAAGGCCGCCTCCCGTCAAATGCGGCGTTGTCGCTTGTGATCACGCGCGAGGGGACTTTCGAGAGAGCTCCTGCTCCCAGAGCCCGGGCCCTATCACGGTCATACCGCTTGGTGCTACCGGGCCAGCTAAGCGAGTATGACCGGTAGTGCTTCAGCTTTCCGTTGAGTCATACCGTTCGAACGTTGGCTTGGAACGTTGCAGTTCCGTACCGGGGCGATCCGGGTAGCTTCGCTCCCATTCAGCCTTGATGTTCGCTGGAAGCTCGTCCAAGAAGCCGCCTCCACGGCACGCGGCAGGAATGATGGCTCAGCACGCTCTTACGACGATCGTGGCCTTGTCCTCTGCGCCCGGTAAAGCCGGCGTGGCGGTGGTCAGGGTTTCCGGGCCGCGCGTTCGATTCGTTCTCGAAACGGTTGCGGGGCTGGTTCCTGAACCCCGGATCGCAACCTTGCGCCGACTTGTCGATGCCGAAGGCGCGGCCATCGATAGCGCGCTGGTTCTGTTCTTTGCTGCCCCGGCCAGCTTCACCGGCGAGGATGTCGCCGAGTTCCACGTCCACGGCTCGCGGGCGATCCTGGCGCGGCTGCTCGCGGTTCTCACGGCCTTGCCGGATGTGCGACTGGCGGAAGCGGGCGAGTTCACCCGACGGGCTTTTGAAGCGGGCAAGCTTGATCTTGCTGCCGTTGAAGGCTTGGCGGACTTGATCGATTCGGAAACGGAATGGCAGAGACAGCAGGCACTGCGTCAGATGGACGGCGCGCTGAGCACGCTGACTCTGGCATGGCGCGCGACCTTGATCGACGCGATGAGTCTGCTGGCCGCCGAGCTCGACTTCTCTGACGAGGGCGACGTTTCCGGGCCGCTGCAGGAGCAGGCACTCGCTCTCGCTTCGGATGTGCTGGCTTCCCTGAAGAGTGCGCTCGGCAGCTTTGCCATGGGTGAACGCGTCCGCGAGGGGTTCGTCGTGGTGCTGGCTGGTCCGCCTAATGTCGGCAAGTCGAGCCTGCTCAACGCGCTCGCCCGTCGTGATGTCGCGATCGTCTCGCCGATTGCGGGAACGACGCGGGATACGCTGGAGGTCAGGCTGGACCTGGCTGGAATCCCCGTCATCCTGATTGATACCGCAGGGCTGCGCGACAGCGACAACCCGATCGAGGCGGAGGGCGTCAGGCGGGCTCGCGCGCTGGTCGAGCGAGCGGATCTCGTCCTCGGGCTGCGTGGCATCGATTCGGACCCGTATCGAATCGAAGACAAAGTCAATCTACTGGCGATTGCGACGAAGTCTGATCTGTCCGGCGCAGTTCTGCCGGGAGAGCGAGCGATATCGATCGAGACTGGCGAGGGTTTGACCGAGCTGCTTGCGGATATCGTCGCGCGCCTTCAGGGCCTCTCTTCTGGAGAGCCGGCTCTCCTGACACGAGAACGCCATCGCATTGCCGTTACCGACGCGATCGCGGCACTGGAGCGTGCCGTGGGCGCACGGCATGGACAAGGGGAATTGCTCGCCGAGGATATCCGCATGGCCGTGGTCGCGCTCGAGCGGCTCGTCGGACGGATCGATGTCGAGGATGTGCTCGACCGGCTTTTCGCGGGATTCTGCATCGGTAAGTAAAGTCTGCGCGCTCTGTGGAGGCGGTTTTCATTGACCCGCCAGCCCGGCTTCGGTAGCGAAACCGCATGTCAACTCATCGGCAGCAATACGACGTGATCGTCGTCGGCGGCGGCCATGCCGGAGCCGAGGCGGCTGCGACGGCGGCGCGTTACGGCGCTCGTACCGCCCTTGTCACACACAAGCCGGAAACAATCGGCGTGATGTCCTGTAACCCCGCCATCGGCGGGCTCGGCAAGGGGCATCTCGTTCGCGAGATCGATGCGCTCGACGGCATCATGGCGCGCGCAGCCGATCTGGGCGGCATCCAGTTCCGCATGCTCAATCGCCGGAAAGGCCCTGCGGTTCGCGGGCCCCGCGCTCAGGCCGACCGCAAGCTCTACCGTCAGGCGGTGCAGGATCTGCTGGCGGCGCAAACCAATCTCGATATCGTCGCCGGCGAGGTTTTCGATCTTGAGGTCGATACCGGCCGCGTGGTTGGCGTGATCCTCGCCGATGGACGTCGATTCGCTACCGGAACGGTCGTTCTGACGACGGGCACTTTCCTGCGCGGCCTGATCCATATCGGTGAGAAGCGTATTCCGGCGGGCCGCGTTGACGAGGCGCCCTCGCTGGGGCTGTCCGCGACGCTGGAGCGCCATGGTTTTCCGCTCGGCCGCCTGAAGACCGGGACGCCGCCGCGTCTCGACGGGCGCAGCATCGATTGGGCGGCGCTCGAGATGCAGCCGGGTGACGAGCCACCGGAGCCGTTCTCCGCGCTGACCTCCGTCATCACCAACCCCCAGATTTCCTGCGGCATCACGCGGACCACGCTGGCGAGCCATGACCTCATCCGGGCCAACCTGCATCGCGCCCCGATGTTCTCCGGCCAGATCGAAGGGCGCGGGCCGCGCTATTGCCCCTCGATCGAGGACAAGGTCGGGCGCTTCGGCGACCGCGACGGTCACCAGATCTTCCTGGAGCCGGAAGGGCTCGACGACGATACGGTCTATCCGAACGGCATCTCGACCTCTCTGCCCGAGGATGTGCAACTGGACCTGCTGAAGACGATCCCCGGCCTCGAGTGCGCGGCGATGCTGCGGCCGGGCTATGCGATCGAGTATGATTTCGTCGATCCGCGCGCCCTGAAGAACACGCTGGAGGCCCGCGCGATTGCGGGCTTGTTCCTCGCCGGGCAGATCAACGGGACGACCGGCTATGAGGAGGCAGGGGCTCAGGGCCTGCTCGCTGGCCTGAACGCAGCGCGTGTGGCTGGCGGAGCGGAAGCTGCCGTATTTGATCGCACCCAGTCCTATATCGGCGTGCTCGTCGACGACCTCGTGACGCATGGCGTTACGGAGCCGTATCGAATGTTCACTTCGCGGGCCGAGTTTCGCCTCTCCTTGCGCGTTGACAATGCCGATGAGCGCCTGACGCCGCTGGGCTTGCAGTTGGGGATCGTTGACTCTGCCCGGCAGGCCGCGTTCGAGACCCGCAACCGGGACATCTCTGCGCTGCGAGACAAACTGAAGGCTCTCTCCCTGACGCCGCAGCAGGCTCAGGTTGTCGGCTTGCAGCTCAATCACGATGGTTTGCGTCGCAGCGCCTATCAGATTCTGTCCTACCCGGATGTCGGCTTCGAACAGCTCGCTTCGGTTTGGCCCGAGCTGAGTGACTACGCCGCCCCGGTCGTGGCGCGCGTGACGGCTGACGCCGTCTATGCAGTTTATCTCGATCGCCAGGCGGCGGAGATTCAAGCTTACCGCCGCGATCAATCCCTGAAGGTCCCGGCCGATCTCGACCTCGACGCCATCTCGGGCCTGTCGAACGAACTGAAGCTCAAGCTCGCGGCCCACCGTCCGGCCGATCTGGCTCAGGCTGGTCGGATCGAAGGCATGACGCCGGCGGCTCTGACCTTGCTCGCGGCTCATGCCCGGAAGAGCCGGGCCCCCGCATTATCCACAGGTTCACCGTGACTGTTGATAAAAGTGACCGTCAGCGCGCTTTGAGCTTGACGCCTGTTTCACGTGAAACAGAGGAGCGCCTGGCCCTCCTCGTCGCGGAGCTCGGGCGTTGGCAGGCGGCGAAGAATCTTGTTTCCTCGGCGACGCTCGCCGATGTCTGGACGCGTCATATCGCGGATTCCCTGCAGATTTTCGGGCTGGCCGAGGGGCGAGAGCGCTGGCTCGATCTCGGCTCCGGCGGCGGTTTTCCGGGATTGGTGATCGGCATCTGCCTGGCGGAGCAGGGCAAGGGCCAGATCGATCTGGTCGAGAGCAATGCCCGGAAATGTGCCTTTCTGCGTCACGCGGCCCGCGTGACGGGCGCGCCGGTCAAGGTTCATGCGGCTCGTATCGAAGATGTGATCGGCGACTTCACCGGCAAGGTCGATGTGGTGACGGCTCGGGCGCTCGCTCCCCTGCCCCAATTGCTCGGCTGGTGCGAAGAGCTGTTGAGAACCGGCACGCTCGGTCTCTTTCCCAAGGGACAACATCTAGATGCGGAATTGACCGACTCGGCCAGATATTGGAAGATTCAAGCGACAACGGTTTCCTCCGTGACTGACGATGCCGCGCGAATCCTCATGGTACGCTCGGCGGAGAGACGAGCCGATCCATGACTGAGCTCACATCCGTGACGACACCGCGCCGCCCGCGCGTGATCGCGCTCGCGAACCAGAAGGGCGGCGTCGGCAAGACGACAACGGCGATCAATCTCGGCACGGCCCTGGCGGCGATTGGCGAGAAGGTCCTGATCGTCGACCTCGATCCGCAGGGCAACGCCTCGACCGGGCTCGGTGTCGATCGCCGCAGCCGCAAGTCGTCAACCTATGACGTGCTCTGCGGTGATGTCGGCTTGGGACAGGCTTTGCAGCCGACGGCGGTGCCCGGTCTGTCGCTGGCGCCTTCGACGCTGGACCTGCTCGGCGTCGAGCTGGAGATCGCCTCGGCCAAGGATCGCGCGCATCGCCTGAAGAATGCGATCGACGAACTGGTCTACGATCAGCGCTGCCAGGACCTGACCTATATCCTGATCGATTGTCCACCTTCGCTCAGCCTGATCACCATCAATGCGATGACGGCGGCGGATGCGGTGCTGGTGCCCCTGCAATGCGAGTTCTTCGCGCTGGAAGGTTTGAGCCAGTTGCTCAAGACCGTCGAGCAGGTCAAGGCCGGCCTCAATCCACGCCTGATCATCCAGGGTGTCGTGCTGACGATGTTCGATCCGCGCAACAACCTGTCGGGCCAGGTCATGGCCGATGTGAGGAGCTTCCTCGGCGACAAGGTCTACGAGACGGTGATTCCCCGCAACGTGCGGATTTCCGAGGCACCGTCCTATGGCAAGCCGGCGCTGCTCTACGATCTGCGCTGCTCGGGCTCGCAAGCCTATCTGCGGCTGGCTTCTGAAGTGATCAAGCGTGAGCGCGCCCTGCGGGCTGCGGCGTAACTACAATTAGAGGTTGATGAGGATGGCAATGGCCGAAGAACAGGGGCGTTCTCGCCTTGGCCGCGGTCTGGCGGCGCTGATCGGCGATGTCGGAGATGAGATCGGGGCGATCGAGCGGGCTCGTGGGCAACGCCGCGTCCCGGTCGAGTTCCTACGGCCGAGCGCCCGCAATCCGCGCCGTAACTTCGTCGAGGAGGATCTCGAGGACCTGACGACCTCGATCCGCGAGCGCGGCATCCTGCAGCCGATCATCGTTCGTTCCATCCCCGGAATGATGGACGCCTATGAGATCATCGCCGGCGAGCGTCGCTGGCGTGCGGCTCAGCGCGCAGAACTACACGACGTTCCGGTGCTGCTGGTCGAGGCCGATGATCGCGAGGCGCTGGAGATCGCCATCGTCGAGAACGTGCAGCGCACGGATCTCAACGCGATCGAAGAGGCGGCGGGCTATGAGCGCCTGATCGCCGAATTCGGCTATACGCAGAACGACTTGGCACGTGTCATCGGCAAGAGCCGCAGCCATGTCGCCAACACGTTGCGCCTGTCCAAGCTGCCGGAGCCGGTGCGCAAGCTGGTCAGCGAAGGCGCGGTTTCAGCCGGCCATGCTCGTGCGCTCCTGTCCGTTTCGGACCCGGAATTCATGGCGCAGAAGATCATCGACGATGGCCTGAGCGTCCGCGATATCGAGCGGATCGTGCAGGAAGAGTCGCGCGGCGAGACCAAGAGTGCCGTGCCGAGCAAGCCGAAGGCGGTGAAAGACCCGGATACGCGGGCTCTGGAGAAGGCGCTGGAGGAGGCGCTTGGCCTCTCCGTCTCGATCGGGCACCGTGCCAACGGCTCGGGCGAGGTCAAGATCGGCTACAAGACGCTCGAGCAGCTCGACGCGCTCTGCCATCGTCTGAAGTCCTGAACTAGTCCCCGCGGCCGGCGCGCCCGAGCCGTGCGAGGGTCCAGAGGGCGCGGGTCGCGATGGCCCGGCCCATATCGGCGTTCTGCCGCGTGGCCAGCACCGCATTGCCCAACAGGCCGACGGCCTCGTTCAGTTTGGCGCTGGACCAGGCGTTCAGCGCGGCTTCCGTCGTCGCGATGCGGGGATAGGGCAGGCGCATCGTCGCGACGACATCGCGGAGCCCCTTTCCGGCATCGATCGACTGGCGCGCCTTCAGGAGCGTCAGCGCCTGCCGCAGCACGGTACCGAGCATCACGCCGGGATCGAGCCCCTCGCTGCTGAGCTTGGCCTGGGCGAGGTCGAGGACCGACAGCTTCCCGGCGAACACCGCATCGACCAGCATGGCCTGCTCGCGCTGGGCGGTGTCGCCGACGACGGCGTCGACATGCTCGACCTGCACGGCAGGGTCAGAGCCGACATAGAGCAGCAGCTTCTCGATTTCACGCCGCGACGTCTGCCGGTCACCGCCGAGCAGGCCGGTGAGGTGATCGCGCGTGGTGCGGTCGATCGATTTGCCGGCCGCTCGGACCATTTCGTCGATGATCGAGCCGAGATCGCGTGCCGCATCGCCGTAGCAGGGCACCGCAAGCGCGGTCTTCGCCTTCTCGCAGGCCGTACGGATGGGGTTGTTGCGCTGGAGGTCGCCGGCCTCGACGATGACGAGCGCGTCCTGCGACGGGGTCGCGAGCAATGGCTCCAGCGCGGCCAGCAGCGGCTTCGAGGTCGGGGAGACGCGGATGGCCCGGCGGCCGCCGAAGAGGCCGATCGTATTGGCCTCGTCGGCGAGCTTGAGCGGATCGGAGGCGATGGCGTCGCCATCCATGCGGATCAGCTGGAAGGCGTCCTGGGGATCATCGACGCTGGCGCGGGCAAGCCCGGCAGCCCGTTCGGAGACGAGGCCAGCGTCGGGGCCGTAGATCAGGATCAGCCGCCAGGCGGGATCGAGCCGTGCGAGGGTCCGTTCGGCCTCGTGCGCCTTGATCGCAACCATGATGCGTCAGGAGGCGAGGTCGGCGGCGATCTGGCCCCGGACGATGGTGGCGAGGTTCTTCGCCGCGCGGACCTGCGCATCGCGCGCGGCCCGCACCGTGGCGAAGCGCTGCGAGGAGCGCTCATAGGGAACACGGACGGAGTTCGTGCCGGAGGCGAGAACCTTGCCGGTGCCGTTCTGGGTCAGCTTCCAGGTCGCGGTCGCGACGAGAACGGCCGAATCAGCGCGGCCATTGGCATAGTCGACGGTGACGACCTCGACCGATTCGGCGATCGCCGCTTCGAGCTTCGAGGTCCGCGGGCCGTCGGCGTCGCCGCTGCCGTCGAGCTCGAAGACCAGCTCGTTGCGGAAATAATGGCCGATTAGGCCCTTCATCTCCGGGATCTCGATGCCGCGCAGTGCCGTCTTGACGCTGCCGCCGGCGGTGCTGGTGGTGTAGTCGGAATAGAGCGGCTGGAAGCAGCCGCCGGCGAGGGCGGCGACCGTCAGCGCGGCCGCCAGCAGCAAGCGGCGGGGGCGGGCGGCTTCAGACGACGACATTCACGATTCTCCCGGGAACCACGATGATCTTACGGATCGGACGCCCTTCGAGAGCCCGCTGAACGGCCTCGTTGGCGCGTACGGCCGCTTCCACCGCCACCGTATCGGCATCCGCGGCCACGGTCACCTCCGCGCGCTTCTTGCCGTTGAGCTGGACCGGCAGCGTGATGCTGTCGTCCTTCAGCAACGCGGGATCGACCTCCGGCCAGGACGCCTCGCCGGCGAGGCCCTTCAGGCCGAGAGCCTGCCAACATTCCTCGGCCAGATGCGGCATCATCGGCGCCACAAGCTGGGTGACGATCGTGGCAGCCTCAAGGAGCGCGAAAGCGATATCGGCATCGAGTTCGGGCTTCTCGGCGGCGCCGTCGAGCGCCTTACCGATGGCGTTGGTCAGCGTGTAGATATGGGCGACGCAGCGGTTGAAGCCGAGGCGCTCGATATCGGCGCCAACGGCGTCAAGCGCGCGATGGCTCGCCTTGCGCAGGGCCAGCGCGGCTTCACCGATCTCGGCGGGCTTGTCGGCCTTGCCGCCGGTCCGCTCGGCGATCTCGGCGACCAGGCGCCAGAGGCGCTGGACGAAGCGGGCGGCGCCCTGCACGCCCTCGTCGGTCCAGATCACATCGCGATCCGGCGGGGAATCCGAGAGCATGAACCAGCGCGCGGTGTCGGCGCCGTAGGAGGCGATGATGTCGTCGGGGTCCACGACGTTCTTCTTGGACTTCGACATCTTCTCGATCGAGCCGATCTCGATCGGCGCGCCGGTGTCGACGTCGAAGCCGCGCCGGTCATTGCCGGAGACCTCGATGCGGACATTGCCGGGCTCGACCCAGTCGCCATTGGCGGCGCGATAAGTCTCGTGCACGACCATGCCCTGGGTGAACAGGCCGGCGAAGGGCTCGTCCAGACCGGCATGGCCGGTCTTCTTCATCGCGCGGGTGAAGAAGCGAGAATAGAGCAGGTGCAGGATCGCGTGCTCGACGCCGCCGATATACTGGTCGACCGGCAGGAAGCGGTCGACGGCCTTGCGGTCGGTCGGGCTCTCGGTCCGCCACGGATCGGTGAAGCGGGCGAAATACCAGGACGAATCGACGAAAGTGTCCATCGTGTCCGTCTCGCGACGGGCGTCCTTGCCGCATTGCGGGCAGGCGACATGCTTCCAGGTCGGATGATGGTCGAGGGGATTGCCCGGTTTCTCGAAGGAGACGTCGTCCGGCAACTGCACGGGGAGATCGGCATCCGGCACAGGCACCGTTCCGCAAGCGGAACAATGGATGACCGGGATCGGGCAGCCCCAGTAGCGCTGGCGCGAGATGCCCCAGTCGCGCAGGCGGAAATTGACCTTGCGCTGGCCGACCGGGCGATTGCCCCGGGTTTCGCCTTCGAGGCGGCGGGCGACCTCCTCCTTGGCTTCCGCGATGGCCAGGCCGTCGAGGAAGCGGGAATTGATCATGCGGCCGTCGCCGTCATAGGCGGTGTCGGTGATGACGAAACCGGCGGGATCGGTGCCCTCGGGCGCGACGACCGGGATATTGCCCAGGCCGTATTTATTGACGAAGTCGAGGTCGCGCTGGTCATGCGCCGGGCAGCCGAAGATGGCGCCCGTGCCGTATTCCATCAGGACGAAGTTGGCGACATAGACCGGCAGCGTCCAGGTCGGATCAAGCGGATGCACGGCGCGTAAGCCGGTGTCGAAGCCGAGCTTCTCGGCCTTGTCGATCGCCTCCTGCGCAGTGCCGGTGCGCTTGCACTCCTCGATGAAGGCCTGCAGCGACGGGCTCTTCGCCGCGATCGACTTGGCGATCGGGTGATCGGGCGCGATGGCGACGAACTTGGCACCGAACAGCGTATCGGGGCGGGTCGTGTAGACCTCGACCTCGTCCTGCCCGGCTCCATTCGATTCGAGAGCGAAACGAACCAGCAGGCCTTCCGAGCGGCCGATCCAGTTCTTCTGCATCAGCCGGACCTTTTCGGGCCAGCGGGTCAGGCCTTCCAGGGCGTCATTCAGCTCCTGGCCGTAGTCCGTGATCTTGAAGAACCACTGGGTGAGTTCGCGGATCTCGACCAGGGCACCGGAGCGCCAGCCGCGGCCGTCGATGACCTGCTCGTTCGCCAGTACGGTCTCGTCGACCGGGTCCCAGTTGACCTTGGCGGTCTTGCGGTCGACCAGCCCGGCCTTCAGGAAGTCCAGGAACATCTTCTGCTGGTGGCGATAGTAGCTCGGGTCGCAGGTCGCGAGCTCGCGGCTCCAGTCGAGCGACAGGCCCATCGACTTGAGCTGCTTGCGCATGGTCGCGATGTTCTCATAGGTCCACTCGCGCGGATGGACCTTCTTCTGCTTGGCGGCGTTCTCGGCCGGCAGGCCGAAAGCGTCCCAGCCCATCGGGTGCAGCACCGAAAAGCCCTTGGCGCGCTTGTAGCGCGCGACGACGTCGCCCATCGCGTAGTTGCGGACATGGCCCATATGGATGCGCCCCGACGGATAAGGGAACATTTCGAGGACGTAGTAGCTCGGCCGGGTGTCGTCGTTCCTCGTCTCGAAAAGCTTGCGCTCCTCCCAGACGGTGCGCCATTTCGGCTCGGACTCTTTCGGATTGTAGCGTTCGACGGCCATGTCAGCGGGCAATTCTTGGCGGTTTGCCGGCTCCCGGAGGCAGGCCGGCGCAGGGGCTGAATGCAAAAACCGGATGTCGGAATCTTGCAACCTGCTCTAGGACACCATTGCGCGCACGCGGTCAACGGCGTGCAGGGCATGAGAGGCTGGCAGATGAGCGATACGGTTACGCGTTTGGCTGAAATTCGGACGGCGATCAGCCGCGCCGAGCGCGATTTCGGGCGTGAAGCCGGCTCAGTCGCGCTGGTCGCGGTCTCCAAGACCAAGCCGGCCGAGCAGATCACCGAAGTGCTCGAAGCCGGGCAGCGCATCTTCGGCGAGAACTATGTGCAGGAAGCCAAGGCGAAATGGCCGGCGCTGAAGGAGCGCTTTCCCGATGCCGAACTGCACATGATCGGCCCGCTGCAATCCAATAAGGCGCGCGAAGCGGTCGAGCTCTTCGACGTTATCCAGTCGCTTGACCGCGAGAGCCTGGCCAAGGAACTGGCGCGCGAGATCGCGCGGGTGGGCAAGGCGCCGCGGTTCTTCGTGCAGGTCAATACCGGCGAGGAGGCGCAGAAGGGCGGCGTGCTGCCGGCCGAGACCGACGCGTTCATCGCCCGCTGCCGCGAAATTCACGGTCTCGCGATCGAAGGGCTGATGTGCATTCCGCCGGCGGACGAGCCGCCTTCGCCGCATTTCGGCCTGCTGGCCAAGATCGCCGCCCGCAACGGGCTCAAGGGCCTGTCGATGGGCATGAGCGCCGATTACGAGGCTGCGATCCAGCTTGGCGCGACCTATGTGAGGGTGGGTAGCGCGATCTTCGGGGCGCGGGGCTGACCTCTTTCCAGGCGCGGTCATCCCGCACGCGCTGCAGCATCTAATGCTGCTGCGCAGATGCGGGACCGTTTTCCGGATAGGGTGCTCTCTTCTGACGACGGTCCCGTGTCTGCGCAGCGTCATTGCATGCCGCAGCGCGCACGGGATGACAGCGCGTTTCAAGCCTGCTTCAGCGGCTCGCCGACATCGATGCGATTGCCGTCGGGGTCCTCGAAGACGAAGGCGCGCAGGCCGTAATCCTTGTCGCGCAAGCCCTTGACGATGCGCAGGCCGCGCTCGCGGATCACGGCATGCGCCGCGTCGATATCCTCGACCATCATATGCGCGACGTTGAAATCCGCCGCCTTGTGGCCGGGCTGGAGCGTCAGGTGCAGCTCAGCCGCGTCGCGCTTCAGGATCATGAAGCCGACGGGATTGCCGTTCTCGAAGGTTTTCCGGAAGCCGAGGGCACCGATATAGAAGTCGCAGGCGCGGGCCATGTCGGCCACGGGCAGCATGGCGGCGATCCGCCCGAAGCGGAACGAGGAAACCGAATCAGTCATCGTAAATCTCTGGCTGGGATGGCTTCGCGTCGCGGGACGGTGCCCGGGAGTGCGACAGCCTGATCCGAAGATATGATCGAGACGGTGCCCGCGTCTCTCCTAGCTCACCTCACCACGATCCGGCAATGGCGGGCCAGCCGCGGCAGCAGCTTGGCGAAGACATGGCCGTCAACGGCGACGCAGCCTGCGGTCGGCGTGAAGCCGGCGCGGGCGAGGTGCCAGAAGATCGCGCTGCCGCGTCCGCGCTGCACCGGCCGGTCGTTCCAGCCGAGCTCGACGATCACATCATAGAGATGATCCTCTCGCTGGAGGCGCTCCTCGGCCTCGCCCGGCGGGCGGTCGATCAAGCGGTTGTAGCGGCGGTCCTTCTGGTCGTCGCACCAGGCGTCGCGCGGCCCGATCCGCTTCAACGGCAGGAGGGTGCGCGGGCGTGAAAGGCGATCGGCCCGGTAGAAAACGCTGCGCAAAGGCAGGTCGAAGCGCGGTGTGCGGCCGTCGCCCTCCCGTTTGACGGTGCCGATGCCGGAGCGGCCGAGCGCGCAGGGAAAGATGGTGTTGCCTGCAACGAGGAAGCCTTTGCGGCGGTCATGGACCGAGGCGAAGACGCGCAAGGCGGTGAGATTGCGCGGTCCGTCATGCGGCGCGCGTGAGTGATCGGATCGGTTTCTCACGGGAATTCCAGGCAGCCTCACTTGCGATGACGACTCAGCAGGCTCATGTTGCCGCAGTCCCTGCGTTCGAGCGAACCCCATTCATGTCCGCCGTCCATCATATCCTGCTCGTCGATGACGACCAGACCCTGCGCGACACGCTGTCCGAGCAGCTCTCACTCTACGAGGAGTTCCGGCTCTCGACGGCCGATACCGCGACGGCGGCGATCAAGGCCGTGCAGGGCGACCGCGTCGACCTTGCCGTGATGGATGTCGGTCTGCCCGACATGGATGGGCGCGAGGCCGTCAAGGTGATGCGCAAGAACGGCTTCAAGAGTCCTGTGGTCATGCTGACGGCGCAAGGTTCGGATGCCGATACCGTGCTCGGGCTCGAGGCCGGCGCGAACGACTATGTGGTCAAGCCGTTCAAATTCGCCGTGCTGCTGGCGCGCATCCGCGCGCATCTCAGGCAATACGAGGCGAGCGAGGACGCGATCTTTCAGGTCGGCCCCTACACGTTCCACCCCGGTTCGAAGCTGCTCGTCAGCGAAAAGGGCTCGAAGACCAAGCTCACCGAGAAGGAGACGGCGATCCTGCGTTTCCTCTATCGCGCCGGCCGTAAGCCGATCGCGCGGGAGGTGCTGCTGCAGGAGGTCTGGGGCTATAACAGCCAGGTGACGACCCATACGCTCGAAACCCATATCTACCGGCTGCGCCAGAAGATCGAGCCCGATCCGGGCAATGCGCGGCTTCTGGTCACCGATGCCGGCGGTTACCGGCTGAATCCCTGACGGATGGCGCTCGACGACGACATGGCCCTGCTGGCCCGGCAGCCGCTGCTGAGCCTGATGGAACGCGATGCGCTGCGATTGCTCGCCTTCGCGGCCGAAAGCCGCATCCTGCGCGCTGGCGACGTGCTGTTCCGCGCCGGCGAGCCTTCGGACGGGGCGGTGCTGGTGGTGTCGGGCGCGGTCGCGCTGACGGCGCAGGACGACGGCAAGCCGGCGACCGAGATCATCGGCCCCGGCGCGATGATCGGCGAGCTTGCGCTGTTCACCTCGGTTCCCCGTCAGGTCACGGCGATCGCGCGCGAGCCGACGCAGGTGATGCGGCTGCCGCGCAGCGTGATGCGCCGCGTGCTCGGCGAATCACCTGATTCGGCCGAGGCCATCGCCGCCGCGATCGGCGCCCGGTTGCAGGGTTTCGTCGGCGAGCTCTCGGCAGTACAGGAAGCTTTGGACGCGATCGACCGGACATAGTCTGGCCGTTCACGACGAGGGCGGGTGCCTCGCGGCCCGGATCGCGGCGAAGCGCGGCCAGAGGCTGTTGACGCACAGGCCGGAAAGTACCAGCCCGGCCGCGAGGAATTTCCAGCCGGGCAAGGGCTCGCCGAGCCAGATCGTGGCGGCGCCCATCCCGAAGATCGGGACCAGCAGGGATGTCGGCGCGACCGTGGCGGCGGCATAGCGCGAGAGCAGCCAGCCCCAAACGGCATAGCCGAACATGACATTGCCGACCGCCTGCCAGATCGCGGCGGCCCAGGCGACGGCCGGAGCATGGACGAGTCCGTCGCGCATCGCCGGCCAGCCCTCGATCGCCCAGGACAGGGCAAGCAGCGGCGGGATCGCGAAGAGGCTGGTCCAGACGACATAGGCGAGCATGTCGACCCTGGGCGTGCTGCGCGCGACGATATTGCCGGCGGCCCAGCAGAAGGCGGCAGCGAGCACCAGGACGATGCCGAGCGGCGTGGTCGAGCCGTCGGTGTGCCAGAGGATCACGCCGATGCCGATGGCGGCGAGCGCAAGCCCGGCGAACTGGAAGGGCTGCACGCGCTCATGCGCGATCGCCGCCGCCAGCAGGATGGTGAAGAAGGGCTGCGACTGCACCACGAGCGAGGCGAGGCCCGGCGCGATGAAACCCTTGATGGCGAAGAAGAGCAGGCCGAATTGGCCGGCGCCGATCAGCACGCCATAGGCGGCGAGCTTGCTCCAGGGCGCGTCCGGGCGTTTGAGGAAGAAGACTGCCGGCAGGAGCGCGAAAGTGAAGCGCAGCGCTGCGAAGAGCAGCGGCGGGAAATGTTCGACGCCGATATGGATGACGACGAAATTCGTGCCCCAGACGATCATGACCGCCAGGATGAGTAGCGTGTCGCGGAACGAGAGCGATGTCGAGGGGGCTGGCTGCACGGGACTGGCTTCGCCGGGGAACTTACCGCCGGCCATACCATGCGGGCTTGCCCGCCGGTTAGGACGGGCCGGCATGGCCGAGGGTCCGCTGCGGCATGAAGCGCTGCGTGCGCCCGTCAGAGTTCCAGCGTCACCGTGACCGGGACATGGTCGGAGGGGCGCTCCCAGCCCCGGGCCTCGCGCAGGAAGGTGAGGTCGCGCAAAGCCGGCTTCAGCCCGTCCGAGAGCCAGATATGGTCGAGCCGGCGACCCTTGTTCGAGGCCGCCCAGTCCTGCGCGCGGTAGCTCCACCAGGAATAGAGCTTTTCGGGTTCGGGCCGCAGCGTGCGGGCGGCGTCGGTCCAGCCGAGCTCGCTGCGCAGCTTCTCCAGCGTCGTCGTCTCAATCGGCGTGTGGCTGACGACGTCGAGGAGCTGCTTGTGGCTCCAGACGTCATGCTCCAGCGGGGCGATATTGAGATCGCCGAGCAGGATCGCTGGCCGGTCGGTCGGCTTCTTGGTCACGCCCCAGGCGCCGATCTCGTCGAGGAAGGCGAGTTTGTGGGCGAACTTGTCGTTCTTCTCGGGATCGGGCAGGTCGCCGCCGGCCGGGATGTAGAAATTATGGATGGCGATGCCCGCGGCGGGGCCGGCCGCCTTGTCGAGCGTCACCGTCATGTGCCGGGCGTCGTTGCGGCCGCACATCGACATCGCTTCCTTTTCGCTGAAGGGCAATTTCGAGACGATGGCGACGCCGTTGTAGCCCTTCTGGCCGATAAAGGCCTGATGGACATAGCCGAGCTGGTGGAAGGCCTTGGCCGGAAACTGCTCGTCCGGCGTCTTGGTCTCCTGCAGGCAGAGCACGTCGGGGGCGTGGGTGGTCAGGAATTCCCCGACCATGCCGATGCGCAGGCGAACGGAATTGATGTTCCAGCTGGTGACGGTGAGTTGCACGCGAGGATTCCGGCAGGGAGGAGGCCGGAAACTGGGTCGTCGAAGCGCAAAAGGCAAGCCGTTTTCGGCCTGCCTGTAACGTCAGAGCTTGCGCTGGTAGTCGATCACGAAATTCTGCGGATCGGGCCGACGGCGGGTGTCGAGATTGTAAAGCGAGATCGCGGTCTCGTAGCCCTGCGGATCGACCACGACCCATTGCCGGAGCTCGTTCGCGACGAGATCGAATTTCAGCGTGATCTTCGAGGTGCCGCCCAAGGTCGAGCGGTCTTCCAGCCGGACCGTGAGCAGGTCGCCATCGATGCTGGCGCCTTTCAACGTGCCCTCGCGTGCCAGGTCCATCTTCTCGCGGACGAGGAATTTCAGCGGCGTCTGGCCGATCGAATAGATGTCCTGCGTCGCGAGGCGCTTGTCGCGCACGGCGACCGAGGTGCCGTCCGCGATCACTTCCGTGGTGGTCGGCGGCTCGTATTCGAAGCGCATCTTGCCGGGGCGCTGGATATAGATGCGCCCTTCCAGCCGCCTACCGTTGGCGGCGTGCTGGATGAAATTGCCCTGCAAGGTCTGGAAGCTGTTGAGATAGGCGTTGAGCCGCTCGACGGCTTCTTCCTGCGTCGCTGGAGCCGCCTGCCTGCCCCTGGCGGGAGCGGCGGCAGGCTTGGCTGCCTCAGCGACCGGAGCGGCTGCGGCAGGGGCGTTTGTCGCCACGGGCTGGATCGGGGCCGCTTCGGTCGCGGCGGTACGCGTCTCGCCGAGGCCGGCGGGCCGGGGCGGCGGCAGGACGAGGCGCGGGGCGGGCTTGGCGGCGGCGGGCTTCGGGGGCTGGAGCTGAAGCGGCTGGGCCGCCAGCGGGCCGGCCGCGAGCGTGCATCCGACGAACGTCGTCACCAGAACCGAAGCCCGGATGGCCGGGGTCAATCTGTCGAGCAAGGCTGCTCCATTCCTTATGCCGCGGCCGTTCCTGCCGAGGCCTAGAGATCGCTGACGCGGGAAGCCGGACGATTTCCCGATCTGGTCTTTCCGCCTCAACGTCTGGCCTGTTGCGCAGGTTGCAGCATCGTCATGGCAATTTGAGGACTGGCACCTGTGCCTGCAAGGGCGTGGGTTGTCGCAAGCCTCAATCGTCGTGCTGATTCTGGCCTTCGACGAGGATCTCTCTTTTCCCTGCGTGGTTGGCGGGTCCGACGATGCCCTCGTTCTCCA
>NZ_JANLGI010000028.1 GCF_024655635.1 Allobosea sp. 47.2.35 | reverse complement strand
TCGAGGCCAACCGTCCACTAACAATCGCCTTGGACCTCTCGGCGGGGGCGGATCAGTCAATTAGCCGCCTGCCGCCCGCCTCGCCAAGATGTGCCTCAACGGCTTATGCGGAGGCCAGCGGCGAAGGCAGTACCGATGAGGTAGCCGACATTGAGCGCAAAGAGATACCCAATCAAGACGCCAACACGGAATAGATCCAGCTGATCTGACAAAAACCAACCCAACGTGAAGCTGGCAACTACAACGACCGCTATCGGAACAAGCACAAACACTTGGACCGCGAAGCTGACCGCAAATCCCACCATAAACAGTGCAATTGCAATCAGCAACCACGCCTCCGAATTCAGCGACACAATCGATGCCATTCAGCCGGCATGGGCCGCCCGACCGACAGCCACCTGACGAATCGGTATCCTAAAATGGTAAAAGAAAAGCATTCGGCAGGCCATCGCAAAGCCGGCTGCTATCATCGTAGCATGATCCGTAAAAGCCCCCGCGCTGATCCATGTAACTGATATCGTACATTATTTCGTCGTGTCACGGCGACTGCCAGACCACCGCCTATCGGAATGGCGATCCAAAGATGCAGCGATCGTGCTGTGAACTACCCTCCACGAGCCTTACTGCGGCCGAACAATTCGCGATAAAATCAATCGAAGAGCCTAGTTGGCGTCCGGAGTTGGATATGTCGCACCCTATCGTACCGCCCAGCACCGATTGCGCCAGAGTCATGGCAGTCCGAATGCGACACTTGATGGACGCCCAAGCGCGAGGGTCGGCGATCGACATGGCAGTCGATCACGTACGATGACGGCGACTAAATCCATCGCCGATCTCATAGATCGTGGCGCCATCGTTCCGATCTTCATCGAGTTGGAGGCTGACGAGCAGCCAATGCGACTACTTTACGGAACACCTAATTTCGTTACTTGGCTAGCAGACCGACTCCGAGGCGCAGAAGCTTCATCGATCTCGGACGATCTTTCTCCCGCTCAACAGCTTGATCAGATTTTTTATGATTTTATCAGCGGACGCCAACTTATTCATTCTCGACAGTATCGATTTATTCGTGCAGAAAGCCATGCCGTATGGGAGCTCAAGACTGCTGATTTACGAATATTTGGTTGGTTCATGGCGAAAGATTGCTTCGTCGCCGTTTTTGGTGACTGGGCCGATAAAGTGAAGGATTTTGACCTGTATCGCGGCTATCGACTTGAGGTAAGGCGAATTCGGCGCGAGTTGGGTGTCGACCAAGTTCTATGCGTGAAGGGAACGGATCCGGATGAAGTTCTTTCGGTTTGACATCGGCGGCAAGGCCAGGAGGGCAAGCCGCTTAATCGGCTCTGTGCGGGCTGAGTTTGTGAAGGCACTAATCCATGAAAGAGAAAATGGCCTCACTCGCCAAGCCGTCGCAACCAAACTCCAAATTCCTCGCTCTGAACTTAACGACCAGCTAACAGGCGCATCTTGCCTGACATTGAGGGATATTTCTGACCTCGCTTGGGCTCTTGATCGGGATATCAAATTCGAATTGACACCACGATCACAAAAGCCGGGGCAGAATCTTATTTCGCAAGCGACGACCATCACGGCCATGACGCCCACAGTCGTTGGGACGATACAACCAAATTCAACATTGCCATCACGACCGCAAACCTTTGTTGTGCAGCAACGTCAGACAAAGTAAGGTCAGATGAAAGCCCTAGGCCGATATGGCTACTCAATCTTCTGCGATGACATCCGCAATGAAGTCGGCGGCAAGCTAAGCTTCATCGGCTGCTACAATTCCGTCATGTTCGTTCCTGCGATGTTTCCCTTTACGCTGCCGAAATTTTGCGTTCATCTTCACGTTGTTACACCGGCTCATCGGCCATTCGAACTAATCGTCGCGCGCTGCTACGTGCCTGGGCAAAAGGAACCGATTGTTGCTCAACGGATCGAGGCACCCAATCGTGAAGAACAAGGCCGCTTGGTCGAAGAACTTGGCCATGTGCCCTCTACGCCGAGATTTATTGTCGCAGCTGCCAGTCTGATCTTTGCCCCGCTGAGTATCCAAGAACCGGGCCTGATTAGCGTTCGGGCGCTCGTCGATGACGACGAGAAGGAATTAAAGATAGGTTCGCTGCGCGTTGCCATAGCCGAATGACCACAGGCAAATTTCAGGCTCTGGCAGTGGCCCTCACTCGGCGTCAACGGCTCTGGTGAACGCGGGCATTATTGCCCTGCCCCTGTTGGATAGAGAAGGAGCGATTCGCCGCACCCATCTGTACAATCACTGCAGAGTTGCCTGTGCCCACTTGGATGAGCGTTGAGACCGTCTCGGCACCAGAACTGTTCGGCGCTTGTGGTCCAGACTGCGCAGGCAATACACGATTGGCCGTCAGCGCGAGCCGCGCAAGTGCCGCTTCAGACATCGCGAGAGAACCTTTGGCATCACGCATCGCTGCGTTCACCACCTGCGGCATGTAAGCTTCGCCGGCGATACCTGATGTGGGAATCACCACAGCAAACAGGATAACTGGCAACGCATTCAGTTGGGTCACAACGCACCTCACTTCCGTTCGTCCAGAGAATGGAAGTCTGGCCCTAAAGAATGAATGAAGGACCTGGTTCACATGGCGCACACGCAAACGAAAGAGCTATAAGAATGAAACGTCTCTGCTCAGCACCAAGTTTAATCGCATCACACAGTCAAAGACATCTCCATCTTAGTGCGTTAGGATCGAGCTAATTTTCGTAAAGCGTTCGTATCGCGAGACTGTTTTGGAGCCGCCCCATGTCGAAACTGGTTAGAGGTTTCGTTGCCGCGCTGGCCTGCGGGCTTGCCGGCTGCGCGCAGCAGATTGTACCGCGGAACGACGCCAGAACGCAGGTGCGATCCACCAAGTCCGAAGCCGCAGCCAGGGAGGTTAAGATCGGGCAGGCGCAGGGGCGAATCTACACCACAAATGAGGCCAGTGCCAATACTGGCGCTAAAGTGATGCGACCGATCGCCAGTGGCGCAGCGATTTCGGACCGACCCACGACTTGCGGCCAACAGAACACGACTGATCCGGCCTGCCACACCGCGACGCAGCAGTCGCGGCCGCCCACGCGGTAACGTCTTGTTCCGCCTAGGAGAACGACCACAAGCATCGTGCGTCGAACCTATGTTAAAAATCATATACTAGCTATGTATTCCAACAATCTACATTCTGCATGCGATGTCAGAGTAATTTTCTATAACTAAAAGCTAGAGAGCGATCTGTTGACGCCGCAATAAATCTTTCCTCACACAATAATTCAACGAGTCCCGCGAGCGTCGCGGTTTACTTTGAACTCGGATTTCGGCTGCGGTCAGCGACAGGCACTGGCAGCGGAGCTGCGTCGATCTGCTCAGGACTACGCATCTCGATATTGACGGCCTTACGTTGCTCATCGAGCGCTTTCATGAATGCCGCACCAGCGGTCTGATCAGCGAAGTCCCAAAGCTTTGCCTTGATGCCTTCAAAAATCAGCGAATAAACCGCCAATTGGATACCTTCTCGAACGGCAAGCGTCGCCGGAGAGTTTTTGGTGAAACCCGCCTCCGCCTGGAGCAGGTGGTCGATTTTTGCGAACTTGAATGCGCTGCCTTGGACGAGCACCGAATAGATAGTCTTCGTGGTGGTAACAGAGGCAATCACCCTGCCTGTCTGGACGCTAACGGCGCGCAACGCGACCGTGACAACATCCTGGCGATATTGAGTGTTTCCGCCGATGCCGAGGTAGTTGGCACCAACACCTCCGGTCGTCTCATTGGTATCATACCCAATCAAGCCGCCTTGCAGGAGGATTCCGGCGAAACGCAGCGCCGGCAACCCCTGAGCTCGCTTTCCATCGACTGCCGTGCGCGTGTTCTGAATAATCTGCCGCTCTTGTAAGAGAGGCTGCAGGTCATTGCGCTCGATGACATTGAACCACGCACCATTGCCAGCCTTGGTTAGCACGTCTGACAGAATAGCGCTGCCACCCTGAGTGACCGCGCGCGAGAATTCGGCAAAATTATCGTTTGGCTTGTTCTGGCCGGTTAGGTCGGGGAAGCTGTAAACTGCCACATCCAGTTTCTGTACTGGGGGTGGCAGGCGGTCGAGAACGATGCCTGTCTTGGTGTCCGGCACCAACGTTGCAGGTTGAGCAATGGGGTCGCTCGCTGTTCCGGCGATTACGCAGCCACCAGCCGATAGCGCGAGCGCGAGAGCGCCTACGCGGTGTAAAGTCATACGGAGCATTGCTGAACTCTGTTTTGGCGGACGAACCCGCTCTGACGCGCAGGATATCAGGGCGAAGCGGGAACGACGGGCAGCCCATTGCCGCCGATCACGACGATCGGAGCTTGGCTAGCGCCACTGCCAATACCACTCAACGCCGACGTGAGGCCGGATAGGTCGGGCGATTGCTGCCCAGACTTTACACCCTTGCCCTGCGCTTGGGCCGTCGACATCAGGAAGCTACCATTCAGCGCGTTGCCACCGAAGGTCGGATTTGTAGGCCTATAGACCTGCTCGCCGGCAAGGCACGGGCCGGTAGCGGCGAAGACGCCAAGCAACGTAACAGAAGCCACTTTCCCCAACGCCATAACCTGTCCCTCCTACGGATTGGCAGACATTCCGCCCAATCTAGCTATCTCTTGATCAGTAAGCCTCCATTTGGAAGCCGAGCAATAAACATATTAATTGGCGAAGACCCATTAGGTTGAATAACTCCAACGGACAGGCCTTGGGTATTAAGTAGCACGAGATTTGATCTCAGGTTGTTTCCATTCTGCAACACGCCGACATTATTGGCATTTCCAGCAATGATTCCAACTGTGGAATGGTTATTCGTGCCATTCTGGATCTGAGCAACGTTATTATAGTTACCAATTTGCAAGGTCTGAGCAATGTTGCGGCCTCCCTGCGTTATTGCCTCTGGGGCAACGCGTGGTGTCGGCGCCGCAATCGAGCGACCAGCCTGCATCGCGCCTGACATGACGCTGCCCATCGACACAGATTGAACCGGCATACGCGCGCCAGCTTGGCTTTGCTGAATGTAAGCCGTCTCGGCCAGGGCATGCTGCGATGCGACGGACATGGTCAGAGCAAGCGCAGCGGCACCGACTAGACTCTTGGCCAGCCTAGGCCTTAGGGGGAAGTACATGAAACGCTCCCGCGATCCGATTCCAAGGACAAGGATGCCGTGTAATGGCCCATCGCCTGCCGCTCGAGCATGACTGTAGTGAGGATGCTTTCTCCGCCATTCGCGAGCGAGAAGCTTCCACCGAGTTGGTTCTGGCTCGTGCCAGCCTGGTTCTGCTTGAGAACCGAAAGTTGATAGCGCCCCGCGACAGCCACGGGTGATTTGGCCACAGCACGCAGCCGCAGCATCGTGCCGGTATCATCGACACGCAATTCACAGACGAGGCGACTATCGGCCATGGGCGGTTTCACTGGGAAGCCTGATGCAGGGGGTACTACAAGACAGACGGCAAAGACTGCTGATCCGGCGGCAAACAGAGATATCGAGGGCGACAGCATCTGCTCATCTCCCGATACAGGAATGACCGGGTGGCGGAGTAAAAACTCCACCACCCGGCCGTCAGGTCACTTCTGCGAGACGACTGCGGTGTTCTTGTAGCCGAACTGCGCGACGGTCGAGTTGTTGATACCGACACTATTGCTCTGCTGCGAGATGGAGGCGTAGTTGCCGACGCCGACCTGAACCGTCTGCTGCAGATTTGCGCCGATCATGCTCTGCATGCCGGTCTGGCCGACGACAGCCTGGTTGTCGGTACCGACCTGCATGATCAGCGAACCGTTGCCGCCAGCCGAGAGCGGGTTAGCGACCTGACTGGTGAGCGCGTTGTTGCGCGCACCGATCTGGATGGTTGCGGCCGCGTTCTGAGAAAGCGACTTGGGATCATTGCTCTGGCTGGTGACAGCTACGTTCTTGACGCCGGCCTGCATCGTCGCCTGAGCGTTGGCGCCGTTGACCTGACCAACGAGGGCCTGGTTCTGCACGCCAAACTGGCCAGTAAACGAGTCGTTTGAGACCGAGCCGGCCGGAACAATCGGACGGACGCCGCTCTGTGAGGTTGTAGAGACGTTGGCACGGCCAGCCTGGATCGTCGCAGCGTTGTTATTTACGCCATTGGAATGCTGAAGCAGCTTAGCGCCAATGCCGGTTGAATCCTGACCGGTGATCGACTGGTTGCCGGTGCCAAGCTGTACGGTGGCTGAGCTATTGTTGCCGCCAAGCCCATCAGACCCCGGGAGGCTTCCGAACCAGCCAAGGCTCGTCGGGATGCCAGCCGAACCCGTGGTCCGCTGCGAGGTGACCGAGTTGTTGTCGCGGCCGACCTGGAGGGTCAGAGAATCGTTGGTCGCGCCGTAGGCAGTGGCGTACTGGCCGGTAGTCGACCAGTTGCGCGCGCCGATCTGCAGCGTGCCCTGGCTGTTGTTGCCGCCATCCTGGCCAACGATCGAGCCGTTGTTGCGGCCGAACTGGCCAGTGAACGAACCGTTGGTCGTCGCCGCGCCGCTGCGCTCGCCGACCTGGCTGGTCGAGGCATAGTTCTCGACGCCGGCCTGGAACACGGCCGAGTTGTTGTTGACGCCGTTCTTTCCGCTGCCGCCATTCGCATCCTGCCCGGTAGCGGCCTGGTTACCGCGTCCGATCTGGACGATAGCCGAGTTGTTATTGCCGCCGCTCTTACCGGTGTTGGCCTGCGAGGTCTGCGAGACGACGGCGTTGTTGCCGACGCCGAACTGGGCAACGCCCGAGTCGTTCTTACCGCCGGTCTTGTTGGTGGTCTGGCCGGTCAGGGCGTTGTTGCCACGGCCGACCTGCAGCGTGGTCTGGTTGTTGTTGCCTTCGGTCTGGCCGACGATCGAACCGTTATTGGCGCCGAACTGGGCAGTGGCCGAGGCGTTGGTCTTGGTCGCGCTAGTGGTGCTGCCCTTCTGCGAGGTCGCAGCCGAGTTCTTCACGCCAACCTGCAGGGTGCCCTGGCGATTGTTACCGCCGGCCTGACCAACGACCGCGCCATTCTCACGACCGATCTGGATGACACCCGATTCGTTGGTGCGGTTGGCGAGGGCACCACTCTGGGAGGTAGCAGCGTAGTTCTTCGAGCCAATCTGAAGCGTGCCCTGCTTATTGTTGCCGCCAGCCTGGCCGACAGCGGCGCTGTTTTGAGCACCAATCTGTCCGATGACAGATTCGTTGCCGGCGGCATAAGCGAGTGACGTAGAGCTAGCCAAAGCCAGCGACAGCGCGATCAACCTCTTCATCGGATGCTTCCCTGTGCGTTCCATATTGGGGCATACGGCTATCGTAGCCCTCGAACGCAATTAACGCATCGTTAAGAGATTGAGCAAGCTGTTTAGTGAAATTTTCCTTAATTTCTATTTTTGGCTCTTAAATTCTTTAAATTCTCCAGCGACACACCCTTAAGTAAGGGATTAGATTTCACATTCACACCCGCGTCATTATTCATTATTTAGGCAGATATTTTAATGTTATAAACAAAAATTGACAATTATTAGCCGCGACGGCGCTATATTACATCTAGATTAAGAACTATGTATGCATGTCTCCCAAAATCATAAGGCCATCAATGTTATAAATTACTATAATAAATTCTTTCGGCAAAAGATTCAAGAATTATTACTATTGGCATGCTACCTTTCATGCTGACGCTAAGGAAGCTGAGTCTCAGGCCAGATTTCCGGCAAACCGTGGGCCAGCCAATCCTTATGCCCATATTTTCCCAGGGCGCCGGGGTGATTGGCTCAGCTAATGCGGTTACATGGTGGGACCTCTGCATAAAATGAGAAGCTACAAGATCGTTCAGGCAGGCATGGGTGTGCTGGTAGCGCGCGAGACATGATGAAGGCCAGATTGAGAGACGCGGTCGGCAGCTTAGCTGCCAAAAGCGGAGCAATTGCCCGGCGGGAATCGAAGATTCGCGGCCACCTCACGATTCTCTGTTACCACCGCATCTTGCCGGAACCGGCGCGTAGCGCTTATCACGATCCGGATCTGGTGGTGACGCCGGAGATTTTTCGGCAACAGTGCCGGTCACTCGCGCAACATTATCACGTGCTTCCGCTAAGCGAAGCGCTTGCAAGTCTAAACGGCCACACTATCCCTGAACGGCCGCTCGCAGCCATCACTTTCGACGACGGCTATCGGGATAATATCGTTATCGCGGCGCCGATTCTTCGAGAGCATTCGCTGCGAGCGACCTTCTTCATTGTTGCTGGGCTGGTCGACACTGATCGATTGCCTTGGTACGATCTAGCCGGGCAGGCTTGGCTGACGCTTTATCCGCGCACCGGACGCGCGACCGTCAAGGCAGAGCTGGAACGAGTAAAGCGGCTGATGCCTGCACAGCGCCAAATTTGGCTGACAGAACTTGTTGAGAGGGCGTGCCCGCATAAGATCTCGGACCTGGACCGCATTATGGCCTCCGATGATCTTCGCGTGCTGAACTCTGAAGGCCATGAGATCGGCTCCCATACGATGACACATCCGCTCCTGCCTCAATGCGAAGACCGAGCGCTCATCCATGAACTCGAACAGTCGCGTCGCGACCTGAGCGAGATCACGGGGCGATCCGTTCCCGGGATATGCTACCCCAATGGGGACTGCGATGCGCGCGTTCGCCAGGCGACGGAGGGAGCCGGATACGATTATGCTACGTCCGTGCGGCAAGGGACCAACGATGCGAGCGAATTCGACCGATTTGGTCTCAAGCGGTGGTTCATAAATCAGGAGCGGCTGAGCACCAGATCTGGCGCTCCTTCCGATACGTTGTTTCGAATGGAGATCTGCGGCTTGGCGGACAGCATCTTCCGTTGGAGACGCGGATGACGCGGGTCGCCTATCTATCTAGTCTCTATCCTGCGCCAAGTCATACGTTCATCGAACGGGAGATTCGCGCGCTCGAGTCGACTGGGATAGAGATCATCCGATTCTCGATACGGAAGCCCAAATTCGAGGAAATCATCGCCGAGACGGCGCGCGAAGAGCTGCGCCAGACGCGCTGGCTGGTTCCACCTGCACCGGGTGCCTTCATCAAGTCTGTGATCTGGGCGGCGGCGACGCGACCGCGCCGCCTCGTCTCGACGTTGCGGGAGGCCCTGTCAGGGGTACGCAGTGCTCGGGATCGGCTGAAATGGGTCGCCTATTGGGCTGAGGCGATCCTTCTGGCCTATTGGGCAAAGCGCGCCGGAGCGAGCCATCTGCACTGTCATTTCGGAAACTCCGGCTCCAATACGGCGATGATCGCAGCGAAGCTGGCGCAGTTGCCTTTCAGCATCACTTTCCATGGTATCGATCTAGACGAGCCCGACCGTTTCCGTCACAGCGCCAAGCTTAGGGACTGCGCCTTTGCGGTGTGCATCAGTGACTTCGGGCGCCAGATCCTACTCGCCCACAACGGCGATCGCGACGCCTCTAAAGTCCATGTCGTCCGATGCGGGTTTGAGCCGATAGCGCCCGAGGCCGTCATTGCGCTGCCCGCTCGCAATCACATAGTCTGCGTGGCGCGCCTTTCGCCCGAGAAAGGCCATGATACGCTGCTGGCTGCGTTGGGCATTCTGAAGCGACGCGGCGTCGCTTTCACCTGCACGCTGGTCGGAGGCGGTCCCCTCGAAGAGGAAATCAGGAAACAGATCAAGGATGCCGAGCTCGCCTCCGTGATCGAGATGGCCGGCATCCGCACGCCGGCCGAGGTCCAGGCGCATATCGCTGATGCCGATCTCGCGGTACTCGCGAGCTATGGCGAGGGCATCCCGATCGCCCTGATGGAGGCGTTTGCGCAGAAGCGCCCGGTAATCGCGACCCGAGTTGGCGGCATTCCGGAGCTGGTAAAGGACGGAATCAACGGGCGTCTCGTGACGCCGGGAGACGAGGTCGAGCTCGCGGCAGCAATCGAGGCCGTTCTCTCCGACCAGGCGGCCGCCGCGCGGATGGGCGAATCTGGTTGGCGGACGGTCGGCGAGCAACACGATCTCAAGGCGAGTACGCTGGAGATGCGGAAGTTGTTCACGCATGCGGTTCTGCGCGCCAGTCAAGCCTGACGCAAGCGCTGGGGGACCAGAGGCACCTCAATTGCCGGTGCGGCTGCGGTCTGTACGGATCCATTGCGAGGTCGAGGATCTGAAGGGTCCGCGCGAATAAACCGCGATCTTGGACCAGATGAAATGCACTAGGAACGGCAGTAACCGCGCCGGAAGCACCTCGCGTCCGTAGCGCCACCAAGCCAGCAGCGTGAGAGCGACAACACAAACGAGCGTCACCGAGGCGATCCATATTGGCAAGACCCAGCCGCCGAGAAAAGCGAGCCCGCCGGCCATGATGGCAGCGGCCGCTAGTAGGAAGATAAGCAGAAACATCGGCGGCACCGCGATGTCCAGGGCGAGCATGAACAGACCCAGATCGCGTTTGCGGAGAGCGGCGCGTAAATATTGCGGGGCAATCCGGACTAGAGACAAGTGGCCGCGCTCCCAACGCTCGCGTTGTGTCCGAGTTCCCTCCGCGGAAAACGGCGCCGCGGCCCAGATCGAGGCCTCGCGGCAGTAATAAGGCGGATGCCCCGCCTGTGTCAGATCGAGACCCAGTTTTTTGTCTTCGGCGGCATGGCTGTGGGCAAGGTCGGCGTCTCGTATTACAACCCAGGGGCATGCGATGCCTGATCCGGTGATATGGCTGGGAAGGCCAAGCTTGCGCAGCCCGAGTAGGCGAACATCGTTCTTCACGAGGTGCCCGAAGCTTGCGACCGGCGCGTCGATACGCGCTCCTTCGACGGAGAGCATAACATGCTTGCCCTGGATGGGGCGGCCCGAGCTATAGCAATGGCTGACGAGGACGTCGAGGGTGTCCGCTTCGATCATACTGTCGGCGTCGAAGAAGACAACCATGTCCGGAGAGTCGCTCTCAAGATAGCGTATTCCGAAGTCGAGTGCGTAGCCCTTGCCGCGTCTGGCCTCGTCCCGTCGCTCCACGACGATCGCACCAACGCTGCGAGCCTGCGCTGCCGTGTCATCCGAGCAATTATCGGCGACAACAACAAGTTTGTCGCCGGGCCGAAGCTGACCTTTGAGCATAGAGAGAATCGGCAGGATTCCCTCGCCCTCATCATGCGCAGGTATGATGACCGCTAGCCTGCCGCGCTCTCCGTACACCATCGGGCGAAGCTCGCGCCCACGCACTGGGAGGATCGCCAGCAGCAGTTGCAGGCAATAGAATAGGCCGAGAAGCGAAAGCACGACGACCATCGCAGCGACGATCGCAGATAGCAAATGGACCACTTGACCTCCTAACGGTGCGACCTTTGCAGCCGCGCGCCGAGGTGTAACCTGTCTGTCTCATCGACGCTCGTCGACCTCACATAACGGCTCGGCAGTCCATCACAGCGCAATATCGTTAATCAAGGTTAGCATGACTGAGCACTCGCAGACTATTTTGTCGATGCCATCCCTCTCCGACGCAGAAGGGGCTCGCTAGGGCGCCCCACATCTGCGGATCGACAACACGCCCATTGTAACCTTCAGCCCTGCCGCTCCGCTAAGAACGCATTAAGATCTCCAGCGAGGAGCCAAAGCCAGCGATGTATCTCGCAAATGATAAGACCGCGGTGAAGGCGATCAGGAGGGCCGTCGTTCCAACATCCTGCGCGAGGAAAGAGAAGCGCTCGCGCGCCTGTCCAACGAGCGCGGTCAAAAGCCTTGGCAGGTCGGCGAGGGCGATGCCGATCACCACTCCTGGTGCGCCGTGCGAAGCGAATGCCAGGGGCAAGGCGACGGAGAGGTAGCCGAGCTTGAGACTGTTACCGATCACACCATAGACTGGCCGCCCCAGCCCGAGCAGGCTATATTCGTTCAAGCTCGCCAAAATCGTTACCCAGATGCCCCCGAGCAACACGGGCAGCATCCAGGCTGCTTCGACATAGCGGCTGTCGTAGATCATCTTGATGACAAGGTCGGCGACGCAGATGCTGCCCGCGAGCATAAAGGCTGCGGCAATCAGGAGCTTCAGGCGCAGCGGAGCCAGCTGTTTTCGGACCTCTGGCAGCGGGGTCGCGCGCGCAGAGGCTATCACCGGAAACACCAGCGAGTGGCTCAGTCGGTTGACGAGCGCGCTTGGCACGTCGGCGATCGCGCGGGCGATGCCATAGACGCCCAGCGTCGCGAGTGGGACCACCTGCGCGAGGTAAAGGCGGTCGAAGTTCGCGCACAGAAACATGAGTAGCGAGGACAGGGTGATCCACTTCCCGAACGACACGATCTGCCTTGCATACTGCACGGAGAAGATCACTCGCTGTCGTGCATCAGGGAGACAATAAGTAAGGGCGATGCGGATCGCTGTGGCGAGCAGGTTGGCGAGGATCAGTGACCATATGGTAGGACTGTACAGCGCGAACAGGATAGCGATGACGCTCGCCAGCACCTCCTGCGACAGTTCGAAGGCCGACATCTGGACGACCCTGAGATTCCGCTGCAGCATGTAGATCGAGGTCGACATCATCCCCGATATCGTCAATGTCAGCGCGCTGACTTGAATGATGATCGCATCGACGTGATAGTAATCGGCGATCAAGGGGGCGAGGAAGATAAGGATCGCGCTGAGGAGGAAGCCCCTGACGATCTGAATGATCCAGGCCGTGTTGAAGAATGTCGGCTTGTCGCCATTCTTGTGGTGGATGATGTTCTGGCCGATCCCGATATCGGAGAATAGTTCGGCGCCGATCCTGATCGTGTTGACCACGACCATCATGCCCATGATGTTCGGCGAGAGAATGCGCGAGAGTATGACGCTCGACACGAAGCGGAACGCCACGGCAATGAAGTAGAAGACGGTCGTCCACCCGATTCCGGCGACGAGTTTTTTCGACGAGATCACCCTCTGACTCCGCCTTGGCCGCTCTTGTCCCTGGAACCGATCCTGCAGCCGATTACGGCTGCCGCGGAACTGCGGCGGAGAGATAGATCCAGAGGGCCGCGACCGGCCCGATGGTTTGATGGATCGTATATTCCTGCTGCATCACCACGCCAGGATATTCGATGAAGTACTCGTAGTAGGGCATAATTAGCCGGTTGGGCTCGACGCGTTTGAAGGCGACGCCGTTACGCTGAGCCGCATCGGAGAGTGGGGCCCAGGCCGGTCCGAAAATCCAGTTGTAGGAGGTCAGGGACTGCGGCGCCCAGCCATAGAGGGTGATACCGGCGGGCGCGGCAACGCCCATCGCACGGTGGTCCTCATGCAACGGATGGCGGACATTGCGATGGCCGAGGCCCGTGGTGAGGCTGAGGCCAACCTGGTTCGCGCCGAGGATATGAGCCGAGCCGAGCTGCATGGCGCGCAGGATGCGGTCGTCCGAGGTGGCCAGATGCGAGCGGACCAGCAGCTGCAGGGCGTTGTAGTCCGGAGCCAGCCCCTGGCCCCATCCGACAGGTGTATAGGCGTTCTTCAACGTGATATAGGTTGCCGTTGCGTGCGGGCGCAGGATATAGTCCGCCGCGTGGGCGAAGGCTTGCCTGATTGAATATTGGATGGCGCGGTCGGCCCGGTCCGCGGGAAGCTGGAGATATTCCCAAGGCCCATCACCCTGGCTCGCGACATCGACGCCCTCGGTCCAGGCTTTCTCGAAAACGGCCCGATAGGGTTGCTCGCCGGTCAGACGATAGAGAGAGGCAGCCGCCGCCGTGCGGACGACGCGAGCTGCGGTCTGGAGTTCCGCCTTGCGCGTGGCCCATTCCCTGAATTCGACGGCATTGGTCTTGCGCATCGTCTCGAGAGCGGCGGCATAGAACTTGTCCGGATCGGCCAGGCCGGCCTCCGCGGCGGTCCACGCCGCCAGCGCGCTGTCACGATAGAACTTGGCCAGTTCCGGCTTCTGCGCGCTGCCGAGAATGCGCGCGAGCTTGGCCGCGGCGGCTGCATAGCGATAGCCGGAGACGTGGTCGGGTGCGTAGACGAACACCCGCTGGCTCTCCAGGAAGCTCGGCTCGCCCAGGACGGGGTGGCTTGCGCTTTCGATGCCGCCGCGCACGCGTCCGTCGGGGAGCTGCATCCTTCGGAAAAAGTCGATGTTCCAGATCGCCTCCTGCAGCAGGTCCGGAAGATCGTCTGTCCCCGCGTAAAGCTTGGGGTCGAGAACCTCGCTTGCTTTCGGCAGGCCGAGCTCGATCGACCGCGCCTTTGGCCCAGCATGCTCGTTGAGGTCCATCAGCGCGTAGCTGACCTCGAGATGCTGGCTGCGCCGATCCCAATCCCCTGCGTCCATGTAGCCGCCCCAGAGATCGGGATTGCCGGCGGAGGCGTCGAGCCAAGCCTCGGCGGCGCCGGTCGAAAACGGCAGGAAGCCGGTTCCGCCCTCCGAGCTGAAGGCGAGCGGCAACTTGCTCTGGACCAGCGCCAGCTCCGGGCCGGGCCGGAATGCGGCGGGCCTAGAATAGCCGAAGCGGCCATCGAGTGCGATGCCGCTGCGGTGGTGGAAAAGGCCGGCGGCCCCAATCCGGGCGGCCTTCAGCCAGACGTCGTCGGCGACGCGAAAGGGGTCGGAGACGCCGAGGCCTGCGATCTGGATCCGGTAATCCCCGGCCTGCTCGGGCCGAAAGGACGAGAAATCGAGCCGGTAGACAAAGGTACCGGCCCTGTTGATGCGCTGGGCGGGCGTTACCTGGCCGAGCGTGTCATCGGCCGCGGTCAGGCCGTGGCCGTCGACGCCGGCGAGCGCGAACTGGTTGGAGGAGGCCTTGATCACGGTCGCCGCACCGTTCAGCCGCGCCAGGGCTCCAGTGAATCCGGAGAGGGTGACGAAATCGCCATCCTTGAGCCCATGGCCGGAGGCGGTGAAGGCGATAGGATCCGCCGGGCTCACGCCGCTGGGACGGATCGGCGCGCGATCAGCGGTCGGATAATCGATCAGCGGCGCAGGAAAGCCGCTGCCCTCCTCGGGATCGCGCGGCCCGCGCCCAAGAGCGACCTGCCCGGTGAAGACCGCACGCCCATCTGAATCGATGATCTTGAAGTCCTTCAGCCCATAATCGGAGAAAGTCACCGCGCCGCCTTGCGGTCCTCCAGGCAGCCAGAGGGCAAGGTAGGCGATCTTGCCGAGATCGCCAGGGGCATAGCCGTTCTGGTTGACGCGGATCGCGCTCGCCCGCATGCGTGCGTCGTCGAAAGCGAATCTCGTCTCGGGCAGGATCTGCCGCGGCCACCTGATCGCATAGTCGCCGTGCGTCAGCGGTCGATCGAGCTTGAGATAGACGTAATGCTTGAAGCTCGCCGTCGAGGTCGTGTTGCCATCATCACCACGCAACAGCCCTGAATCGTAAGGAACGGACTTGCGATAGACGGCGACGACCTTACGGCCGCCGATCGCGGCGTACTCGGCTGCCTGGTCGACCGCCGAGCGATCGAGCACCGTTGCGGGCGGGATATCGGGGCTGCGAAGATGCGTCCGCTTCGGTCCGAGGACCAGGCTCCAAGCGCCGTCCTGATTGATCCAGCCGGCGCTCTCGCCCGCCGGTCTGGCCAAGGCAACGATGCGGCCGGGCCTGAACCCCGGCTCCCGGATCTCGACGGCGACGACGTCCGGCGCAGCGATCGTGACCTCGTGCACCACAGGACGCTGCTCGGCCTGCGCGAGCGCGGCCGATGCCAGGGCCGACATGACGAGGGCGTAGATCGTACGAAACATAATCACCTCTCGGGCGGCCGCCGGCGGGTCGGACCCTATTCGAGGCCAATATTGAAATCTACGGGCGCGCGACGCGTCCTTGAAATTGAGTTACTTTCTTCATTAATGCCTGATCCGCGGGGAGATCTCCACTTCCCTTTAGAAACATCCGCGTCCAAGATGAACGGGGCGAGGCAGACCGGCTGCGCCAGGAGCCGAGACCTCCGTCGTCAAGGGCGCAGGCCGTCGACTGGACCGCCGGGCCCATCCATCTAGCGACCGTAGGGGACCCGTGAAACCAAATATCAATGCGGTCGTCCGAGGATGCGTCCGTCGCGCGCGAACGCGTCGGCAGGATCGGGCAATCGCGCTCGTCATGACGAGACGGGCGCCAGATCGGAAGGCATAACGATCCGATGAAGCTCGTCGCACTGCTGATAGCCCTCGCGGGAACGTTCCCCCTCGCGCTGTACATGCAGAGTAATCCGTGGGTTCAGAGATACGCTTGGGTCGCGCTCGGCAGCCTGCCCTTTCTATTGCGCGCCCTGCACATCGATTTCGGTCTGATCTCTTGGGGCAACCGCTGGATAGGTTATGTCTACGGCATTGAGATCTCGATGCTGGACATCATCGCTTTTGGCCTTTTCTTGATTTCGCGCAAGGTCCGGCTCGGGTTCAACTTCCACGTTCCGTTCATCTTATACCTCGCTGCAATCGCACTCTCGATCTTCCAGGCCGATGAGCCGCTCGCGGCGGTTTTCTACCTCTGGCAATTCATGAAGGTCTACTTCATCGCCTTGGTGGTGGCGCGCGCCTGCATCGACGAGAATGTGCCGGTGGCGCTGCTGAAGGGCATGGCGTTCGGCCTTTTCATCCAGATCTTCGTGATCGCCTGGCAGAAATGGGGCCTGCACGCGATCCAGCCCTCCGGCACCTTCTTGCACCAGAACACGCTCGGCCTCGCTGCGCATTTCGTCGTGTTCCCGCATATGATGCTGCTGCTGTCGGGCATTAGGCGGCTGCAATTCATCGTCACGCCGGTCAGCGGCCTTCTCATCGCCGCCTTGACCGCCTCGCGCGCCGCCCTCGGCTTCTGCGCGTTCGGGCTCGTCCTGTGCCTGGCGGTTTCCGTGCTGCGACGCTGGACGGCTCACAAGGCCCGGATCGCCGTCATCGGCGTCATGGGCGCGCTTCTGATCGCACCGGTCGCCGTCTCGTCCTTCCAGAAACGCTTCGACGCGGTGCCGCTGAACGAGTCGGAATATGACGAGAGAGCAGCCTTCAACCGGGCCGCGATCGCTATTGTCGAGGACCACCCGCTCGGCATCGGCGCCAACCATTATGTCCACGAGGCCAAGAACGCCGGCTATTCGATCCGCGCCGGCGTCGCGCCCTTCGAGGGCAACCTCAACAACATTGTCCACAACGCCTATCTGCTGGCCGCTTCCGAGACCGGGTATTTCGGCGCCGCGAGCTTCATCCTGATCCTGGTATGCCCGCTACTGACGGCGCTGCGCTATGGCTGGGTCGCACGCCGAACGCGCCTCGGCGATCTCCTGCTTGGTTGCGCGATCGCCCTGACCGTCGTCTGCCTGCACTCCTTCCTGGAGTACATCTTCTTCGGCAAGGACATTCAGTATCTCTTCGCGATCCTCGTCGGGTTGATCCACGGCTCGGCAGCGAGCCTGCGCCGGGCGTGCGCGCATAGGCAGCCGAGCCGGTTATCCGGCCGGGCTGCGCTCACAGGCCTGACGCCTTCCGATCGATGAGCTGACAGCATCCGGCCCGGATGCGCGACGCGTCGTCGTTCGCGCGCCGGCTCAAGACTAACAGCTCACTCCGCGGCGCGAGCCAGCGGCGCGGCGGAGCGCTCGGCCTCGCGGAGCGCGTCGCGGATGCGGCGAGCAAGAACGCGGACATGCGGCTCCAGGACCATGCTGTCGTGATTGCCGGGCACCTCGGTGATCGTCAGGTCCTCGGCATAAGGCTCCCAGCCATTATCAGCGGAGACCAAATTGCGGACGTCGTTGAGGTCACGGCCACCGGGAAGCCGATAGGACACGTGCAGCTTGGGGCGCAGCAGGAGGCACTTGGCGCGGGTCGAAAGCAGTTGGTACGCCCACAGAGCCTTGAGGAAGGCGGCCTCGATCGCGCCGTTGTGGAAGCCATCCTCCTCGGCCTGATCCGCGCCGCTGCGCTTGCGCCGGCGGGCCAGCTCCCAGGCGAGGCGCGATCGCAGCCATTCGGATACGAAGGCACCCTTCTGCCGTCGCGCGTCCTGCCACTTCATCACGAGCCGGTCACGCAGCGACAGGTCGACCCGTTGGGGAACTGGGGTATCGAGCAGGACCACGAGCGAGACCATCTCGCCGTCGCGTTCGAGCTGCTGTGCCATCTCGTAGGCGACTAGTCCGCCGCCGGAGAAGCCGCCCAGATGGTAGGGACCGTTCGGCTGAACGGTGCGCAGCTCGGCGATGCAGCCGCGCGCCATCTCCTCGAAGCTGGCGTGCGGGCTCTCGTTGCCGAAGAGCCCCTTGGCCTGGAGCCCGTAGACCGGCCGGTCCTCGCCGAGATGCATGGCGAGATGGCGCAGGTTCAAGATGTTGCCGAACATGCCCGCGCAGATGAAGAACGGGCGCGCCCCGATCGCCGGGCCGGCGCTCATCGGAACGAGGTGCGTGTAGCGCCGCGCGGGCGGCTTCGCCGCGGCGTCAGCGGCAGGAGCCGCCGGGTCCGCACCGCCGCCCGCGCCCGCCTCCGCGAGAAGCGCCGCGCATTGGGCGATGGTAGGCGCCTCGAACAGAACGGACATCGGGAAGTCGACGGCGAATTCCGCTTTGATCATGCGGAACAGCCGTACCGCGATCAGCGAGTGCCCGCCGAGATCGAAGAAGTTGTCGTTTGCCCCGATCGTCTTGACGCCGAGGAGCTCGCGCCAGAATGCCGCCAGCGTCGCCTCGATCCCGGGCCGCGGCTCGACATAGTCGATGTCACTTTCGGGACGCTCGAAGCCGCCCTCGCTCGCCTGAGCCTGCGCTGCCATGCGCGGTGGCCGCATCAGGTCGAACAGGTCCATCGAACTGACGACGAGCTGCGCGGGCTTGGCCGCGGTTGCCCGCAAGAATGCCTCGAAGCCTTCTGCCGGGCGAATGCCCTGTGCTACCAGCTGCGCCAACTGCTTCTGCGCAGGTGACAAAGCTGCCTGTGCCTGCCGCAGCCGCGCGGTTGCGAGCTCGGATCTATGGCTCGCGCGCCCATCCGCATCGTCCGCCGGGAAAGAGCTTCCAACGCGCCGGATCGTGAACTCCTCGGCTTCGAGGAGGATGGTTCCGTCGGGTGCCGCGACGGTGACGCCGAAGGTGGCATAGTCGGCGCCGAGGTCTTGGCTCGGCTGGATCCGCACCCAGCTGACGATCTGGCGCGGGAGCGGCGCGAATACGCGCAAGCGGCCGTAGCCAGCCGGAACCCAGAGCGACTGGGCCGGATCGTAACCGTCGATCAGCGCCATTGCATAGCCGGTCGCGATGTCGAGCAGAGCCGGATGGGCGAGGTAGCCTTCGGCGAGGTCGCCGGCGAAGCGAGAATCGAGCTCGAGTTCGGCGAGCATCTCGCCGGACCCACGATGCGTCGCCTTGAGCACGCCCCACCGCTCGCCGAAATTCAGGAAGCCTTCCTGGGCCGAGCACAAGGTCTGGCCTGCGCCGGCCCTCATGACTTCGGTGCAGCGGGCGACGATTGCCGTGACGTCGATCATCCCGCCGGTCGCGGCCAAGCCCGACAGCGTCGCTTCCGCATGGACCTGCGTCGACATATCGGCGCTCATGCTCTCGATCGTCACCTGCCGCCTGCCGCCACTCTTGGCTGTAACGGACAAGGTGATGGTGCGTGCTCCGTTGTCGGGCACGTTGAGCGGGTTCACGAAGCTGAGCTGTTCGACGCCGATCGTCTGCGAGAAGCCGAGTTCGCGGGCCGTTTCGAGCAGGAGCTCGATATAGCCGGTGCCCGGCCAGACCGCCTCGCTGGTGCCGAGCCGATGCTCGTTCAGGATCCAGTGGCTCTGCGGGCCGCAGGTCAGTTCGAAACGAAGCTGCCCGTCAGGCTCGCTCTTGCGCAAGGTGATCAGCGGCTGCGCCACCTCGCGGACGTCGGCGACGTCGCGCTCGGCTGCGCCGGCCCGGGCCGCCAGTCCGATCTCGTTCCAGATGCCCCATTGCAGGGCGAGCACACGGCCATGGGCCTGCATCGCGCGGCTTTGCGCGACGGCGTTGAGGTAGGCGTTGGCAGCCACGTAGTCGATCTGCCCCGCCGGGGCGATGGCGGTGCTGGTCGAGGAAAAGAGCACTACGATGTCGAGCTTGCGCTCGCCGAGAACCTCGATCAGCACCTCGGTGCCATACACCTTTGGCGCCAGCACGACTTCGAGATCGGCCTCGGTCTTCAGTTCGACCAGTTCGTCCTTGACCACGCCAGCCGTGTGCAGGACGCCATCGAGCCGGCCGAACGCAGCCTCGGCCTCGGCGAGAGCCGCCTTCATCTCGTCGACATTGGTCACGTCGGCGCGGCAGTACAGAACGGTGCCTCCGGCCTGCTCAATGGCGCGGATCGCCCTGATGGCGACCGCAACCCGGTCGGTCCGCAATCCGTTCGCCTCTACCCGCTGCCACTCCTCGCGCGGCGGCAGCGCCGTACGGCCGACCAGAACGAGCCTGGCCTGGACATGGGTGGCGAGGCCTTGCGCGAACAGCAGCGCGAGGTCGCCGAGCCCGCCGGTGATAAGGTAGGCGCCGCCGGGCTTGAAGCCCGTGGCATCGCTTGCTGCGGCCGGCAGCTGCACCGCGGTGAAGCCACTCACCCAGCGACGGCCATCGCGGTAGGCGACGATCTCGTTGCCGCTGTCGCCATGCAGATCGTCCCACAACAGGTCGAGCCAGACCGGCGCAGCCTGCGCGCCGATGGCGAGACGCTTGACCAGAGCGGCGATGTCGGGCTGACGGGGCGCCGCCGGAGCGAAGGCGCGCCCGTCGCGCTCGAAGGGCAAGTCAATCGCGCGGATCGACAGGTTCGCATATTCCTTCGGAAGGACCTGCACCGCGCCGAGGACGGTCGATTTGTCGGGATACGCGATCGGCTCGGCGCCGACACGCTGCATCCCGTTGGTGAGGACCGTCAGCGCGATGTCCTGCTTGAGCCCGGTCTGCCCGAGCGCCCGCGCGAGGTAGAACAGCGTATAGAAGCCGCGTTCCTGATTGCGATGGAAGAAGCTCGATCCCGGCCGGTGCGCCTCTTCAAAGGTGTAGAGCCAGAGATCGACGATCCGGTCGGGGACGAGCCCGTCGGCGGTCAGATGCGCCAAGAGTTCATCGAAGCCGCTGCGGCCGTCTTCGGGGCAGAGAACATAACTCTGCGCACCCAGCCGACGGAAACCGTCGCCGATGGCGACGGTCACGACCTCGTGCCCGGCCTGCGTCAGCCGGCTGCACAGCTCGGCGCCGAGGCCCGCATCGTCGAGCAGCACGAGCCAGCGCTTCTTCTCCGGCGTCGCTCCGGCCCGGACCGGGGGCACCGCCTGTCGCCAGGCGACCTCGTAGCCCCAGTCGGCGACGTCCTCATGCCGCCGCGCGAGTTCGTCCGGCACATCCTGACTGGCGGGCGCCGCCTGTTCGATGAAGTAGTGCTGCTGCCGGAACGGATATGTGGGCAACGCGACCCGTCGCGGCGCCCCGTCGCTCCAGAGCTTGGCGACATCGAGCGGCAGGCCAAGCGCCCAGGCTGCGCCGAGCGCGCCGAGAACATGAACGCCGTCATCGGTCGCATCGTCGGCATGGGGCAGGCTGTTGATGACCTGGTTGGTGTCAATCCCCTGCGCCTTGACTAGGGACGACAGCGTCTTGCCAGGACCGACCTCGACGAAGACGCGCCGCGCGTCGGCGATGCGCTTGATGCCGGCGGCGAAGCGAACGGTCGAGCGCAGGTGCCGGACCCAGTACATCGGATCGCGCGCCTGATCGGCGGTCAGGATCTCCGACGTCAGGTTGGAGACGATCGGGATCGTCGGGGTGCGCAGCGGGATGGAGCGCAGAAGCGCCTCAAAGCGCCCGAGGATCGGCTCGAGCATGCGCGAATGCGCCGCGACATCGATGGCCACGGCCTGCGACTCGATGCCGATGCCAAGCAGGTGGTCGGCGAAACGCTGCAGATCCGCCTTGGTGCCTGAGACCACGCACAGATCTGGCGCGTTGACCGAGGCGATGTCGAGTTCGGGAAAGAGGTGACTCTTGAGGGTGTCTTCGCTGAGGGCGACGCTGAGCATGCCGCCGCCGGCGATCTCCTCGAACAACGTCCCGCGGACGCGGACGAGATTGACGGCATCGCGGAAGCTGAAGACGCCGGCGATGCACGCCGCCGCGTTTTCGCCCATGGAATGGCCGATCAGCGCGGCCGGCTTGATGCCCCAATCCATCCACAGGCGGGCCATGGCCACTTCCAGGATCAGGATGGCCGGCAGCTGGACGGATGGCTTGTGCAGCAGAGCGCCCTTGTGCGAATCCGCGCCGAGCCAGGCCTGGCGCACTTCCTCGCCCGCTCCTGGCGCTAGATAGGACAGGCCTTCCTCGACGCTGGCGCGAAATTGCGGATTCGTGCGGTACAGCGCAGCAGCCATGCCGACATGCTGGGCCCCACCACCCGGAAACACGAAGACGGCCTCGGCCTCGCCCTCGAGAGGACGGCGGATCGAGGTCCGGCGCGAGGCCGGCTCTCGGCAGATTTCGATCGCATCGCGGCGCGAGGCAACCGGGATAACCTTGCGGTGCTCGAACTGCTTGCGACCGGCGAGGAGCGTGTGGGCGGCATCGCGCAAAGCGAGCGAGGGATCCGCCTCGAGCGCATTGGCCAGGCGGCGCGCGGCATCGTCGAGCACATTCTTGCTGCGGGCGGACACGACGAGGAGCGTCGGCTTCTCGTCGTCGTTCGCGCCCCCGGCGGCTCTCGCCACCTGAGGCGGCGATTGCAAGATGGCATGAGCGTTGGTGCCGCCGACCCCAAGCGAGTTCACGGCGGCTATGCGCACCCCGTTTGGCGTCGACCATTCGTGAAGCTTGTCGTTTACGACGAACGGGCTCTCTGCGAAATTGATCGTCGGGTTCGGCTTCTTGAAATTAAGCGTGGCCGGGATCCGCCCGTGTTTGACGGTCATAGCCGCCTTGATCAGCCCGATGACGCCGGCAGCGGTATCGGTATGGCCAATATTACTCTTAACCGAACCGATCCGGCAGAATCCGCGCCCGCTCGCGCTGCGGCGAAAGGCCTGAGTCAGCGCCTCAACCTCGATCGGATCGCCGAGATAGGTGCCGGTGCCGTGGCATTCGACATAGCCAACCTCGTCGGCGCCGATACCTGCGAGCGCCTGCGCCTCGATTATCGCGGCGGCTTGGCCGGTCACGCTCGGCGCGAGATAGCCTGCTTTGCTGGCGCCGTCATTGTTGACCGCCGTCGCCTTTATCACCGCATGGATGGGGTCGCCGTCGCGGAGCGCGTCCTCCAAGCGCCGGAGAACTACCGTTCCGACGCCGCTGCCGAAAACGGTGCCCGCAGCGCGTTGGTCGAAGGGTCGGCAATGCCCGTCCGGCGACAGGATCTCGCCGTCCTGATAGACATAGCCGCGCCGATGTGGGAACTCGATCGTGACACCTCCGGCGAGGGCCATGTCGCATTCGCGGCTAAGCAGGCTCTGGCAGGCGTAGTGCACGGCCACAAGCGAGGTGGAGCAGGCCGTCTGAACGTTGACGCTCGGTCCCTTGAGATCGAACAGATACGAAACCCGCGTCGAGAGGAAATCCTTGTCGTTGCCGGTATGGCGCAGGAGGAACATGCCAACCTGGTCGACCAGCTGCCGGTTGCTGCAGATATTAAAATAAAAATAACTGCCCATGCCGCACCCAGCGAACACTCCTACCGGCCCGTCGAAGCCATCGGGCATGCGCGCCGCATTCTCGAACGCCTCCCAAGAGCATTCGAGAAAGTGGCGATGCTGGGGATCCATGATCGCAGCTTCTTTCGGGCTGACACCGAAGAATTCGGCGTCGAACATCTCCATTCCGGGGAGGATCGCGGCGCGCGGAACATAATGCGAGTTGCGCAGTCGCGAGACCGGTTCGCCGGCCTCCAAAAGCGCCTCCTCGCTGAGGCTTTCGATGCTCTCGCGTCCCGCGACGAGATTGTCCCAGAACTCGTTCAAGGAACGCGCCCCGGGCGCCCGCACAGCCATCCCGATAATGGCGATGTCATTCTCGTTCATAAGCGATCGCTCGTGCTGTCAAGGAGTGCCGGCGGCTTGGATGCCCCATTAAGTGGTCGCGTAACGGCAGGGCGCTCAACAATGGTGTCTCATCTCAGCACAAAAAAATGAGAGGAGTTTAAACACCTGCATCATGCGTGCCGAAGAATCCGAAGATCCCCGCATCGGCGCGGTGCAGTCGGCTCCGCTAGCCATTCAGAGCGCCGATTTTCATATCCGGAATGCGCCTGCCATCATGACGCAGATCGCTGACGATCGCACCGATAACAAACCGGGAATCGACGAAATAGCGGCGGAACAACCGCTTCGGCTGCTGTGCAAAACGCCATGCCCATTCGAAGCCGATACGACGCATCCACCTCGGTGCGCGCTTGACGCTGCCAGCATGGAAATCGAGCGCGGCACCGACACTTAGACAATAGGCGTCGCCCAGCAGTGCGCGGTGACGGTCGATCCAGATCTCGGATTTCGGCGCGCCGACGCCGAAAAAGATGTGGGTAGGGCGCAGCAGGGAGATCTGTTTGATTAGCAGTGCCGTCGCGACTGCATCCTTCTCGAAGCCGAAATCGGGGATATGAAAGGCAAACTGAGCGGCGTCGAAACCGGCACGCACGAGCGCATCGCTTAGGACTTTCGCAGTGCCTTGGCTGGAGGCGACGATGAAGGGTCGGTGGCGGGCGGGTTCGAGACGCCCGAATACGACCGGGAACAGGTCGGCACCGGTCACGCGCGCCTTGACGCCGATCTGGCGCAGCCGTGCGTAGAGCAGGATCGGCATGCCATCAATCGTCGCTTTCCAAGCATTGCGATAGGCGGTGCGAAAATCAGCGTGCCTACGCAAATGAACCACATGGTCGACGTTCATCGTGACCAGGTGCCGCAGACCGCCTCCGGCCGGGGCTGGAACACGGCAGAGCTCATCGGCGAGCTCGTCGAGAGTTTCGCAGCTGAAGGTCAACCCGAACATCGGCCGAGACTCGGTGTACGCGAACATAACTAAGCTCCCACAGATCGTCCCAACTACGTCCAGTTCGTAGTCATTCACCGTAGAAAGGGTTCGAGCTATTGTCGATTCGATAAATATTATTGAACTCGCGGTACATTTTCCACTTACTGTAAGTAGCGGAGAATGCGTTCTGGTTTTTCTTGAAATCGACCGATGTGTAATATGAAACGAAAGCGCCTACGAACTGCGTCTTGACATAAGATCTACACTCGGACGCCGACATTGCCGGCTCGGATTCGGCATGATCGAGCGCAAACCGGCCGGCGAACGCATCGAGTTCGCGCATCAGGCCGGGACTGACGTTCGGCACCGAGATCGACGCGGGCTGGAGGCCAGGAAAAAGGTATTGGAACAAGACAGCAGCCACATAGTAGTCGCCGATCGGGCCTAGATGTACGTCGTCGGTGAGCAGGCCTTTCAGGCGCGATTTTGGCCCGAGCGCCTCGAAGATCGCCGTGCCCTTGGTTGCCGCAGAGGCAACGAGTTCGGCCATGGCCAGTCCCATCGAGATTGATCTGACCCGGTCTCGCCGGCCGTCGCGCTCGAGCGAGCGGTTAACGACGCCCACGATGCAGGACCAGACCGGAGCGGCCGCCCGCTCATACGCGACCCAACGACTGGGGGCTGCGCGATCGTCAACCGAAAGCCACGGCGCGAAGAAGACGGACTGCCCACCCGGGTTGGATTTCACGAAGCTATCGTGAAGATCGCGCAAACTTCCAATCGTATCTTGCCAGACGAGCGCGCCCAAGATCGCGTGCTGCTCCGTGACCAGCAATGTATCGATCGCCCGGCCATCGCCATTTCGGGATGCGAATTCCGCCAGCACGTCAGCCGGCTGACCCGAGCGATCCGCACCGTTGTTGTAGGGACGGCGCCCGGCCATTCCCTGCCGCCCTTCCCTTCTCTGACGGATTGACGAACCCTCAAGGTACTGCATGTTCCATACGAGATCGACGCCAGCAGCCCCCGCCATTCGCCCCAGGAGCTCAATGGTCCGCGGATTTGTAAGACTATGACCAGATACGTACATCCGACGCTTCAGATCAGCCATTGCCGACCCCTCTTGGCGCCCTCTTGCTTGCGACTTAGCGTCGGCAACCCGCCCCTGCGCTACAGCAACAAGCGCTCCAGCATCAAGCCCGACAAACAAAATCGTCAACAAGACAAGCTTCAACACTATGCCGATTGAACACCTTCTCATGCCTGCAGCGACCTAGGGTTATCTAATTTTTTATCCGAGGTAAAGCATAACTCAGCTCGACCGCTTTGATACGTACACATCTATCGTCGTGTCAAACGCTTACCGGAAATAAATTTCAACCAGAGAACGCCCGCCCCCCCCCGCAAAGTGCGTAAATAGGCCAGCACCCCACCATTTCGACTGAATCTGACCGGCAAATTGTTGTACACCTAAAACCTGACGCAGAGTCGATTTAAATGCGATCCCCCGGAAGAGGAATTATACGTGCCTCGCGCCGCCATGCCGTTAACTCAATTCACAACTCATTTTGATGATGCGGAATAGGTCGGATTGATTGCACTTTAACAATGTGTTAACGAAGAGGAACCGTTACGTCATCAACTATGGCTAGAAGGCTGTGGGCAATCATGACCGCCCTTAACGCTAATGAAGGGACAAATCCCGCCGCTAGATCCAATCGCGAACGATTCAGACTATGTTACGAGCACGTTCAAGGCCTAGTTTTTGCCTGCGATGTAGCAATAATCATAATAACAAGCATAGTATCAGGTTTAGCATATCATTTTTGGGCATTTTCTTCTAGCGGCGACCTAATTCAATATTCCGCCTTCGGACTAATGATTGCAATAATTTTCTCATCCGTCAATCACATTCGTGGATTATATTCTGGTGATCAACTTTTTAACATTATTAGACAGGCTCGCAATGTATTTTTCAATTTAATATTTACTTTCTTTTTACTAGCAACCGTCGCATTTGCTTTGAAGATCTCTGATCTGATATCGCGCGGCTACGTGCTTTTATTCTTCCTCTTCGCGCTGACAGCGCTGCTTGGCTGCCGTTACGTTTGGCGCGATTTCCTGCGGCTTTCACTTGATCGCGGCCTGTTTGTCCGGCGCCGGATTCTGACGATATGCGATGGAAACAAGGGATCGGACGCGACGATTAGCGAATTACAACGCTATGGCCACATGCCCGTGAGTCAATTGATTTTGCCGGCTGGCGAAATCTCCGACCAAGAGATTCTGATTATTATAAAGCAAGTCGCCGCTACTTCTTACAATTTGGCGATCGACGAGATAGTAATTACTGTTTCAATGCAGCGATTTGGCATTGTTACGCAGCTCGTCGAGGCGTTGCGGTCGCTGCCGTTGCCGGTAAGGTTCGCAGTCGACGGTCCTAATGCCGACGTTATCTCGCGCTCGTCTCACAAGCTCGGCAGCATTCTCTCTTTTCAGGTTCAGCGCCACCCGCTAAGCCTGTCGGAACGGGCGCTGAAGCGGCTTTTCGACATGTCAATTGCGTTGATCGCATTAATCACGCTCGCACCGATCATGCTGCTCACCGCAATCCTGATTAAGCTCACCACCCCTGGCCCGATCTTATTCAGGCAGATGCGGTTTGGCGCAAATGGCCGCAAGTTCGAAATTCTGAAGTTTCGCAGCATGACCATGTCATCAGAGGGGAGCGAGTTCCGCCAGGCTTCTAGGAATGATGCGCGTGTAACCTGGGTCGGACGGTTCATCCGGCGCTCTAGCATCGATGAGCTACCGCAGCTCTGGAACGTTCTCCGCGGCGAAATGTCAATTGTCGGGCCACGACCGCACGCGGTAGCTCATGACGAGGCATATGAGGACCTCATACAGCGCTATGCCATGCGGCGCTTCATGAAGCCTGGTCTGAGTGGATGGGCGCAGGTTAACGGAAGCCGCGGCGAAACCCCGACCATAGAAAGCATGGAGTTGCGCGTACAGCACGACCTCTGGTACATCGACAATTGGAGTATATGGCTTGATAGCTTGATCGTTATTCGAACAGCGATTATGCTGTGCAATCCTAAAGACGTATACTAATTGGCAACGAACGAAATTAACAGATACGAAAAGGCGGTTAAGATTTTATCTACGACCACTGCGTAGAGATGAACAGTTGGAGCGATTAATATTAGACATGTAGGCGTAGTGATCATCGGCCGCAATGAAGGCAAGCGGCTTGCCGACTGCATTACGTCGGTTGAGCCGATGCTTATGTCGACGATATATGTAGATTCCGGCTCAACCGACGGCAGCGTCGCCTTTGCCTCAAACCAGGTCGCTTCTGTGGTCGAGCTCGATCTGTCCGTGCCGTTCACGGCTGCTCGCGCGCGCAACGCTGGAGCTTGGGAGTTGATGCGCCTGCGACCAAATCTCGAATTCATCCAGTTTGTGGATGGCGATTGCATGATCGATCCCGATTGGGTGACGCAGGCGGCGGCGTTTATGGTTCAGCGTACCGACGTCGCGATCGTCTTTGGGCGCCGGCGCGAGCGCTACCCGGATCGATCCGTGTACAACTTAATGTGCGACGGCGAATGGAATACGCCCGCAGGAGAATCGTTCGAATGTGGCGGCGACAGCTTAGTCAGGGTCGAGGCGTTCTGTTCTGCAGGTGGCTTCAGATCAAGCTTGGTCGCCGGAGAGGAACCCGAGCTCTGTGTTCGACTACGTGAAAAGGGATGGAAGATTTGGCGGCTTGCTTCCGAAATGACCCTGCATGATGCCAACATTTTGTACTTCTGGCAGTGGTGGGTACGAAACGTCCGAGCCGGCCACGCATTCGCCGAGGTATCGCGACTACATGCATCATCCAAGTTCGGCATTTGGAAGCGCAAGCTTCTAAGATCAGTAAGCTGGACCCTTCTGCCAGTCGCCGCGATAATCGCCGGCGTGTGTCTGAACAAGGGTTTTCTGCTACTGCTTATGCTCCTGCCGCTCCAGGTTGCCCGACTCGCTGCTCGCGCGCCGGCGAGCGAACCACAACGCTGGACCAGTGCCACTTTGAACGTCGTCGGCAAGTTTGCGGAATGCCAAGGCGTTCTGCGCTTTTACAAGAACCTCTGGCTGGGCAAACAACAAACGATCATCGAATATAAATAGCGGCCCGCCATTATACGATCGGCTTAGATGTCATCGACGTGGTCGGGGAGGTTCACTGTTCCCGCACTTGCAACTCATCGGACGTCAAATCTTCCCGGCTGCCAAGAGATCGATTTAGCGTCGACCTTAGCCGCGGGCCGCCTAACGGCGAGTGCAATCAGATGTTCCCCATCCGGCTGATAATGGCGGAAGCTCCAATCTCGGGCCTCCCCGGCATCGAGAGGCGCGAAGCTGATCGAGAGTGGTTCTGGTCTCATTGTCAGGCTGTCGAGAGGGTGCGACAGGCCTGTACCGATGGCCTTTACGAAAGCCTCTTTCAATGTCCAAGTGGAGGCAAGAGCACGCGCTCTAGCAGACTCGGACAGCTCGAGCACGGCGGCAAGCTCTTCCGCGGAGAGAAAGCTCTCGGCCACATCTAGGGTCCATTCACGACGGCTGCTCTCTACATCAATGCCGATATCGGCTCCCACCAACATTGCAACCGCCACCATACCGACGCAGTGGCTGATGCTAAAGCGCAGGCCGCGATCGTTCTGCTCAGCGACAAGCTCCGGCTTGCCATGCGCCCCGGACGTGAAGCGAAGCTCTTGCGGCGCGCTTGAAGAATGCTTCGCAAGCAATGAGCGTTTGAGCGCGTGAGCCGCGACATATGCGAAACGATCTCGCTCGAACCTAAAACGTGTCGCGCGACTGCGCTCGGTTTCGTCAAGAATCGAGAGCAATTCTGCGACAGAACTGAAGTTTGCATCCTTCAGCGTAAACCAGCGCAAAATTATCATCTCTTCATCAAAACTCACAGGCAACGCACCTCACACTAGTGTGCTGGCTCGAAAGGAATCCGGCTCCGATCCTAGCCTTTTCGCGGCACTAAGGCGAATCTGCACGCGCAAATCGGCTCTTCACGACCGATCCGCGAAAGAAACCACAGCCTTGGCACGACCAGATTGGCTAATATCAAACTTGATAAAGATCGACCTGTATCAACACAGACTGCCACGCGATGAATGAATCTAATTGATCGCCTTCAAATCAGTACAGCCGCCTGAGCTCACCATTGTGAGGCAATACCATTACATTAATCAATCGATCCAAATTAATACCTTTCGAATGCAGGAAGATTTAAATCCCGATTTCTTCTCGTGTTGCCGGGTTTCATCGGATCGCCGAGGAGATGCCGCACTTGCAGAAGGGCGCTGCCATAACCGCGCCAGACATCTGCTGCTGTCTGCTGTTCCGTGAAACGCGAATAGCACACGGTCCGAACCTCGTTCGATAGAGTCAAATCTGGGGATGGATGAGCATCTCAAGCCGAGGCTTGGTCAAGCGCCGATGATTTACAACCCCGAAGGATGCCTAGTCCCGTCTAGTTCCGAGCCTTTCATAGATGACAATTATTCAACACAACGGTATCTCGTTCGTAGAAGTCCCTTTGAATCATGCCATATGCTCTGACGTCGTTTGAGGTCCTTTTGACATGGTTAGCGTGAAGTTCGGAACCTCCGGCCTGCGCGGCCTCGTCACGGAGCTCGTCGGCCTGCCGACCTATTCCCATGTCCGCGCCTTCTGCGCCGTGCTACAGGCGGATCGGGCTGCCGGCCCCAAGGGAGAGGTGCTGATCGGCCGGGACCTACGCTCTTCAAGCCCGCTAATCGCTGCACAATGCGCGCAAGCCGTTGCCGAGGCCGGGCTCAAGCCAGTGGATTGCGGCGCCGTGCCTACGCCTGCGCTGGCACAGTCCGCAATGGCGGCCGGCAACCCGGCCATCATGGTAACGGGCAGCCATATCCCGGATGACCGGAACGGGTTGAAATTCTACCGCGCACAAGGGGAGATCGACAAAACCTACGAAGCTCGCATCCTCGCGCAATATCAGGCGCTTGCACTGAAAGCCGTTCCCGAGAACTCGATCACACCGCCGTCACGCGATGTGCTGGCCGCCTATTGCGCCCGCTATGTCGACTTTTACGGCTGCGCCCTGCAGGGGCTCACCGTCGGCGTCTACCAGCATTCCTCCGTCGGCCGCGACGTCATATGCGACGTGCTGGCGGCTCTGGGAGCGACGCCGGTTGCGCTCGGGCGCAGCGATATCTTCATCCCCGTCGACACAGAGGCGTTGCGCCCGGAGGACGAGGAACTGGCGCGGCGCTGGGCTAGGGAGCGCGAACTCGACGCCATCGTCTCGACAGACGGAGATGCGGATCGCCCTCTCGTCGCCGACGAGACCGGCCGCTTCCTGCGCGGCGATCTGGTTGGCGCGCTGACCGCACAGTTCCTCGGTGCCGATGCAATCGTAACACCGGTGACCTCCAACTCGGCGCTGGATCGTGCCGGCCTGTTCGAGACGGTCATCCGCACCCGGGTCGGCTCACCTTATGTGATTGCCGGCATGGCGGAGGCCAAGGCCGCCGGCGCCGAAACCGTCATCGGGTTCGAGGCCAATGGCGGCGTGCTGCTGGGCTCGGACGTCAGGCGGGACGGGCGCAAGCTTGCCGCCCTGCCGACGCGCGACGCCCTGCTTCCGATCCTGGCGACGCTGGCGCTGGCGCGCGGCACCGGCAAGCCGTTGAGCGCGATCGCAGCAGACGCCCGCTTCGCGATCGCACTGTCGAACCGCCTGCAGGAGGTTCCGCAGGACAGTACCTCAGCACTGATCGCGAGGCTCGACGCGGAGGATTCCAGCTTCCGGGATGCCGTCTTCGCCGCCCATGGCGCTGTGGCGTCTCGCGACCGCCGAGACGGATTGCGCCTGACGCTCGGCAGCGGCGCGACCGTGCATTTCCGGGCCTCGGGTAACGCGCCTGAGCTGCGCGTCTATGTCGAGGCGCCGACAGCGGAAGCCGCGGAAGCGCTGCTAGCCGAGAATCTTGCTTTCGCAGCGGCACAAACCCGCTAAACCTCCGACCACGCGATATCGCGGCGTGAGCAGCCAGCCGCCGCCGGTTGCAGCAGGGACAGCAAGTGGACCAGGCCCCTTCGTTCGAACGCGTGCTCCTGACCGGCGCGGCCGGCTTCGTCGGCTTTCATGTCACGCAGGCCCTGCTCGACAAGGGCGTTCAGGTTCTCGGCATCGACAACCTCACTCCCTATTACGACCCGGCCCTGAAGCAGGCGCGCCTCGACCGCCTCACGGCCCGCAACGGCTTCTCCTTCGAACAGATCGACATCTCCGATTACGATGCCGTGCAGGCCGCCTTCGTCGCTTTCCGCCCGCAGGTGGTGATCCACCTCGCCGCCCAGGCCGGGGTGCGCTACTCGCTCGAAAACCCGCGCGCCTATGCGGCCTCTAATCTCGACGGCTTTCTCTCGATCCTCGAGGCCTGCCGGCATAACCCGGTCGATCATCTGGTCTATGCCTCGTCGAGCTCGGTCTACGGCGCCAATGCCAAGGTGCCGTTCAGCGAGCATGACGGGGCCGACCATCCTGTCTCGCTCTATGCAGCGACCAAGCGCGCCAACGAACTGATGGCTCATTCCTATTCCCATCTCTACGCCATCCCGACGACGGGCCTGCGCTTCTTCACGGTCTACGGGCCCTGGGGGCGGCCGGACATGGCCTATTTCAAGTTCACCAAGGCGATCCTCGAAGGCCGCTCCATCGACGTCTACGACGAGGCGACGATGAGCCGCGACTTCACCTATGTCGACGACATCCGCGAGGCGATCGTCAGGCTGGCCGGCAAGCCGCCGCAGGCCAACCCGTCGGTCGACGGCAGGGCCGCGGACCCCGCAACGTCGTCCGCGGCCTGGCGCATCTACAATATCGGCAACCACACGCCGGTGCGGCTCGACCGTTTCATCGCGGCGATCGAGGATGCCTGCGGCCGCAAGGCGATCAAGCGGCATCTGCCCGCCCAACCCGGCGACGTTCCTGCGACCTATGCCGATGTGGCGGACCTGACTGCCAGCGTCGACTTCCAGCCGTCCACGCCGATCGAGACGGGCCTCGCCAGCTTTGTCTCATGGTATCGGGACTTCTATCGCATCTAAAAGCCATCCGCCTTCGAGACAGCAGGATCCGTGACATGACCGAAGCCTTCATCTGCGCCTATGTCCGCACTCCCATCGGCCGCTTCGGCGGCTCGCTGTCCTCGGTCCGGGCCGACGATCTCGGGGCCGTGCCGCTGAAGGCGCTGGTCGAGCAGAATCCAGGCGTGGATTTCGGAGCGATCGACGACGTGATCTTCGGCTGCGCCAATCAGGCCGGCGAGGACAACCGCAATGTCGCGCGCATGTCGCTGCTGCTGGCCGGCCTGCCCAAGGAGGTGCCGGGCACGACGATCAACCGGCTCTGCGGCTCGGGCATGGATGCCGTCATCGCCGCGGCACGCGCAATCAAGGCGGGCGAGGCCGAACTGATGATCGCCGGCGGCGTCGAGAGCATGTCGCGCGCGCCCTTCGTCATGCCCAAGGCCGATAGCGCCTTCTCGCGCCATGCCGAGATCCACGACACCACGATCGGCTGGCGCTTCGTCAATCCGCTGATGAAGGCGCAGTACGGCATCGATTCCATGCCGGAGACCGGCGAGAACGTCGCCGCCGACTGCCATGTCAGCCGGGCCGACCAGGATGCCTTCGCGCTGCGCTCGCAGCTCAAGGCGGTCGCCGCCCAACAGAACGGCCGGCTGGCCAAGGAGATCGTCCCTGTCCTGATCCCGCAGCGCAAGGGCGATCCCATCCGCGTCGAGATCGACGAGCATCCGCGCGGCGACACCACGCTGGAGAAGCTCGCCAAGCTCGGCACGCCGTTCCGCAAGGAAGGCGGGACCGTCACCGCCGGCAATGCATCCGGCGTCAATGACGGCGCCGCGGCGCTGATCATCGCCTCCGAAAAGGCGGCAGTGAAATACGGACTGACGCCGATCGCGCGTGTCCTCGGCGGCGCGACAGGCGGCATCGCGCCGCGTGTCATGGGTCTTGGGCCGATCCCGTCGACCCGCAAGCTCTGCGAACGCCTCGGCCTCAAGCCCACCGATTTCGACATCGTCGAGCTGAACGAGGCCTTCGCCAGCCAGGGCATCGCCGTTCTGCGCGAACTCGGCATCGCCGAGGACGGCGCGCATGTGAACCCGAATGGCGGCGCGATCGCGCTGGGCCACCCGCTCGGCATGTCCGGCGCCCGGATCAGCGGCACGGCCGCACTGGAACTGTCCCTGACCGGTAAGAAGCGCGCGCTGGCGACGATGTGCATCGGCGTCGGCCAGGGCATCGCGGTTGCGCTCGAGCGGGCGTGAACGCCTGCTCGGCAGCATCTCCCCGAACAGCGAATTCAACGCCCGGCATGACAGGCCTTGGTTTCGCCGCGGTTCGGGCGTTTCGCTGTCGCGCGAAAAAATGCTTCGTGACACCTGCCGTTCGGCGAAGGGGGATGTGAGTTGAGGCCGACGGTCAGGACCGGCGATCAGGGCGCGTGCGCCTCGCCCGTTTCATCTCCCCGCCTTTACGGCCGCTGCCGCCAGGATTTCATCCCATGCCCCTGAAGTTTCTCGTGACCGGCGGTGCCGGCTTCATCGGCTCGGCCGTGGTGAGGAAGCTGATCCACGAGACCAAGCACGAGGTCTGCGTCGTCGACAAGCTGACCTATGCCGGCAACCTCGCCTCGCTGGCCCCGGTCTCCGGCAGCAACCGCTACCGGTTCGAACAGGCCGATATCGGCGACGGGGAGCGGATGAAAGCGATATTCGCCGATTTCCAGCCCGATATCGTCATGCATCTCGCGGCCGAGAGCCATGTCGACCGCTCCATCGACGGGCCGGCCGCCTTCATCGAGACCAATATCGTCGGCAGCTTTACGCTGCTGCAGGAGGCGCTGCGCCATTTCCGGGCGCTGCCGGAGGATCGCAAGGTGCGCTTCCGTTTCCACCATATATCGACCGACGAGGTCTTCGGCTCGCTGGGTAGCGACGGGTTCTTCCGCGAGGATACCGCCTATCAGCCGAACTCGCCCTACTCCGCCTCCAAGGCGGCGTCGGACCATCTCGTGCGCGCCTGGCACCACACCTATGGCCTGCCGGTGGTGATGACCAATTGCTCGAACAATTACGGGCCCTATCACTTCCCCGAGAAGCTGATCCCGCTGATGATCATCAATGCGCTGGAGGGCAAGCCCATGCCGGTCTACGGCAACGGGCTCAATGTGCGCGACTGGCTCTATGTCGACGACCATGCCGATGCGCTGCTGACCGTCGCGACCGCCGGCAAGCTGGGCGAGAGCTACAATATCGGCGGCCATAACGAGAAGACCAATATCGAGGTGGTGAAGACCATCTGCGCCCTCCTCGACGAGCTGCGTCCCGATCCCAAGGGTGCGCGCGAGCGCCTGATCACCCATGTCACCGACCGGCCGGGCCATGACGCGCGCTATGCGATCGATGCCGGCAAGATCGGCCGGGAGCTCGGCTGGGTGCCGAAGGAGACCTTCGAGACGGGCTTGCGCCGCACCGTCGAATGGTATCTCGCCAATCCCGCATGGTGGGGCGATATCCGTTCCGGCGTCTATCGCGGCGAACGCCTCGGCGCGGCCTGAGCGGGGGAAGACATGCTGAGCGTCGAGGCAACGGCGATCCCGGCCGTCAAGATCGTCACGCCGAAGAAATTCGGCGACCATCGCGGCTTCTTTTCGGAAACCTGGAGCCGCAAGGCCTTTGCCGAGGCCGGGCTCGATCTCGATTTCGTCCAGGACAACCAGTCGTTGTCGGCGCCGGTCGGAACGCTGCGCGGCCTGCATTTCCAGTCGCCGCCCTTTGCTCAAGATAAACTGGTGCGGGTCACGCGCGGCCGCATCCTCGATGTCGCCGTCGATATACGGGCCGCCTCGCCAACCTTCGGCAAGCATGTCGCGGTCGAGCTTTCCGCCGAAAACTGGAAGCAATTGCTGGTTCCAATCGGCTTCGCCCATGGTTTCGTCACGCTGGAGCCGGATACCGAGGTGCTCTACAAGGTCACCGCGCCCTATGCGCCAGAAAACGACCACGGGCTCGCCTTCGACGACCCGGCTCTCGGCATCGACTGGCGCCTGCCGCTCTCCGGCCTCACCCTCTCAGACAAGGACCGCAAGCATCCGCGCCTCGCCGAGATGCTGCGCTATTTCGACTGATGACACTCCGTATCGCCGTCACCGGTTGGACCGGCCAAGTCGTCTGCGCCATGCTGGAGCGCGTGCCCGTCGGCGTCGAGGTCATCGCACTGCGCCGGCCTGACCTCGATCTCGCCCAGCCGAAGACGGTCGCGCCCGCCCTGCGTTCGGCCCGGCCCGACGTGATCGTCAATACGGCCGCCTATACCGCCGTGGACCAAGCCGAGAGCGAGCCCGAGCTTGCCATGCGCGTCAACGGCGAGGCCGCCGGCGAGGCGGCGCGTGCCGCAGCAGCGCTCGGCATTCCCGTGATCCAGCTTTCGACCGACTATGTCTTCAATGGTGAGCTCGCCCGGCCCTACCGCGAGGACGATGCGACCGGCCCGATCTCGGCCTATGGCGCGAGCAAACTCGCCGGCGAGCAGGCGGTCGCCGCGGCAACCGGCAACCACGCCATCCTGCGCACGGCCTGGATCTACAGCCCCTTCGGCAAGAACTTCGTCAAGACGATGCTGCACCTTGCCGAGACGCGCGACGAGATCGGCGTCGTCGCCGACCAGGCGGGATGCCCCACCAGCGCGCTCGACATCGCCGATGCGATCCTCACGGTTGCACGCAACCTGACCAGCCAGAAGGATGAGGCTGCGCTGCGCGGTGTGTTTCATATGAGTGCGGCGGGCGAGGCCGTCTGGGCCGATGTGGCCGAAGCGATCTTCGCAGAACGCGAGCGGCAGGGCGGCAAGCCTGTGAAGATCAGGCGCATCGCAACGGCCGATTACCCGACGCCGGCCCGCCGGCCCGCGAATTCCAGGCTCGATTGCAGCAAGCTCGCGCAGGCTCATGACGTGAGGCTGCCGGACTGGCAGGGCTCGCTCCGCGCTTGCGTCACGCGACTGCTCGAGGATCAAGGCAAGGAGCTGCAACGATGAAGGGGATCATCCTGGCCGGCGGTTCCGGCACGCGCCTGCACCCGATGACGCTGGCGATGTCGAAGCAGCTCCTGCCCGTCTACGACAAGCCGATGATCTACTATCCGCTCTCGACGCTGATGCTGGCCGGCATCCGCGAAGTGCTGATCATCTCGACCCCGCATGACCTTCCGAACTTCCAGCGCCTGCTCGGCGACGGTTCCGACTGGGGCATGAGCCTGACCTATGCCGAACAGCCGCATCCCGGCGGGCTGGCGCAGGCCTATCTGATCGGCGCCGATTTCGTTGCCGGCGAACCATCAGCCCTGATCCTCGGCGACAATCTCTATTACGGCCACAGCCTGCCGGAGATGATGGCGCGAGCGACGGTCCGCAGCAGCGGCGCGACCGTCTTCGCCTATCATGTCCGCGACCCCGAGCGTTACGGCGTGGTCGAATTCGACAAGGCCGGCAAGGCGATCTCCATCGAGGAGAAGCCGAAGGCGCCGAAATCGAGCTGGGCCGTGACGGGACTCTATTTCTACGATGCCGAAGTGGTCGAGATAGCCCGAAGCCTCAAGCCATCGCCGCGCGGCGAGCTCGAGATCACCGATGTCAACCGGACCTATCTGAAGCGGGGCGCGCTCTCGGTCGAGTGCATGGGACGCGGCTTCGCCTGGCTGGACACCGGCACGCCCGACAGCCTTCTGGAAGCGGGCGAGTTCGTCCGCACGCTGGAAAGCCGCCAGGGGTTGCGCATCGCCTGCCCCGAGGAAATCGCCGCGCGGCAGGGCTGGATCTCAGCTGCGCAGTTGACACTTCACGGCGAGAGACTCGCGAAGAGCGACTACGGACAATACCTGCTGCGCATTTCAAAAGACCTCGGCGGATAGTTCGTCAACACCGTCATCGATACAGGAATGCCTATTCTCGAAAGCGTTGTAGCTTAAGGCTTCAACCTGCGTTGACGCTCTCTTATAAGGGCAACACTCGACTTCTCTGCTCCGATCTCGACGCCTGCCTCCTCGAGGGCGAGTTTGATCCCGCGGAGGTTGTTATGCGTCGGGACCCGCCTGCCCTTTTCGAAGTCGCGGATGGTTGAGGGGCCGAGGTGTGCGGCCTTGGCGAGGTCCTGCTGGCTCCAGTCTAGGAGTGCGCGGGCCGCGCGGCATTAGGCCGGCGTGATCATGATATTGGCATAGCCTGATCAACGCTTTTCGTCGAGCGTAGACCATTGCGGTTGACTGGTGCCCCGACAGGAAGGGAACCGTCCGTCACTGACGATTTTCGTCGCTGGAGGACGATCATGACCCTGATCCTAGAGTTCAAGAACAAGCTCATTTTCTACAAGCCGGGCATCCTGCGCTACGCTATGCGACAGGCCCGCCCTCGATTTTCAGGACTGCAAACCCGGGCGCAACGGCGCCAGTTGCTGTCTCAGTCCCTCAAGCGCGGATGGGCGCAGGCCAGGGCCGAGCTGGCGGCGTTTCGACGGTTGCAGGCTCTCATACCGCCAGACCGGGCCGGGCTGCTTCGCGACCATACCGGCACCGCGGCAACGGCCACCCCGCCGAGCACGGCTTCCACGACCGCCCTCGCCCGTCAGCAGCTTCACTGAGGGGGTCGCGATGCATCGCAGTTTGCCTCTTCCGCTCATCGTGCCCTCGCAGGCGCTCACTCGCGGGGTGCCCCTGGAGCCCCTGCCTTCGACCTCCAGGCTCAGCCCGGCCGAACTCGCCCAGGCTTACCGGGCCTGGCGGTTCGGATCAGCGCGCACCGCATCTCTCGTGAGAGGGGCCAAGCGATGACCAGCACCTTGCGCCATCGGCGCTCCTCCCCAGGCGCGCGGCTCACCGAGCTTCGCCCTGCCCCCACGATCACCCCGCTCAGCCTGTTGAGTTCTGCGCTCGACCGCGGCGCCGACGACCATGTGCTGTCTCAACTGATCGGCCTGCACGAGCGGAGCCGGGCGGACGATGCACGCTGCGCTTTTGAAGCCGCACTGACAGCTGCAAAAGCCGAGCTTCCGGTGATCGCGAAGACCCAGATCGCCAGTATCGGGAGTAAGCACTACCGCCATGAGGACCTAGCCGAGATCGCCCGCGCGGTCGGCCCGGTCCTGGCGCGGCATGGGCTGGCCTACCGCTTCCGCTCGAGCAGTGACGGCGAGAGAGTGAGCATCACCTGCGTGATCTCGCACCGTGACGGCCATAGCGAGGGGAACAGCCTCTCGGCCGGCGCCGATCACAGCGGCGACAAGAACGCGATCCAGGCG
>NZ_JANLGI010000027.1 GCF_024655635.1 Allobosea sp. 47.2.35 | reverse complement strand
ACCTTCAAAGCGATAACCGCCCCCAACGGGGCCAACATTGCAGGCGATCTCACAAACCCGGAGATTGCCGCACGGGCCTTGGCGCTGCACTTCGGGGACAAGCTCGACGAAGTCTTTCGGGAACTGCAGGGATACGTCGGGCAGCGGGGCGACGAGGAAGAGGACGACTTCTGAGGCTGCCCTCTGCATCCCCTTGATGTGCATTCTGCATAGGCTGTCGCTTTCAGGCCTGCCTTGGGAACTTCGCCATGGCCAGCGCCATAGCGGCCACCGTTACGTCCCCGTAGTCGTCCCCTGCGGTCCTCGGGGCGTGGCCTTGAATGGCGTCCACCACCCGACCGTCCATGCCGACCGAACGGGCGACCGTCTTGAACCGATGTCGCCAGCCGTGGTTGGGCTGCACTCTCGGATCCTTGACAGTTTCCCGTGCGGCCTCCGCAAGGCGGTTCTTGACGCCCTGTAGGGGGCCGAGAACGTCGCCCTCCTTCGCCGGGGTGAGGAACAGGTGCCCGTCCTTGCTGCCCCAGGCGAACTCGGGGAACCCCTTGCCGACAAGGTGATCGTGCAAGACGACATCCCGCGCCTGATCAGTCTTCACCGTCCCGGCTTCCGGGCTGATGTGGATCACCCAATGGCCGGAGACTTGCCGCACATCTTCCTTACGGAGCTGCGCCACTTCGCCGACACGGGCTCCCGTATAGGCGCACAACCACGGCACCCACCTCTTGGCGGCGAAGGTCTTCGGGCGCTCGTTCCCCCGCTGGTGCGCGTCGGCCGCCTTCAGGAGCGCCCCGGCTTCGTCATCGGTGAAGCCCTTCGGCCGCGTCACCTTCCGCTTGCCGAGCTTGATCGTGATGCCTTCGGCGGGGTTGCTTGGAAGCCGCTTGTTGGTGACGGCCCAGCCGAACAGGGTCTTGAGCCCGGATAGGTCGCTGTCCTTCACGGTCTTCGCGGAGATGGGCTTGCCGGTTCTCGGATTGACCGAGGCCAGCCGGTGATCCTTGAAGCCGACGACATCCTCCGGTGTCACCCGAGTGGCATTGTTGTGGCCGAGGAAGGCGACGAAGTTGTCCACCGTGTTGCTGTAGCTCTCATAGGTGCTTGGCTTGCGACCTGTCGCCTGCGCCTCCCGCCACCAGTCGGCGAGGATGTCCGTCAGGCTGGCCTTGTCTCTGGCCACCGCTGCGGGCTTGGGGGCTCCCTTCGGCGCCCACTCCGGGAACCGGGAAGCCCTCGGGTCGGGACTGTAGTCCCCTTCGGCGTTGCGCTTGAGCTGCTCGCCGGCCTGCTGAGAGGCTTCGCTGATCGCGACGAGGAGCCGGGTCCGCGAGGCGGCATCGATGTTGAGGCCGTGCTGCGCCAACAGGAGATCAACCGTGGGCCCGAACCATTGCTCCAGCTTTCCGGCGTCCCGCGCCTCCCGGTCGAGCCGCAGCCAGTGATGCCATATGGTCGGCTCGCCGGGCTCTTCCGCCATCTGCGTCGTGATGTCCCGGTAGAATACCCCAGCGAGCGCGACGATCTCTTTCTGCGTGAGAGCCACTGCGGGCGAGCGCAAAGCCTGCCAATGCCGGTCTACCTCGGCGGCGATTTTCGCGTGCTGTGTGCGTGCCTCGGCAGGGTCTTTCGTGCGGAGTGTGCGAAGCTCTTCCAGCTTGCCAACTACGGCCCGGAGGTCCTTCGGAACCACCTTCCGAAACCAGTAGACGCCAGTCTTGGGATGCTTGAACGGACGCGCCATCGAAAGAACCATTGGACCACCCGATTGTATCACTCGGGTGTCCGCAAGTCGCTGATTTTCGCTAAGTTCTTGAGGTTGGTAGTCCTCAAAGAAAAGTGGTGCCCAGGAGAGGACTCGAACCTCCACGCCCTTGCAGGCGCCAGCACCTGAAGCTGGTGCGTCTACCAATTCCGCCACCTGGGCAACGGCGGTTCGTTTACGGGGGCAGAGTCGTCCTGTCAACGGCCCTGTCGCGGCGAAATGAATTTGTTTTCGCAGCCCTGTGGAAACCGCCTTCGCCGCCAGGGTGAATTGTTGGCTGTTTCGGCCCGGAAGCGGCGGATCGGCGTCAAACGCGGTCAAAGCCGCGCGGCGGATAGGGCGGAACGCCGCAGGGAGCGGGATAGGAGAGGCGCAGGCCGCAAAAGGCATTTCCACTTTGGCGGAACATGATCTAGGAGGGCAGAAGCATTCTAAACGGAGCTTTCGCGATGGCTTCCCAGGCCCCGGCCCAGCAACTCGTCACGGTCTTCGGCGGCTCCGGTTTCGTCGGGCGCCATGTCGTGCGTGCGCTCGTCAAGCGCGGCTACCGGGTGCGGGTTGCCGTGCGCCGGCCGGACCTCGCCAATTTCCTCCAGCCGATCGGTACCGTTGGCCAGATCCACGCCGTTCAGGCCAACCTGCGCTATCCGGCTTCCGTCGCTGCGGCGGTGAAGGGGGCTGATGCCGTCGTCAATCTCGTCGGCATCATGCAGGAGCAGGGCCGCCAGAGCTTTGCGGCCGTGCAGGCGAACGGCGCGCGCGCCATCGCCCAGGCCTGCGCCGCTGCCGGCATCGCGCGGCTGGTCCATGTCTCGGCGCTCGGCGCCTCCGCCGAATCGGCTTCCACCTATGCTCGCTCCAAGGCTGAGGGTGAGGCGGCGATGTTCGCCTCCGTTCCCGGCGCGGTCGTGCTGCGTCCGTCCGTGATGTTCGGCCCCGAGGATACATTCTTCAATCGCTTCGCCTCGCTCGCCCGCATGCTGCCCATCGTGCCGCTGGTCGGCGATGGCGCGACGAAATTCCAGCCGGCCTTCGTCGGCGATGTCGCCGAGATCGTTGCTCGCGCCGTCGATGGCGTGGTGGCGGGCGGCCGCGTCTACGAGCTTGGCGGGCCTGAGGTGCAGAGCCTGCGCGAGATCGTCGAGGAGGTCTGCAAGGTGACCGGCCGCAAGCGTCTGCTCGCGCCGCTGCCGTTCCCGCTGGCCCGGATCATGGGCAGCGTCCTGCAGGTCGCCGATCCCCTGACGCTCGGCCTGATCCCGGACGAACTGGTGATGACGCGTGATCAGGTCACTCTGCTCGAGAGCGACAATGTCGTCTCAGCGGAAGCCAAGGCAGAGGGCCGCGATTTCGCCGGGCTCGGACTGGCACCGACCTCGTCCGAGGCGGTCATCTCCTCCTATCTCTGGCGCTTCCGCAAGACCGGCCAGTTCGACACGCTCCAGGCCCGCTGAGCGGCGGACGGAGCAGCCCTGTGTCGTTCGATCTCGTCATCTACGATTGCGACGGCACGCTGATCGATACCGAGACGCTCTATGGCGAGGTCAGCCTCGCCATGTGCCATGAGGCCGGTCTCAGCCACTGGACGCTCGACCATTATGTCGATCAGCTCGTCGGCATCCCCTGGGCCGACGGCATGAAGATCATCGAGGCGGCGCTGGGACGGCCTCTGCCGGGTGATTTCGAGACGCGTATCGAGGATGCGGTCGCTCTCCGCCTGGAGGCCGAACTGCGCGCGCTTCCCGGGGTGCGTGAGGCGCTGACCGAGATGGCCGGGCGTCGCTGCGTCGCCTCCTCGACGGTGCTGGAGCCGCTCAGGCGCAACCTGGGGCTCGCCGGCCTGATCGATCTGTTCGATCCTCATGTCTTCTCGGCCTCGCAGGTCGCGCGCGGCAAGCCGGCGCCGGATGTCTTCCTGTTCGCGGCGTCGCAGATGGGCGCTGAGGCCGGGCGCTGCCTCGTTCTGGAAGATTCGGTGCCGGGCGTACTGGCGGCGCGGGCGGCGGGCATGCAGGTCGCCGGTTTCACCGGTGTCGCCCATGACAAGGGGCGCATGCGCGAACGCCTGCTGGCCGCAGGTGCTGCGGGCGTCATCGACGATTTCAGGGAGTGGCCGGCGGAAGCGGCGCGCCTAGCGGGACTGCGCGCCGCCTGAAACCTGCTCTCAGAGCATGCTGGGCAGCACGCGATCCGGCGGCTTGTGGCCGTCCATGAAGGTCTTGATGTTGACGATAACCTTCTCGCCCATGTCGGCGCGGCCCTCATGAGTGGCCGAGCCCATATGCGGGAGGACTACGACCTTGTGCTGGCGCGCGAGCTTGAGCAGGCGCGGATTGACCGCTGGCTCGCTCTCGAACACGTCGAGGCCGGCACCGGCGAGCTCGCCGGCTTCCAGCATGCGGGCGAGCGCCGTCTCGTCGACGACCTCGCCGCGGGCCGTGTTCACCAGAATGGCGTCCGGCTTCATCAGCTTGAGGCGGCGCGCCGAGAGCAGGTGATAGGTCGCCGGCGTGTGCGGGCAGTTGATCGAGACGATGTCCATCCGCGCCAGCATCTGGTCGAGCGAATCCCAATAGGTCGCGTCGAGCTGCTCCTCGATGCGCGGATCGACCCGGCGGCGGTTATGGTAGTGGATCGAGAGGCCGAAGGCGGCGGCGCGCTTCGCCAGCGCCTGGCCGATGCGGCCCATGCCGACGATGCCGAGGCGCTTGCCGGTGATGCGCCGGCCGAGCATCCAGGTCGGCGACCAGCCGGCCCAGTCGTCGTCGGGGATGACGCGCGCCCCCTCGGCGATGCGGCGGGCGACGGCGAGAATCAACGCGATCGTCATGTCGGCGGTGTCGTCGGTCAGCACGCCCGGCGTGTTGGTGACGGTGATGCCGCGCTGCACCGCGCTGGCGACGTCGATATTGTCGACGCCGTTGCCGAAATTGGCGATCAGGCGCAATTGGTCGCCGGCCTGCGCGATGATGGCGGCGTCGATCTTGTCGGTGACGGTGGGCACGAGCACGTCGGCGGTCTTCACGGCCTCGACCAGCGCTGCCTGCGACATCGGCTTGTCGTCGATATTGAGCTGGGCGTCGAACAATTCGCGCATCCGGGTTTCCACCACGGCGGGCAGCTTGCGCGTCACCACCACCACCGGCTTCTTCTTCGTCATGGCGGCACCCCTCCGTCATCAGCCGTATCGGCCTGATATCCTCAACCCGTCATTAACCCTGGTGGCCCAGGAATGGGAGTTGCTGCGCGGCAGCATGACTGTGTCTAGGCGGCAGCGCGGCGGATGACAACTTGCCCCTTCGCCGGGGGTAAGCGGATACGAAGGAGAGTGGCGGCATGAAGGTCTCGTCGATGCGCTGCCTGGCCCTGGCGGCGCTGGCCCTGATCGGCTTGCCCGCGATCGCGTCCGCGCAGGACATGCAGGCCGGCTCGGTCACCGGTTTGCCCGTGCCGCGCTATGTCAGTCTGAAGACGGACCGCGTGAACCTGCGCGAGGGCCCCTCGAAGGAGCACCGCACGCGCTGGGTCTATCAGCGTGCCGGCCTGCCGGTGGAGGTCACCGCCGAGTTCGAGACCTGGCGCCGTGTCCGCGATGCAGACGGCACCGAGGGCTGGGTGCTGCACAGCCTGCTCTCCGGCCGCCGCACCGCGCTCGTCGCCCCATGGTCGAAGAAGAAGGACGAGAATTTCCCGATGCGCAGCGCCGCGAGCGAGGAATCTGCCGTCGTCGCCCGGCTGCAGCCCGGCGTTGTTGCCAGCGTCGCCTCCTGCGCCAACACCTGGTGCCGCGTCAGCGTCGGCAACATCAATGGCTTCATCCGCCAGGAGCGCCTCTGGGGCGTCTATCCCAACGAGAAGGTCGACTGAGGCCAGCCCGGCGTTACTGCGACGTCAGCGCCATCAGCGGACGGCCGCCGCGATCGAGCAGGACGAGCCGGCCCGTTCGGCGTTCGAAGCTCCAGCGATGCACGCGCTCCAGCGTTTTGAGGAAACGCTGCTCCTGCGCCATCTTATCGGGTTCGCAGGCCATCATCGTCGAGACCATGCGCGAGAACCGGATCACCCGGCCCTGAATGGTCGCGGTGCCGCCGAAGCCGTTGCAGCCGCCGCGGCCCGACACCTTGCCGTCCGCCGCGATGACGAGTGTGGTCGCGATCGAGGCCGGGGTCTCGGCGCCGCCGAGGCTGGCGAGGCGCCAGCTGCCGACCGGTGAGTTGGCGGGCGCAGGAGGCTGCTCCTGTCCGGCCACGCGCTGGACCCAGATATCGGTATTGTCCGGTCCGCCCGTGAAGACGCTGTGCCGCTCCGTAGTGATGAAGAGCAATTGCCCGCGATGGGTGATGCGCGCTTGCAGCGCGTAGCTGTGCCGGGGATCGATCCGCCTGCTATCGAAGCGCAAGGTCCATGGCGCCGGGATGCGGCGGCCGGACACGCGGGTCTCCGCGATGGTGCGCGCCGGCGCGTCGGCCAGCGAGACGTCGAGCAGCTTCACCTCCACGATGGCGCCGGGCGGCAGGGCCATGCGCTCGCGAAAGGAGACGGTGCCGCGCAAGCTGCGCGGCGCGGCGAGAGCGGGCGTAGCGGGGAGGGCGGCCGCCAGCAGAAGCCCTGCCAGTGCGCGGCGCGAGATCGGCGAATCGGTGAAAGCCATGCTCATCGTCTCCGGAACGGGCGGAGCTTCTGTCAGCTGTCGATCTTGCGCAGCCGGACGACGACGTCGACCCGCGCGATTTCGTAGCCGGCGGGCGGAACCGGCAGGCTGGCGACATCGATCTCATCGGCGGGGATGTCGATCACCCGGTTCTCACCGTCGACGACGAAATGATGGTGATCGTGGTCGGCCGTGTCGAAATAGGCCTTGGCGCCATCGAGCGTGAGCTCGCGCAGGAGGCCGGCTTCCGTGAACTGGCGCAGCGTGTTGTAGATCGTCGCGAGCGAGACCGGGATGCGCTCCTTCATCGCCTCTTCGAACAGCATCTCGGCGCTGACATGGCGCTGGCCCTTGGCGAAGAGCACCCAGCCGAGGGAGACGCGCTGGCGGGTCGGCCGCAACCCGACGCGCCGCAGCTTCTGCCGGACGTCATGGAAAGGACAGCCTTGCCGCGCGGCCGATCCATTGCCCTGATTCTGCGCGGTCAGATCGTTCATGCCTCTTCCCGTGTCCTTTTCCGCAACGGACGCCCGAGGCCCCGCCTGTTGTTTTGAAATTGTCAGAAGAAATGTAGGCCCTCGGCCCCCCTGTCGCAAGCATGGCTCCTGCTATCCTGGAGGCTTGGGGAGCCTGTGCCTTTGATCTGGCGCATGACGGGAGCGGTTTTTACCGCCGGCATGTGGGTCTTGGGACGTGCTGCCCTTTCGTTTCCTGCTCCCGCCGTGTTAGGCACGGCAGGCGAGACACCAGCCGAATCCGGCTTGTGCCAGGGAGCCTCACGGGAATGCAGCGTCAGTCGTCTTTCAGCTACGAGGAGATCCTCGCCTGCGGTCGTGGGGAACTGTTCGGGCCGGGCAATGCGCAGCTGCCGCTGCCACCGATGCTGATGTTCGACCGGATCGTCGAGATCGCCGAAGAGGGCGGTGAGCACGGCAAGGGCCTCGTCCGCGCCGAGTTCGACATCAAGCCCGACCTCTGGTTCTTCGACTGCCACTTCAAGGGTGATCCGGTGATGCCGGGCTGCCTCGGCCTCGATGCTCTGTGGCAGCTCACCGGCTTCTTCCTCGGCTGGCTCGGCCTGCCGGGCCGCGGCCGTGCGCTCGGCGTCGGCGAGGTCAAGTTCGCCGACCAGGTGCTGCCTTCGGTCAAGAAGGTCGTCTACGGCGTCGACTTCAAGCGGGTCTTCAAGTCCAAGCTCGTCCTCGGCATCGCCGATGGCTGGCTGGAGGCCGATGGCAAGCGCATCTACACGGTCAGCGACATGCGCGTGGGCCTGTTCAAGCCGGAAGCGGCCTGAGGAAAAACGTAGCCCGGCCTTGCGTGCAGCTGCCGCTCGGTCCATTTGCGCGGTATGTATGCAGGGCGGTCGGGCTTGTCCCGCCGTGCGCTGACAGCTGGAGTAAGCGAGCATGAGACGCGTCGTCGTCACCGGGATGGGCATCGTCTCGTCCATCGGCAACAACACGCAGGAGGTCCTGGCCTCGCTGCATTCGGCGAAATCGGGCATCTCCCATGTCACCGAATTCGCCGAGCACGGCTTCCGCAGCCAGGTCGCGGGCGTGCCGACGCTGGACCCCGCGACGGTGCTCGACCGGCGCGCGATGCGCTTCCATGGCGGCGGTTCTGCCTGGAACCAGGTCGCGATGGAGCAGGCGATCGTCGATGCGGGCCTGGAGCCCGCCGAGATCAGCAACGAGCGCACCGGCATCATCATGGGCTCGGGCGGCCCTTCGACCCGCGCCCTGATCGACGCCTATGACAAGGCCCGCGAAAGCGGCTCCTCCAAGAAGGTCGGCCCCTTCGCCGTGCCCAAGGGCATGTCCTCGACCGCTTCGGCGACGCTGGCGACCTGGTTCAAGATCAAGGGCGTCAACTATTCGATCTCCTCGGCCTGCGCGACCTCTAACCACTGCATCGGCAACGCCTATGAATTGATCCAGTGGGGCAAGCAGGACGTGATCTTCGCCGGCGGCTGCGAGGAGCTGGACTGGACGCTCTCCGTCCTCTTCGACGCCATGGGCGCGATGTCCTCCGACTTCAACGGCACGCCGGCCCGCGCCTCGCGCGCCTATGACGTCGCCCGTGACGGCTTCGTCATCGCCGGCGGCGCCGGTGTCGTCGTGCTCGAGGAGCTGGAGCATGCCAAGGCGCGCGGCGCCAAGATCTATGGCGAGATCGTCGGCTATGGCGCGACCTCGGACGGCTACGACATGGTCGCCCCGTCGGGCGAGGGCGCGGTCCGCTGCATGCGCATGGCGCTCGAAGGCGTGAAGAGCAAGGTCGACTACATCAACCCGCACGGCACCTCGACCCCGGTCGGCGACGGCAAGGAGATCGAGGCGATCCGCGAGGTCTTCGGCGCCGGCGACAAGGCGCCGCCGATCTCGGCGACGAAGTCGCTGACCGGCCATTCGCTCGGCGCCACCGGCGTGCAGGAGGCGATCTACTCGCTGCTGATGCTCAACAACGACTTCATCTGCGAGAGCGCCCATATCGACGAGCTCGACCCGGCCTTCGCCGACATGCCGATCGTGCGCAAGCGCATCGACAATGCCGGCCTCGGCACCGTGCTTTCGAACTCCTTCGGTTTCGGCGGCACCAACGCCACCATCGTGATGAAGCGCCTGGAGGTCTGAGAAGCGCCATGCTCTTCATGGTGATCGAGCATTTCGATCAGGCCCGCGTGAAGGATGTCTACGCCCGCTTCCAGCATAGCGGGCGGATGGCTCCGGCCGGCGTGCGCTATGTCGAGAGCTGGGTCTCGGCCGATCTCGGCCGCTGCTTCCAGATCATGGAATGCGACGATATCGCCCTGCTGCAGGAATGGGTCCTGCAGTGGAACGACCTTGTCCGTTTCGAGATCGTGCCGGTCTCCACCTCGAAGGCCGCCGCTGCCGCGATCACCAAGACCGACTAGCCAAGACGACCATGCTGGTGTCGGCAATGACCCGGCAATGTTGATGCGCCGTTCAGAGTTCGACCGATCAGATCCGCCGACTTTCCTCCGTTTCCCGCCTTCGGGCCAAGCCTGAAGACCCTTCCGAGTTTGCCATGCTCCCGCTGATGCACAACAAGCGCGGCCTCATCATGGGCGTCGCCAATCAGAATTCGATTGCCTGGGGCATTGCCCGCACCCTCCACGCCCATGGCGCCGAGATCGCCTTCACCTATCAGGGCGATGCGCTCGGCAAGCGCGTCCGGCCGCTGGCGGAGAGCATCGGCTCGAAGCTGGTCGTGCCCTGCGATGTCGAGGACACTGTGTCCGTCGATGCCGCCTTCGCGACCCTGGACGAGGCCTGGGGCGGCGACCCCGAGCGCAACACGCTCGATTTCATCGTCCATGCCATCGGCTTCTCCGACAAGAACGAGCTGAAGGGGCTCTATGCCGACACCAGCCGCGAGAATTTCTCGCGGACCATGGTGATCTCCTGCTTCTCCTTCACCGAAATCGCGAAGCGCGCGGCCGAGCGCATGCCCAAGGGCGGCAGCATGATCACGCTGACCTATGGCGGCTCGACCCGGATCATGCCGAACTACAACGTCATGGGCGTCGCCAAGGCGGCGCTGGAGGCGAGCGTGCGTTATCTCGCCGGCGATTACGGCCCGCGCGGCATCCGCGTCAACGCGCTCTCGCCCGGGCCGGTGCGGACGCTGGCCGGCGCCGGTATCTCCGATGCGCGCGCCATGCTGTCCTGGCAGCGCGCGAATTCGCCGCTGCGCAAGTCGGTTTCGCTTGAAGAGATCGGCGGCTCGGCGCTCTATTACCTCTCGGATCTCTCCGGAGGTGTCACCGGCGACGTCCATCATGTCGATGCCGGCTATCACATCACCTCGATGCCGGCGCTGGATTCGCTGCGCGCGGCCGATAGCGGCAACGGCGACTAGCCGGAACCCCATGGCCGGGGCGCGGTTTTCCTTCGAGCGAAAGGAGGGTGCGCGATGGTCATGGTCAAATACGAGGTGGTCGAGCACGACGGCGGCTGGGCCTACAAGGTCGACGGGGCTCTGTCCGAGACCTTCCGGACGCATGACGCGGCGCTGAAGGCGGCGACCCGTGCCGCCGCGCGCCAGACGGTCGCCGGCAGCACCGACGGGATCGTCTATCAGGACCAGAGCGGCCGCTGGCACGAGGAGCTGGCGGATGGCCATGACCGGCCCGCGACCCGGGTCGTTGACGGAAGCTGAGAGGCGCTTTCGCTCCGATGAATGGCTATGGGGCCGCCACGCGGCCCTTTCGCTTGCGCCTGGGCGTCAGCGTGCCGTGAAGAATGTCAGGAGCACCTTGTTCTTCTCGCCGAGCAGGCAGAGGAAGCGGCGCGGCTTGTCCGACCGGTCGGTGCGCAGATAAGCCTCGCCCATGACGATGCGCGTGATCGGGATATCCTCGATCTTCGATTCCGACACCGCGACCGTGGCGCCGTCCTCGTCGATATAGATGTCCTTGATCTCCGGCTCCTTGGCGTGGAGCGTCTGCAGCGCGGCGGCCTTGCAGGTCGCGATTTCCGGCGTCGCGGGTTTCTCGCTCTTTGGTGGAACTTCTTGGGCTAGAGCCGCGATGGGGACATAGAGGGCGGCGGAGATCAGGGCCGGGGCGAGGAAGCGCAGCATGCTGGGAGCACTCAGGTTGATCGGTGAGTGCTGAACGCGCGAGCGCGGCGTGGGTTCATGAAGCGGTGCTTTTGAAGGGTGTCATCCCGTGCGCGCTGCGGCGCGAAGTGCCGCTGCGCAGACACGGGACCGTGCGCAGGATAGGGTGCTGTCTCGCGCTCACCGCGAGGCCTGCATGACCGCTCGCATCTATGCCGTCTACATCCTCGCCATCCGCAAGGACGGCCCGCTTTATATCGGCATCACAAACGACCTGGAGCGCAGGATCGCGGAGCACAAGAGCCACGCGATCAAGGGACATGCGGCGAATTACAACATCGACCGGCTCGTCTATGTCGAGACCTTCGACGATCCCACCCATGCGATCGAGCGCGAGAAAGTCCTCAAGACATGGCGCCGCGCCTGGAAGGTTGCGCTCATAGAAAAGGAAAACCCGGCGTGGACGGACCGCGCCGGGTGAATTCAGCCTCACTTGTCATGCGGTCCCGTGTCTGCGCAGCGGCATTCACATGCCGCAGCGCGCACGGGATGACGCGCTTCAAAGCGGGGTTTTTACAGCCCCAGCTTCTTCTTGCGCTGACCGAGCGTGCGCAGGCGCAGCGCGTTGAGCTTGATGAAGCCGGCCGCGTCGCGGTGGTCGTATGCCACGGCGCCTTCCTCGAAGGTGACGAGGTCCTGGTCGTAGAGCGAGTAGTCGCTCGACCGGCCGATGACATGGACGCCGCCCTTGTAGAGCTTCAGGCGCACGTCGCCGGTGACGAATTCCTGGCTCTTGTCGATCAGGGCCTGCAGCATCTCGCGCTCCGGCGAGAACCAGAAGCCGTTATAGATCAGCTCGGCATATTGCGGCATGATCTGGTCCTTGAGATGCGCCGCGCCGCGGTCGAGCGTGATCGACTCGATGGCGCGATGCGCCGCATGCAGGATCGTGCCGCCGGGCGTCTCGTACATGCCGCGCGACTTCATGCCGACGAAGCGGTTCTCGACGAGGTCGAGCCGGCCGATGCCGTTGTCACGGCCGAGATCATTGAGCTTGGCGAGCAGCGTCGCGGGCGAGAGCTTCTCGCCGTCGATCGCGACTGCGTCGCCCTTCTCGAAGGAGACCGTAACGATGGTCGGCTTGTCCGGCGCGTCTTCCGGCGAGATCGTGCGCGAATACACGTAGTCGGGCACTTCGACCGCCGGGTCCTCCAGCACGCGGCCCTCGGAGGAGGCGTGCAGCAGGTTGGCGTCGACCGAGAACGGCGCTTCGCCGCGCTTGTTCTTGGCGATCGGGATCTGGTGCTGCTCGGCGAAAGCGATCAATTGCTCGCGCGAGCGCAGGTCCCATTCGCGCCAGGGCGCGATCACCACGACATCGGGCTTGAGCGCGTAAGCCGTCAGCTCGAAGCGGACCTGGTCGTTGCCCTTGCCGGTCGCGCCATGGGAGACGGCGTCGGCGCCGGTCTTCTCGGCGATCTCGATCAGCTTCTTGGCGATCAGCGGGCGCGCGATCGAGGTGCCCAGCAGGTAGACGCCCTCATAGGCGGCATTCGCGCGGAACATCGGGAAGACGTAGTCGCGCACGAATTCCTCGCGCAGGTCCTCGATATAGATGTTCTCCGGCTTGATGCCGAGCAGCAGCGCCTTGTCGCGCGCCGGTCCGAGCTCCTCGCCCTGGCCGAGATCGGCGGTGAAGGTCACGACCTCGCATCGATAGGTGGTCTGCAGCCATTTGAGGATGATCGAGGTGTCGAGACCGCCGGAATAGGCGAGGACGACCTTTTTCACGCTGCTGTCAGCCATCTGTCTGTTTTCCTTCTGGCAGCCCCCATGGGCCGCGTTTCGGACGCAATGGCGCACTATCGCAGCGTTCGGGGCGAAGCAATCGGAACCTTCTGATCGATCCCGCGTCGTCCGGTGATGGATGGGCGCGGGTGAACGCGTCGTCCCTCCATTCCACAGGCGCCATTCGCGGCGCTTGCGGTCGCGTTGCGAAGAGCGCAGGCTCGATCGGGCGCGACACGACATGACGACCTGTTCGGAGGCTGAATGCCGAATCGTCCCGTTCTGGACTTCTGGTATGAGTTCGCGTCGCCCTATTCCTGCCTGAGTGCCCTCAGAATCGAAGAGTTGGCCGATAAAGCCGGCGTCGCCTTGCGCTGGCGTCCCTTCCTGCTCGGGCCGATCTTCGCGGCGCAGGGCTGGAACACTTCGCCCTTCGCGCTCTATCCCAGCAAGGGCCGCTACATGTGGCGCGATACGGCGCGGCGTGGGCGGCGCCAGGGCGTCACGATCGTCAAGCCCGAGAATTTTCCCCAGAATTCGCTGACGGCCGCGCGGCTGGCGCTCGCCGGCCGCGATGGCGGCTGGACGCCGACCTTCTCGAAGGCGCTGTTCCGCGCGCATTTCTGCGAGGGCCGCAACATCGCCGAGGAGGCCGTGCTGAGCGCCGCGCTGAAGGAGGCGGGCAGCGATCCCAATGTCGCGCTGCCGCTCTCGCGCAGCGAGGAGGTCAAGGGCCGCCTCAAGGCCGAGATCGAATATGCCAAGTCGATCGGCATCTTCGGCGCGCCCTTCTTCGTAGCTGGCGACGGTGAGCTCTTCTGGGGCGACGACCGCCTCGAGGAAGCGCTGGGATGGGCGACGGAGGGGCGGTGACCCTCGCCCGGCGCCACCCTCGCGCGCTGTCCGGCGCCCGGCGGCTTCAGAATCTCGGCCTCGCAGTGGAAGTCAGGCTCTGGGCGATCGGCGAAGCCGGCGCGCAGCGCTGGAATCGCTGGAGCACTTTCTATCCGCTGGTCATTGAGATCGATCCGGCGAAGCGCGCCGCCTGAGCCATGCCGCTCGCCGCTGTCAGCTCCGGTTGTTCGTCTTCAGGCAGGTCGGGCTGGAGGCTGATCTCCAGATGCCGTTGATCTTGCACCCGCTATAGGGGGTCGAGCAGAGGCGTGCCACGCAAGCGCTGGGATTGTTGCCGGTCTTGCATTTCTGCTCGCAGGAGGCGTTCATCTGCGAGCATGAGCTGCGCGCGGGTTGGCATGCTTCCTGTGCGCCAGCGTTCTGATAGCCTGCGACAAGAATCCAAAGGCCGAGCGCGATCGCGAGGGCCGCTTTCATGGCCGTTCTCCGTCTTGACCAGGGGGTAAGATAGATCGGCGGCGCTTTTATCGTCCACGGCTCGCGCGATGCAGATGGGTTACCCGGCCGGAGGCCTCTGCCAGGGACCGCGCGCCGCAGTCTCCTCGACCATCGTCGGCAGGTCCTGACGCTCGCCGATCTTCGGCGGATGCGGCGGCATCGCTGGCATCCGCCCGCCGGCGGTCTCGACCAGCGCCTGCACGCGCTTGGTGACGGAGGGGTGGGTCGAGAACAGGTCGGCGAAATCATCGGGGTCGTTCTCGAAGCACATGTCCATCACGCCGGACGGCACGCCCTCGATATCGGCCCGGCCGGAGATCTTGAGCAGGGCCGAGATCATCGCATCCGGATTCTTGGTCAGTTCGACCGCGCCGGCATCGGCGAGATACTCGCGCGAGCGCGACAGCGAGAGGCGGATCAGCACGGCCAGGAACCAGGAGATCGCGATCACCGCGATTCCGACGATGATGGCGAGCCCGTTGCCCTTCTTGGCATCGTCGGAGGACACCCTGATCCGGCTGCGCCCGAGGCCGCGGAAGACGAGCTCGCCGATGAAGGAGACGATGCCGGCGATCACCACGGCGATCACCATCAGGCGGACGTCGCCGTTGCGGATATGGGTGAGTTCATGCGCCAGCACGGCCTCGACCTCGGCGTCGTTGAGCTGGGCGAGAAGCCCGGTCGTCACGCTGACGGTGAACTGGCTGTCATTGACGCCGCTGGCGAAGGCGTTGAGCGCGTCACTCTCGATGATGGCGAGCTTCGGCATCGGCAGACCGCGCGAGATGCAGAGATTCTCCAGCATCCGGTAGAGCTTGGGATTGTCCTCGCGCGCCAGCCCCTTCGACCCGGTGACCGCATTGATCATCGCGACATTCATGCGGAAGCCGATGAAGACCCAGAGCATCGCGCCCGCGGTAATGAAGGGGAACCACGAGCGGAAGACGCGGCCGGCCTCGCCGAAGGCGGTGCGCCCGCGCGGCACGCCGCCATAGCCGAAGGCGACGAGCAGCAGGCCCCAGGCGGTGAGATAAACCAGCAGGAAGAGCCCGACGATCAGGAGGTTCGACCTGATCCGGTTGTTGCGCTGGTGGGTATAGAGCCCGAAGGCCTCGGCCATCGCAGCTGCTCCGCCTGCTGGAAGTGTTATTCCGCCGTCAGAATTTCACTGTGGGTGCGACTTCGATCTGAGCCCGCGTCTGTTCGCCGACATCGAAGAATTCGCGCTGGGTGAAGCCCATCTGCGGCGCGAACAGCACGGCCGGGAAGGCCTGGATCGCGGCGTTGAACTCGCCGACCGCATTGTTGAAGAAGCGCCGTGCCGCCGCGAGCTTGTCCTCGACATTGCCGAGGTCGACCTGGAGCTGCTGGAAATTGGCACTGGCCTTGAGGTCGGGATAGGCCTCGCCCAGCGCGAGCAGCCGGCCGACGGCGCCGGAGAGCTGCTGCTCGGCCGCCGCCTTGTCGTGCACGCCGGTTGCGCCCTGCGCCGCGTTGCGCGCGGCGATCACCGCGTCAAGCGTCGATTTCTCGTGGGTCGCATAGCCCTTCACCGTCTCGATCAGGTTCGGGATCAGGTCGTGGCGCTGCTTCAGCTGGACGTCGATATCGGCGAAGGCCTGGTTCACGCGCTGCCGCATCGCGACGAGCCCGTTATAGGTCATGATCAGGTAGACGACGAGAACGACGATCAGCCCCAGAATGGCCCAGCCCATGGCACCCCTCCCAAATCGTGGACGAAATCCGCCCGCAGCCTCGCACGAAGCGTGAGGCCGGGGAAGCTATGCGATATCGGCAGGTGCCGGCTCCCTCGAATAGGGGATACCCCGCGAGCAAATGGCGCCCTTGGGACAAATAAAGAGGAATAAGATCGGCTCCCCAGGCAGGGCTTCGGCTTGCCCTGATGGCCGGCTTGCATTACATCGCCCCTGTCCGAAGGGCCGTGATCGATCATGCGCCGGGGGCGGTCTGCAAGACCTGCTCCCGTTTCGTGCTTGAGACGCGCCGTCCGGATACGGATCGAGCCGCTGGTCCTGGCGCCTCCGCCGGCCCCGTCTGACGGGGAGGCGGATACCTCCGAGAGGAGGTGCCGACGGCCGCGATCCGGAACGCAGCACCAACCACGGCGCCTATAGCCGGACATCCGCGGGATACGCGGCCGGCTCCCAGGAGATTACATGTCTGCAGTTGAAAGCTACAGCGCGGGTCGCGAGGATTTCGCCGCCCTGCTCGAAGAGTCCTTCACCCGTAACGAGGCTCTCGAAGGTTCCGTCATCAAGGGCAAGGTCGTTGCCATTGAGAAGGACATGGCGATCATCGACGTCGGTCTGAAGACCGAAGGCCGTGTCGCCCTCAAGGAATTCACCGGCCCCGGCCGTGACCAGGAACTGAACGTCGGCGACGAGGTCGAGGTCTATCTGGACCGGATCGAGAACGCGCTCGGCGAAGCCGTCATCTCGCGCGACAAGGCTCGCCGCGAAGAGAGCTGGGTCAAGCTCGAGAAGGCCTTCGAGGCCCGCGAGAAGGTCACCGGCATGATCTTCAACACCGTCAAGGGCGGCTACACCGTCGACCTCGACGGCGCCGTGGCCTTCCTGCCGCGTTCGCAGGTCGACATCCGCCCGATCCGCGACGTCGGCCCGCTGATGGGCCAGCCGCAGCCCTTCGAGATCCTCAAGATGGATCGCCGCCGCGGCAACATCGTCGTGTCGCGCCGCACCGTCCTCGAAGAGACCCGCGCCGAGGCTCGTTCCGAGCTCGTCGCCTCGCTCGAAGAGGGTCAGGTCATCGACGGCGTCGTCAAGAACATCACCGAATACGGTGCGTTCGTTGACCTCGGCGGCATCGACGGCCTGCTGCACGTCACCGACATGGCGTGGCGCCGCGTGAACCACCCGTCGGAGGTCGTGACCATCGGCCAGACGGTCAAGGTCAAGATCATCAAGATCAACCAGGACACGCACCGCATCTCGCTCGGCATCAAGCAGCTGCTGGCCGATCCGTGGGATGGCATCGCCGAGCGTTACCCTGTCGGCACCCGTCTCAAGGGCCGCGTGACCAACATCACGGATTACGGCGCGTTCGTCGAGGTGGAGCCGGGCATCGAAGGCCTGATCCACGTCTCCGAGATGTCCTGGACCAAGAAGAACGTCCACCCCGGCAAGATCGTCTCGACCTCGCAGGAAGTCGACGTCGCGATCCTCGAGGTCGATCCGGTCAAGCGCCGCATCTCGCTCGGCCTCAAGCAGACCCTGCGCAACCCGTGGGAGCTCTTCGCGGAGCAGCACCCGTCGGGCTCGACGGTCGAGGGCGAGGTCAAGAACAAGACCGAGTTCGGCCTGTTCCTGGGTCTCGAAGGCGATATCGACGGCATGATCCATCTCTCGGATCTCGACTGGAACCGTCCGGGCGAGCAGGTCATCGAGGAATACAAGAAGGGCGACGTCCTGCAGGCCGTCGTTCTCGATGTGGACGTCGAGAAGGAGCGCATCTCGCTCGGCCTGAAGCAGCTCGGCGGCGATCCCTTCGTGGATGCCGGCGAGTTCAAGAAGGGCCAGATCGTCACCTGTGAGGTGGTCGAGGTGAAGGAGTCGGGTCTTGACGTGAAGATCGCCGACACCGACATGATGACCTTCATCAAGCGCGCCGAGCTGGCTCGCGATCGCTCCGAGCAGCGCCCCGAGCGCTTCGCGGCCGGCGAGCGCATCGACGCCCGCGTGGTGCTCTTCGACAAGAAGGCCCGCAAGATCCAGGTCTCGATCAAGGCCCTGGAGATGGCTGAGGAGAAGGAGGCGATGGCCCAGTACGGCTCCGCCGATTCCGGTGCCTCGCTCGGCGACATCCTGGGCGCTGCGCTCAAGAAGGCCACCGACAAGAAGTGAGGTTTCGGCCGCGAAAGCGGCCGGCCTTTGAATTCGGCCCGCGCGGAGCGATCCGCGCGGGCTTTTGTTTCGGTTGATTTTGCCCAGCCCTCATCCCGAGGCACGCTGCAACATGCTTCGGGATGAGGGCTGGGTCGTCTGTCCCGCAAGAGGAGAAGCGCCATGACCCCCGCCGCTATCGGCATCGACTTCGGCACCACCAACAGCGTCGTTGCGCTGGCGGGGCCGGACGGTTCGGTCATGACGCGCTCCTTCGCGACGAAGCAGGGCGCGGTCGACGCCTATCGCTCGGCGCTGATGTTCTGGCGCGAGGGCCGTCCGCCGGAGACCAGCATCACCCATGTCAGCGGTCCCGATGCGCTCGACATGGCCCTGGGGATGACGACCGAGCATCGCTTTCTGCAATCGCTCAAGACCCATCTCTCCAGCCGCGCCTTCCAAGAGACCCGGCTCTTCGGCAAGCTCTTCCGGCTGGAGGACCTGATCGGCGTCTTCCTGTCCGATCTCACGGCGGATCTGCCGGGCCATGACGCGCTGCCCTTGGTCTCCGGCCGCCCGGTCGTCTTCGCCGGCGAGCGGCCGGACGAGGAGCTTGCGGTCGGCCGCCTGAAGGGCTCCTACGGCAAGGCCGGCATGAACCAGGTCGATTTCGCCTATGAGCCGCTCGGCGCCGCCTACTGGTACGCCCGCGACCTGAAGACGCCGCAGACCATGCTGGTCGCCGATTTCGGCGGCGGCACCAGCGACTTCTCGGTGATGCGCTTCGAGCCCGGCCGGAACGGCGGGCTGGAGGCGATCCCGCTCTCCCATGCCGGTGTCGGCGTCGCCGGCGACACCTTCGACTACCGCATCATCGAACATGCGGTGTCCCCGGCGCTCGGCAAGGGCACGGATTATCGCTCCTTCGGCAAGCTCCTGCCGGTGCCGGCGCATTATCACGCCGCCTTCGCGCAATGGCACAAGCTCTCGTTGATGAAGAGCCGCGAGACCATGGCCGAGCTCAACGCCCTGATCCGCGAAGCCGTCGAGCCCGGCAAGCTGGAGGACCTGCTGACGGTCATCGAATACGATCTCGGCTACGAGCTCTACCGCGCTGTTTCCGCCGCCAAGGTCGCTCTCTCCGATAAGGAGGAGACGACGCTGAGCTTCAACCAGATGGGCGTCACCATCGAGAAGCCGATCCGCCGCACCGATTTCGAGCGCTGGATCACTGATGATGTCGGCGCCATCGAAACCGCGCTCGACCGCGCGCTGGCCGAGGCCGGGCTTGGCGGTGAGCGCATCGAGGCGGTCTTCATGACCGGAGGCACCTCCTATGTCCCGGCCGTGCGCAGCCTGTTCGACCGTCGCTTCGGCGCCGGCAAGGTGCATATCGGCGACGCCTTCCGCTCGGTCGCCAGCGGCCTCGCGCTGCTCGCGCTCGACCGGGCGCGCGCCTCGGTCGCGGCCTGAGGCGGCGCCTCGCGCCTTGCCCGGCCGGGCCAGCAGGTCTACATCACGGACCCAGCCGCCAGGAGCCTTCCGATGTCATCCGATGCCGATCTGCTCGCAGACCGCCGCAGCCTGCGCCGCAAGCTGACGCTCTGGCGCGTCCTCGCCGTGCTCGGCGTGATCGTCGCGGCGGTGATCGGCGGCCTCGCCTGGAAGGGCGACAGCACGGGCAGCCTGTCGAGCGCCCATATCGCCCGCATCACCGTTTCCGGCTTCATCTCCGGCGATCGCCGCACGCTCGACCTGATCAAGTCGGTCGAGGACAGCAAGGCGGTTTCCGCCGTCGTGCTCCGCATCGACAGCCCCGGCGGCACGACGTCCGGCTCCGAGGCGCTGCACACGGCTTTGCGCCAGCTCGCCGCCAAGAAGCCGATGGTCGCGGTCGTCGACGGCGTCGCGGCGTCGGGCGGCTATATCGCCGCGATGGGTGCCGACCGCATCGTCGCTCGCCAGACCTCGCTCGTCGGCTCGATCGGTGTGCTCTTCCAGTTCCCGAACGTCTCGAACCTGCTCGACACCGTCGGCGTCAAGGTCGAGTCGATCAAGTCGAGCCCGCTCAAGGCGGCGCCCAGCGGCTTCGAGCCGACCTCGCCGGAGGCGCGCGAGGCGCTGCAGCGCGTCGTCAACGACAACTACACCTGGTTCAAGGACATGGTCCGCGATCGCCGTCGTCTCGCCGAGGGCGAGGTCGCCACGGTTTCGGACGGGCGCGTCCATTCCGGCCGCCAGGCCGTGAACCTGAAGCTCGTCGATCAGATCGGCGGCGAACCTGAGGCGATTGCCTGGATGGAGCGCGAGAAGAGCGTCGCCAAGGACCTGAAGGTCCGCGACTGGCGCCGTCGCAGCGAATCCTCGTCCCTGGGCCTGTGGAGCTTCGCCGAGGCGATGGCGCGCGGCGCCGGCCTCGATGCGCTCGCGGCGACGATCGCGCGTGCGGCGGATCAGCCGGTCGGCTTGCGGCTTGACGCGCCCTTGGCGCTCTGGCAGCCTGCCGCTGAAAAGTGATGTTGATACAAATGGTTATACTCCAGCGATGATTAAATCCGAACTCGTTCAGCGGATCGCCGACCGCAACACCCACCTCTACCAGCGCGACATCGAGAACATCGTCTCGGCTATTCTGGACGAGATCGTGAAGGCGTTGGCGCGGGGCGACCGGGTGGAGCTGCGCGGCTTCGGCGCCTTCTCGCGCAAGGGCCGCTCGGCCCGCATCGGCCGTAATCCTCGCACGGGCGACGCGGTGGAGGTCGAGGAGAAGTTCGTCCCCGTCTTCAAGACGGGCAAGGAGCTGCGGCTGCGCCTCAACGGCAAGGATTGAGCGCAAGCGTAAGGCCCCGCAGCCGCACGGAGATTGTGATGAAGGCCTTTTTCAAGGCGCTGGTGCTGGTTCCCGTCGCGCTGGTGATCGTGCTGTTCTCGATCGCCAATCGCGGCCCGGTGCGCGTTTCGCTCGATCCCTTCAGCCGCGACCTGCCCATGCTCTCCTACGAGCTGCCGCTTTTCGCGGTCGTGCTGGCCGCCATCGCCGTCGGCGTGCTCGTCGGCGGCCTGGCTTCCTGGATCGCGCAGGGCAAGCACCGCAAGGCGGCGCGCCGCAATCGCCGCGAGGCGGAGGCGCTGCGCTCCGAAACCCAGGCGCTGCGCTCGGCCGTGCCCGACTCCGCGCTGCCGGCACTGACCAACGGACGGAATTGATGCGACTTTTCGATGTGGCCGAGATCGATGCGGCCCTGAGTTACCCCGGCCTCATCGACATCCTCGACGACGCCTTCCGCAGCGAGGTCATCGCGCCCAAGCGCGGCCAGTACGCGATCCAGCGCCCGGACGAGACCGACGCCATCCTGCTGACCATGCCGGCCTGGAGCGGGCCGGACGTCGCCAATCCCTATATCGGCACCAAGATCGTCTCGGTCTTCTTCGGCAACGGCAAGCGCAACCTGCCGGGCGTGATGGGCGCCTATCTGCTGATGGACGGCGCGACCGGCAAGCCGCTCGCGGTGATGGACGGCAACCGTTTGACGACCTGGCGCACGGCGGCGGCCTCCGCGCTGGCCTCGCGCTACATGTCCAATCCCGAATCCAGCCGCATGCTGATGGTCGGGGCCGGCGCGCTTGCGCCCTTCATCATCAAGGCGCATCGCTCCGTCCGTCCGCTGACCGAGATCGCGGTCTGGGCGCGGCGGCCTGAAGCGGCGGAGGCCACCGTCGCCGAACTGGCGAAGGACGGCATCGAGGCCCGCGCTACGACCGATCTCGAAGGCGAGGCCCGCACCGCCGACATCATCTCCTGCGCCACGAACGCGACCGAGCCCTTGATCCACGGCCACTGGCTGAAGCGCGAGGCGCATCTCGATCTGATCGGCGGCTTCACCATGCAGATGCGCGAGGCCGATGCCGACGCCCTGCATCGCGCCCGCGTGATCGTCGATTCCAGCAAGGCGATCGATGAGGGCGGAGACGTCGCCGTCGCCATCGCCGAAGGCAGCTACAGCGCCGACAGGATCGCGGGCACGCTGGCCGATCTCTGCCATGGCCGGATCGCCGGGCCGGTCGAGGGCGGCGGCATCACGCTGTTCAAGTCGGTTGGCGTCGCGCTCGAGGATCTGGCGGCCGCCGTCGCGGTCTGGGAGCGTCGCGCCTAAGCGGCACTCTGCTTCGGTCCGGGGAGGGATAGCCGGTGGCGATCGATCTGACGGACGAAGAGCGAAGCTATGTCGCGCAGGCGGCAGCGGCCGATGCCGGCTTCCTGCCGGCTTTCCTGTCGTCCCTGCCTTATCTCGCGCCGGTCGTGCTCTTCGGCACCTACGGCGCCTGGATCGGCGACGTCACGGCCGTCGCGCTCGCTCTGGCCTGTCTGGTGGCACTCAACCTGTGGTGGATTCAGAGCCAGTGCCGGTCGGCGGTGCTGTTCAAGGCGATCTGCGCCAAGATCGCGGCCGAGCCCGCCGCAACCGATCGGCCTGACGCGACCTGACCGGTCACAGCCGTCCCGGATCAGGCGATCCTTGCGCCGCCGATGGCGCCGAGCAGCCACAGGATCAGCACGATCGTCAGCACGAGGCCGAGCACGCCGCCGAGCCCTGCCGTTCCATAGCTGCGATGGCCGTAATAGCCGCCACCGCCCAGAAGCAGGACGAGCAGCACGACGATGAGGACGGTGGACATGGCGAACTCCCGTTTCGTGACGCCCGTTCCGGGCGCGGTCTGACGGGAAACGCCAGCTGCGAACGCTGGGTTCCGCAGCGTGAGCGTGGCGTCACTCCACCTTGAGCCCGACCTCCTTGATCAGGTCGCCCCAGCGCTTCATTTCAGCCTGCAGGAAAGCACCGAGCTCTTCGGGACTGTTGCCGACGGGCTCGGCCGCGAGCGCATCCATCTTGGCGCGCACCGCCGGGTCGGCGATCCCCGCCTTGGTATCGGCCTGGATCTTGGCGATGACGGCGGCCGGCGTTCTGGCCGGCGCGAACAGCGCGAACCAGGAGGAGACGTCGAAGCCCGGCACGGTCTCGGCGATCGGCGCGAATTCCGGCGCCGTCGGCGAGCGCTTCGCCGTGGTGATGCCGAAGCCGCGGATCGAGCCGGCGCGCACATGGGGCAGCGCCTGCGGGATATTGTCGAAGATCAGGTCGATGCGCCCGCCGATCAGGTCCTGCGTGGCTTGGGCCGTGCCGCGATAGGGCACATGCACCATCTTGGTGCCGGTCAGCTTCTGGAACAGCTCGCCGCAGAGATGCACGGAGGTGCCGACGCCGGATGAGCCATAGGTCAGCTTGCCGGGATTGGCCTTCGCATAGGCGATCAGCTCGGCGACATTGTTCACCGGCAGGGTCTTGTTGGCGACGAGCAGGTTGGGAACCATCGCGACCATGGTGATCGGCGCCAGGTCCTTGGCCGGGTCGTAGGTCAGCTTCTGATAGAGATACTGGTTGGTCGCCATGCCCACCGAGACGATCAGGAAGGTGTCGCCGGTCGGCTCGGCCTTGGCGACGGCGTCGGTGCCGATATTGCCGCCGGCGCCCGGCCGGTTCTCGACCACGATATTTGTGCCCCAGGTCTGGCCGAGCTTGTCGGCGACGAGCCGCGCCAGCACGTCGGTCGCGCCGGCCGGCGGGAACGGCACCACGAGCTTGAGCAGCCGCCCCTGCGGCCAGGGTTGCTGGCCAAAGCCTGCGCTCGGCGCCGCGAGAAGGGCGCCAGCGCCGGCAAGAACACTGCGGCGGTCGATCATGGCCGTCATCGATATCTCCCTGAAGGGCGCGTCTTGCGTCGCCGTTGCGCAAGGCTGCAATTCGTTGCGCCGCTTGTCCAGCCATCGCGCTTGACCGCCATGGACGGTCGCGGCGATTCTCACGCCATGCGCATCATCTCCCGAATCGCGGTTCTATTAGTGCCGCTCGTCCTTCTGCCGGCAGCAGGTCAGGCCCAGTCGACGGCTGACCAGGAGGCGAAGACCCGCGCCGCCAATATCGCGGCCTGGCCCGATGCCGCCCGCTCGCTCTTCGGTCAGAAGACCGAGCCGGCGAGCATGCAGGCGCGTGCCATCGGCTCCTATGCACGCGGCTGCCTTGCTGGTGCCGAGGCGCTGCCGGTCGATGGGCCGAGCTGGCAGGTCATGCGGCTGAACCGCAACCGCAACTGGGGCCACCCGATCCTCATCGACTATCTGGAGAAGCTCGCCCGCGACGTGCCGCGCATCACCGGCTGGGCCGGGCTCCTCGTCGGCGACATGTCGCAGCCGCGCGGCGGCCCGATGCTGACCGGTCATGCCTCGCACCAGATCGGGCTCGATGCCGATGTCTGGCTGACGCCGATGCCGCGCGGCCGGCTCGACCGCGAGCAGCGCGAGAACATGTCGGCGGTCAACATGGCCCGCTCCGACTGGCGCGATGTCGATCCCCGCCACTGGACGCCGGCCCATACCCGCCTGATCCGCACCGTCGCGGCCGAGCCGAAGGTCGAGCGTATCTTCGTGAACCCTGCGCTCAAGGTCGCGCTCTGCCGCGAGGCCGGCGCCGACAAGAGCTGGCTGGAGAAGGTACGGCCGATCTGGGGCCACAACTATCATTTCCATATCCGGCTGGCCTGCCCGGCCGGCATGGCGAGCTGCCAGGGGCAGGAACCGCCTAATTTCGGCGATGGCTGCGGAGCGGAGCTCAGCGGCTGGGTCGAGCGCCAGCACGAGGCGATCTTCAATCCGCCGAAGCCCAAGCCCGGACCGAAGCCCAAGCCGAAGCCGCCGATGTCGCTGGATGCCTTGCCGCCGGAATGCCGGCAGGTTCTTGTCTCGCGCTAGGCCGGCGGTTTATCGCCGCGGCGGCGTGCGGCCGGAGCTATAGGCGAAAGGATCGTTCCGGGGATTGATCGGCAACGCTTCCTCGGAATCCTGCTGGTCCATGACGCCGGAGCCGCCGCCATCGCCGAAGGCGGCCTCTTCCTCCGAGGGCTCGACGGCGCCCGGCAAGGCGAGTGGCCCGCGGTTCTCACTCGGCAAGGGCTGCGGCTGGTAGCGCCCTTGCTTCTGGCGTGCGTCGTATTGCTCGAGGAAGCGTTGCTGCGCATCGAGACCTTGCGGCTGGCCGCGGCCGTAGCTCGCGACCGGATAGCCGCCCTGCACGGCGCCGGGCGGACGCAGGCCTTCGCTCGGCTGCCGCATCAGCCCGCCGCCAGCGACCATGGTGCCGGCCGGCGCCACGCCGCGCGGCAGCGTCTGGGCCGACGAATAGGAGCGTGCCGGGTCCGGCGGCTGCAGGTTGTAGTTCGGCGTGTACTTGATCACCGGCTTGCAGATGTGCCGGCCCTTCGAATGCCGGGCCAGGTCGATATGGAAATGATCGTAGTGGAAGGGGTCTGCGCCCGGGCCGAGCACCGTCGAGAAATGCTCGCAGGCTCCGACGAAGACCTCGCGCAGGAAGTTCTGCTCCTCGGGCGAGCCGCGCCAGCCGTCCTTCACCGTGATCACGCGGTTATCGTTGAGCCGGAAGGAGAAGATGTCGACGGCATTGCCGAAGGCGTGCTCCGATGTGCGCGACGTGCCCGTGCCGTTGTTCATCGCGCGGCAGGAATAGGAGCCGGCCCGCATCTCGATGACCTGGGCGCCGAGCACGTTCATCGCGGCCGGCTGCACCACCTCGGCCAGCCACTTGTCGGTGGTCGCGACGACCGGGCAGGAGAGGGTGGCCGAGCTGGTCAGCCCGATGCCGCCGTTGGAGAAAGCCGAGACCTTCAGCGGCTGCTGCATGCCGCAGGTGCCGGGCCCGTCGATCGCCTTGCCGCGCAGGCTGACATAGGACGAGATCTGCACCTGGCGCGAGGCCATGCAGGCCGCCTCCGCCTGGTCGCGCCAGGCGGCGCGCTGCGGCTTCTGGAACTTGCCGCAGCCCGCAAGGCCGGCTGCGCCGACGATGCCGAGTGCGATGAGGGCGAGATGAGCGCGTCGCATGACCATTCAAATGCGAACCGCTTGGTGAACGGTTTCTCAACCGAGTGCGCCCTGGCCGCCACAGGCGGATTAACTTTGGCACCGTGGTGAACCGGGCCTTAATGCGCCGTTTTCGGCCTTAACCGGTGCCTTTTCGGCAGCTTGCCGGTGCTTTCTGGATGTCGCCAAGATCAGCCTGTCGAGCTCGCAGGTCGAACCGTGGCGAAGCCGTGGCGGCGCGCTGGAGAGTGCTCGCGGCGAAATCGCGCAGTGAGAAATATCCCCAAATCTATTCAATGATTTAACCGATGATTAAGGGTGATCTAGCCTCCGTCCGGGTCCCGCCATGATGCCGCCCCCTTGCGGCCTTCGTCAGTTCTGGTAGCCTCCACGACAGGTCAATGACACAGGAGGGTGTGATGAGTGTCACGCTACGTCTCGACCGATTGATCATGGGTGCGGCCTTCGTTTTCATGATGGCGATCGTTCTGGGAGCGTTCTGACAACGGGTCAGTCTCGAAGTCGCTAGGACCACAAGAGCCATGAAAAACAGCGCCGCCGGGACCAATCCCGGCGGCGCTTTTATGTGCGTAGGCCGTTTTCCGATTCGGAAGGCTCAGCTTTGCGGGCAGGCGGTTTCCGTCACTTCCCAGGACATCATGTTCACTACCCGCCCGCAGGTCGCGACCCGTCGCCCCTGCGTGGTCCTGATGCATGATTTCGCGCCCTCGGCGATCTTGCGGCCGTCGTTCCAGCAGAAGCAGAGCGGCTCCGGCGCCTGGGCGAGGCGCGGCTTGTCGAGGGCGATCGCAGGGTCTCCGGCCGCAGCGGCTTCGCTCAGCAGGAACAGAACCGCTAGCGCGAGCATCCAGCTCAGCATGCGGTGTCGGTGAGGCCTCGGTCCGGATCCGATCATGGCTCTCTTCCCGCGTCTCGTGTCGCGAGACGGTTCGTCAGCCTATCATATCGGTCCGATTGCAACGAATGATTATGTGCCGATTTGAAATAGTAAGACTTTTCAGTCTGTTAGCCGGAAGGGGCCTTGCGCGGGGTGTCGGCTCTCTCCATATTGTGCGGCGGTGGGCCCATGGTGGGCTCCGGGAGGAACAATGTCTCTGATTTCGCTCGCCCGTCGTGGACGTGCCGTCGCCCTGGTCGCCGGGGCCCTGTTGCTCGTGCCGCTCGTTGCCGAAGCCCGTCCGGGCGGCGGCCGCAGCTCGGGCAGCCGTGGGTCGTTCACCAATAGCGCGCCGCCGTCGACCAATACGACGCCGGGCGGCGCCCAGACTTTCCAGCGCTCGGCTCCGGCTTCGCCCTCCATGGCTGGCCCCGCGGCTGCCGGTGCGGCGGCGCAGGCCGCGCGCCCGTCCTTCGCGCGCAACATGATGATGGGCATCGGCGCCGGCCTGCTCGGCGCGGGCCTGTTCGGCCTGCTCTCGGGCTCCGGCTTCTTCAGCGGCCTGGCCTCGCTGGCCGGCATGCTCGGCTTCGTTCTGCAGCTCGCGCTGATCGCCGGCATCGTCGTGCTCGCCATCCGCTTCTTCCGTCGCCGCTCCGAACCGCAGCTCGCCGGCGCGGGCGCGCCCTATGCCCGTCAGGGCTATGATGCGCCGCAGCCGCAGCCTGCCGCCGCCCGCATGGGCGGTTTCGGCGGCGGTGCCGCCGCTGCTGTCGTCCAGCCGCAGCCGATCGAGCTGTCGGGTGACGACTTCAATGCGTTCGAGCGCCTGCTCGGCGAGATCAACACCGCCTACTCGAACGAGGATGAGGCCGGCCTGCGCCAGCGGACGACGACCGAGATGTTCGGCTATTTCGACGAGGATCTCAGCGACAATGCCCGCCGCGGCGTCGCCGACCGCGTCTCCGACGTCAAGCTGCTGCAGGGCGACCTGTCGCAGGCCTGGCGCGAGGGCGATCTCGACTACGCGACCGTCGCGATGCGCTTCAGCCTGATCAACGCGGCCTATGACCGCAAGACCGGCAAGATCGTCGACGGCAGCGCCACGCAGGCTCAGGAGGTCAGCGAGTACTGGACCTTCGTGCGCGAGCGCGGCGCAGCCTGGAAGCTCTCGGGCATCCAGCAGGCGGCCTGAGCGCCGTAAACGTCTGATAATGAGAAACGGCCGGGGCAACCCGGCCGTTTTGCTAAGCGCGGCTTTCGGGTGGGCCGCTGGCGGAGCGGAGCCTATTGCGCTACTGGCGAACAGAGCCAGCCCGGAGCCCGCCTTCCATGAGTGATATGCGTCTCGTCGTCGTCGGTGCCGCCGGGCGGATGGGCCGGATGCTGATCCGCGCCATCGATCAGGCTGAAGGCTGCACGCTCGTGGCGGCGATCGAGCGGCCGGGCTCGGCCGCGCTCGGCGAGGATGCCGGGGGTCTCGCCGGCCTGCCTGCGTCCGGCGTCAAGGTGACGAGCGATGCCGCTGCCGCCTTCGCGGCCGCCGATGGCGTTCTGGATTTCACCGCGCCAGACGCGACGGTCGCCTTCGCCAAGCTGGCGGCCGAGGCGGGCATCCTGCATGTCGTCGGCACGACCGGGCTGGAGCCCAGGCATCTTGCCGAGCTGGCCGAAGCGGCGAAGCGCACGCCGATCATCCGCTCCGGCAATATGAGCCTCGGCGTCAACCTGCTGGCGGCGCTGGTGCGGAAGGTCGCGGCGACGCTCGGCACCGACTGGGACATCGAGATCGTCGAGATGCATCACCGCATGAAGGTCGATGCGCCTTCCGGCACCGCCGTCCTGCTCGGCGAGGCGGCGGCAGAGGGCCGCGCCGTCGATCTCGCGAAGGCGCGCGTCGCTGGCCGCGACGGCATTACCGGCGTACGCGAGCCCGGCACGATCGGCTTCGCGGCGCTGCGCGGCGGCACCGTTATCGGCGACCACAAGGTGATTTTTGCGGGTGCCGGCGAGCGGCTCGAACTCGCCCATGTTGCGGAGGACCGCAGCCTCTTTGCGCAGGGGGCGGTCAAGGCGGCGCTCTGGGGCAAGGGGCGTGAAGCGCGCCTTTACTCCATGGCTGACGTGCTCGGCCTCGACGCGCTCTGACCATGACCCGGGTTGTCGTCGCTCCGGGCGTCGTCCACTGGCCGGGCAAGCTGGCGCCAGAGGAGCAGGCCGCGCTGGTGGCGGAACTCAGGGCGGTCGCGCGCAAGGCGCCGTTCTTCCAGCCGCGCATGCCCAAGAGCGGCAATCCCTTTTCGGTCCGCATGACCAATTGCGGCTCGCTCGGCTGGGTCTCCGACATCAACGGCTATCGCTACCAGCCCGAGCATCCCGAGACCGGCGAGCCCTGGCCGATCATGCCGGCGCCGCTGCTCGACCTCTGGCGGGAACTGGCCGGCTATCCGCATCCGCCCGAGGCCTGCCTCGTCAATTTCTATGCGGCCGGCGCCAAGATGGGCCTGCATCAGGATCGCGACGAGCAGGATTTCGATGCGCCGGTCCTGTCGGTCTCGCTCGGCGATGCCGCGCTCTTCCGCATTGGCGGCACGACGCGCGGCGGCAAGACGACCTCGCTCAAGCTCGCTTCAGGCGACGTGCTGCTCTTCGGTGGCGAGGCGCGGCTGGCCTATCACGGCATCGACCGCATCCTGACGGGCTCGTCCACGCTGCTGCCGGAAGGCGGACGGATCAACCTGACGATGCGACGGGTGACGAAGCCGAAATCTTAGTCCGGCGCTTTGCCGGGCAGGTTCGGGAACGACCAGCCGAACAGCAGCGAACCGGCTCGGAGGCCGAAGCAGGCTGCGATACCTCCGAGCATCACGACCGGTCCGGAGAGACCAAGCCCGGTCAGCAGCGCCGTCATGGCGGCGCCTGCAGTCGCGGCGGTGACGTAGAAATCGCGGCTCCACAGCACCATCGGCCGGTCGCCCGCGAGAATGTCGCGCAGGATGCCGCCGAAGGTTGCGGTCATCGCGCCGAGCGCGACGGCCGAGAGCACGGGCACGGCCGCGTCGAGGCCCTTGAGCGTGCCGATGACGGCGAAGAGCGAGAGGCCGGCGGCATCGGCCCAGAGCAGCAGCTTGCGCCCGGCCCAGCCTTCGAGCATGCCGGGCCGGATATAGGCCAGTCCCCAGGCGCAGAGCGCGACCGTCGTGCAGACGATGACGTCGCTGGGGTCGCGCACCCAGAAGATGCCGCGCCCGAGCAGGACGTCGCGCAAGGTGCCGCCACCGACGCCGGTGACGGTCGCGAGAAGGATGAAGCCGAACGGGTCCATGCCCTTGCGGGCGGCGACGAGGGCGCCGGTCAGCGCGAAGATGGCGACGCCGGCGGCCTCGAACACGGCGTCAGTGCTGGGTCGGCTCGCCGGCCGGCGCGTCCGGAGTCTTCGGCGCTCCCGCCGAGACGCCGACCAGGGCCGGACGCAGCACGCGCTCGCCGATCTTGTAGCCGATCTGCACGACCTTCGAGACCAGCCCCTTGGCGATCGAGGCGTCGGGCGCCTCGAACATGGCCTGGTGCAGGTTGGGGTCGAACTTCTCGCCCTGCGGATCGATCCGGCGCACGCCGTGGCGCTCCAGCGTCTTGAGCAGTTCGCGCTCGGTCAGCTCGACGCCCTCATGCAGTGCCTTCACCGCGGCATCGGCCGTCTTCATCGCGTCGGCCGGCAGGCTTTCCAGCGCCCGGCGCAGGTTGTCGGAGGAGCCGAGCATGTCGCGGGCGAAGCTGGTCACGGCATAGGTCTTGGCATCGGCGATCTCGCGCTCGGTGCGGCGGCGCAGGTTTTCCATCTCGGCGAGCGTGCGCAGCAGCTTGTCCTTAAGGTCGTCGCGTTCGGCCTGGAGCTTGGCGAACTGCGCCGCGAGGCCTGCCTCGGCGGTGGCCGCCTGCTCGGGCGCATCCGCGCCGGCTTCGAGGTTGGGGTCTTCCGTCGCAGGGTTCTGCGTCATTTTATCGTCACGTCCCTTTCTCAGCATTTTCAAGCGAAGTGGATACCGGTTCGCGTGAAGAAAATGCGGCAACTAAAGAGCTGGCTGCGCCGCCCCTTGCGGGGCCCAGGCCGGTCATGCCGGGTTGCAGCCGCGTTCGTGCCGGATATCGGCCTTATGGTCGTTTAAATCAAGCGCGGGCCGGCACTTTCGCCCTGGCCGCCGCCGGCTTCTCGGCCTCGAACTTGAAGACGTCGATGAGTGCCTTGCGGATCGTCAGTTGCCGGCCGGTCGTGACGATCTTCGCATGGGTCAGGTCGGTGATGTAGAACACGTCGACCGCCTTCTCGCCGAAGGTCGCGATATGGGCCGAGGCGATGTTGAGGTTGAGCTTTCCGATCGCCGTGGTGAGATCGTAGAGCAGGCCCGGTCGGTCGAGGCCGGACACTTCCAGCACCGTGTGGCGCGCCGAGAGCACATTGTCGATCACGACCTCCGGCTCGACCTGGAAGGTCTGGCCGCGCGGCGGCGGGGCGCGGCGCTGCGCCACGAGATCGGCGATCTTGATCTCGCCCTTCAAGGCTCGCTCGATCGCGGCGGCGATGCGCTCGGCCCGGCGCAATTCGTCGTCGTCACGGTCGAATGCGCGCGAGACCGAGATCGTGTCGAGCACCAGCCCGTCGCTGGTCGTGAAGATCTGCGCATCGACGATATTGCCGCCGGCCGCCGCGCAGGCGCCGGTGACGATGGCGAGCAGGCGCGGATGGTCGGGCGCTAGCACGGTGAGCTCGGTCACGCCGCGGAACTTGTCGGTCTCGACGATCGTCGCCGTGGTGCGCCCGGCCTGTTCGGCCTCGCGCAGGAAGCGCGCATGCTTCTCCTGCTCGTCCGGATCGACCTTGATCCAGTAGGCCGGGTAGTGCCGCGCGACATAGGCGTCGCGTTCCTCGGCGCTCCAGTCGGCGAGGCGCCGACGCAATTCGTCCTGCTTCATCGCGACGCGCGCCTTGCGCTCGACCGCCGAATGCCCACCGGCGAGCACAAGCTCCGTTTCGTAATAAAGCGTGCGCAGCAGCTGGCCTTTCCAGCCGTTCCAGACGCCGGGGCCGACCGCCTTGATGTCGGCGACGGTGAGGACGAGCAGCAGCTTCAGCCGCTCCAGCGTCTGCACGGTCGCGGCGAAGCTCTCGATCGTCTTGGGGTCGCCGAGATCGCGGCTCTGCGCCACCGTCGACATGTCCAGGTGATGCTCGACCAGCCAGGCTACCGTCTCTGTCTGCGCGGGCGTCAGGCCGAAGCGTGGTCCGAGCTTGCGGGCGATCCGCGCACCGGCGATCGAATGGTCCTCCGGCCGGCCCTTGGCGATGTCGTGCAGGAAGAGCGCGACATAGAGCGCCCGCCGGTTGGCGATGGTCGGCATGATCTCGTTGGCGAGCGGATGCTCGGCCTCCAGCACGCCGGCATCGATCTCAGCCAGCACGCCCATCGCGCGGATCAGGTGCTCGTCCACCGTGTAGTGGTGGTACATGTTGAACTGCATCATCGCGACGACGCGGCCGAAATCCGGGACGAAGCGGCCGAGCAAACCGGATTCGTTCATGCGCCTGAGCACGACTTCGGGGGAGCGCCGGCCGGTCAGGATCTCCAGGAAGATGCGGTTGGCTTCCGGCTCGTTGCGCAGGCCCGGCGTGATCAGCCGGAGCGACTGCGTCACGAGGCGGCTGGCATCCGGGTGGATGGCGAGGTCCTCGCGGCTGGCGATGGCATAGAGCCGGAGCAGGTTGACCGGATCGCGCTCGAAGGCGCTGTCATCGACGACATCGAGGCGCTGGCTCGTCAGCTTGAAATCGGCATGGCCGAGCGAACGCTCGCGCTTGCGCTTGGCGAAGGTGCCGAGCAGCTTCGACAGGCTGGCGCGCGGCTTCTGCTGGCGGGCCTCCAGCGCGGCGCAGACGATGGCGGTGAGATCGCCGACATCCTTCGCGATCAGGAAGTAGGCCTTCATGAAGCGCTCGACCGGTGCCTGCCCGCTGCGGCCGGCATAGCCGATTTCCGCTGCGACCTGCCGTTGCAGGTCGAAGGACAGTCGCTCCTCGGCCCGGCCGGTGATGAAATGCAGCCAGCAGCGTACGCGCCAGAGGAATTCCTCCGAGCGCTGAAACATCTGGAGTTCCTGTTTGTCGAACAGCCCGGCTTCGACGAGGTCGCGTACGTCATGGACGCGGTAGGCGTATTTGGCGATCCAGAACAACGTGTTGAGGTCGCGCAGGCCGCCCTTGCCGTCCTTGACGTTGGGCTCGACCAGATAGCGCGAGGCGCCCGCTCGCTGCACCCGGAGCTCGCGCTCGGCGAGCTTGGCCTCGGTGAAGGCCTGGGCCGTGCCCTCGACCACTTCGGCATCGAAGCGGCTGACCATCTCGTTGAAGAGCGAGCGGTCCCCCACCAGAAAACGGGCTTCCAGCAGGGCTGTGCGGATCGTCATGTCGGCACGGGCCTCGCGCACGCAATCGTCGATCGAACGCACGGAATGGCCGGTTTTCAGCTTCAGGTCCCAAAGCGGATAGAGCATCGACTCGATGACGCTCTCGCCCCAGGCCGTCTGCTTGTGCGGGAACAGGAAGAGCAGGTCGACATCCGAGCCCGGCGCCAGCGTGCCGCGCCCGTAGCCGCCGACGGCGACCACAGCGATCCGCTCCGATTGCGACGGGTTGTCGGCCGGATAGAAATAGCTGGTCGCCGCGCTGTGCAATCCGAGCACCACGGCATCCATCACCGCCGAGAGCCGATGCGCACAGGCCAGGCCGGCGCGCGGCCCCGCCAGGATCGCTCGCGCGGAAGCGTGGCCTTCGTCGAGCACCTGCCTGAGCCCGGTGACCAGGGCTTGCCGCATCTGCGCCTTGTCGCGCCGGCTGATGGTCTCGAACAGCCGCGCGATCCCGGCCTCGGGGCTGTGCAGCATCTCGGCGAGCGACAGGGCGGGCTTGGCAGGAGGCGTGGTCACGAAGGCTCCGGTCCGGCGAGCATCGCCTTTCGTAACATGGGTAAGGGGGTAGGGAGAGGATAAAATTAAACGCTACAAGATGTGAAACGCAGATAAAAACACATTCAAGCGTGTTGTTTGACAAACAGAACGACCAGACCTATAGATCGGATACGCGCCGATTTGAGCCACCAGCTTGCGGGCGCGAAACAAGTGCAGCTAAAGCATGGGGCAAAGGACGCCACCCGTCCCGATCCCTCGCACCATCGACAGAGGGATAAGCCCCATGACCAGCATCACCCGCCGCCTCGCGCTCGCCTTTGTTGCCGCTGCCGGCCTTGCCGCGCCGGCCTTCGCGCAGGCACCCAAGGAAATCCGGATCGACTACGCGACCTATAATCCCGTCAGCCTCGTGCTGAAGGAGCGCGGTATTCTCGAGAAGGCGCTTGAGGCCGATGGCATCAAGGTGCGCTGGGTGCTGTCCGCCGGATCGAACAAGGCGCTCGAATTCCTCAATGCCGGATCGATCGATTTCGGCTCAACCGCTGGCGCCGCCGCGCTGATCGGCAAGATCAACGGCAATCCGATCAAGTCGATCTATGTCTATTCCCGGCCGGAATGGACGGCGCTGGTCACCGGCGCCAAGAGCGAGATCGCCAAGGTCGCCGATCTCAAGGGCAAGCGCGTCGCCGTCACCCGCGGCACCGATCCGCATATCTTCCTCGTCCGCGCGCTGGCCGATGCCAAGCTGACCGAGAAGGACGTCAAGCTCGTCCTGCTCCAGCATGCCGATGGCCGCCTCGCGCTGGAGCGGGGCGATGTCGACGCCTGGGCCGGGCTCGACCCGTTGATGGCCGCTGCCGAGGTCGAGAGCGGCGCCAGGCTGTTCTACCGCAAGGCCGAGGACAACACCTGGGGTATCCTCAATGTCCGCGAGGCCTTCGCCAACGAGAACCCGGCGCTGGTGAAGAAGGTGCTGGCCGCCTACGAGGAGGCCCGCGCCTATGCGCGCGCCAATCCGGCCGAGCTCAAGAAGGTTCTGGTCGAATACACCAAGCTCTCCGAGCCGGTGATCGAGCGCCAGCTCACCCGCACCGAATTGACCCATTCGGCGATCGGCCAGGCGCAGGTCGACACCATCACCGCCGCCGGTCTTGCACTGAAGGAAGCCGGCGTGCTGCCGGCCACGACCGATGTGAAGGCCGCCGTCGACAGCCTCATCGACCGGCGCTTCGCCGCCACCAACTGACGGGCGAGCGCACGGCGATGAGCGTCCTGGAGATCGCAACCGCCGTGGACGAGCCGGAGCGGCGCCCCGCCGCCCCGCGCCGCTCCTACCGGCTCGCGATCGCCGGTTTCGTTCTGCCGGTCGTGCTGGCCATCCTCTGGGAAGGGCTCGTCGCGGCCGGCATCGCCAATGGCCGCCTGATGCCACCCCCAAGCGTCGTCGGCCGCACGCTCTGGGGGCTCGCGGCCTCGGGCGAGCTTCTGACCCATGCGGGAGCAACGCTCTGGCGGGTCGCCGCCGGCTTCGGCCTCGGCGCGCTCGCCGGCACGGTCCTCGGAGCGGTGACGGGCGCTTTGCCCGTCGCCCGCAGCCTGCTCGACCCGACTTTGCAGGCGCTGCGCGCGATCCCCTCGATCGCCTGGGTGCCGCTCTTCATCCTCTGGCTCGGAATCTTCGAGGCCTCGAAAGTGGCGCTGATCGCGGTCGGCGTCTTCTTCCCGGTCTATCTCGGCGTCGCCGCGGCGATCCAGGGCATCGACCGCAAGATCATCGAGGTCGGCCGCGTCTTCCGGCTCTCGCGCCTCGCCATGGTCCGCCGCGTTCTGCTGCCGGCGATTCTGCCGGCCTGGATCACGGCTCTGCGCTCTGGGCTCGGCCTCGGCTTCATGTTCGTGGTCGCGGCCGAGATCATGGGGGCGAGCGAGGGGCTGGGTTATCTGCTCGTGGACGGCCAGCAGCTCGGCCGCCCCGATACCATCATCGCGGCCATCATCAGCTTCGCCGTGCTCGGCAAGCTGGCGGACGGCCTGCTCGTCGCCATCACGCGGCCGTTCCTCGCTTGGCAGGATACGGCGCGCGACAAGCTTTGAGGGGCGTCCCGGTGCTGAGCTTCGACCGGCTCTCCAAGACCTATGCCGACGGCACGCGCGCCTTGTCGGCGATCACGCTCGATGTCGGGCGCGGCGAGATCGTCGCCCTGCTCGGCGGCTCCGGCTGCGGCAAGACCACCTTGCTGCGCCTTGTCGCCGGGCTCGACCGGCCGAGCGAGGGCGCGATCCGCCTCGATGGCGAGGCGATCGCCGAGCCGCGTGCCGATGTCGGCGTGATCTTCCAGGAGCCGCGGCTCTTCCCCTGGCTCAGCGTCGCCGAGAATGCCGGCTTCGGGCTGTCGCATCTCTCCGCCTCCGAGCGCGACGGGCAGGTGACCAGCGCGCTCGTCCGCGTCGGTCTCGCCGGCCACGAGGAGCGCTGGCCGCGCGAGCTTTCCGGCGGCCAGCAGCAGCGCGTCGCCATCGCGCGGGCCCTCGTCACTCGGCCGAAGCTCCTGCTGATGGACGAGCCCTTCTCGGCGCTGGACGCCACGACGCGGGCGAGCCTGCACGGTCATCTGTTGGCGCTCTGGCAGGAGAGCCGGCCGACCGTGGTCATGGTCACGCACGATGTCGAGGAAGCCGTGACGCTGGCAGACCGCATCGTCGTGATGCAGCCCAAGCCCGGCCGCATCTTCGACGAACTCGACAATCCGCTCGCCCGCCCGCGCGACCGGCTCTCGCCGGCCTTCGAGGCGACGAAGCGCGAGGTCTTGCGCGCGCTCGACCGTTCCTTGCGCGACGAGGCCCCCCATCAGGAGAAGGCGGCCGAGACCGCCGGCATGTGGTGGTGAGTGCCGTTTGACAAAACGGACGCTTAGACCTTAGAAGAGGACACGCGCCGATTTGAGCCTCAGCTTGCGGGCGCGAAACAAATGCAGCTAAAGCGCGGGACGACGGGACGGCTGATGCCGTCGACGCTCCTTCCGCTTTGTCATGGATGGAGCCAGCGATGTCCGGCACGCTTCACGATTTCTCCCGCTCTCCCGAACATGCCCTGCCGCGTCCTCGGGCCGGCGAGATCGTCGCCCTGCTCGGTTCGCCCGAGGCACGCAAGGTGGCGCTGCGCGCCTTCTCCGGCCTGCAGACCGAAGAGGGAGCGGTGCCGACGGCCGAGATTGGCCTGCTCTGCGCCCGGCCGCGTTTCTTTGCCTGGCTCGATCTCACCGAGAACCTCGCTTTCGCCTTGCCGAAGGCAACGCCGTTCGAACGCGAGGGCTTGATCGCCAATGTGCTGGTCCGCCTTGGCCTCGCCGGTCAGGCGAAGCAGCGGCCGGTAGAGCTCTCGCCGGAGGGGCTGCTGCGGCTCGCCATCGCTCGTCTCCTGCTGGTCCGGCCGCGCCTGCTGCTGATCGACGAGCCCTTTGCCGTGCTCGAGGCCGAGGCGCGCGCGCGGCTTGCCGCCTTCCTGCCGGAACTCTGCACGCAGGCGCGCCCCGCTGTCGTCATCGCCACCGGCTCCGTCGAGGAGGCGCTGCGCCTAGCTGATCGCATCCATGTCCTACCGCAGGCGGGACCGGCCGCTTTCAGCCTCGACAACCTGCTGGCGCGCCCGCGCGAGGAGCGCTCGGTCGGTTTCGTCACCCTGCGACGGGAATTGCGCCGGGCGCTCGAAAAGGAGACCCGGCCGGCCGCGCCGGAGGTGGAGGCGGCGGCCTGAACCGGCTACAAGCCGCCGGGCCGCCTTAGGAGAAATACGATCATGGACGTCACCGCGCTGCGCGCCTTGCAGGCCCCGCTCAAGGATGAGTATCGCACCAATCCTGAAGCCGCGATCATCACGCTCAAGGCCCATGGCGAGCTCGACGACCAGCATATCGCCTGCAAGGTTGAGACCGGCCGTGCCATCGCGCTCGCCGGCCTGCATCCCGCCACCGGCGGCTCCGGCGCCGAGCTTTGCTCCGGCGACATGCTGCTGGAGGCGCTGGTCGCCTGCGCCGGCGTGACGCTGAAGGCGGTCGCGACCGCGCTGGAGATCGAATTGAAGAAGGGCGCTGTCCGCGCCGAGGGCGATCTCGATTTTCGCGGCACGCTCGGCGTCGCCAAGGATGCCGCGGTCGGCTTCAAGGCGATCCGCCTGTTCTTCGACGTCGAGAGCGACGCGCCGCAGGACAAGCTCGACACGCTGCTCAAGCTCACCGAGCGCTATTGCGTGGTCTTCCAGACGCTGAACGTGAAGCCGGAATTGTCGGCGACCTTGCAGAAAAACGCCTCCTGACACGGGTCAGGAGGCGCCTGGAGACACGGTTGTATGGGGAGGAGCTAGAACTCTTCCCAGCCCGTGCTGCCGTTGCGGGCATTCACTGCGCGCTTGGCGGGGGCGGGCTCGGCCTTCGCTGCGGCGGGGCGCCGCGATTGCTGGAAGGCCGCTTCGGCGAGCTGGCGCAGACGATCCGGTTCAGATGCAGCCGAGCTGATCGAGGCGGGTGCGCGCGACGCGGCAGCACCGCCCTGATTGGTCCGGAAGGTCGCGACCAGCGCATTGAGCTGCTCGATCCTGCCCGAGAGCGAATTCGCCGAAGCCGCGCTCTGCTCGGACAGGGCCGCGTTCTGCTGCGTCATCTCGTCGAGATGCGCGACGGCCTGGCTCATCTCGTCGATGCCGTTGGCCTGCTCACCCGAGGCCGCCGAGATGTCGGCGATGGTCGCAGCCACCTTCTGCGAAGCCGCCAGAATCTGCGTCAGGGATTCTCCGGCCTTGCGTACCAGCTTCACGCCTTCGCCGACCTCGGTATTGGACGAGGAGATCAGGGCCGAGATGTCCTTGGCGGCTTCGCTGGAACGCTGCGCCAGGGTCCGCACCTCGGAGGCGACGACGGCGAAGCCCTTGCCGGCGTCGCCGGCGCGCGCCGCCTCGACTGCCGCGTTGAGCGCGAGCAGGTTGGTCTGGAAGGCGATGTCGTCGATCACGCGGATGATATCGGAGATCTTCTGTGAGGCGGTCTCGATCCGGGCCATGGCATCGACCGCCTGCCCGGCGATGGTGCCGCCGGAGCGCGCAGCGCTCGCCGCCTCATCCGCAGCGGTCGCCGCCGAGCGGGAAGCCTGGGCGGAGGCCTTGACCGAGGCTGCGAGCTCCTCGGTCGTGGCTGCGGTCTGTTCCAGCGAGGAGGCCTGTTCCTCGGTGCGCTTCGACAGATCGTCGGCGCCCATGCTGATCTCGCGCGCGGCGAGCCCGACATCGGCCGAGGTGGTCTGGATCGTCGCAACCGTCGCCGAGAGGCGGTCCACCGTCTCGTTGATCGCGCCCTTCAGATCGGCGAAGCGGCCGCGATAGCCGGTTCCGATCTGGCGGGTCAGGTCGCCGCCTGCGATCGCCTGGAGGATGTCGGCGAACTCGGTCGTGGCGCTGTCGACGACACGGTTGATCTCGTTGATACCGGCGACCAGCCGCTGCATCTGCTCGTCGCCGTCATCGATCTGGAGGCGAGCCGAGAAATCGCCGGCCGCAGCCGCTGCAACGACCTCGCTGACATCCGAGACGACCGCTTCCATCGACTGCGCACGGGCGAGGCGAGCGGCTGCCGCGGCGCGCTCCTGCTCCTCCAGCGCCCGCACCCGAGCTGCATTCTCCTGGAAGATCTGCAGGGCTCCGGCCATGTCGCCGATCTCGTCGCGGCGACCGATGCTGGGCACCGTGACGTCCTGCTCGCCGCCGGCGAGGCGCTTCATCGCGTCGGTCATCCCGGCGAGGGGACGCACGATGCCGCCGATGACGAAGGCCAGCGCCAGCGCGGCGACCAGCAGGGCGCTGCCGGCCATGACCAGCAACAGGATGCTGGCTGAGCTGGCGGTAGATTGGGCCACGATGCCCTGGTTGCGCGCCTGCGACAGTTGCAATGCGGTCAGCTCGCCCAGCTTGGCCGTGATGGGGTCGATCGCATTGTAGAGTTCGTCGGTGGCGAACATCCGCAGCGCGCTCTCGTCGCGTTCCTTCAGGATACCGATCAACTTGGCGACGGCAGCATCGCCAGTCTTCATCAGCGCTGTCGCCTGCTCGGAAAGCTGCTTCTCGTCGGCAGAAGTGACACTCGGTAGGTAGGCCTTCCAGCCCTTGTCGATGTTCCCGACTGCTTCCTGGACGCTCTTCAGCGCGTTCGTCCAGGTGATCTGGTTGCTCTGCGCTTTCCAGATCGTGTCAACGACATTGACCGCATACATCTCGCTGACGACGCGCAACTGCTCCATCGGGATGACATTGCTCTGGACTACGTCATCGATCCGCTGCGTCACGGATCGAAGGGCCAGGAATCCACAGGTGCCGACGATAAGGACGCAGAGGGTCAGCGCGACGAGCGCGCCCGCCAGCTTGGTCTTGATGCTCAGGGCCATGATGAACTTTCCGGGAAGAGGCCGCGATGGTGAGGAGAGGCGGTGGGGTCTATGCGGTCATGCCTATTTTCGAGGCAGTCGTCGGGCTCGTCCGGTTCGAATCATGGCAGGCGACTGTATTTGGGTGGCGATTTCTCCTGAAATTTTCAGAGAATGCTTAAGGTTGCTCTAACGGAAATCGGGGGCGGGCACGCAAGGATTGCGTTGCCTGTTCGGCAACATCAATTCCATCTGTGCTTGTATTGAATTTTACAAGACAAGTCCTGGGCGAAAATTTCGGCTGCAAAGCGAGCTGCCGCTATTCGGCCGCGCGCTTCAGCTCCAGCCCCTTGGCGAAAGGTAGTTTTGGTTCGCTCTTCTCGTCGTCGAAATCGAGCGCGCCGATCTTCTCGGCGCGGCTGGTGACCTTGCCGGCCGAGGTCTTGATCTGGCCGACATCGTCCTGCGCCTGCCGGAAATGGTTGTCGAGCTTGTCGACGCGCTCGCCGAGCCGGCGAACGTCGTCGAGCAGCTTGCCGACTTCGGTCTGGATGACCTGCGCCTCCTCGCGCATCCGGGCATCGCGCACCAGCGATTGCATCAGCTGGATCGCCAGCGCCAGCAGCGAGGGCGAGACGATCATGATGCGGGCCCGGTGCGCCCGCTGCACGACATCGTCGAAATGCTCGTGCAGGTCGGCATAGATCGATTCCGACGGCACGAAGAGCAGTGCCACGTCCTGCGTCTCGCCCGGCAGGAAATAGCGCTCTGCGATGTCCTTCACATGCACGCCGACATCGCTGCGCACGCGCTGGCCTGCGGCCTTCTTCGCGTCGTCGCCACGGGCCTCGCGCAGCAGCGTGAAGCTCTCCAGCGGGAACTTGGCGTCGATGACGAGGCCACGCCCATCGCCGGGCAGCGTGACGAGGCAGTCCGGCCGCTTGCCGTTCGAGAGCTGGGGCTGGAAGGCGAAGAAGGCAGCGGGCAGGCCGTCCCTGATGATCGCCTCCATCCGGCCCTGACCATAGGCGCCGCGCGCCTGCTTGTTGGCGAGCACGTCCCTGAGCGTCACCACCTCGGAGGTCAGGTCGGTCAGGTTCTTCTGGGCGCTGTCAATGACGGCCAACCGCTCCTGCAGCTTGCCGAGGCTCTCGGTGGTCTGCTGGACATTGCGTTCGAGCCCGGCACCGACCTGCTGGCGCAGTCCGTCCATCCGCTCGGCGACGAGCCGGGCGAGATCGCCCTGCCGGGTCGAGAGGATCTCGGCCATGGACTGCATCCGGCCGGCAAGCTCGGCCTGCTGGCGGTTCATCTCCGCGACCTTGTCGTCCATCTCGCGGGCGCGCTCCGCCGCCATCGCGGCCTCGATCGCGCGGCTCTGGCCGCCGCGCCAGCCGGCGATCACCGCCATCAGCAGCAGGACAAGGCTCAGGGCCCCGAAGCCGAGCGCGGCTTCGGCCCAGGTCACCGGGCGTTCCAGCAGGGTGAAGGCGATCTCGCTCATGCGCGGGAGCCTAGCCGATTCGATTTGAAATAGCGAACGAAAGCGGAACAGTTTGACCGCTCCTTCACAAATGCTTATGTCCCGGGCTCAACAGCTCTTTTCCCCTGGAATCCCATGGCCATTCGCCCGCTCGTCATCCTGCCCGACGCCCAGCTTCGCCTCGTCTCGAAGCCGGTCGAGGCAGTCACGCCCGAGATCAGGACCCTGGTCGCGGACATGTTCGAGACGATGTATGACGCCCCCGGCATCGGGCTTGCCGCGATCCAGATCGGCGTACCGCTGCGCGTTGTGACGATCGACCTGTCGAAGCCCGAGGCGAAGGAAGGCGAGGAGCCGGAGCCGCGGAAGCCGCAGGTCTTCATCAATCCGGAGATCACCTGGTCCTCCGAGGAATTCAGCGCCTATGAGGAGGGCTGCCTCTCGATCCCCGAATATTACGAGGAGGTCGAACGCCCTGCCGAGGTCAAGGTTCGCTTCATGGATCTCGATGGCAAGACGCAGGACGTCGAGGCCGACGGCTTGCTCGCGACCTGCCTGCAGCATGAGATCGACCATCTCGACGGCGTGCTCTTCATCGACCATCTCTCGCGATTGAAGCGCGAGCGCGTCACCAAGAAATTCGCCAAGGCGGCCAAGCGTTCGGCGGCCTGAGATCTGCGATCCGCGCGACGTCGCCCTGACGGAGCGCAGCGTAGAGCCGGGATCCATGCCGGACCGCATCCGGCAACGGTTCAGGCACGGTCCCGGGGGCCCTTTCGGTGCCCGGGATGACATTCGTTTATAGGTAAGGTCGAGCGTATGAGTTTGCGCGTCATCTTCATGGGCACGCCGGATTTCGCTGTGCCGGTGCTGACCGAGATCGTCGGCCAGGGCCACGAGGTCGTCTCCTGCTATACCCGCGCTCCGGCGCAGGCGGGCCGCGGCCTCGAACTGAAGCCCTCGCCGGTGCATCGGGCGGCCGAGCGCTTCGGCATTCCGGTCTTCACCCCCAGTACGCTGAAGACGCCGGAACAGGCCGAGATCATCGCCTCGCATCAGGCCGATGTCGCCGTGGTCGTCGCCTACGGCATGATCCTGCCCCAGGCGATCCTCGACCTGCCCGAGCTCGGCTGCCTCAACCTCCATGCCTCGCTGCTGCCGCGCTG
>NZ_JANLGI010000026.1 GCF_024655635.1 Allobosea sp. 47.2.35 | reverse complement strand
CGGCTCATGGTCAAATCCGCAGCCTGATCCTGTCTACCCGCAAGGGCGCACTCCAAAACACATCCCATGAGCTCAACAAGTTCGCGGACAGTCTTGCAGCGCTGCATGGCCTCGTCTGGCATCATGTCGCAATCATACTCGCGCTCGATCGCATTACCGATCAGCGTGAGGTCGTCGATCGTGAAGCCAATATCGTCGACCGTAGCGTGAGGCTCTAAAAGCTCGGGTTTGACTAGCCCTTCAGCGGCAATGATTTCGAGCAAACGGCTGACCAGTTCGACTCCTGCGGGATCAAGGTCGCCGGTTCCGGTCTTGTCATCGTGCTCTGGTTTCATCGTAGCTCCGAGGGGTGAGATTCAGACAACGAGTGCAGCACTGGAGCGTTCCGAAGTTGGTTGAAATCTCCTCGGAACAGAATCGCATTCTTCAAAGTTAGACACCCACTTCGCGGCTCAGTCCGCGCCAATTCAGGAGTGTCGGAAAATGAAAAAAACAATTCTCGTTTCGCTGATCGCGGCTTCGATGTCCTTCGGCGCCCTCGCCCAGACGAGCACGACCTCGCCGATGCCAGCTCCCAAGGCTGACGCTGACAAGAACGCACCGCTCCCGGGCGCCAATAGCTTCACCGAAGGCCAGGCCAAGAGCCGGCTGGAAGAGAACGGCTATTCGAGCGTCAGCGCCCTGAAGAAGGACGACAACGGCGTCTGGAGGGGCAAGGCCACGCACTCGGGCAAGCAGGTCAACGTCTCCGTGGACTACCGCGGCAACATCACCCGCAACTGATCCGTGCCGCTCGCACCCGAAAAACTGGAGAACGAAATGACCCGCACCATCACCCGTTCCTACGATAGCTACACAACCGCCCGCTCCGTCGTCGAACAGCTTGAAGCGGCCGGCGTGTCCAGCAATGACATCAGCGTCGTTGGTCGCGACGGTGACACTGGCGAAACCAACGCTGCAGAAGGCGCCGGCATCGGCGCGGGCGTCGGCGGCGCCGCCGGTCTCCTGGCTGGCATCGGCATGCTCGCCATTCCGGGCATCGGTCCGGTCGTCGCCGCAGGCTGGCTCGCCTCGACCGCCGCGGGTGCCGTCGCTGGTGCTGCCGCCGGTGGATTGGTCGGCTCCTTCGTGAAGGAGGGCCACGACGAGGACGAGGCCCACTACTATGCCGAGACCGTCCGCCGCGGCGGATCGGTGGTCTCCGTCCGCACGGCTCCCGAGCACGAGGCCGCCGTCCAGGCTATTCTTGATGGCGCTACCCCGATCGACCGCGCGACCCGCGAGGCCGATTATCGCGCAGGTGGCTGGTCCCGCTTTGATGAAAACGCCGATCCCTATCGCCCGCCCGTCGTGTGACCGCGAATAGCGAATGGCCCCGGTTTCCCGAGGCCATTCGCTATAAATCTTTCAGTGCCAGGTTGGTAAGAGCTTGGCAAAGCCGAATACTTGGCTTCCATGATTCGCGGAGGACAGCGTTGAAGGCCTATCTCAACGCGCTATCTCGTTGGTCCTGTCCGCTTTGGCTAATCGCCGTGGTCTCAGTCGCTTCCGCGGCCCCAGCGCGCATCGAGGCTGGGACGCTTCTTCCCAAATGTGAAGACAGCCGTCGAGAAGTTGCTCGAAAAGGAGAAGCGCTGCTCGTTAGAGAAGAAGTTGAGGCTCGGTTTGTCAGGGACAGGAGCTTTTGCCGCCCCACAGAAAAAGCTGTCCCCGCTTTCATCAAAAGCCAAGATCGGGAAATGTGTTTCGTGGGTTACGAGTGCCGCGATCCATAGCGCGAGGCTCTCGCAAGCGTCATCTAACCGTGGCCTTTAGCTTTTACCTAAATGAGTAAACTCATCCTGTACCGCGCCATGCGTACCACAGCGTTTCCTATCCGGTAAGCTCACGGAGAAAGAGCGGGCCCCGAAGGACCCGCTCACCCAATTCACACGCTCGACGGACCGAGCGCTTTCGCTATGACTGGCCGCCCTTTCGACCGGCCTCAGAAGCGCGCTCCCGATCGTTGGCAAAGTTGCCAGAACCGCCCCGCTGATTGTCCGCAGAACCCGACTGGGAACGATCCGACGACTGCTGAGACTGCTGGCCGCCGTGGCTGTTCTGCCCGCCCTTCTTACCGGCTTCAGAGGCCTTCTTCGGATCGTCGGCAAAATTGTTGCTAGCCATATCTCTCTCCATAGGTGGCTCCCCGGCGCGAGACCGGGGAATCTCGGGTTTGAGGTTTGGGAGGACCGGCCTAGCCGATCAGGAGATCAACTGGCGGCCGGTTGAGCAGTTCCTCCCCTACCGCGCCTTGAGCTGCTGCGTACTCTCACATCGCTCTCAGGAACTCTGCCGGCGGCAGCGTCGTTTATGCGACGCGTGGCCCCTCAGTGTCGCGCCTGAACCACGCAGAAGGGGACTGGCAGGCTGCTGGTCCCCTTTATCATGGCGTGCGTTAGTTCCCGGATGCCCATGCCGCGCGCTGCTGCGCCAGGGCTTCTTCCAGGCGCTCCTCCGACCACTGCTCGCGATACCGAGGCCATAGCTGTCTGAAGCGGGCCTTCGCCTCGTCGAGGCTATCGACGTAACCATGGAAATCGGCGCGCCTTGGCAGATTGCCCGGTCCCACGAAGAATAGCCATCTGCCCTGCGAGGTCGCTACCTCTCTGTAGATTCTGCCAATGATGTTCGCCCGCTCATCGAGCACGAGATAATCGTTCTCGTCTTCGCCCGGCCATGTCAGCCGCAGCCGGAATGCGCTCTCGTCCAATCGATCAGGCCTTGTCGCTTGGCGGCTTGGAAGCCTTCATCAGCCTGCGAAGCTGCTCGAACAGCGCGGGGCCATTGAGCTGGTGTGTCGGATAGCCCTCAGCCGATAGCGCTCGCTCAAGCTCGCGGATTTTCCCAAACCTGCCCGATCGCGCCAGCTCAAACGCTCGCTCTAATGCCGTTTTCATCGTGCAATGATGGAACACGTCAATCGTCGCACCGCGTTAACATTTGACGGGTTGGCTCGATCAGGAAATAGCACTCGTCCTCGTAATGGACGGGCGTTCCATCTTCGAGCGTGTACGAGGTCAAGCTTGTGCCTGGCCAATCGCGCCAGACAACGACGGTGTAGCGGTTGCCGTCCTCGTCCCTGCATCGCTCTCGATAAAGTTCGCGCTTCATGGCGCTATGGCGACGGGGCGGCAGCTCGGCCGGCTTTCTCAAGGCAACCATGGGAACACCTCACGCAACTCCCCGCCGCTGATTCAACAGCGGCTGGGCTGCGGTGTTCCTGTAACCCCGAGCAGCATCAAATCGTGGATAAGTTACCTAACGTAAGAAATCGGCAACGGGTTGGCGTTAATGTGCCGCCAACTTCGGGGATGCCTACATGAGCTGGACGCTGGGAATGCCGCAGGGCCGGATGAAGATCGGCCACGCTATCCGCGTAACAGATGGCATCCTGGAGGCGGACCTTCGCTATCAGCGAAACGCCGAAGGAAAAGAAATATGGCTTGATGAAAAGGGCCGCCGCCTCAAGTGGCAGCCCACGCATTGGCGGCCAGTCAAAGACTATGGCGCCGCGCAATCCATGAATGAGCTGCTCTAGGCGCCCGAGGTCGACGCTGACTGCGCTGCGCTGCCATCTTGGCCGGTCAATCCCGCCGATGTCTGAATGTGGAAAGCGGCTTCCGCGCTTATGACGACAGCGCTGCCGTTTCGGCGCGACAGTCGATGCGCGGCTTCTATGGCTTCGTCGATAACGGGTGAATGGCCATAATGCTCGCCGGTTGCGTCGCGCACCGCCCATTCTGAGCCCACCCGGCAGACCGTCAAAACTTGCGCCATGATGATTGCGACCCTGGAAGCCTGGCGAGAGAAGCCGCGCCCTGTCGATTAGTTCCAACCGAATCGATTCTGGTTCAGGACAGCCCCATCGGCAGATCCTAAATGGGAGGCGGGCAACCGGAACGATTCAATCTGCCACCCGTTGGCGACTCGTTTCGTTGCGTGGGTTATGTCCAATGTGTGCGCGTCGGGTTCTCAGGGCCGGGCTGGGCGTCGATACCGTCAAGGGACCGGCGCGGCGGAGAAAGCCCGAGCGCGATCTGTTCGCGGACCCGATGCCCGATCTGGTTGAGCCCTGCCTGGCGCAGCTCCAGAGCAAGCCGCCGGTTGGCGATGATTGGTCTTTCGAAGTGAAATGGGACGGCTATCGGCTCGCTGTCCATATTGAGCGGGGCCGGGTTCGCATCATCACACGAGGCGGACATGACTGGACGACGCGCTTTCCGACCATCGCCCATGATGCTCGCGAGCTGGGCCTGGATAGCGCCATTCTCGACGGCGAAGCGGTCGTGCTCGATGAGCGCGGCGCGTCCGATTTCGGGGCGCTCCAGCGTGCGCTAGGTGGCCGAGGCGGCAAGCGCTTCGCCTCGGAAGCCCGGCTTTATGCGTTCGATCTGCTCTATCTCAACGGCCACGATCTGCGCTCCCTGCCGCAAGCCGATCGGCGCGACATGTTGGCGGATGCTCTCGCGTCTCAGCCACATGGCTCCATCGGCATGAGCGAGGACATCGACGCGGACGGCGCCGCCTTCCTGAAGCTCGCGTGCGAGATGGGCCTAGAGGGCATTATCGCAAAGCGCCGATCGGCTCCCTACCGATCAGGCCGGGGTGGCGAATGGCTGAAGATCAAGTGCGTGCAATCCGAAGGCTTCGCCATCATCGGGTATGAGCCATCCCGAGCTGCGCTTGGCGGCATCGGCCGGCTGCTGCTTGGCGCGATGAAGGATGGTGCGCTGGTCTATGTTGGCGGCGTCGGAACCGGCTTCACGGCATCGAGCGGCGGCGCGTTGCGCAAGCAGATGGCGAAGCTCGTCACCGACAAGCCGGCCGCGACCGGGACAGGGCGACGCAAGGAAGCGGTTTGGATCAAGCCCGAGCTTGTGGCAGAGGTCGACTTCCGAGCCTGGACTGATGACGGCAAACTGCGGCACGCATCGTTCAAAGGGCTGCGCGAAGGCGAGGACGCTGCCGACGTGTTCGAAATGACCGGAAGGTGAAGGATTTTCAGCCGGTGGGGTAAATGGTGGGGCGAGAGCCAGTCGCCTCAAAAATATCTGAGCAAAATCAAAGCGCTAGGCTGGAAGAGTGGCGGACAGGGAGGGATTTGAACCCCCGATACCCTTGCAGGTATGCCGCATTTCGAGTGCGGTGCATTCAACCACTCTGCCACCTGTCCGCGGTCGCCTTCGATCGAAGCGAGGCGCTTGTTACACAAGCAGCGCCCGGGGGGCAAGCCTCCCGGACAGGAGAATTCCACTCTTCACAGCCGCTTTCGCTTGACCTCCCCCGGCCTTGCGACTATCGAGCACCGTCCGGCGTGGGGAAACCCGCGCCCGATCTCTTTTGGCATGTGCGCTGCGTCGCATGCCGGCAAGAGCAAGCCAGACCACGCAATCGACTGCCAAAAAGCCGTCCCACGGGCTCCCATCCGGAAGCCGCGACAGGACGGGGCCGAACATGGAGGACAAAATGTTCGCAGTCATCAAGACCGGCGGGAAGCAGTTCCGCGTCACCGCCAACGACAAGATCACCGCTGCCAAGATCGAGGGCAACGCCGGCGACACCGTCGCGTTCGATTCGGTGCTGATGCTCACCGAGGGCGAGAAGACCACGCTCGATGCCAAGGCCCTTTCCGAGATCACCGTCGTCGGTGAGATCGTCGAGCAGGCCCGTGGCGAGAAGGTCATCGCCTTCAAGAAGCGCCGCCGCCAGAACTCCAAGCGCAAGCGCGGCTTCCGCGCCGAGCTGACCGTCATCCGCATCACCGACATCCTCACCGGCGGCAAGAAGCCGGAGATGAAGAAGGCCGATGCCGCCACTGCTCCGGTCGCCGCCAAGGCGAAGGCTGCGCCGAAGGCCGCCAAGGCCGAGGCTGGCGAGGAGGCTGAGAAGCCGAAGAAGGCCGCGGCCAAGAAGGCCCCTGCCAAGAAGGCCAAGGACGAGGCGTCCGAGGCCTGAGACCGGGTTTCCCGGCGCAGCTAATCCGCGCCGGATCACCATCGCCGAGACTGATCGTCCCGGTCTGTCGCTCCTGACAGAATGGTGCTCCGGCATTTCGTATCCGAGACGGGTGGCTTTCGCCGCCGATTCGGGTTAGAGAGACACGACAGTTTTTGAGGTAGGGCGTTATGGCTCACAAAAAGGCAGGCGGCTCGTCGCGTAACGGCCGTGATTCTGAAAGCAAGCGCCTCGGCGTGAAGAAGTTCGGCGACCAGGCGGTCGTTTCCGGCAACATCATTATTCGTCAGCGCGGCACCAAGTGGCATGCCGGCGCCAATGTCGGCATGGGCAAAGACCATACCCTCTTTGCGACGACGAATGGCCGAGTCCGATTCACGACGAAACTCGGCCGAGCTTTCGTGAACGTAGTCCCGGCCCAAGAGGCCGCAGAGTAAAAGGCGGATAGGGAATTCTCTCGATCCGCCGGTTCCATCGAACCGAACGGATCAAGGGTTAAAAGGCCCGAATAGGGTCTCCCGAAGGTCAGCGAAGGGGAGATGGGACCAAAGTCCCAGCTCCCTTTTTTTCGTTTGCGCCGACGGAGAGACGACATGTTCCCCGAACTGACCCGCGACGATGTCTTCCGGCTCGAGACCCGCCGTCTCTGGCTGCGTTGGCCCCGCATGGCCGATGCCAATGCCATCCTGCGCCTGGCCGGTGAAAAGGCGGTGGCGGAGATGACGGCATCGATTCCCCATCCCTACCCGTCCCAGGCGGTCGAGCCCTTCGTCTTCGGCGCCCGCAAGGGCAATGCCCTGGGTGAGCACCTCGTGCTGGCGATCACGCCCCGTTCGAAGCCGAACGAGCTGATCGGCATGATCGGCGCGCACAAGCAGGCCTCGGGCGTGCCCTTCATCGGCTACTGGCTCGGCACCCCGCACTGGGGCAAGGGCTACGCGACCGAAGCCGTGCAGGGCCTGATCGACAGCCTGTTCTCGCTGATCGACCTCGCCGCGATCGAGGCGGATACCCGCGTCATCAACCCGGCGTCGCGGCGGGTGCTGGAGAAGTCAGGCTTCCGGGCCGAGGGCTCCTTCCTCAAGTCGCTGCCGGCGCGTGGCGGGCTGTTCCCCTGCGAGCAGTTCCGGCTCGACCGCTCGACCTGGGCGGCGCTGAAGAGCTGGAGCGCCAGCGGCTGGGCCCATGCGCCCGAGCTGGAGCCCGAGGAGGAACCGGTGCGCGGCCAGCCGGCGCTGGGCATGCCCGCGCGCCGCCAGCAGGAACAGGCCGAACCCTGCCCGGCCTGAGCGCTTCCGGACCGGAAACGAAGCGATCTCGAGGGGTGGCGGTCGATGACCGCCGCCCCTTTCTCTGTGGGAAGGCCCACGCTCGTTAAAATGCGAGCGAAACCGGTCATCTTTGCTGAAAACCCCGGCTGCTAGCCGTGGCGCACTCTGGGGAAACGGAGTGTGCCTTGTGAAAGCCAAGACGACGCAGATTCGCGAATTTTTCAGTTCTTCCTTGCTGGCCCAGGCCTTTGCCGGCTGCTTTGTCGCAACCCACGTCCCGATCATTGCCATCGCGGCCTATGTCGCATCCGGCGCGGCGATCAGCGCCCAGGCGATCCTTGTCATCATCCTTCTGGCCACGATCGTCGGCACCGCCTTTGCCTTCATCGTGATGCGGCATCTGCTGCTGCCGGTCGGCGAGCTCGCACGCGGCCTCAAGAGCTACCGGGTCGAGGGCCGTATCCCGCGCCTCGCCAAGCTGCGCAACGACGATGTCGGCCGCCTGACCGACGAGGTTCGCGCGCTCATCAATACCCTCGAGGAGAAGCTGAACCGCCTGAAGCGGCAGGCCTTCTCGGATACGCTCACCGGCCTCGGCAATCGCCGCTGGCTCGCCGAAGTGGTCGGCTCCGAGATCGCGCGCTCGCGCCGCGAGCAGAAGCCGCTTTCGGTCATCGTGCTCGATATCGACCACTTCAAGAGCATCAACGACACGTTCGGCCATGATGCCGGCGACGAGGTCCTCGTCGCCATCGCCGAGACCATGAGGCGCGTGCTGCGCCCCTATGATCTGGTCGCGCGCCTCGGCGGCGAGGAGTTCTGCGCCTTCCTGCCGGGGACGGGCCTCAAGGAGGCCATGCAGATCGCGGAGCGCTTGCGGGAGGCCATCGCGGAACTGCGGATCGAGACGCTCCGGGGCCGGTACGTCACCGCGAGCTTCGGCGTGCACGAGGCCCATCTCGTGCGCGAGCAGTTCAAGGACATGCTGCGCATCGCCGACGAGTATCTCTATCAAGCCAAGGGCGACGGCCGGAACCGGGTGCAGACCATCGAGGCCCGACCGGCGGTGATTCAGACCGCGCCGGCATCCGCCAGTCCTCCCGAAGCCTGACGGCCGGGAAGCGTCCCAAACGAAAAGGGCGGCCTCACCGGCCGCCCTTCTTTTTCGATCACTTCACGAAGGTACCGTGCAACTCGTCCTCGATATGCACGCGGATGATCTCCTCGAAATTCGCCTCCGCCTTGAAGCCGAGCGCCAGCGCCCGCTGCGGGTTGAAGTTCCGCGGCCAGCCCGCGACGATCTTGTCGATCACGGGATCGGTCTCGCGGCGGATGCGCTTCACCACATTCTCGCCCGCGACCTTGCGCAGGGTCTCGATCTGCTCGGCGACGGTGCAGGAATAGCCCGGCATGGTCAGCGCCCGGCGCGGGCCGATCGCGGCCGTGTCCATCGTTGCGGCATGGACGAGGAAGCCTACCGCCGAGCGCGGGCTCGCATGCCAGTGGCGGACCTGGTCGGAGACCGGCAGCACCGCCTCCTCGCCGTTCAGCGGCTCGCGGATGATGTTGGAGAAGAAGCCCGAGGCCGCCTTGTTCGGCTTGCCCGGCCGCACGCAGATCGTCGGCAGGCGGATGCCGACGCCGTCGAAGAAGCCGCGCCGCGAATAGTCGCAGAGCAGAAGCTCGCCGATCGCCTTCTGCGTGCCGTAGCTGGTCAATGGCGTCGTGAAGAACTCGTCCTCGATCTTGTCGTGGAAGGGCGCGCCGAACACCGCGACCGAGGAGGTGAAGACCACGCGCGGCTTGTAGCCTTCGGCATGGCGGATCGCCTCGAAGAGATAGCGCGTGCCGTCGAGATTGATCCGGTAGCCCTTGTCGAAATCGGCCTCGGCCTCGCCCGAGACCACCGCCGCGAGATGGATGATCACCTCCGGCCGCGTCGCGATCAGCTTCTCGGATTCGCCGTGGTTTGAAAGATCGGAGACCACCGCCTCGAAATCGAAAGGCGCGGCCGGGGGTGGCGAAGCGACGACGACGTCCTGCGCCGTTACGCGGGTCACCGGCTTGCCTCCGAGCTGGCCGTCGCGCGCCAGCCGCTCGATGAACTTGCGCCCGACCATGCCGGCGCCGCCGAGAACGAGAATATGCATCGGATCTGTCCTGAAGGTTCGGATCATGCGCGCCGAAGCGCGTTGACTTGAAACGGAAATCTCGGCGTCATCCCGGGACGGCCCGGGATGACGTGCAGCTCAGGCAAGCGGCACTCGCCTCAGAGAGCGAAGCCGCCATCCGCCAGATGGATCTGGCCGGTGGTGTAGCTCGACTCGTCCGCCGCGAGATAAACCGCGAGCCAGGCGATCTCCTCGGCCGTGCCGAGACGCGCCATCGGCTGGCGGTCGATGAAGGCCTGCCTTGCGGCGGCTTCGGTCGTCTTCGTCGCTTGGGCAAGGTCCTTGATGCGCTGGTCGAGCGAGGGCGACTGGATCGTGCCGGGGCAGATCGCGTTCGCGCGCACGCCCTTCTTGATGTAGTCGGCCGCGACCGCCTTGGTCAGGCCGATCACCGCGGCCTTGGTCGCGCCATAGGCATAGCGGTTCGGGATGCCCCGCACCGAGCCGGCGCCTGAGGCGATATTGACGATCGAGCCCGAACCCTTTTCCAGCATGCCCGGCAGGAAGGCCTGGATCGTGCGGTGCATCGACTTGACGTTGAGGTCGAAGGAGAAATCCCAGGCCTTGTCGTCGGTGTCGAGCACCGTGCCGTGATGGACGAAGCCGGCAGCGTTGACGAGGATGTCGACGGGCCCGACCTTCTCGGCGAAGGCATTGACCGCCTTGCTGGAGAGCACGTCGAGCTTGCGCTTCTTCGCCTTCGGAATGCCGTCCAGCAGGGTGACGTCCTTGTCGGTCGCCCAGACGGTGGCGCCTTCGGCGACGAAGGCTTCGGCGATGGCCCGGCCGATCCCCTGCCCCGCGGCGGTGACGACCGCGACCTTGCCCTTCAAACGTCCTGCCATGCTCGTTTCCTCTTATTGCCCGGCTTTTGCGAAAGTCTTGCGCATATGGGTCAGCCGCCGGTCGGCCATGTCCTCATGATGCGTGATGGAAAAGCCCAGCCGCTCGTACCAGCCGATGCGCTGGGTCAGCTTGGCATGGGTGTAGAGATGCACCGAAGCATAGCCGAGCGCCTGCGCCCGCTCCTCGGCAAAGGTCATCAGCGCGGCGCCAAGCTTGCGGCCGCCGGCCTCGGGCGCCACGGCGACGCTCCAGACGGTGAAATCCTCGGGCTCGATATCGAGCACCAGCGCAGCTTCCAACTCACCGTCCTCGCCTTCCGCAAGCCAGACCTCGTGCTCGGCGACGACCTGCGTGTAATCGGCGATACGCGGCAGCGAGGGCACGCCGATGATGCTCTCGTTCGGCGTATAGGCCGCATTCTTGAGCGCGAGGATCGCCGGGATATCAGCCAACCCGGCCCGGCGCAGCGCGACCGCGCCGACATGGCCGCCGGTCTGGTTGAAAGCCCCGAGCGAGAGCCTCTGCTGGCCCTGCCCATCGAAATTCGACGGCGCCAGCCAGCGCCGGAAAGCCTGCGCCCGCACCGGCCATTCGCCGTCGAGAATCGAGAACCAGGCGGTGTCGCGATTTGCGCCCTTCACCACCATGTGCTGGCGGAACAGGCCTTCGTACAGGAAGCCGAAGCGCAGGGCGGCCCGCTTGGAGGGCTCGTTCCGGTTGTTGCACTTCCACTCGTAGCGGCGATAGCCGAGCGAAAAGCCGTAATCGCCGACGAGATAGATTGCCTCAGTCGCCGCGCGCGTCCGCTGCAGGGCCGGGGAATAGGTGATCCAGCCGACCTCGAACACGCCATGCTCGGGCCGGATCTCCATGATCCAGAGATGGCCCTTGGCCTTGCCATCGGCCTTGTCGATCACGGCGAGCGGCACGATGCCGGCCTTGGCCACCATCGAGTCGAGCAGGGCGCGGTACTCGTCCTTGCTCTTCGGCGGCGCGGCCGGCAGCCAGTCCCAGACATCGTCGCGCGCGACATCGCAGGCCCAGATATCGTCGATATGCCTGGCGACATCGAGCGGCTCCAGCCGGCAATACTGGCCTTCCAGAACCTTGGCCGGCGGGAACGGTGGCGCCTTCCAACCTGCGGGAACCGTGGACTGGGCGGGCGGTGCGATCATCGGCATCATGGCTTCGTCATCTCCTGCCAGCCGGCGAGATCGGCGGTCACGGTCCAGCTTGCGCCCAATTCGTCGCGGATCGCCTCGACGATGGCCGCACCCTCGGCCTCCCAGGCCAGTTGTTCGACGGCGTCGGGAAAGCGCGAGCGCGCCTCGTCATCCTCTTCATAGATCGCGTCGAACGCGTCCATCCAGGCTTCCAGCCGGTCCGCGAGATCGTCCGAAAGTCCGGCATCATCGGCGTCGATGGCCTTGCGCCGGCCTTTCGCGTCGATCGTCCAAAGACCGCTATTCCCGAGCCAGGCCGGGGCGACCAGGAGCGTACCGCTCATGAGCGCTCCGCGAGGTCTTTGGTGAAGAACGGATTCAACGGCGCCGAGGGACCGTTGCCGGCAAAGCCCCGGAAGCTGCCCTCCTCCGCGATCAGGCGCGTCGCCTCGATGAAGGCGGCCCAGGCCGCCCGCGCCAGCGCGCCGCCAATAGAGATGCGGCGCGTGCCAGTCGCCGCAATATCCGCAACGGACAATCCGAAGTCGCCATAGATCAGCGTGTTCACCGGCTTGCCGCCAGCCGCCGCAACGATCGCCGCGATATCGGCCGGGGTCTTCGGGCCGGGCGCATAGAGCACGTCGGCGCCGGCCGCCGCATAGGCCTCGATCCGCCGTACCGATTCCTTCAGCGGCTCGGCATGGCCGGTCAGGAAACACTCGGCGCGCGCCGTCAGCACGACGCCGGAGCCAGTCTCGTCGATCGCCTTGCGCGCGGCCTTGATCCGCTCGACCGCAAGCTCGAAGGGGTAAAGCGGCTCGTCCTGGCGCCCGGTCGCATCCTCGATCGACAAGCCCGCGACGCCGGTCGCGACGCAGAGCTTGACGTTGGCAGCGACGCCATCCGGCGTATCGGCATAGCCGTTCTCGAAATCGGCATTGATCGGCAGATCCGGCACCGCCTTCACGATCTCGGCGATGTGAGCGAGCATCATGTCACGCGGCACGTCCTGGTCGGCGCGCCCCTGCGTGAAGGCATAGCCGGCGCTCGTCGTCGCCAGCGCCTTGAAGCCCTGCCCGCGCAGCCAGCGGGCCGAGCCGAAATCCCAGGGGTTGGGCATCACGAAGCAGCCGGCCTCGTGGAGCTTGCGGAAGGCTTCGACCTGCGGGCTCTGTGCCATGGTTTAAATCGTTTCAAATGGAGGCGGGAGAAACGCCTGCCATAGTGTCGAGGGTCGTATCGTTTGTCAGCCCCGTTGGGCGCGCGTCGCGCAGCGAACGCCGATGCACGGGCGGAATGGCGTGGGGCATGGCGCGGGCGAAAGTGCGCCGATGAAATGTGTCATCCCGCACGCGCTGCGGCGCGAAGTGCCGCTGCGCAGATGCGGGATCGTACGACGAGAAGGCGCCTTTGCCGCGCTCGAGACAGTGCCCTTTCCGAGTGGCGGTCCCGTGTCTGCGCCGCGACATTACATGCCGCAGCGCGCGCGGGAAGACACCCTTCAAAGCCCAGTCGAACGCGGCAACCCGCTCAGTGATTATCGCGCGGGATGCCGAACTTCTTGTGGATCTTCTGGTACTTGACCGCCGGCTTAAGGACCATGCCCTCGGAGAGCTCGTCGACGATCTTGCGCTGGATCTCCTGCCAGGGCGTCTGGCTCTTCGGATACTTGTAGCCGCCCGAAGCCTTGAACGCCGCCCTGCGCTGCGCCAGCTCCTCATCCGAAATCAGGATGTTCGCCGTGCGCTTCTTCAGGTCGATACGCACCTTGTCGCCGGTCTTGAGCATGGCGAGTCCGCCGCCGGTCGCCGCTTCCGGCGAGGCGTTGAGGATCGAGGGCGAGCCCGAAGTGCCGGACTGCCGCCCGTCGCCGACGCAGGCGAGCGCGGTGACGCCCTTCTTGATGAGATAATCCGGCGGCCGCATATTCACGACCTCGGCCGCGCCGGGATACCCGATCGGGCCGACGCCGCGGATGAACAGGATGCAGTGCTCGTCGATGGCAAGCGCCGGATCGTCGATGCGGTGATGGTAATCCTCCGGCCCGTCGAAGACGATGGCGCGGCCCTCGAAGGCCATCGGGTCCTTCGGATTCTCCAGATAGCGCTTGCGGAACTCCGGCGTAATCACGCTGGTCTTCATGATCGCGGAATCGAACAGGTTGCCGGATAGGTTGAGGAAGCCCGACTGGGCCTTCATCGGCTGGTCGTAGCTCTTGATCACCTCGCGGGCGATCGAGAAGGCGCCCTTGCAGTTCTCTTCGAGCGTCTTGCCGTTGGCGGTGATCGCGGGCTTGAGCTTGCCCTTCTCGATCAGCTCCGCGATCACGGCGGGCAGGCCGCCGGCGCGATAATAGTCCTCGCCGAGATATTCGCCGGCCGGCTGCAGGTTCACCAGCAACGGGATCTCGTAGCCGATCTTGGTCCAGTCCTCGTTGTCGAGCTTGACGCCGATATGCTTGGCGATGGCGTTGACATGGACGGGCGCATTGGTCGAGCCGCCAATCGCCGAGTTGATGACGATGGTGTTCTCGAAGGCCTCGCGCGTCAGGATCTTCGAGGGGATCAGGTTCTCCCAGACCATCTCGACGATGCGCTTGCCAGTGAGATAGGCCATCTCGTAGCGGTCGCGATAGGGCGCGGGGATCGCGGCAGCGCCGGGCAGCGTCATGCCCATGGCCTCGGCCAGCGAGTTCATGGTCGAGGCCGTGCCCATCGTGTTGCAGTGGCCGGCCGACGGCGCCGAGGAAGCGACGAGGTCGACGAAGCCCTTATAGTCGATCTCGCCGGCCGCCATCATCTGGCGCGCCTTCCAGACGATCGTGCCGGAACCGGTGCGCTCGCCCCGGAAGGAGCCGTTCAGCATCGGCCCACCCGGCAGCGCGATCGCCGGGATGTCGACCGTCGCGGCCGCCATGATCTGGGCCGGCGTGGTCTTGTCGCAGCCCGTCGTCAGCACGACACCGTCGAGCGGGTAGCCGTAGAGGATCTCGACCAGCGAGAGATATTGCAGGTTGCGGTCGAGCGCCGCGGTCGGCCGCTTGCAGGTTTCCTGGATCGGATGGATCGGAAATTCGAAGGGCACGCCGCCCATCTCGCGGATGCCGTCGCGGACGCGCGAAGCCAGCTCGATATGGTGGCGGTTGCAGGGCGCGATGTCGGAGCCGGTCTGAGCGATGCCGATGATCGGCCGGCCCGACTGCAACTCCTCGCGCGACAGGCCGAAATTCATGGTGCGCTCGATATAGAGCGCAGTCATGTCGGCGTTGTCGGGATTGTCGAACCACGCCTTCGAGCGCAACTGCTCGGGCTTGATGCGCCGAACCGGCTTCTTGCCGGGGGTCTTGCCGGGTGCCTTGGCCATCCTCGTTTCCTCTCGTTCGGCGCGGCGCTGTCGGCCGCTTGCCGATCTCACATTCAAACGATTTGAGACTAGCCATCATGCCCATAGCCCGCGGCTCGGCAAGGCCCAATCTGGCTGATAGTCATACTATTTAATCATGCTGTATGCAGCATGCAACAATCCTGCGATGCGCCGCCCGCGCTTGCCAGCCGTGGCGGTTTGGCGCCAAGACAGGGTTAGCCGGCCGCCGCGCCAGAGCCCGAGGAAACGCGCCATGACCCTTCACGTCGTCCCCTCCTTCTCCCGCATCGGCGAGGAGAACGCCTTCGCCGTGCTGGCCCGCGCCACCGAATTGCAGCGCCAGGGCAAGGACATCATCAATCTCGGCATCGGCCAGCCGGATTTCTCGACGCCCGACCATATCGTCGAGGCGGCGGTGAAGGCCTTGCGCGACGGCCATCACGGCTACACCCCGGCCAATGGCATCCTGCCCCTGCGCGAGGCGGTCGCGGCCGACCTGCACAAGCGCTTCGCGGTCGAGGTCTCGCCCGAGAGCGTGATGATCGTGCCCGGCGGCAAGGTCACCATGTTCATGGCGATCCTGATGTTCGGCGAGCCCGGTGCCGAGATCCTCTATCCGGATCCCGGCTTCCCGATCTATCGCTCGATGATCGAATATACCGGCGCGACGCCGATCCCGGTGCCGATCCGCGAGGAGAACGGCTTCGCCTTCTCCGCCGAGGAGACGCTGGCGCTGATCACGCCGAAGACTAGGCTGCTCATCATCAACTCGCCGGCGAACCCGACCGGCGGCGTCACGCCCAAGGCCGAGATCGACAAGCTCGTCGCGGGCCTGACGAAGTTCCCCGATGTCGCCGTGATGTCGGACGAGATCTACGACCAGATGGTCTATGACGGCGAGAAGCATGTCTGCCTGCTGAGCTATCCGGAGATCCGCGACCGGCTGATCCTGCTCAACGGCTGGTCCAAGACCTATGCGATGACCGGCTGGCGCCTCGGCTACTCGGTCTGGCCGAAGCCCTTGCTCGACAATGCCCGCAAGCTCGCGGTGAACTCGCATTCCTGCGTCAACGCCCCCGCGCAATGGGCGGGCTTGGCGGCGTTTACCGGCCCGCAGGACGCGGTCCATATGATGCTGGCGGAGTTCGACCGGCGCCGGAAGGCAGTGGTCAAGGGCCTGAACGGCCTGCCCGGCGTCTCCTGCATCGAGCCTCGGGGCGCGTTCTACGCTTTCCCGAACGTCTCGCAGACCGGCTGGAAGGCGAAGAAGCTGGCTTCGGCGCTGCTGGAGGAAACCGGTGTCGCCACCATCGGCGGCCCCGATTTCGGCGTCCATGGCGAGGGCTATATCCGCCTCTCCTATGCCAACTCCCTTGAGAATATCGAGAAGGCGCTGGAGCGGATGAAGACCTTCCTCAGCACCGCGAAGGCGGCCTGACCATGGTCACCTGCTACCTGCGCTACGTCATCGATCCCCACAAGCTCGATGCCTTCGAGGCCTATGGCAAGCTCTGGATCCGGCTCGTCGAGAAATTCGGCGGCAAGCACCACGGCTATTTCATGCCGTCGGAGGGCGTGTCGAACGTCGCGCTCGCGATGTTCAGCTTTCCCTCGCTCGCGGCCTATGAGGATTACCGCAAGCGTTCGTTCGACGATCCCGAATGCCAGGCCGCCTTCGCGATGAACGAGAAGGAGCGCTTCATCATCAACTACGAGCGCTCGTTCTTCCGGCCGGTCTTCGAGGACGATCAGGGCTACAAGCGCGCGCCTTGAACGCGTCCTTCAGTTCCGCGCGCTGGCGGTCACGCCGGGATCGACCTTGAAGCTCGAGGCCTCGATCACGGCGGTGCCGATCATTGTCTTCACGGAGATGCGCACCGGCACCATCACGTCGGTGCCCGCGATCGGCGCGAGCCAGGTCGTGATGTCGCGATTCTCCGCCATGAACTTGGTGCTGGGCCGGAGCGCCCGGTGGCCGGCGATCGGCACATAGCGCGCCTGGCAGATCGAGACCGGGCCGCTATAGCCCTCGAGTTTGACGTTGCGGGTGCCGGCGCTCGTCAGCTTGATGTCGTAGCGCGCCGCGCCGTCGAAGATCGGCAGCGTGCGGTTGCAGGCGCCATCCTTGCCCTTGCCGTTGACCGGCATCAGGAAGGCGCTCAGCGGATCGACGATATTGCGCTTGTGGCTGTCGTTCAGCGGCACGCGATCGGGCTTCTCGTCGATCGGCGGCTCGATATCGATTCCGGCGACGCTGCCCTCGGCCAGGGCCATCCGTACCGTCCGGCTCTCGCTGGAATTGGCGGAGCTCACCGCGAAGGTCTTCGGCGCAAGCCGGCCGCCGACGAGCACGCCCGTCGCCGCGCCCGAGCCGCGCCCCCCCGTGACGCCCCCGGCGATTCCCGTCAGCTTCGCCGACATGTCGAGCTTGTAGCCAGAATTGTCGATGCCGCCGCTGAGGCTCGCCGTGCCCAGGGTGATTCCCAGGAGCGAGACGTCATAGCGCGCGTCGAGCGAAGCCGCGTTGGCCCCTGCGGCCAGACCGGCGGCGAGGACGAAGCCTGCGAGGGACGATGCGACGGCGGACTTCATCCATTGTCTCCGGAAGGCGCGATCCTGCGCTGAATGCACTCTGAATCGGCCCGAATCGTGACCGTCTTCCCCGCGCGGCGAAGCGACGGCCGGTTGAAGCATCGGACCGCGATCTTTACACCCCGTTAACGCTGAAGGCCATGTGAACGGCCTGCCGGAGTTTTCCTTGACGCAAGCTCCGCCCTTGGCTATGGAACCCCCGACTTCAAATTGACTTCCGGTGCTCGCCGGCACGTCGCGTGTCGGTTTTTTTGTTTGAGCGCCCCCGGGAACGTAAGGAACGATACCATGGCCCGCCGTTGCGAACTGACCGGGAAAGCCACCCAGACCGGCCACCTCGTCAGCCACTCGAACCGCAAGACGAAGACCGTCTTCCGTCCGAACCTCGTGAACGTCACGCTGCAGTCGGACGCGCTCGGCCGTTCGGTGCGCCTGCGCGTTTCGGCCAACGCCCTGCGTTCGGTCGAGCATCGCGGCGGCCTCGACGCCTTCCTGCTCAAGGCTTCGGCCGGCGACCTCTCGACCGGCGCTGCTACGCTGAAGCGCGACCTCGAGAAGAAGCTCGCCGCCAACTGAGCGGTCAGCCTTTTCGGGTTTGAAGGAAGCGGCCGCAAGGCCGCTTTTTTCGTTTGGGACTTGGCTTTGTCGTCATGCTCGCCCTTGTGGCGAGCATCCACGTCTTGAACACCGCTCCCGATGAAGGAGACGTGGATGGTCGGGACAAGCCCGACCATGACGCCGGTTACGGAATCAGCTCGAACTCCAGCAGAACCGTGCGCTGGAGGAACGAGAAATTGTCGTCCGAGATCAGGGTGAGGATCGTGCGCCCCTCCTCCAGATGGACCGACAGCCCCTCCATGTTATCGATCTCGAAGCCCATATCGGCCTCGATCAGGCGCGTTCCATCCACCAGCGCACCTGGCCGGATGTCGCGCCCGGCGATTCGCCTGATCCGCATGCCGACACCGCGCAGCGGCTGATACCAGCGCTCCAGCACCAGCATGTCGCCGGAGGGCAGGAAGGCGAGATCGGTGATGTCGTAGCCGTCATGCCGGGCGAGCTTGAACAGGCCGGGCTGCGGACCGCCGAGGAGCGCGCCGAGCGTCGGCTCGTCCTCCTTGCCGGAACGCTCCGCGATGGCGACCAGCGCGCCCTTAAACGGCCCCGCAGGCATGACGCCGAGCGCCTCCAGCCCGCGATTGCGCGGCAGGCGCTTCAGCTCAGGCGGCAGCGGGACGGGCCGCGCCCGCGCCTCGACGCCGTCGCGGGCCCAGTCGAAACGGGCGATCTCATGCTTGCGCTCGATCCCGACATAAGCCGCGCCGTCATGGATGCAGAGGCTTTCGGTGTCGTAGAGCCCCGAGCGGGTCAGCGGCCGGCCGGAGCCACCGAGAATCGCCGCCATCTCGACATCTTCAAGCCCGGTCAGCTTGCCATTGCTGGAAGCGACCTTCGCGGTCAGCCAGTAGCCCCGATCCGACACCGCCACGAGATCGCGCCCGCCATTCAGGCGCGCCAGTCCCGAAAGGCCGCCGAAGCGCGGGTGGCCGGACGAGAGCACGAGCCCGCCCCGGAATTGCAGCGCGCCGAAGCGGCGCTGATCCGGCCGTCGCGGTTCGAAAGCCGCGATCGGCCGCGCTGATATCCCGACAGGGAAGCGGGTCTGCTCGATCGCCTGCGCGACACTGGGCAGCGCGAGCGCGCCGAGCCCTGCCAGCGCAGCGCGGCGCGTGAGACGCATCAATGCCCGCGGCGCTTGGAGCCGGAACCGCCTGGACCGTCCTCCTCGAACAATTCGGCGAGCTTCTCGGTCATCACGCCGCCCAGCTCCTCGGCATCGACGATGGTCACGGCGCGGCGATAATAGCGCGTCACGTCATGGCCGATGCCGATGGCGATGAGCTCGACCGGCGAGCGCGTCTCGATCTCGGCGATGACATGGCGCAGATGCCGCTCGAGATAGTTGCCGGCGTTGACCGAGAGGGTGGAATCGTCGACCGGCGCGCCGTCCGAGATCACCATCAGGATCTTGCGCTGCTCAGGCCGGCCGAGAATGCGCTTGTGCGCCCAGTCCAGCGCCTCGCCGTCGATGTTCTCCTTGAGCAGTCCCTCGCGCATCATCAGGCCGAGATTCTTGCGTGCGCGCCGCCAGGGCGCATCCGCCGCCTTGTAGATGATGTGGCGCAGATCGTTGAGGCGGCCGGGATTGGCCGGCTTGCCCGATTGCAGCCAGGCCTCGCGCGACAGGCCGCCCTTCCAGGCGCGGGTCGTGAAGCCGAGCAACTCGACCTTGACGCCGCAGCGCTCCAGCGTCCGGGCCAGGATGTCGGCGCAGGTCGCCGCGACCGTGATCGGCCGGCCGCGCATCGAGCCGGAATTGTCGATCAGCAAGGTGACGACCGTGTCGCGGAAATTCGTGTCCGATTCCTGCCGGAACGACAGCGGCTGGAACGGATCGAGGATGATGCGCGGCAGGCGGGCCGGGTCGAGCGCGCCTTCCTCCAGATCGAACTCCCAGGTGCGGTTCTGCTGCGCCATCAGGCGCCGCTGCAGGCGGTTGGCGAGGCGCGCCACCACGCCCTGGAGATGGGCGAGCTGCTTGTCGAGATAGGCGCGCAGGCGCGTCAATTCCTCGGCGTCGCAGAGTTCCTCGGCCGTGACGACCTCGTCGAACTTCTGGGTATAGGCCTTGTAATCGGTCTGCGGCCGCTCGTTGCCGCGGCTCTCGCGCGGACGCGGCGCCTCGCCGGCCTCCTCGGATTCAGAGTTCTCGTCCTCCTCCTCCCAGTCGCCGGCCGGAGCGTCGGTCGCCTCGGAGGCGCCGTCCTGCAGTTCCTCGGTCGCGTCCTCGCTGACCTCGACCTCGGAACGGTCGGCGCCGCTCTCCTGCTCGGATTCACCGTCCTGCTGCTGCTGGTCTTCGGAGGACTGGTCCTGGTTGTCCTCGTCCTCGTCCTGCTCGTCGCCCTGTGCCGTCTGCTCGGCCATGTCGAGCGCGGCCAGCATGTCGCGCACCGTACGGGCAAAGCCGCGCTGGTCCTCGATCGTCTTGGTCAGCCTGTCGAGATCGCCGCCGGCCTTGGCCTCGATCTGCTCGCGCCAGAGCTCGACGACCTTCTCGGCCGCCTTCGGCGGCTTCAGGCCAGTCAGGCGCTCGCGCACCATCAGCGCCAGTGCATCCTCCAGCGGCGCATCGGCCCGATCGGTGATCTCCTCGTAGCGGCCGCCGCGATGATAGCGGTCTTCCAGCATCGCGGAGATGTTCCCGGCCATGCCGGACATCCGCCGTGCACCGATCGATTCGACGCGGGCCTGCTCGACGGCATCGAACACGGCCCGCGCCGCATCGCCCTCAGGCGCAGCGCGGCGGTGGATCGCAGCATCATGGCAGGCAAGGCGCAGCGCCATCGAATCGGCATGGCCGCGCAGGATCGCGACATCGCCGGGGCTGAGCTTGCGCGGCGGCTCGGGCAGGCGCGCCCGCTCGCCGACGAGCGACGGCTTGTCGGCGGCGAAGACGATTTCCATCTCCGGCTTGCGCGCGATCGCCTTCATGGCGCCGGAGATCGCCCGCTTCAGCGGCTCGGCCGGAGCCTCCTTCGGCGTTCCTGGCTTGCGGTTCGAGATGGACAAGACTGAGGCCGTCCTCTGGGTTCCGTGACTGTTACCGCGACCGGCCGTCGTACTGGATCGACTGGAGCTCGGTCGGCTCCACACCGGTTAGGCAACGCACATTGATCGCGACCGTCGGCGTCCCGTCCGGCATCGCGCCGCGCGCGAAGGACTCGATGCCGCAGGTCTCGCAGAAGAGATGCTGTATCTTCTGCGTGTGAAAGCGGTACTCGGTCAGCGCATCCTCGCCCTTGGTGAGGGTGAAGGCGCTGGCGGGCGAGAATGTGAGGATCGAGCCGCGGCGCTGGCAGTAGGAGCAGTTGCAGGTGATCGTCTGTCCGAGATCGGCTTCGACCTCGTAGGCGACCCGCCCGCAGTGGCAGCTTCCCTGATACTGCGCCATGGCTCGTGCCCTTCTGTTAGCTGAGCACCACGTTCGCGGCGCTTTCCGGCAGTTCCTTGCCGAAGGAGCGCTGGAAGAACTCGGCCACCAGCGTGCGCTCCATCTCGTCGCACTTGTTCAGGAAGGTGACGCGGAAGGCGAAGCCGATATCGCCGAAGATCGCCGCGTTCTCGGCCCAGGTGATGACCGTACGCGGGCTCATCACGGTCGAGAGATCGCCGTTCATGAAGGCGTTGCGGGTGAGATCGGCGACGCGGACCATCTTGTTGATGACGTCCTTGCCGTCCGGCGTGCTCTGATAGTGCTTCGACTTCGCCAGGACGATGGCGACCTCGTTGTCATGCGGCAGGTAGTTCAGCGTGGTGACGATCGACCAGCGGTCCATCTGGCCCTGGTTGATCTGCTGGGTGCCGTGATAGAGGCCGGACGTATCGCCGAGGCCGACCGTGTTGGCGGTGGCGAACAGACGGAAGGCACCGTGCGGGCGGATGACGCGCTTCTGGTCGAGCAGCGTCAGCTTGCCGGACTGCTCCAGCACGCGCTGGATCACGAACATCACGTCCGGGCGGCCAGCATCGTATTCGTCGAAGACGAGCGCGATGTTGTTCTGCAGCGCCCAGGGCAGGATACCGTCCTGGAACTCGGTGATCTGCTTGCCTTCCTTCAGCACGATCGCGTCCTTGCCGACGAGGTCCAGGCGCGAGACATGGCTGTCGAGGTTGACGCGGACGCAGGGCCAGTTGAGGCGGGCCGCGACCTGCTCGATATGGGTCGACTTGCCGGTGCCGTGATAGCCCGAGATCATGACGCGGCGGTTATGCGCGAAGCCGGCGAGGATCGCGATCGTGGTGTCGCGGTCGAAGCGGTAATCCGGGTCGAGGTCCGGCACATGCGGATCGGCTGCGGAATAGGCCGGCACCTCGAGATCGGAATCGATCCCGAAAGTCTGGCGCACCGACAGCTTGATGTCGGGCAGGCCGGGCGCAGTCGTCGTCGTCATCATCTTGTCTCCAGGCAAAGGGCCATGACCGGAATTCGCCGGGTAACCCAGAGCCGACCGAGGAGGGAGGCGGATCGTCCCTCATTAGAGCGAAAGACCGGAAGCGGCAATTCGCAAAGCTGCACCCCGGCCCACGCAAAGGGCATGCCGGCTCAGTGTCGCGCGCGGGCAGCGGCAGCGGCGAGAAGCTCTCTCACGATAGCAGCCGAGCGGGTGGCGCCATCACGATCGATGGACAGGGCCGGTGACCGAAAGCCAATCGCGTCCCCGGCAGCGTCCGCCAGCGCCACCGCATCCCCGACGAAGTCGCCCGACAGCCGGAAGCAGCGCGCCAGCCCCGCCCGCTCCATCGCCTCGGCCCGGACGGTCTGCTCGGTCTCGTTGCCGGCATCGAAGGGCACGACGATCGCCGGCCGCCCGGCCGCGACGAGATCGAGCACGGTATTGTACCCGGCCTGGCTGATCGACACCGCGCAACCGGCCAGTAGCGCGGGGAAGTCCGGCCGCGCCCGCTCGATCACGACCCTTCCGGGCGCCTCGAAAGCGAGCCGCCCGATATCGTCTTCCGCCATGCCGCGCCCGGCGAGAAGCCGCCAGCGCCGCCCGGAGCGGTCGAGCCGTGCCGCCGCGACGGCACAGGCGAAGAGCGGCAGGGCCGCGGCCGAGCCGCCGCCGGAGACGATGACCTCGTCATTGTCCTGCGCGGTGCCGACCGGCCGGTCATCAGCGAGATAGCCGGTATAGCGCAGCTTCGCCGCAAGCTCCTCGCCCACCGGCCACGACCGGTCGAGCGGCAGGAAACCGGCATCGCCATGGACGAGAACCGCGTCGAATATCCCGGCGATCCGCTCCTCGGCCTCGACGATCCGGTCGGGCCGCGGCGTCACCAGCACGTCGCGCACCGAGGAGAGCACGAGCGCCTCGGGCCGCACCGCCTTCACGGCCGCGATCAGCGCCAGGAACTCCCCGGCCAGCTGCCGCCGGCCGAAGGGGAAATGCTCGACGATCACGACATCCGGCCGCAGTCGCGCGGCCAGCTCTTCGAGCCTGGCGATGCGTGCAGTCCTGCGCTCCGGATCGATCGGCTCGCCTGCCTCGTCGAGCAGCGTCCGGAAATCGGTGCCTTCGGTCCTGATCGGCGGCAGCTGCACGAAGGCAAAGGGCTCGCCCTCCATCGCGCGCAACGGCATGCCGCCGCTGGCCAACGTCACCGAGAAACCACCCTGCGCCAAAGCCCGCGCCAGATTCGCCGCGCGAACCAGGTGGCCGCTGCCGAGCAGATGTGTCACCGCAATCAGGACGGAGGCGCTCATGCACCCTCCCCGGCCGAGCGCTTCAGCATCGCCGCAACCCGGTCGAGCCCGGCCTGCGCTGAGAAAGCTTCCGTCAGGCGCGCACAAGCCGCCTCACCCAACATCGCACGCTTTTCGGGCGCACCGGCAAGTTCGCCCAACGCGACGGCCAGAGCGGCGACATCGCCCGGCGGCACCAGCAGGCCCTCGACGCCCTGACGCACGAATTCCGGTATCCCCGCGAAATCGGTCGCGACGATCGGCAAGCCCTGGCTCGCTGCCTCCATCACCACATTGGGCAGGCCGTCGCGGTCGCCGTCCCCGGCCTCCTTCGAGGGCAGCACGAAGAGATCGGCCGCCCGCAGAGCGGCGATGACCTCGTCCTGCGCCTTCGGTCCAGCCCAGGTGACTTTGTCGTCGAGGCCGAGCGCCTGCGCTTGCACTTGCAGAGCCTTAAGCTTCTCGCCGCCGCCGATATGCGTGAGGCGCCAGTTCAGCGTGCAAGGCAGCCTGGCCAAAGCTTCCAGCAGGTCGTCGAAGCCCTTCTTCGCGACCGCGCGCCCGATGGTGACGAAGCGCACCGGATCAGTCTCGTCCGAACCATCCCGCGCCGATCGCGGTCCCGGCGCCGGAAAACGCGCAAGATCGAGCCCGTGATAGAGCAGCGCGACCTTGTCAGGCCGGTCGGAGAGGCGTTCCAGTTCGCGATGCCCGTCGCGCGTGCAGGTCACGCCCCAGGCGGCGGAGGCGATCTTCTCGCGCTTCTCCCAATCCTGCGTCGTCCAGATGTCCTTGGCATGGGCTGAGAACGACCATGTCAGACCGCCGAGCAGGGCGGCATAGCGGATCACGGAAGCCGGCGTGTGCAGGTAATGCACATGCAGATGCCGGATATCCCAGGGCAATTCGCGCGCCATCACGCAGGCCTGCCCGAACCGGCGCCAGCGATTGCGCGTCCGGTCGCGGGCGAGATCACGCAGAAAGACTGGCAGCAAACGCAGCAGGCCCGGCCGCAGAAGAGCCGCAAGCAAGCCGTGCGCCACTCGCGCCGGCTCGTCTTGCAGATATTCCGGCAGATAACGCACCGGCGCGGTGATCTGATGGTGCATCAGGTGCTTCGCCGCATCGGTCGGATGGCGCAGCGACCAGATCTCGAAGGGCAGACCGCGCTGCTGCAGGCCCAGCAATTCCTGCGCGATGAAGGTCTCCGACAGACGCGGATAACCCTTCATCGCCACCGCGATGCGCGGCGCCATGCGCTCGGTCATCGCCGCCCGATCAGCATGAAGCGCGTGTAGTTCTTCGTCGGCCGCGCGCCTTCAAACCAGACCTCGGACAGCCCCGCCTGCTCGCGGAAAGCGTCGAGCGAAGGCACGCAGCTCCGGTGATCCGGCTCGCGGAAATAGTCGTTGGACTGCAGCACCAGCGGCAGACCCTGCGGCAAGGTGGCGATCCAGCCCGGCACATCCTCGAGATGCTCGCAGCTGGTGTTGATGACGAGCCCCGGCGCCGGCGTCTGCGCCGCGAAATCCACCGCCATCATATCCGCCGTCACCGCCCGGAACCGCCCCGTCGCGACGTGGCGATGGTTCAGGATTTCCGCGGTGGGCGCGCAGGTTGGGTCGATGTCGAGGCTGACGATCCCGGGGACCGCGAGCCTGTCATCGTCGAGCAGCAGCGCGCCGAGAACGCCATACCAGGCGCCGAGCACCCAGACCGGCCCCTCTGGTCTGGGATAGGTCTGCGCCAACGCCTCGGCGAGCCATTGCTTTGAGGCGATCTGCTTGTGATTGCAGGCGATCGAGAGGTCGGGCGGCGCGCCCTTGCCGTAAAGCCGCGCGATATCGGCGACGATGCGGTTGCCCGAGAGCGCCGCCATGCCGCGCAGCAGGTCGTGAAAGGCCTCTTGGGGCTGTTCGGGTGTCATGCGTCAATCGTCATCAGGTGAAGGCGGCGGACCATAGGCACGCGCGCTCGCAAAAAACCAGCCGAGCGCGCAAGGATCAGCCTCTTTCAGGTGCCCCGCCCTGCTCCGGCGCCTCCTCGGCAGCAGCATCCGCCTCGCCTCCGGAGACGACCGGCGCGGGCACCGCCACATCCTCGCGCTTGCGGCGGGCGATTTCCGGCGCGCTGGCGAAGCCATAGGCGGTCAATGGCTTCTCGCGCCCCTTGATCGCGATCTTCAGCGCCGTGGTGCCGGCATAGCTGCGCCCGCTCGCCCGGATCGTGTCCTCGGAGACGACGATATCGGCCAGCACGCGCCGCGTCGCCGATTCGAGTTGGCTCGCGACCATCACAGTCTCGCCGACCGTGATCTCGCGCCGCCCGAGATTGTCGTTCTCGACCGATCCGGTGATCGCATCGCCGGTATGGATGCCGATGCCGATCCTGAGCGGCAAAGGCAGCGCCGCGCCATATTCGCGATTGAGCGCATCGACCGCCCGCACGATATCGCCGGCAGCCGCGATCGCCGCTTGCGCCCCCTTCGACGGCGGGCCTTCCAGGCCAAACACCGCCATGAAGCCGTCGCCATAGAAGGCGTCGATCCGCCCTTCATGCGCCGTGATCGCCTGCCCCATCTCGTCGAAGAAGCGGTTGAGCAGGCCGATCAGCTCGCGCGGCAATTGCCGCTCGGAGAGCGCCGAGAACGCCCTGAGATCGGCCACCACTACGGTCAGGCCGCGCTTGCCGGCGGCATCGTCGAGCTCGAGCGCACGCCCGGCTCCGGCATTCAGTCGCGAGGCCAGCAGGATTTGCACCTGCAGATCGTCGCGCGGCCGGATCTGGCAAGCGAGCCGGACGCCTTCCGGCGCCGAGATGCGCCTGAGCAGCTTCGCCTCGTTCATGCCCGGCTTCGGCAGTTTGTCGTTGCCGTCCATCACCAGCACGCGGCAGGTGGCGCAGCGCGCCCGCCCGCCGCAGAGCGCGGCATGGGGAATGCCGAAGCGCCGGAACATCTCGAGCACGGTCGGCCCCGGCGCCAGCCGGCGCGTGCCATGGCCGACGAAGCGCACCGTGATCTGGCGCGTCGTGCGGACCCGGATCTCGCGGATGCCGATGAAGAGCAGGAAACAGGCGACGAGCCCGTAGAACCCTCCCTTGCCCCACATCACGTCACGGGCGAACATCGCCGCCTGCGCGTCGCTGACCAGTTCGGCCGGCATCGCCAGCCGCTCCGCCTCGCGCGCGCCGACCGAGAAGCCGATCAGCGCCAGCATCGGGATCAGGATCGCCGCCAGCAGGAACGGATCGCGCCAGTGGCGATAGCTGTCGCGGCCGCGCAGCATGAAATGGATGCCGATGATGCCATGCGTCCAGACCAGCAGCAGCAGCAGCGACTGCGTCAGCGCGAGCCCAGGCCAGAGCCGGCGCAGCACGGAGCGATAGCTTTCGTCGACACCGAAATAGATGCCCATGATCCGCGTGCTGATGATGTGGTCGATCAGCAGCAGCGGGATTGCGAGGCCGAGCGCGATCTGCAGCATTTCGCGCAGCGGCATCTTGAAGGTGCGCCGCTGCACCACGCGCAAGAGCGCGAAGACCGGGTGGACGATCAGCGAACCATAGAGCGCGACGGTCCCGGGCCAGGAATGCCAGAGGCCATAACGCCAGTCCTGGACCTTCTCCATGGCGTCGACGCCGAGGATGCCGACGGCGTGGTTGAGGAAATGGGTCGTCGCGAAGGTGAGCAGGATCAGCCCGGAGACGAACCGGATGTCCCGGCTCCAGGACGAGACCTGATCCATGCCCGCACTCATGCCGGTGCGGTTCGTGCCTGCGGCTTGCGGCCGGTTCATGCGCTGATCGACCTCGTCAAACGGTTTCATGCTCCCGCAGCAGGACGGAGGCGAGCCGGTGCACCCGCTCGGCCAGATCGCGGCAGACCGCGAGGCTGAACTCCGGCACGGTCTGCAGCAGCTCGAAGAACAGGTCCTTTGGAATCCGCAGCGCCAGCACATGCGACTTCGCGCTGACGGTTGCGATGAAAGGTTTGCCGCTCAGCAGCGCCACGTCGCCGGTGATGCTGCCGGTATCCTTGACGAAGCGCCGCTCCTCGCCGCCCTCGCGGGGCTGCGAGATCTCGACCTCGCCTTCCATGATGACGTAGACGCCCGCGAGCTTCTCCTGCGGGCTGATCAGGATGGCGCCCGGCTCGAATTGCAGCCGCTCGCCCATCAGCGCGACGAGCTTCAGCCGCGATGCCGGCATGTCCTGAAACAGCGGCATGCAGCGCAGGCAGCCGATATCGGTTTCCAGACTCATGACCGCGCCTCCATTCGCCCGATGTTCTCGCGCCCGGCGCTTTCGAAGCGCGACGCCCGGTCGTTGGCCGCGTCGGGCGTAGCCGTCGCCTCGACCGTCCCCGTCGCTCCGTGGAACACCACCCGCAGCGGGACCTCTCCCGCAAGATTAGCATCTCCGACCAGAAGAAACAGCGTCATGCCCTCGCAATAGCTGCGCAAGCGGGCCACGATCGCCTCCGGCTCGTCCGAAATCGCGAGCAGGGCCGAGATGTCGAGCACCGCGATCTGCGGTGCCTTGATCAGGGCCTCGACCAGCGGAACCGCCTGGCGCAGCCGCGCCGGCAGGTAGCGCCCGCGAATGCCGCTCTCGGTATCGAGGCCGAGCCGATAGAGCGCATCGCCCAGCCCCGAGCGGGAAAGCGCCTGCAGCACGATCTCGCCGACCTTGCGCGCGGCATCGGGCACGCCATAGCCGATCCGGCCGAACATCAGGTTGTCGCGCACGCTGGCGCCGACCATCACCTTGTCGGGATCGTAGAAATCGACATCCTCGGCCGCATCGGCCGGCAGATGCTTGCGGAAGCTCTCCCGCGCCCGGAGGATGCGCCGCTCCAGGCGGGCATCGATCAGGTTCAGCCTGTGCTTGGGCTCGATATAGCCGAGCGCCAGCGCGACGAGGTCGCGCTCCGTCTCCTGGTCGAGCGGGTTGCGCATATCGTGCTTGGCCAGCAGCGCGGCCAGTTCGTTCAGGCGCTCGAACTCGAAATTCGCCCCGAACGAATAGCGCTCGAACAGCGCATGGCCCTGCGGCAGGCCGGCGAAGATCTCGACGACGGTCGCCACGATCCGCCCGCCCATCTCGGCCAGGGGCTCGACCAGCGACTCCGCCTTCAGGATCGACTGGGCATAGGGCTCGAACAGCAGGGTCGCGCTGTCGAAGCGCGTCGTGGTGCGCGTCCCGAAAATCAGGTTCTCGATGATCGGCGCATTGCGGTTGTAGCGGTCGAGCACGAAGGGCTCGATCAGGTCGCCCTGCTTGATCCGCGCGAGCTCGGCCGCGACCACGCGGCGCGCCGTGATGATGCGCTCGATCGCCTGCTCGCTGACCGGGCGCATCACCTTGCCGCCGAGCCCGAGCTCATAGACCTCCTGCGTGCAGCCGAAGACGTCGAGCAGTTCGTGAACGCGCGCCGCAAGCTCGGCCGCATCGGCCACCCCGACACCCTCGTAGTCGGTCCAGTCCGCCTCGAACGGGAAGGGCGAGTTGCCCGAGCGGATAGCCTCGACGAAGCGGCGGTGCTCCGGCGGCGAGACGCCGCCCTCGGTCTTGAGATCGGGCCGGCGGCGGCGGAGCGGCAGCAGGATGTTGTCGCGCATCGAGCCGGCGATGATCTCGGGATCGTCACCGGAATAGCCGATCAAATGGCTCGCCCGCTCGACCGACATGGCCGCGAGCGGCTCGCCGTCGATCAGGACACGGCCGGTATAGCTCGTCGCCTGCCGGCCGAGAATCCGGCCGAGCACGTTCTTGCCGCCGCCTGGCGGGCCGACCACCGCGACCATGCCCGGCCGCTGAACGCTGAACGACAGCGGCGTCAATAGCGGCTGGCCGCGATTATCCAGCATCTGCACGGATTCGAGCCGGATCTCGCCCGTCGCCGGAAGCGCCGCGACGCCGTTCTCCTCCTCGAGGACCAGGGTCTCGTCGCTGTTGAACTGGGAGATGACCTGCTCGTACTTGATCGTCACGTCGTTGCGCTGCTGGTCCCAGTCGATCAGCTCCTTGATCGGCGAAGGCAGGTCGCGATAGGCGGCGATCACCGCGACGAGCTGGCCGATATCGAGCCGCCCCTGCAGCGCGAAGAAGCCGCCGATGGCGTAGAAGAAGAACGGCGTGATCTGGGCCAGCAGGTTGTTCAGGAACTTGACCGCGAATTTCCGCTTGTAGAGCGCGTAGCGGATGTCGAAGAGCCGCCCGAGCCGCCCGGCGATATCGGACTGGACATAGGCCGTGGCGCCATGGCCCTGGATCATCGGCCCGGCATCGACGATCTCGCCGATGCGGCCCGCGAGCTGGCGCGAGGCGATCTGGCGCTCGCGCCCGAGCCGGAGCTGCTCGCGCCTGAGAATCGGGATGATGATCGCCTGCGCCAGCACGATCAGGAGCGCGATCGAGCCCAGCCAGAAGCTCTGCGCCATGATGAAGACCAGCGCGGTCAGCGCCTGGCTGAGCAGGAAGACCGGCTGGATGAAGGCATCGCCGACGAAGCCGCCGATCGGCTCGACCTCGTCCTTGATCATGCTGGCGATTTCGGCCGGCTTGACCGCGCGGATTTCCTCCGGCCGGAAGCGCATGAGCTGGCTGAACAGGTCGTAGCGCATGCGCCTGAGCATCCGCTCGCCCAGGATGCCCTTGCGCAGGTTGATGACGTATTTGAAAGCGCCGTTGATCAGCACCAGCAGCAGGAAATAGGTGCTCAAGCCGATAAGCAGACCGTACTGACCGACCTGGATGCCATCAGAGATCTTGTAGCTCGCCCCGCCCAGCCAGGACGGCAGGTGCAGGGTGAAGTCGAGCAGCGTCGCCGTGGTCTTGCCGTCCCTGAAGGCGCCGCCCTGGATCGCGTCGTTGACGATGCGCTTGGGCACGTCGAAGGAGGCCCAGTTGAAGGGAATCGAGACAAGGATGATCAGCAGGACGACGATCTGCTCGGCCCGGCTCTTCTGCCAGATGTAACGGAAGAGATTGGACTCCAAGAGGCAACCCTGTACCGAAGCGCGCGCGGCGCAAGCTCGAACGGGTCCGGCGGGCCCGAAGCGACCATATGTGGTGAGGTTGCGGCCGAGTGCAATCCACGCCACGCTGCCGCCATGCCGGCGTTGCAAAGTGGGAACGCTGTTCATCCGCGGGGGAAGCTTGCACAAGGTCGTCGCGTCGGGATTGCTGGGCTGCGCGGTTGCCTTCGGGCTTGTCGCGCCCGGGGCGCCGCCGGTTCTTGCCGAGGCCGGCACGGAAGCCGCCCAACGCATCCTGCGCGACGGTTTCGAGCAGGGCGGTTTCGCCCCCGAAGGCGGGCTTTTCTACAAGGACAATCCCGAGCAGCGTGCAGGGCGCGTGATTTTCGATCGCACCGCCCCCTATAGCGGCGCCGGTGCCCTGACCTTGATCGCGCCTCCATCCTGCCTGCCGCATGCGGCGGGATGCAGCGAACGCGCCGAGGTCTGGGAGCGTCCCGAGGTGCTGGTCCCGTTCCGCAGCGCGGTCTGGTACGGTTTCGCGCTGCGCCTCAATGACCCGCTTGCCCAGGATGATCGCAGATATGTGATCGCGCAGTGGAAGCGCGAGATCCTGCCCGAAGCCATCGGCGACTATTCGCCGTTCCTCGCGCTGCGCCTGTATCGCGGCCGCCTCGGCATCACGGTCGAGACCGATTTGATTCCCTCCTACCCGATCGGCGGCAGCGAGCGCCCCGAAGGCTGCCTGCCCGGTGAAGCGCTCGTTCTCAGCCGCACCGAAGCCCAGCAGACGCGCGCGCTGGTTGCCATCGAGACCGGCGCGACCAGCACGGATTATCCCAGCTATTTCAATGCCTGCGCGCCGGGCATCCGGGTCACGCCCCATGCCGATTTGCCCTCGGCGCAGCAGGGCTGGATCGATTTCGTCGTCCGCTCGCAGCCCGGTCCTGACGGCGAGGGCCATATCGAGGTCATCGCCGACGGCGTCCATATCGTGACGGTTCAGGGCCATATCGGGCATGGCGGCCCCGGCCTCGACGACAACCAGTATTTCAAGATGGGTCCCTACCGCGCCCCGGCTCCCCTGCCCTGGAGCATCAGCTACGATGATTTCCGGCGCGGCCCCCGTTGCAGCGATGTCATCCGCATCGGGCAATGCCCGCCGGAACCGCCGCAGGCGTCGAAAGCGATTGGCAAGCCGCCGCTTTCGACGTCTAGTGACCTGAGGAAAACCAAGGGGCCGTAGACGCCTCGGGAACGTGCCGCTTCAGACGATGGACATCCTGCGCATCAGTGACCTGCGTATCGGCTTCACGATCCATGGCCTCGCCCGTGACGTCGTGAAGGGCGTCAGCCTGCGCGTCCCCGCCGGCAAGACCGTCGCGCTGGTCGGCGAATCCGGCTCCGGCAAATCGGTGATCTCGCAGGCGATCATGGGGCTGCTGCCGCGGGCCGGCGGAGTCACCGGCGGCGAGATCCTGTTCCGCGACCCGCTCGCGCCCGACACCGTCGTCGATATCGCAACGCTGCCGGCCGAGGGCGAAGGCATCCGGGCGCTGCGCGGCGGGCGCATCGGCATGATCTTCCAGGAGCCAATGTCCTCGCTCTCGCCGGTCCATACGATCGGCAACCAGATCGAGGAGGCGCTGCTCCTGCACCGCCCCATGCCGAAAGCGCAGGCGCGCGAGTTGATCGAGGCGATGCTCAAGCGCGTCGGCTTCAAGAATCCGAAACGCGCCTTCGATCTCTATTCCTTCGAGCTCTCCGGCGGCCTGCGCCAGCGCGCCATGCTCGCCATGGCGCTGATCTGCCAGCCGGCCCTGCTGATCGCCGACGAGCCGACGACGGCGCTCGACGTCACCATCCAGGCCCAGGTTCTCGACCTGATGCGCGATCTCCAGGCCGAGATGGGCATGGCGATCCTGCTCATCACCCATGATCTCGGCGTCGTCGCCAACATGGCCGACGAGGTCGTCGTGATCTTCCACGGCGAGATCATGGAGCGCGGCCCGGTCGAGGATATCTTCCGTCGCCCGCGCCACCCCTATCTCAAGGCCCTGCTCGAAGCCTCCCCGCATTTCGACATGCAGGACGGCGAGCGGCTCGTCGCGTTGCGCGAGGCGCGCCCGCGCCCGGTCGTGGCGGCGCCTCCACCGAAACCCGCGGCGGATGCCGCCCCGCTGCTCAGCGTCCGTGGCCTGCACAAGACCTATGTCACGGGCTCGCGCAGCTTCTTCGGCAAGGGCAGCCAGACCAGCGTCAAGGCCGTCGATAATGTCAGCTTCGACATCCAGCGCGGCGAATGCCTCGGCCTCGTCGGCGAGAGCGGCTGCGGCAAGACCACCGTCAGCAAGATCGTGATGCGCGCGGTCACGCCCGATTCCGGCGAGATCGTCTTCGATGACGGGCGCGAGCGGGTCGACGTGCTCGGCCTCGACGGCGAGAACCTCCGCAGGTTCCGTCCGCGCGTCCAGATGATCTTCCAGGATCCGGTCTCGTCGCTCTCGCCGCGCATGACCGTGATGAACATCCTGCGCGAGCCGCTGGTCATCCATGGCCGGGGCGATCAGGCCGAGCAGGACGAGCGGGTGCGCAACCTGATGCAGGATGTCGGGCTCGATACCCGCTTCCTCAATCGCTATCCGCATTCCTTCTCGGGCGGCCAGCGCCAGCGCATCGGCATTGCCCGTGCGCTCGCGCTCGATCCCGAGCTGATCATCTGCGACGAGCCGGTCTCGGCGCTCGACGTCTCCGTGCAGGCGCAGATCCTCAACCTGCTCAAGGATTTGCAGGCCGAGCGCGGCCTGACCTTCCTGTTCATTTCCCACAATCTCGCCGTGGTAAACTACATGGCGGACCGCATCGCGGTGATGGCCAATGGCCGGATCGTCGAGCTGGCGCCGCGCCATGCGCTCTTCACCCGCCCGGCCCATCCCTATACCCGCGCGCTGCTGCGCTCGGTGCCCTTCGCCGATCTCGACCGCCCGCTCGACTTCAAGCTGGCCGCACCCGGCGGCGCTTCCGACGACAGCCACTGGGACGCGGCCTTCAAGACCGGGCCGGACGAGGCCGCGCTGGCGCCCCTCCCGCTCGGCGACGGCCATTACGTGCTGGCGCGGCCCAATGCCGATATCCGGGAGCTGGTGCCATGACGCAGCGCCGCCACGACCCGACCCGCCGCACCGCGCTGCTGCTCGGCTCCGCCGCTCTGGCCGGAGCAAGCCTGCCCCGCCTCGCGCAGGCCGCGCCCACTCCCTTCTCGGGCACCGCGATCGACAGCCCGTTCTTGAAGGACAGGGTCGCGGCCGGCGCCCTGCCGCCGGTCGCCGCGCGCCTGCCCGCCAACCCGCGCGTCATCGATCTGGAGGCGCTCGGCCGGCAGCAGGGCCGTCATGGCGGCAATATCCGCATGCTGATGGGCGACCAGCGCGACATCCGCATGATGACCCTCTACGGCTACACCCGCCTGATGGTCTATGACGACAATCTCGACCTCGTGCCCGACGTGCTCGAGAGCTGCGAGGTCGAGGACGGCCGCATCTTCACGCTGAGATTGCGGCAGGGCCATCGCTGGTCGGATGGATCGCCCCTCACCACCGAGGATTTCCGCTACTGGTGGGAGGATATCGCCAATAACAAGCGGCTCTCGCCGGGCGGTCCGCCCCAGGCCCTGTTCTCAGCCGGCGAGCCACCCCGCTTCGAAATCCTGAGCGAGACCGAGGTCCGCTACAGCTGGAAGGCGCCGAACCCGGTCTTCCTGCCGGCGCTGGCCGGCGCGCAGCCGACCTATATCTTCATGCCATCCGGCTACCTGAAACAGTTCCACGAGCGCCATGCGCCCAAGCACGAATTGGCCCAGCGCGTGAAGGAACACCGCGTGCGCGACTGGGGCGCGCTGCACGAGCGCCTCTCGCGCATGTACCGCCCGGAAAACCCGAAGCTGCCGACGCTGGAGCCCTGGCGCAACACCACGCCACTGCCGGCCGAGCAGTTCGTCTTCGAGCGCAACCCCTATTTCCACCGCGTCGACAGGAACGGCCGGCAGCTCCCCTATGCCGACCAGGTGACGCTGACGATCGGCACGAGCGCGCTCGTCCCCGCCAAGACGGCGGCCGGCGAGGCCGATCTCCAGGCCCGTTATCTCCGCTTCGACAACTATACCTTCCTCAAGGAAGCCTCGAAGCGGATGAATTTCGACGTCCGGCTGTGGAAGCGGGCGGAGGGCGCCTATTTCGCCCTGCTCCCCAACCTCAACGCCATCGACCCGGTTTGGCGCGATCTCAACCGCGACATCCGCTACCGCCGCGCGATCTCGGTCGCGATCAACCGGCAGGACGTCAACAAGGTCATCTTCTTCGGGCTCGCCAAGGAGAGCGGCAACACCGCCCTGCCGGAAAGCCCCCTCTACGATCCCCGCTTCACCTCGCTCTGGACCCAGCATGATCCGGCACTGGCGAACCGCCTGCTCGACGAGATCGGCCTGACGAAGCGCGACGACGACGGCATCCGCCTGCTCCAGGACGGGCGCCGACTGGAATTCACCATCGAGACCGCCGGCGAGAACACCGAGGAGACCGACATTCTCGACCTGCTCAAGCAGGATTTCTTCGATGTCGGCATCAAGATCTACCCGCGCTCTACCCAGCGCGACGTCTTCCGCCGCCGCATCCTCGCCGGCCAGACCGTGATGTCGGCATGGGCCGGCATGGACAATGCGCTGGTCACCTCGGACATGGAGCCCGACGCGCTGGCTCCGACCTCCTCGGCCCAGTTCCAGTGGCCGCGCTGGGGCCAGTTCGTCGAGAGCAACGGCAAGGAGGGCGAGCGACCGGCCCTGCCCGCGGCCAACAAGCTCGTCCGCCTCTACGAGGAATGGCGCATGAGTTCGACCCGCGACCAGCGCCGGGCGATCTGGCGCGAGATGCTGGCGCTCAACGCCGAGGAGCTCTTCACCATCGGCGTGATCAACAGCACGTTGCAGCCGATCGTCGTCTCGCGCGACCTGCGCAACGTGCCCGAAAAGGGCCTCTACAGCTTCGAGCCCGGCGCCTTCATCGGCCGCTATATGCCCGATACCTTCTGGTTCGACAGGCCAGAGACCAAGGCCTGACCCGTGCTGCTACGCTACATCCTCAAGCGCATCCTGATCATGATCCCGACGCTGATCGTCACCAGCGCGCTGATCTTCACCGTGATCAACCTGCCCGAAGGCGATTACTTCGAGACGCTCGCGGCCGAGATGCAGGCCCAGGGCGAGAAGGCGGACATGAGCCGCATCGAGTTCCTGAAGCAGGAATACGGCTTCGACCGGCCACCGGTGGAGCGCTATGTCCGCTGGGTCGCGGGCCTGCTCCAGGGGGATATGGGCTATTCCTTCGAGTACCAACGCCCTGTCAGGGAGATCGTCGGCGACCGCCTGCTGCTGACGATGATGGTCTCCTTCGCCACCATCATCTTCACCTGGGTCGTTGCCTTCCCGATCGGCATCTACTCGGCCACGCACCAGTACAGCTGGGGCGATTACGGCCTGACCTTCCTCGGCCTCGTCGGGCTTGCCGTGCCGCATTTCCTGCTGGCGCTGGTCTTCATGTATTTCGCCAATGTCTGGTTCGGGACCTCGATCGGCGGGCTCGTCGATCCCGCCTATCTCAACCAGCCGATGAGCTGGGCCAAGCTCAAGTCGGTGCTGGAGCACCTCTGGATTCCCGTCATCATCATCGGCGCCGGCGGCACCGCCGGCATGATCCGGGCCTTGCGCGCGAACCTCCTCGACGAATTGCAGAAACAGTACTACGTCACGGCCCGCGCCAAGGGCCTGCCGCCCGGCAAGGCGTTGCGGAAATATCCGCTGCGGATGTCACTCAACTTCTTCATCTCGGATATCGGCGACATCCTGCCCTCGATCGTCTCGGGCGCCGAGGTCGTCGCCATCGTGCTCTCGCTGCAGACCACCGGCCCCCTGCTCATCCGCGCCCTGCAGAGCCAGGACATGTATCTCGCCGGCTCCTTCCTGATGTTCCTGTCCTTCCTGACCGTGATCGGCGTGCTGATCTCGGACATCGCGCTCGCCATCCTCGATCCGCGCATCCGCCTGCAGGGAGCCGCGACCAAGTGAAGGCGACCTCGCTCTCCCATCTGCCGCCGGACGGCGCGCCCCTGGCGCACGAGGTCTCGACGGCCCCGTTCGAACCCTATGCCACCGAGACGATGACGCCGGAGCAGGAGCGGGTCTATCTCGCCTCGCAATGGCAGTTGATGTGGTGGAAGTTCCGCAAGCACCGGCTCGCGGTCATCTCCGCCGTGGTGATCCTCGCGATCTACGCGATGGCGGCTTTTGCCGAGTTCCTCGCGCCCTATCACTACACGACGCGCAACACCGACTTCATCCGGGCCCCCGCTCAGAGCGTCCATCTCTTCCACGAGGGCAGCTTCATCGGCCCCTTCGTCTACCCCTACACAATGCGCCTCAACATGGAGAACTTGAAGCGCGAGTACGAGGTCGACACCACGCGCCCGCAGAAACTGCGCTTCTTCTGCGAGGGCGACAGCTACATGTTCTGGGGCCTGATCCCCGGCAACCGACGCCTCGTCTGCCCGCCCAAGGACGGCACCTTCTTCTGGCTCGGCTCCGACCGACTCGGCCGCGACATGCTCTCCCGCATCCTCTATGGCGGGCGCATCTCACTCTCGATCGGCCTGCTCGGCGTCTCCGTCTCCTTCGTGCTCGGCGTCATCATCGGCGGCATCGCCGGCTATTATGGCGGCCGCGTCGATCTCTTCGTCCAACGCATCATCGAGATCGTGCAGTCGCTGCCGCATATCCCGCTCTGGCTGGCGCTGGCCTCGATCCTGCCGCCGACCTGGAGCCCGCTGCTGGTCTATTTCGGCATCACGGTGATCCTAGGCCTGATGGACTGGACCGGGCTTGCCCGCTCGGTACGCTCAAAACTGCTCTCGCTACGCGAAGAGGATTATGTCGTTGCCGCCCAATTGATGGGCGCCAAGCCAAAGCGCATCATCGCGCTTCATCTCGTGCCCGGCTTCATGAGCCATCTCATCGCCTCGGCCACGATCACCATCCCCAAGACCATCCTCGGCGAGACAGCGCTGTCCTTCCTCGGGCTCGGCCTGCGGCCGCCGATCACGAGCTGGGGCGTGATGCTCAACGAGGCCCAGAACATCAATGTGGTGGCGCTCTATCCCTGGCTGCTCTATCCGGTCGTGCCCGTGATCGTGATCATCCTCGCCTTCAACTTCCTCGGCGACGGCCTGCGCGACGCGGCCGATCCCTACCGCTGACATCAGACACGCACCGCCCCACGAAGACCGCCTTGCGCATCGCGTTCCACACCCCGCTCAACCCGCTCGGAGACGATGGCGTCTCCGGCGACCGCCGCATGGCCCGCCAGCTCGTAGCCGCGCTCGAAAGCCTCGGCCATGCCGTCGAGCCGGTCGGCGCACCCAGGGCTTATTTTCGCGAGCCCGACCCCGCTCGTTTCGAAAGCGCCGCCGCCGATGCCGCCGGCCTGCGCGATGCCCTGCTCGCCAGCTATCGGGAAGGCAAGCCACGGCCCGATCTCTGGTTCACCTATCACAACTACTACCGCTCGCCGGACTTCCTAGGCCCTGAGATGACAACGGCGCTCGGCATCCCCTATGTCACCGCCGAATCCAGCGATTCCACCCGGCGGACCAGCGGTGAATGGGCCGCGCACGCCGCAGCCGCCCGGCAGGCGCTCGCGGCCGGCGATGTCCATTTCTACTTCACCGATCGCGACCGGCAGGGGCTCGAACGCTGGCGGAGCGCGGGCACGGCTCTGCTGTCCCTACCCCCCTTCATCGCAACCGGCCCTGAAACCACCCGGTCTGTCGCCTCGCCAGGCGCACCGCGCCTGATCACCGTCGCCATGATGCGCGACGGCGCCAAGCTGAAGAGCTATCTCACCCTCGCCCGCATCCTCGACTGCTGCCGGAAAGAGGACTGGACGCTGACCATCATCGGCGATGGCCCCTGCCATGCCGAGATCGGCGCTGCTTTCGCTCGTCTCCCTGCAGACCGCATCACCTGGCGCGGCCAGCTCGACCGTGACGCCACGCAAGCCGAGTTGGCCCGGCACGACATCTTCATCTGGCCGGGCATCGGCGAGGCCTATGGGCTGGTCTATCTCGAAGCCCAGGCAGCGGGCTTGCCGGTCGTCGCCTTCGACAGTGGTGGCGTGTCCGAGACCGTGCGATCCGGCGAAACTGCCCTGCTCGTCCCGGAGCACGACGAGGCAGCGCTCGCCGCAGCACTGACCAGCCTGCTGCGCGACAAGGCTTTGCGCGACAGCATGGGCTCGGCCGCGCGCCGCTTCATCCTCGCCGAGCGTACACCGGCACGCGCCGCCGAAAGGCTGGCGGAAGGCCTAGCGCTGGCCATCCGGAACCGCCGCGCCAAGCTGAAATCGTCTCCCGGGAAAGCCACGCCATGAATGCCAAGCATTGGCAGGCACTCGCCCTCGAACTCGACCACTGGAGCGAATCCGGCCGAACGATCGGCCTCTGGCTCCGCGACGACGATGCCGTGGCACCGAGCCCGGCGCTCGACCGCCTTTCGGATCTGGCCGAACGCTTCACGGCACCGGTCCTGCTCGCGGTCATCCCCTTGCTCGCCGAGCCCGCCCTGGCAACGGCGCTGCGCGGCATGCCGCTGCTGCGGCCCTGCCAGCATGGCGCCGTCCATCAGAACCACGCCCCTGCCGGCAGCAAGAAATCGGAATTCGGCGCCGAGCGCGCAGCAGCCGATGTCGATAGCGACATTGCGCGAGGCCGTCAGCGCCTGCACGATCTGCTCGGCGACACCACCCTGCCGATCTTCGTGCCACCCTGGAACCGCGTCGCCCAGGGCCACGCCGCGCGCCTCGGCGCGCTCGGCTTTGTCGGCCTCTCCTGCTTCCGGGGCTATCGCCTCGGCGCCGAAGGAGGCCCACGCCTGCTCAACACCCATGTCGACATCATGGACTGGCATGGCGGCCGTATCGGCCGCCCGGCCCCCGATATTCTCGGCGAACTCGTCGCCCAACTCGCGGAAAGACGACGAGGCGAGGCCGGCGACATCGAGTTGGGCCTGCTGCTCCACCATCGCGACCACGACGAAACCGCCTGGTCCGCCCTCTCCGATATCCTGAGCGTCGCCGCCACCCACCCTGCGGTCCGGGTAGTCGATCCGCGCCATCTCATCGCCTTGCCCGGCAGCGCCGCGAACGGCGATGCCGGCTTGCGATGACGTGATCGGCAGCCTGCGGATTATCGCGTCCGACAGTGCTCCGACGGGCTTGGATCGTCCCCGGCAACCAGTTATAATCGCTCCAGAGTTTTCAACTGCGTTCGTCCTCGCCAAGAGGTCGTCTGGCCTTTCCGGGGGGCGACGTTCCGATGCCTTCAAACGTCGTCGACCTTGCCGGCGCCGAACGCGCGCCGCGTAGCCCCCATGCTCCGCGCGTCCTGATCTACAGCCACGACACCTTCGGGCTCGGCCATATCCGCCGCTGCCGCGCGATCGCCAATGCGCTGATCGCGAGCTTCCCGCATATCTCGGTGATCATCGTCTCCGGCTCGTCGGTGATCTCGAGCTTCCAGTTCGGCGACGGCGTCGACTATGTCCGCATTCCCGGCGTCGAGAAGCAGAGCGACGGCAGCTACGAGCCGCACCATCTCAATCTCGCTCTCGACGACACCATCCGCCTGCGGGCCGACATCATCAAGCAGACCGTGCTCTCCTTCGACCCCGACGTCGTCATCGTCGACAAGGAACCGGTCGGCCTGCGCGGCGAACTGAAGCCCTCGCTCGACATCCTGCGCCGCCGCGGCGCCCGCATCGTGCTCGGCCTGCGCGACGTGCTCGACGAACCTGCCGCCGTACTGGAGGAATGGAGCCGCAACGGCGCGCTGGACGCACTCGACACGGTCTATGACGACATCTTCGTCTACGGGCTCGACAACGTCTATCAGCCGCTGACCGGCCTGCCGAACCAGCATCGTTTCGCCGACAAGCTGCGCTACATGGGCTATCTCAAGCGCGCAGTGCCGAGCCCGATGCCGCCGAACCGCTATCCGCGCATCACCAAGCAGCCCTTCATCCTGGTCACGCCAGGCGGCGGCGGCGACGGCGCCGGCGTGATCGACTGGGTGATCTCGGCCTATGAGGCTGATCCGACGATCGAGCTGCCCGCGCTCATCGTTTTCGGCCCCTTCATGTCGCGCGAGAAGCGCAAGGAATTCGCCGAGCGTATCGCCCGCAATCCGAAGCTCGAAGGCCTCGGTTTCGAGCCTCGCCTCGAACTGCTGATGAACCGGGCCCACTGCGTCGTCGCCATGGGCGGCTACAATACGTTCTGCGAGATCCTGTCCTTCGACAAACCGGCGCTGATCGTGCCCCGTGTCCGGCCACGCCTCGAACAGGCGATCCGCGCCGGCCGCGCCGACGAGCTCAAGCTGGTCGACGTCCTCTACGACCCCTCGCAGACCGGCGAGGGCGAGCGCGACCCGCGCGTGATGGCCGCAGCGCTCCATGCCCTGCCGCGCCGCCCGCCCCCGTCGCAGGCCTTCGTGCCCGACCTGCTCGACGGCCTGCCCTCGATCAGCCGCGCGCTCGCCGGCGACCTCTCCATGTCCGTCCGCGGCCGAGCGCTCGCGCAGACGGCTGCGACGAGCTGACCCACTGCCCAACCGGCGCCAGCCCCATCTGGACGCTGGCCAAGTCCCTCGCACCGTCCTAAGCGTGTCGCCATGACGTTTTCGAATACGCTCGTGTCCGTCGCGGTCGGCGCCGTCGCCGTCGTCCTGCTGCTCGGGCTGATCAACATGCTGCGCGGCGGCAGTGCCAATACCTCGCAGCGATTGATGCGCCTGCGCGTCATCCTGCAGTTCGTCGCCATCGTCCTGATCGTCATCGTCCTGTGGTGGCGCAACGGCTGATCGCCTGCGACACTGCGCGCAAGCCATTGAAATCAAAGAAGCGCGCGACTTGCGCGACTGTGGATGGAGACCCGGATCACCGGGCTTTGCCACATTCCGGACACGAGTATGTGTGCTTCACTAACGCCTCTTCACCCGCTCACCGTCGAAGGCCCATGGTTCGCGTCGCGTTGCCGCTTCTTGCCGTTTGCCTGGCAGCCTCTGCCGCTTCAGCGCAGACCCGGTCCCTCTCCGGCAGTGTCTCCAGCTACGCGCCCGCCACCGAACCACCCGCTCCCGCATGGGAAGCCCGTGTCGGCGCCGGCCTCGCCAATCCCGGCGGCCGGGAGGGTGGCCTGCCCAACCTGAGCGCCGATCTGCTGTCGCCCCGCCTCATTCCCCTGAGCGACCGGCTCGCGGCGGCCTTCATCCCGCGCTTCAACATCGGCGCGAGCCTCAATCTCAACGGCACGCGCTATGCCTATGCCGGCGCAACCTGGACCTTCGACGTGACGCGCGACGTCTTCGTCGAGGCGAGCTTCGGCGCCGCCTTGAACGACGGCAAGACCGGACTGGTCATCCCGGAGAATCGCCTCGCGGTCGGCTGCAACACCGGCACGCGCGAGGCCGCCGCTCTCGGCTTCCGGCTCTCGGATCGCTGGAGCCTCGTGACCACGCTCGAACATTTCAGCACGGTCGGCTGCTCCGACAAGCCGGGCACCGGCAACCGCGGCCCCGCCAATATCGGCGCAAGGCTCGGTTACACATTCTGACGGGACGCCCCACCGCAAACGCGCTTCCGTCCGGCCGGGGCCGCGCTATAAGCGTGGCATGGTCAAGCTCAACCGCATCTACACGCGCACCGGCGACAACGGCACGACCGGGCTGACGAGCGGCCCGCGCCGCCCGAAATTCGACCTGCGCGTCGCCGCCTATGGCACGGTCGACGAGACCAATGCCTGTATCGGCCTCGCCCGCCTGCACGCAACGACGGAGGATGCGCTGGTCGATGCCATGCTCGGCCGGATCAGCAACGATCTCTTCGATCTCGGCGCCGATCTGTCGACGCCCGAGACGGACAAGCCCCTCGCCTTCGAACCCCTGCGCATCGTCCAGGCGCAGGTCGACCGGATCGAGGTCGAGATCGACCAGCTGAACGCCGATCTCGCTCCCTTGCGCTCCTTCGTCCTGCCCGGCGGCACGCCGGCCGCGACCCATCTCCATCTCGCGCGCACCGTCAGCCGCCGCGCCGAGCGCCTGATGACCGAGCTCGCCGCGACCGAGGGCGAGACCGTCACCGCTCCCGCGCTGAAATACATCAACCGCCTTTCGGACTTCCTGTTCGTCGCCTCCCGCTACCTCAATGCCAAGGCAGCCGGCGACGTGCTCTGGGTGCCCGGCGGGAATCGCTGAGCTCGGCCATGTTCGTCCCCCTGCATGACGGCGTGCCGCTGCGCTTCATGCGAACGCCCTACATCACCTACGGGCTGATCGGCGCCAGCCTCGCCCTTCAGCTCGTGCTGCAGCTCTGGCCCGGCGGCGAGGAGGCGGAGCTGGCGATCATGGCCGGCTTCGGCATGATTCCCTCCGTGCTGTTCGGCACGGCGCAATTGCCGGAAGGGCTTGCCCATGTCCCGGCCTGGGCGACCCTGTTCAGCAACATCCTGCTGCACGCCAATCTCGCGCATCTCGTCGGGAACATGCTGTTCCTCTGGGTCTTCGGCGACAATGTCGAGGATGCGATGGGCCATGCCCGCTTCCTCGCCTTCTTCTTCCTCTGCGGGCTCGGCGGCTCGCTCTTCCATGCCGGTATGTATCCGGATTCGCAGCAGCCGCTGATCGGCGCCTCGGGTGCGATCTCCGGCGTCATCGCCTCCTATCTGATGATCTATCCGCAGGTCCGGATCTGGGGCCTCGCCTTCAACTGGATTCCGATCCACATTCCCGCCCTCTATGCGCTCGGCGGCTGGATCCTGCTGCAGGCCGCTTCCGCCCTGCTCGGCGCCGACGGCAATGTCGGCTGGTGGGCGCATCTGGGCGGGCTGGCGACGGGCGCCGCGCTGACCCCGCTCTTCGTGCACCGCAGCATCGCCCTGTTCGGGCGCAAGCCCGCCCGTGGCTGAAGCCGCGCTGTTTTGCCCCCGACTCGGGCCCGGACGGACGTTGACAAGCGCAAACGGGCGTCGTTACGGTCCCAGCGCATTCCAGCCGAGGGCCGCGATGCCGCTGTCCTGCTGTCAGGGACAGCGCGGCGCGAGGCTCATCTCTTCTGAACGGTGATCTGGCGATGAAGATCTTGGTGCCCGTCAAGCGGGTGGTTGATTACAACGTGAAGATCCGCGTGAAGGCGGACGGTTCCGGCGTCGAGCTCGCCAATG
>NZ_JANLGI010000025.1 GCF_024655635.1 Allobosea sp. 47.2.35 | reverse complement strand
AAGGGGGGCTAGCCTTCAACGCGATAAGGGGGCTGCGCTTCAATGCGATTTGACATGTCCGAAAATGAGCCGGGCGAGGATGAGCGCTCCCGCATAGGCCGTGAAGGCGAGCCAGACGGGACTCCAGCTTCGCTCAACGAACAGCAGCGATGCGAAGGCTGCGACCGTGCCGAAGCCGATGCTGCTCAAGGCCGCGCCCAGGCCCGGCCTCCAGATCTGCCCGATGACCGTCAGGAAGTGCGGCTTTCCGTTGCGGGGCGGCGGCGCCACGGATTGCAGCCGGGCCATGAGAAACATGGTCGCGAGTGGTGCCGCCAGTGTCGCGATTGCGATGGCGCCGAAGCCTTCCTTCTCGTACAGGATCGTACCGATCGGCGCGCCGCCCGCGAAGGCGGCGAACATCGCCGTTCCCATCCAGGCGATCACCTTGCCCGCATGTGCGGGACCGACACGTGCGAGCCCCCAGATCGTCGCTCCCGTGATGATAAAGCTCTCGGCCCCGCCGAGAACCGCCCGGCCGAGCAGCAGGATCGCCACCGATACGAAGGGAGTGTCGACGAAAGGCAAAGAGATCCAGTAGAGCAATCCCGCGACGGCAGCGGCCAATAGGCCGGCGAGAACGGCCGGCTTGGCGCCGCGCGTGTCCGCGACATGGCCGGACCAGAGCCTGGATGCCAAGGCCGCAACGAACTGAGCGCCGGCGACGAGGCCGACCATGAAAGTGCTGAGGTGAAGCCCGCTATGCACATGCAAGGGTAGCACCGGCATGGCGACGCCGATCACCAGGAACGCCACGAAGACCGCCATCATCAGCGGCAGCAAGATGATGAAGACCGGGCGGGTATCCGCCGGAGCTTCGGAAAGAGGAGCGGCCATGGCGGATCCTTGAGCGGCCTAGCGGGCGGTGTAGCCGCCGTCGACGGCCAGAGCCTGGCCGATCAAGAATTTCGAAGCGTCACTGCAAAGCCAAAGTACGGCTTGGGCGATCTCATCCGCTTGACCCAGTCGCTTGATCGGGACGTTCCGCATCATCTCTTCCATGACGTCCTTCTCGCCGGTCAGCATGTCGGACACCATCGGTGTATCGATGATACCCGGGCAGACCGCGTTGACCCGGATGCCGCGTGCCGCATATTCGAGGGCAGCGCTTTTCGTCAGGCCGAGAACGCCGTGCTTGGCAGCATGGTAGGCGGCGCGGCCGGGCACGCCCTCAAGCCCTCCCAGAGAAGAGCAGTTCACGATCGCTCCGCTACCCTGCGACCGCATCTGAAGGAGCTCGTGCTTCATGCAACACCAGACGCCCCGGAGGTTGATGGCGATGATCCGGTCGTAGACATCGACAGGAACGTCGGCGGTCTCGACCGCGGGGCTCTGGATGCCGGCGTTGTTGAAGGCGGCGTCGAGACGGCCGTACCGCTCGACGGTGCGTTTGATCAAAGTCGAGGCCTGGGTATCGTCGGCGACATCGCACTGGAGAGCGATGACATCGTGCCCTGAAGCGGACAATGCATCGGCAGCCGTCTGGAGAGAGTCGGCGTTCACATCGGCAAGAGCCACTTTGGCGCCGGCCTCGGCAAAGGCTTTCGCCGTCGCGAGCCCCATTCCGGAGGCGGCACCGGTGACCAGGGCGACATGGCCCGTGAAGTCGTATCGAATATTCAAGGGGGTTCTCCGGGGTATCCGGCGCAGAACGCCAGCCTCGGAGACGCCGGCGGCGCTCCAAGGTGGTGGCGGGCAAGGTTGTTTCAGATCGTCAGATCAAAGGCGGGGGCTTGCTTCGCTTGGCATGAACGAGCGGAGCGAGCTGGCGCTCGCTCCGTCAACGTGACGGCTCACTTGGCATATTCCTCGCCGGTGACGAGCCTGCCCCATTCGACGTTCTTGCCGTCCTTCATGTAGGAAATCGCAATGTGGCTCATCCCGGACTTGTCCGTCGCGCCATGCCAGTGATTTACGCCCGGCTGAATCCAGACCACATCGCCCGGGTTGATCTCCTGCCTCTGGCTTCCCTCCTGCTGGACCCAGCCCTTGCCGGACGTGACGATCAGCATCTGGCCCGCAGGATGCGTGTGCCAGGCTGTGCGGGCGCCGGGCGCGAAGGTGACAAGGCCGCCGGTGCCGTGCGTGAACGCATTAGCGGGAAAAAGCGGGTCCACGACCGCATGGCCGCTGAACAGCTTGTTGTCGCCCACCGTGGAAGGGGCGGATGCGTTTCGCGTGATCTCGATGCCCTGGGCACGGGCAAGCACGGTCGACAACACCAGGAAAGAAGCGGCTGAGATCAATTTTCTCATTATGAAGACCTTTCTTGGTTGCAGCATGAAAGTCGAAATCAGGGCCTGTACCCCGGTTTCTTGTAGAGTTCTGATGGCTTCCGGGCGATATCTGGTTGGTAGACTTCTTCATTCCACCGGTCCGGGGCGATGTCTTCGATCGAAATCTAGACTGCGTCTTAATCGTTGCCGAAGATCTCCATCACGTTCCGGGTGATGGCATCAGCAAGACGGGTCTTCCGATCCTCAGTTCGGCCCCGCAGGGCTTTGACGATCACGTGTGGCATGTCGGGGTCTCCGCTGGCATTCGAGGTGACACGGCGGTCCATTTCATACCGGCACGGACCGCTTCTCCGGGCCCGATCTCATGGCCAGCAATTCGATCGTGCCCGCTATTCTGCCCGTTCGAACCGGGCCGCAAACGCACCGGCCCGACGCAATGCGTCGATGCCGCCGTCGAAGGCGCCGAGCCTCACGAGACCGTCCGAGTCCCGGAAGTCCCGGTAGAAGATCGCGAGGTTGCCCCAAGGCGCGTAGTAGGTGATGTCGCCGCTCGAAGGCTTATAGCTGCGCGGCGCTGCATCGATCGAAAGCCGGCGCGGAAGGTCGCCGACCTTCTCGGTGGAGGCATAGTCCGAGAGCGTGAGGTCGAGCGGCAGCAGGGATGCGAAGTCCCGCGCCGCCGGGCTGTCGTCGAGCGTCGCCGTCAGGGCTTGACCGTCGATGACGACACGAACTCTCATGGCTCCGTCCTTTCTGGCCGTCCCGAGCTCGTTACCGGCGCAGGCCGTAGTGCAGGCGCCGAGCGCCAGCAGAGCGATCACCCCGATCCGTCCAGCGCACGCCCAGGCCGAATATGTCCTGTTGACCCGCATAGCCGGGTTCCTCTCAAAAAACAGGAACGGATCCCTGATAGCGGTGCGCCGCAGCGTCGGGCTAGCTGGGCACGGCGACCTTGCTTCGTGAATATGGGCCATTTCAGGCTGTAGGATTAGCGGCGAACAGACACTAGAAATGATGAGCGAGGCTCATGAATGAAGAGGGCGCCCTTCGCTTTCAAGCGAGAGGCCATTCGCCGGGCGCTCCCTTTTTCTGGCCGCTTCAGTATCCGCGTCACAGCGTTGTGCCAGCCCTGTGGCTGACTCCGTGACGCAGCCAAACGACACCGCCTTCGAGCATTTCGTTGCCGATTAGATGGAGACTCTGCCCCAATGCAGGCCGGTCGGTCGATATGCCGCGGTAATCGACAATAGAAGGAATTCCGGCCAGACCGTCGACCGATGGGAAAATCAGGGTGCTGAACTCGTCGATCAGACCGGCCGCCAGGAAGGCGCCGTTGATGGTTCCCCCGCCCTGGAGAAGGATAGTCGTTACGCCGAAAACCTCGCCAAGCGTCGCCATGGCGCCAGCGAGATCCGAACCATCCGGGCCGGAGAAGAGATAGGAAACGCCGGTTGCACGAAGTGCTTCGAGATAGACCTCGTCAACGCGCTCCGAAACAATCGCGACGGCATGATCGCCGTCGAGATCGTCTGAGGTATGCACGAGCTTGCCGGAGGGGTCCAGGACCACGGCTAGGTTCCGGCCGTTCCGGCGCCCCTCGAAGGACGCGCGCCTGATCGGCCTGTCCAGGAGCTGCGGGGCGCTCTCCCGCTCGACATAGTCGGCCATGGTCGTTCGTCCGACCATCCACCCCTGGCTGCCTAGCCGCGCAGCCGTGGCATCATAGGCTTTATGGACGAGCGCGGCGGCGGGTCCTCCGTCCGGCGCTGTCCACCGCTCGGTGGTAAGCCTTCCGTCGACCGAGGCGATCATGTGGCAGATAATCCTGGGCCGCATCCTGATCACGTCTTGTTCGCTGGTAGACAAATGGACCGGCGAAGCCCAATCGGGGCACGTCGGTCTGTTGCGCCATTGCCCGCAGTCACCCGCCGTATTCGGCGTCCGTCACCTTCTCCATCCACGTTGCATTGCTGCCGTCGACGGTTTCCGTAATGGCGATATGCGACATCGCGACGTCCGGTGCGGCGCCATGCCAGTGCTTCTCCCCGGCGGGAAACCACACGACGTCCCCCGGCCGGATCTCCTCGACCGGACCGCCCTCGCGCTGCACACGGCCACGACCCGAGATGACGATCAGAGCCTGTCCCGCTGGATGGCTATGGCATGCGGTCCGCGCGCCGGGCTCGAAGGTTACGGCGCCCGCCCCGGTGCGCCCGGGCGCTTCGGCATTGAACAATGGGTCGACCCGAACCGTGCCGGTAAACCAATCCGCCGGCCCCTTGGCGGAAGGCGCGGAACCCGCTCTCGTGATCTTCATCGTCGTTTCCTTTCGGAGCCGTTGCCTTTTTGAAATCTTAGGGACTGTTTCGGCGGTCGATTAGCCCGCCCCGCATACACGCTCCTATGAACGCGGCTCATCAAAGTTAGGGGAGCCTGTCGAAGCGATAGATCAGCTTGGGCCCGCCGGCCTGGGCATAGGCGAGCTCCGCCGTAACCATGGCGAATGGTTCGGCGAAGCGGCCGGTGCGAAGCGGTCCGGCGTCCAGCGGCGCGTAGCCGACATCCTCGATGAGGGCGGCAACCACTTTCTTCGCTTCGACATCGTCACCATAATGGAGAAGGTGTGGGCGGGGCTCCTTTCCGTTCCGCGCGAAGACATCGAACAAAGCCTCACTGGGGCTCGTGTTGAAGGCGGCGACCCAGCGCGCATGCGGGCGTCTGCGCGCCACGTCCTCGGCTCCCGACGTAGTAACGCCGACGACGAGATCGCGGTTCCTCGTATCAAGCGGGACGCAGCAGTTCAGCACGACCTTCCCCGCCAGATCGCCTGCCTGCTCCAGCACGTCGTCGATACGCGACCAGTGAACCGCGAGGAGCAAGGCATCGGCGCGATGGACTGCCTCCGCGACGGTTCCAGCCTGTCCGCCGCACTCGCGCGCGAGCCGTTCGAGCTTGCCCGCAACGCGGGCATAGCTGAAGGTGACCTCGTGCCCGGCTTTCGCCCAGATCGTCCCGAGCTTGCCGCCCATCAGGCCCGAGCCCAGGATTCCGACTCTCATCGTTTGGCCTCCTGCGTGATCAATGCTCGCGCAAGACAGAATGCCCTGTTCAAGCCGGATCGATTAGCCCATAGAATCTTCAAGACGCTATGAGGGCAGCTCATCAATGCTGAGAGAGAATATCGACGATCTGCTGGCCTTCGTCGCCGTGGCCCGGGAAGGGAGCTTCACGCGCGCGGCCGCGCAGATCGGCGTTTCGCAATCGGCGCTCAGCCACGCGATCAAGGGGCTGGAGGAGCGGATCGGCGTCCGACTTTTGACCCGGACCACCCGCAAGGTCGTTCCGACCGCGGTCGGCGAGCGCATCATGAAGCGGATGGCGCCTCATTTCGTTGAACTGGAGGACGAGCTCGCGTCCGTCATCGAGTCACGAGATAGTCCGGCCGGCCTGTTTCGCATCACGGCGACCGACTACGCAGCCGATACGATCCTGTGGCCGAAGCTGAAGCCTCTGCTGAAGAAATATCCCGACATCTCGGTCGAAATCGTCACCGATTACGCGCTCACTGACATCATTGGCGAGAAGATCGATGCCGGCGTGCGACTGGGCGAGTCGGTTTCGGACGGCATGATCGCCGTCAGGGTCGGTCCGGATTTCCGCATGGTCGCGATCGGTGCGCCGTCCTACTTCAAGAAGCATGGCGTTCCCGAAACCCCGCAGGAACTCACCCGTCACCGCTGCGTCAATCTCCGCTTGCCGACACATGGCGGGCTCTATGCCTGGGAGTTCGAACAAAGGGGGCGCGAAATCCGCGTGCGTGTCGAGGGTCAGCTCATTTTCAACACCATCAACCCCTGCGTACAAGCAGCTGTCGACGGGTTCGGCATCGCCTATGTCCCCCAAAGCCTGACCGAGTCCCATGTCAAATCGGGTCGTCTGCAAATCGTTCTGGACGAATGGAGCCCGCCCTTTCCGGGATATTTCCTCTATTACCCGCATCGGAGGCAGTCCTCGCCCGCGTTTTCCCTGATCGTCGATGCGCTACGCCATCGCGAGCCGTGACCTATGAATCCCCCTCATAATTGCCTTCTGCTCCGAGACGCTACCCGGATCCAAACGCTGGGCCCATTGTCTTCCTTCTAAATCCAGGATCAGGAAGGTGCCATGCGATTGCGAACCGCAGCAGGGCTCGGCGCGGGCGGGCTCATCGTCGCCACGCTCGCTTTCGCCCAAACCACCAACGATGCCGTGACGTTCCCGGAGGCTTATCGAAACGACGTCCATTACGGCACAGTCACCCGCGGCAATATCCGCGAGGAGCTCTTCGCGTCACCCGCGGCGCTGGCGGCGGCGAGAGAGGGGCGACCCTTTCCAGAGGGCACGATCATCACGATGGAAGACCACCGGGACGGTGGCCTCCATCGCTACGTCGTGATGGAAAAGCGCGCGGAATGGGGCCGCATCTCGCGGGCTGGGCAGTGGCAGTTTCGTGAGTTTGCGCCAGACAAATCGCCGAACCCCAGCGAGGACGGCTCGCGCTGTGCCGCCTGCCATCAGTCGCAGGCCGCCAACGACTTCGTCTTCACGACCCGGCAGATGCGCGAGCCCAAATGAGCGAGCGCCCTGCCCGCGCTTCGCGGTCAGGGCGCTTCCCGATCAAAAAAGGGCCGATCATTTCGTCCGCTTCTCAAGGACCTCCTTGACCACCGGCAGAGCCGTGAAGACGTTGGGCCAGCCCGTATAGAAGGCAGCATGGGCCAAAACGCCGCCGACGTCCTCCCGTGTCAGGCCGTTATCCATCGCCCTATTCAGGTGATACGGAATCTGGGCCACCTGGCTGGAGGCGATCAGCGCGACTACCGTGATCAGGCTCCGGTCGCGCGGCTTCAGATCAGGGCGCAGCCATAGGTCACGGAACAGGAAGTTCTGCGTGTTGTCTACGACGCCTTGCGAAACGCTGCCGAAATTGCCCTGAACCTGCTTCTGGCGCGCATTCTCGGCCTCCTCGTTGAGCGGCAGCGGCTCCGGCTTGGCCTTCGGCAATGCATTGGCATCCACGCCTCGCTCCTCATAGACGTCCGCCGCGGCAGCCACGGCAGCCATCGCATTGCCCCAGCCGGCATAGAAAGCCAGATGCGTGATCGTCTCAGATATCTCCGCGGGGGTGACGCCGGCCTCAAGCGCGCGAGCGATGTAGGCCTTGAGTTCCGCCGTCTGGTTGCGGGTGATGAGAATCGCCACGGTAACGAGGCCCCGGTCACGCGCCGAGAGGTCGGCTCCTGCCCAGACCTTTCCGAATAGCCCCTCAGTCGTATAGGCGCCGAGTGCGGGGGCGACGCGTTGAATATCATTCGGCATGATCGGTGACCTTTCCTGTGCAAATGCAGGGCCGGCGCCAAGGCCTACAGTGATGAGAGCGGCGGCCAGGTGCTTCATTTTCACGTCCTTTCGTATCCGCAGCGGCATGGCTTTTTTTGACCATTTGAATTTAGGCAGCGTGGCCGCATCGCATTAGACGGAGGATCGGATAGGTTTCATGAGCCGACCTCATGAAACTATCGAGGCGTAGCTGTTCGCCTCACACCGGCCGGGACTTTCCGTTCGCGATGATTTCGCGATCTGTGCGTCTCGCTCCTGTCGTAGTGGCAAAACGTCAATCGACGGGAGGGAGACGATCGAGATACTTGTCGAGGGTGATCGGATAATCCCGGACCCGCACGCCGGTCGCGTTGTACACGGCATTCGCCACCGCCGCGCCGAAACCGCAGAGGCCGAGCTCGCCCACACCCTTGGCCTTCATCGGATTGGCCTTGTCGTCAGCCTCTTCGAGGAAGATCACCTCCTGATGCGGGATGTCGGCATGGACCGGCACCTCGTAGCCGGCGAGGTCGTGGTTGACGAAGAAGCCGAAGCGCTTGTCGACGGCCAGTTCCTCCATCAAAGCGGAGCCGGCGCCCATCGTCATCGCGCCGATTACCTGGCTGCGGGCCGAGACCGGGTTGAGGATCCGGCCGGCGGCGCAGACCGCCAGCATCCGCCTCAGCCTGACGATGCCCGTATAGCTATCCACGCCCAGCTCGACAAAATGGGAACCAAAAGTGGAAAGCTGATACGTCTTGCTGAGGTCGCCGAACTCGATCTTGTCCTCGCCGGCGAGTTCGCCCGCCGCCGCGGCCTCGCGCAGCGCGGCGGAGCGGTTGCCGCCGGTGACGCGTCCATCGGCGAAGACGGCTTCCGCAGAATTGAACCCCAGTCGCTGCGCCACGGCGTCGCGCAGCTTGACGCAGGCCGCATAGACACCCGCCGTCGCGTTTGCGGCGCCGAACTGGCCGCCCGATCCCGCCGATACCGGAAAGGCGGAGTCGCCAAGCCTGACCGTAACCTCATCGACCGGCACACCCATCATCTCAGCCGCAGTCTGGGCGATGATCGTGTAGCTGCCCGTGCCGATATCGGTCATGTCGGTCTCGACGGTGATGTGCCCGTCGCGGCCGAGCCGGACCCGGGCGCCCGACGGCATGTCGAGATGGTTGCGAAAGGCGGCTGCGACACCGAAGCCGACCAGCCAGCGCCCGTCGCGAACCTGACCCGGCCGGGGGTTGCGGCGCGACCAGCCGAAGCGTTCCGCTCCTTCCTCGAGACAGCGCACGAGCTGGCGCTCGGAGAAACGCCGCTGCGGCTTCTCGGGATCGACCGGCGTGTCGTTCTTCACGCGGAATGCGACCGGATCCATGCCGAGCTTTTCCGCCATCTCGTCGATCGCGATTTCCAGCGCCATCATGCCCGACGCCTCGCCAGGCGCGCGCATGGCGTTGCCTTCCGGCAGGTCGAGCTCGGCTAGACGCAGGGTCGTCAGTCTGTTGGCGCCGGCATAGAGCAGGCGTGTCTGGCTGACCGCCGCCTCGGGGCTGCCGCCGGGCTGGTCGCCCGACCCGCTCTCATGTCCGATCGCGGTAATCGTGCCGCCGGCATCGCAGCCGATGCGGATCCGCTGCCGGGTCGCCGGCCGGTGCGTCGTGTTGTTGGCCATTAGCGGGCGCGGCATCGCGATCTTGACCGGGCGGCCTGCCGCACGGGCACCGAGCGCCGCCAGCAGCGCGTCGGCCCGCAGGAAGAGCTTGCCGCCGAAGCCGCCGCCGACATAGGGCGAGATCAGGCGCACCTTCTCCTTCGGGATGCCCAGGGTGATGGCCAGGTCGGTTCGGCCCCAGTCGATCATCTGGTTGGAGGTCCAGACAGTGAGTTCGTCTCCGTTCCAGGCGGCGATCGAGGCAAAGGGCTCCATCATCGCATGGCTGTGATCCGGCGTCGTATAGGAGGCATCGAGCTTGACCGCAGCGGCGGCGAAAGCCTCTTCGAAATTCCCGACGCGGTTCTCCTTGGGCGCGGGCGCGGCGTTTGGATCGATGGCCAGCTCCGCCTTCTCCAATGCCGTGGCAAGATCGAACCGCCCCTCGGTCCGATCATAGTCGACATGGACGAGACCCGCCGCATGGCGCGCCTGCTCGAAGGTCTCCGCGACAACGACGGCGATTGCCTGGTGGTAATGATCCACCTCAGGGCCTCCGAGCAGCTTGGCCGTGTTGCGCTTGCCCTTGCCAAGCTTGCCGGCCTCTTGCGCGGTGACGATCGCGAGCACGCCGGGCGCATCCCGCGCCTCGTGGACGCGGATCGCGGTGATGCGGCCCTTGGCCACCGCCGCCCCGACGATGCAGCCATAGGCAAGCTTGGATTCCAGGTGTTGATGCTCATAAGCGTACGGAGCAGTGCCCGTCGTCTTGAGCGGGCCGTCGATGCGGGGATGGGCGCGACCGACGATCGCCATGCGGTCGATCGGATTAGCGCCGGCGGGAGTTGCGAATTTCATCAGCGTCTGGCCCCGTGATGATCAGCTCTTGGCTTGCGAAAGAACGAAGGCGAGCGCGCGCATGGCGAGCGGCAGCTTGAAGGCGTTGTCGTCGGTTGGCGTCGCGCCCTCGAAAGCGCGGGCGACGACCGCGGCGGCGCCCAGCGGGATCAGCGCCTCCGCCTCCTCGACACGCCAGGGCTTGGACGCCACCCCGCCGAACGCGACGCGGCCCGAACCGTCGGGCTGGATCACGGCGGCAACCGAGACCAGTGCGAAGGCGTAGGAAGCGCGGTCGCGCACTTTCTCGTAGAAATGCTTGCCGCCCAGCGGCGCAGGCAAGGTCACGGCGGTGACGAGCTCCCCAGGATGGAGCGCGGTCTCGACATGGGGTGTATCGCCCCAGGTGCGATGGAACTCCGCGATCGGGATCGAGCGCCGCCGGCCCTCACCGTCGACCGTCTCGACCACTGCATCCAGCAGGCGCATCGCAATCGGCATGTCACCGGGAAAGGTCGCGATGCATTTGTCGGAGACGCCGATCACGCCGAGCTGCCGCGTCACGCCGCCGATCGCGGCGCAGCCGGCGCCGGGCGAGCGCTTATTGCACGCCATGTTGGTGTCGTAGAAATACGGGCAGCGCGTGCGCTGGAGAAGGTTGCCCGCGGTCGAGGCCTTGTTGCGCAACTGGCCGGAAGCGCCGGCCACGATCGCGCGGGCCAGCACCGCATAGTCGCGCCGGATGCGCTCATCCGCGGCGAGGTCGGTATTGCTGACCAGCGCGCCGATCCTGAGGCCGCCTTCGGGCGTCTCCTCGATCCTGTCGAGTCCGAGATCCTGCACGTCGACGAGATGGGTCGGCGTCTCCACTTCGATCTTCATCAGGTCGAGAAGGTTCGTCCCTCCCGCCAGAAAACGGGCGCCGGGCCGATTGGCAACAATCCGCGCGGCTTCGACGGGGCTGCTCGCGCGCTCATAGGTGAAGGGCTTCATCCCCGACCTCCCGCAACGTCGGCCATGGCCTCGGCAATGTTAGAATAGGCGCCGCAGCGGCAGATATTGCCGCTCATCCGTTCGCGCATCTCGATATTGCTGGCCTGCGGCCTTTGCAGGAGATCCGCCTGGACATGGCTCGGCACGCCGCGCGCGATCTCGTCAAGGACCGCGACTGCCGAGCAGACCTGCCCTGGCGTGCAATAGCCACACTGATAGCCGTCATGCTTGACGAAGGCAGCCTGCATCGGATGGAGCTTGTCCGGCGTCCCCAGCCCCTCGATGGTCGTGATTGCATCGCCGTCATGCTGAAGCGCGAGGCTCAGGCAGGCATTGATGCGACGGCCGCCGGCAATGACGGTACACGCGCCGCATTGACCGTGGTCGCAGCCCTTCTTGGTGCCGGTCAGATGCAGATGCTCCCTGAGCGCATCGAGCAGGGTCGTACGCGGGTCCAATGTGAGTTCCCGGCTTTCTCCGTTCACCTTGAAGCGCACGGGCATCATGATCATGGCCTCCGTCGATATGGCAGGTTGCGCATGTGAGCGCCGCGTAGACGTGCTCAGAACAAGGGCGGTCGCGGCGCCGCTTGCCATGACGGCGCGGCGCGACGGCTTACATTCGGGAAGCTCGGCCATCGGTGTCTCCTCAGGCTCGGTTTGATGTACGCACGGTGGCTGCGCGGCGGCAATCGCTGGAACAAGACTGATTATAAACTGGCAACATGCCCGCAGGTTTCTTCTGCGATCCGGCATAATGTTATGAGGCCACTTCATGAATGCGGGCGGCAGTCATTTGCCCATGACTCCGCTCGTCACGCTTCGCCGGCTGGCCACGGAATTTGCTGATGACAAATCCGCCGCCGCAACCTGAGCCTCGTCTCTCGCATCGTGATTGATGAATTTCGCTCATAGGCGAGATTGAAAATCGCCCATTCATTTGTCGGCTCTTCAGTGCCATCCTTCATGGTGCAAGAGCGGCATTGGCCTATCTGACGCCCAGTCTCGCTCTCAAAGAGCAAAGGGGCGAAGAATTTGCCCGCCCGATGCTGAGTGACCTTCGATCGAGATCGCTTAGCGGACGGGGCGAGGTAACGCTTCACGACGACACCGCCGGTTCCAGAGAGAGGTTGAAGCGCGCCTTTCGCACGGCCCGGACGATTGAACGCTGTCAGCATGACGACGAAAGGACAGGCACCATGGTCAAGGACAAGGTTGTAATCATAACCGGGGCGTCGTCCGGGATCGGCGAGGCCACCGCGCGGCTGCTTGCCAAGCAGGGGGCCAAGGTCGTTCTCGGCGCGCGGCGTGAGGACAGGCTGAAGGAGATCGCCGACGCGATCGTCGGTGATGGCGGCCAAGCCATCTACCAGGCAATGGATGTCACCAGGCCGGACGACAACGAGGCCATCGTGCGTTTGGCGCAGGACAAGTTCGGCGGCGTCGATGTGATCTTCCTGAATGCGGGCATCATGCCGACATCGCCGGTATCGGCGCTGCGGACCGACGCATGGAACAAGGCCGTCGACATCAACATCAAGGGCGTGATGAACGGCGTCGCGGCCGTAATGCCTCATTTCATCGCGCAAAAGTCCGGCCAGGTGATCGCGACGTCGTCGGTTGCCGGCATCAAGGCTTATCCGGGCAGCGCGATCTACGGTGGGACCAAGTGGTTCGTGCGCGACTTCATGGAAGTCCTTCGCATGGAAACGGCCATGGAGGGCACGAACATCCGGACGGCGACAATCTATCCCGCCGCGATAAGCACCGAGCTGCTGAACGGAATCACCGACCCGGGCGCGGCCGAGGGGATGAAGAAGCTCTACGCGCAGCACGCCATCAGCCCCGATCGGATCGCCAGCGTCGTCGCGTTCGCGATCGACGTGCCGGAGGACACGACCATCAGCGAGTTCACGGTCGGGCCGACAAGCCAGCCTTGGTGAAGCCTTCGTTCAACCTCTTTGACGAAGCCGCACCGAAACAAGCGAGGTTGTTATGCCGTGGACGAAAGATGAACTCGGGAACATCGCAAAGGCCGATGACCTTCGCATCGCGCCATTTCGCGAGGACGGAATGACGCCCGGCACGCCCACCTGGATCTGGTCCGTCGTTATCGAGGACGGGCTCTTTGTCCGCGCCTATCATGGCGTGGACTCGCGTTGGTACAAGGCGGCAGTTCGGGAGAAGTCCGGCCAGATCAGCGTAGCCAAGACCTCCTATGAGGTATCTTTCGAGCAGGCCGAAACCAGGCTGAAAGACCGCATCGATGAGGCATATCGAACGAAATACAGCGGCAGCCCGTATCTGGCATCCATGATCGGCGATCAGGCGCGCGCGGCCACCATATGCATCCGGCGCCGCTGACCAGCAAACCCCAGAAGGAACTATCATGTTGGGCGATAGCACGATCAACCGGCGCAATGTGGTCAAGGCCGGCGCCGGAATCGCCATCAGCACCACGATTTCTGCGGTGACAAGGGATGCGCATGCCCAGGCCGCCGGCAACGCCAGGACGCTGATCATAGCGTCGCATCCCTATCCTGACCGCTCCGTCGTCAATAAAGCCCTGTGGGAGGTCGCACGGGAGGCTGACGATACCTTGTTTCGCAATCTCGAAGCCGTCTACGGCGACGACATGCGCGGATTCGATCGAGCAGCGGAGCGCAAGCTCTACGAGAAGATGGACCGGCTCGTGATGATGTTCCCGATCCACTGGTTCAACCTGACGCCGATGCTCAAGGCCTACATGAACGAGGTCTGGGGTGTCGGGGCTCCGCCTGAACTGAGAGGCAAAGAGCTGCTGGTCGTCACGACGACAGCCGGCGATGCGAAGGCTTACAGCGGCGAAGGTCGGCTTGGCTTCTCCATCGAGGAGGTGCTGACACCGCTGCGCGCCAGCGCCAGATATACTGGCATGACATTCTCGAAGCCTTTGGCCTTCCTGGGTGCCGCCGGCGCGGGGCCGGATGCACTGCGTGGGTACCAGGAGGCCCTCGCAACAAGACTCCGCGAGGAGCCGAAAAAGGCGTGAACTGCCGCTTCAACCGGACGCGCATGATATTCCGTGGCTGCCGTGACGGGTCTTTGGAGAAGCACTTGACGGGAGAACGGAGAGAACCTTGAACGCCGCCAATTCCGGGAGGCCTCATCGCAAAACGCCCTTCGTCATCCGGACCACCGGTCGGGCCAGCGTCGATCGCCGGCCGCCTGATCCTTTCTCCGGCCGCTCGCCGGGCTCGCATGCGAAGTTCGAAGCCGGGGCGCGAACCGCCTGGCACACAAATCCGCTTGGCCAGACCATTGTCGTGAAGGCGGGGCTCGGCCGCATGCAGCGTTGGGGCCAGCACATCCGCGATCTGCGGCCGGGCGATGTGATCCAGATCGCGCCGGACGAGAAACATTGGCACGGCGGCTCACCCGAGTCCGATGTCTCCATCTTCACCATCCAGCCGGCGGTCGATGGCGTGTCGGTGGTTTGGCTTGAGGATGTTTCCGACGACTCTTATTTCGGTCGAGGCTAGACCATCGTCGGCAACCGTGGACTTCGCGGGCCTCTGATCTATCGGCTGGCGGCGGGCTCGCCGGAAGCGTTGCGCTTGCCTGCGGTGCCAGCCTGCGTGGTCGCCAAAACGATCCCGACGATGATGATCGCAAATGCCACCGGGTGATACCACGCCAGGGTTTCACCGAGGAAGATCGCCGCCAACGCGGCGCTAAACACCGGCATGAAATGCATGAACATGCCCGTGGTGGCCGGGCCTAGGGCCGCGACAGAACGGTTCCAGAACACGTAGGCCAGGATGGACGGGAAAACGGCGAAATACAGCATCGCCGGCCATGTGCGGATGCCAGGCAGGAACAATCCGGCGCTACCCGCTTCGACCAGTATCAACGGTATGTGGAACAGCATACCGAACAGACTGGTGACGCCGAGGAGCGAGAGCGGGTGCAGGCCGAGCGGGCGCCGCCTGATGAGCACCGTGTAGAGAGCCCAGAAGCTCATGCCCGCAAAAACAAGAAGATCCCCCCGGCCGACCGTGAGGCTCCCGAGAGAGGCGATATTGCCGTGGGCGATCACGAGAGCTGCGCCGAGCAGGGAGATCAGGATGCCCAGCCCGCGGCGAAGCGAAACCGGCTGACGGAGCAACACCAATGCGAGAACGACCGTAACGACTGGCAAGAGGGAGTTGACGAGTGCAGCGTTCACCACAGAGGTGTAATGGAGCGCGGTGTATATGAAGCAGTTAAAGGCCGTCACACCGACAGCGCCAAGCACCACGAGAAACGGCAGGTTCGAGCGGATTCGGCTCCAGTCCCGCCTGATGGGTGACCAGGTGAACGGAACCAGAATGACCACGGCCAAGAGCCAGCGCCAGAATGACATCTGGATCGGCGGAATTTCGTTTCGCATCATCCGAGCGATCAGAAAATTGCCTGCCCAGAACAGCGGCGGCATAGTCGCGACGAGATAGGCGATCTTCATGTTCCGGTCGGGCGCCTCGTCCGGTCGGCTGGCGGTACGATCAATCATTGCCGTCCTTTGGGGCTTGACGCCCTTCGTTATATCGGCCCAGCAACGAGTTGACGCCCACGGCAAGCAGAAAGACCACGACCAACAGCGCGTACATGCGCGGCATGTTGAAGGTAGCATAGGTCTGGATCACGGCGTAGCCCAATCCCTGGTTGGCGAGCTTGGTCTCGGCCAACAACGTGCCGACGATCGCCACCCCGAGGCCGATGCGGATGCCGTTGATGACCGGCAGCCGCATCGCCGGAATGTAGATCTTGGCAAACATCTGGGAGGCGCTGAGACGGAAGCTGAGCCCAACGCGGATAAGCACCTGATCGACCTGGCGCATCGAGCTGGCAACGCTGACGGCGACCGGAAAGAAGCAGGAGAACGCGCCCATCGCGATCTTCGATCCCGGTCCGACGCCGAACCACATGATCATGATCGGAAAGAATATGATCTTCGGCGTCGGTCCGAGATAATGCAGCAGCGGCTCGAAAGCGCCGCTGAGATAGCGGTTCCTGCCCAAGACGACCCCGACCACGACTCCGATGCTTCCGCCGATCGCCAGGGCCAGCAGGACCTCGCCGACCGTGACCCATAGATTCCAGTAGAAGCTGCCGTCCGCGAACAGCAGGGCAAACTCTCTTGCAATCAGGGGGAGCGGCGGCACGACGTCGCGATAGAGCAGGCCAGAGCGAGCCAGGAACTCCCAGCCGACGAGCACCGATGCGAGAATCACCAAGCGAGTCAGGAGCACGGAACGAGCTTCGTCGGACCCCGTGCCCGGGATCGCTCGGCCAGTTCCAAGTATGGCAAGCCGCTGCATGACCGGATCCTGTGATGGCTGCGGCATCGGGCCGGAAAGGCAAAAATCCCGGTTCGGGAAGCCCGATGCAAACAAGATGGATGAAGCACTCCCGCCGCGCCTCCGCGAGGAGGCACGGCGGAGCGGCGATCACCGACGCGACGGAATCTGGATGAGCACGTCGAGCTTGTCCTTGGTCACAGGCTGAGCGGTATACTTCAGCGTGACTGCGTCGTTGACGATCGTGTCGAGTCCCACGATCCGGTCCGGATTCAGCGCCTCCTTGGGAAAGAACTCGTCCCGCGTGCGCTTGGCGATCGCGAGCGGCACGCCCACGAAATCGGCATAGACCTTGAGAGCCTCCTCGCCGGAATACATCGCCTCGATGGTTTCGCGATACGCCGTCATGTAGCGATCGATCTGGTCCTTTTTCTCCTGCAGAACGGACGTATTCGTGATCAGGAGGCGAACAGTCTGGCTTTTGAACGCCTTTGTGTCATTCCCAGTAGCGATCACGCGAATCTCGCCCTTGTTCAGTTGCTCCAGCCCGAAGGGGGGCGCCGACCAGCCCACGTCGATCTGCCCCGACATGACCTGAGTGAGGGTCGGCGCAGGACCGCCGGTCGCCGTCAGGCGAGGTTTGATGCCGTTTTCCTGGACGAATGCGTTCACGACGCCATGGGTCGACGAACCGTTTGTCGAGTAGGCGACGGTCTTGCCGTCGAAATCCTTGAGAGTTTTGATCGGCGAATCCGCCTTCGCATACCAGTAGAGATCCTGTCCGCCGGTGGTCTCGGCGCCGATGATGCGGATCGGCGCGCCTTTCGAAAAAGCCGAGAGGGCACCCATAATGCCACCCGCGACGCCGATGTCGACGCTGTTGGACAGGACGGCCTGCTGCGTCTCGCCGCCACCCTGCGTATAGAGAATCTGCAATTGCAGATTGTGCTTTTTGAAGATGCCGAGACGGCTGCCCACTTCCGATATGGACGTGTCCCAGTTCCCGCGTTGGCCGACTGCCAGCTTGAGCTGATCTTGAGCGTGGGCCGCGCTGGTCGAAATGGCCATGGCAATACCGGCCGCCAGCAGAATTCCTTTCAATACAGTCATAGCTTCCTCCCTCGGTTACGTTTTTTGACTGTGAAGGACAATTTCAATCGAGCTGCGTCAGATTTTGAAGGCCTCCAGGGCGGACGAATGAAACAGCTCCTCGACCGTGAGCTGGCGGGAAGACAGTCCCTGCAGATGATGCGTCTTCAGAAAGGTTTCGAGCACATGCCGATTCGGCGCCGCACCATAGGACCAGAAATCATCCCCCATGAGCTCGCGGGCCGCCTGAAGCTGCTCCTCCACGAAAGGCAGCGTGATTTTCGTCGCCGAGGTGTCGCTCAAGCGACCCAGGGCCACCCGCTTCGATTGCTCGAAAGCCTTGAGCAGCGCCGCCGGCAACCACGGATGCTGTTCCACGATGGTGCCGCGCGCGCCGATGATGTGCATGATGGGAAAGATCTTGGTGCGCTTATAATATTCGGCCGCCGCTACGGTTGGCGCCGCGAATAGGCGGGAGATCTTGGGATGGCCGGCATCGAAGGACGATGGCGAGCGCGGCCCGATGAAGCCGTCGATCTCGCCGTCGACCAGCATCTGGTTCAGCGACCGGTCTGCCGGCGCCTGCTCCAAGCGGATGTCCGGTGGCAATGAGACTTGGATCTTCTCGGTGCGCCCGGGCTGCTCGATGCCGCCGCGCACCCAGATCACATCGGAGGGCTTCACGCCATAGTCGTCCTCCAGCATCGAGCGAATCCAGACGCAGGCGGTAAGCTGATACTCGGGGCAACCGATGCGCTTGCCCTTCAGGTCCTGCGGCTTTTCGATCCCACGGTCGTTGCGAATGAAGATTCCGGTATGGCGAAAGGCTCTGGACACAAAAGCCGGCACCCCGACATAGGGATTCGTGCCTTGCGCGGTCTTAATCGCAAAGCTCGACAGAGACGCCTCTGCGACGTCGAATTCTGCATGGCGAAAAGCCCGGAAGAAAATCTCCTCGGGCACCAGCTTCATGAAGACCGGTTCGACACCATCGATCTGGACTTCGCCATCCAGCAAAGGCCTGTTGCGGTCATAATCGCCAATCGCGATAGAAAGACGCAGTCGAGACAAAGATCCCTCCCAAACGGCAGCAATCGCCGGCCTGATTTTGAGCGATCATGCGACTTGGCGTCGTTGGGGACAAAGACTTCCGCGACATGCCAGTGAGATATTGGCTGTTTGGCTCAACGGCCGACGCGGCGCGCCAGGGGACCCAAGGAGGCAAGGAGTCGCTCGACGATGTTGTCAATAAACTGGTCGATCGCATCCTGATAGCGCGAAGGCGCATCCTTCGTCGACTTCAGGAGATAAAGCGTGCGCGACAGGGGGACATCCGAGATTCTCTGCACAACGAGTTTCCCGGTCCGAATCTCCTCGATCGCAGTGCCGTAAGGCATGAAGCTCGCTGCGGCGCCGCGAACGACCACCGTGCGCATCGCCGGGATGGACTGGGCTTCGTAGGTGATTTGCAATTTGAGCGAGTACTTGTCGGCGGCTCGCTTGAGCAGCTGCTGCACCATGTCGCGCTCCCCTGCCTGGACCAGTTCGTGGGTCAACGCCTCGGCTAGGGTCAATGTTTCTGGCAGGTTCTCCTCGGTCTTCGGACGTACGAAGAGAAGTTCTTCTTCGAGGATCGCACGGCGATCCACATTCGGGCGCTGCTCATCCGCGCCATATGCGAGAGCATAGTTAAGCTCGCCTCGCTCCAGCGAGGTCGCCAAGCTATAGCTGAGCTCCTCGACGAGGGAGAGCGAAACGTTCGGGATCGTCTGCTTCGCGTCGAGCAACATGTCTGGCCCAATCTGGAGCATGATGCTCGGCGTCAGACCGAGCACTAGCATCTCCTGCTCCAGGCCGGAGACGCCCCCGATCTCGCGCTTCAGATCTTCCACCTCCTTGAGCAGCTTGCGAGCTCGTTCCAACAGCAGCTTTCCGGCTTCCGTCAAAACCACGCCGCGCGAATGGCGGAGCAGTAACTCCGTCTGGAGTTCCTGTTCGAGCTGGCGGATCTGAAGGCCGAGTGCCGGTTGGGCCACGTTGAGCTGCTCGGCTGCGCGCGTGATGTTGCCCACCTCCGCGATCCGAACAAAGTAGCGAAGCTGTCGAAGATTTATGGCCGCCTCCGATGGCATCTCAAGACGACCCAGTATGACCTCGCTGACCATCGACGAGAAGACGCCGAAATGGTGAGTTCAAGGCAGCGCGAAGCCCGAAGGGAGACCAAGCGAAGCAAATACCTAGTCGCGCGTGAATGGGCAGAGGTACGGCGCATTCACGCGGCTTTGAGAAGCATGGAAACGTGCCAGCTAGCGTACCGGCCGCAACCAACGCTCAAGCCGCTCAAGCAAGGAGAAAATCACAACGCTCACCAGGATCACGAAGATGATGGTAGCGAAGACGCCCGGGAGGTCGTAACGCTCCGCCAGATCGTTGATCAACTGACCGAGCCCTCCGAAGTTAATCAGGAACTCGACGCCGATCAGATTAATAAGGGTGAAGATAAGACCCAGGCGGATACCCGTGAAGATCGTCGGGATTGAAGCCGGGAACTGGATTTTCCAGAAGAGCTGCCCAGGCGACAGATTGTAGCTACGACCTACGTTCAAGAAGGACTTCTTGACGCCCTGGAAGCCTTCGACTGTCTTCAAGATGACCGGCGCAAGGCCTGCGACGAAGCCCATCGCTACGATCGTCGCCGAGCTCCTTCCGAAGATAACGAGGAAAAGGGGATAGGCCAGCACGATCGGGGCGGCCGCAGCAGCGGCAATCCAGGGTTCGGTAGCAAGCCTCAGAATGCGCCGCTTGTGCAGAAGCACGCCGATCCCAACACCGAACGCGACGACAAGCATACTAGCCGACAGCGCTTCCGCGCCGGTTACGACGAGCCGGTGCAGCAGCTGCTCCTCTTCAAACAGCCGCCAGAAACTTCCGAGCACAGCCGAAGGAAACGGGATGACGAACTGATTCAACAGCCCGACGCTCAGCAGGAACTCGACCAGGCCAAGGAAGAGAGCCACGCAGGCCGCACCGAAGATGGGCGGCGGAACAATCAGCTTGCCCACGGCTCAGGCCTTCCTCATGCGCGCGCCGTCTTCCGCCTCGGCCATGCCGCGCGAAGCCTCCTCGCGAAGATCGTTCCAAATCTCGGCGACATAACGTCCGAACGCATCGCTGCCGACGACGTCGCCGGTTCGGGGACGCGGGAGACGGATATCGACGACGCGCTTCACCTTGCCGGGGCGGAAGGTCATGATCAGCACCCGGTCGGACAGTTGGACCGCTTCAGTGATGTTGTGCGTGATCAGGAGCGTGGTCTGGCGCAGCTCCTGCTGGATCTTGAGGACCTTGTCCCCGAGCAGGACGCGGGTCTGCTCGTCGAGGGCGGCGAAGGGCTCGTCCATCAGCAGGATTTTCGGCTCGAATACGAGTGTGCGTGCGATGGCAACGCGCTGGCGCATGCCGCCGGACAGTTCGGCAGGGTATCGTTGCTCGAAACCCGCGAGGCCGACCATGTCGATGAATTTCCGGGCTACTTCGTAGCGCTCGTTCTTGCCGACCCCTTTCACTTCGAGTGGGAACGCGACGTTGTCTATGACGGTCCGCCAGGGGAAGGTCGATTCCTCCTGGAAAACCATCCCGATCGAAGCGTGAGGGCCGGAAATTTGTTCTCCGCCGACGGTGACGGAACCCTCATAGCCACGGACAAGTCCGCCGAGGATGTTGAACACCGTCGACTTGCCGCAGCCTGACGGACCGATGATCGAAACGAATTCGCCGCGCTTGATCTCGAACGACACACCGTCCACGGCGGTCACGGTGCCCTCGCGCGTGTTGAAGCGCATCGAGACATCCTGAATGACCAGATCGACTTCATCGGTCGTATCGCTGGCAAGGCGCAGCTTGGCGTTTGCAGCTCGCATATCCTCGTCGTCCTCCGGGTGGCTGCCGCTCATTATTGGACTCCCCGCGTCGGCCTGTACGGCGACATAACAGCGGGCATGGCAGCTTTGATGATGATCAGGCCTACTCCGGGCATGTCGTCCTTCCCTGCCGCATGGTGTTTTTATTGGATGCCCGCTTGATAATGACGGTATGGGTGCGACGCTTCCAGGTCCAAGATTATCTCGATTGGCCTCTCAAACATTTGCCCGTTAGCCGGAGTAGGCCGAATGGGGTGAGCCAAAGCAGCAATAGTGATACTTAGGAGAACGAACCGATCGTGAATGGGAAAGACATGCCGAGAAGCAAAACTGGGTCGTCGGTCCAGCCGAACGCAGTTTCTGACGACCTGCCTTTTGACCAGAGCGTCGGTTATCAGCTTCGCATGGCTAATCGGGCGACCCAACGATATTTGCAGACGCAGATCGAACCGCATGGCGTCACGCTCGGAATGTGGTATTTTCTACGGGCGCTCTGGCAGGAAGACGGACTAACCCAGCGCGAGCTTTCGCAGCGCATAGGCACGATGGAACCGACGACGTTGACGGCGCTGAACGCCATGGAGCGTTCTGGTCTCGTCACTCGCGAGCGCGACGTCAGCGATCGGCGAAAGCTGAATGTGAGGCTGACGGCGAAAGGGTTGGCTTTGAAGGACGTGTTGATGCCCTGCGCCAATCATGTCGTGAACCGGGCGACAGCGGGTCTCACACCCGAAGAGAAAGCCCGGTTCATCCGATATCTCGCGGCGGTCCAACATAATCTGGGCAACTGCACCGCGGGGCCTGAGGACATCGGCGACTAAGACAGTTCCGCGCTGCTCGCAGCGCGAATACGCGGTACTCCGCACGTTCATGAAGCGAAGCAGTGCCTGTTTGCCTCGGAAATGCTTCAGCTTCCGACTGCCTTCGCGCCCTCCCGCGTCATACCTGCCGCCATCGCCGGGTTGTAGCCTGGCTTCACGCGCGCATCGATGACTACCGACGCGCCCCTTTGTGCTGCCTCCACTCCTTCCCGCACAGCTCTGACAAGTTCGTCAGTTGTCCGGACGGGGCCAATCCCGACGAGGCCTTGGGCTCTGGCCATGGCTGCGATGTCGATGTCCGGATCGTCGATGCGTTGTCCGATCCACTTGTTCTCGATCGGCCGGGCGCGCGTGCGCGCGACACGCTCCTGATGAATTTCGTCGTTATAAAACGAGCGGTTGTTCGAGACGATCGCCACAAACGGCAGCTTGTAGTGAGCAGCCGTCCAAAAGGCCGAGACGGCCATCATGGTGTCCCCGTCCCCCAGCACGGCAACCGGCAGCCGGCCCGACCCTTTCAATGCGAGCGCCGCCCCTATGAGCATGCCGGGGCCGGAGCCGATGCCGGCACCACCATCGGAGCCGAGATAGTCGAGTGGATGGCGGAAATGCCAGGAATCGCCCGCCCAGCCCAGAGGAAGCCGCACCAGCGAGATGACCTCGTCTCGCAGGACCTCGCCGGCGGCCGCGGCGAGCGAGACGACGTCCAACTCGCGGGGCGGCCCCTCAAGCTTCAGCGCGGGAAGAGCCGTGAGAGCTTCCGGCTCCCTTCCCGACGCCACGCCGAGTTCGTCCGCGATCAGATGCAGCGTGCGGTCGGGGTCTCCGGCCAGGTAAAGCTCCGTAGGCACCAGCGCCTGATGATCCATGCTCCAGCCGTTGTGAAGATGGTGGTCGAGGGTCACATTGACGACTTTGGCGTGGCTCGCGCCGCCGCCCTGCTTTAGCGTTCCCGCGAGATCCACCCAGTCGAAGGCGACGATCACGTCGGCGTCCCGGATGCATTGAGCTCCCGCCTCGTCCAGGAAGTAGCCCGGCTTGGCGGGATGGAGGGCATGATCGGTCGGAAACACCGCCCCGACCTTGATGTCAGTTAGCACCTTGGCATTCAGGTGTTCAGCAAGCGCGACGCGTCGCGCCCAGTCGCGCGGGCTGCGCGAAAGGCGCCCCGCCAAGATGAGAGGTTGCCGGGCTCCGGCCAGGAGCGATGCGGCAGCGGTGACCTCCTCCCGCAACGGGATGCTGCGTGATGGAGTGGCGTAGCGGGCGGGCTCGGGAAACACTGGGATCGCATCCAGCGATCGCTCCTGCATCGAGACGTCGAGGCAGACATAGGTCGGAGCCATCGGGGTTGCGCGGGTCAGATTGACTGCGCGCAACAAGGACTCCAGAGTCGCCGGCACCGAAACGGGCTGGTCGTCCCATTTGATATAGGGCCTGATCAGCGCGCCTTGGTCCTTGGCTGTGTGCAGCCAGTCGATCCAGGGGCGGCGCTCTGCTGCGTCGAAGGGGCCCGTCGCGCCGAGGATCAACATAGGGACACGGTCGCACCACGCGTTATAGATCGCCATGGCGCCGTGCATCAGGCCGACATTGCTGTGGAGGATCACCCCCATCGGCCGTTCCGTCACCTTCGCGAAGCCGTGGGCTACGGCGACGGCATGCTCTTCGTGCAGGCAGAGTAACATCTGGGGCTGCTCATTACCGAGATGGTTCACGAGGCTGTCATGCAGCCCGCGGAAGCTCGATCCGGGATTGAGCGCGAGATAGGGAATGTCGAGCTTGCGGAGCATAAGCGCTACCGCATCGCTGCCCCAAAACCCATTGTCGTGGGATGCGACCGGCGTGTCGATGCCGTCCAGCGGAGTGCTCATCAAAGTTTCCTCGGTTATGCTTTTCTAGCTATGCCGCTTTTCGCATACCCGCTCGCCAGTCAGAACGGATCATGATTGTCTGGCAGCAAGCTCGCCGGCTTTGGACAAGACGCATAGAACGTGCAGCCCAGCCCGACCATCTGCAAAAGCAAATCCCGTTCGGGCAGCCTGGACTAATCCGATCAGCGGTCGCTTCGCTTCAGGCTGACGTGAACGTTCTTCTCCTGCGTGAACGCCAGGAGCTCGCCCAAGCACTCCTCGCGCCCCAGGCCTGATTGCTTCCAGCCACCAAAAGGTGCGCCGAGGAAATGCTTGGAGACCTCATTGATCCAGACGAAGCCGGCCTCGACTGCCATCGCGGTCCGATGAGCCTTGATGAGATCGTTGGTCCAGATGGAGCAAGTCAGTCCGTATTCGACGCCGTTAACGCGCGACAGCATCGTGGCCTCGTCGTCCCACGGCGCGATCGCGAGCACCGGGCCGAAGATTTCCTCCCGGGCAATCCGCATGCTGGGTGTCACATCGGCAAAGATCGTTGGCTCGACATAGAAGCCTTTTTGTAGCGCGGGGTTCTCGGGCCGGCCGCCGCCCGTCACGAGTCGGGCTCCCTCCTGCTTCGCTGAAGCAATGTAGTCGAGGACGCGCTCGTACTGACTCTTGCTGATGATGGCCCCCATCGTCGTGGCGTCGTCCGTCGGCAGACCAGGCACATAATGGCTTGCCTTGGCCGGCAGGCGGGACAAGACGTCTTGGTATATGTCCTTATGGATGAAGGCGCGGCTCGTCGAGCCGCAGGATTGGCCACACCAAGTGAAGTTCATACCTGCGATAACGGCCTGCGCGACCCGCTCAGGATCGGCATCGGCGAAGGCAATCAGAGCATTCTTGCCGCCGAGTTCGAGCAGAACCGGCTTGATCGTGTCGCTGGCCGCGCGCATGACCGCTCGGCCCGCGCCGACGCTGCCTATGATGGCGACCTTGTCTACGCCGGGATGGCTTGCAAGGGCCGCGCCCGCCTCGCGCCCGCCCGGTAGGACGCTCAACACGCCCTTGGGCAGGATGCTGTGAACAAGCTCCGCCAGCCTCAGCGAGGAAAGCGGGGCCTGTTCGGGCGGCTTAACGATCACGGCATTGCCTGCGGCGAGTGGAGCCGCGATCTTGCCTGCGCAGAACATGAACGGATGATTGAACGCGAGAATGCGGGCCACGACGCCGAGGGGCTGCCGCACAGTGAGGTTCAGCGCATCGGGCCCCATCGGAATGGTGTCGCCCTTCATCTCGGTGACGAGGCCGGCGAAGAAGTCGAGCTGGGCGGCGGCAATCGTGGCATCACCGATCATCTCGCGTACGGGATTGCCGCAATTGGCAGCATCGAGAGCGGCCAGCTCTCGCGCATTGGCGCGTACAACAGCCGCCACTTCCTTGAGCAGGCGCCCGCGCTCCAGCGGCGCGACATCGCGCCAGACGCGGAACGCCTCACGGGCGGCACCGACCGCAGCATCGACATCAGACGCATCCGCTTCCGCAACTTCGGTGATGGGCGCGTCGAGCCCGGGATTGAAAGTCGGTCTGTAGCGCCCTGAACCCGGGTGGTGCCAATTACCATCGAAATAGAGGCTGCGGCCACCGGGGGCCGGTTGCGACTTCAACATCCTCAGGTCCTCGCAAGCCATAGCCAAGGGGCGGCCGACACGGCCACCCCTCACGAACTGGTCCGCAATCAGGCGCTCGCGGCAGCCGCCATCTCGGCTTCAGTCTCGTCCTGTTCCATGCCCTCGATCAGCGCGATTTCCTCGCTAGACGCGCCGAGCCGCCGCCAATCGTCGCCTTTGGGGACGATACCTTGGTAAGAACGCAGCTTGGCCTGCGGAATATGTGGTTCGATCAGCCCTATGGGCGGGCCTCCGGCCGCGTATTTGCGGGCGGCATCGATCATGACACGACGGAACTGAACGATAGCAATATCGCTGGCGCCGAGACGCTCGCTGGTCCGGTCGGCGATCGGCCCCATGGACTCCCACATCATGATGTCTTGGTTGGGGATGCCCGGAACGCCCGTGAAATTGCCGAGCTTCATCCACTGACGATCCTGCTGATAATTGTTGGCTCGGGTGCGCAGGACCGGCTTGTAGGTCTTGTCGAGGTCGATGCCGACTTGGGCGACGCAGAACTTGCGCCAGCTCTCCTGGTCGATGCAGTCGTCGTTGCCCCATGCAATGAAGTGGAAATAGCTCGAAACGTCGTCCTTCGGCACGATCACCGTCGCCACGTTGTAAGAGGAATTCGGCGGGATGAGCGCAGTGAAGGGTGCGACGTAGACGGTTAGGCGTACGTAGTCATGCGTCTGGGCATTCGCGATGGGCCGGCGAAGGGCGGCGTAGCGGAAGCCATAATTGGTGAGCTGGACCTGGATCCGCGGATTCTTGTCGGTGGAAGGCCTGGTCCAGTGTGTGTCGGTGGCTCCGGCGGTCGTCACTCGCGCTGGCTTCATGTCCGACGAATGCAGGCTGGACGAATGAGCTGAGTCGATCTGCCCTTCCATTATCTGCGCCCAGTTGCAGGGCAGGTCGATCTTCACGATTGAGACCTTGGCCTCGGGCGTGGGCGCCCAAGGTGGCGCTTCGAACGCCGGCATTTCCTCCTTCGGCCCCATGTAAACCCAGATGAAGCCGCCGGCCTCCTGCGTGGGATACGCCTTATGCTGGACCTTCTCGGCAAAACCGCTCTCTGCCGGCTCCGAGACCATCTCCAGCACCTTGCCGTCCACGTCGAATTTCCAGCCGTGGTACAGGCAGCGCAAACCGCATTCCTCGTTGCGGCCGAAGAAGAGCGACGCCTTCCGATGAGGACAATACTCGCCGAGCACGCCGATGCGGCCGTCGGTGTCGCGGAAAGCGACGAGATCCTCGCCAAAGAGTCGAACCCGGACCGGAGCACCATCGCTCTCGACGAGCTGTTCGGACAGCAATGCCGGCACCCAATGGCGGCGCATCAACTGGCCCATGGGCGCATCGCCCTCGACACGGCACAGTAGTTCGTTTTCCTCGCGCGATAGCATCGGCTTCCTCCTCACATCGACCGGGGCTAGCCAGCCGGAAAATACTTAGATATCTAATCCTCACATTAGTCTGGATGCAAGCTCCTGTCGAGCGGGCAGGCCGAGGGTGAAGATGACTGAGGAAAATCAGAATTTTAGCGTCAGAATCATCGGGAAGCGGGCGGTTGCCGACGATATCGTGATGTTCGAACTGCAGAACGCCGACGGCAGCCCGTTGCCGCCTTTCACGCCGGGCGCGCATCTGGGCGTGCAGGTGCCCAATGGCGAGCTCCGCAAATATTCGCTCTGCAACGGGCCCGATGAGGTCGATCGCTACGTCATCGCGGTGAAGAAGGAGCATGGCGGGCGCGGCGGGTCGGTCAGCCTGATCGAGGAGACGAAAGTCGGCGACGATCTTGCAATCACGCCTCCACGCAACGACTTCTCCTTGAAGGAAGGCCCGTCGAGCTACATCTTCATCGCCGGCGGCATCGGCATCACGCCGATCCGGTCGATGATCCGGCACCTGATGGCGACGCGCGGCAAGCCGTTCAAGCTCTACTATTTTACCCGGACGCCGGGGATGATGGCGTTCCGCGAAGAGTTCGTCGGGCCGGAATTCCGCGGCAAGGTCGTCATTCATCACGACAACGGCGATCCCGAACAAGCCTATGACCTCTGGCCGGTTCTGGAAGAGCCGAAGGGCGCCCATCTCTATTGCTGCGGTCCGCGCGGCCTAATGGAGGCCGTGCGCGACATGACCGGCCATTGGTCCTCAGCTGCGGTGCATTTCGAGGATTTCGGTGCCGCCAAGGCCCGCCCGGAGGACAATACGCCCTTCACCGTTGTCCTCGGCAAGAGCGGCGAGCGCCACGAGATTCCGGTCGACAAGTCGATCCTCGAGGTGCTCCGCAGCGCGGGAAAGACTCTGCCGAGCTCCTGCGAGAGCGGCACCTGTGGCACCTGCAAAACGCGGCTCGTGAGCGGCGAGCCTGATCACCGCGATCTGGCCCTTTCCGAGCAGGAGCGTGCGCGCAACATCATGATCTGTGTCTCGCGCGCGAAATCCGACGAACTTGTACTCGATCTCTGAGGAACGGTGATGAGCGATCCGTTGCGCCTTGGCGTGGTCGGTCTCGGCCGCGCCTTCATGCTAATGCTGCCCACTTTCGCTCAGCATCCCCTAGTGCGCCTGACCGCGGCGAGCGATCCGCGCGAGGAAGCGAGACGGCGGTTCGAAGCCGATTTTTCCAAGCCCGGATACGCCGCGCGCTCCTACGAGACGCCCGAAGCACTATGCGGCGATCCCGGCGTGGAAGCCGTCTATATCGCTTCGCCTCACCAGTTCCATGTTGAGCATGTGCGGCTGGCGGCGCGAGCCGGAAAGCACATTCTCGTCGAGAAGCCGATGGCTCTTACCCTGCCCGATTGCCGGGCGATGATCCAGGCCGCCCGCGAAAGCGGCGTCCATCTCCTGGTCGGACACAGCCACTCATTCGACGCTCCCTACCTTCGCGCCGCCGAGCTGATCCGCTCTGGTGAATACGGCCCGCCGCGCATGATCCTCGCAGCGAATTTCACAGACTTCCTATACAGGCCCAGAAGGCCGGAGGAACTCGACACCAGCCAGGGCGGCGGCGTAGTGTTCAGCCAGGCCGCACATCAGTTGGATGTGGTCAGGCTGCTGGCGGGAAGCCAGATCAGCACAGTCCGCGCTGTGACCGCAACGTTTGATCCGGCGCGTCCGACCGAGGGCGCCTACCAGGCGTTCCTGACATTCGCCAATGGTGCGAGCGCCATGCTGACCTACAGCGGCTACGGACGCTACGACACCGACGAGCAACTGGGCTGGCTCGGCGAGCTCGGCCAAAAGAGGGACCCGTCGCAATATGGCTCGGCGCGCCGAGCGCTCGCCGAAATCTCGTCGCCGGAGGAGGAGGTTGCGCTCAAGAACAAGCGCGCTTACGGAATCTCGACAGGCGGAGCCGGTTCCTTTGCTGTCCCGGCGAGCCACAACCATTTCGGGCACATCGTGGTCTCATGCGACAAGGCTGATCTACGGCCGACGGCTGAAGGGGTCCATATTTACGCCGACGAACGCAACTGGCTCGACAGGTTGCCGGTTCCGGCGGTGCCTCGATCGGAGGTCGTGGACGAACTCTATGCGGCCGTACGCAAGCATGTGCCGCCGCTGCACTCCGGGGAATGGGGCATGGCGACACTGGAAGCTTGCCTTGCCATTCTCGATTCTGCGGCCTCCGGCCGAGAGGTCGCTCTCGGCGACGCTCGTCCGGGCGCCTGAGCTGCTCTCCTGGCGGTGCAGACGCCGGGGTCAGAACAACGAGGGTGGCTCCGGCGCAAAGCCCATGATTTCGGTAAAGCGCCGACTGAAGTCCGGCCACGCTTCCGGATTGACGATGCGCGGAGGAGTCCGGCCGTTCAGCAGGTCGATCCACTGCTCTGCCGCTGAAATCGCCATCTGGCACAGCGCCTCCTCCGTAATTCCGGCCGTGTGCGGCGTGGCGAGGACATTGTCGAGGGCCAGCAACGGATGTTCCGGCGGCGGCGGCTCGTTCAGGAACACGTCAATACCAGCTCCTGCGATGCGCTGCTCACGCAGCGCGTCGGCCAGCGCCTCCTCATCATGGATCCCGCCGCGGGCGGTATTGATGAAATAGGCGGTCGGCTTCATGAGCGCGAACTCCGCTGCGCCCAGCATATTGAGCGTTTCCTTCGAGCGCGGACAATGAACCGATACGTAGTCGCTGCTACGCAGGAGCTCATCGATATCGACCTTGCGCCCATGTCGACGCGCGATCTCATCGGCGTTGAGATAAGGATCGCAGGCCAGAACCGTCATTCCGAACAGCCCCCTGCAGAGTTCTGCGAAGCGTCGGCCGATCGTGCCGATGCCGATGATGCCGACAGTCTTGCCGTGGATGTCGTTGCCTTGCAGCGCGTAACGGTCGACTGCGGCGCCTGCCCGGCGCAGCAACTTGTCGGCGAGTCCGATGCGCTTGGACAGGGCGAGCATCATCCCCAGAGCGTGTTCGGCGACCGCTTCGGTATTGGTTCCTCCCTGGTTGCAGACCAGGACGCCGGCCGCGGTGCAGGCATCGACATCGATATAGTCGTAGCCGGCGCCGGTCGAGCTCATCGCCAACAAGTTTGGGCAGCGCGCTATCAGCGCCGCGTCTCCGAACCAGGGTTCGCGCAACTCCGTGCGAGCCTGGACCTGATACCCGTGGGCGCCAGCCATGACCTGCCAGTTGAGCGCTTCCGATGTGGCGTAGTCGAGCTTGACCAGTTCGATGTCTTTACGATCACGCAGCATGCTCTCGGCTACCGCGTCCACCCATCCGTCGAAGAAGACCAGTCGCGGCCTGTTGGTTGAGATACTCGTCATGTTCTGTCCGCTGGGAAAATGCCGCGCCGGCGGCGGTTTCAATAAGGCATGCGTAGCGCTAGGCGCAGGAAGCTCGCATCCAGAGCAAAGCTTCACATCGTGAGTCGGAAGAGTGCTACGGATATGCCGGTGGCTAAGTCGCCGTCGCAGCTAAAGCGCCCGACAGATCGCTTCGACAAATCGAACTCAAAGTCATTCTCCTCAAAGCGCGCAAAACCGGAACGCGGGTTTGCGCCCCTGCCTGACCGGCCAAACTGCGCCCTGGTTGGGCGGTCGGACGGAAAGGTTCACCAGCAATTGCCATTCTCAAAATTAGCACTTAGTTTTCTAACTAATATAAACCAAGAACGGCGTCGACTAGAGGAGGACTACGATTGAGAGTCTTGCGTGGGCTGCTCGTCGGACTGGGGATCATCGCAGCGACATCGGTTTCAGCCGAAGGAGCCAAACAGCTCCATGTCGCTATCGTCTCGCGGACAATTTTCTACCTGCCCGTCTGGCTGGCAGCGGAAAAAGGCTACTTCACAGACGAGGGCCTCGACGTCCATGTTCAGGTCTTCGACAATGCCGAGAAAATTAACGGCGCCCTGCGCGAGAACGCCGCTCAGATCGCCGTCTCGACTCCCGAAAGCATTATAGTCGACGCGCTTAAGGGCGGGAGTTTGCGAATGGCGGCGGGGAATGCCGGCCGGCTGCCCCACTACGTGATCGCTCGCCCGGAGATTCGCTCAATCGCCGGCCTTCGCGGCAAAACGATCGGGGTGCTGTCGAGCGACGAAGGTACCACGCATCTCGTGCCCGAAGTCACGCGGAGCGCGGGCCTCCGGCCATCCGACTATACGGTGAAGGCGGTGGGTGGTGCGCCGACACGCTGGCGACTTCTTCGCTCGGGAGAGATAGATGCCGGCCTTCAGCCATTTCCGCTGAGCTACGAGGCTGAAGCTGCCGGGTTCAGCAATCTCGGCACCTTGGCGGATTTCGTGCCCGACTGGCAGTTCACAAGCGTCAATGTGGACCTGCGCTGGGCCGAGCAGCATCGGGCCGAACTCGTCGGCGCTCTGCGCGCCCTGCAGCGAGGGCTCGATGCAATCACCGAGGACCCCACGGCCGCGATCAAAGTCGCGGCCCGCGAGCTCAGAACCGACGAGAAACTCGCTGAGCGCGCTATCCGGGATACTGCGAGGTTGGGCATATTGACGCCGAAGATGGAAATTTCCGCGGCAGGGACCAGGCGGGTCCATCAGGCATTAGTCGCAGCCAAGCTCGTCCCGGACGAGCCGTTCGGCCTCGAACGTGTTTCGGATGTGCGTTTCCTGGTGGACAGCCGCCGTTAAGCAGGGGGTGACGATCGACGAGATTGTCCGGAAAGGGGTCGGTGGATGTAGCATTCATGCGCTCGCGCTTGTCGATCTCGCGAGAGGATGGATCGCAACCGTGAGCCAGTTCTGCCGCAATCACGAGAGATTCAATCGCGCCCTTGGCCACGGAGCTGGCGGCGGCATCGCAAATGCCGACGGACTCCAGTTAGACGGCGCGCGGTTCGGATTTTCGTGCTCATGGACGGTGGCATCCTGCGCGGCCTCGACCTTGTCAAGGCCGTCGCGCGAGGAGCCGTCCGGTCATGTTAGGCTGCCCGACGCTGTACGGCGTTGCGACAGCAAGGCGTGGTGGCCAGAGTGATCTCGCGATACTTCCGGATGAATTCGAGCGAAGCCTGGCCCTCATCGGCGGGTGCAGCCTCGCGGGGCTTCGGGCGAGTGGCGTCCTTTCTCCGCACCCTGTGTTCTGCAGGATGCCCCGTTCCGAGTTTGCGGCATTTTCGAACTTCGATCGAGGCCGTTTCCCGCACAAGCCACGCCCACAGGGGCCCACCTCATCTCACTCGCCCGTCGGCGTACGTACGGAAAGTTCGCTTTTTACATGACATTGTTGGCGGCGCGGCTCGGCGAGCTGTTTTCAATCCTGTCGGTCCTGGCCTTTGCCTTCGGCGGAGTGGCGATCGCCAAGGCACGCAAGAGAGGCCCGGGGGACGGGGGCGCCATTCTCTCAGTTGGGTTCACCGCGCTGCTTTCAGCGGCTCTCTGGTTGGGCACTGCACGAGATTCGGCTCATCTGCTCAGAGAACCTGGCCTGCTAGCAGGTCTCGCATGGTTTGCACTTTCGGGGCTCCTCGCGACCGCCCTTGCCCGCAGTCTCTATTTCCTATCAGTACGGGATCTCGGAGCTATTCGTGGCGCTGCGGTCAAACGCGCCATTCCCTTTTTCTCTGTGCTCTTCGGCGTCGTTTTTCTCGGCGAGATCCTAACCTCGGCCAAGCTTGGCGGCCTGATGCTGATCGGGATCAGCGTTGCCGCCCTGGTGGCGGTCGATCTCGCCGGCAGAGGGAAAGTTTCCGCGCCGGTGGCCGACGGGATCGAGCCGATCGGCTATCTCTGGGGAACGGCTTCGGGCCTGTGTTACGCCTCGGCCTACGTCGCGCGCAAACTGGGGCTCAACCTCATTCCGGACGGAGCTCTAGGCACCTTCGTCGGCGCCATGGCGGCGATGAGCTATTATGTTATCGCCGCGCTCGTAAGCCCGCGCAGCCGCCAAGCGATCGTTGCCGCGCTGATCGCCCGCAATATCTGGGGAGTTGTCGCGGCGCTGTGCTTCGCGGTCGGGCAGATCGGCAACTTCTATGCGATCCAATACACGACGATCTCAACCGTCGGGGCGATCCAGTCGCTTGAGGTATTCGTCTCGATGTTGATCGCAACCATTATCTTGCGAACCGAACGCGCACCGAATCTGATCACGATCATCGCTGCGCTCGCCGCGACGGCTGGCGTGCTCATGGTCGTCGCCTGACGCCGGTGGTCGGTGTCCCACCAAATCGGTTGATGTCTATCGCCTGTTTGCAGGCTCTTCCGGCGGTGGATTGTTGGCGGTCGCGGCGAGGATGGCGAGTGTGTCCTGCTCGGCCGCGGCGGCGCTCTTATAGCGCGGCGCCGTCGTGACGAGCGGCCGCTCGGCATCTGCCGGATAATAGATTTCAATAGCAAAGCGGCCGGAGGCGACGTCCTCAACAGGTTCGATGCGGATGGTGGGCAAGTTCGATCCTCCCGTTTCTTGGACAGCGCAGAAGACGGCGCTTGTCGGCATCCTAGCCGCCCATCCCACCATTGGTCCAAAACAAAAGCGCTCTCTCTGCCAAGCCGCCCGCAGTGCGCTACGGTCGGATGCGCTATCGGCGTCAAAGGCGCGAAGCGATCGCTCGCGGCGAGCGAAAAATAAGTGTTGCCGTCCTCCATTCGGCATTGTGAACAGGCATGGGCCGCAGCGAGGACAAAGAAGTGGGACATCCCGATCGAATTCAGAGTCTCGGCTTTCTTGGGCTAGGCTCGCTTGGCGCGCCCATCGCGCGCCGGCTGGCGCTGGCAGGGCCAATCGTAGCCTTCGATCCCGACCCAGCCAGGTTCGATGGACTTCCCGCAGCGATCGAGCGAGCTGCGTCACCCGCCGAGACTGGAGACCGTGCCGATATCGTATTCGCCTGCCTTGCAGCCGAAAGCCATCATCTCGAAGCCCTTTTGGGCTCGGCTGGTCTGATAAGAGGCAGGCGATGCAGAATCTACGTCCACTTGGGGACGAGCGGATCGCCCCTACTGGCGCGTCTGGCGAAGAGCATGGCAGAGGCAGGGATCGAGACGGTAGATGCTCCTGTAACCGGCGGGCCGCCGAAGGCGCGGTCGGGAGAATTGACCTCGATCGTCTCTGGCAAGCCGGAATGCTTCTCCGCTATCCGGGGCGCTATCGACCTCTACAGCCGAAAGGTGGTGGGGATCGACGGCCCGCCTGGCAGAGCTCAGACGCTGAAGCTGGTCAACAACGCGATCGCGCTCGTCAATCTCGTGGCGGCCTGCGAGTCCCTGGTTGTCGGGGCTAAGGCCGGCCTGCCGATCGATGCGATGCTGGAGGTGATCAATAACGGAAGCGGCCAGAACAGCGCGACGCAGGCAAAGGTTCCGGCTCACATCGTCCCGCGCTCGTTCGATTTCGGCGCAAGCCTGGACGTCGTCATCAAGGACCTGGAGCTTTTCCTGGCCGAGCCGGCCGCGAACGAGGGCGCTGTCGTCGACACCTGCCGCAGCGCTCTGCAAGCTTACAGACGCGCCAAGGCCGAAGGCGTCGAGATAGACGACCTAACTGCTGTCGTTCGGCCGATGGAGCGCCGGGCGGGAGCCGAGCTTGGGACACGGCCTTAGAACCTCCGACAAATCCGGAGAGATCTCGACCCGCCTTGTTGGACGCTGTCAGGCAAGCATCAGGACTTCCCCCGTTCCCCACCCGTCTGCGTTCTTCCGGTAAACGCACAGGAAGGTCGAGACCAGAAACCCGTCCACAGCAGGGTCGATGTCGTGCGCGCGTATGGCGTAAAGCGTCCTCTCAAGCGAAGCGTCAAGGATGCGCAAGGCAGTGAGTCTTCCAGCGGCGACGTCCTCGTGGACGCTCCCTAAGGGGAGTATGGCCGAGGCCAGTCCACGCGAAACGAGCTGCTTGATCGCTATAAGCGACTGAACCTCGTAAGCCACATTCAAAGACAGTCCCTCCGCGGAGGCGCTGTCCTCGACCATACGGCGTACGACATCATCGCGATCGGGCATCGCGAAACGATCGCTGAGCGCCTCGCGCAGCGAGATCGTCTTTGCGAGCCGTCCGGCTTCAGACGGCGAGCGCACAAGGAATAACGAGTCTTTCAACAATGGCGTGCATCGAAAGGCCCCGCCCGCCTCAGGCTTGAAGGCGAAGGCCAGGTCGATCCTGCCCGTGGGGAGGCTCGCCACCATCACATGGCTGAGGCCTTCGGTGAGGCGGAGAGTGACGTTCAGTGGCGACCGCGCGACCGCCTGGATCAACTCGGCTCCCATCAGCAGGGTGAGGCTCGGCGTCAGGCCGACCGTTACGGTTCTGGGAACGGTATTGTCGCGGAACATGGCGAGGGCGCCCTTTATGTCCCTGCGGCTGTCGAGCGTCCGCCGAACCCAGTCCAGGAAGACTTTTCCGGCGTCCGTGGGAAGCACGCCGCGGCTCGTCCGGCTCAGCAATAAGACGCCCGTCTCTTCCTCCAGCTGTCGGATCTGCAACCCAAGCGCGGTCTGGGCCAGATTGAGAGAGGCGGCGGCCTGGGTGATGCTGCCGAGTTCGCAAACCCGTTCGAAGCATTCGAGCTGACGGAATCTCACGGCCGGTGGTTTTCCTCGGGTATCGGCCGCTGGCGGCACCAGCGCCGTTCCGCGATCCGCATGCCACAGGAGGCGGCCTGTTGGCGAGCGTTTTTTCTGCTGGCGGCAAGGCGGAAACAACCTTTGCGGGACCCGTCAGAATACTTCACATTCCTTGAAATTGAGCTGCCGCAGCCGGTTTGTGCCGATGCCGGGCGCTATCCGCGGCGTGCAGAGCAGCCGGTCAATATACGAGAGGAAAGGTTTGCCGATGAGCACAGCGCTCGCTTCCGACGCTGGCGCGGCCGAAGCCTCGCATGCGCAGGACCTGGAAGATGTCCTGAACGACCTGGTCGTGGCCAACCGCATTCTTGCGCATGAAGGTGTCCTCGACGGCTTCGGGCATGTAAGCGCCCGCCACCCGGTCGATTCCCAGCGCTACTTTATCTCCCGCTCGCGAAGTCCCGCGCTCGTCGCGAAGTCCGATCTGATCGAGCTGCGCCTTGATGGCCGCCCCGTCAGCGACACTGGTGCCAAGCTGTACGCGGAGCGTGTGATCCACGAAGCCATATACAGGGCGCGCCCCGATGTGATGTCCGTCTGCCACCATCACGCGCCGGCCGTCGTAGCCTTCTGCATAGCCGGGGTCGAGATCGTGCCGGTCTGCCATCTCGGCGCGGTGATCGGGAAGCGGGTGCCGGTGTGGGACAGCCGGGACGACTTCGGCGACACGGACCTGCTCGTGCGCACGGCCGACCAGGCCGATTCGCTCGCCGCTGCGCTGGCGGACAATTGGGTGGTGATGATGCGCCGCCACGGCGCGACCGTGGCCGGCCGCTCGGTCCGCGAGCTGACCTTCCGGGCTGTCCATCTGCGGCTCAATGCCGAATTGCAGCTACAGGCGGCGACGATCGGATCGCTCTCCCCGCTGACGAACGGCGAGATCGAACTGTCCAGTCAAAGCAACCTGGCGGCCGCGGTCATCGAAAGGATCTGGGAGTACTGGTCGGCCGACATCTGACGTCTGTCTCCGAACAATCAGCCAAAAAGTAAAGGAAGGAAGGAAATGCAATTCATGCGCAAATTGCGGTGGTGCCTGTCGCTGGCGCTGGTCGCCTGCGCGTTGGGTGCGACCGCACCACGTGCCGAGCAGATCGTCGTCAGCAATTACGGGGTGTCCGCCAGCGGCATGCCCTTCGCGGTGGCGATGGAGAAAGGATTCTTCGACGGCAAGGTGACCGGAATCCTGTCATCCCAGGGCGGCGGCACGACCGTACGCAATCTTTTGGCCGGCGACATAGCCTATGCGGAGGTCAGTCCGATCGCCGTGGCCACCGCTATCAGACAAAACGCGCCGCTGAAGATCATCAGCAACAACGTCCAGACGGTTTCCGAATTCGGCTGGATGGTGAAGATCGACTCCCCGATCAAATCGATCGCCGACCTCAAGGGTCGCAAGCTGGGCTATTCCAGTCCTCGTTCCGTCAGTCAGGCTCTCGGAATGCTGATCGTCGAAAAGGCCGGCCTCAAGCCATCCGACGTCGAGCTGGTCATGACCGGCGGACTTGGCGAGGCTCTCGTCGCGCTGGATCTCGGTGCCATTGACGTCGCGCCGGCGACCGAGCCGTTGCTCTCCAAATACCGCGACAAGTACAGGGTCATCGCGACGGCGGACGCGCTGTTCCCCTCCATGAGCAATGTCGTTGGCGTGACGACACAAGCCGCAGCCGAGAAGCGCGGAGATTTCCTGCGGGCGATCGTGGCCGGGCGGGCCAAGGCGGTCGCCTTCATGAAGGAGCACCCCGAGGAGGCCGCGGCGATCGTGGCGAAGGTCTACAAGCTGGAGCAGCCGGTGGCGCTCCAGGCGGTGAGCAATTTGATCGGAGCCAAGGCTGGGCTTCCCTACTGGAGCACCGGCAAGTTCGACCTCGCCGGGCTCAAGGAGATGTGGCGGGCCCAGATCCTGGTCGGCGCCGCCGACGGCGACATCGACTGGACCAAGATGATCGACGAGAGCTTCCTTCCCGAGAGCGAGCGCGTCTTGAAATGAACGACACGACGATCGACGCGGCCGTCCATGTCGGCCTGCGCGGCGTGACCCGTGTCTTCGGGACGGATCCGAAGACGCGGGTCGAGGCCCTCGGCCCCATCGATCTCGACTTGCGCAAGGGCGAGTTCTTCGCCGTCGTCGGCCCGTCCGGCTGCGGCAAGTCGACCCTGTTCGACATCGTCGCCGGGCTCTCGCCGGCGACGGAAGGGCGGGCCGTCTTCGAGGGGCATGAACTCAACGGTCGGGCGGTGCCTGAAGGCATCGGCGTCGTCTTCCAAGAAGACGCCTCGTTCGCATGGCTTAACGTGGCGGACAACGTCGCCTTCGGCCTACGGCGCGCCGGTCTCGGCGAAGCCGAGATCACGCGTCGCGTCGACGATACGCTGACCTTCATGGGACTGCGCGATTTCGCGGCGGCGTATCCGTCACAACTCTCCGGCGGCATGCGCCAGAGGGTCTGCATCGCACGAACCCTCGTGCAGCGCCCGCGCCTTATCCTGCTCGACGAGCCCTTCGGCGCGCTCGATCAGCAGACGCGACTCATCATGGGGGAGGAGCTTCTCAAACTCTGGCGGGAGACCGGTGCAACCGTCCTGCTCATCACACACGCGTTGGACGAGGCAGCCATGCTTGCCGATCGGGTGGGTGTCATGTCGGCGCGTCCCGGGCGAATTATCGATGTCGTCGAGACACCCTGGGGAAAGGATCGCGACAGTCGCGTGGTCTCGGATCCGCGCTTCGGAGAGATCACCGCTCACCTGTGGACCCGTCTTCGCGACGAGTCCATGGCGGCGCTTTCCCACAAGGCAGCCTGACATGAAGCCCGCGACAGCCCTTCGGCTCGGATTGATTACCTTGATCGTGCTGATTCTGGAGATCCTAAGCCGCTCGGGCGCAATCTCTAGATTCGTTGCCCCACCCCCCAGCGAGATCGTTGTCGACCTCGGGCGGCTGCTGCTCTCCGGCCGCGTCCAGCCTGCGATCGGCCAGACGCTCGGCAAGATCACGATCGCTTGCGCGCTGGCGATCGCCGTCGGCACTCTGGTCGGCGTGGTCGTCCAGCACTTCCGGGCCGTTGCCGACACGCTGTCGCCGTTCTTCACAGCATATTATGCGGTGCCGATCTATGCCTTCTATCCGATGATGATCGCCATTTTCGGCATAGGAGAGGCTCCCCAGATCGTCATCGGTTTCATGCTGGCCGTCGTCGCCGTGGTGGTCAACACGATCAGCGCGCTCGACCGCATACCGCGTGTCTTCCGCAAAACTGCGGCGGTCTATGGGATGAGCACGCTGGAAGCTGCGAGACGAATCTATCTGCCCCATGCCGGCCCCTATCTGGCGACCGGCGTCAAACTGGCGGTGTCCTATTCCTTCATCGGCGTGATCGGAGCCGAGTTCATCATGTCTAGGATCGGCATCGGGCACGAGATCGTCTTTGCCTACAACAACTTCGAAAATCAGGTGATGTACCCGCTCATCCTGTTCGTCCTGCTGGCGGCCGGAACCGTCAACTGGGTGTTCTACGCTTGGGAAAAACGCCTCTTGAGCCGCAGGAGTCGATCGTGATGTCGAGCGCGAGGAACAATCTCTTCGTGATCCTATCCATGTTCGGAGTCTGGCAGATCACTTACTGGGCAATCGGAGATCTTGCGCTGCGGCCTCCGCTCGACACCATCCGCAATGCCTGGTCGCTGATCGGTTCGGAAGGGTTCATGGCCCATCTCAACGAAACGCTTCAAGCATTCACCTTCGCACTCGCCATCGCCGTGACGGTGGGCGTCGCGCTCGGCTTCTGCCTGGGAATGAACCGGCTTGCCGGCGAGGTCGGGGAGCCCCTTCTGGTATCGTTCTACTCGCTGCCGAAGATCACTCTTTATCCGATCGTCTTGCTGATCTTCGGCATCGGGATGCCCTCCAAGGTCGCGTTCGGCGCCATTCATGGAATCATGCCGATCACGATTTTCACGCTCGGGGCTTTGCGGAACCTGCCTCCCATCCTAGGTCGTACCTCGAAGGTCCTACGCCTGACGCGGTGGCAGAGCGTCTGGACCATCCTTTTTCCAGCGGCTCGTCCAGAGATCTTCACCGGGCTGCGACTGGGCTTTTCGTTGACACTCATAGGCACTTTGCTCGGCGAAATGTTTGCGTCCCAAAGGGGCATTGGCTTTCTGCTCATGCAGGCAATCGGATTGCACGATACGGACCGGATCATGGCGCTGACGTTCCTGATCGTCGGCTTCGCGATCACGGCGAGCCTGATGCTGCTGGCGATCAACCGACACCTGCGGCACGGCGCGGCTTGACGCTCCGGACCTGGAGCATCGGCCCGAAAAGTGGAACGTGGTTTTTTGGGGAAATCCGATGCAAGATCAAAGAACTCGACCATCGGACTGAATACGTTATTCAGTCCGATGGTCTAACGCGACCCCGCGTCTCCAAGAGCGGGAGCACTGCTCTGGCCGGAAGACTTAACTGGAACCAAGTGACAGCTGCGTTTCAATTGCCGCCCCATGCCGCGGCAGACGGTGAACCAGTCTGACATCTTCGAAATCTGTCGGCGGATCATCACCTGTTGCCGATGGCACACCAGGCATTCGCGACTATCGGTGCCCGCGACGAAGCCGCGCAGAACGAATGCTGTAAATTCCGGCTCAGCCCATCGGTAATCACCCTGATTCTTGCAAGCGCAGCGGTACACGAGACGCTTCATTGTTTGCCTCGACCAGTTGCATCAGCATCGTCATGAACGATCGTCGATCCTCGCAGGAAAGCGGCGCGAGAATCCGGTGCTGCGCGCTCTCGACGAAAGGCGCGGCCTGCGCAAGGATTGCTTCTCCCTCCGTGGTAAGTTGCAGAACCTTGACGCGTCGATCTTTACCATCGCTCAACCGACGGATGAGCCGTTTAGACTCCAGACGCTCCAGTACGTTTCCGAGCGTGGAGCGGTCGAAAGCGATCAGCGCGGACAACCGCGTCGCATCGATCCCCGTGTTTTCCCCGATCGTTACAAGCGCGGCGTACTGGACCGGAGTCATATCCAGTGAAGCGCACTCAGCTAGGAAGATCGAAACAGCGATCTGTTGTGCACGCCTGATCAGGTGGCCGGGCATCAAATTGAGTTTCTGGCTCGTCATTCCCAAAACCTTAGAGTGGCTCGGCCATACTGGAGAAATTCCGCAACTCTTAGAACCGCGGAATTGCTCATAATCGCTTTCAACGCATTTTCTGCACGTAATCCAATCCGAATTCGCTTTGAAAATGCGTTGGAATCTATACCTATCAGCGGGAATTGGTCTCTTCACCTTTGTTTATGTCGTCAATCTCGCTTCGGCCGGTTCGAGCATGAATGAAGCAAAAAAGCCTGAAAGCGCCGCCGTATCGGTGAGTGGCAGGATCGCGGCGACATACTGGTCCGGTCTGACGACGACCATGCAGCCGGAATCGCGACGGATGCCGCGCAGGTCAAAAATATCCCGAACCGAGCGCGTGTCGGCGCAGAACAGCTTTTCATAGTCCCATAGACCGTAGCGTCCCTTTGCCGGCCGCAGGAAGGCTGGAACGCGGGTCATGTCGACCTCGCGATGGTTCTGCTGGAGCACTGCCAACATCTCGATCACGGCATCGACATCCTGTCCGGGAGGGGTGTGGCGCCGGACGGGCGACGCTTCGTCAGCATCGAGGAAATGGCAGAGCCTCACCAGATTCGATCCGGCATCGAAAGGCTCGCCCGCGTCGGCGAAGGCGATCAGGCGCCAGCGCCCGTCCGCCTTCACGCAATGGCCCAGTTCCACTGGCTTTGCATCCGCCAGCCGCAGGACGGGGGCCGAATGCAGCCGCATGCCGAGCGGAAATCCGCTCGCCAGTGCCTGGTGCCCCTCATCGCCCCGGATCAGCGACGGCTCGTAGCAAACGGCCGTGCCCGCCGTGAACCGTCCCTGCTTGACGAAATAGCGCTGGAACGCGGCAGGATCGACGGCATCGTCCTGATCCTCCGCCCCGGTTTTGGGACGGGCGCTGAACATCCTGGCGAACTCGCGGTCGAAATCGATCAGCTCCTTCGCGACCGCATGGCGCTCGTTCGAATAGGTGTCGAGCAGCCGCGGCGAGGCCTGCCCTCGAACGACCGCCGCCAGCTTCCAGCCGATATTGAAGGCATCTCCCATCGAGACGTTCATCCCCTGGCCCGCCTTCGGACTGTGGGTATGGCAGGCATCCCCGGCGATGAAGACACGCGGCCGGCGGTCCTCTCCGGGCGCAACGTCGTCGAATCCGTCGCATAGCCGCTGGCCGATCTCATAGACCGACCACCAGGCGATCTCCTTCACCTCGAGGGAATAAGGACGGATGATCCGCCGGGCTGCCGCGACGAGGCGGTCCGCGGTAATCGCCCGGGCCGAGACCCGCTCGTTTTCGGCGAGCTTGTCGAGCTCGATATAGAAGCGCACGAGATAGCCGCCCTCGCGCGGGATGATCAGCATGCTGCCTTCCTCGGCGGAATGGATCGCGGCCTTCAGGCGAATATCCGGAAAATCGGTGACGGCGAGAACATCCATCACGCCCCAGGCCTGGTTGGCGGAGTCGCCGGTCAGGTTGCGGCCGAGTGCCTTTCGCACGGCGCTGCGCGCGCCGTCGCAACCGACGACGTAGCGGGACTTGACGATTTCCACCTTTCGCCGAGGATCACCGTCTACTCGCTCCAGCCTCACCGTTACCGGATGGCTCGGGGAGTTGCCCTCAGCGAAGCTTGCAATCTCGATATCGATGAAGCGCACCCCATAGTGGGGCTCGATCCCGAGCGGCGCATGGCGCATGGCTTGAAGAAGAAAGTCGTGCACGCGCGCCTGATTGAGGATGACATGCGGAAACTCCGACAGGCCATCCTCGGTGTCCTGAATGCGGCCATGGCGCATGATCCTGTTGGGATCAACTTCGTCGGGCTTCCAAAAGGTGGTCTCGTTAACCCAATACGCCTCTTTGACGACTCTCTCGGCAAAACCGAAGGCTTCGAACATTTCCATCGTGCGGCATGCCACGCCGTCCGCCTGTCCGATCTGCAGCGGCCCGGACTTCTGCTCCACGATGCAGACACTGATATCCGGAAAGGCAGCGAGTTGGGCCGCCAGAACCAGCCCGGCCGGACCGCAGCCAACAATCAACACGTCGACCTCACGCGGCAGGCGTTGGCCGCTTCCTAGAGATGCGATCGTCTTTTCAGCCGGGTCGCCCGGTCTGAAGCCATTGAGATGGAACTGCACGGGCACTCCGAAATCGTGAAGCAGCGTGAGACTCAGTTCGGCACGGCCTCGCAACGGATGCGTGCCTTATCGAGCCAGAGTTCCCAGGGTCGCTGCATCTGCCCCTCCACCCTATCGACGCAGGCGCGGCATTCGCCTTCGGTAAGGAAGGTGACATCACCGAGCTGCAACGCCTGCAGCTGGTAGCGCGCGTTAAGCTCCGCATAGACGGCGCGGTAGACGGCCCGCTTGATGCTGTCGCCGACTACTGTCGATCCGTGCCCTCTCATCAGCACGATGTCGCTTTGTGTGAAATGCTGTGCCAGCGCCGCGCCGATCTCGCTGTTGCTGATCAAAAGATCCGTCGCATCGCCTGCGACCTCTCGAATCTCGAAAACCGGAGCACCGGACCCGATGAAGCCCGCCATATGGAACACAGGGCGCAGACGTGCGCCGCTGACAACACTGAGCGGAACGATTGAATGCGAGTGGCTGTGCACGACCGCCTGGACGTCGGGCCGCGCCTTGAAGATTTCGGAGTGGATGAAGCGTTCGAGATAAACCTTGCGCCCATTAGCACTTACCGGCTCGCCGTCGAGTGTAAATTCCACCAGATCGTCGAGAGTAACCCTGCCGGGCGCCATGTTGCGGGCAAGAAAAAAGCGATCCGGCCTCTTGTCGTGACGGACGCTGACATGACCGAAGGCATCTACCACACCCTGGTCGAACAGGATGTGATTGGCTGCCACCAACTCGTCAAGCAGAGCTGGAGATGCGTTGGCCGAAGGCTCGCCGATATCCAGTTCGCTAGCGGCCCCAACGCCTTCAGAGTCGTCGCTGCACATTGTTTTCCTCCGGCTAAAGCCATTCGCTTAGCTAGCGTTGGCGGCAACAGCACAAATTAATAAGCATACTGAATATCAGTGCACAAAGTAAATTCCAATGCCTTATGCGGCACCCACTTACCTCGCTAGCAGGCTCTTCGCTTTCCATAAGGAGAATGCCGGCGCGGCGCGGCGATCAGAGATGTCGCGTACAAGTGCCGCCGTCGATCATCAGGCATTTTTCGGCTCCCGCAGCTTGAGGGCTTGCAAGACTAAAGCTGCGCTCTCGCCGATATCATTGCCAAGCCCGGCTGCCGCGAGATTGCGGGCGATGGCGGCTTCGTCGACCTCCAGCCCTTCCGCGACCGTCGCCATGGCCTCAGCCGCGCCGGCCGCGAGCAGGAAGAGATCGGCCAGCGCCGGGCCTTCCGCCTGCCAGCCGCCGAGGCCGCGTTCCTGCTCTGCGGGGAGCCCGGCGAGGATGCCGGCGACGAGGCCGGGCGCACGCAGGCTGGCGGAGAGGGCGACCTGACAGCCGGTCGGGTTGCGCTTATGGGACATGGCGGAGGAGCCGCCGCGCCCGGGGATCGCGGGCTCGCGGGCCTCAGCGATGCCGTTCTGAGCCAAAAGCGAGACATCGCGCGCCATCTTGCCGAGCGCGCCGATGGCGATGGCGAGCGCTGCCGCGACGCCGGCGATGCCGCCACGGCGGGCATGCCAGGGCGGTGCGTCGGGGAGGTCAAGCGCGGCGGCAAGGCGAGCGGAGACGGCTGCGGCCTTACCATTGAGGCCGGCGCGCGAACCGGCGGCGCCGCCGAACTGCAGGGCGGCAGCTGCCTCTGCTTCTCGACGGAGTCGGGTTGCGGCCTCCGCGATGCCGGCCTGCCACTGCGCGATGCGCAGGCCGAAGCCGATGGGCAGCGCATCCTGCAGCAACGTCCGGCCGATGGCCGGCGTCGCGGCGTGGCGTTGGGCGAGGGCGGCGAGCGCCGTCGTGATGCGGCTAAGCTCACGGCCGAGCAGTCCGTTCGCGGCGCGAATCTGGCAGGCCAGCACCGTGTCGGCGACGTCCTGGCTGGTTGCGCCCCTGTGCAAGGCTTTCGCGGCCTCGCCGCTCAGGGCAACGCGCAGGTGTGTCACCAGCGGGATCGCCAGCGTGCCGGCGAGCGCGGCTTCCTCCGCCAATTCGGCGGGGTCGATCGTGATCGAGCTACAGAGCGTCGCGATCGCTTCCGCCGCTTCCGTGCCGATCAGGCCCTCGGCCGCCTCGGCGCGGGCCAGCTCGGCCTCGAAGGCGAGGGCATGACGCAACGTGGCCGCGTCCGAGAACGCGGCCAGCATCGCCGGGGTCGTCGCCGGCCTTGCGCGGAGAAGACCGCTCACGCGGCCTTTGCGAGACTTGGCGCGAGGGCGAAGGCAGCCTGCGTCTTGGCCTTGACCTCGTCGAGCGTGACGCCCGGTGCGAGCTCGATCAGGGTCAAGCCGCCACCATTGGCCTTGTCGCAGGTCATCACGCAGAGATCGGTGATGATCATGTCGACCACGCCCGCGCCGGTCAGCGGCAGCGAGCAGCGCTCCAGCACCTTGGACTCGCCGGCCTTGTTGGCGTGGTCCATGACGACGATGACCTTCTTGACGCCGGCGACGAGGTCCATCGCGCCGCCCATGCCCTTCACCATCTTGCCG
>NZ_JANLGI010000024.1 GCF_024655635.1 Allobosea sp. 47.2.35 | reverse complement strand
CGGCAAGATGGTGAAGGGCATGGGCGGCGCGATGGACCTCGTCGCCGGCGTCAAGCGGGTCATCGTCGTGATGGACCACGCCAACAAGGCCGGCGAATCCAAGGTGCTGGAGCGCTGCTCCCTGCCGCTGACCGGGGCCGGCGTCGTCGACATGATCATCACCGATCTCTGCGTGATGACCTGCGACAAGGCCAATGGCGGCGGGCTCACCCTGATCGAGATCGCCCCGGGCGTCACGCTCGACGAGATCAAGGCGAAGACGCAGGCCGCCTTCACTGTTGCGCCAAGCCTCGCAAAGGCCGCGTGAGCGGGCTTCTCCGCGCAAGGCCGGCGACGACCCCAGCCATGCTGGCCGCGTTCTCGGACGCGGCCACGTTGCGCCATGCACTCGCCTTCGAGGCGGAGCTGGCCCGCGCCGAGGCAGCCGAAGGCCTGATCGACACCGAGGCCGCCGAAGCCATCGCCGCACTCTGCGCTTCGATCACGATCGACCCCGCCGAACTGGCCGAAGAAGCGGCGCTCGCCGGCACACTGGCAATCCCGCTGGTGGCGCGCCTGCGCGCCGCCTTGAGCGGTGACGCCGCCAAGGCCCTGCACAAGGGCGCGACCAGCCAGGATGTCGCCGACACGGTGCTGGCCTGTCAGATCCGCACCGCGAACGGCCTGCTCGATCACGACCTGTCCCGCATCACGACGGCGCTTGCCATCCTCGCCCGGCGCCATGCCGCGACACCGGCGATCGGCCGTACACTGTTGCAGGATGCACTGCCGATCGGCTTTGGCTTGCGCATCACGCATTGGCAGGCTGGCGTCGCGGAAGCCGCGGCCCGTCTGCGCCATGAAGTCCAGGCAGGTGCCGCCCTGCAATTCGGCGGCGCGGCCGGCTCCCGAGCCGGCCTCGGCGGCAAGGCCGCTGCCGTCTCCGCCGGCCTTGCCGCCGCGCTAGGCCTCCCCGACGCACCGCCCTGGCATGCCCGCCGCGGCGGCATCGCCGGCATCGCGGCGGCCCTCGCCATCGCCATCGGCGCGCTCGGCAAGATGGCGCGCGACGTCTCGCTTCTGGCCCAGAACGGCATCGCCGAGGCCCGCGAACCCGCTATTCCTGGCCGCGGCGGCTCCTCAGCCATGGCCCATAAGCGCAACCCGACCGGCTGTCAGGTCGCGCTCTCCGCCAGCCTGCGCGCGCCCGGTCTCGTCGCCGGCATCCTCGCAGGCCTCCCCGCGGAGCAGGAGCGTGGCCTCGGCGGCTGGCAGGCGGAAGGCCCGGCGCTGGCCGATCTCTTCCTGCTCGCGGCCGGCGCCGCCGATGCCATGGCGACGGTCGCGGAAGGGCTGGAGATCGACGAAGCGGCCATCGCCCGCAATCTCGCAGCAGCCGGGCTCGGCAATGATATCGGCGAAAGCGCGACCCTGGTCGCCGCGCTGCTCGCAAGGGACGATTGAGGAACGCACGATGCCTTTCGCGACGAGCAACGGCGCCCGCATCTACTGGAAGCTCGAGGGCACCGACGACAAGCCGGCGCTCGTCCTGCTCAACTCGATCGGCACCGATCTCGGCTTGTGGGACGCCGCCATGCCGGCCCTGCTCGGGGCCTTCCGCGTGTTGAGGCTCGACACGCGCGGCCACGGCGCATCCGACGCACCGGACGGCGACTATACCCTCGCCATGCTGGCGAGTGATGTCGCCGCCGTCATGGACGCGGCCGGCATCGCACAAGCGGCTGTGGCCGGTGTCTCGCTCGGCGGCATGATCGCGATGGAACTGGCTCTCTCCCGGCCCGAGCGCGTCTCGGCGCTGGCGCTGATCTGCACCTCCGCCACCATGGACAAGACGGCCTGGCAGGACCGGATCACAAAAGTCCGCACTGGCGGCACCGCCGCGATCGCCGACCTTGCCATGCAGCGCTTCCTGTCGCCGGCCTTCACGGTGGGGCAGCCGGCAGTCGCCGCGAGTGTCCGGCGCAGCCTCATTGCCATGAACAGCGAGGGCTATGCGGGAGCGGGCGCCGCGATCCGCGACATGGAGATGATCGGCCGCATCCCCGCCCTCGCCTGCCCGACGCTGGTCGTCGTCGGCGAACGCGATGCCTCGACACCCTTCGCTGGCCATGGCGAGAACCTCGTCACGGCCATCCCCGGCGCTGCGCTGGAACGGCTCGATTGCGGCCATCTCGCCCCGCTGGAAGCGCCCGCCGCGCTGGCCGGCGCCCTCCGCGCCTTCCTCTCTCCCGCCCCGGATACACAGGACGCGGCGGAGACCCTGTTCGAAGCCGGCCTCAAGAACCGCCGCCGCGTGCTCGGCGATGCCTGGGTGGACCGCTCCCTCGCCAACCGCACGCCGTTCAACGCCGAATTTCAGGCAATGATCACCCGCATCGCCTGGCAGGAGATCTGGAGCCGGCCCGGCCTCGACGACCGGACGCGCCGGCTGCTCGTGCTGGCGATCACCGCGAGCCTCGGCCGCTGGGAGGAGTTCCGTCTGCATGTCCGCGCCGGGCTGACACGGGGCGGCTTCACCCGCGACGACCTCAAGGAGGTGCTGATGCAGACGGCGATCTATGCCGGCGTCCCCGCCGGCAATACCGCCTTTGCCGAGGCTGCCGCGGTGATGAAGGAGATCGAGGCGGCCGGCTGAACTCAGGCCTTCGCCCGGTAATCCGAGGGCGACACGCCTGTCCGCTTGGCGAAGAAGCGCGAGAAATAGGCGGGATCGGCAAAACCCAGCCGAAACGATATCCGCGAGATCGACATCGACGTGTAGACGAGGTCACGCCGCGCCTCGATCATCAGCCGGTCCTGGATGACCCGCGCGGCGGACCGGCCGAGCAGCTCCCGGCACGAGCGCGAGAGATGCGGCACCGAGGTGCCGAGCGTGCACGCATAATCCGTCAGCGCATCATGATGCTGGAAGCGCGCCTCGACCTGCTCGACGAAGCGGCGCACGAGTTCGGCGCGCGCATCCCGCGCCGGTTCCGCGACCGCTCGCGCCCCGCGCATCGCCCGCGTGAACCAGGCCGCGATCAGGTCGGCATAGGCGCCGAGCGAAAATTCCCGCACCGGCCGGTTGGCCGCGAACTCGCTCATCGCCAGCCGGAGCGTGGCATCGAGCCCGGCATACTGCCCCCCGCCGACCGGCACATGCAGCACCGCCGCGCTGCCGAGCAGCGCGCGAGCCTCCGGCTCGCTGGAGAACAGGCGCTTCAACGAGGTCGCGGCCGCGCTGGCGACGAACCCGTCGGTATCGTCGAGGAAGGCGAATTCGTGTATCGTCGAGGGCGGCAGCAGCAGCACCGAGCCCGGCGACAGGGCGTGCTCGCGCCCATCCACGCGCGTGCGCCCTCCCCCCGCCGTGACCAGGAAGAACTGGAAGAGATCGTGATGCATATGCGGCTGAATCGTCCAGCCATGCAGGGAACTGCGCGCCACGATCGGCTCGATATGCAGCGCGTCCGGAAAGCGCTCCGTCAGGCGCTCGCCATAGAGCCAGTAGGCGGGGACGCTTCTGCCGGGCATGGCGCACTCACGATCGATTTGTCCAAGACAATGCGCGAATCCTCCATTCCGTCAACGTCAGTGAAAGCGTTAGCATCAACCTGCGGATCGAACGGTGCAAACCGTTGCTTCGCGGGAGGCAAAGAAGAACAATGCGGACGCAGGTCGCCATCATCGGCGCCGGGCCCGCGGGACTGCTGCTCGGGCAGCTCCTGTCGCGCGCCGGCATCGACAACGTCATCCTCGAACGGCGCAGCGCCGACTATGTGCTGTCGCGCATCCGTGCCGGCGTGCTCGAACAGGGCATGGTCGATCTCCTGCACGAGGCCGGCGTCGGGGCGCGGCTGGATCACGAAGGCCTGGTCCATGATGGCTTTTCGCTCGCCTTCGGCGGCACGCTCCACCGCCTCGATCTGAAAGACCTGAGCGGCGGCAGGACGGTGACCGTCTACGGCCAGACCGAGGTGACGCGCGACCTGATCGAGGCCCGCCAGGCGCTCGGCCGGCCGGCGATCTACGAGGCCGAGGATGTCGCGCTCCATGATCTCGACGGCACCTTGCCTCGCGTGACCTTCCGGGCAAACGGGCAGGAGCAGGAGCTGCATTGCGATTTCATCGCCGGCTGCGACGGCTATCACGGCGTCTCTCGCGCCTCCGTCCCGACGACATCTCTGCAGACATTCGAGCGGGTCTATCCCTTCGGCTGGCTCGGCCTGCTGGTCGACAAGCCGCCGGCCGCGCATGAACTGGTCTACGCCAATCACGAACGCGGCTTCGCGCTCTGCTCGATGCGCTCGGCCGAGCGCAGCCGCTACTATGTCCAGGTCCCGCTGGAGGAAAAGGTCGGGAACTGGTCGGACGACGCCTTCTTCGACGAGTTGCGCCGCCGCCTGCCGGCCGAGATCGCCGAGGCCGTGCAGACCGGCTCTTCGCTGGAGAAGAGCATCGCGCCGCTGCGCTCTTTCGTCGCCGAGCCGATGCGCTTCGGCCGGCTCTTTCTCGCGGGAGACGCCGCCCATATCGTGCCGCCGACCGGCGCCAAGGGCCTCAACCTCGCCGCCAGCGACATCCGCTATCTCTTCGACGCCTTCCGCGAGCACTATCGCGACGGCTCGAATGCCGGCCTCGACGGCTATTCGGCGCGGGCGCTCGCCCGCGTCTGGAAGGCCGAGCGCTTCTCCTGGTGGATGACCAACCTGCTGCATCGTTTCCCGGAGCGTGACGGCTTCGACCAGCGCATCCAGCAAGCGGAATTCGACTACCTCGTCCATTCCCGCGCGGCGGCCACCGCCGTCGCCGAGAACTATGTCGGCCTGCCATATTGAGGGCATTGCCCTCGCGGCAGAAAATTGCGTTGGTGACAACAAGAGGCACGGCGCCATGGCGGCGACCGGCCCAAGCAGCTAGAGCTTCGACCCACGCAAGGCATTTGCGGGATCGCAGGCAGGATCGGGAGGAGATGAAATGACCAAGGGTTTCCTGAACAGGTTGCTGCCGGCCGGCGCGCTGGCTCTCGCCGGGGCGCTGGCGCTCAGTGCCTCCGCCATGGCGGACACGATCAAGGTCGGCATCATCGGGCCGTTCTCCGGCCCCTTCGCCTTGCAGGGCAAGAATTTCCAGGCCGGCGCCGAGGCCTGGCTGGCGCAGAACGGCAAGAGCGTCGTCGGCCACGACATCGAGCTGGTCTATCGCGACCTGCCGACCGCCAATCCGCAGCAGGCCCGCGCGCTGGCGCAGGAGCTGATCGTGCGCGACAAGGTGCAATATCTCGGCGGCGTCTATTTCACGCCGGACGCGATGGCGATCACCCCGCTGCTGAAGCAGGGCAATGTCCCGCTGGTGATCTTCAACGCCGCGACCTCGGCGATCATGACCTCCTCGCCGCTGGTGGTGCGCACCTCCTTCACCCTGTCTCAGACCACGACGCCGCTCGGCAAGGCGGCGGTGGAGCGCGGCGTCAAGAAATTCGTCTCGATCGTCAGCGATTACGGCCCCGGCGTCGATGCCGAAACCGCCTTCAAGAAGGCGATCGAGGCGGCCGGCGGCGAGGTCAAGGAAGCGATCCGCATTCCCCTCAACACCACCGAGTTCAGCCCGATCATGCAGCGCATCCGCGATGCCGGGGCCGAGGGCGTCTTCGCCTTCCTGCCGTCGGGCCCGCCGACGCTCGGCTTCGTCAAGGCTTTCAGCGATACCGGCCTGAAGAAGGCAGGCGTCAAGCTCTTCGCGCCGGGCGACCTGACCCAGGAATCGGACCTGCCGGCCCTGGGCGAAGCGGCCGCCGGCCTGATCACCTCGTTCCACTACGCGGTCTCGCATGAGTCCGAGATCAACAAGCGCTTCGTCGCCGCAGCCGAAAAGGCGATCGGCGCGCCCGATCTCGTCTCCTTCCCCGCGGTCGGCGCCTATGACGGCATGTTCGTGATCTCCAAGATGATCGCGGCCACCGCGGGCAAGCAGGACGCCGAGAAGGCCGTCGAGGCGGTGAAGGGCCTCGGCTGGGAAAGCCCGCGCGGCCCGGTCAAGATCGATCCCGAGACCCGCCACATCACGCAGACGATCTATCTGCGCGAAGTCGCGAAGGATGCGCAGGGCCGCTGGATCAACAAGGAGATCGCCAGCGTGCCGGAGCAGAAGGATTCCGGCCTGACGAAGTAACGGCCCCAAGCCTGAAACACGGCGGGAGCGCGCAAGCTCCCGCCATCCGCTCCCGTTCGACGAGGCCCGCAGCATGCAGACCGCGCTGAGCATCGCCATGGACGCGCTGGCCTATGGCATGGCGCTGTTCATCATCTGCATCGGCCTGTCGCTGACCATGGGCCTGATGCGGGTGGTGAACCTCGCCCATGGCGCCTTCGCCATGATCGGCGGCTACATCGCATCTTACGCCGCCCGCGATCTCGGCCTCGGCTACGGCTTCGGTATCATCCTCGCGATGATCGGCACGGTCATCATCGCCGTGCCGCTGGAGCGGCTGCTCTATCGCCGCATCTATGACCGCAGCGAGCTCTCGCAGGTATTGATGACGATCGGCATCACCTTCTGCGTCATCGGCATCACCAACTATTTCTTCGGCCCGACCCTGAAGACGATACCCCTGCCGGCCGAACTCGCCCGCTCGGTCGATCTCGGCTTCCGCAGCATCGCCGGCCACCGGCTCTTCGTCATCGCGAGTGGCCTCGCCGTCGCCGGCGGCCTGTGGTTCCTGATCGAGCGCACCGGCTTTGGCATCCATCTGCGCGCCGCCGTCGAGAACGCACCGATGGCCCGCACGCTCGGCATCCGCACCGAGATCATCTATGCCGCGAGCTTCGCGCTGGCGATCGGGCTTGCGGCCTTTGGCGGCGTGGTCGGCGCCGAGTTCCTGCCGATCGAGCCGTATTACGCACTGCGCTACATGGTGACCTTCCTCGTCGTCGTCTCGGTCGGCGGCGCCGGTTCGATTCCCGGAGCGCTCGCCGCCTGCCTGCTGCTCGGCGCCATCGACGTCACCGCGCGCTATCTCGTGCCGGATTTCGGCAATTTCTTCTTCTATCTCGCGGTGATCCTGGTGGTCTGCGCCTTCCCGCGCGGTCTGATGGGGCGGGCGCAGTAGCATGGCGAGCGCGACGACCATGCCCGTTGCCGCATCCGCAAGCCGCACGCTCGGCCGCGACCTCCTCGGCCTCGCCCTGATCGCGCTTGTCGGCCTCGCCGGCTACTGGCTCTTTCCCGACAACCTCGCCTTCCTGACCCGTGTGATCTCGGTCGCGCTGCTCGTGCTCTCGCTCGACCTGATCGTCGGCTATTGCGGCGTCGCCTCGCTTGGTCAGGGCGCGCTCTATGGCGCGGGCGCCTATGCTGCCGGCATCGCCTGCATCAACGGCGTCACGGACCCCGTCCTGCTGATCCTGATCGGAGCCGTAGCCGGCGCGACCATGGGGCTTCTGATGGGCGCGATCATGCTGCGCGCCCATGGCCTGCCGCAGCTCGTGCTCTCGATCGCCATCGTCCAGCTCCTGCACGAGGCCGCCAACAAGGCCTCCTCGATCACCGGCGGCAGCGACGGTCTCTCCGGCATGAGCCCGGCCCCGCTCTTCGGCCTCTTCGAGTTCGATCTCTGGGGCCGCAGCGCCTATCTCTTCGGCCTCGGCCTGCTCCTCATCGTCTTCGCCGTGCTGCGCTTCGTCACGCGCTCGCCCTTCGGCATGGTCTGCCGCGGCCTGAAGGAAGACCCGCTCAGGATCAGCGCGCTCGGCATCTACGCCTTCCCGGTCCTGCTCAAGATGTTCGTCATCTCAGGCACCGTAGCCGGCATGGGCGGTGCGCTCGCGGCCATCGCAACGCAGGTCGTCGGCCTCGACAGCGTGAGCTTCGAGATTTCGGCCAACGCATTGGTCATGCTGGTGCTCGGCGGCATCGGCCATCTCTACGGCGCGCTGATCGGCACGGTGATCTTCATGGCGCTTGAGCACATCGTCGCCGCGATCAACCCGTTCCACTGGATGACGCTGGTCGGCGCCGTGCTGATCGCGATCGTGCTCTTCGCCCCGCGCGGGCTTTCCGGCACGCTCGACGAGCTTGCCCGGCTATTGACCCGCGAGCGCTGGAGGACCGGCCGATGAGCGCGGTCTTCGAAGTCTCGCACCTCTCCAAGGCGTTCGGCGGGCTCAAGGTCAACAGCGATATTTCGCTGGCGATGACCGAGGGCGAGCGCCTCGCCCTGATCGGCCCGAACGGCGCCGGCAAGACCACCTTCGTCAATCTCGTCACCGGCCGCATCCCGCCCAGCGCAGGCAGCGTCACACTTGCGGGCGAGGAGATTACCAGCCTGGGCGCCGTCAAGCGTGTCAGGCGCGGCCTCGTCCGAACCTTCCAGGTCACGCGCCTCTTCCCGGACATGACGCCGGAAGAGCATGTCGTCATGACCATCCTGCAGCGCCTCGGCCGGGCGACGCGCATCCTAGCCCGCTTCCACGGCGATTCCGCAGCGACGGACGAAGCGGCCGAAATCCTCGCCACGCTCGGCCTGACCGAGGTCGCCCGCCGCAAGGTCGCCACCATCGCCTACGGCCAGCAGCGCCTGCTGGAAATTGCCATTGCGCTGGCGCAGCGCCCCAAGGTGCTGCTGCTGGACGAGCCCGCCGCCGGCGTACCCTCCAGCGACACGCCGCGCATCGAGGAAGCCTTGTCCCGCCTGCCCGCCTCGCTCGCCGTGCTGATGATCGAGCACGACATGGACCTCGTCTTCCGCTTCGCGAAACGGGTCGTCGTGCTGGCGGCAGGCGAGCTGATCTTCCAGGGCCTGCCGGCCGAAGTTGCGAGAGACCCCAAGGTCCGCGAAGCCTATCTCGGGAGCTATGCCCATGCCGGCAGCTGAGCTCGACATCAGGAACCTCAGCGCGGGTTACGGCCAGACCCATGTGCTGGAGGATATCTCCTTTGCGGTGCCGGCCGGCGGGCGCCTTTCCATCCTCGGGCGCAATGGCATGGGCAAGACCACGCTGATGGCGAGCCTGATGGGGCTGACCCGCCGCTATGCCGGCAGTATCCACCTTGGCGGACAGGACGTCACCGCGCTCGGCACGGCGGCGCGTGCCCATGGCGGCATCGGCCTCGTCCCGCAGACCAGAGAGATATTCAAGGGGCTGACGGTGGAGGAAAATCTCTTCGCCGGGCTCAAGGGCCGCCCGCGCAGCGCGATCGAGGAGGCCTATGCGCTCTTTCCGCGCCTCGGCGAGCGCCGTCGCAATCTCGGCTCACAACTCTCCGGCGGCGAGCAGCAGATGCTGGCGACGGCCCGCACCATCCTCGGCCAACCCTCGGTGCTCTTACTGGACGAGCCCCTGGAGGGCCTCGCGCCAGTGATCTGCGACATGCTGATGGAGGCTTTCGGCCGGCTCGCCGGCAGCGGCGCGATGACCATCCTCTTCGTCGAGCAACGGCTGGAAAGCGCGCTCGCCTTCGCCGACGACGTCATTATCCTCGAACGCGGTCGGATCGTCTGGTCAGGCAAGCCGGACGCCCTGCGGACGGATGCCGAGGTGCTCGAACGTTATATCGGCGTCGGCGGGCTGCACTGAGCCGCCGACGCCAACCTCACGTCACACCACCAGATCGAGCGGCGGCACCGGCTCGCCACGCGAGACATGCTGCATGTTCGCGAACATGCGCTTCACCACCGGCGCGAAATTGTCGGCGGCCATCGCGGCGAGATGCGGCGTGGTCACGAGATTGTCGAGGGTCAGCAACTGGCTGTCCGCCGGCAGCGGCTCGATCTCGTAGACATCCATCGCCGCGCCCGCGATCTCCTTCGCCCGGAGCGCCGTGACGAGATCGGCCTCGTTGACCACACCCCCGCGCGCGCAATTGATCAGCACCGCCGTCTTCTTCATCTTCTTGAGCGCCGCGAGGTCGATCAGGTCCTTGGTCTCGGGCGTCAGCGGGCAATGCAGCGACACGACGTCGGCCTGGGTCAGGATCTCATCGATCGAGGCATGCTTCACGCCGAGCGCCGCTTCCTCGGCGGCATCGAGCGGCGTGCGCTTGCTGTAGAGAATCGTGCAGCCGAAACCCTTCAGCAGCTTGGCGAAATTCTTGCCGATCGCGCCGAAGCCGACGACGCCGACCGTCTTGCCGGAGAGCGTATAGGTATCGGACGGCAACTGGCCGGTGCGCCAGTTGCCCTTCTTCAGTTCGGCATTGCCATAGGCGATCAGGCGCAGCGTCGAGATCGTCAGGCCGAGCGCGAATTCGGAGACGGCGACCGCGTTGGAGCCGGTCGTGCGGGCGACCTTGATCCCGAGCTCCTTGGCCGTCTCGATGTCGATATTGTCGTAGCCGACGCCCCATTTATGCAGGAGCTTGAGCTTCTTCGCGGCCCGCAGCACGTCGCCGGAGACGCCGACCTGACCGGAGATCGCATAATCGGCCTCGGCGATGATCTCCTTCATGTGCTCGTCGCCGCGGGCGGTGCCATGGGTCAGCACGAAGCCTTCCGGCAGGAAGGCGCGCAGGCGGTCGGCCCGCTCGGGTGTGGTCATGTCGAGGAGGCAGATGGTCTCGGGCATGGGATGGTCCAGTCGCAGGATCGGTGGAGAGATCGGGTCAGATGGTGAAGCGGGCACCGGCGCGGGCGAGCCCGCCGGAGATGGCGACGGGCGTGCCGTCGGCGCGCCAGCAGGCGGCGCCGGTCAAGGTGCCGTCCGGGTTGAAGGCGATGGCGTTCATGCCACCGGCGACGCGCGGCGAACGCACCACCTTGTGGCCGCGCGCGATCAGCGCCTGCGCCACGGGCTCGGGAATCGCCTCCTCGAGTTCGAGCACGCCGCCCTCGGTCCAGACGCGCGGCGCCTCGACCGCCTCCTGCAGGCTCATGCGATGGTCGATCAGGTTGACGATCGCCTGCAGGGCCGAGGGGAAGATGCGCAAGGCGCCGGGCAGACCGAGCGCGAAGGCAAGCCGGCCGTCCTTCACCGCCATCATCGGCGCCATCGAGGTGAAGACTCGCTTGCCCGGCGCGATCGAGAGCGCCCGGCCAGGATGCGGATCGAAATTGAACATGTAGTTATTGGCGATCATCCCGGTGCCGGGGATCTGCACGCAGGCGCCGAACAACCCATTGATCGTCTGCGTCGCGCTGACGACATTGCCCATGGCATCAGCGACGGTGACATGGGTGGTGTCGGCAGATTCGCCGCCGGAGAGCCCTGCCGTCCAGCTCTTCGCCTGCTCCATCGCGATCAGGGCGCGGCGCTCGTCGGCATAGGCTTTGTCGATCAGCCTCGCGACCGGAACCTTGACGAAGGCCGGATCGGCGGTCGCCACGGCGCGATCGGCGAAGGCGATCTTCAGGGCTTCGGCCAGCAGATGCACGGCGTCGGTCGAGCCGAAGCCGAGCGAGCCGATATCATAGCCTTCGAGAATGTTGAGCATCTGCGCGATATGCACGCCCGAGGACGAGGGCGGCGGCGGGCCGATGATCTCGTAGCCGCGATAGGAACCCCGGATCGGCTCGCGTAATTCGATGCGGTAATTGGCGAGATCGGCCTGATCGATCAACCCGCCATTGGCGGCCATGTAGTCGGTCAGCGCCCGGCCGAGCTTGCCGCCATAGAGCGCTTCAGGCCCTTCCGCCGCGATCAGCTTCAGGCTCGCGGCATAATCGGATTGGACCAGCCGCATGCCCGGCTGGAGCGGCTGTCCACCGGGCAGCAGCATCGCCGCGAGGCCGGGATCGCGGGCGAGATCGCCCGCGTTGTCGGTGATGCAGTTCGAGAGATAGGGCGTGACGACAAAGCCGCGCTCCGCCAGCCCGATCGCCGGCTGGAGAACATCGGCCAGCGTCAGCGTACCGAAGCGGGCGAGCGCCTCGCACCAGCCCTTGAGCGCGCCGGGAACCGCGACCGCCTTGGCCCCGACCACGTTCTCCCGGTCGCGCGTGTCGCGCTGCTTGCCGATCTCGTCGGACAGGCACTCGTACATATCGGCCGTCGCCTTGCCCGGCGCGGTCGAGAGATTGTCGATCACGACATGGCGCCCGTCGGCGAGCCGGATATGGCTCAGGCCGCCGCCGAGAATGCCGACCATCATCGGCTCGGCCACCGTCAGCGCGAAGAGCGAGGCGACCGCCGCGTCAATGGCGTTGCCTCCGGCGAGCAGGATCTGCGCGCCGGCCGCCGAGGCGAGCGGATGATTGGTGACGACCATGCCGCGCGAGCCGGTTGCCGGCTTCTTCTCGCAGGTGAAGTCGGCGACGCGCGGGACGGGGACGGGAGCGTTCATGGCGGGCCTCGTCAGCCTTTCGCCGCGGCGATGGCGTCGAGCACCATCTTGGTCGCGCCGGAGATGTCGCCGAGCTTCTCACCCGCCTTCACCCTGCCTTGGTTGCGCTCGCCGCGCTCCTGCCGGGCGATGGCGGCATCCGCGATCGCCTCGGCCTCGGCCCGAGGCAGCACCAGCACGCCGGATTCGTCGGCGAGGATGACGTCGCCGGCCTTGACCGGGACATTGCCGCAGGAGATCGGCAGGTTGAGCGTGCCGCCGAGATTGTAGAGCCGGGTGGTGATCGGCGACATGCCGCGGCACCACATCGGGAAATCGGAATCCTCGATCTCGGCAAGATCGGTGCAGGGCCCGTCGACAATGCCGCCGACCGCGCCGGCAGCCTTCGCCGCCACCGTGACGCCGCCGCCCCAGCAGGCATGCTTGTCGTCACCGAGCCGGTCTACGACGAGGATATCGCCGGGACGCAGCAGCCCGAGCGTGTGGTGCAGCAGGGTCGAATCCTGGCCGGGGATCGCCAGCGTCACGGCGGCGGCGGCGATGCGCTTGCCGCGCAGCAGCGGCTGGATGCCGCGATCCATGAAGCCCCAATGCTGGGAATGCCCGATGGTCGCGGTCTCGACCTTCTGCAGCTTCTCGACCAGCGCCGCCGGCAGCTGCTCGGGCATGGCTTCGATGCGATAATCGGGCATTTCTCTCTCCTACTTCCCTACGGCACGGGCGACGCCGACCAGGCGTTCGACCACGAGAACGACGGCGAGCGTCGCGACGATGAGCACCACGGACAGGGCCGCGATGAGCGGATCGGTGCGCCCTTCGACATAGCGCACCATCTCGACCGGCAGGGTCGAGGCGCGTGGACCAGCGATGAACAGCGAGATCACCGTCTCGTCGAAGGAGAGCAGGAAGGACAGGCAGGCGCAGGCGATCAGGCCGGGCGTGGCCAGCGGCAGCGTCACCCGCCGCACCACCCGCCAGGGCGTGGCGCCAAGCGTGGCGGCGGCGGCCTCGATATCGTCGGGCAGGTTGGCAAGCGCCGTCGTCATCATTCGGATCACGAAGGGCACGGTCACCGTCATATGGCCGAGCACGAGGCCGGGCAGCGTCGCGGTGAGCCGGAGCGGCGAGAAGAACAGCAGCAGCGCGAGGCCGGTTATCAGCGTGGGCAGCAGGAGCGGCGCCAGGAAGAAGCCGGTCAGCGCGTCCTTGCCGGGAAAATGCCCCTTCGCCAGCGCGAGCGCAGCGGGCACACCGACCGCCAGCGACAGCAGCGTCACCACCGCCGCGATCCGCACGCTGAGCCAAAGCGCGGCCAGCAACGATTCGTTACCGGCGAGCTGCCTGAACCAGCGCAGCGAATAGCCGGAGGGCGGGAACAGGATGAAATTATCCGCCGAGAAGGAGAGCATGACGACGACGACGATCGGCGCCAGGATCAGGATATAGACCAGCGCCGCGAAGCTGGAGAGAACGCGCCCCGCACCGGTCATCGCTGCAGCCTCCGCGCCACCACGTTGGAGACCACGAGCAGGGCAAGCAGCAGGACGAGCGTGTAGATCGCCAGCACCGCCGCGACCGGCCAGTTGGTATTGGTCGTCGCCTGTTCGAAGATTTCCGTCGCCAGCACGAAGACGCGACCGCCGCCGAGCAGCTTCGGCGTGATATAGGCCGACATCGAGAGCACGAAGCCCAAGCCCGCCGCCAGCGCGATCGCCGGCAGGCTGAGCGGCAGCGTGACGCGCCGGAAAGTCCGGAACGGCGAGGCGCCAAGCGAGCGCGCCGCTTCCTCCAGCGTGCGGTCGAGCCGGCCGAAGCCGGCAAGCAGCGCCAGGATCATGTAGGGCATGATGCTCTCGGCGAGGCCGATGGTGACGCCGGTCCAGTTGAAGACGAGCTTCAAGGGGGTCGAGATCAGGCCGAGCGATTGCAGCGTCGTATTGACCAGCCCGCGGTCGCCGAGAATGGCGAGCCAGCCGAAGACACGCACCACGCCGGAGACCAGCATGGGCATGATCGCGACCACCGCGAGCAGACCCCGAAAGCGTGAATCGGTACGGAACAGGAAGAGCGAGACCGGATAGGCCAGGCACAGCGCGATCAGCGTCGACACCGCCGAAAGCCAAAGCGAGTTCAGCGTCAGTTCGAAGGTGAAGCTGTCGTGGAATGTCGCGCGCCAGGTCTCCAGCGACCAGGCCTCGACCATCGCGCCGGTCGGCCCAACCTCATTGAAGGCGTTGCGGAACAGCCCGAGCGACGGCCAGACATAGATGGCGAGCAGGAACAGCGTCGCCGGAATCAGCAGCAGCGGCAGGCGATGCGAGGCGGTCATGCTGCCTCGCGCGCGAAGACGCGGCTCTCGGCCCGCGGCCAGACCACCGCGACCTCGGTGCCCTCGGCCGGCGCAGCCGAGCCCGAAGGCATCTCGACCGTGAGTTGGCCCCCAGTGCCTTCCACCAGCACCTCGACATGATCGCCGACGAAGACGCTGCGCAGGACCCGTCCGGTCAGGCGTGCCGCATCGCCGCCGGCCGGCTCGGAAACCGGCACGATCCGCATGCGCTGCGGCCGGACGAAGAGATCGGCATTGTCAGCCGCCTCGACCGGCACCGCCTGTCCCCAGACGGTCGCGCGGCCCTGCGCGTCGCGCGCCAGCGGCAGCACGTTCGCCCGTCCGACGAACTCGGCCACGAAGCGCGTCGCGGGCCGGTCGTAGATATCCTCGGCATTGCCGATCTGAGCGATGCGGCCGCGATGCATCACCGCGATCCGGTCGCACATCGTCAGCGCCTCGACCTGGTCATGCGTGACGAACAGCGTGGTGATCCCAAGCGAGCGCTGGATCGAACGGATCTCGTGGCGCATCGCGTCGCGCAGCTTGGCGTCGAGATTGGACAAGGATTCGTCAAGGAGCAGCACGGAGGGCTGGATCACCAGCGCGCGGGCCAGCGCGACGCGCTGCTGCTGGCCGCCGGATAATTCCTTCGGACGCCGCTGTGCAAGCCCGGAAAGCCGCACCAGCGCCAGCCCCTCCTGAACACGCTTGTCGATCTCGGCCCGGGAGACGCCGCGCTCCTCAAGGCCGAAGGCGATGTTGCGGCCGACCGAGAGATGCGGGAACAGCGCATAGGACTGGAAGACATAGCCCATGTTGCGCTTATGGGCCGGCAGCCTGGTGATCTCGCTGCCGTCGAGCGTCATCGTGCCCTTGTTAGGCTCGATCAGCCCGGCGAGCATGCGCAGGGTCGTGGTCTTGCCGCAGCCGGAGGGGCCGAGCAGCGCGACGGATTCGCCCTGCTCCACCGACAAGGAGACGTCGTCGACCGCAACGGAGTTGCCGTAGCGCTTCTGCAGCCCGGCGAGTTCGAGATAGCTCATCGCCTGCCGCTCAACGTGCCGCCGAGATGACCTCGCGGCGCCAGCGGTTGTTCCACTGGTCGCGCACCTTCAGGACCTCGTTCCAGTCGACCGGGATCATCCGCGCGCGATTCTCCGGCGAGGCGGCGGTGCGCGCCAGCGCCTTGGCGTCGATATCGGCCTTGGCATTGGTCGGCGCGTAGAACATCCGCTCGGTGAAGGCCTTCTGCGCGCCCTGCGACAGCGCATGTGCGACGAAGGCGGCGGCCGCAGCCCGGTTCTTCGAACCGGCCGTCAGGTTGATGGTGTTGATCTGGAAGACCGAGCCTTCTGGGGGCAGCAACGCCTTGATCTTGCCGCCGGTCTGGTCGGAATAGAGTTGGGCGCGGGCATTCCAGCCGGTCGCGACCTTGGCCACGCCGTTCAGGATCAGCGAATAGCCATCCGGGTTGGGGTCGAAGGTGTTCACGCTCGGCGCGAGCTCCTTCAGCCGCTTCATCGCGGCATCGATCGACTTGCGATAGTCGCCGCCTTCCATCTTCTCGGTCATGGCGGTCAGTGCGAGACCCTGAATGTTCGGCGGCGCCGAGAGCGCGATCTGGCCCTTGAGGTCCGGCCGCCAGAGATCGGCGAGCTTGGCGAGCTGGGGATTGAGTGCCGCGTCCTGGACGAGGACGAGATGATCGAAGGTTACCGCCGGGCCGAATTCGCCACCGGCCGCGCGCGCTTCCGGCAGGAGCTCGTTCAACACCGGGAACTCGGAGGGGCTGAGCTTCTCGAACAGCCCCTCGAGATTGCCGATGCTGGAGGTGGTGACGTCCATGATCGCCACATCGGTCTGCGGATCGGCCTTCTGAGCCCGGACACTGCCGACCATCTGGGCCGAGGTGCCGCCGGGCACGTAGTTCACCTTCACGCCGGGATGCGCCTGCTGGAACGGCTCGATCACCGCCTTGGTGTAATTGTCCTGGAAGATGCCCGCATAGGACATCAGCGTGATCTGCCCCGAGAGCGTCTGGGCCCGCAGGACGGCCGGCATCGCGATGGTCGCGAGGCCGGACCGGAGGACGAGGCGGCGGGTGAGCATGACAATCTCCTGCTGTGGCGCCGCCTCGGGCGGCTGGTTGGCGAGCTGCCGGCTCAGGCCGGGACCTTCGACGCGAAATGGGCGATGAAGCGGGCGCAGACATCGGTCAGCTTCTCGGCCAGCTGCACGCCGGTCTCGGCCGAGCAGAGCGTCGGATCGCCCTTGCCGACGCCGTCATGATAGACCTCGTCATATTCGTTGGGCATGCCCACTTCGGCGCCATCGAAGCTCGCGGTGCCCAAGCCCGTGAAGGGCAGGTCGAGGACCGGATCGCGCTTCATCGGCTTGCCGGCCGGGATGAAGTCCTTGCGGATCAGCTCGGGGAAGAGGTGCAGGCCGAGGCTGGTCAGCGGATCGGCACCATGGCCGGAGACCTTCGCCGATTTCTCGGCGCCGACGATGCCCGGCAGCATGCCATAGGCGATGCGCCAGAGATAAAGGCTCGGCAGTACGATGCGCTCGCGCTGATAGAGTTCGCGCGCGACCTCGGAGATCGGGCCGACATTGCCGCCATGGCCGTTGATGACGATGATCCGGGTCAGACCGTTGCGATGCAGCGAGTCGACCATCTCGGCGATGACGGCGGTCAGCGTGCCCTGCGAGATGGCGATGCCGCCGATCATCGGGCCGAACCAGTCGGCCCCGCCATAGGGCAGCACCGGCGCGACCAGCGTGCGCGTGCCAGCCTTGCTCGCCTGCAAAGCGGCAAGCTCGGCGATCTTCTCGGCCAGCAGATAGTCACCCATCGGCGCATGCGGGCCCTGGTCCTCATGGCTGCCCATCGGCAGCAGGATGACGGGGTTGGACTTCAGCAGCTCGCGCGCCTCCCCGCCCGTGATGGTGCCCATATGGACGAGGGGATCGGTCTTGGTAGCCATGGCGTGGTCCTTCCTTCGAAATCAGCTTGCCTTGGGATAGGCTTAGGTCTTCAGCGTTCGCTGGTGCGCGGGTCGAGAACGTCGCGCAAAGCATCGCAGAGCAGGTTCATCGCGAGGATGGTCAGGGTCAGCACGGCGCAGGGCCAGAGCAGCAGCAAAGGCGCCTGCTCCATCGTGGAGCGCGCGCCGCGGATCATCAGCCCCCAGGACGGCGCCGGCGGCACCACGCCGAGCCCCAGGAAGGACAGGCCGCTCTCGATCACAACCGCAGCGGCAACGGCGAGAGAGAACTGAACCAGCAGCGGCCCTGCGATGTTCGGCAGCACGGTGCGGAACAGCAGGTGCGACTGGGTGGCGCCGAGCGCCCGCGTCGCCTCGACATAGTCGCGCCCCTTCACCGCCAGCACCTCGGCATAGGCCACCCGCGCGAAGCCCGGCAGGTAGAGCACCGAGAGCACCAGGATCAGCGTCCCGGCGCCCGGCCCGAGCAGGGTCACCACCAGCAGCGCCAGCAGCACCGGCGGGAAGCACATGATGATCTCGACGCTGCGCACGGTGAGGAAAGCGCCCCAGCTGCGCGCCCAGCCGCCGATCAGCCCGAGCGTGATGCCGACGAGACCGGCGAACAGAGCCGAGACAAAAGCGACGGAGAGGCTGGTGCGCGCACCCCAGACCAGCCGCGAGAGCACGTCGCGGCCGAATTCGTCGCGCCCGAGCCAGGAGCCGGCCATCGGCCCGGCCAGGCGCCGCGCCACGTCCTGCCGGATCGGATCGGGCAGCGGCAGCAAGGGCGCCGCGATCGCGACGAGCAGGATCGCCGCGACGATGCTGCCGGGCAGGATGAGCCGTTTGATGCCGCGCCGCTTCATCCGTGCTGCACCCTTGGATCGATCGCCGCATGCAGCAGTTCGACGAGGAGGTTGATGAGCAGGAACAGCACGGAGATCGTCAGGATGATGCCGACCACCATCGGATAGTCGCGCCCCTCGACCGCGCGCAGCAGCGGCGTCGACAGGCCGGGCCAGTTGAAGACGTATTCGACCAGCACAGTGCCGCCGAGCAAGGTCCCCATCTGGAGACCCAGCACGGTGACAACCGGATTCAGTGCGTTGCGCAGCACATGGACCACGAGGGTCCGCCGCGGCGACAACCCCTTGGCGCGGGCGGTGCGGACATAGTCATGGGCAAGCGCATCGAGCGTCGCGGCCCGGGTCATCCGGAACAGCACGGCGGCCAGCCCCTTGGCGATGGCGATGGCCGGCAGGGTCAGGAGCTTGAGATGCTGGCCCGGGTCCTGTGCGAAGGGGACGAAACCGCCCGCCGGCATCACCCGAAGTGTCTGCGCCAGCAGCAGCACAAGGAGCGTGCCGACGACGAAGACCGGCACTGCGAGCAGGAGCGCGGTAATCCAGGAGGCGACACGGTCGAAGGTGCCGCCGCGATGAACAGCGGCATAGACGCCGGCAGGCACGCCAATCGCCACCGCGATCAGCGTTCCCGCCAGAATCAGTTCCAGCGTGCGCGGCAGCCGGAGCGCGATTTCCTGGATGACCGGATAATCGTCGACCAGCGAGGTGCCGAGATCGCCGCGAACCAGCCCGGCCAGGAACCGGCCGTACTGGACCATGAGTGGCTGGTCGAGCCCGAGCTTCTCGCGCAATTCCTGCACTGTCGCCGGATCGGGCATCGCACCGGAGGTCGAAAGCAGCAATTCGGCCGGGTCTCCGGGCACCATGTGCAGCGCCAGGAACACGATCGTCGCGACGACCCATGCCATCGCCAGGGTCAGGAAAAGCCGCCGTCCGAGCCAGGCCGCGCTCATCCGAAATACGTCTCCTCGAGCTGGTTTCCGGAGGAGGTCGAGAGCGCACCGGGCAGGTTGGCGAAGCCCTTGATGCCCTTGTCCATGCCGTAGCCTTGCTCGCGCCAGGCAAGGCCGACCAGCGGCACCTCCTCAAGGGCGGCGCGCTGCATCTCCTTGTAGATCTCGACGCGCTTGGCCTGGTCGAATTCAGCCCGGCCCCTGGCGAGCGCGGCGATGGTGCGCGGCGCATCGACCTTGAAGGAGCGGCCATGCGTCGGCGAGAGCGAGGTATCGAGCACCACGGTCAGCCCGTCCGGGTCGTTATTGTCCGAGGACACGCCATGGATCGCCATGTCGTACTGGCCGCGCGTGCCGCGGCTGACCCGCGTCGACCAGTCCGGCAGTTGCAGTTCGGCCTGGATGCCGATGGCCGCGAGATATTGCTGGACGATCTCGGCGGTATCCTTGTGCATGCCGAACTGGGCGGTGGCGAGCAGCGTGGTCTGGAAGCCATTGCCGTAGCCGGCTTCCGTCAGCAGCGCCTTGGCGCGGGCCGGATCGTAGTTCCAGCCATGCGCCAATTCCTTGTCGTACCAGGGCGTGCCCTCGACGATCGGCACGCCTTCGAGCGGCTTGCCGCGCCCGAAGAAGGCGACCTTGACGATATCCTCGCGCTTCACCGCATGGGCGACGGCCCGGCGCACGCGCGGATCGTTGAACGGCGGCTTGGTGCCGTTGAAGAGCACGTCCATGAACGGCCCTTCCTGCGTGTCGAGCTTGAGGCGCGGGTCGGCCTGGACCGTCGCCATCGACTGCCACGGCACATACTCGATCATGTCGACATCGCCCGAGATCAGCGCCGCGTTGCGCAGGTTCTCGTCGGCATAGACGATGAACTTGATGCCCTTCGCCTTGGGGATGCCCGGCTTGTAGAACTTGTCGAAGGCCGCAAGCTCCACCGAGCTGCCGCGCTCCTGCCCGACGAGGCGGAAGGGACCGGCGCCGATCGGCTCGTTCGCGTTCGATTTCCGCCAGATGATGAAGGTGTTGTAATTGGCGAACCAGCTCGGCAGCGTGACCTGAGGCTCCTTGGTGACGAGGCGCACGGTCTGCGGATCGGGAATGTCGACGCGCTCGATCAGCTGGAACTGCGTGCGCATGTAGGCGGTCGATTTCTCGCCGGCGATCTGCTCGATCGACCATTTCACGTCATCGGCCGTGACCGGCTCGCCATTGTGGAAGACGCAGCCCTTGCGCAGCTTGAAGACCCAGGCGCCATCGGCATCGCGCGACCAGGACTCGGCCAGCTCACCACGCAGCTCCCCCTTCGCATCGTAGGAGACGAGGCTGCGGTTGATCAGCATCTTGACCGTGCCGGCCGAGGCGCCCGTCGAGACCCAGGGCTGCAGGTTCGGCGGGAAAGCCGAGAGACCGTAACGGATGATGCCGGCGGCGCGCTGCGCACTGGCGGGGCGGATCAGGAAGGGCGAGGCCAGCAGCGGACCGGCAAGACCGGCACCAAGGACGGAACGGCGAGAGATGGTCATCGGCTGATCCTCTGCTGCTGGGTCCGGCTGTCCGCGGGGCGTTATGCCCTGTCGCGTCCCGATGGCGGGAAGGGCGGAGCCGGGCGGATGCGAGCAATAACCGCGCCAGCAAGCCGACAGGACCGGTCGCGCCTGGCCAAACGGCCCGGACTCCGGCTCTCTGTCGCGATGATGGCGTGCACGGTCATGCGGTTCCCCGGCGCGACTTCACTGTAGACGAACAGATGAGCCACGCTCTTGATGCGTCATGTATACGTGGCGGATTTTTTGTTGTCTACTCTCGAAAGCCCTATGGAAGAGCGAAAGGGGCACGATGTCGATGGCCATGATCGAACAGGACGAGATGGCTGCCTTGCGCGGGAAGCCGACCCGGGAACGGGTCTATCTCTATGTGCGCGAGCAGATCCTGCGCGGCCGCTTCCTCGGCGGCTGCTTCATCGAGGAGGAAGAGATTTCCTCGGCTCTGGGCGTGTCGCGAACGCCGGTCCGTGAGGCGTTCCACCGCCTGGAGGCCGAGCGCTTCATCGATCTCCTGCCGCGCCGCGGCGCGCTCGTCCGGCAGGTGACGGCGCAGGAGCTGCTCGACCTCTATGAAGCCCGCCGCATGATCGAGGGTCATGCGATCCGCCGCATCTGCCGCGAGGAACTGCCGCTGCCCGCAGACATGCACGCGATCCTCGCCGAGCTGGAGCGCCTGCCGCAGGGCGACTATTTCAACCGCGTCGAACTCAACCGCGAGTTCCATTTCGTGATGATCGCGGCGGTCGGTAATGTCGTGCTGTCCGAGCTCTACCAGTCGTTGGGTGCCCGCCAGCAGCGCGTCGCGATGACGGCCATCAACACCGACCCGAGCCGCGTCGTGCGGATCAGCAAGGAGCACCACGCTCTGGTCGCCGCCCTCTCCGAATGGGACGAGGAGAAGGCGCTGGCGATCCTCGAACAGCACCTGCGCCCGATCGTCGGCGTGATCTCGCGCCTGCCGGAGCAGGCCGGCGAGATCTGACGCGTCAGACCGGCTCCAGCAGGGTCCGGACGGCATCGCGGCGTTCGCCCAGATGCCGCAGCAGCGGATCGAGATGGGGCACGCGATCGCCCGCTGCCGCGAACGGCACCGCCTCCCGCACCAGCGCATGAAGCCTGCCCGTGACGGCGCCGAGCGGCGTCGCCTTCCGGATCTCCACCGCCTGCGCCGCGACCATCAATTCGACCGCCGCGATCGACCGGCAGAGCGAGGCGACCTCAGCCGTCTTGCGGGCAGCGAGCCCGGCCATGCCGGCCCGGTCGAGATTCCCGTTGGAATGGCTGGAGCTGGCGAGTTCATGCACCACGGGCGCGGTCGCGAGCCGCGCCTCCGAGGTGATCGCCTTGTGGAATTGCGCCAGCCCGTTGAAGCCGGGCAGGCCGACACCGTCCTCCTCGATCAGCCCGACGGTGAGCCCCGACCAGAAGGAATCGACCTGCTTGGCGACGCGCTCGGCCGAACTCGTCATCACTGGCGCGAAGCCGAGCCGGGCAATGTCGAGCGCCATCGACAGCGACACTGTGTCGAAATTCGCGACCGAGACCAGCGCCTGCTCCTCGATAGAGACGATCGGGTTGTTCTGGCTCGCGCTGAGCTCGGCCTCGACCTGCCCATAGGCGAAAGCCATGCTGTCGGCGGCCGCGCCATGGAGCAGAGGCAGCGAGCGGAAGCTCAGCGGGTCCTGCAGATGGCGCGGCCCGCCCTTGGCGAAGAGATAGCTGCCCGCGAGATAGGCCCGGATGCGCTCGCCATGCCGCTTCAGCCCGGCGAAGGGGCGCGATTGCAAGGCGGCGTTCGAGACGATCGAGGGATTGGCGGCGAAGCCTTCCATGCTGAGCGCCGCGATCAGGCTCCACTGATCGAGAACATCTTTGAGATCGGCCATCGCCAGCGCCGCGGTGCCGAGCGCAAGCGCGCTGGAATTCAGCATCGCCAGCGCCTCGCCGGCTTGCAATTCGATATCCGAGTAGAGCGCCAGCGCCAGATCGGTGATCGGCGCCATGTCGCTCTGACCCATCGAGCCCCAGATATGGACGTCGATCGCGCGGCCTTCGTTCAGGGCGGCAGCCAGCCGTTCGGCCAGCAGCGGCCTGACGCCGAGGCGACCGCTTGCCATGGAATTCAGCAGCACCGCCATCATCGCCCGCACCGCTTGATGCGGCGCGAGCGGTCCATGCGCGACATTATGGGTCAGCAGCAGGCGGCGGTTGAACTCGCCGATCCGGTCCGGCGCCAGCGGCACGCCGGTCTTGGCGCCGACGCTGGTCGTGACGCCATAGACCTTCTCGCCGCGCGCCACGGCATTGTCGACGACGGCGCGGGCGGCCTTCATCCGCTCGACCGCCTCCGCCGTGACCGAGACCGGCACTTTCTCTCGGGAGACGCGGACGAGCTGATCGATCGTGAGATCGAAACCGGTGATATCCACGTGATCCATGGCAACTCCGTCCCCAGCAAGACTGCCTGGTGTTTGGGGAGCCCCCCTTCACCCGGCTTGTTTTCAACGTGCCTGCGTAACACCGCACGCGCAGCCCTGACCGTTTCCGTGATGGCCGGGAAGCCGAAGAGCGCAACGGCGAAACGTCTTCATTTCATTGATTGAAATGAAGACCTGCCTGCCCGGTCACCCATCCGGGATCGGCTAGTTTCGCGCCATCGAAACGGACGCAAGCGCATGGCGATCACCTACGATCTGGTCAAGGAGGTCACGGCCAATCTCTACGATTGGTCGCTACGCCGCATTCCGGAATCCTCCAAGACGGAGTTCCGCAAGGCATTGACGACGGAGACCGAGCCGCAGGCCCGCCAGACACTGGCCTTCATGCTCGACAGCGCCGAGCGCGCCGAACAGACCGGCAAGTTCCTCTGCTCCGATGCCGGCGTGCCCAGCTACACCCTCAAGATCGGCTCCGGCGCCCGCATGGAAGGCGATATCCGCCAGGCGATCGTCGACGGCTTTGCCGATCTCGTCCGCACGATCCAGCCGCCGCTCCTGCGCTTCGTCACCAACCCGCTGACCAATGAGCGCAGCTTCCACGGCAAGGACATGCCGCTCGTCTCCTGCGAGTTGATCGGTGATGTCGACTATCTCGACATCACCTGCGCGCCCAAGGCGCTGGGCGGCGGACGCTGGGCCGCGATCGAGACCCTGGTCAGCCCGAGCCTGGAGGAGATCGAGCGCTGCATCCTCGAGCTCGTCCTACGCGCGGGGGGACAGCACTGCCCTCCGGTCGTGATCGGCGTCGGCATCGGCGGGACCTTCGACCATGCCGCCAAGCTCTCCAAGGACGCGACCCTGCGCCCCTTCGGCGAACGCAATCCCGAGGCGATGGTCGCCGCGATGGAGGAGCGCCTGACCCGCGCGGTCAATCAGATGGGTTTTGGCCCGATGGGCGTCGGCGGCTCGACGACGACCTTCGGCGTCCATATCGAATACGCCTCCGGCCATGGCTTCACGCCGGTCGCGGTCTCCTTCAACTGCTGGATCAACCGGCGCACCCGCGCCCGCATCCACAATTCCGGCGTGGTGGAGCGGATCGAATGACGAATCCGCCGCTCCGCCGCCTCACCCTGCCCTTGTCCCGCGAGGACGCGCGATCGCTGAAGCTCGGCGAGGTCGTCCTGCTCGATGGCGACGCGGTCGCGACCGTCGGCATGCCCACCCAGAAACGCATGGTCTCCGAACTCGCAGCCGGCCGGGAACTGCCCCTGCCGCTGCACGGCGGCGCCTTCTTCCACATGGGCGTGAGCTATGAGGAGGCAGCGAACGGCCCCGGCCCGCTCCATTACGTCAACCCGACCACGTCGAGCCGCTTCGACCATCTGATGCCGACCCTGATCCGGTCGCTGGGCTTGAGCGCGACCGGCGGCAAGGGCGGGCTCGGCCGCGAGAGCGTCGAGGCGATGCGCGAGGTCGGCTGCGTCTATTTCTCCTTCGTCGGCGGCGCCTCGGCCCTGCTGAGCCAGGGTGTTCAGGCCGTGACAGACTGCGCCTGGATCGACCTGATCATGCAGTTCCGCCTGAACCGCATCCGGCTCGACGGCTTCGGCCCGGTCATCGTCGCCATCGATGCCCACGGCAATTCGATCTATGAGCGCCTCATGGCTTCGGCGCGCGAGCGGATGCCCGACATCCTGCAACTGCTTCACCCCTCTGCGGGCAACAACGAGACATCGCGATGAAAGTGATCGAAATCACCAAGCCGGGCGGCCCGGAGGTCCTCGCCTTCGGCGAGCGCCCGCGGCCCGAACTCGGCCCAAATGATGTATTGATCCGCGTCCGTGCCGCGGGCGTGAACCGTCCCGATATCCAGCAGCGGCGCGGCCTCTATCCGCCGCCGCCCGGTGCGACCGATCTGCCCGGCCTCGACGTCGCCGGTGTGGTCGAGGCTGTCGGCGCCGACGTAAGCTGGCCCAAGCCCGGCGACAGCGTCTGCGCGCTCGCCAATGGCGGCGGCTATGCCGAGTTCTGCGCCGTGCCGGCCTCGCAATGCCTGCCATTGCCGGATGGCTTCTCCTTCGCGCAGGCCGCTGCGCTGCCGGAGGTCTTCTTCACCGCCTGGAACAACGTGATCTGGCTCGGCCGGCTGAGTGAGGGCGAGACCCTGCTCGTCCAGGGCGGCACCAGCGGCGTCGGCATGGCCGCGATCCAGCTCGCCAAGCAACTGCGCGGCGCCCGCGTGATCGCAACCGCGGGCTCGGCCGAGAAACGCGCCGTCAGCCTGGAGATCGGCGCCGATCATGCCTTCGATTACCGCGCCGACTGGGTCGCCGAGATCGAGGCCGCGATCGGCAAGGAGAAGGTCGATGTCGTGCTCGACGCGCAGGCCGGCCCCTATACCGAGAAGCAGCTCGGCCTGCTCGCCCCCGACGGCCGCGTCGTGCTGATCGCCAGCCATCTCGGCCAGACGGCGGAGGTCAATGTCCGCAACATCGTCCGCCGTCGGCTGACCCTGACCGGCTCGACGCTGCGCCCGCGCGACGCCGCCTATAAGGGCCGGATCGCGGCCAAGCTCCTGGAACATGCCTGGCCCCTGCTCGCCGATGGCAGGATCCGCAGCCATATCTGCGCGACCTTCGACTGGGCCGATGTCCGCGACGCGCATGCGCTGATGGATGCCGGCGAGCAGATCGGCAAGGTCGTCCTGACCATGCCGGGCTGACGGGTCCCCGCCCCGAAATACCGCGCGCAAACCCGGAGCATTCTGCACTAATGTCGGCGTTCGTCTTCGCTACGCCGGACCTGCAGAGTGTTCTCCTTCGCGCCCGTTCAATCCGTCCTCAAGGCGCTGCGGCTGCTGACCGAGGTCAATCGCTCCAGCCCGGCGACCGTCGGCGAACTGCACCGCCGCACCGGCCTGCCGAAGCCGACCATCGTGCGCCTGCTGGAGACACTGATCGAGGCCGGCTATGTCACCCGCGACGAGCGCATGCGCGGCTATCTCGTCACCTCGCAGGTCACGCAACTGAGCTCGGGCTTCCATGGCGCGCCGATGGTGATCGAGGCGGCGCGGCCCTGGGCTACGGCACTGACCCGCCAGATCAAATGGCCCTGCACCGTCTGCCTGCTCGATTACGACGCCGTCATCGTCCGCTTCAGCACGATCCCCGACAGCCCGATCTCACCCTTCCACGCGACGCTCGGCTATCGCCTGAGCCTCGGCGGTCGGGCGCTCGGGCGCGCCTATCTCGCCTTCTGCCCGGCCGAGGAGCGCGAAGTCCTGCTCGCCGCGATGCGCGCCTCTCCCGATGCCGAGAACAGCAGCCTGACCGACGAGGATGTCGCACGATTGATCGAGCAGGCCCGCTGGCGCGGCTATACCGAGCGGGACACCGCCGTCGAGCCGCGCAACTCGGCGACGATCGCGGTCCCGATCAAGCTCGGCGAACGCGTGCTCGCGACCTTCGGCGTCACCTTCTTCCGTGCGGCCGTCGCCAATCCCGACGACAAGGCGCGAATCATCCATCCCCTGAAGAAGGCAGCCGCCAGTATCGAGGCGCAACTGGAGGCGCTCTCGCAATCCATGGGCGTTGCGTTTCAAGGTGAGAAATGACGCCCCATTTCCGCAGCCTCGTGGCGGCGCGCCCCTAGTCTCCGCCCAACGCGTCCGCAGTGGCGCCTTGGGGAGGAGAATTCAGAAATGGAGCGACAGCTCTCACGCCGCAGCTTTATCGCCGGCATCGCCGGGACAAGTGTCCTGACGGGCAACGGCCCGGTCTTCGCCGACGCCTGGCCGAGCCGCGCGACCAATATCGTCGTGCCCTTCCCAGCCGGCGCCTCGACCGACGTGGTCGCAAGGCTGCTGGCGGATCGACTGCGTGGCGAGCTCGGCCAGGGCTTCATCGTCGAGAACAAGACCGGTGCCGGCGGCAATATCGCCGCCACCAGCGTGGTTCGCGCCGCACCCGACGGCTACACGCTGATGTTCTCGTCCTCGGGGCCGCTCGCGACCAACAAGCTGCTCTACAAGACGCTGAACTTCGATCCGCTCGCCGATTTCACGCCGATCGCCCTGCTCGGCGACGTCCAGGGCATCGTCACCGTGCACCCGTCCGTACCGGCCAAGTCCTTCGCGGAACTCGTCGCTTACGGCAAAGCCAATCCCGGCAAGCTCACCTTCGGCAGCCCCGGCTTCGGCCTGATGGGCCACATGATCGGCGAGCTGATCCAGCGCAAGGCCGGCTTCCAGATGACGCATGTGCCCTATCGCGGCTCGGCGCCATTGGCGACGGACCTGCTGGCGGGCACCGTCAATGTCGCGGTCGACTTCATCCCGGCCTATATCCCCCATGTCAAAAGCGGCGCGATCCGCGGGCTCGCGGTCACCAGTGACCAGCGCGCGCCGCAATTGCCGGAGGTACCGACGCTGTCGGAGGCCGGCCTGCCCGATGTCAACACGGCCGGCTGGTTCGGCCTCGTCGGCCCCAAGGGCCTGCCGGAGCCGGTGGTGACGCGCCTCGCCGCGATCACCCGCGCCTATGTCGAAAGCGCGGAAGGCCGCGACAAGCTCGCCGTGATCGGCGTGCGTGCCCGCAGCGGCGATGCAGCCGCGATGCGCACGGCGCAAGCGATGGAAATCGCCAGATGGGCCGATGTGATCAGGGCCGCCGGCATTACGCTCGACTGAGCGTGAAGCAATCACGATCCAAAGCAGAACGGCCCGGAGCGATCCGGGCCGTTTTTCGTTCCGTCCTCAGGCGGCCTGATCGAGCCCCAGCAGCTCCGCCGCATGCCCGCCGGTCATCCGCTTGATCTCGGCTTCGGTGAACTGCAGGTCGAGCAGATGGCCGATGATCTCGCGATAGCCGTCGATCGGGCGCGGCGAGCCGACGAGACCTAGATCAGAGCAAAGCACGGTGTTCTCGACGCCGGCGACCTCGATCACCCGGCGCAGCTCCGGTGGGTCGAACTTCTTGGACTTGCCCTCGACGAACATGCAGATCGAATGCTCCATCACCGCGCCGAGCCCGACGAGGTGACGGATTTCCGCATCGCTGCAGTTGTTGACCATGTAGGTCGGGTGATTGACGAGCAGCTTCTTCACGCCACGGGCCCTGGCCTCCTCGAACACAGCGAAAAGCTCCGGCGTCGAGAGATGGCCGCCGGCCAGGATGATGTCACCCTCGGCGATCAGGTCGAGGATCACTTTGACCTCGTCGATCAGCTTGCCGTCCGGGCCGAAGGCCGTCAGCGGGATCGGATCGAGCATCTTCTGCGCCGTCTTCGGGAAGGTCTTCACCGCGCCGGAGGCGAGCACGTCGATATGGTTCTTGGCCGCGAGCGTCGGCAGCCAGACGATCTTGCCGCCGAGCTTGATCGCATGATCGACCGCATGCGGGTTGAAGCCGCCCGAGGCGTTGTTGAGCGCGATGCCGGAGAACAGCCTGACGCCGGTATTCGGCACGAGCTTCTCCAGCAGGATCGCGTGCGCGGCGCCCAGATAGAAATGGTCCTTGTAGACGACGGCGCGGAACTGCGCGGCGGCAGCGTCGAGCATCGCCTCGTGATGGTCGAGGATGCGCGGCATCGCGGCCGGGCCGCTATGGCAGTGCAGGTCGACCGCGCCGACCAGGAGATCGGCGATCTGGCGGCTGCGCGCATCGGCGCTGGTAGCGGTGGCGTTCATGTCCGTGGCCCTCACGCGGTTTCGCCGGGCATCGGATAATCCGCGGCGTTGATGACCCAGCCGGGCTTCAGCGAGAAATCCAGGCGGGGCGGGGAGAAGATGTCGATCATCTGGTTCAGGCCCGGCAGGACCGAGCGCGAGGTGTGGATCGACGGCGGCGGGATCACGGTGAGCGAGGGTGCGGCCATCAGCTCGTGCTCGTCCTCGCGCCAGATGCGCATGTCCGGCGTCCAGGGCCAGCGGATATCGTGGATATAGCCGCCGTCGATCACGAGCGAACCCTGCTCGAAATCGTCGTGATGGTGCGGCGAGAGCGTGGTGATGTCGCGCAGGCCGAAGCGCGGATCGAGCATGTTCACCATCAGCGTCGTGCAACGGAAGATGCTGCCGAAACGCCCCGTGCCACCGGCATCGACATCCAGGTTGTAGACACGGACCTTCCAACCACCACGCGGCTCCGGCCAGGGCTTCAGCAGCGCGACATTGGCATGGGGCTCGGCATAGGACGCCGCATTGGAGCAGGCGGCGGCGAGATCGGGCGCGGCGCTGGAGAAGATGCGGATCAGGCGCCCCTTGCCGGCCACCGTCACCTTCGACGCGCCGGGCGGGATGAAGGCGATCGAACGGCCGGGCACCTCGACCGTCTCAGCCCCGGCCGTGACCGTTGCGCCAAGCGCCTCCTCCGGCAGGATCAGGCAGTATTCGTCGGGCTGCGCCGGGCGTTCCAGAAAGGCATCGGCCTCGACATCGGAATAGGCGACGATGAAGTTCTGCCCGCGCGCCAGCCAAGTCTTGAACCCATCGCCGGCCTGCTGCGGGGCTTCGGCGTAGAAGCGTGCATAATTGGCGCCGGCATAAGCCTTGACCGCAGGAGCCTTGGCGGCCGGTTGCGTCGCCAGTTGCGAGCGGGGGTCGCTGGAGGGATAGCTGGACACGGGTTCGGTTCTCCTATCGCGCGGAAGCTTCGACCCGGCTCCGGGCGGCCTGCATCTGTGAGAGGGTGTCGCTCGCGGCCTTGCGCAGGAACCCTTGGTCCGAGGAGAGGATGAAGGCGCTGGCCCCGCGCTCGGCGAAGGCGGCAGATTCCTCGCCATTGTCGGTCATCACGCAGACTGGCTTTCCCGCAGCCTTCGCGGCCCGGAAAATCGTATCGACCGCATCACGGATGACCGGCGCATCGCGATTGGGCGCCCCGAACGCGACGGTCAGGTCGCCGCGGCCGATGAAGACGGCATCGAGCCCTTCGACCGCGAGAATATCGTCGATCCGCTCTAGCGCGGAGGGGTCCTCGATCATCGCGATGGCGGCCACAGCCGCATCGGAGGCATCGACGAGGTCCCACATCTTCGATCCGCCATAGCGGCCGGCACGGGTGACGCCCGAGAAGCCGCGCTTGCCGCCCCGGTAGCGGCAGGCGGCGACCAGCGCCTCGGCATCGGCGACCGTGGCGATATGGGGCGCGAGCACGCCCTCGGCGCCGCAATCGAGCACGGAGAGGATCGCATCAGCCGAAAGCGTGGGCACCCGGACGACGCCTGCGATGCGGGCGGCGCGGGCGGCCAGCAGGGCGATATCCGTCGCATTCCGGTCGAAGGGCGCGTGCTCCTGATCGACGACGATGAAGTCGTAACCGCAGAAGCCGAGGATTTCGGTCGCATGGGCGGTCGGCGTCTTGATGAAGCTACCGGCCAGGAAGGCGCCGCTGAGCAGGCGCTGGCGGAAGCTGTTCGGTGCGGGTTCCTGCATGATGCGACCTGCCGGTTTTCGATGGTTGCGATGATGGGCATCACCGGAGCCGCACGCGGCTGGAATTGGCCTCGTTTCACTTGACGAAATGCACCGATGCGCAACTGCCCCTGGGTCAGAAAGCCGGCAGGATCACGCCGGGATCAACGAAACGGCGGATCGCACCGTCTGAAAGGCCATCCAAATGAAGAAGCGCCTCCTGCTGCTCGCCGGCTTGCTTGCCGCCTCCGCCCTGCCCGCCGCCGCCGGCACGCTCGAGAACGTCCGGGCGCGCGGCGAACTGGTCTGCGGCGTCAGCCCGGGCGTGGCCGGCTTCTCGGTGCCGGACGAGAAGGGGCTCTGGGGTGGCTTCGACGTCGATATCTGCCGCGCAGTCGCCGCGGCGGTGCTCGGCGACGCCAAGAAGGTACGCTTCACGCCGCTCAGCCCCAAGGACCGCTTCGTCGCGCTGCAGACCAGCGAGATCGACGTCCTCTCCCGGCAGGCGACCTGGACGCTGGGGCGCGATACCCAGATGGGCCTGCGCTATGTCGGCGTCGCCTATTACGACGGTCAGGGCTTCATGGTCCGCAAATCCGCGAACATCGCCTCCGCCAAGGACCTGAACGGCGCCTCGGTCTGCGTGCCCACGGGCACCACGACGGAGCTCAACATCGCCGATTATTTCCGGGCGAACGGCATGAAATACGAGGGCGTCGCCTTCGAGGCCGGCGATCAGGTCGCAAAAGCCTTCGAATCCGGCCGCTGCGACGTGTTCAGCAACGACGTCTCGGCGCTCTCCGCCTATCGCCTGAAGCTGGTGAACCCGGCCGAATACGTCATCCTGCCAGACCTGATCTCGAAGGAGCCGCTCGGCCCCGTCGTGCGCCAGGGCGACGAGACCTGGACCAGCATCGTGCGCTGGGCGCTCTACAGCATGATCGTGGCCGAGGAGCTCGGCGTCACCTCCGCCAATGCCGATGGGCTCAAGACCAGCGGCTCGCCAGAAGTCCAGCGCCTGCTCGGCGGCAACGGCAATTTCGGCGAGTCCATGGGGCTGAAGCCGGACTGGGCCCAGCAGATCGTCAAGCAGGTCGGCAATTACGGCGAGGTCTACGAGCGCAATGTCGGCACGGGCTCGAAGCTCGGCATCGGGCGCGGCCTCAACAAGCTCTGGACCCAGGGCGGCCTGCAATACGCTCCGCCGGTGCGCTGAGCACAGCGATCACGCGTTTGACGACCACGCCCGGCCACAGCGCCGGGCGTCTTGCATCGAGGATAGGCTGATGGCGGCTTCCAATCTCTATCCGGCGGAAAGCCTGAAAAGCTTCGCCATCGCGCTCCTCAAAGCGGCCGGCGCACCGCTCGACAATGCCACCATCGTGGCCGATGCGCTCGTCGAGGCCGATAGCGAGGGCCTGCCCTCGCACGGCCTGCTGCATCTGCCGATGTATCTCGCCCGGATCGCCGGCGGTTCCGTCGATCCCCGTGCCACCGGCGAAATCGTCGTCGATCAGGGCGCGCGTCTGACCATCGATGCCGGGAACGGGCTGGGGCAGGTCACTGCCGAGAAGGCCTGCGATATCGCTATCGCCCGCGCCGAAACCCATGGTCTCGCGCTGGCCGCTGTCCGCAAGGCCTTCCATTTCGGCGCTGCCGGGCGCTTCGCCCGCAGGATCGCGCGCGCCGGCCAGATCGGCATCGTGATGGCGAACACCCGCCCGATGCTGCCCGCCCTCGGCGGAACGGAGGCGGTCATCGGCAACAACCCGCTGGCGATCGCCGTGCCAACCAACGACGAGCCCGTCGTGCTCGATTTCGCGATGAGCGCCGGCGCCCTGGGCAAGATCAGGCTAGCGGCCAACAAGGGCGAGCCGATCCCCGAAGGCTGGGCGCAGACGACTGACGGCCTGCCGACCCGCGATGCGCTGGAGGCACTCAAGGGCACGCTCCTGCCTGCGGCTGGGGCCAAGGGCTTCGGCCTCGCGCTGATGATCGATCTCATTGCCGGCGGCTTGTCTGGCGGCGGCATGGGCGAGGCCGTGCAGCCGCTGTATGGCGACATGGCTCGCCCCTACGACAGCGCGAACCTGTTCCTGGCGATCCGGATCGAGGGCCTGCGCCCGCCTGCGGAATTCGCGGCAGCCGCATCGGGGCTGGCCGGCCGCGTCCGCGCCTCGCGGGTCGCACCCGGAGCGGCGCCTGTCCGCATTCCCGGCGACCGCGCGGCTCAGGCCCGCAGCCGCTTCACCGGCCATTGCCCTCTCGCCAGGGAGACGCTCGAAGCGCTGCGCAGCCATGCCGGCCGCCTCGGCGTCGCCGTTCCCGAAGCTCTTGCCGCGACCTAGGACTCAGCCCGCGAGCTTCGGCCAGGGCCGCGACGGCGCGCGCATCTCCTCATAGGCGCGCGCCAGGCGGAGTACGCCGAGATCGTCGAAGGCCTGTCCGATGATCTGGAGGCCGATCGGCAGGCCGCCGCCGGAATAGCCGCAATTGATCGAGACGGCCGGCTGGCCGCCCATATTGGCCGCGACTGTGAAAGCGATGTGCTCGAACGGCCTTTGCGGGTCGTTGAAGGGCGAGGCCCATTCCGCCGGATAGGACGGTTCCGGCGCCGTCGGCGAGATGATGAAATCGACGTCCTTGAGCGCGGCGTGGAGCGCGTTACGCATCGCCTCGATCTGGGCGAAGCCGGAATAGACGTCTCCGCCCGTGAAGTCCTTGGCGGTCACGATCCAGTTGAAGATATAGGGCAGGATCTTGGCCTGCTGTTCCGGCGGCAGACGGGAAACATCCTCGTAACCCCGTGCCCGCCAGAAGCGGTCGAGCCCGTCGATCATGGCGCGCGTCAGGAAGGGCTTGATCGGCACGATGGTCGCGCCGGCATCCGCCAGCTGAGCTGCCGCGCCCTGCACCGCCGCGAGCGTTTCGGAGCCAACCTCCTGTCCGAAGCCGGCCTCCAGCCACAGGCCGATCTTCAGGCCCTTCACCGGCCTCGCAAGGTCGAGCCAGTCAAGTGCCTGATAGGGCAGCGCCATCGTGTCGCGCCGGTCGGGCTTCGCCAGCACCGACATGTAGAGCGCGGCATCAGCGACGGTGCGCGTCATCGGCCCGGCGACGCGCCCAATGAAGGGCGGATCGATCGGCAGGCGCCCGGCCGAAGGCTTCAGGCCGACGAGGCCACACCAGCCGGCCGGCAGGCGGATCGAGCCGCCGATATCGGTGCCGATATGGAGCGGGCCATAGCCGGCCGCCGCCGCGGCCCCAGCTCCGGCGCTGGACCCGCCCGGATTGGTCGAAAGGTCCCATGGATTGCGCGCGAGCTTGTGGAAGCTCGACAGGCCGGAGGAGAGCATGCCGTAATCGGGCATGGTCGTCTTGGCGAGGAGCACCCCGCCCGCCTCCCGCGTCCGCGCGGCCGGAGGCGCATCGGCGACGGCCGGCACCAATGTCATCGCGGCCGTGCCGAGCGGGACCGGCGTCCCCTTGGTCGCGATGTTCTCCTTGATCGTGAGGGGCACGCCGTCGATCGCGCCCAGCGGTTCGCCCTTGGCCCAGCGCGCCTCGGATTGCCGCGCACTCGCGCGCGCGGCGTCCGGATCATAGGCCCAGAGCGCGTTGAGCTGCGGCTCCCAGGCGTCGATGCGCTGGATGACGGCGTCGACGACCTCGACCGGCGAAAGCCTGCGGGCGCGATAGGCTTCGACAAGCGCAACCGCGCTCAGATCGGCAAGGTCGGTCATGGAGCAGCTCTCGTCCTGTCCGGCTTCCCACGGCCGCGGAGGCCGCGGAAACGCCTTCACCCGTGGAAGATCGAAATGGTCTTCATGCTGGCGAAACCGTAAAGGGCCTCGAAACCCTTCTCCCGGCCATGGCCGGATTTCTTGACGCCGCCGAAGGGAAGCTCCACGCCGCCGCCGGCCCCGTAATTATTGATGAAGACCTGGCCCGCATGCGCGGCCCGCGCCATCCGCAACTGCCGGCCGCCATCGCTCGTCCAGATGCCGCAGACCAGCCCGTAGGGCGTCCCGTTGGCAAGCGCGAGCGCCTCCTCCTCGGTGTCGAAGGGCATGATCACCTGCACCGGGCCGAAGATTTCTTCCTGTGCCAGCTTGTGATCGGGTGGGACATCGCGCAGCAGGGTCGGCGCGACATAGGCACCCTCTGACGGCGCCTCCGAGACGATCATGCCCTGCGCCGCGACTTTCAGGCCGTCCTTATGGGCAACGCCGAGGAAATCCTCCACGATCACCTTCTGACGCTGCGAGACCACGGGGCCGACGGAGAGATCGGCCTCGGCCGGCCCAACCTTGAGCGCGCGGTACTTCTCGCTCATCCGCGCGATCACATCCTCATAGACGGAACGCTCGACGAGGATGCGCGAGGAGGCCGAGCAGGTCTGGCCGGCATTCTGGATGCCGGCATTGACGAGAAAGGGCACGGCACGGTCGAGATCGGCATCGGCGAAGACGACCTGGGCCGATTTGCCGCCGAGTTCCAGCGTCACCGGCACGGCGTTGCGGGCTGCGGCCGCCTGCACCATCTCGCCCGTCCGGGCCGAGCCGGTGAAGGAGATGTGGTTGATATCGGTATGCGCGGAGAGCGCCGCGCCGGCTTCCGCGCCGAAGCCCGTGACGATGTTCAGCGCACCCGCCGGCAGGCCGGCCTCCTGCGCGATCCGCGCGAACTCCAGGATGGTGAGGCAGGCCTCCTCCGCCGGCTTGACGACGGCGGCATTGCCCATGGCCAGCGCCGCGCCGAGGCTGCGCCCGAGGATCTGCATGGGATAGTTCCACGGGATGATGTGCCCGGTGACGCCATGCGGCTCGTAGATCGTCAGGACGGTGAAGCCGTTCTGGTAGGGAATGGTGTCGCCATGCACCTTGTCGGCCGAGGCGCCGTAGAATTCGAGATAGCGCGCCAGTGCCACGACATCGGCCCGCGCCTGCGTCAGCGGCTTGCCGACATCGCGCGCCTCGGTCTCGGTAAGGAGGTCGATATTTGCAAGCACGCCGGTCGCGATCCGGGCGAGGACGCGGCCGCGCTCCGCCGCGGTCAGGCGGCCCCATTCGCCGGAGAGCGCCTGCCGGGCGGCAGCGACCGCCAGATCGATATCCTCGCTGCGGCCGCGCGCGAGCTTCGCGAAGACCTGCCCGGTCGAGGGATTGCGGACGTCGATATGCTCGCCGTCCACGGCGTCGCGCCATTCATTGGCAATGAAATTCCGGTAGGTCTTCACGTCAGGCCTCGATGGGTTTCTGCTTTTCGGCGAGCTGCGCCTTGAGGCGGACAGCCGTCGCATGGATATGAGCCCGCGCGACGCGCTCGGCGTCGTCGGGCTGGCGCTTCCGGATGGCGTCGAGAATGTCGCCGTGCTCGGCGACCGCGGCGGCGGCCCGCTCGCAGGACAGTGCGAAGGCCGGCGCGAAAACCTGGGAGGTCAGGTGCAGCAGCGGCACGAGTGGCGGCAAAGAGGCATTCCCGGCCGCATCGATGATCGCCAGATGGAAATCGATATTCGACTGGGAATAGTCACTCGCGTTCCAGTCCGCGATCAGCTTGCGCTGACGCTCGACCAGCTTCGCCAGCTCCCTGATTTGGGCGGCCGTCGCGCGCTCGGCGGCATGGCGCGCCGCGACACCGTCCATCGCCTCGCGCACGGCATAGGCATCAAGCAGTTTCGGCAGATCGGCCGTCGCCACCCTGACCCCGCTGCCCGGCTTGTTCACGACGAGCCCGTCGCGCTCCAGCACACGGAAGGCCTCGCGCAGCGGCGTCCGGCTGATGCCGAACTCGGCCGCGATCCGCTCCTGCCTGAGCGTTGCGCCGGGCGCGTAGACCCCGGCATAGATGCGTTCGCGCAGGGCCTGCGCCACTTCGTCGAGCAGGCGCGACTGGCTGCGCCATGCGAGCACCTGGCCCATCGACGTCTCCACAATCGCCGAAAATGGTATCCAGGATACAGAAGCTGTCAATGCAAGCGCGCGGCTGGGCGCCCCCTCGCGCAGGGCATGCCCTTCGGCCGGAATGGACAATTCAACCCCGGAGACGCCAGGGCATTCGGGCGCGCTATCGTAGCAGGAAGCCGTGCCGCAGCGGGTCGTCGCGGTCGATGAACCATGTCGCCTGGCCGCAGAGATGCGCGCTGCCCGAGACTTCCGGGATGATCGCCTCGATCTCTCCGAGCCTGGTCTCCTGCAGGACACGGCCCGTCATGATCGAGCCGACGATGGATTCGTTGACCAGAACCTGACCGGGCTTCAGCAGCCCCTTGGCATGGAGCAGCGCGGTGCGCCCGGCCGTGCCGGAGCCTGTCGGCGAGCGATCGAGCTGCCGGTCGGCGAAGATGCAGCAATTGGCCTGCGTTGCCTTCGGGTCGAGCGGATCGCCATCGATAATCGTGCCGTAGATATGGTTCAGCTCCGGTATGTCCGGGTGCACGACCGGGAAGGCCTTGTTGGCGGCGATCTTTACCTCGGCGCCGAAGCGGATCAGCGCCTCGGCATTCTCGCGCCGGATCGCGAGGCCGAAGGGGCGGCCATCCGTGTAAAAATAGAAGGCACCGCCGAAGGCGATGTCGCCGGTGACCTTGCCGAAGCTCGGCGTCTCGACGCTGACGTCGCGATGAACCAGATAGGAGGGCACGTTGACGAAGCGCACGCTGGCGGCGCGCTTCCCGTCCCAGGTCACGAAGGCCTCGATGAAGCCGCAGGGCGCATCGATCCCGACCCGCGTCTCCGGCTCCGTGCGCTCGACCCAGCCGAGCTCGACGGCCGCGGTCGCGAGCGCGATGACACCATGGCCGCAATGGTCGCTATAGCCCTCGTTATGCACGAAGATGATGCCGAAATCGGCTTGGGCTGAGACCGGCTCGGTCAGGTAGCCCGCATACATGTCGGCATGGCCGCGCGGCTCGAAGATCAGCGCCTGCCGGATCTCGTCGATATTGTTCTTCACCCAGTCGCGGCGCTGAACGATCGTCTTACCGGGCAATCGCGGCAAGCCGCTGGTCACGATCCGGAAAGGCTCGCCGCCGGTATGAGCCTCGACGGTCTGGATGACGCGATCGGCCTGCATAATTCCCCCTGGTGCCGCTGTGTCCCGGACAGCCTTGAGCAGGTTCAGGCGCCGCCCGCAAGGGTAACGCCTGAACGCGCATTCTTCGGCTCAGCCGATGGTCATCAAGCTGGCATTGCCGCCGGCCGCTGTGGTGTTGATCGAGGTCGAAACCTCCTCCAGCAGCCAGTTCAGGCAATAGGCGTCCGGATCGCGCTTCAGCTCTTCCGTGCTCGCCGCCTGGACCAGCACGAGCGGGCCGGAAAGCTGGGCGATGCGGCGGTTCACCTCGCCGATCCGTTGGGTATCACCCTCGACCAGCGCGCCGGAGAACGGGCCGTCGGCCTCCCAGTCCGAGGTCCAGCCGATGCGGGCTTCGACACTCGCCGGCAGGCCCGAGAGAGCGCCCTTCAGCCCGGAGGCCGAATCGATGACGAGCTGGTTGCCCGTCGCCAGCGCCGCCGCGACCTGCTGGTAGAGGCCGGCTTCGGTCTGCGGCACGAGCAGGATGCGGCCGCGTGGATGCAGCGCATAGAGATTGCGCTCACCGACCGGGCCGGCCAGCTCGACATGGAGACCGAGTGCCGAATGGCCGCCGATCTCGCGGGCGGTGTTCGCCTCAGTGCTCAGCCCCTTGCCCGCGAGCCAGGCGGCATATTCGAGCACGGCCGGATCGGTATGGATCGAGCTGTGCTGCGGCGGGATCGGCGCCTTGCGCACGAGGCGGCCGATATAGAGCGGTCCGCCCGCCTTCGGCCCGGTGCCGGAAAGCCCGCGCCCGCCGAAGGGCTGCACCCCGACCACCGCGCCGATGATGTTGCGGTTCACGTAGAGATTGCCCGCCTTGATGCGGCTGGTGACATGGGCGATCGTCTCGTCGAGCCGCGTATGCAGGCCGAAGGTCAGGCCGTAGCCGGAGCCGTTGACCTCGTCGATCAGCTTGTCGAGATCGTCGCGCTGATAGCGGATGACGTGGAGCACGGGGCCGAAGACCTCGCGCTTCAGGTCGGATAGGCTCTTCAATTCGACGATGGTCGGCGGCACGAAGGTGCCCTTCGCCGCGGCGTCCGGCAGCGGGAGCTGCTCGACCTTGCGGCCAAGGCCGCGCATGCGCGCGACATGATCGTCGATCTCGCGCTGGGCACCCTCGCTGATCACCGGGCCGATATCGACGCTGAGCTTGTCGGTGCGGCCGATGGTCAGTTCCTTCAGCGCGCCCTGAAGCATGTGCAGCGTCCGGTCGGCGATATCCTGCTGCAGACAGAGCACGCGTAGAGCCGAGCAGCGCTGGCCGGCGCTGTCGAAGGCCGAGGCGATGACATCGGCGACGACCTGCTCGGCCAGCGCCGAGGAATCGACGATCATGCCGTTCTGGCCGCCGGTCTCGGCGATCAGCGGGATCGGCTTGCCCTCAGTCGAAAGGCGCTCGGCCAACTGCGCCTGGATGCCGCGCGCGACCTCGGTCGAGCCGGTGAACATCACGCCCGCAGTCTCCGGTGCCGCGATCATCGCCGCACCGAAACGTCCGCTGCCGGGCGTGAACTGCAAGGCACCACGCGGGACGCCGGCCTCGTGCAGGATCCTGACGCTCTCATGCGCGATGATCGGCGTGACGCCGGCGGGCTTCGCCATCACCGCATTGCCGGCGACGAGCGCCGCCGCGACCTGGCCCGTGAAGATCGCCAGCGGGAAGTTCCACGGGCTGATGCAGACGATCGGCCCGAGCGGCGCATGCGCCGGCCCCAGCGTCTTGCGCGCCTGATCGGCATAGTAGCGGAGGAAGTCGATGGCCTCGCGCACCTCGCTGATCGCATTGGCGGCCGATTTGCCGGCCTCGCGCATGGCGATGCCCATCAGTGTCTCGATGCGCGCCTGCATGATGTCGGCGGCGCGGTCGAGGCAGGCGGCGCGCTCGGCCGGGGACACGGCGGCCCAGGCCTTGCTGCCCTCGGCGGCGAGGCGCGCAATCTTCTGGGCATCCTCGACCGCAAGCTCGGTGACCTGTCCGACGACATCGGAATGATCCGCCGGGTTGAGGATCGGCCGCGTCGTGCCCGCAGTCGAGTTATCCGCCAGCAGCGGCACCGCATGCCAGTTCTGCCCGACTGTCGCGGCGAGATTGCCGGCCAGCTCGGCCAAAGCCGCCTCGTTCGAGAGGTCGATACCCCCAGAATTGGTGCGATCGGCACCGTAGAGATTCTCCGGCAGCGCGATCTGGTCGTGCAGCATGCCGATGACCGGCATCGCCTCGACGACATCGACGGGGTCGGCAACGAGCGAGTCGATCGTCACCTTCGGGTCGGAGATACGGTTGACGAAGGAGGAGTTCGCGCCGTTCTCGAGCAGGCGGCGAACGAGATAGGCGAGCAGCGTCTCATGGGTGCCGACCGGCGCATAGATGCGGCAGGGCCGGTCGAGATTGTCCTGGCCGACGACCTCGTCATAGAGCGGCTCGCCCATGCCGTGCAGGCACTGGAACTCGTATTTGCCGACCGCGAAGTCGCTGCCGGCGAGATGATAGATCGTCGCCAGCGTCTGGGCGTTATGCGTCGCGAATTGCGGGAAGATCGCGTCGGGGGCCGCCAGCAACTTGCGGGCGCAGGCGACATAGGCGACGTCGGTGTGGACCTTGCGGGTATAGACCGGGAAATCGGCGAGCCCGTCGACCTGGGCTCGCTTGATCTCGGCGTCCCAATAGGCGCCCTTGACCAGGCGCACCATCATGCGCCGGCCGGAGCGGCGGGCGAGATCGATGATCCAGTCGAGCACGAAGGGGCAGCGCTTGCCATAGGCCTGCACCACGAAGCCGAGGCCGTTCCAGCCCTGCAGCGCGTTGTCGAAGCTCAGCGCCTCCAGCAGGTCGAGCGAGAGCTCCAGCCGGTCGGCTTCCTCGGCATCGATGTTGAGGCCGATATCGTAGCTCTTGGCGATCAGCGCGAGCTCGCGCACGAGCGGCAGCAATTCGCTCATCACGCGGCCGGCCTGGGCGCGGCTATAGCGCGGATGCAGCGCCGAGAGCTTGATCGAGATGCCCGGACCTTCATAGACGCCGCGCCCGTTGGCGGCCCGGCCAATAGCATGGATCGCGTTCTCGTAGTCGCGGTAATAGCGGGCGGCGTCGGCGGCGGTCGTCGCGGCCTCACCGAGCATGTCATAGGAATAGCGGAAGCCCCGCGCCTCGAGCGGGCGGGCGCGCTTCAGCGCCTCGTCGATCGTCTCGCCGGTGACGAACTGCTCGCCCATCATCCGCATCGCCATGTCGACGCCGCGCCGGATTACCGGCTCGCCCGCACGGGCGATGAGGCGCGTCAGGGCGGCGGCGAGGCTGCGGTCATTGACGGTGGAGGTCAGCTTGCCGGTGACGACGAGGCCCCAGGTCGCGGCATTGACGAAGAGCGACTTGCCGCCGCCGACATGCGACTTCCAGTCGCCATCGGCGATCTTGTCGCGGATCAGCGCATCGCGCGTCGCCGTGTCCGGAATGCGCAGCAGAGCTTCGGCGAGGCACATCAGCGCGACGCCTTCCTGGCTGGAGAGCGAATATTCCTGGACCAGCCCCTCGACGCCGGTGCCCTTGTGCTTGGCCCGCAGCGCCTCGATCAGCTTGCGCCCCGTGCGCGCGATCTCCTGCTTGCTCGCCGGCGCGAGCTTCGCGGCCGCCAGCAAAGGCGGCAGGCATTCGGTCTCGGGCCGGCGATAGGCGGCGGTGATCGCCTGACGCAGCGGCGACTGCTCGCGGATCGGCGGGGCGAAGCCCGTGAAGGGCGCCGGGCTGGTGGCGGTGGCGACGGCGGAAGCGGTGGCTTGGCTCATGGCTTGTCCCGGCAGGTTCGAACGTGACGGGCCGAGGGCACCCCCTCTCCCGTTCTTGCGCGGAGCTTATCATGAGCCCGATTCTCAGGCGGTCCAATCTTCGCTATCCTGAAGTCCATTCGGACTTCAGATTTGGAGATTGCAAGTGAAGAAGCCTAAGGAAATGCCAAACGAAGGCGATTTGGACGCGCTCGATCGGAAGATCCTCGACGTCCTCCGCGAGGACGGCCGGATTTCAATCGCAGAGCTTGGCGCACGGATCGGCCTCTCCAAGACGCCCTGCCAGATCCGCTTCCGCCGGCTCGTCGATGACGGTTATATCGAGGGTTTCCGGGCAACGCTCAATCCGGCGAAGCTCAAGCTCGACCACATCGCCTTTGCCGAGGTGAAGCTGTCCGATACCACGGAAAAGGCACTCTCGAAATTCAACGAGGAGGTCAAGAAGATCAGGGAGGTCGAGGAGTGCCACATGATCGCCGGGCGTTTCGACTATCTCCTCAAGATCAGGACGCCTGACATCCGGCGCTACCGGGCCGTGCTGGGCGAGAAGATCTCGAACCTGCCCCATGTCGCGAACACCTCGACCAATGTCGCCATGGAGACGGTCAAGGAAACCTGGTGACAGCCCACCAGCATGACCGGACGGCATCAAGCGTCGGGAGGGACGGAATCCGCGCACAGCCACTCACCAAGAGTGGCTCGGCATCAGCGTCTCGAAGGAAGGCCTTGGTGGAGCTGAGGTCCGCCAAGCTACCGTCCATAGCCGGCCATTCTCAGCCAGTATTCCAACAAAATCCGGCATTTTCACATAGCCGGAGCTTGTTTCTGGACGACGCTCTCCATATCAATCCACCGCAGTTGTTGGGGTAAATTTTGGGGTACGAATGGCCCGCGCAGTGAATAAGCTCTCCGCCCTCTCGATTCAAAAGACCTCGAAGGCGGGGCGATATGGAGACGGCAATGGGCTCTATCTCATCGTCGATCCGAGCGGGGCAAAGAGATGGCTTTACATCTTTCGGTGGGAGGGGAAGCACAAAGAGATGGGTCTTGGCGGCTTCCCCGGTGTGTCCCTAGCCGAGGCCAGAGAAAAAACGATAGACGCTCGCCGCCAAGTGAGAGATGGCACCAATCCAATCGAGGCCCGTAAACGCGAAAAGGCAGCGTCACAATCCACTGAAGGCAGCGCGCAGACCTTTGGGGAATTTGCCGACACGTGGGTTCAAAGCATCATAAGCGAATTCCGGAACGAGAAGCATCGTTGGCAATGGACGCAGACACTTAAGGTCTATGCTGCCGCACTCAGCCCACTCGCTATCAATAACGTCGAAACCGAGCACGTACTCGATGTCCTGAGGCCCATATGGACCACAAAGCCTGAGACAGCATCTCGCCTTCGGGGCCGCATTGAGCGCGTCTTGGATGCTGCGAAAGCTATGGGGCTGCGAACAGGGGAAAACCCCGCCAGATGGCGCGGACACCTCGATAAATTACTCACAAAACGAAAAAGACTGAACCGAGGCCACCACCCGGCATTGCCGTATCAGGAGATGCCAGCCTTTATGGTCAACCTCCGAAAGCGCCGCGCTGTTTCGGCCTTAGCCTTAGAATTCACGATCCTTTGCGCATCTCGAACGGGGGAGGTGATTGGGGCACAATGGAACGAGATCCAGCGGAAAGGAGCCGTGTGGATTATTCCTGGCTCCCGTATGAAGGCGGGCAAGGAGCATCGCGTTCCTTTGGGTGAGCGCGCCCTCGCAATCCTCGATGAGATGGAGCTGCTGAAGAAGGGAGATCACGTCTTCCCCGGCCAAAAGAAGGGTAAGCCGCTCTCAAACATGGCGATGCTGAATCTCCTCGAGAGGATGGAGCGACCGGATATCACCGTGCACGGATTTCGTAGTTCCTTTCGCGATTGGGCTGGGGAAACGACAGATTTCCCTCGAGAGTTGGCCGAGACCGCGCTTGCCCATGTGGTCGGCGATGAGACTGAACGAGCCTATCGACGCGGCGATTCGCTTGATAAGCGCCGAAAGCTGATGGATGCGTGGGCAAAATTCCTTTCGGGAGAAGCGACAACACCCAAGCAGCTGAAAGCGAAAAACCGCCTCCCGAAACCAGATCGAACCAAGTAGGGCAACTAGCTGTCAGGATTGCAGGTGGCTCGCCCCTATAGAAATCCGCAGGTTAGCAAGGCGCGCTTGGGTTGGCCGCAAATATGACTTGCCCGCGCGCACCATCGACGATGACGGCAAAAATAAATAATTGATAAAACAATACAATATTATTATTAGGATAAAAACCAAGAATAGCCTGAATCAATCACACACCGATCACAATACGCGCATAACCAGGATTACGCAAGATTCATAATTTGATATTAATTCTGTATACTATAATATATCATAGATATCTCGAGTTGTTTTAATTTATTTGCGAACAAGAAAACATATTCACACCGAAATAAACTTATGCTAGATAAGAAACAGGATTGATGATCTGAACAACATCTACTCATTCAAAGATTGCTGCGGTTCTCATTGCCAACTCCCGAAAGGAACTCGATTTAGAAGGAAATTTTAGAGATGAAGACGAATTATATGGATATCACCCCTCTGGCATATGACATCAAGGACCTCGCTAGGATTTGCGGGCGAGGAAAATCTGTTATTTGGGAAGAGATCGGAGCCGGTCGCTTGAAGGCCAGAAAGGCCGGCGGCAAAACTATCGTGCTCCATGTCGACGCAGTTGCATGGCTGGAAGCCCTGCCACTGTGGGAACCGGAGAAACTCGCGGCTTAGTTGGAACCAGGCTCGGTCGACAGATCGCATCTAGATGGGATGGTGATCCCTTTCCTGGAACATCGACCGGCGAGAAAGCCGTCCAGTGAGCCTCCGATGTGCGCGGCGTAAAGGTCGCCACTTTTCGGGCTGATCTCGGTTTGAGGTCAGCGAGGATATTTGCTGCCGCTGCGCCGATACGCTGTTCCGCCCTCAACCCGGCCAGATCCATCGAGAAGCGGCTTGGTTCGAACCGGGCTGCGAGACGATTGAGAGGATAGCCGCCTCTCGATCCCTGCGACGAGGCGGGCACGAAACCAAACCGCGAAGCTGAAACTCGATCCGCCGACACTCGGCTGTCGGGGCGATCCCAAATGGGATCGAAAACCTCAAGCGAACCAGCGCGCAGCACCGATATTTCGATGCACACAACAACAGCCGACCGTCTTTGAATAGGCGTCGGCAATTCAGAAATTTACTCAATAAAAGGAAAAATAAATGTTTGAAGACCACACCGATATTCAATCCGAGGAAATCAACAATTGCGACGTACCAATCGATAGAGGAACTATAATACTACATGACGCTCCTGCTGGCTCTGGTAAAACACGTTCCCTATGCCAAATAGCAGCCAAAATGGCTAACAAAGGCGAAGCGATCATATTCGTTCAACCAACGAAGGAATTGATCTCCAAAACAATCGAAAAATTCCCCAAGCTAGAAAACGGAGCGGAAATCCGCAGAATCGATTCGGATGTGATCAAATCGACGGTCGCGTCGATCATGAAATACCTTCGAGAATCGGATGCTGAAGGGAAAATATTGTTCATAACCCGTGCGTCCTTCGAACGAATTCCCTACTTCTTTCAGGCTTCGAGATGGCACCTCTTTATCGACGAGGTCTTGCAGCCTCATCGTATGGAAGCCTTGAAATTTCCTGAAACCCATCGAAACTTGACAGATCACCTGAAGACCTCACCGAGGGATCATATCTGGTCAGAGTTGCTGATAGCGGATCCTGCCGGAGCCAGCGAATTGCGTAAAAATGCCAAAACAGATGCTGGCCTAGAACCTTTCGCTAAATCATTGAATCTTCTGACATCGCCGCATTGGGACACATATGTTCATTCCGAACATTATTCCAATCTGCTGAATGGACTGGCGGATGGGAAATCTGAAGCCATGCTATTCGCTAAGCTGAAACCCTCGATCTGCGCTGGGTTCAAAAGCGTCAGGATGGCGGGAGCGCATATCGCCGACAGCAATTTGGTTTCCCTTTGGAGCAAGGAAGGCGTGAAATTCAGATATGAGACCTTACCGGAGTTGCAATACTCGTTTCACCCGAACTGCGAGCGCATAAAAATATATTATGGCTTTGATCGAAATTGGTCGAAATATATCCGAGATGAATTCGAAAATGAACTCCTAGAACCCTTAATCGAAAAATCTGTCGAGATGGCAAACGGAAATGAATTCCTGTTTCTTGCCAACCTAGATCAGGAATTCATTTTTAACAATTCGCCCAACGCCATCAGGTTGCCGAACTCGCCTCATGGCCTCAATGATTACATGGGCAAGAACATGGTGGTATTCTTGTCAGCCTTGAATCCCACTCCGCAATATCGAGCATTCTTAAATTTCTTGGGCCTCAATTACGAAGAAATTCGTCGAGATTTTTATTACAACGTGGCTTATCAAGCCGTGTTGAGAGGGGGAATTCGCAGGGCCGATGGAACGGAAGATCAGATCATAGTGGTTCCTGATAGGGGCTTGGCTGAATGGTTGCAGGCGATCTTCCATGGTTCATCGATTGAGTGGCTTGGTATCGAGCTTCCAGATGAAGCAAAGCGCAAAGTAGGGAGACCAAGGATTCATTCGTCGAATAGCGAGAAAATGAAGGCATATCGAGATCGTATGTCCAGCGTTTCATATCATGGTCTATACGAGCACCTGATTAGTTGGATTGAAGAAAATCAGTCGGAAGAAGGCGAAAATTGTCACAATTCATGTGATGAAACGCCTTATATATCTAATAAAGATAAAGTAACACGTTTTTATGCAACGATTTGGGAAAACACATATAGTAAATTTCCTAAACATTACATCTTTGCCGATGACCACGCTATTTTCATTGAAAAACTGAAGGAGTATTCGAAAATCAAATATGCCAAAAAGGAAGACAATTGTGTTCTAACGCTCGGACTTCCTGCGCCCAATTCGGAAAGCATGAGGAAGCACAATAATTTCGTTCTAGCAAATGGCCTTATTCTCGACAATGATGGCGGAGGAATTTCGCCTGAAGCATTTGCCTCTATCATGTCCGGATTCGAGATCTACATTTTTAATACATTCTCTAGCACTCCCGATAATCCGAGGTGGCGTGCTTATATCCCTACCCAAACCGTCATGCCTCCGGATTGCTACCGAGAAATCATATCCCGCATTTTCGATAGCTTGAAGTCTCATGGGTTCGAGAAGCATGGGTTTGACAACAAAAAGTGGCCGTCAGACATGATGTACCTCCCATGTCAGGCTGCGCATCCTGATGGGAGCTTCTTCCTAGAATTTCGTGGTCCTGAACGCGGTTTGCTCGACCCAAGAAGTTGGATCAGCTTCGAGGATGTCCCTGAAAATCTGCACGAACTGGTCGAGAAGGCGGCTTCAGAGAGGACTTATCGTCCATCAGTCGAGGAGGATTTCGAGGAAGATATCCAACGCTGGCGCACTGAGGGAAATGTCCCTCACAAGCGAGATGCAGGATGGAGTGCCCTGTATTTTGCCCTTGTCAATAAAAGATTTCGTTTCGAAAGAATCAGAGAGATCATGACGGATGAGGCGCATCTCATCTCCAGAGCTAGAGAAAGAAATAAGCTGCTATCTCAGCTTGATCGTCTACTCATAAAGAAAAGGAGATAGGCCTTATTTGTTGATATGCGGAAATATTATCGAGTCCATTTATTAGATTCGATAAATTGATCGGATTTAGCCCCACTGTTTATTTTACGATAAATATCTTTATGCCGGTATTAGACGGGATATGGAGAATGCCTTGCAATTGAATAACCAGAGGGCGCGCGTTGAAATCCTGTGTGACGAGGATTTGGTTGAGCGCCTTAGCCGAATTACGATTGAAACCGGTGCATCCCGGAATTTCCTGATCAGAAAAGCGATCAGACTCTATCTCGATAATAGGGACAGGTCTTCGAAACAGGGTGCACCGGGTTAAACCGATCTCAGAATAGGGAGATAACTTCAATGGGCACCCTTGAAAGGGCAATCGATCTGGCCGCCATCGCCCATAAGGATCAATCCGACAAGGCTGGTAATCCGTACATTGCCCATCCAATGCGCGTGGCTCTGGATTTCATCCGTTCGGGGGACGAAACTAGAGCCATCATCGCCGTCCTGCACGATGTCATCGAAGATACCAACATCACGGCAGATGCCCTGCTGAATGAGGGCTTCTCCAACGCGATTGTCGACGCCATCGTCGCTCTCTCAAGGCAGGACGGCGAGAGCTACGAGGCATTCCTGGATCGCGCTGCTTCCAATGAGTTGGCACGTCCGGTGAAGATTGCCGATCTCAGGGATAACATGGATGCATCCAGGATAGCTCTTCTACCCTCAGAGAAGGCCGGTAGGCTCCTTGCCAAATATGAGGGGGCCATGCAGCGCCTGAACCGCCTCGAGCCCTCTGCAGCCATGCCAGAGCAATCTCAGGGAGAATAAATGCGGATTACGATTCAGGACGACAACGATGTGGTTTTCGACTCGGATGGAAAGACCGTCCTGATGGCCACGGACCAGGAGCAGCGGGATTTCATATTCCATGCCCTGATGGGGTCTTTGGCCATGTTATGCAGGGTCACGCCTCTTCATGAGGTCCCTGATGATGCTCCCGAGCCCGGCCAGCTTAAGCAGTGACGAGATTCTGCGCTAGGTGCGGCTCCTCGCTCGTCGGCATTCCAGGGAGGCTGTTGGCAGAGGCTATTCAGGTCATAAAGCCGGCCTTGAAATCGCCGAGCCTGCCGGCATCGATACGCGAGGGATCACCGCCCTCAATGAAACGCATATACTCCATCTGCCCAAGCTGCGACGCTTATGGATTAGGAGCCGAGCTTACGGAAAACTGCCTTCAGGGCATCAATGATTAGCCGCAATGCCCGTCTCCTGGCTCTGCCTCTATCGCCGCAGGAGAACGCATGAATGCTACTTCTCAGAATATTTTGCGTTTTTCATGATGAATTTCAGCTTATCAACCGAAGTTATCCATGGACGATGCCGATGAAGCATACGATGGCAATTGGAGCAAACTAGCACCACGTCACTCAATTTGGTCTTGGAGCCTTCTGATAATTCCGAAACCGGGATCAAATGATGCATCTCAATAAAATCATCCCCGATACCGCCATAAACGTTGCCAAAGCTGAATCCGCAGGCCTCGCAGAATAATCTGCCATGCTTCTTTTTAAATTTCGCTTTGGCGAGCGATACTAATTTCTGACTCCTTTCTCGCTCGAAGTGAGATACTTGGTATGATTTTCCCTCAGGGAATTCAACCTCGCCTCCTTCATTATAATCTGATTGAGATTTCTTATCTAAATATTCATATGCGATAGATCGAAGCTGGTTCCATCTAATTTCATCAATAAATTTCGCCGTTGTGAAGTACTTACCAAATCCGAATGTGAATTCGGCGGGAACTGGTATCGGAAATTGCAGTCGATGCATATTCGACGGCGAGACCTTCCAACTCCACGACGTCTGAGATTTGCGTAAATTATATGCAATCTGCTTCTGATTGAGGCCGCTTAATTTTCCACCTAAAGAACCTTTGGCGTCCAGTTCCGTGAGATGACCTGCACGAGCATTCAAAATATCTGAGCTGAAATTTGATCCTGCTTCGACGTATTCCGCCCCCTCATACCAGCCGACAAGCAACCACCCGTGAACCTTGTCGTAGGTGGCAAAGGCTAAGTTAAAGAGACTGGATCGATCTTGAGGGGCGTATCTGTGATATCCGTAACAGAATCCGTCTGAAGAAATATCCTTGCTAAAATTCCAATCCTCAAAGCCATACCCGTTTTCCGCAAGGTATCCCTTGTCAATTCTGGAATTCAGACGATGAGGAGACGGGCGAATCCAATCGTGATCGTTATGGACAACTCGAGCAAACGCGTATCGCATCAGGCATCTCCAAGACCATGCCTACACACCTAGCTCATCGGAGGAATTCTCGCCAAGCCACCTCTTCGTCTAGCGAACCAACCAAGAGCTTGGCGGCACCCAAGTGGTGCGTATGGCAGCACGCCTGACCATTTAAAGTAGAACGAGAGGGAGCGCGATGTGCCAGCGTGGCCACGCGCAATCTCCTCGCCTGACCTCGATGCCTATGGTGTTGGGAGCGAATCGACGTAAAAGGGAAGCGCTAGATTGGAGAAAAAGTAGGAGTAGTAAAATGGATAAATGGATTACTGTCGCTGCTCTCTGCCTAGCATCCACTAATGCTGGAGCATTCACAGAGGTTGGAAAATTCGGTGGGTACGGCTTTGTCGTTATGAAAACGCTATCGGTCGATAAAAGAACCCCTACCTATAGTGGGCATATACAAGGCATCCGAGTTGGAGAGCGCGGAGATGTCACTAAATATGAAATCCGCATCGAATGTGCCAATCCCGGAAGCATTCATATCGAAGAAGACGGTAATTATAAGCTTTTGACTTGGGCTGCGCGGGATAACGCGGTAAGAGCAAAACCTATGAACGCTGGATATTATTCGATCTACGATAAATTCTGCCCGCCAAAGAGTCGCGGTGTACAAAAGTCGGCAAAATGCATGATGACCGATAATGGCAAGCTCTGCGGTAACGCGCTTAGAACTTATCAGATGAATGACTGACCGGAAGACAATTCAACGCGGCGCCGCAACGTCGCGTTCTCACCGATTTTAGCGCGCCTGTACCAAGATCTGGCAGAGCATATCCGATACTCCACCATCGGCGATGAAACCCATTGATTTTTGGCTTCCAGCCAAAGTCATAATTCGGGAATTTTTGCCGTTGTCGAATACAATTAGGTGCTTACCATCTTTCTCGACTCGCGAGACTCGCCAAACCTTGATACGGGCGGCGCTACGAAACCCATCGTAGTTGGATGCGCTCTTTAAGACACGAGCGCTGCCGTTTCCGTCTAATTGGAAGTCAATCGAGGTGCCGGGGGCGCTGCATTTGGCGATGCCGCTTTCCAGGTATGGAGAGCCTGGCATTTGGGCATAGGCATTATCGACCAAAAACACTGTCAACTTTAGCATGACGGCTAAGATGTGTCAAATCGCATTGAAGCGCAGCCCCCTTATCGCGTTGAAGGCTAGCCCCCCTT
>NZ_JANLGI010000023.1 GCF_024655635.1 Allobosea sp. 47.2.35 | reverse complement strand
CGCGCCGCCGCGCGCCCGGCCGGCGGCGAGGAGCGCGTGCAGCGCCCTGTCCGCCCGCGGTCCGCGGAGGAAGCCCCCAAGCCGACCCGCGCGCAGGTCAAGGCCGAGACAACCCAGGTGCTCGCGACCGGCGTGCAGCAGCTCGTGGTGACACCGGACGAGAACGAGATGCGGATCGACCGCTTCCTCGAGGCGCGTTTCCCGCAGCTCTCCTTCAGCCATATCCAGCGCATCGTCCGGAAGGGTGAGTTGCGCGTCGACGGCAAGCGCGCCGACAGCAAGGACCGGCTCACCGAGGGCCAGACCGTGCGCATCCCGCCGCTCAAGCTGGAGGAGCAGGCGGAGCGGCCGCGCTCGGCCAAGGCCGATGCCGACACGATCGGCTTCCTGCGCTCGATCACGCTTTACGAGGACGATGACGTCATGGTCCTCAACAAGCCGGCCGGGCTCGCCGTGCAGGGCGGCTCGGGCACGACGAAGCATGTCGACAAGATGCTGGAGGCTCTGACCGGCAAGGACGGTCAGAAGCCGCGCCTTGTCCACCGGCTCGACAAGGATACGGCCGGCTGCCTCGTCATCGCCAAGTCGCGCTTCGCGGCGGCGACGCTGGCCAAGACCTTCCGCTCGCGCGCGGCCCGCAAGGTCTACTGGGCGCTGGTCGTTGGCGTACCACGCGTCAAGCAGGGCCGGATCTCGACCTATCTCGCTCGCGAAGAAGCCTATGACGGCGACCAGCGCATGGCCGTCGCCCAGCATGGCGAGGACGGCGCGATGCATGCCGTGACCTATTATGCGGTGGTCGAGACGGCGGCGCAGAAGCTCGCCTGGCTCTCGCTGAAGCCGGTGACCGGTCGCACGCACCAACTGCGCGCCCACACGACCCATATCGGCCATCCGATCATCGGCGACCCCAAATATTTCAACATCCAGAACTGGGAGCTGCCCGGCGGCATCCAGAACAAGCTGCACCTGCTGGCACGGCGGATCGTGCTGCCGCATCCGCGCGGCAAGGGCACGATCGATGTCAGCGCGCCGCTGCCGCCGCATATGCGCCAGAGCTGGAACCTGCTCGGCTTCGACGACGCGCCCTACGACCCGATCGTCGAGGCGCCGGACGAGTGACGCCCATCCTTGGGTGATGACGAAACGTAAGAGAACAGTTGCGGAACAAAACGCATTCTGTTCTAACTATGTTCTCATCATCGGAGGGGCTGGCCATGCGTACGGTTTTGATTGTTACCGCCTTCGCTCTCGGTCTTGGCGGAGTTGCCCAGGCACAGACTGCGGCGCCGGCCAAGGCGCCCGCGCCGACACCTGCTGCGACATCCGCCGACGAGCCGATTCCGCGGGCTGAGCGGGCCAAGGCCCGGCAGGATTGCGTGTCCGAGAACATCGCGCTGACCGGCGAAGACCTGCGCGCGGCGATGCGCATCTGCATGCAGGGCAAGTTCCCGGGCGTGCAGCTCTATGCCCGTGACGGCGTCACGCGCGACGGCAAGCCGACGGCCGTGGCGGTGCGGGCGGCCTGCAAGGACGAGGTCGACGGGCGCAAACTGCAGGGTTCCGAACGCATCGCGGCGCTGACGGCCTGCTTCAACGGCAAGCGCCCGGACCTCGCTCACCGCTCGGAATGCCGCAAGGAGGCGCGGGCCAAGGGGCTCGACGGTGCCGAGCTGCGCAAGGCGGTGGACAGCTGCGCCCGCGACGGCAAAGGCTGAGCAGCCTGCAAGCGGGATGACGCCATGCCGGACTTGCAGTGGATCGCCGGGGCGATCCGGGTTAAAGCGCCGGCATGGACCTCATCATCTTCGATCTCGACGGCACGCTGATCAATTCCGAGGCGATCATCCTCGAAGCGCAATATGAGACCTTCAGGCGCTGCGGGCGGGTGCATCCGGGTCGCGAGGCGGGCTTGGGAATCGTCGGGCTGACCCTGGACATCGCGATGGCGCAGCTCGCCGGGCTCGACGCACCGGACGAGGTGCTGACCGAGACCTATCGCCAGGTCTTCGGCGCGATGCGGGTGCAGGCCGAGAGCGATCCCTCGCTGGACGAGCCGCTTTTCGCGGGCGTCGCGGAAACGCTGGCCGAACTGAAGCGCCATGGCGGCCTGAAGCTCGGCATCGCCACCGGCAAGTCGCGCAAGGGCGCCGAATTCATCGTCGCCCGGCATGGCTGGCAGGGGCTGTTCGACACGGTGCAGTCGGCCGACGATGCGCCTTCGAAGCCGCATCCCGGCATGATCCAGCGGGCGATGGCCGAAACGGGGGCGACGCCCGCGCGCACGGCGATGGTCGGCGACAGCTCCTTCGATATCGAGATGGCGGTCGCCGCCGGCGTGGTGCCCGTCGCGGTTTCCTGGGGCTTCCAGCCGGTCGAGAGGCTTGTCTCGCTCGGCGCCCGGCATGTCCTGCGCGAGTTCCCGGAGCTGCCGGCGGCGCTGGGCCTACCGAAGGCCGTGGCGGCGTAGGGCCGCCCGACGCTTTGCCTTTTTGGGCGGGATTCAGCTCCGTCCGAACCTGCCTGCGCGGCTCACTGTCCGGGCGTTCGGCCGCTGCCGTTCGCCGGAAGATTCCGGCAGCATGCCGCGGCCCAGTAACATCCTCGCAACCAAACCGACTCAGTTCCGTTTAACCTGAATAACCGTTCAGATTTGCGCATTAACCACCTGATGCCGGGGCGGGGTGCATGGTGTTCCCACAACAGGGACGTACCGGCACACAACAACGCCGGACAGGGGTTCGAACATGATGGATCATGAGCTTCGTGAATTCGTCGATCGCGTGATGGATCGTCGCGCGATCGACGAAGAAGACGTCAAGATGCTTCAGCGGAACATCTTGAGCGACATCGTCATTACGCGGGACATCGTCGACGTTCTCATCGCGCTCGACCGCGCCGTGCCGCTCAACTGCAAGGCCTATGCGGATTACCTCGTGGCTCTGGTCGTCGATTTCGCCGTCTGGGAGAACCGCCCGACCGGCGTGATCGACCGCGACAAGGCGCATTGGCTGGTGACGACGCTCTCGGCCGGCGAGGGACCGACCGCGACCGCCCAGCGCATCGCCAACGAGATCGTTCGCGAGGCCGAACACTGCGACGAGACGCTGCTCGCCTTCGCCTTCGCCAAGGGCGCGGCGAAGGACGTGGTCCGGGCGGGCGTCGGCGCCGCCCCGCGTATCGTCCTGCTCGCGAGCTGAGCGTCATCATCAGGCTCGGCCCGAGAAGCTCGGGCCGAAGATGGAAGTTTCTCCTTGCAGGGGAGATGTCCGGGTCAGGCCCGGGCATGATGGAGTCGGGTAGAGGCTCCGTCTGACCGGGCGCACCGCCCGGACCTGTGCATCCTTGCACAACGGCTTGGCCGATAGCCGACTTTCGCATCGGTGGACGGCAGTTGCGGCATCCCATAGACCCCGGCTATTGCAGTCTGGTCTGAAGCCGGGAGTGGCCGCGCATGTTCTCGAAGATCCTGATCGCGAACCGCGGCGAGATCGCCTGCCGTGTCATCAAGACGGCGCGGCGCATGGGCATCAAGACGGTCGCCGTCTATTCCGATGCGGATCGCGATGCGCTGCATGTCGAGATGGCCGACGAGGCCGTTCATATCGGCGCCGCTCCCGCCGCCCAGTCCTACCTCCTGATCGACAAGATCATCGACGCCTGCAAGGCGACCGGCGCGCAGGCCGTGCATCCCGGTTACGGCTTTCTGTCCGAGCGCGAGGCCTTCGCCCAGGCACTGAAGGATAACGGCATCGTCTTCATCGGCCCCAATCCCGGCGCCATCGCCGCGATGGGCGACAAGATCGAGTCGAAGAAGGCAGCGGCCGCGGCCAAGGTTTCGACGGTTCCGGGCTTCCTCGGCATCATCGAGAGCCCCGAGCACGCGGTGACCATCGCCGACGAGATCGGCTATCCCGTGATGATCAAGGCCTCGGCCGGCGGTGGCGGCAAGGGCATGCGCATTGCGCATTCGGCCGGTGAGGTGGCGGAAGGCTTCGCCCGCGCCAAGTCGGAAGCCGCGTCCTCCTTCGGCGACGACCGCGTCTTCGTCGAGAAGTTCATCGTCGATCCCCGCCATATCGAGATCCAGGTTCTCGGCGACAAGCACGGCAACGTCATCTATCTCGGCGAGCGCGAATGCTCGATCCAGCGCCGCAACCAGAAGGTTCTGGAGGAGGCGCCGTCGCCGCTGCTCGACGAAGCGACCCGCAGGAAGATGGGCGAGCAGGCGGTCGCGTTGGCCAAGGCGGTGAACTACGACTCGGCCGGCACGGTCGAGTTCGTCGCCGGCCAGGACAAGTCGTTCTACTTCCTCGAGATGAACACCCGGCTCCAGGTCGAGCATCCGGTCACCGAGATGATCACCGGGATCGACCTCGTCGAGCAGATGATCCGGGTCGCCTATGGCGAAAAACTCGCGATTTCGCAGGCTGACGTGAAGCTCGACGGTTGGGCGGTGGAGAGCCGCGTCTATGCCGAGGACCCGACCCGCAACTTCCTGCCCTCGACCGGCCGGCTCGTCACCTATCGGCCGCCGAGCGAGGGGCCGGATGGCGAGGCCATGGTGCGCAACGACACCGGCGTCTTCGAAGGCGGCGAGATCTCGATCTATTACGACCCGATGATCGCGAAGCTCGTGACGCACGCGCCGACGCGCGAAGCGGCGATCAAGGCGCAGGCACGCGCGCTCGATGCCTTCGCCATCGACGGCATCCGCCACAACATCCCCTTCGTCGCCGCGGTGATGCAGCATCCGCGCTGGATCGCCGGCAATCTCTCGACCGGCTTCATCGCCGAGGAATTCCCGGAAGGATTCTCGCTGCCGGTGCCGCAGGGTGAGACCGCGCAGCGCATGGCCGCGATCGCGATCGCCTGCGACCACCGCATGAACCAGCGTAAGCGCCATGTCTCGGCGCAGATGGAGGGCTGGCGCAAGGTCTCCTTCGACCGCCTGCGCATCGTCCAGCTCGGGTCTGAGCGCTTCGAGGGCGAGGTGACGGAGCAGGGCGGGGCGGTCGTCATCGCCTTTGCCGGCCGCAGCGTCAGCGTCACCAGCGACTGGGTGCCGGGCGAGCCGGTCTGGCACGGCACGCTCGATGGGGTGAAGGTCGCGGCGCAGGTGCGCCCGATCCTGAACGGCGTCGCGCTCGGCCATGCCGGCGCCTATGCCAATGCTCATGTCTATACGCAGCGCGAGGCGGAACTCGCCGCGCTGATGCCGGAGAAGGTCGCCGCCGATACCGGCAAGTTCCTGCTCTGCCCGATGCCGGGCCTGGTCAAGTCGATCGGCGTCACGGTCGGGCAGGAGGTCAAGGCCGGCGAGCCGCTCGCCATGGTCGAGGCGATGAAGATGGAGAACGTGCTGCGCGCCGAGAAGGACGTCACCATCGCCAAGATCCTGGCGAAGGAGGGCGACTCGCTCGCGGTCGATGCCGTCATCATGGAATTCGCCTGAGGAGATTGCTCCAGCTTCCGGCGGAGCGAGGCGTTTGAGGAGCCTGTCATGCTGACGATCTGGGGCCGTTTGAGCTCGATCAACGTCCAGAAGGTGGTCTGGGCCGCGGGCGAGGCCGGGCAGGCTTTCGAGCGCATCGATGCTGGCGGGCCATTCGGCGGGCTCGACACGCCCGAATTCACGGCGATGAACCCGAACCGGCAGATTCCGGTGCTGCGCGACGGCGAGCTCGTCCTCTGGGAGTCGAGCAGCATCCTGCGCTATCTCGCGGCCCGCTATGCCTCGGGCGTGCTCTGGGAGGAGGATCCGGCGCGGCGCGTGCTGGCCGATCGCTGGATCGACTGGATGCAGTCCGAATTGCAGCCGGCGCTGGCGCCCGTGCTCTGGGGCGTGGTGCGCAAGGTACCAGCCTTCACCGATCCGAAGGTCATCGCCGACGGCGTAGCCCGCGCCGAGGCGCTGATGACGATCCTCGAGGCGCAGCTGGCGGAACGGTCCTTCCTAGCCGGTGAGCGTTTCGGCATGGCGGATATCGCGGTGGGCTGTGGCGTCCACCGCTGGCTCAACATGCCGGTGGAGCGGGTCGCGCGGCCGCGAGTCCAGCACTGGTACGAAACGGTCTTCGCGAGGCCGGCCGCGCAAGCCGCATTGCCGTTGCCGATCGCGTGAGGTCGCAAAGACCCGCTTGATCAATGCGTTGTCGCTGGCATGATGGCGGCATGAGCGCTTTTCGGACGATCCTGCTTCTGTGCAGCCTCGCTGCGACCGCGCCCGCGGTGGCACAGACGTCGCCGACGCTACGAACCGATCTCGCCGCGCTCTCCGGCTGCCTGCGCGACAGTGGCTCTGCGCCCTCGACCTGCATCGGTACGGTGGCCGTCGCCTGCGTGCGCGCCGCCAGCAACGATCCACGCGGTGCCGAAGCCGCTTGCGCCCGGCGCGAGGAAGCGGCGTGGCGTGAGCGGCTAACGCTTGCCTTGCAGGTGACGGGACGCACGCTCGATGCCGGCCAGCGCAGCCGCCTCGCGGCGTTGCAACTCGCCTGGGAAAGCTATGTCACCCAGAAATGCGCCTTCTACGGCGCGACCCAGCGCGAGGCGTTGCAGGCCGGGCGGCAGGCGGGCTGCGAGTTGCGAGAGGTCGCCGGTCGCGCGATCGAACTTGCAAAGGCTTTGCCGCAGGCCGGCGGACGGCGCCCGCAATCACCGCCGCAGATCATTCGCTGATCGTGCCATCCCGCTAGGTGCTTTCCGGATGTCCCGGTTCAGAAAGCCGTCAGCTTTTGCCAGTAGGACTTGAGCGGTCTTCCCTCGGTCCGGGCCCTCGATGTTCTTCGTTCTCTCCAAGGTCGTCTGGTTCGTCCTGTCGCCGGTCAATTTTGCGATCCTGCTTGCGGGCCTATCGGCGCTGCTCGCCTTCACGCGCTTCGCCCGGCCGGCGCGCTGGATCGGGCTGATCTCGCTCACCGCGCTCGGCCTGATGGCCTTCAGCCCGCTGCCGCGCGCCGTGCTGAGGCCGCTGGAGGATCGTTTCCCGCAGCAGGATGCCCGCAAGACGCCGGTGACCGGCATCGTCGTGCTCGGCGGCGCGATAGGCGTGGCGCGCGGCGATGTCGCGATGAACTCCTCGGCGGCGCGCATGACCAAGGCCGTGGAGCTGGCGCGATTGCATCCGCAGGCTAAGATCGTCTTCACCGGCGGAGCCGCCAACCTGATCTCGGAAACGACCGTGACCGAGGCGGATGGCGCGAAGCTGCTGCTCGAAGGGCTCGGCCTCGATCCGGCCCGGCTCATCCTCGAAGGCAAGTCGCGCAACACGCGCGAGAACGCCATTTTCACGCGCAACCTCGTCGATCCCAAGCCCGGTGAGCGCTGGCTTCTGGTGACGTCCGCCTGGCACATGCCGCGTTCGATCGGCGTCTTTCGCAAGGCCGGGTTCGCGGTCGAGGCCTTCCCGGTCGATTTCTGGTCGAGCGGCAAGCCCAGCGATTTCATCCGGCCTTACAGCCGCGCCCCGCGTGCGCTCGAAATCGCCGATAACGGCTTCAAGGAATGGGTCGGCCTCGTCGCCTACCGGCTCGCGGGCTACACGGACGCGCTCTTCCCGGGGCCGTAAGTCAGGGCGCCGTCATTGTCAGGACCAGACGATAGACGCCGCGAAAGTCGTCGGGATCGACCGGCCGGCCCTTGCGGGTGATGACGAGCCTTCCTTCCTTCATCAGCTTCACGGCGGCGCGGCGCACCGGCTGCATCAGAGGTCCCCAGCCGTCAGGATGATCGCCACCGAGGCGGCGGGCGACATCCATCGGCGAAATCGTCAGGCCTGCTTCGCGCTGGGCCAGCAGCTCGAGGATCGCGCGCTCGATCGCTTTGGGTTCGATGCTCATGACCCACTCGGATAGGTGAAGACGCGGGCGGCGTCGGAGGCGTATTGGCGGCGATACATCGCGACCAGCACCGCGCCGGTGAAACCGATGAAGGTGATCGGGCCGAGAAACCAGCCGAGATAGGCCAGCGCGAAGAAGAAGGCGCGCTGGCCGCGGTTGAAATGGCGGCCGGCGGCGATGTTCATCTCGATCGTCTCGTGAACGGCATGGGCCATTGCCTGCTCGTCCTTGCTGTCGAACGGGGGCAGGGCGCCGAGCAGGATGACGCAGTAGTTGAACAGCCGATAGGCCCAGGCGAACTTGAAGAAGGCGTAGCCGAAGATGCCGACGAGCCCGATGATCTTCACCTCCCAGACGGAGCGAAGGGTCACCGGAACGAAGGGCAGGTCGCTGAAGATGGCGACGGCGCGGTCCGTGGCGTTCAGCAGAGCGAGCGTACCGCCGATCGCGAGCAGAGAGGTCGAGGCGAAGAAAGCGGTGCCGTTCTGCAAACCGCCCATCACCTGCGTGTCGACGATCCGCACCTCCCGGCCCGCCGCCTCGCGAATCCAGCGGGCGCGGCGCAGGTTCATCCGCATGTTCAGCGTTCGGGCGGCGTGCGGGCCCAGCTCGACGGCATAGTGATAGCCGACCCAGGAGGCGGCGAAGAACGCGAGCGCGATGACGTCCAGATTGCTGAAACCGAGCATGCTGCCGCTCTGCCATTTCGGGAGCCGGAGAGGCAAGCAGCTTGTGACGAAGCCGCTCGGGCGACAAGCCGGACGGCATTGACGCTGTAGCGGCGAGCCGCCACGGTGCGGCCGGAATCGGGGAGGGCGTTCGGCATGCCGCAGACCATCACCAAGGGCTACAAGGCGCTGGTCGCGGAAGCCGAGAGCCGGATCGCGACGCTGTCGGTCGAAGAGGCGCAGGCGCTGCACGGCAGCGACGCCGTGGTCTTCGTCGACCTGCGCGATCCGCGCGAGCTGGAGCGGGAAGGGCGGATGCCCGGCGCCTTCCATTGCCCGCGCGGCATGCTGGAATTCTGGATCGACCCGGAAAGCCCCTATGCCAAGCCGGTCTTCCAGCAGGATAAGCGCTTCGTCTTCTTCTGCGGCGGCGGCTGGCGCTCGGCGCTGGCCGCTCAGGCGGCGCAGGAGATGGGGCTGAAGCCGGTCGCGCATGTGGCCGGCGGGTTCAGTGCCTGGAAGAGGGCCGGCGCGCCGGTCGAGACGGCCCCGGCCGACAAGAAGGGCTGAGAGTTAGACCTTGTCCCACGTCATCATCGTTCTGCTGGTCGCGGCTTTCATCTTCCGCAAGCCGCTGGGCAAGCTGCTCGCGCGACGCTGGCCCAACCATGCCAAGCGCCAGCAGGTGCTGGGCACGATCATCGCCGCCTTCGTGCTGGTGATCGCGGTCCGGCTCCTGGCCCTGTTCTGGTAAGCCGGCATACAACTCTGCCTTGAATTGGGCGTAGACACCTCGTGCAGCCATTGCATGAGAGGCGGGCTTGCGCGCTGCTTAAACATCAGGCATCTTCCTTCGCCTTGGCTCCAACTCAAGAAAGGGAGGGCTGAATGAAATTCATCAACATCGCAGCCACTCCCATGCGACCAACCCGGCACTAGGTCGGTCTCGCACGAGGCCCGCCTCCGGGTAGCCTCCTGAGCCTTTTTCCAACTTCCATCTTTCATTGCCGAAGCCGGCGCGCGTCGTCGTCTTCGCCTGATTTCGGAGTCGGCGGCCGTCTCGGCGCCGAATGACGCTATGTCTCAGGATACTCAAACCGGGCGGCGCGAGCCGTTCCGGGCCGTTCTCGGCTTCACGTTCAAGCATTGGGCGCGCCAGCCCGGGCAGGTCGCCTGGGTGGCCGGCGTCACCATCGTCGCCACGCTCGCCGAGCTGTTCACGCCGGTCTATGCCGGTCGCCTCGTCGATGCGGTGTCGGGCACTGTCGGGGCCGGGGGCGCGGAAGCGGCGCTCTGGGCGCTCGGGGCGATGATGGTGCTCGCCGCCATCATGGTGATCGGGCGGCATTTCGCCTTCACCGGCATCACCACGATGACGCTGCGCACGATGAGCGACGTCTCGCAGGAGGCCTTCGCGCGCCTGCAGCGCTTCTCGACCGACTGGCACGCGAACAATTTCGCGGGTTCGACGGTGCGCAAGATCACGCGCGGCATGTGGGCGCTGGATCTTCTGACCGACACGGTCCTGATCGCGCTCCTGCCGTCGCTGGTCATCCTGCTCGGCATGACGGCGGTGCTGGCCTGGCACTGGCCGGCGATGGGCCTCGTCGTGGCGCTGGGTGCGCTGGCCTATATCGGCCTGACGCTGGCGCTCTCGCTGCGCTTCGTCGCGCCGGCGGCCCGGCTCGGCAATGCCTGGGACACGCGTCTGGGCGGCGCGCTGGCCGATGCCATCACCTGCAACCCGGTGGTGAAGGCCTATGGCGGCGAGGCCCGCGAGGACCTGCGGCTGGCGACGGTCGTCTCCAAGTGGAGCCGCAGGACGCAGCGCGCCTGGCTGCGCGGCACCTGGTCGGGTACCGGCCAGAACGTCGTGCTGCTGGTGCTGCGCGCGGCGGTGATCGGCCTCGTGATCTGGCTCTGGGCGAACGGGCAGGCCTCGCCCGGCGACGTCGCCTTCGTGCTGACGGCCTATGCGGTAGTGCACGGCTATCTGCGCGATGTCGGCCAGCACGTCCATAACCTGCAGCGCTCGGTCAACGACATGGAGGAGCTCGTCTGGATGCACGATCTTCCCTATGGCGTGCCGGACCACAAGGGCGCGGTGGATATGGGCGTGACGGCTGGCGAGATCGCCTTCGAGGACGTGACCTTTCACTATGGAGGCCATCACGATCCCCTCTACCGCGATTTCTCGCTGACCATCCGTGGCGGCGAGAAGGTCGGCCTCGTCGGCCGCTCGGGCTCCGGCAAGACGACCTTCGTCAAGCTGGTGCAGCGGCTCTACGACGTGACCGGAGGCCGCATCGCGATCGACGGGCAGGATATCGCCGGTGTCACGCAGGCGTCCCTGCGCCAGCAGATCGCGATCGTGCAGCAGGAGCCGGTGCTGTTCCACCGCTCGCTGGCGGAGAACATCGCCTATGGCCGGCCGGGCGCGAGCCTGGCGCAGGTCGAGCAGGCGGCGAAGCTCGCCAATGCGCATGAGTTCATCATGCGCCTGCCCAAGGGCTACGCCACGCTCGTCGGCGAGCGCGGCATCAAGCTCTCGGGCGGCGAGCGCCAGCGCGTCGCGCTGGCCCGCGCCTTCCTGGCCGATGCGCCGATCCTGATCCTGGACGAGGCGACCTCGAGCCTCGATTCGGAGTCGGAGGCGCTGATCCAACAGGCGATCGAGCGCCTGATGGAAGGCCGCACCACGATCGTGATCGCACACCGTCTCTCGACGGTGCGGGCCATGGATCGCATCCTGGTCTTCGATCGCGGCCGGGTGATCGAGGAAGGCCCGCACGAGGCCCTGCTGACCCGCCAAGACGGCGCCTATCGCGCGCTGTTCGAGAAGCAGGTCAGCGAGCTGGCCAAGGGGCTGGCGGCGTAACCGCTGCCAGTGTCCTCGAACACGGAAAGGGCCGCGCGAGCGGCCCTTTTTCATTCGGATTCTATTTCGGCTCCCGCGCCCTCATCTCATCCGCTACAAGTCCGGAAGAGATGGCGCTATCGAGAAATTCCTGCACGAGTGGAAGCGCTCCGGACGTGGCGATGGGCACCGCCATGGCTTGCCTGATCTCCATGAAGGGCTCCTCGATCAGGCGGACGCCCGGATTTCGGGCGACGAACGCCGCCGCGGGTTGGCGAATCCCGGCCCCGGCCTCCAGGCCTTGCGAAAGAAAGTGAGGCAAAGCTTCGTCCGAGGTCGGAACGCGCACGATCTCAGCATGCTTCAGGGTCCGCGTGAGATGCAGATCGTAGGCAGCTCCGCGCCCGACAGAAATCCTTACGCCCTGCTGGTCGATGTCCTGAAGGCTCCGGAACGGCGACGACGCGGCAACCACGAATACGCCTTCGATCGTGAGATAGGGACGGGTGAAGGCGATCTGGGTGGCGCGTTTCGGGTCGATGGCAAGAAAAGCCAGATCCCAGGCGTCGGCACCGGCGGCTTCCACGACCTTGCCGGCCCCGTCATAGGGAATGAATTCGAGTTCGAGGCCTTCCTGCTCGGCCAGGGCGCGAGCGAGCGCAACCGTCACGCCGGTGAATTCACCGGCGGCCGTGCGTTGCGCCAGCACCGGGTTGCCGAGATTGATCGCGGCCCTCAGCCGTCCGGTCTTCGACAAAACGCTGCTCATCCGTGTCTCATGGAATTCTGATGCCGCTCATGGTCGGCGCCTTTTCCAGGGCGGCGTCGGTCAGATGCGCCTCCAGCCTTTCGGCTCCGCCTGCCTTGTCGCCGGCCAACAAGGCTTCGATGATGCCGAGATGCTCCTGGCAGACGCGCTGCACGCGGTCCCGGTCGAGGGGCCGGCCATATTCCATCAGGCGGCGCAACTGGTTGAGGCGCGCCAGTGTCTGGACGAAGAAGCGGTTGCCGGACATCGCCGCAATGCCCTCGTGGAAGGCGGCGTTGATCTCGAAGAGCTCGACCTGGCTGAGATGGCGGTAGCCCTGGTTCAGCACGAAGCTCTGCTGGTCGCGCAGCGCGCCCAGCCTGACCGGGTCCGGCTGGAACTCGGGTGCGCGGATCGAAGCCGGCTCCATGATCTGCCGGAACCGGTAGTTCTCCCGATAGGCCTCCAGGCTGTCGATCAGGGGCTGGAAGGCCCAGCCCCGGCCCGCCCGGCGCTCGATCCAGCCTTCCGCCGCGATCCGCGCCAGGATGTGCCGCAACCGCGCCCGCGACAGATGATAGCGGCGGATCAATTCGTTCTCGCTGACCACATCCGGCAGGGCCTGCCCCAGCCGATCCATGGCGATGGCGAGATAGGTCTCGGATTCGTCCTCCATCGCCTCGCCGTCGGCCGGAGGCTCGGACGAGGCGGGCGTGTCCTTCAGGAAGAAGCCCTTGTTGGGCCGGCGCTCGAGGACGCCGGCCTCGGCCAGATGCGCCATCGCGGCACGGATCGGCGTTCGCGAGGCGCCGAGCAGCGGCTGCAGGGAATCCTCGGTCAGATGATGGCCGCTCTGCCAGCCGGACGAACGCGCATGCGACAGAATCTGGCTCGCCAGCTTGAGTTGCAGCGCGGTCGGGGCATTGGTCATCGGTTATTGTCCGCCGGAGGCCGGGATGGCGACCTCTCCCTGCATCAGCCGTCGTGCCGTGCGGAACAAGACTGCGCTATCGGCCGTCCACATGCCATCCTTTTGGCGGACAACCGCCCCCACCGAGACGAGGCCGGAAGGATTGGCGACGCGAACCTCGCCAGCGGCGTTGGCCGGCCGAGAGAGGCGGTTCGGGATGGTGCCGGCGATCTGCGTGGCCACGCCGAGATTGAGGCCGCCCGTGCCGGGAATGGCCTTGTGGGCGCGCTGCATCGAGATCATGCGCGTGCCGATGTCGTATTGGTCAGGTCCGAAAGTTTCCCCGTCCAGTGCCTTGAACGTGACGGGGACCGCGACCATCGCGATGCGGGGCGTCTGAAGGCCGACCGCTTCCGGATTGGCTCCGAGCCCGAGCAGGACACCCGTGCGACGACGAATGGCTTCCAGCTTGTCCATGACGCCGGGGCTGGCCTCGATCTCGTCAGGGGTTTCCGCCCCCGTCAGGCCGAAGGCCGTGGCGGCAACATAGACGATGAGCGATGTGGCATCGACGATCGAGACCTCGAAGCGGCCATCCCCGCCGAGGTCGATCGTGTCGACGACGTTTCCGCTCGGCAGCAGCTTGCCGGTGACGGCGCCGTCGGGATCGAGGAAGTCGAGCCGGATGCGCGAGCCGGGCGTCGCGACACCGGCGATGACATAATCGCCCTGCGTCTGCGCCTTGCCATCCTTCACTTGGAAACGCGAATGGATCAGCTTGCGCGTATTGGTCTGGTGGATGCGGACCAGCGCCTCGCCATCCTTCGCGGCAACGAGACCCTCGTCCACGGCGAAATGGCCGACGGCGGAGGAGAGATTGCCGCAATTATTGCTCCAGTCGGCAACCGGCTGATCAACCGCGATCTGGATGAAGGTGTAGTCGACATCGGCGTCGGGATGGGTCGGCGGCCCGATGATGACCGCCTTGGACAGCGAGGAGACGCCGCCCCCCATGCCGTCGAGCTGGCGTCCGTAGGGATCGGGGCTTCCCAGAGCGGCGACGAACATCCTGCTGAGGGTGTCGCGATCTTCAGGCAGAACCTTCGCGTTGAAGAACACGCCCTTGCTCGTGCCACCGCGGTAGAAGACGGCGGGAATGAAGTGCTGGCTCATGCTGTCCTCGCGATCGGTGCGTCGGCGCCCATGTAATCCCGCCAGACGAAGGGCAGGATGCCGCCATGGCGCCAATAGGCGATATCCTCGGGCGTATCGAGACGGATGATCAGGGGAATGTCGAGGGTTTCGCCACTGCTGCGGGTCACCTTGCAGCTCACGCTGTCGCGCACGGCGAAATCGCGGTCGAGGCCGGCGATGTCGTAGGTTTCGCTGCCGTCGAGATCGAACGATTCGACGAGTACCCCCTCCGCGAATTGCAGTGGCAGCACGCCCATGCCGACCAGATTGGTCCGGTGGATGCGCTCGAACCCCTCCGCGATCACGGCCTTGACGCCGAGCAGCGCGACGCCCTTCGCCGCCCAGTCGCGCGAGGACCCGCAACCATAGTTCTTGCCGGCGATCACGACGAGCGGCGTGCCGCGCGCCATATAGGCCTGCGCCGCTTCGAAAATGCGCATCTGCTCGCCTTCCGGCATGACCCTGGTGAAGCCGCCCTCGATGCCGGGGATGATGCGGTTGCGCAGGCGGATATTCGCGAAGGTGGCGCGGACGGCGACCTCGTGATTGGCCCGGCGGGTGGTGTAGTTGTTGAAGTCGGCCTTCTTGACCCCATAGGACAGGAGCAGGTCGGCCGAAGGCGTGCCGAGGCTGATCGCGCCCGACGGCGAGATGTCGTCGGTGGTGATCGAGTCGCCGAGGATGACCAGCGGCCGGGCGCCGCGGATGTCGAATGACCGGGAAGGCTCCGGCGAAAGGCCGGCGAAATAGGGCGGCTGGCGGACATAGGAGCTGCCAGGCTGCCAGCTGAAGAGCGCGGAGGGTTTTGTCGCCAGCTGCGCCCAGGGTTCGCCACCGTCGAAGAGATCGGCATATTTCTCGGTGAAGACATCGGGCGTATAGGCGCTCGCGACCAGCGCATCGATCTCGGCGAAGCTCGGCCAGATATCCGCGAGGAAGACCGGCTTGCCCTCTGCCGAGATGCCGATCGGCTCGCGGGTGATGTCCACCGTCATCGAGCCGGCGATGGCATAGGCGACGACCAGCGCCGGCGAGGCGAGATAGGCCGCCCGGACATTGGGATGGATGCGCCCCTGGAAGTTGCGGTTGCCCGAAAGCACGGCGGTCGCGACGACGCCGTTGTTCTCGATCGCGTCGGCGATCGGCTGCGGCAGCGGCCCCGAGCCGCCATTGCAGGTCGTGCAGCCGAAGCCGACGACCTGAAAGCCGAGTGCGTCGAGATCGCGCTGCAGGCCGCAACGCTCCAGCACTTCGGCCACCACATGGCTGCCGGGTGCCAGCGAGGTCTTCACCCAGGGCTTGGACTTCAAGCCGAGGCGCGCGGCATTGCGGGCGACCAAGCCGGCCGCGATCATCCCGACAGGGTTCGACGTATTGGTGCAGCTCGTGATCGCCGCGATCGCCAGATCGCCGTCCCTGATCGCGAAATCGGCGCCAGCGACCGGATGACGCTGAGCGGCGGGCTCGCGGCCGGCAATCGCCTGGCTATGCGCGACGAAGGCCGTCGCGGCGTCAGCGAGGTCGAAGCGATCCTCGGGATTTTTCGGCCCCGCCATGGACGGGCGGATATCGGCCAGGTCGACCTCGACCACGAGATCGTAGGCCGGCGCCGGTGTCGTCTCGTCGCGCCAGAGCTTCTGGGCGCGGGCATAGGCCTCGACCAGGGCGATCTGTTCGGCTGGCCGTGCGGTCATCCTGAGATACTCGATCGAGCGTTGGTCGATCGGGAAATAGACCGCTGTCGCCCCGTATTCCGGCGCCATGTTAGCGATGGTGCCGCGGTCGGCGACGGAGAGCTGCGTCATCCCGGTGCCGAAGAACTCGACGAACTCGCCGACGACACCGACCTTGCGCAGGCGTTCGGTGATGGTCAGCACGAGGTCGGTCGGCATCACGCCCTCGCGCAGCTTGCCCTTGACCTCGACGCCGATCACGCGCGGCAGCGCCATCGCCACGCCCTTGCCGAGCATCACGGCTTCCGCCTCGATCCCGCCGACGCCCCAGCCGAGGAGGCCGAGGCCGTTGATCATCGGCGTATGGCTGTCCGTGCCGACGCAGGTGTCGGGCGATGCCACCTGCATCCCCTTCAGCTCTTCGGTCCAGACGACCTGACCGATCTTCTCCAGATGGATCTGGTGCATGATGCCCTTGCCCGGCGGCACGACACGGACGCGCTCGAAGCTCTCCGAGCACCAGCGCAGGAACTCGAAGCGCTCGGCATTCCGGCGATATTCCATCTCCAGGTTGAGGCGCGGTGCATCGCGCGTGCCGAAAAAGTCGACCTGAAGCGAATGGTCGATGACGATATCGACCGGCACCGCGGGATTGACGACGCCGGGGTCGCGGCCCGCTGCCGCGAGAGCGTCGCGTAACCCGGCCATATCGACCAGCATCACCTTGGCGAGAATATCCTGCCCGTAGATGCGGGTGGGCTTGAACGTCAGCGCCGCTCCGGTCTCGCGCTGCAGGACGGCCTGGACCTGCGCGTCGTTCTCCACCCCCTCGAAGAATTGCTGCCTGAGCAGGTTCTCGAGCACGACGCGCAGCGAAAACGGCAGCCGCTCGATGCCGGGGTAACGAGCGATCGGCACATAGCGCACCCGCCCGGCTTCGGCCCCCAACGCGGCCAGCGTGGCTCTTTCCAACATGACGGCTCTCCCTGAACTGGCTCGTTGATTATATCTTGCATATCTAAAAAACAATAGCTACGGATATCCAAAATACAATATATTGCCATCCAACTGGGAGGATGCAGAACATGCGCAAGACGATGCTTTCGATCGCGATGGCGGTCGGTTTTTCGGGAATGGCGCTGGCCGAGCCGGCCAAGGTGATGGTGCCGGCGGGAGCGGGCGGGGGCTACGACACCACCACGCGGCTCGCGATGACGATGCTCGACAAGAGCGGCCAGTTCAAAGACGGCGCTGTCTTCACCAACAAGCCCGGTGCCGGCGGGACGCTCGGGCTCGGCGAGTTTATCCGCACCAGCAAGGGCCAGGACAACGCCCTGATGGGCATGGGCGTGATCCTGCTGGGCTCGATCATGGCGACGAAGGGCTCGCCGCAAATTACGGAGACGACGCCAGTCGCGCGCCTGACCTTCGAATATAACGGGCTCGCGGTGCCCGCGAACTCCCCGATCAAGACCGTCAAGGACCTGACCGAGGCCCTGAAGGTCAATCCCGGCGCCGTGGCGTTCGGCGGCGGGTCGGCCGGCGGCATCGACCACATCATCGCCGGCATGATCGCCAAGAGCGCCGGCCTGCCGCTCCAGCGCCTGAACTACATCGCCTATGGCGGCGGCGCCGAAGCCGTCACGCAGCTCGCCGGCGGCAAGATCGCCGTCCTCGTCTCCGGCGCCTCGGAGCTCAAGGGCCTCGCCGATGCCGGGCGTGTGCGGATCATCGCGGTGACCTCGGACAAGCGCCTTCCCGGCATCGACGCCCCGACCCTGAAGGAAAGCGGCGTCGACATCGCCATGGGCAACTGGCGCGGGATCGTCGGCGCGCCCGGCATGTCGGCGGCGGCTCGCAAGGCCTGGGTCGAGCGCTTCGCCAAGGCGACCGAGAACGCGGAATGGAAGACCGAGCTCGACAAGTCCGGTCTTCAGAGCGCCTATCTCGGCGGGGATGATTTCGCGGCCTTCATCGCCAGCGAGAACGCGCGGATCAGGCCGATCCTCGAGGAACTCGGGGTCGCCAAATGACCGCGACGGTCACGTCCTTCCCGGCGCGACGGTTGTCGCGCTGGGGTTTGCCGGTCGGCGTCCTGACCCTCGGAGCGGTCCTGCTTCACGAGGCGACCGACCTGCCGCTGACACAGGCCTATGCCGGGATCGGCCCCGGTTTCTTTGTCCTCGCGGTCGGTCTCGTCCTCACGGCCCTGGGGCTCGCCCTCGGCTATCAGGTCTTGAGAGGCGCCGTCTTCGAGCCCGAGGAAACCGAGGGCGCCGATATCGGCCGGCCGATGTCCTGGAATGGCTTCCTGACGGCTGCGGCCGGTGTCTTCCTGCCGATCGGGCTGATCGGCCAGGCTGGCTTCCCGCTCGGCGGAGCCATGGCCTACGCCTTCATCACCCGCGCCTACGGCTCCGGGAAGCCGCTTATCGACGTCCTGATCGGCTTTGCCGTCGCGTCGCTCACCTGGCTCGCCTTCACGAGGCTCGGCGTCCAGCTCGGCGGCTTCTTCCCGCCCGGAGGCTTCTGATGTCCGTTCTCGACGCCCTGATGCACGGCTTCGCGGTCGCGCTGCAGCCGATGAACCTGCTCTGGGCGCTGACCGGCTGCGCGCTCGGGACTGCGATCGGCGTCCTGCCCGGGATCGGCCCGGCGCTCACCATCACCTTGCTCCTGCCGGTCACCGTGACGATGTCGCCGACGGCGGCTTTCATCATCTTCGCCGGTGTCTTCTACGGCGCCATGTATGGCGGCTCGACTACTTCGATCCTGATCAATACGCCCGGCGAATCCGGCTCGATGATCACGGCGCTCGAAGGCAACAGGATGGCCAAGAACGGCCGCGGCGCGGCGGCGCTCGCGACCGCCGCCATCGGCTCCTTCGTTGCGGGAACGATCGGCACGATCCTGCTGACCGCGGCCGCGCCGACGATCTCGGAGATCGCCTTCGTCTTCGGCCCGGCCGAGTATTTCGCGCTCGCGGTCCTGGCCTTCACCTCCGTCTCGGTCGTGCTCGGCACCTCGATCCTGCGCGGCCTCGTCTCGCTGTTCTTCGGGCTGGCGCTCGCCGTGATGGGCACCGACTATCAGGCCGGCCTGCCGCGCCTGACCTTCGGCGTGCCGGAACTGTCCGATGGCATCGGCATCACCATCGTGCTGGTCGCGATGTTCGCGGTGGGCGAGATCCTCTTCGTCGCCAGCCGCCTCAGCCGGGAACCGCAGAAGGTCATCGAGGTCAACGGGCCGATCGCGATGTCGCGCGAGGACTGGCGGAGATCGTGGAAGCCCTGGCTGCGTGGCGCGGCACTCGGTTTCCCGATCGGCGTCATGCCGGCCGGCGGCTCGGAAATCCCCACGCTGCTGTCCTACACGCTGGAGCGGCGCCTTTCGAAGAACCCGGAAGAATTCGGTCATGGCGCAATCGAGGGCGTCGCCGGACCCGAAGCGGCGAACAACGCCGCCGTCGCCGGCGTCATGGTACCGCTGCTCACGCTCGGCCTGCCGACCTCCGCGACGGCGGCGGTGATGCTGGCGGCCTTCCAGAATTACGGTCTCCAGCCCGGCCCGACGCTGTTCACCAGCAACCCCGAACTGGTCTGGGGCGTGATCGCCTCGCTCTATATCGGCAACCTGATGCTGCTGGTCCTCAACCTGCCGATGGCGCGGGTCTGGGTGAAGCTCTTGGCGATCCCGAAGCCGCATCTCTACGCGGGCATCCTGATCTTCTCGCTGGTGGGCGTCTGGGGCCTGTCTCAGTCCTGGGTCGAACTGTTGGCACTCGCGCTGCTGGGGCTCGTCGGCTACGGCTTCCGCTGCTGCTCCGTGCCGATCGCGCCGGCACTCATCGGTCTCATTCTTGGCCCGATGGCCGAGTTGCAGCTTCGTCGCGCGCTGGCCATCGGTCAGGGCGACCCGATGACTCTGGTTTCATCCCCGATCGCGGCGGGGCTTCTGATCGTCGCGTCTCTGCTGCTGCTGATTCCGTTGCTTCGGTTCCTTCAGGGCCGGCGCAATGAAACTCCGACGTTGACGGCTGCCCAATAAGCCCGCCCGACCGCGAGGCCGGCCCATGCGGCACCAGAACGCGGCAACGAGCCGGCTGGCTGGTTTCGGAGCGACGTGCGGGCCGGCCGATGAGATCGGCAGGCCCGCACAGAAGCGCGATCTACGAAAGACTGTTGGGGCGCTGCGTGATCAGCGCGGCGAGGGCGTCGGCCGTGGCGGCCGACAATGTCCAGCCAAGGTGGCCATGTCCGGTGTTGTAGAACACCCGCGGGTTTCGGCCGTGCATGACGCGCGGCACCATGTCCGGCATCATCGGCCTCAAGCCAGCCCAAGGGACGACCTGGCGTGTGCTCATCTTCGGGAAGTGCTGGCGGCACCAGGCGATCAGAGGCTCGACGCGCGCAGCCCGGATATCCTTGTTGTAGCCGTTGAACTCGGCCGTCCCGGCGACGCGGAAGCGCGTTGCTCCCAGGCGGCTGGTGACGATCTTGGCCTGATCGTCGAGCAGGCTGGTCCAGGGTGCGGCGTCCTGATCGGCCTTCTCCGGCAAATCCACCGTGATGGAATAGCCCTTCACCGGATAGACATTCATCCGGTCGCCGGCCTTCGCAGCGAGCTGGCGCGAGCCGACGCCTCCGCAGATCACGATCGAATCGAAGGTCGCGACCTGCGTCTTCGTTGAGCGCGGTTCCGCTTCGGATAGGGCGAAGCCGATCTCGACTGACCTCGCGCCGGGCGTGATCGAGAGGACATCGACGCCGAACCGCATCTCGGCGCCGCGTTTTTCGCAGGCGTTTGAAAGGCCTAGCGTGAACTTGTGGATGTCGCCGGTGAAGTCCGAAGGGGTATAGAAGCCGCCATGGAAGTCGCCGTGCAGCGCCGGCTCGATCGACCGGATTTCCTGCGGGGTTACGGCTCTTCGCTCCAGCCCGGCTTTGGCCAGGAGCGAGGTCACCCGTGCGGCTGCCTCGAAATCCTTCCTGCCGCGATAGACGTGCAGGATTCCGCGCTCTTCGCAGTCGAAGGCTATGCCTTCCTCAGCCGCAATCCGCCGCAGGTGATGCCGCGCCTCCATCGCCAGGCGGGCGGTCGTGATGGTGTTTTCCTCGTAGCGCGGGATCGCGGCGACGAACTCCGCCATCCACGAGAGCTTGTGCCATCCCGGCCGCGGACCGACGAGCAGGGGAGCGCCCGGCGTGAACATCCACTTGATGCCCTTCAGCATCGTCGACCAGCTGTTCCAGACCTCGGCATTCGAGGCGGAGAGCTGGCCGCCATTGGCGAAGGAGGTCTCCATCGCGGCATAGGGATGCCGTTCGAACACGGTGACCCGGCAGCCACGTTTCAGCAGGTTGTAGGCGGTGGTGATGCCGGTGATTCCGGCGCCGATCACGGCGATATTGAGGGTCTCTGTCGACAAGAAAGCGCTCCTTCCGCAGTCCCTGCGGATGTGGCGCCCCCTCTGTCATTGGCCTGAGAGCTTCGCCCGCGCTCATCATCGAGCAGCGGGCTTACACCGTCGGCGGGAGCTGCTGCTCCGCTTTTCAGAGTTTCAATTCAGGTGCGGTTCTTTTGCCTGAGAGTTTCCGGGGCGGTTGCTCCGTCGGCGCCTTCCCGGATGACCCGAGACGATCTCTCCCGCGAGTTCGATAGCGGCACTATATCCGATCCGCCGGTTCCGGAAAGCCATCGTTCCCGAAACGGGCCGCTTGCGCGATGCTCTCCTCGGCAGGTCAGTTGCGAGGCAGGGGCAGCGCTCCCAGCCTCGCCGTCAAGGCTTTGCGTCCGGCCCCGGAACGCGCGGCACGAAGCCCCCAAGGAACAGCCTGTGGCCCAGTTCGTCGCATCGGCATCGGTGGAGAATGAGCGGGCTGGCGGAGAGGCGTCCTTGCGGCGGACACGGGCTTGAGATCCGTCGCTCGCTTCGAGATCCTGACGGGCACGAGCCACACTGGCACAAGAGTGCCGCAGCGCAGGAGAAGTCACTGGTGTCAGGGGAAAGAATCGAAAAGGCCCGAGCTGCCAAGTCATAGCAAGCTCGGGCCTTTTTGAATTTGGTGCGGTCGAGAGGACTCGAACCTCCACGGGTCTCCCCGCTACCACCTCAAGGTAGTGCGTCTACCAATTCCGCCACGACCGCAGCTCGTTTCCGGTTGCGGGCGGTGCAACCAGGGAGCGGCGCCGATCTAGCAAATCGAATCCGCCGCCACAAGAGCGTCATGAAGGAAAAACGCAGAAGCGCGATTTTTCCCCAGGAGGGGCCGATTCAGGCCGCGTCGGCGACGGTCTGCAGGGTGTAGATCGTCGGGCGCTTGAGCATCTGGGTGATTTCGACGGAGATTCGGGCGCCGCTGACCACGACGATTCCCTTGGCGAAGGGGTGGTTGTTGGCGAGAATCTGGACCTCGTCGGTCTCACTGGTGTTCAGTTCGATGATCGCGCCGCGGCCGAGGCGCAGCAGCTTGTAGATCGGCATTTCGGTCTGGCCGAGCACCACCGTGAGTTCCACCGGGACGAGATCGAGATCGGCCTTCAAGTCCTGCCTCCGGAACCCTACTTCAGAATTGGACCAGCGAAACTTGCCTGCCCGCCGGTTTTGGGCGCAAGAGGCATTCCGCGGGTCGGGCCGGTGTGTCGCCAGCCCGGAAACTTTGGACGGAACATGGTTAAGCCATGGTGAAGATGCGTGAGGAACTGGCCGTCTCCTTCCTGCCGGAAGAGGTGTCCGAGCCAGTCGAATGGGTCGTGAGCGAAGGGCTCGTCGGCTATGACGAGGCCGTTGCCGAGATGGAGGCCCGCGCCGGGCTGATCGCGGACGGGCTGGCGCGCGAGCGGGTCTGGCTGGTCGAGCATCCGCCGCTCTATACCGCCGGCACCTCGGCCCGCGACGAGGACCTGATCGCGCCGGAGCGATTCCCGGTGTTCCGCTCCGGGCGGGGCGGGCAGTTCACCTATCACGGCCCCGGCCAGCGCGTGGCCTATGTCATGCTGGACCTGAAGCGCCGCCAGCCGGACCTGCGCCGCTTCGTCGCCGCGCTCGAAGGCTGGCTGATCGGGACGCTCGACGATTTCAACGTCCGTGGCGAGCGGCGCGAGGATCGGGTCGGCGTCTGGGTGCGCCGCCCCACCAAGGGCGCCGGTGTCGAGGACAAGATCGCGGCGATCGGCATCCGCGTGCGGCGCTGGGTCTCGTTCCATGGCATCTCGCTCAATGTCGAGCCGGACCTCACGCATTTCGACGGCATCGTGCCTTGCGGCGTCAGCCAGCACGGCGTGACCTCGCTGGTCGATCTCGGCCTGCCGGTGACCATGCCAGAGGTCGACTCGGTGCTGCGCGAGGCGTTCGAGCGCGTCTTCGGGCCGACCGTTCAGGCCTGATTTACCAGCCGTTAGCCATGGCGCCGCCATCTTCGCCCTTGGGGTTGGGTTGAAGATGGGGATGACAATGCGAAGCTTTTTCCTGGCGGGCGGCCTCGCCCTGCTGCTCGCAGGCTGCAACACGACCGACCAGCGTATCGCCGGCGCTGCGGCCGGCGCGGGAGCCGGCGCACTTGTCGGCGGGCCGATCGGGGCGATTGCCGGTGGCGCGATCGGCGCGGTCGCTGCGCCGTCCGTGACCGGCTCGATCAACAAGATGAAGGAATGAGTGGGGTCCAGCGGCGCGGATTTGCACGGCCGCGTCCGTGCGTCCGCGCCGGTTGGCGTTTTCGACGCGGCGCGCCATAAACTCGGCAGAGATTGTTACCGAGGAGCGCGCCCGTGCCTGTCATCGAGAGCAAGGTCGATCTGAATTCGGCCGAGACGCGCGCCAATGCCGAAGCCTGGGCCGGCCTGCGCGACGAACTCCAGCAGCATCGCGCTACTGCCGCGCTCGGCGGCAATGCCAAGTCCCGCGAGCGCCACACGGCGCGGGGCAAGCTTCTGCCGCGCGAACGCGTGCTGCGGCTGACCGATCCGGGCTCGGCCTTCCTCGAAATCGGCTCACTTGCTGCCTTCGGCATGTATGAGGGCGATGTCCACGCCGCCGGCATGATCGCCGGCATCGGCCGCGTCGCCGGCCGCGAATGCATGATCGTCTGCAACGATGCGACGATCAAAGGCGGCACTTACTATCCGATGACGGTGAAGAAGCATCTGCGGGCGCAGGAGATCGCGCGCGAGAACCGCTTGCCCTGCATCTATCTCGTCGATTCCGGCGGGGCGAACCTGCCGCACCAGACCGAGGTCTTTCCCGATCGCGAGCATTTCGGCCGAATCTTCTACAACCAGGCGACGCTCTCGGCCGAGGGTATCCCGCAGGTCGCGGTGGTGATGGGCTCCTGCACCGCCGGCGGTGCCTATGTGCCGGCCATGTCGGACGAGACGGTGATCGTCAGGAAGCAGGGCACGATCTTCCTCGGTGGCCCGCCGCTGGTGAAGGCGGCGACGGGCGAAGTCGTCTCGGCCGAGGACCTGGGCGGTGCCGACGTGCATGCGCGGTTGTCCGGCGTCGCCGACCATTATGCCGGCGACGATACCCATGCGCTCGCGATCGCCCGGCGGATCGCCGGCAATCTCAACAGCGTGAAGCGTCCGGATATCGATATCGCCGAGCCGGTCGAGCCGCTCTACGACCCGGCCGAGCTCGAAGCCGTGGTCCCGACCGACCTCAAGAAGCAGTACGACATCCGCGAGGTGATCGCGCGTCTCGTCGACGGCTCGGAGTTCGACGAGTTCAAGAAGCTCTACGGCACGACGCTGGTGACGGGCTTCGCGCGCATTCACGGCATCCCGGTCGGGATCATCGCTAATAACGGCATCCTGTTCTCGGAAAGCGCGGTCAAGGGCGCGCATTTCATCGAACTGTGCTGCCAGCGGCGGATTCCGCTGCTCTTCCTGCAGAACATCACCGGCTTCATGGTCGGCCGCGATGTCGAGACGCGCGGCATCGCCAAGGACGGCGCCAAGCTCGTCACGGCCGTCGCCTCGGCGCGCGTGCCGAAGATCACCGTGCTGGTCGGCGGCTCGTTCGGTGCCGGCAATTACGGCATGTGCGGGCGGGCCTATAGCCCACGGTTCCTGTTCACCTGGCCGAATTCGCGGATCTCGGTGATGGGGGGCGAGCAGGCGGCGAGCGTGCTCGCGACCGTGCGCCGCGACAATATCGAGGCCGAGGGCAAGAGTTGGCCGGCAGCGGACGAGGAAGCCTTCAAGGCGCCGATCCGCAACCGCTACGAGGAAGAGGGCTCGCCCTACTTTGCGACGGCGCGGCTCTGGGACGACGGCATCATCCTGCCCTCCGAGACGCGGCGCGTGCTGGCGCTGGCCTTCTCGGCGACGCTGAACGCCGAGGTGCCCGAGACGAAGTTCGGCGTGTTCCGGATGTGATCCTGCGTTCCGGGGAGCAGCTATCGTTGAGCTGCTCTCCTACGCCAGCGAGAACGCCTCGTGCACGGCGCTCTGTACGCCGCCGCCCATGACGGGGCCGCCGCCGGCGACATGGACCGCGTCGCCGACCAGTGCGGCGCCGAGTCCATGGCGGGGCGTCAGCATCGGCGCATATTGCTCCCAGCCGTCGGTCGCCGGATCATAGGCCTCCATCTGGCCGAAGACGCGGTTCGTGCCTTCGCCGCCCATGACGAAGACCTTGCCGCGATAGAGCACGGCGCCATGGCCGGAGCGGCCCGTCGGGATCGGCGTGCGCATCGTCCATTTGTCGGCGGCAGGATCGTAGGAGTGGTGCAGGTTCGAGTTGGTGTGGAAGGAATCGACGCGCCCGCCGATGACATGGATCAGGTTGCCGATGGCGAGCGTGCCGGTGTGGTCGCGGGCGGTTGGCATCGGCCTGCGCTCGCTCCAGCGGTCGGCCTTGGGATCGTAGACGAGATGCCAGTCGATCGAACGCTTGGTCTCGGTGGTCTCGCCGATCGCGCCGCCGATGACATGCAGGACGCCGCCGAGGCCGACGACGGCGGTCGAGCCGGCGGCACGGGGCAGGGCGGCGATATCGGCCCAGCGATCGGCCTTCGGATCATAGGTGAAGCAGCGCGGATGCGGCTTGCGGTTCTGTTCGAGGAAACCGCCGATGGCGAAAAGCTTGCCGTCGAGAAAGGCGACGCCGACATGGTTGGCGCCCTGGGGCAGGGGCGCTCCGTCGTTCCACCTGTCGGCCTTGCCGTCATAGACATGGTGATAGGGGCGATCCGTGCGCTGCTCGCCATAGCCGCCGACGACATGCATCCTGTCCTCGAAGGCCGTTGCCCAGGCCATTTCCGAGCGCGGCAGCGGCAGGGGCGCCCTGGCGCTCCAGCGGCCGGGCGAGGCTGCTTTCGGGGCGGGCGAATCGAAGACGTTCTGCGTTGCGGCGAGTGGTGGCTTCTCGATCCGGCCCGGCTGGCTGAGCCGCTCGTATTGCGGGCCATGATGCTCGTGGCCCTGCTGTTGGGCGAGCGCTGGCCCAGCCAGCGCGGCGGCGCCGGCTGCGAGCAGATGGCGGCGGTTCAGGCTGGTCATCGCGTCGTCCTCCCGACTACAACGATACGGCACGGATGGCGGGCGGCAAGCGCATGGAGCGCGAGCCATCCCATGGTTCCCCTGGGCGATTTCGCCCGTTATGGTCGAGCACCATCTCAAACGATTTAGGTCCAGGGAAATACGGGGAAACGCATGGCGGGACATAACAAGGTCGCGATCATCACCGGCGCCGGCTCGGGCGTGGGGCGCTCGGTCGCCATCGCCTTCCTGAAGGACGGCTATCGCACCGTGCTGGCCGGTCGCCGCTCGGATGCGCTGGAGGAGACGATCCAGCTCTCCGGCGTCGACGAGAGCCGGGCCCTGGCGGTGCCGACCGATGTCACCGACAAGGCCTCGGTCGAGAACCTCTTCGCCAGGACGAAGGAAGCTTTCGGCCGGGTCGACGTGCTCTTCAACAATGCCGGCGTGAATGCGCCGGGCGGCGTGCTGCTGGAGGATCTCTCGCTGGAGGATTGGCAGAAGGTGGTCGACACCAACCTGACCGGGCCGTTCCTCTGCACCCAGGCCGCCTTCAAGGCGATGAAGGCGCAAGAGCCGCAGGGCGGGCGCATCATCAATAACGGCTCGATCTCGGCCCATGCGCCGCGGCCGAACTCGGTTGCCTATACCGCGACGAAGCATGCGATCTCGGGCCTGACCAAGACGGCGGCGCTCGACGGGCGCAAATACGACATCGCCGTCGGCCAGGTCGATATCGGCAACGCGCTGACCGAGATGGCACGCAAGATGACCACTGGCGTGCCGCAGGCGGACGGCTCGATCAAGGTCGAGGCGGTGATGGATGTCGAGCATGTCGCGACGACCGTGCTGCATATGGCCGGCCTGCCGCCCGAGGCGAACGTGCTGTTCGTCACCGTCATGGCGACCAAGGCGCCGCTCGTCGGGCGCGGGTGAGGGCGACGACAGTCGCTATCGTCATGGTCGGGTTTGTCCCGACCATCCACGTCTTGCCGCCGCTACCAAGGGCATGAGACAGACGAAGCTCTCATCGGAGCGCGACCTTGTCAGCCGCCAGCCTGCCGCAAGCTCCTGAAGACATGGATGGTCGGGACAAGCCCGACCATGACGGTCAAGGCGTCAATCGCAAGACTGCCCGCGCCTATACGCTCACCATCTGGGGCATCGCGCTCGGCATCCTGATCCAGGCGGTGGCGACCGTCGTCTGGGCGCTTGCCATCGGCAATGCCCAGCTCTTCAAGGACGGCGTCGACTGGGTCTATGACGTCGCGCTCTACGGCATCGCGGCGATCGTCTTCGGCCGCGATACGCGGATCGAGCGGCTTGCAGCCGTCGCGATCGGCGCCGTCATGGCGGTCGCCGGGCTGCACACGCTCTACGATCTCTGGGACAAGATCGTCCGGCCGCGGCCGATCGAGGTCTGGACGTTGGGCTTCGCGGCGGCCAGCGCCATCGTCATCGCCTTTCTCGTCGTCGCTGTGCTCTGGCGCTTCCGGCGCGAGCAGAATCCGGTGATCAAGGCGACCTGGCTGTCGAGCCGCAACGACACCATCTCGACGACCGGCTTCGCGCTGGTCGGGCTCGCCGCCCGCGTCGCCCCGGTGCGCTGGCCGGAATATCTGTTCGACCTCGTCGTCGCCGGCATCTGCTTCCAGGCGACATGGGCGATCTGGCGCTCGCTGCGGCGGAGTGCGAATTCGGAAGCATCCCAATCCGGTTTGCGCAACAAGGCGCAGACAGACGCCACGGGCGGGCTATAAAGGCGGCACGTCTCCTGAGGATGCCGCCGCCATGACGATCGCCGCCAAGCTGCCCTCCATCCTGATCGCCAATCGCGGCGAGATCGCCTGCCGGGTGATCCGCACCGCCAAGCGGCTGGGCCTGCGCACCATCGCCGTCTATTCGGATGCCGATGCCGAGGCCCTGTTCGTGCAGATGGCGGACGAGGCCTATCATATCGGCCCGGCCCCGGCCCGCGAGAGCTATCTCGACGCCGACAAGATCCTCGCCGTCGCCAGGCAGGCGGGCGCGGCCTGCATCCATCCGGGCTATGGCTTCCTCTCGGAGAATGCCGAATTCGCCGATGCCTGCGCGGCGGCGGGCATCGTCTTCGTCGGCCCGCCTGCCTCGGCCATCCGCGCGATGGGCCTCAAGGACGCCGCCAAGGCGCTGGTCGAGAAGGCCAGCGTGCCGGTGGTGCCGGGCTATCACGGTGCCGAGCAGGATGTCGCATTCCTGGCGAAGGAGGCCGAGCGGATCGGCTATCCCGTGTTGATCAAGGCCGTCGCCGGCGGCGGCGGCAAGGGCATGAAGAAGGTCGATCGCGCGGAGGATTTCGCGGATGCGCTGACCAGCGCCCAGCGCGAGGGCAAGAACGCCTTCGGCGATGCGCGCGTGCTGGTCGAGAAATACGTGCTTTCGCCGCGCCATGTCGAAATCCAGGTTTTTGGCGACAGCCACGGCCATGTCGTCCATCTCTACGAGCGCGACTGCTCCTTGCAGCGGCGGCACCAGAAGGTGATCGAAGAGGCGCCAGCGCCGGGCATGAGCGCCGAGGTCCGCGCCGCCATGGGCAAGGCCGCGACCGAGGCCGCCAGGGCGGTGGGTTATGTCGGGGCCGGTACGGTCGAGTTCATCGCCGACGGGCGCGACGGGCTGAAGGCCGACGGTTTCTGGTTCATGGAGATGAACACGCGTCTCCAGGTCGAGCATCCCGTGACGGAGGCGATCACCGGGCTCGATCTCGTCGAGTTGCAGTTGAAGGTCGCGGCGGGTGAGCCGCTCGGCTTCACGCAGGCCGATGTCTCGGCCAAGGGCCATGCCGTCGAGGCGCGGCTTTATGCCGAGGACCCCGAGAAGGGCTTCCTGCCTTCGACGGGCAAGCTCTGGGCGCTGCAATTCCCTGAGGGCGAGGGCATCCGCATCGATACCGGTGTCGAGGCCGGCGATACGGTGACGCCGTTCTACGACCCGATGATCGCCAAGGTGATCGCCCACGGTCCTACGAGGGATGTGGCGCTCGACCGGTTGGGCGCGGCTCTGGGCGAGACGGTGGTCGCCGGCCCGCGCACCAATCTTGCCTTCCTGAAGAAGCTGACCGAGGCGGAGGGCTTCCGGAGAGGGCCGTTCGATACCGGTTTCATCGACCGCAACATCAGCGCGCTCGGCGCCGAGCCCCAGCCGCTCGATGCGGCGGCCGTCGCGGCGGCGGCCTTGCAGCTCGAGGAGGAGCGGCAGGCGGCGGGCATGATCGCGGCTGCGGGCCGGGCGGAGGGCGAGGCGCGTTCGCCCTGGCTCGACCCCGACGCCTTTTCGCTGATGCCGCGCCAGCCGTTGGGGCTGCCGCTGACGGTCGATGGCGAGCGTATCGATGCCCGGATCGAGTGGCATGGCGACGACGCCCGCGTCAGCCTGCCGGGCCATGAGATCGGCGAGGGCGAGCATGAGATCGCGCTGGCCGAGGGCGAGGGCGGCATCTGGTTCGCACTGCATCGCGGCCGGCAGACGGCCGTGTCGCTGTTCGATCCGTTCAGCGTCGATCTCGATGCGGCGGCAGGCTCGGGCGGCGTCATCAAGGCGCCGATGCATGGCAAGCTTGTGGCGCTCTTCGTGGCGCCGGGCGAGGCCGTGACCAAGGGCCAGCGCCTCGCCATCGTCGAGGCGATGAAGATGGAGCATGTCCTCACCGCCCCGCGCGACGGCACGGTCAGCGAGGTCGTGGGCGAGCCCGGCGCGCAGGTGGCCGAGGGCGCGAAGGTGGTCGTGCTGGGGGAGTGAGGTGGGCGGCTCTCAGGGCCTGAACCGGAAGCGTACGCCGCGTCCATCGATCAGGTAATAGTTACCGGCATCCTTGACGATCTTGTCGCAGCGCGACGCGCCTGCGTCGAAATCGACGCAGATGCGTCCATTCTGGATCTTGTACTTGCCGAAATTGCCGCCGTTGAAGCTGTACCGCCCGTCCTTGCCGTAATGAGCCGATGCGGAACCGATGCTGACGGACTTGCCGACGACAACCCTCTGAAGCTCGGCTCCCGGAACAGGCTTTTCTTCAGCTTTCGCCAGGCCAGCGGCACTCAGCAGAGCCGCGGCAGTCAAGATCACCGCGCGCATTGAAGTTCCCCAGCCCGTTACGCTTCGTTGTGGCGGCATCATATGGGGACGGTATCGGGCGTCAACAGCTCGGAGCGCGGCGTTGATTCGTCGAATCAGGGGAATCGCTTACGGGTGCTTGCTGAGATTTCGGTTCACTCGAGAACGGCGGCTACGGCGCGTCCAATGCGGCAAGCGCCCGTTCGGCGACAGCGAGATTGACCGTTGCCAGCGGGTCGTCGTCTTCCAGGAACCAGCTCGCCGACAATCCGCACCAGGCGACGATCCAGCGCAGCAGGCGCTTTCGCTCCAGCCCCGATTTCGCCAGCACGATCTCCAGCCGCCGCTCGAAGGCGCCGGGCGCGACGGCGACCGGCGGCTGGGGATCGGCAAGGTCGGGGTCGCAGAACAGGATCGTGTATTCAAAGGCGCGGTCGCCGATCACCGATTTCGGATCGATGGCGAGCCAGCCGCGCGCCCCGAAATCGAGGACATTGTCGTGATGCAGGTCGGCATGGAGCGGCATGATCTCCTGCTGGACCGGCAGCAGCGCGCTCGCCTCTGCTGCGGCGTGGATGAGCAGGTCGCCATGCTTTCCCGCCGCCGGAAACAGGTCCTTGAACCAGGTGTCGAGCGGGATCAGCCCGTTGGGAGCCGGGCCGCGCGGCTTCTGTAGACCTGCGATGGCGTCGCAGAGGACGGCGGTGGCGTCGTCGTCGCCCTTGTCGCCGCTGCGCGCCATGGCGGCGAGTGAGCGGTGGCCGGTAGCGCGCTCGATCAGCATCGCCTCGCCGTTTTCGCTGCGGGCGAGCAGGCGGGCGGCGCCGTCGCCGTTCCAGTATTCCAGCGGCAGGTAGCCACGACGCTCGTCCTCGACCTCGGGCAGCTTGAGCACGGCCGGCGCGCCGCCTTGCAGGACGGGCAGCAGGTGGCTGGCATGGGTCCTGATCGGCTCGCCGTCCACGACGAGACCCCAGCGGGTAAGCCAGGGCTGGAAGACGTCTCCGGAAATCCCGCTCATCCGCGCCCGACAACGGGGAACTGCTCGGCCTCGTAGATCTGGCCGGAGACCGGCGCGCTGTCCTCCGAGAGCCAGAAGGCGGTGTGGGCGGCGATCTCCTCCGGCTGCATGATCCGGCCGGTCGGGGCGTCGCGCAGCGGCAGATGGTTCTGCCAGCCGGGCTTGCGGCCCTCGCGCTGCTGCGTCGCGTCCTCGTTGGCGGTCCAGGTCCAGCCGACATTGAGCTGGTTGGCACGGATGCGTTCGGGGCCGAGCGTGTTGGCGAGATTGCGCGTCATCGTCATCAGCGCGCCCTTCGACATCGAATACACCGTGAGGTTCGAGAGGCCGCAATAGGCGTTGATCGAGCCGACGGTGACGATGGCGCCGGGCGATTTTTGGGCGCGGAAGGCGCGGATCGCGGCCTCGGCGCAAAGCAGGGGCGCGCGGGTATTGATCGCGAACATATGGTCGAAGAAGGTGGCGGTGGTCTCGGCCAGGATGCCGCGCGGATAGATGCCGGCATTGTTGACGAGCCCGTCGATGCGGCCAAAGGCGGCGACGGTGGCATCGACGATTGCCTGCGCAGTCGCGGGCTCGGCGAGATCGCCGGTCGCGCCGGCCGTCGCGGTGCCGAGCTTCGCGACGGCCGCATCGACTTCCGCCGCGTCGCGGCCATGGATCAGCACCTTCGCGCCCTCGGCGACGAGGCGCTCGGCCATCGCGAAGCCAATGCCGGTCGAGGAACCGGTGACGAGAATGACCTTGCCTGCAAGTCCGCGCATGATGGAACGTCCGTAGCCTGTCGAGGAAATGAGCATGACGGTGAAGCGTGTCGTGGCGAACATGCTAACCGCCGCGCCGGGGCAGGCCAAACCTTTCTGCGGCGACATTTTCGATATGCACCCCATCATCGGCGTGTCGGAGACGCGCGGTTGACGCCGGGCTGTGGAGAATAGGCGGGGAGGCTGGCCGGCTGGCGTTCCGAGGCCTATTTTGCGGCCATGCCCCTTCATCTGCTCAAGCTCTGCGTCGGCGCCGAATCGATCAGCGATCTCGAGGACTGGATCGCTGAGCGTCAGGCGCAGCGCCGCGCCCGCGGCGAGCCGGCCGAGCAATTGCACACCACGCGCATGGTGCCGAAGAAGATCGAGGAAATCCTCGATGGCGGCTCGCTCTACTGGGTGATCAAGGGCCAGATCTCGGCGCGCCAGCGCCTCACCGATATCAGGCCCTTCACCGATGGCGAGGGCATCGGCCGTTGCCATCTGGTGATGGAACCGGTGGTGGTGCCGGTCGAGCCGCGGCCGTTCCGCCCTTTCCAGGGCTGGCGCTATCTGCAGGTCAAGGACGCGCCGCGCGACCTCTCCGAGCATGGTGGCGATGTCGGCGAGATGCCGGAGGAGTTGCGGCGCGAGCTGGCGGGGCTGGGGCTGCTGTAGCGCTGCCGCTTTCGCCTACGACATTTTAATGCCAGCGGGCATCGCTTCCAATCGATAGCCTATGGGCGTGACCTCACATCCTCTGGCGCAACCGGTCATTCCGGCTGGATCGCATCAGAGTGACCTATCATGTTGAGGATCTTTGCTTTCATCCGCTCGTTGGCCAAGCGGCTCGATGCCCGCCTGACATATGGCGTGGACATGCACGGCCGCCGCCTGGCCGGATTGAGCCGCCCTCAGCTTGCGCGGCGCGTAGCCGCTGGGCGCCGTCAGACCTCGAAGAAACGCGCTTTGACGCTGGCGATGCGGTGAGCGAGCGGCTCCGGCTCACACCGGAATATTGTCAAGCAGCCGCGTGCTGCCGATGCGGGCCGCAAGGATCAGCCGGATCGGGCCGTCCGCCAGCGAGGCGACCGGCGCCAGCGTCTCGGCGTGGCGCGCTTCGAGATAGTCGAGCTCGAAGCCGGCGCCGATGATCTCGTTCTGCGCGTCAGCGACCGCCTTGAACAGGTCGTCGCGGTTGCGGATGCGCGCGGCGAGCGCCTGCATCACGCGCTGGAGCAGCGGTGCGAGCGCCCGGTGCTCGTCCGAGAGGTAGCGGTTGCGTGAGGACATAGCGAGGCCGTCCGCCTCGCGGATCGTCGCCAGCGGGATGATCCTGATGCCGAGATCGAGATCGGCCGCCATGCGGGTCACGACCTTGAGCTGCTGATAGTCCTTCTCGCCGAAGATCGCGTAATCGGCGCGCGATTGCGTGAAGAGCTTGCAGCAGACCGTCGCGACGCCCTCGAAATGCGTGGGGCGGAAACGGTCCTCCAACCCGACGGCGGCCGGGCCGAGCAGCAGCACGCGCGTCGCGAAGCCGGCCGGGTACATCTCCTCGACCGAGGGGAAGAACACGGCGTCGGCGCCGGCCGCGACGAGCTTGGCGCAATCGTCGTCAAAGGTGCGCGGATATTTCTTGAAATCCTCATGCGGCGCGAACTGCGTCGGGTTGACGAAGATCGTGACGATCACCCGCTTCGCATGGCGCTGGCCCTCTGTGACCAGCGCGATATGGCCCTCGTGCAGCGCGCCCATGGTCGGCACCAGCGCGACCTTCTCGCCGGCGGCATGCCAGCCGGCGACGGCTTCGCGCATCGCGGCGACCGTCTCGAAAACCGTGATTCCAGTCACTTGCGCGCCCTCCGTTCGCCGCACGGGTAGCAAATGCCGCCGCCATGGCCAATATCTTGGACAAAGGGATGATTCAGGCGGGTCGAAGGGGTCGATGAGCGAGAAGAAGGATCGGGCCGTCGGCAAGGCGGGAACAACCGCACCGGCAACGCATTCGCAGCCGGGCGAGATCGACCGTTTTCTCGGGGCGGCGAAGCAGCTCGCACCATTGGCGACGGGGCAGGCCGGGCGGCTCGTCTTCGCGCTCGACGCCACGATGAGCCGGCAGCCAACCTGGGACCTCGCCTGTTCGCTGCAGGCCCGGATGTTCGACGTCACATCGCAAAGCGGCGGACTGGCGGTGCAGCTCGTCTATTTCCGGGGGATCGGTGAGTGCAGGGCCTCGGGCTGGGTCGGCGAGCCGGCCCGCCTGACCGGGCTGATGCGCGGAATCGCTTGCGAGGGCGGCCAGACCCAGATCGCCCGCGTGCTGCGCCATGTCCGCGACGAGGCCAAGGCCGTGCCGGTGCGCGCCTTCGTCTATGTCGGCGATGCGATGGAAGAGGATGTCGATGCGCTGGCGGCACTCGCCGGCGAGCTTGGCCTGCGCGGCATCCGCGGCTTCGTCTTCCAGGAGGGGCATGACCCGGCGGCGAGCGGCGCCTTCGCCACGATCGCGCGTTTGACCGGCGGTGCCCATGCCCGGTTCGATGTGAATGCGCCGGCTTCCCTGCTCGATCTCCTGCGCGGCGCGGCGGCCTATGCGGCCGGCGGGCGCGGGGCGATGCTCAGACTGGCGGGATCGACCCCGGCGGTGAAGGGACTGATCGCCGCGATGGATGGAGGGCAGCGGTGAGCCTGCTTTACGGCGTTGCCGTGCTGATCCTGATCTGGTGGCTGGCGAAGCTCTTCGCCGGGGCCAATCCCAAGGTTCTGGCGCGACTGGCGAAGACCGGTGGCGGCGTGGCCGCGCTCGGCGTCGCCGGGCTGTTGATGGTGCGCGGCCGGATGGATATGGCCATCTTCCTAGGCGGCATCGGCGCCTGGCTGCTCGGCTGGAGCGCGACCGGGCCGGGCGGCATCCGCTTCCCCTGGGCCGATCGCTCCGGTCCGACGCCGGGCGCGACCTCCAAGGTCAAGTCGGTCCTGCTGGAGATGGAGCTGGATCATGACAGCGGGGGCATGGCCGGCAGCGTCACGGCCGGCCCCTATGCCGGGCGGGCGCTCGACAGCCTCGATATGCCCGAGCTTGCCGCGCTGATGCGCGACTGCCTCACGCGCGATCCGGACGGAGCCCGGCTTCTAGAGGCATATCTCGACCGCAGGACGCCCGGCTGGCGTGAAGACGCTCAGCGTGATGGCGACGCGGGGCAGCGCGGCGCGCCGGGCGCGGGCGCGATGACGCAGCAGGAGGCCTACGATATCCTGGGGCTTCAGCCGGGGGCGGGCGAGGAGGCGGTCCGCGAAGCCCATCGGGCCCTGATGAAGCGCATCCACCCGGATGCCGGGGGCACCAGCGGCCTTGCCGCTCGCGTCAACCAGGCCAAGGACGTCCTTCTGAAGCAGCGCTAGCGAAGGGGTCGGGGAGTGGGTCTGCGACATGTCGTGAACTCCTTTCCCGGGTCCCTGGTCAGCTGCGGGTGGCGAAGCAGGAGAAGCCGCCGCGCTTCAGCTGGTTGCAGGCGTTCTGCGCACCCTTCGAGTCGTCGAAGCCGGCGAAGCGGGCGCGGAAGAGGGTGGAGCCGCCCTTCGCGACCTTCTCGGTGAAGCCCGAGGCGCTGGCGAGCGAGCCGGAGGCCCTGGCCTTGGCGCGGGCCAGGATTTCCTTGGCCTTGCCTTCGTCATCGGTGGCGCCGAGCTGGATCACCCATTTGCCGGAGGCGACGATCGCAGCCTGATGCGACATCGCAGGAGCGGGCTCCGGCGCCTGGACCTTGGCGGGGGCGGCCTCGACCTTGCGGGCGACCGGGGCGGCGGGAACGTCGATCTTGGCCTCGGCAACCTTCACCGGCTCGGCGACGGGCTCGGGCGCCCTGGCGATCGAGGAGGTGACGTCGACATTCGCCGGCGGGCGCAGGACCTTGGCATCGGCCGGCTGGGCGCCGATCGACCAGCGCATGGCCGACGGCGTGGTGGTCGCGGCGACCGGGCGCATGCCGGACAGCTGGACGGGCTGGGCGCCGACGGAGATCGGACGCGGCGGCGCGATCGGCGTCGTGGTCGGCATCGGGGCATAGGCGCGGGCGGCGGCCGGGAGAGCGGGCTGCTCCTCAACCTGCGGCTGCTGGCGCGGGCGCGGCACCGGGATCGGCGCGGGCTCTGCGGCGGCTGCCTGCTGGACCGAACGCGGACGCTCTTCCGGCTCCGGGGCCTCGGCGACCATCACCGACGAGCGGCCGCTGGTCGAGGCGCGCGGCAGGCTGGCGAGCACGAGATCCGTCATGATCTTGTCGCGCGAGGCGCCGGAACGGCCGCCGAGCACGATCGAGACGACATGGCGGCCTTCCGACTTGGCCGAGGTCATCAGGTTGAAGCCGGAGGCGCGGGTGTAGCCGGTCTTGATGCCGTCCACGCCCTCGACCTTGCCGAGCAGGCGGTTATGCCCGCGGATCGTGCGGCTGCCGTACTGGAAGGCGCGCATCGAGAACAGCGGGTAGTATTTCGGGAAGCGCTCCTGGATGGCGCGGGCGAGAATGGTGAGGTCGCGCGCCGTCGTCAGGTTCGGCGGGGAATGCGGCAGGCCGTGCGGGTTGTAGAACCGGGTCGAGCCCATGCCGAGCGAGCGCGCCTTGCGCGTCATCTGCTCGGCGAAGGCCTCCTCGGAGCCGGCGATGTTCTCGGCGACGACGACGGAGGAGTCGTTGGCCGAAAGGGTGATCATGCTCTTGATGGCGTCCTCGACCGCGATGGTCGAGCCCGCGCGCAGGCCGAGCTTGGTCGGCGGCTGCGAGGCCGCATAGGACGAGACCTTGAGCTCGGAATCCATGGTGAAGCGGCCGCGCTCCATCTGCTCGAACAGCATGTAGAGCGTCATGACCTTGGTCAGCGAGGCCGGGATGCGCGCAGCATCCTCGTTGACCGCATGCAAGGTGCGGCCGGTCTTCGCATCGACCACCATTGCGGCATAGGGGGGAGTGTAGCCGCCACCGCCGGCATGACGGCGCTTGCGCGCCTCGGCGGGGGAGGAAGCGATCGTGGCCGCTACGGCAACGACACCGATCAGACCGGCGACAGCCCGCAAACGCGGCCGCCGCAACCCAACGCAACCAGACAACATGAACCCGCCTCGAACACACAACCATGGGCCGATCCCGCGCCTGGCTCATCGTGGCGCAGGGGACACAGTTGGAGAGGTTAGGCGGTTGCGGTTACGGAGCCGTTAAAACTTGAACGGTTGCCAGTGGAACGATCTGCGTTTGGTGCATTGCAGCGTTCTCTTGACATTCATGTTGCAATGCACAATATGCAGGCAGTCCCCGGTGGTGATCACGTTCACACGACCTTGGGGCAGCGTATCGGGCCATCCTGGCCCATTCACCTGAGGCGGCACCGCAGAGTGCCAGGAGACGACCCATGATCCAGCAGTTCGAGACCATCCAGAAGGCTTCCAAGGACAACGTCGACGCCGCTCTGAAGGCTTTCGGCACCACCTCGAAGGGCGTGCAGGCGATCGCCGTCGAGACCACCGATTATGCCAAGAAGTCCTTCGAGGCCGGCACCGCCACGCTCGAGAAGCTCGCTGGCGTGAAGACCTTCGACAAGGCCCTGGAGATCCAGGCCGACTTCATCAAGACCTCGTTCGAGGGCGCCGTTGCCCAGCTCACCAAGATGGGCGAGCTCTACACCGCTCTCGCCAAGGACGCCTACAAGCCGTTCGAGGGCATCGTTGCCAAGGCTGTCCCGACCGCCCCGAAGGCGTGATTTCGGCCGGCAGCCGACCGGCTGCCGAAGCCCTGTGAGTTCAGTTGCGTTTGCGAACCCCGGCCGCGAGGCCGGGGTTTTTCTTTGGACGGCCCCCGAGGACCTGCCGCATCCGGCGGCATTGAGCGCCGCCGCCAATTGGGGCTTGAAGCTCTAGTGACTTCAGCTTGTAGACGAGAGGTCTCGATGCTGTTTCGCGCTGGAGGCCGAACGTGTCCAACACAGAGATTGCCGCCTATCTGGTCACGCTGGTCTATGTCGGAGCCTTCCTGTTTCTGTCGCTGAAGCAGGTGCGCGCGAGCGGCCAGTCCGTCTGGATCTTCACGCGCGGCAGCCGATCGCAGCGCCTGCCCGCGCTCCTGTTCAAGCTCGGCTTTGCCGGAAGCGTGCTCTGGCCGCCTGTTCGCGCCTGGCTGGGTGGTGAGACGCCGTTCGGCCGGTTTTCCGGTGTTCCCGGCCTGGCGCTCGCGGTCGTCGGCGCGACCCTGGCGCTCTGGGCCCAGATGCATATGGGGCGCTCATGGCGGATCGGCGCGGCTGAGGGCGAGAGCGGCGCCATCGTCGCCTCCGGTCCCTTCGCCTTCTCGCGGAATCCGGCCTTTGTCGGTCAGACATTGCTGTTTATCGGCCTGTTCCTTGTCCGGCCGGAGCTGGTCGAGCTGGCATTTGCGCTCGCGGTCTTGGTGGCGATAGCCTTGCAGGTGCGGATCGAGGAGGGCGTGCTGCGCCGCGATCTCGGCGCGCGCTATCTCGCGTATCAGCGCCGGGTGAACCGCTGGATCGGCCGGACATGCTGAAATTCCTGCGCTACGCCGCCTGGACGCTCGTCCTGATCGTCGGCTTCGTCTCGACCTCGATCCTGATGGGCTGGTGGCTGGCGGATCGGTCGCGGACGGAACAGGTGGCCGCGATCGGCGGCCCGTTCTCTCTGGTCGACCATACCGGCAAGGCGGTGACCGACGCCGATTTCCGCGGCAGCCCGCTCGCCGTTTTCTTCGGCTTCACGCATTGCCCGGAGGTCTGTCCGACCACGCTCCTCCGGCTGGGCGGCCTGACCCGGCAGCTCGGTGCCGATGCGGCACGGCTGAAGATCCTGCTGATCACGGTCGATCCGGAGCGCGATACGCCGGCGCAGCTCGCGCTTTATCTGCAATCCTTCGATCCGGGTGTGGTCGGTCTCACCGGCTCGCAGGCGCAGGTCGATGCGGTGCCTGGCGCCTTCAAGGCCTATGCGAAGAAGGTCCCGGCCGATGGTGGCTACACCATGGACCATACCGCCAATGTCTATCTGATGACCGGCGACGGCGCCTTCCGCACGATGATCGACTATCACGAGGCCGATTCATCGGCGCTCGCCAAGCTGCGGATGATGCTGCGTTAGGTGGGACGCTGCGAAGGAATGCGGTTCGCGCCTTACTCCGCGCGGGTGGGGAGCCGCCTCGCCTGAAAGCCGGTCTTGGACTGCTCGAAGCCGGCGGCCTCGTAGAACGCGAGCGTGGACGGCTTCCTCGAGCCCGTCATCAGCATCGCCTTGTAGCAGCCGGCTGCCCAGGCGCGATCCACGGCAGTCTTCAGGATCGCCTTTCCGAGCCCCCGGTTGCGGTGGCGAGTATCTGTTACGACGTTCTCGATCAGCGCATAGGGCGTCCCACCGCGCGTCAGGTTCGGGATGACGATCACGGTACAGCTCGCGACGAGGTCGTTGCCGAGGAGGCCGATCAGGACGGCGCTGCCTTCGAAGCTCCGCAGGTTTTCGAGAATCGCTGCAGCCTTGCCGTCCGGGCAGCGCTCATCCTCGGGGAGGAGATGGCGATAGAGGTCCTGAAGCGCAGGCAGGTCGGCCTGCTCCGCAGCGCGGATGACGAGTTCGGTCATGCCAGCAGGGATAGACGATCCGGCCGCTCATGAAAAACCCCGGCCGAGGGCCGGGGTTCGATAGGGCAGCACGCCGCTGGCGCCTCGGCTCAGGCCGGCAGAACCACGACCTTCGTCTTGACCGGCGTCTGGTCGTAGAGGTCGATCATGTCCTGGCTGAGCAGGCCGACGCAGCCGCTGGTGATGCCGGAGCCGATCGATTCCTCATCGCTCGACGCATAGATCGTGTAGAGCGTGTATTTGCCGTTCTGGTAGAGATGGAGCGTGCGGGCGCCGAGCGGGTTCTCGAGGCCGCCGGGCATGCCGCGGGCATATTTCGCTGCTTCGGGCTGGCGCTTGATCATTTCCGGCGGCGGGGTCCAGGTCGCCCATTCCGACTTGCGGCCGACATAGGCGTCGCCATTCCAGCGGAAGCCGTCGCGGCCGACATTGGCGCCGTAGCGGGTGGCGTTACCGCCTTCCTCGATACGATAGACGTAGTAGTTGGCGGGATCGACGATGATCGTGCCCGGCGCTTCCCTGGTCTCGTAGCGGACGGTGCGGCGCCAGTATTTCGGATCGACCTTGGTGACGTCGGCGGCGGGAATCGCGAATTTCTTGTCGGGCACCGGCCCATAGACCTGCTGTGCCTCGGCGAGGCTCATGCCGTCGGTCGCAGCGCAGCCGCCGAGGCCAAGCGCGCCGATGCCGACCGCCGAGCCGACCAGGAACGAGCGGCGATTCACAAGCCCCGACCGGCGCCCGAGCGAAGCCATCTCACCGGCACCGGCATTCCTACCGTCAATGATCATGATCGGGTATTTCCCATGTCCTGCTGCCCGGCGAGGCCTCGCTCCGGCATGCACGCGTTGAACTCGATAGCCGGGCGGAGATTGCCGCCAGAGGGCCGGGCTGGCAAGCGCCAGCCTTCGTCGTGGGACCTGCTCCGCGCCAAAGGCGCGAGGCGCAAGCGAAAAAAGAGCGACGGTTGCCCGTCGCTCTTGCGATCACCACCAGCCCGGAGGCGGCGGAGGCGGATAATAACGCGGCGGCGGCGGGCCCCAGCCCGGACCAGGGCTGTAGCCATAACCGCGCGGCGGACCATAGCCCCGCGGCGGGCCGTAGCCACCACCACGGCCATAGCGCTGCTGGCGCATGGTCTCTTCCATGATCATGTGCCGACGCTCGGCCGCAGCCGACCAGGAATATTCGGCCGGCGCCTTGTCGAGGCGCTCGGCCAGAGCCTTCGGCAGGGCCTCGGAGGCCATGGCCGGTGCGGCGAGCGCGCTCCCGACAGCAATCGCGGCAAAAATCAACAGCTTGCGCATGGCAAACTCCTTTCGATGGCGATCAAACCACGCGGCACCTCAACGAAACCTGAACCGGTCTGTTGGCTGACGTTCATCTGGCGAGATCACACGGGCAGAACGGTCACCGGGGTGCCGGGCGCGACGCGCGCGTACAGATGGGCGATGTCCTGATTGATCATCCGGATGCAGCCTGATGAGACGTTGGTGCCGACCGTGTAGGGCTCGAATGTGCCGTGAATGCGGTAGCCGAGATCGCGGCCCTCGCCGAAGAGGTAGAGCGTGCGCGCGCCGAGCGGGCTTTTCGAGCCGCCGCGCACGCCGAGCCCGCGCGGCGTCTGCTCGAGCTGGGCCCTGATCGCGGGATCACGCGCGATCATCTCCGGGGGCGGAACCCAGTCAGCCCAGTCGCGCTTCATGTTGATCCGGGCCGCGCCGGACCAGCCGAAGCCCTCGCGACCGACGCCAACGCCGTAGCGGGTCGCGACGCGCGGGGACTCGACGAAGTAGAGATGGTAGCCGGCGGGGTCGACCACGATCGAGCCGGGCTTGTCGTCGCGCGGAAATTCGACTGTCTGCCGGAGATAGCGGGAATCGATGCGCTGGTAGTCGATCGCCATGATCGGGAAGCGCTCGCCGGGATATTCGGTATAGACCTCGGCATAGTTGGGACGGGCGAGCGTGCGGGTCGTCAGGCCCTTCGGGGCCGAGCCGATCTCCGGTAGCGCGACGATGCTTCGCGAACCGCATCCGGCCAGGCCCGCTGCCGCGATGGACAGGGCGGGAAAGGTAAACGAGCGGCGGGTCAGCATAGGGTATCTCTCGGGAAGGCCTGAGGAGATACATCGGCTTGGATGGTTACTGTCGCGTGAACTCCCGTTTCGCGCGGTTTTAATGAACTGGAAATGCAGCTGGGCCGGGCGCAGATGCTCCGTTGCCGCCCGGTTCAACGGGGCGCCCCGGCGGTGCTCAATTCACCGAGGGCAGCGTCGTCCTCCAGTACGGCATCGTTCAGCGTCCAGCGGGGGATGGTCCGCATCCCGTCGAGCCCGGCGAAGAGCTCGGCAAAGCCGCCATCCGGAGCGATCTCGCGCAGAGCCGCGTCGAGCTCCTGTCCAAACCCTTGAAACCCTTCGGCATCCACCTCGCTCAGGTGGATCTGGTTCCATGTCGTGCGAAGCGAAGGGTTTTCGAACAGGACGGCGGCCGTCTCCATCGTCCTGAACGTCCCGAGCTTTCCCATGGCGACGAGCTTCGCCGCGGCGGGGCCGATATAGCGGCGCATGATCTCGCGATAGTCGCGGAGATGAGCTGGGGCGACGTCGAGATACTCGATCGACGGTTTGCGATGCGGCCGGTGAGACGATCCGGCCCAACCACGCGGAAAGACGAAGGAAGCGGGCGTCGTGACGAGGATTTCCGCCCTGAGCAGATGCAGGCCGGATGGCTGCGGGGCGTGGACGAGCTCAGCGATGGCATCGCCTGGAACGATGTCTCGAAAATAGATGAAGTCGGCATGGCTCCAGACCGGGGCGGCGGATTGGCTTTTGAAGATCGCGTGATGGCGGTAGAGGGCGCGACCCAGGCAGGTCTCGCCGAAGTGCCTCCACGCCTGCGCCGCCTGTTCCAGCGTCTCCGCGGCTGCTACGGACCGGGCGCCCAGGGTTCGCGCCAGCACGACGAGGCGTTCCTCCGGCTCGATGGACATGATCTCCGCTCGATTGAAGGCCCTTGGCATCGTCCTATGCTTCCCTGATCGTCATCGGTGTCGCGGTTCGCGCTGCGCCGGCTGCTGCTGGATGATTCCGTCGATCCCCACATGCCCGCAATGGGCCGGAGGCAGGGATGACCCTCCGTCATTTGGATGAGGAGGTTCGAGCGATCTTGGGTTATCAATGCGTGAACATGGCGGCTCGGATAAGCGCGAAAACGCGCGGCGCCATGACAGGGGAAGGGGCCATGGAAGCATTCAATGTCGCCTTCGCGCGCGATCGCCAGTCCGACATGGTGATCGTGCCGGTCGAGGCCTCGTTCTCCGATCTGTGCCGGAGCGCGCAGCAGAAGATCATCGACCGTATCGGGCAATCAGCCGAGAATGCCGGATTGAAGGGCGTGGTCGTCACCGTCTGGGACAAGGGCGGCAAGCTCGGCTTCCGGGCACCGCTCGCCCTGCATGCCTATCTGCGCTCGCGGACGATGGGCGACATTCGCGCAGGCCTGAGCGCGCACCTGGACTACTAGCTCAACCGGCGCATGGCCGTTTCCTCATTTGAACCGATTGAAAACAGCGCCGGTTGGGCGCATCTCTAGGGGTGCGCGCCGCCGTCGCGGTGCCCGGAGATTTCGGTTCCCGCCATGCTCGACAAGTCCGCGCCGCCCCGCACGCTCAAGCTCAACGCCGCCGACAATGTCGTCGTCGCCGTCGATCCCGTCGATCTCGGCGTGACCGCCGCGGGTGTCGAGGCGCTGAAGCGCATCCCGCGCGGGCACAAGATGGCGATCGTGCCGATCGCCAAGGATCAGCCGATCCGCAAGTTCGGCCAGATCATCGGTTTCGCCACGGCCGATATTGTGCCCGGCGACTGGGTGCATGAGCACAATACCGGCTTCCATGCCTTCGACCGCGACTACGCCTTTGCCGCCGAGGCCAAGCCTGAATTCGTGCTGCCCGTCGAGCAGCAGGCGACCTTCGAGGGCTTCCGCCGCGCCAACGGCAAGGCCGGCACGCGCAATTATGTGGGCATCCTGACCTCGGTGAACTGCTCGGCCTCGGCCGCGCGCTTCATGGCCGAGGAGGTCAAGCGCTCCGGCCTGCTCGCAGATTACCCCAATGTCGACGGCGTGATCGCGCTGACCCACGGCACCGGCTGCGGCATCGACTACAATGGCGAGAGCTTCGAGGTGCTGAAGCGCACCACCTGGGGCTATGCCTGCAACCCGAACATGGCGGCGGTGCTGGTCGTCGGGCTCGGCTGCGAGGGCTTCCAGATCAGCCGCATGAAGGAAGCCTATGGGATCAGCGAGAGCGACGTCTTCCGCACGCTGACGATCCAGGAAACCGGCGGCACCAAGAAGGCCGTCGCCGCCGGTATCGATGCGCTGAAGGTGATGCTGCCGATCGCCAATAAGGCGGTACGCGAGACCGTGCCGGCTTCCGAATTGATGTTGGCTTTGCAGTGCGGCGGCTCGGACGGCTATTCCGGCATCACCGCCAATCCGGCGCTGGGCGCGGCCGTCGATATCCTGGTCGAGCATGGCGGCACGGCGATCCTCTCCGAGACGCCCGAGATTTATGGCGCCGAGCATCTGCTGACGCGCCGCGCCGCGACGCGCGAGGTCGGCGAGAAGCTCGTCGGCATCATCAAGTGGTGGGAGGATTATACCGAGCGCGCCCGGATGAGCATGAACAACAACCCCTCGCCGGGGAACAAGGCGGGCGGGCTCACCACCATCCTGGAGAAGTCGCTCGGCGCGGCGGCCAAGGGCGGCACCAAGACGCTCTCGGCGGTCTACCACTATGCCGAGCCGGTGAAGGAGAAGGGCTTCGTCTACATGGACACGCCCGGCTACGACCCCGTCGCGGCGACCGGGCAGGTGGCTGGTGGCTCGAACATCCTCGCCTTCACGACCGGGCGCGGCTCGGCCTATGGCTGCAAGCCGACGCCCTCGGTCAAGCTCGCGACCAATACGCCGATCTACGAGAAGATGATCGACGACATGGACATCAATTGCGGCGACGTGCTCGACGGCGTCTCGCTGGAGCAGAAGGGTCGCGAGATCTTCGACAAGCTGCTCAAGGTCGCCTCGGGCGAGCGCTCCAAGTCCGAAGAGCTCGGCTATGGCGACGCCGAATACGTGCCCTGGCAGATCGGCGCGACGATGTGAGAGGCGGGCAGGGCGGTTTCAGCCCTGCAGCAGCCTGACGCGCGTGCCCCATGGGTCGAGGCTCTCGAACCCGCCGGCGATTGGCGCGGCCGCGAGCTTCGCGCTAGCGAGGCGTTCGGCCTGCGCAGCCATCAATTCCGGCTTTTGCGTCATCAGCGAGAACCAGGCGAGCCCGGTGCTGGTCTCGTCGCGCCGGCCGGCGCCAGCGCTGTTCCAGGTGTTGAGCGCGAGATGATGATGATAGCCGCCTGAGGACAGGAAGCTCGCCGTGTCGCGCCGGCTGGTCGGGGCCAAGCCCAGCAGGTCCTTGTAGAACCTGTCGCCGGCGTCGACATCGCCGACGCGCAGATGGATATGCCCGATGCGAAGCCCGTCCGGCGCCTTGGCATAGTCGGTGATGGCTGTATTCGTCAGCGACAGGATGTCGTCGACATCGAGCCGATGCGTGCCCATCACCACGCGCCCGTTGTCCCAGCGCCAGTTCTCGGCCGGGCGGTCGGCATAGACCTCGAGGCCGTTGCCCTCGGGGTCGTTGAGATAGACGGCCTCGCTGACGCTGTGGTCGGCGAAGCCGGTCAGCGGGGTCTGGTTGCGCGCGACATGGACCAGCCAGCGCGCGAGATCCCGCCGGCTCGGCATCAGGAAGGCGATGTGGAAGAGGCCGGCGGCCGTCGGCGGCTCAAGGGCAGCGCCCGGCTTCGGCTCCAGCGTCAGAAGGGCACCCTCGCTGGTGCCGAGCGTGACGGAGGCGGCTCCACGCGCCAGCACGGAAAGGCCGATGACGTCGCGGTAATAGCTCGTCATCCGCTCGATATCGCGAACCTTGAGCGCGGCTGCCCCGATCCGGATCGGCGTCTTGCTGGCGAAGCCCGGCCCGGCGGACGGCGCGGCAACGGGGCCGCCCTCGGCGCGGGCGGCGAGGCTGGCGGCGCCTGCAAGCGAAGCCGCTCCGGCGAGCTGCAGCAGGAAACGGCGGGTCTGGGGGCTGTTCATCGGTCGAGGCATGAGTTCGGCGTGGCTGCTGCTGCCGTCATGAAGGGAAGAAGGCGCCGACGCATCTCACAAGCCCGTGGGCGACTGTGCTGAGCGCACCAGAATTCTCCCTGTGCCGATTGAACCCAAACGAACCTCGCCGCGACCAAGGGTGGCTCCGAAGCTGGTTGCCAGCGACCCCGGAGCGCTTCTTCCATCGGTTCGGATCTCCATGAAGACCTTCTTCCTCGTCACCATCCCGCGCGTCCTGCTCGGGGTGATCTTCCTGATCAGCGCCGTCGATGGCTTCTGGTGGCTCGCCACGGGCGCGAACCTGATCCACCCGCCGACCAGCCCGCGCGGCGTCGTCTTCGAGACCGCCCTGCAGGATTCCGGCTTCATCTGGCCCTTCATCAAGGCGATCAACCTGACCGGCGCGCTCAGCCTGATCGCGAATGTCGTGCCGGCCTTCGGTCTCGCGCTGATCGCACCCGTGATGGCGGTGATCGTGCTGTTCCATGCCACGATCAACCCGCAGGGCCTGCCGGTCGCGATCATCCTCGTCGTGCTGGGCGCGATGCTGGTCTGGGCCTATCGCGACCGCTACGCGGAACTCTTCCGGTAGGATCAGGCGTCATTCCCGGCTCAGGACCGGGTGTGACGTGCGGGAGACTTCAGATCGAAAACCCCGTCAGCCGCTCGCGCAGGCCTTCGATCCTGTCGGCCGCGACATTCGCGATGGCGATGCGCAGGTGGTTCTCCTGCCCGGGGCCGAAATAGGGGCCGGGCAAGGCGAGCACGCCGCAATCCTCGACGAGGCGGCGCGCCACCTCTGCTGCCGGAACCCCCTCGAAGGGATGGGCGACATAGGCGAAGTATGCGCCGGCCGAGAGCACGCGCCAGCCGTTCAGCGGCGCCATCGCCTTGCGGAAGAGATCGGCGCGGGCGTTGATCTCGGCGCGGTTGCGCTCGCGCCAGTCGCGAATGCCGTCGATGCCCCAGGTGACCGCGGCCTGGCCTGCTCGAACCGGGCTGATCTGGACGCAGTCGAGCACCTTGCCGATCTGGGCGAGCGCCGGCTCGCCGGCCGTGATCGCGCCGAGGCGCCAGCCCGGAATCGCATAGGCTTTCGAGAAGCTGTAGAGGCCGATCACCGAATCCTGCCAGCTCGTTGTCGTGAAGACCTCATGTGGCTTCGCAATGTCGGCGGGCAGGAAATCGCGGTAGGTCTCGTCCAGCACGAGCCAGATGCCGCGCCTTGCGCAGAGCGCGGCGAAGGCCGCGATGGTCTGCGGCGGATAGACCGCGCCGGTCGGGTTGTTCGGGGTTACCAGGACGATGGCGCGGGTGCGCTCATCGATCAGCGCCTCGGCGGTCGCGGCATCCGGCACGAAGCCGGCTTCCGGCGCGCAAGGCAGCGGGCGGGCCTCGACGCCGAGCATCGTCAGCGTCATCTCGTGGTTGAAATACCAGGGCGTCGGCAGCAGGACGTTGTCGCCGGCCCGCGCCAGCGCCATCATGGTCACGACATAGGCCTGGTTGCAGCCCGAGGTGATCGCGACCTCGGCCGGCTTGAAGGCCGTGCCGTAGATGCGCGAGATCTCCGTGGCATAAGCCTCGCGCAAGGGCGCATCGCCGGTGATGCCACCATAGCGCGTGCTGCCGGGTTCGGCCGCGGCCGCTGCGAGCTTTTCAAGCAGGGCCACTGGGGGCGGGGCGCCGGGCACAGCCTGCGAGAGGTCGATCAGCGGGCCGCGAGCGCCGCCATAGGCGCGCGCCCAGCCTTGCGCCTCCGGGATCGGCGGCGTGCCGGTATCGATGAGATCGGGATTGAGCGAGGCGGTGGCGGTCGTCGGCATGGTCTCACTGGTTTGCGGCGTGCGTGGCTTTGCGTCAATCGCCTTGGAAGCGCAGCAAACCCGCGCCATATCTGGAGCACTTCCAATCCAGCGAGCGGGCGGGTTCATGCAGGACGAGACCGAGGATGCCATCGCCGCCCTGCAGGAGCTGCTCGACGAGGCGGACAGCATCGTCAGCTTCACCGGCGCCGGCATCTCGACGGAATCGGGCGTGCCGGATTTCCGCACGCCGGGATCGCCCTGGATGGTCAACAAGCCGATCCCCTACGACGCCTTCGTCGAGAGCCGCGAGGTCCGGATCGAGGCCTGGCGCCGCAAGTTCACGATGGACGATCATTATCGCGGTGCTGAGCCGAATAGCGGCCACCGGGCGCTCGCCCGGCTGGTGGCAGAGGGGCGTTCGCCGGCCATCGTCACCCAGAATATCGACGGCCTGCACCAGGCCTCCGGCGTGCCCGAGGACAAGGTGATCGAACTGCATGGCAACGGCACCTATGCGACCTGCCTGACCTGTGGCTGGCGGCATGAACTGGCTGCGATCCGGCCGGTCTTCGAGGCCACCGGCGAACCGCCCGCGTGCATGATCTGCGCCGGGCCGGTGAAATCCGCGACGATCTCCTTCGGGCAGGCCATGCCGCAGGAGGCGATGAAGCGGGCGCAGGGGCTCGCGCTGGAATGCGACCTGTTCCTGGTCGTCGGCTCGTCGCTCGTGGTCTTTCCGGCGGCGACCCTGCCGGTGATCGCCAAGCGGCAGGGCGCGAAGCTCGTCATCCTCAACCGCGAGCCGACGGAGCTCGACCCGATCGCCGATCTCGTCATCCGCGCCGAGAGCGGGGCTGTATTGGGAGCGTTGTCCGGTTAGTCGCGCGAGGCGAGCGCCAGCCTGATCGCGAGGCCGCCGAAGACCGCACCCATCAGCCTTTGTGGCAGGCGCGCCAGCGCCGGCCGGCTGGCCAACGCCTGGCCGATGCGGCTCGCTGCGAGGATGACGATACCGTTCATCAGCAGGCCCATGACGTTCAGGATCGTCGCGAGGACGATGACCTGAAGCGCGATCGAGCCCAGTTCCGGCTTCAGGAACTGCGGCAGCAGCGCGAGCATGAACAGCGCCATCTTCGGGTTCAGCAGGTTGGTCCAGAGCCCCTGCAGGAAGATGCGGCGCAAGGCGACAGTGGCGACGCGACCCGGCGCGAAGAGTGGTGTCTGTGCGCGCAAGGTCGTCCAGGCGAGATAGGCGAGGTAGGCGGCGCCGACCCAGCGCAGCGCGTCATAGGCCGTGGGCACGAGGATGAAGAGCTGGGACAGGCCGAAAGCCGCCGCGAAGGCCTGGAGATAGCTGCCGATCGCGATGCCGGCATAGGTGAGGAGGCCGGCCATCCTGCCCTGACTCAGGCTGCGCGAGGCGATCAGCAGCATGTCGGGGCCGGGTGTGGCTGTCAGAACCGCCGCGGCGGCGGTGAAGAGCGCGAGCGTGGACAGGTCGAGCATGGCGAATCCCGCTGATATGGCGTTCCGGCATCATGCCATGGCCCTGGCCTTGGCCGTCATGCTTTCGCCGACGGGCCGCGTTGCCCGGCTGTCCGAGCGCCGGATGATGTGGACGAATTTTTCGGGGCTGTATCCTGAATCGGCAGCAATGGTATCGTAACAGCACGAATCAAGCGTTGCGCGTGGGGGTGAGCGGCACATGTCCGACGAATTCGGTGAGAGCGGGCGGCCACCGATGGGTCCCATCCAGTCACTCAATCGTGTCATGCGGCTCGATGGGCCGAGCAGCCACGCGACGGAGGTGCCGGTCGAGGTTACCGGCTACGTCAAGTGGTTCGATGTCTCCAAGGGTTACGGCTTCGTCGTGCCGGAGGCAGGAGGCGCCGACGTTCTGCTCCATGTCACGATCCTGAAGCGCGATGGATTCAATACGATAGCGGAAGGGGCTCGCATCGTGCTTGAAGCCGTCGAGAAGGCGCGGGGCCGCCAGGCCGTGCGCGTGCTCTCGATCGATACCTCTTCCGGCCGCCACCCGTCCGAGATGCCGATGGCGCGCACCAATGTCGCGGTTTCGCCAACGAGCGGGCTTGAGCGCATGGTGGTGAAGTGGTTCAACCGCCTGCGCGGTTTCGGCTTCGTCTCGAAGGGGGAAGGTGCGCCCGACATCTTCGTGCATATGGAGACGCTGCGCCGTTACGGCCTCGTCGAGCTGGTGCCGGGGCAGACGGTTCTGGTGCGCTACGGACCGGGACCGAAGGGCCTGATGGCCGCCGAGATTCATCTGGAGCAGGGCGTGGCCGCAACGGCGGCGCACTGAACGCGAAGAGATCGAGGCTGCAGCCGCTTCCTCGGTCTTTTCCTGAGCGATGTTTTCTTGCTCATTTTTTGTTCATTATCGGCCGTAGTATTCGCGGCCAGCTTTACGGTTCATCAATCCGCGCGGTTTTGAGATGTTGGCTCCTTCGGAGGCCGCGTCATCGTTTTTCTGCTCAGTGATCACGACGAACGCCGTCAGGCGCTGCAGCGGATTCTCTCGGTCTGGGGTCCGTGCGCAGTGCTGTCGCCTGGCGGTGGCGGGGATGCCCCGCATGAAGGCGCCGGCCTTCTCGTCGTCGATGTCGACCTCTCCGAACGATCGAGCATCGAGGCGGCGCGTGCGGCACTCGCGCCGCGTCTGCATGCCGGTGTGCATTGCATCTTCCTGCTCCGCGACATGTCGAGCCGTTGCCAGATTCAGGCCAATGCGCTCGGTGCGACGGAAATCATGCCGGCCGATGTCCCCACCGCCGTGTTGCTCGACAAGGTCGGGCTCCTGCTGGCCCCGTCCGGCCAGTCCGATGCTGCGGCCGCGCTTGGGAAGCGCTTCGTAGCGGCCTCGGCAGCGCTCTCCGATCTGATGGCGGCGGCTCAGTCCGGCGCCGGATTGCCGATGAAGGCGATCGAGGACAGCGTCACTGCCCTCAACCGCGCGGCCGATGGCGGCGATCTCAACGCCTGGCTCGACATGGTGTGGCGGCACGACGATGCCACGTACCAGCATTGCCTGCTCGTCTCAGGGCTGGCCGCTGCTTTCGCCCAGCGGCTCGGCTTCCGCGAGGCCGACCGGCGGCTGATCGCCGAGGCGGCTGTCCTGCACGATATCGGCAAGGCCCGGATTCCCCTCGATATCCTGCGCAAGCCTGCAGGCCTTTCGCCGGAGGAGCGTGAGGTCATGCGCGAGCATCCCGGTATCGGGCACGACATGCTGGTCGCGCAGGGAGGATTCGCGCCGCTGGTTCTTTCCGCAGTGCTCTCGCATCACGAATACCTCGACGGCTCGGGCTATCCGCACGGGCTCAGCGGCGGCGGCATTCCCGATTCCGTGCGGATCATCACCATTTGCGACGTCTATGCCGCGCTGATCGAGCGACGCAGCTACAAGCCGCCGATGCCACCGGGCGATGCCTATGCGACGCTCGTCGCGATGGGCGGGAAGCTCGACCGCGATCTCGTGAGGGTCTTCGGCGAGGTCGTTCTCGACTCCGAGATCGCCCGGCTTGGCCAGTACGGGAAACCGATCCTGAAGCGCGCAACCGGGAATGCCGCCTGAGAGCGGGCGGGCGGGTAACGCTGGCTTGCGGGAGCTTTAGACCGCGAAGGACGTTCCGCAGCCGCAGGAACTGGTCGCGTTCGGATTGGTGATGCGGAAGGACTGGCCGATCAGGTCGTCGACGAAATCGATCGTGCAGCCTTCGAGCAGGTCGAGCGAGGTCTCGTCGATCAGGACGGTCGCGCCGTCGCGTTCGATGACGAGATCGTCAGCCGCCCTCTCCCGATCGACGTCGAAGATGTACTGGAAGCCGGAGCAGCCGCCGCCGGCCACGCTGACGCGCAGCATCGAGCCCGGCGGCTCCTGCGCCATCACCGAGATAATCCGTTTGGCGGCATTCGCGGTGACCGCGATGCCGCGCGGGTTGACCGCAAGATCGATCGACATGGGCAGATGCTCCTTGCGCCCTGGTTACCCGGGAAGGTAATGGCCCGGCAGCGCCTCCACAAGGACAGGCGCGCGACGGGGCAGCCATGCCGCATCCACAGAGCCAGTCTTCCGGCTTTTCCTTCGCGCCCGGCACCGAGCCGGGGGAGCGCTGGCGCGCGCCCTATGCCTGCCGCTCGACGACGAGTCGTGGCCGGCTGGTCGCGGAACCGGCCTCGGCGACGCGCGGCGAGTTCCAGCGGGACCGCGACCGCATCATCCATTCGACCGCCTTCCGCCGGCTGAAGCACAAGACGCAGGTCTTCGTCTCGCATGAGGGCGACCATTACCGCACGCGCCTGACCCATACGATCGAGGTGGCGCAGATCGCCCGTGCCCTGGCGCGCGCGCTCGGCCTGGACGAGGATCTGGCGGAGGCGCTGGCGCTGGCGCATGACCTTGGCCACACGCCCTTCGGCCATACCGGCGAGGACGCGCTGGAAGAATGCATGGCCGGGTTCGGCGGCTTCGACCACAATGCCCAGACGCTCAGGATCGTGACGCGGCTGGAGCGGCGCTATGCCGATTTCGACGGGCTCAACCTGAGCTGGGAGACGCTCGAGGGCCTCGTCAAGCATAACGGCCCGCTGCTCGACCATGAGGGCCGGCCGACAGCGCGCTATGCCAGGAGCGGCATTCCCATCGCGATCGTCGAATATCAGGAGCGTCAGGACCTCTGGCTCGACAGCTATGCCTCGGCCGAGGCGCAGGCCGCGGCTTTGGCCGACGACATCGCCTATAACGCCCACGATATCGATGACGGCCTGCGGGCCGGGCTGTTCGGCCATGCCGAGCTCCGGGCCGTGCCGTTTCTGGCCGAACTGCTCGACGAGATCGAGCGGCGCCATCCTGGGCTGGAGCGGGCGCGCGCCACCAACGAGCTGGTACGGCGGGTCATCACGCGCTTCGTCGAAGACGTGATCGCGGAATCGCAGCGGCGCCTCACGGCCCTGATGCCCGAAGATGCCGATGCGATCCGGCGGGCGGATGCTCCCGTCATCGCCTTCTCCCCCGTGATCGAGAAGGCCGACCGCGACATCAAGGGCTTCCTCTATCCCAATATGTACCGCCACCCGCGCATCGCGCCGATCCGGGCCGATGCGGCGCAGGTGGTGCGCGAGCTGTTCCAGCGCTTCAGCGCCGATCCGGCGGCGATGCCGGAGGAGTGGGCGGCGGGCTGCGATCCGCTCGACGAGCATCGTCGCGCGCGCCGTATCGCCGACTATATCGCGGGGATGACGGACTGGTACGCGCTCGACGAGCACCGCCGCCTGTTTGACGCCACCCCCTCGCTGCGATAGGGCCGGGCGGCTTTCCATCCGCAATCGTGGCCGCAATGAACCTGTTCGAGATCTATTCCGCCCGTCTTCACACCGCGCTCTCGGCTCTTGCCGAGCGAGGCGCGCTCCCGGCCGGCCTCAATCTCGCACGCGTCGTGGTCGAGCCGACCAAGGATCCGGCCCATGGCGATCTCGCCACCAATGCCGCGATGGTCCTCGCCAAGGATGCTGGCACCAACCCGCGCGCGCTTGCCGCGCTGCTGGTCGAGGAGCTGTCCAAGGACCCGGAGATCACCAAGGCCGAGATCGCCGGCCCCGGCTTCATCAACCTCACGCTGCAGCCGGCCGTGTTCACGGCGGTTCTGAAGGCGGCGATCGAGGCGGGGCTGGATTACGGGCGCGGCGCGCCCAAGCCCGAGCCGAAGGTCAATGTCGAGTATGTCTCGGCCAACCCGACCGGGCCGATGCATGTCGGCCATGGCCGCGGCGCGGTGTTTGGCGATGCGCTGGCGAGCCTGCTCGCCTTCGCCGGCCATGACGTCACCCGCGAATACTACATCAACGATGCCGGTGCGCAGGTCGACGTGCTCGCCCGCTCCGCCTTCCTGCGCTATCGCGAGGCGCTGGGCGAGGATATCGGCGCGATCCCCGAGGGGCTCTATCCCGGCGATTATCTGGTCTCGGTCGGCAAGGCGCTCGCCGAGCAATATGGGCCGGCGCTCCGTGACAAGGCCGAATGGGACTGGCTTCCGCTCGTCCGGCAGGCAGCGATCGACGGCATGATGGCGATGATCCGCGACGATCTCGCCGCGCTCGGCGTCGTCCACGAGCTGTTCTTCTCGGAGCGTTCGCTGCAGGGACGGGACGGCAATTCCAACGCCGTGCACCAGACCATCGAGGACCTGCGCGCCCGCGACCTCGTCTATGAAGGCCGCCTGCCGCCGCCGAAGGGCCAGAAGGACGAGGACTGGGAGGATCGCGAGCAGACCCTGTTCCGGGCCACCAAGTTCGGCGACGATGTCGACCGGCCGCTGCTGAAGTCGGATGGCAGCTATACCTATTTCGCCAATGACATCGCCTATCACCGCTCCAAGTTCATGCGCGGCTTCCCCGAGATGATCGACGTCTGGGGCGCCGACCATGGCGGCTATGTCAAGCGCATGCAGGCGGCGGTGAAAGCGGTGACGGGCGGGCAGGGCTCCCTTGACGTCAAGCTCTGTCAGCTCGTGCGGCTGCTGCGGAACGGCGAGCAGGTGCGCATGTCGAAGCGCTCGGGCGATTTCGTCACGCTGCGCGAGGTCATCGACGAGGTCGGCCGCGATGCGGTGCGCTTCATGATGATCTTCCGCAAGAACGATGCGACGCTGGATTTCGATCTCGGCAAGGTGGTCGAGCAGTCGAAGGACAACCCGGTCTTCTACGTCCAGTACGCGCATGCGCGCTGCGCCTCGATCTTCCGGCAGGCGCGCGAGGCGTTCCCCGATCTCGACCTGTCGACGCCGGCGCTGGCCGGGGCCGACCTCTCGATCCTGGTCGACGAGGCGGAAATCGGCATCGTCAAGATGCTCGCTTCCTATCCGCGAATCATCGAGGGCGCTGCCGCGGCTCACGAGCCGCATCGCGTGGCATTCTTCGTGCACGAACTGGCGAGCGCCTTCCACTCGCTCTGGAACAAGGGCAAAGACTCGCCGCAATTACGGTTCGTTAATCAAACTGATCGAAAGTCGACCTTGGCGAGATTGGCGTTCGTGCACGCGGTGCGCAGCGTCCTTGCTTCCGGTCTGGCTGTCGCCGGAGTTGCGGCGCCGGAAGAGATGCGCTGACGGAAAAGGCTTTTCCGGCGGCGCGCACAAGGTCAGGTTGACCGCACAGAGTTCCCGGTTCTTCCATAGGAGGAGGCGGCTTGTGCTGGAATGGATCGTACCATGAGTGAGCCAGCTAGGAACCGTTTCGCGCTCGATCTTGAAGATCTCGAGCGCCAGCTGCGCGGAGCAGGGCAGGCGCCCCGCCCGGGGCAGCAGGCCGACCCGCTTGCGGAACTGACCCGCATCGTCGGGCAGGACGATCCGCTCAAGGATATCTTCGCCGAGCGGCGCCAGCCACCGCGCCCTGCGATGCGCCAGGAGCCGAGCTTCGAGGTCGTGCCGCCGCAGCCCGCGCCGGCCGTTCCCGAAACGAGCCAGCCGCCCGCCGAAATGCGCGGCGCGCTCGACGAGTTCGAGGCACTGCTGCGCCGCACCGAGCCGCGTCGTGCGGAAGCGCCTGCGCCTGCGCCGGCCCCGGGGCAGCCGGCGGTCCAGCGCGATTTCGAGCCCGATTTCGATCTGCCCGAGCCGCTGCCCTATGCCCGCCCGGCCACGATGCAGGGCGCGGCCCAGCCGCGCGATCTGGACGAGGGAGCGCCCTCGCGTCACGCGCCAGCCTCCTATGAGGATCAGGCGCCCGCTTATGATTACGGCCACGCCCAGCAGGCGATGCCGGCGCCGGAATATGGCGAAGACGATATGCCCGATCTGGAGCCGCGCCGTTCGCGCAAGGGGCTCTGGGCCGCCGCAGCCGTCATCGCTGTCGGCCTCGTCGGTGTCGGTGCCGCCTTCACCCTGCGTGGCGGCTCCGCGACAAAGGATGGTCAGCCTCCGGTGATCGCGGCCGATGCCGGCCCGGTCAAGGTCGCGCCCGCCAATCCCGGCGGTGCCGAGATTCCCAACCAGAACAAGCAGATCTATGAGCGCAGCCCTGACGCCCCGCAGGCACAGAGCAAGGTCGTGAACAACGAGGAGCAGCCGGTCGACGTCCAGCAGGCTGCGCGCTCGATGCCGCCGCGCGTGGTCGCCGGTGCCAGCACGGCGCTTGCCGCTGCTCCGAGCGCGCCCGAGCGCAGCATTGCTCCGCCGGAGCCGGGCCTGACCCCGATGCCGCCGGTGCCGGGGCTTGGCGAGCCGCGCAAGGTCCGCACCGTCTCGATCCGCCCCGATGGCACGCCGGCCCAGGCTCCCGTCGCCGTCGACGCGAACCAGCCGATCGCGACCGGCTCGGCGCCT
>NZ_JANLGI010000022.1 GCF_024655635.1 Allobosea sp. 47.2.35 | reverse complement strand
CCGACACCGCGCTCATCGAACGCGCGATGTCGTCAGCCAACGAGATCACGCGGGAAGACTTCGTGCCGGGAGCCGGCTCAAGCTCGTAGAGCGTCACGACCGGCCCGGGGCGCACCTGCGAGATCTCGCCGCGCACGCCGAAATCCTCCAGCACGCCTTCGAGCAGCGTGGCGTTCTGCTCCAGCGCGTCGGTCGAGACGGCATTGGCCGCGACCTTCTTCGGCTCGGCCAGATAGGTCAGCGGCGGCAATTCGAACGTGTCGCGATCGAGGAGCGAGGGTTGCGCCTCGCGCTGCATGCGCTTGCCGGGCTTCGGCGCGGCGCGTGGCATGGTCACGCGCGGGGCGTTGAGATCGCGCAGGTCCTGCGGCTCGTCGTCGAGATCGAAAGGCGCGTCGTAATCGTCGTGGGCTCGGTTCGGGCCCGTAACGGAACGGGCGCCGGGCAGCGGCTCGGGATCGAAATCGGGCAGGTTGCGGCGGCCGGCCGGGGCCTCGCCGAATTGCGGCTCGCGGCGGACGCGGCTGCTGTCGCGGGTCGGAACGATGCCGGTATCGACCGCGGGCTCGGGCGGCTGCGGCAGGCGGCGCAGGATCGCCGCGCGCAGCGCCATCGCGCCATGGGCGAGCCAGCCGATCAGGATGACGGCGATGCCGGGCTCATCGTCGCGGCGCTCCTCGCCATCGGACCAGCTGTCCTCGGCCTCGTCGCTGTCGAGCGTCGGGTCCTCGTCGGTGACGAAGCCGAAGCCGGCTGCGGCGGTCACGGCGAGGATGGCGATGCCGGCATAGAGGAAGCCGACGAGGCTGCCGACCGCACTGCCGGCAATGCCCGCGATGTTGCGTGTCCCGAACAGAAGACCGTCGCCGATGACGCCGCCCATGCCGGTGGGCAAGGGCCAGCGCGGGGTCGCCGGCAGGGCGCTGGCGACGGCGGCGGTCGCGGCGACGCCGACGACCCAGAGGCCGAGCTTCAGCGCGCCACGGTCGAAGATGTGGAAGCGGACGAGCCTGAGCGCCCAGATCACCGGCGGAAACAGCAGGGCGATGACGCCGAGCCCGATGAGCTGCATCAGGAGATCGGCGACCATGGCGCCGGGGCGGCCGAGCCAGTTGCGGACGGCGCCGCTGGTGGCGTTGTTGAGGCTGGGATCGTCGACCGACCAGCTCGCCAGCGCGGTGGCGACAGCGACCATCAGGGCGAGGACGCCCATGCCCGTAAGCTCCGAGGCGCGGCGCGACAGGAACTCGCGCACCGGGTCAGGCAGGCGGTCCATGAGCGATTGGGAGCGGCGGATCGTGCGCATGCGGTTTCGGGTCTTGTCCGGACTGTCGGGCCGCATCATTCCGGCCATCGGCGGAAGGTTAGGAAGCCGAGGTTAAGACCCGCTTAACCTTGAACCGCGCGAGCTCGTCCTCGTTCTCTGCGTGCTGAACCACGACGCATAAAAAAGGCCCCGGCAGCGATGCCGGGGCCGAGTTACCGCTGGGAGCGGCGGGAGGATCAGCTGTGGTAGGCGCGCTCGCCATGCTCGGCGATGTCGAGGCCCTCGCGCTCCTGGTCGGTCGTGACGCGCAGACCGACGATCACGTCGACGATCTTGTAGAGGATCGCCGAGCCGACGGCGCTGAACACGATGGTGAACAGCACCGCCTTGATCTGGGCCATGACGGCCGGGCCGAACTCATAGGCACCCACGGCGAGCTCGCCGGGTTTGCTGGAATAGTCCGGGATGCCGGCGCCGCCGAGCGTGGTGTTGACGAGGATGCCGGTCGCGATCGCGCCGATGATGCCGCCGACGCAGTGGATGCCGAAGACATCGAGCGAGTCGTCGTAGCCGAGTGCGTTCTTCACGGTCGTGCAGAAGACGAAGCAGGCTGCACCGGCGACGAGGCCGAGTACGATCGAGCCCATCGGGCCGGCAAAGCCGGCAGCCGGGGTAACGGCGACGAGGCCGGCGACCGCGCCGGAGACCATGCCGAGCATCGAGGGCTTGCCCTTGACCGCCCATTCCACGAACAGCCAGCCCAAAGCCGCCGCCGCGGTGGCGACGAAGGTGTTGAGCATGGCGAGCGCGGCGGTGCCGTTCGCCTCGAGGTTCGAGCCGGCGTTGAAGCCGAACCAGCCGACCCAGAGCAGGGCTGCGCCGATCAGCGTCATGGTCAGCGAGTGCGGCGCCATCAATTCCTTGCCGAAGCCGACGCGCTTGCCGATCAGGATGCAGCCGACGAGGCCGGCGATGCCCGCGTTGATATGGACGACCGTGCCGCCGGCGAAGTCGAGCGCGCCCCACTTGAAGAGCATGCCGGCATCGGCATTGACGGCGTCGAGCGCGGCCTGGGCGGCAACCTTGCCGTCTGCGCCGGCCTCGGCCAGCGCCTTGGCGGCGTTGCCGACGGCGTCAGGCCCGCCCCAGTACCAGACCATGTGGGCCATCGGGAAATAGATGAAAGTGACCCACAGCACGGTGAAGAGCAGCAAGGCTGAGAACTTCATGCGCTCCGCGAAGGCGCCGACGATCAGCGCCGGCGTGATGCAGGCGAAGGTCATCTGGAAGCAGACATAGACGAATTCGGGGATGTAGACGCCGTTCGAGAAGGTGCCGGCCACCGTCGTGGCGTCGACGCCCCTGAGGAAGGCCTTGGAGAAGCCGCCGACGAAGTCGTTCAGGCCGCCGCCATTGGTGAAGGCGAGCGAGTAGCCATAGGTCACCCAGAGGATGCAGACGACGCTGACGATGGCGAAGACCTGCGTCAGCACCGAGAGCATGTTCTTCGAACGGACGAGGCCGCCATAGAACAGGGCGAGGCCGGGGATGGTCATGAGCAGGACGAGGATCGTCGAGCTCATCATGAAGGCGACATCGCCCTTGTTGGGCACGGGCGGGGTGGCGGGGGCCTGGGCCAGCGCGACGCCGGCCGTCAGCGCCACCAGTGAGAGGCCAGCCAATCCGGCCCGCAGGGAAGTCCTGAAATTCATCGTCGAAAACTCCTGGAGGTCGGGGCTCAGAGGGCGTCGGTGTCGGTCTCGCCGGTGCGGATGCGCACGGCCTTCTCGATCGACGAGACGAAGATCTTGCCGTCGCCGATCTGGCCGGTGCGGGCGGCGGCGGTGATCGTCTCGATCACCCGGTCGACGAGCTCGTCGGAGACCGCGACCTCGATCTTGATCTTCGGCAGGAAGCTCACGGCATATTCGGCGCCGCGGTAGATTTCCGTATGACCCTTCTGACGGCCGTAGCCCTTCACCTCGGTCACGGTCAGGCCATGCACGCCGACGGCGGTGAGCCCGTCGCGCACCTCCTCCAGCTTGAACGGCTTGATGATCGCCATCACGATTTTCATGTGCTGGGTTTCCCCGTCTGCGCCGCCCGGTCGTCAGCCCCGGCGATCTCGTTGCACTCTCGCGCCTGCGGGATCGCAGTTGCGTCGCAACATGCAATTCAAGGGACGTGCCAACCCGCTCCGGGCGGCGCGAAGGCGCATCCGGAGGCGGAATCATCGTGCTCACAGGGAAACGGCGAGCGTTGTTGCCTAAGATTTAGGCATAAGACTGGATTCTGCGCAGCTGCCTGAATTCCGGTCAGCCGAGATCGGAGCGAGGCCGAACGAGTCCTTCCTGCGCGACCGAGGCGACAAGGCGGCCTTGCCTGTCGAAGACCAGGCCGCGCGAGAAACCGCGCGCGCCGGAGGTCGATGGGCTATCCTGCGAATAGAGCAGCCAGTCATCGGCCCGGAACGGGCGATGGAACCACAAGGCGTGGTCGAGGCTCGCGGCCTGGATCTTTCGGTCGAAGACGGTCGCGCCATGGGCGATCAGGCTGGAATCGAGCAGCAGCAGGTCGGAGGCATAGGCGAGTACGCTCTGGTGGAAGGCCGGCTCATCCGGCAGCGGCTCAATCGCCCGGATCCAGACGTTGAATTTCGGCTCCAGGCTGCCGCCGCCGCGATAGCGCTCGAGCTCGACCGGGCGAATTTCGATCGGCCGCTTGCGCTGGTAGAAGGTCTGGAGCGGGTTGTGCTCGGGCGCGCTGAACAGCTTCACCATCTCCTCGCGGTCCGGCAGCTCTTCCGGCACCGGCACCTTCGGCATCGGCATCTGGTGCTCGTAGCCGGCCTCCTCGACATGGAAGGAAGCGGACATGGCGAAGATCGCCTCGCCCTTCTGGATGGCCAGAACGCGGCGCGTGGTGAAGGAGCGGCCGTCGCGCAGGCGGTCGACCTCGTAGACGATCGGCACCTCGGGGTCGCCCGCCAGCAGGAAATAGGCATGCAGCGAGTGCGGCTGCCGGCCCTCGACCGTCTTGCAGGCGGCATAAAGCGATTGCGCGATCACTTGCCCGCCGAACACGCGCGGCCAGCTCGATTTGGGGCTGCGACCGCGGAACAGGTTGCGCTCGAGCTGCTCGAGGTCGAGGATCGCCGTCAGGGAGGCGCTGATCTGGGACATGGTCGGCGGTATCGCGGTCAGGTTGACGGAACGGCCGGCGGCCCGCACAGGGACAGCCGGCTTCGCTGGCATCAGCACCGAGGCATCCCGTGGCGTCAAGTCGGCGTGGAGATAAGGACGATATGGCTATCGAGCAGGGCAGCGGTGCCATGCGCATCGTCATCGCGGGCGGCGGCATCGCCGGGCTAGCACTCGCGCTCGCGCTGAAGCAGGGGCTGGGCGCGGATGTCTCGGTGATCCTGGCCGATCCGGCGCTGGCGGCCGCGCCACGCGCCGATAACCGCGCCTATGCGGTGGCGGCCGGAGGCCGGGCGATGCTGAAGACGCTGGGCATCTGGGATACGATTGCGCACACCGCCCAGCCGATGCTGGAGATGATCGTCTCGGACAGCCGCACCGAGGACGCCGTCCGCCCGGTCTTCCTGACCTTCGACGGCGAGGTCGAGCCGGGAGAACCCTTCGCCCATATGGTCGAGAATGCGGCCTTGGTCGCGGCGCTGAAGGCGTCCTGCGAGGGGGCCGGGGTCGAATTGCGCAGTACCGGAGTTCGGCGCTTCATCGCGGATGATGCGACGGTCGAGATCGTTTTCGCCGATGGCGGGCGTTGCGAGGCGGCGCTCTTGGTCGCGGCCGATGGCGCGCGTTCCAAACTCCGCGAGCAGGCGGGTATCGGCTGGGTCGGCTGGAGTTACGGCCAGTCGGGCATCGTCGCGACGATTGGCCACGAACGTCCGCATGACGGCCGCGCGGTCGAGCATTTCCTGCCGTCGGGGCCCTTCGCGATCCTGCCGCTGGCCGATGGCGGAACGCTCGGGCACCGCTCCTCGATCGTCTGGACGGAGCGCACGGAGAATGTCGAGCCGCTGCTCTCGCTGGATACACAGGACATGCTAGCCGAGATCGAGCGGCGCTTCGGGCTCGAACTGGGCGAGATCGCGCTCGAAAGCGCGGTGAGCGCACACCCGCTCGGTTTCGGCGTGGCTCGGCGTTTCGTCGGCGAGCGGCTGGCGCTGCTGGGGGACGCCGCACATCTGATCCACCCGATCGCCGGGCAAGGGCTCAATCTCGGCCTGAAGGACGTTGCGGCTTTGGCCGAAGCGATCGTCGATGCGGCGCGGCTCGGGCTCGATCCCGGTTCGGCTGACGTGCTGGAAGATTACGAGAAGGCGCGCCGCTTCGACACGGTGGCGATGGGCGCCGTGACCGACGGGTTGAACCGCCTGTTCTCGAACGACGCGACGCCGCTGAGGCTGGCGCGCGATCTCGGGCTCGGCATCGTCGATCGGCTGCCCGGGCTGAAGCGCTTCTTCATCCGCGAGGCCGCGGGCGTGGCTGGCGCCCCGCCGCGGCTGTTGAGGGGCGAGGCGCTTTGATCGTTATGCGCCGCAGGGAATGACGCCCTATCTCAATCCTCCAGCTGTCGCGCCTCTTCCGGCAGCATGATCGGGATGCCGTCGCGGATCGGGTAGGCGAGCTTGGCCGGACGGCTGATCAGTTCCTGCTTGGCGGCGTCGTATTCCAGCGTCGCCTTGGTCAGAGGGCAGACCAGGATTTCGAGCAGCTTGGGATCGATGCGGGTGGTCGTGTCGGCTTCGCCGGTCATCGGTCTTTCCATTCAACAAGTGCCTCGGACCGAAAAGCGGATATCGCCTTCCGGTCCGATGTCAGGACCTTGTGCTCAGATCGCTTCGCGCGCAGAGGCACGGCAATCTAGCGCTTGCGCGGCAGGTCGGCCAGCATGCCGGCCGCCACCATCAGCTTCGGCAAGGTCAGGCCGGAGCTTGCGATCGCATTGACCGTGCTGCGGGTACGCTCCGCATCCTCGCCGCGCTCGGCGATCCAGCTCTCCAGCGTGCCCTGCCCCTTCGCGGAGGCCGAGACCTCCTGCGTCAGGTTGGACTGGGCGTCGTCGAGGGTCTCGATCGCCCGTTCGCGGGCGAGGCGCTCGTAATCGTCCGTCGCCGGCACGGCCGCGGCCGCCGCCTTCAGGCTCGACAGGCCGAACAGCGCGTCGATGCCGAAATGGATGCGGGCGACCTCGCCGATCTTGCGCTTGCCGCGCTCGGCGATGTCGACGATGTCGGTCGCCTCAGCCAGCGCCGGCAGGCTCGCGATGCGCGTGGCCAGAGCTTCCGGCACGCCCTCGGAGGTGAGCACCGCGATGCGTGCGAGCCTTGCTTGCGAGGCGGCTTCCGGCAGGAGCGAGCCGAGTTCGCCGGCCAGTTCCTTCACGCCCTTGGCATAGCGGGCGATGGTCTGCTCGATCGTGCCGGGCTTGGCGACGCCGCGCCGCAGGAACCAGCCCATGCGGTTGGTGACGAGTTCTTGCGCCGCACCATAGAGGCCGAGCTGGGTCTTGCCGGGGATTTTTGCATCGAGCGCGTCGATCTCGCCGTTGAGCGCGATGAGATCGAAGGAATCGCGCGCGATCGCATAGGCCGCCGCAATGGCCGGTGCGTCGGAGCGGGTCAGCGCTGCCAGCACCGGCACGAGGGCCGGGCCGCCGCGATTGACGATGGCGTTGGCGAGCTGCGTCGCCACGATCTCGCGGCGCAGCTTGTGGCTGGCGATCGCGTCCGGATAGGCCTCGCGCAGCGCCTTCGGGAAATAGCGGACGAGCTCGCTGGCGAGATACGGATCGTCCGGCACCGAGGATTCGAGCAGCGCGTCGTGCAGCGAGAGCTTGGCATAGGCGAGCAGTACCGCGAGTTCCGGCCGGGTCAGGCCTTCGCTGCGCTTCTCGCGCTCGGCGAGCTGGGCGTCGCTTGGCAGGTACTCGACCGAGCGGTCGAGCTTTCCGTCCTGCTCCAGCGTCTGCATCAGGAAGCGCAGGCCCGGCGTCGCGGCGGAGCCCTGCGCTTCGGTGAGCGAAAGCGCCAGCGTCTGCAGGTAGTTGTTGCGCAGGACGAGATCGCCGACCTCGTCGGTCATCGCCGCCAGCAATTCGTTGCGCTTGTCTTCCTTCAGGCGGCCGTCCTTCACGGGGCCTGCGAGCGCGATCTTGATGTTGACCTCGACGTCGGAGGTGTTGACGCCGGCCGAGTTGTCGATCGCGTCGGTATTGAGTTTGACGCCCTTGCGCGCGGCCTCGATGCGGCCGCGCTGGGTGACGCCGAGATTGGCGCCCTCGCCGATGACCCGCGTCCGGAGGTCGTTGCCGGTGATGCGGATCGCGTCATTGGCGCGGTCGCCGACCTGCGCGTCGGTCTCGTCGGAAGCGCGGATATAGGTGCCGATGCCGCCGAACCAGAGCAGGTCGACCCGCGCCTTCAGGATCGCCGTCATCAGCTCCGGCGGCGAGACCTCCTTCTTGTCGAGGTCGAGCAGCGCGCGCACCTCGGCCGAGAGCGGGATGCTCTTGGCCTGGCGCGAGAAGACGCCGCCGCCCTTCGAGATCAGGCTCTTGTCATAGTCGGCCCAGGACGAGCGCGGCAGGGCGAAGAGGCGCTGGCGCTCGGCCAGCGATTTCGCCGTGTCCGGATCGGGATCGAGGAAGATGTCGCGATGGTCGAAGGCCGCGACCAGCTTGATCGCCGGCGAGAGCAACATGCCGTTGCCGAAGACGTCGCCCGACATGTCGCCGACGCCGGCGACGGTGAAGGGCGTGGTCTGGATGTCGATATCGACCTCGCGGAAATGGCGCTTCACCGCTTCCCAGCCGCCGCGGGCGGTGATGCCCATGCCCTTGTGATCATAGCCCTGCGAGCCGCCCGAGGCGAAGGCATCACCGAGCCAGTGGTGCTTCTCCAGCGAGATCGCGTTGGCGGTGTCGGAGAAGGTCGCGGTGCCCTTGTCTGCGGCGACGACGAGATAGGGGTCGTCGCCATCATGGCGCACGGTATCCGGCGGCGGCACGATGGTCTCGCCGTCGAGATTGTCGGTGAGCTCGAGCAGGTTGCGGATGAAGATGCGGTAGCTCTCGGTGCCCTCGGCGAGCCAGGCGGCGCGGTCGGAGGCCGGCGGGAGCTGCTTCGGGAAGAAGCCGCCCTTGGCGCCGACCGGCACGATCACCGCGTTCTTGACCTGCTGCGCCTTGACGAGGCCGAGCACTTCGGTGCGGAAATCCTGCGGCCGGTCGGACCAGCGCAGGCCGCCGCGGGCGACCTTGCCGAAGCGCATGTGAACGCCCTCGACGCGCGGCGAATAGACGAAGATCTCGTAGAGCGGGCGCGGCAGCGGCAGGCCGTCGACCCTGGCGCAGTCGAACTTGAAGGTAATGGTCTGGCGCGGCTGGCCGTCCGGGCCGATCTGGAAGAAGTTGGTGCGTAGCGCAGCATCGACCAGGTTGACGAGGCGGCGCAGGATGCGGTCGTCGTCGAGGCTGGTGACGGCGTCGAGCGCCTGCTCGATCTCGGCATGTTTCTGGGCCATGCGCTGCTCGCGCTCAGCCGAGGGAACACGCGGGTCGAACTTGGCCGTGAAATAGGCGACGAGCCCGGCGGCGATGTCGGGATGGCGGGTCAGCGCGTCGGCGATATAGCCTTGGGCATAGGGCGCGCCGGCCTGACGCAGATAGCGGCCGAAGGCGCGCAGCAGCGCAGCTTCCCGCCAGGCGAGCCCGGCGACCAGCACGAGCTGGTCGAAGCGGTCGGATTCCGCGAGGCCGCGGAACTGCGCCATCAGCGCCGCCTCGATGGTCGGATCGAGATGCTCGATATCGATCTCGCCGTCGTCGGCGCGCTCCAGCGTCATGTCGTGCAGCCAGATGCGGACGGCGTCGCCATTTCCTTGCGGCATGACGTTGTAGGTCCGCTCGTTGACGACGCGGAAACCCATGTTCTCCAGCACCGGCACGCGGGCCGAGAGCGATATCGGCGCGCCGCGCGAGAAGACCTTGAGATTGGCGCGCTTGGCGTCGTCGCCCTCGCGTCGGTAGAGGTTGACGGCGCGGCCGCGCTCCGGCGTGAGCTGCTGGAGCATCTCGATATCGACGAGCGCATCGGCGGCTGAGAAGCGCTCGCGATAGGCGGCACCGAAGGCCTCGGCATAACGCTCGGCCAGTGCACGGGCGGCGGGGCCGGCCTTCTCCTGGTCGAGCACGTCCTTGAGCCCGTCGCCCCAGGTGCGGACGATGGCGCTGATGCCGGCTTCCAGCGTCGACCGCTCGACGCGCGGGGTTTTGCCCTCGTCGCGGCCGATGATGTAGTGGGTGCGCGAGAGCGGGCCCTCGGGATAGGCCGGATAGGCGGCCGAGAGGCGCCCACCATAGACCCGCGCCAGGAAGTCGCCGACGCGCAGGCGCACCGTGGTGTCGTAGCGATCCTTCGGGATGAAGACGAGGATCGAGACGAAGCGGTCGAACTCGTCGACGCGGGCGAGCGCGCGGATGCGCGGCCGCTCGGTGAGCTGGAGGATATCGAGCGCGAACTGCTCCAGCGTGGCGACATCGATCTGGAAGAGCTCGTCACGCGGATAGGCGTCGAGCACGTTCATCAGCGCGCGGCCGGAATAGCTCGCGGGGTCGAAGCCGATATTCTTGGCGACGCGCGCGACCTTGAGGCGCAGATAGGGGATGGCGCGGGCCGAGCCGGTATAGGCGTTCGAGGTCAGCAGGCCGACGATGCGCAACTCGCCGTCGAGACGCCCGTCCGGGGTGAACAGCTTGACGCCGACATAGTCGAGATGGACGCGTCGGTGGACGCGACTCTTGACGTTGGCCTTGGTGATGATGAGCGCCTGCGGCTTGGCCAGGAAGGAGCGCAGCTCCGGCGTGACCGTGACCAGCTCCCGGCCCTTGCGCAGGACCTTGACCGTGGGATCGCGCAGGATGCCGAGGCCAGAGCCCTCGATCGGATCGGCCGCGACGTCACCGCCGGGGAAGCGATAGGCGCGGATGCCGAGCAGGGTGAAATTGTCGCCTGCGATCCATTCGAGGAACTGCAGCGCCTCGTTGATCTCGTCTTCCGGCAGCGGCGGCGGATTGGCGCGATAGGCCTGGATCACCTCGGTGATGCGGCCGCGCATCGCGGCCCAGTCGTCGACGGCGAGCGCGACATCGGCATAGACGTGGTCGAGCCCGGCACGCAGCTTCTCGCGGGCTTCGGGCGTATCGATGCGCGGGACGTGGATGTGAAGCAGGCTTTCGCGGCGGGTGCCTTCGGGGGCGCGGCCGGCGGCCTCGCCGGCGAGCGAGGCGAACTTGCCCTTGGCGTCGCGGGCGACGGCCAGGATCGGGTGGGCGACGAGACGCGGCTCATGGCCCTGCTCCTGCAGTTCGGCGAGGGTCGAATCGAGCAGGAACGGCTTGTTGTCGTTGACGACCTCGAGAACGGTGAGCTGGTTCTTGCGCTCGCCCTCGCCGTATTCCTCGTCGCGGAAGCGCAGGTTGATCGTGTCGGGCTTGCGCGGCTGGGCGAGCTGCTCGAAGGCGGCGGCAGCGGTGCGGGCAAGCATCTCTGCCGGAAGGGCCTCGAGATCCTCGGCGACGGAACGACCAAAAAGCAGGCGGGGAAATTCGGCGGGCATCGAACTCTTCAGTCCGGTGGCTGCGGCCTCGATCGCTGCGATTGCACCCGCAGTCGCGTTCGTCACCCGTTTGCCCATGTCCCAACCCCAGTTGTTTTGCCGCAGCGATGACATAGGCTGCGGAGCCTTTCAACTTGCCGTGCCTGAAAAAGCGGCAAACTGACGCTGCCCCCGACTCGACAGGACACACCATGGCAACAAAGCATGACAAACCCAAGGTGGGAGAAGAGCCGGCGCGCCAGGATTCGCCGCCGGCCGTGATGGCGCTGGACCTGAAGCCGGGGGCGCTGTCGGCCGAAAACCAGGCCTATTTCGCGAAATGCCAGGAAAAGCTCGGCTTCGTGCCGAATGTCCTGACCTCCTACGCCCATGACGACGCCAAGCTCACGGCCTTCGCCGCCTTCTACAACGACCTGATGCTGGCGCCGTCCGGCCTGTCGAAGCTGGAGCGGGAGATGATCGCGGTCGCGGTCTCCAGCGTGAACCGTTGCTATTACTGCCTCACCGCCCATGGCGCGGCGGTGCGCCAGCTCTCCGGCGATCCGGTGCTGGGCGAGCTCATGGTGATGAACTACCGGGCAGCGGAACTCTCGGTGCGGCACCGCGCCATGCTCGATTTCTCGGTCAAGCTGACGGAGACGCCGCATCTGATCGGCGAAGAGGATCGCGAGGCGCTGCGCAAGGCGGGCTTCGGCGAGCGCGACATCTGGGATATCGGTGCCGTCGCGTCCTTCTACAACATGTCGAACCGGATGGCCTCGGCGGTCGATATGCGGCCCAACGCGGAATATCACGGCCAGGCCAGGTAAGGCGTGCCCACGTTTGTCATTCCGGGCTCTTCGCTCCGCGAAGCCCCGGAATGACACCGGTGATGCTGGAGCCCCAAAAGAAAAACGGCCGGCGCAATGCCAGCCGCTAGTTGGCCTCGACTCGGTGGCCCGGCTCCGCCCGAACTCCGGGGGGCTGGGGGGCTGACAAACCGGCGATCAGTGAAACCGGGCCGTCGAGGCAACGAAGGGAGTTGAACGTCGCAACTTGGCGCTCGCTTGGCGCGTTCGCGGCGAAAATGGGGCATTCTCTGACAATGGCCGACCCAGCGTGTGATCGCTCGCTGGCTTAGTCCCTTGCCAGCACAGGACCGCGGGCGCATCATCCGGGGATGATTTGGTGAGGCCCCGACAAGGGAGGCGCCATGAGCGAGAGCGAAACGCCACAACCGCAGGCCGCGAGCGCGGTTGTGAACTTCCCGGCGCCGTCGCGGCCGGCCACCGTGACCTTCGACCGGCGCGAGCTCAGCGAATTGCTCAATCTTTATGGCCGGATGGTCGCGGCCGGCGAATGGCGTGACTACGCCATCGATTTCCTCAAGGACAAGGCGCAGTTCTCGGTGTTCCGGCGCTCGTCCGAGATGCCGCTCTACCGAATCGTCAAGGATCCGGCCCTGGCGCGGCGGCAGGGTGCCTATTCGGTCGTCGCGGCGACCGGGCTGATCCTGAAGCGGGGTTCGGAGCTGTCGCGCGTGCTCAAGGTGCTCGACAACAAGCTCAGCGTCGTGAGCTAGCGCACCGATACGGCGCCGGATTCAGAACCCCGGCGGCGTGCGATCTCCCTCGCCCAGCTCCTTCTGCATCAGCATCTGGTCGAGCCAACGGCCATGCTTGAAGCCAACCTTTTCGGCGATGCCGATCAGGCGGAAGCCGGCGCGCTCGTGCAGGCGCCGCGAGCCGACCGAGGCGCCGGTGCCATCGCCGATCACCGCGATCATCTGACGGAAGCCGCGCTCGGTGCAGGCCTGCATCAGGGCGTCGAGCAGCAGGCTGCCGATGCCAAGTCCCTGCGCCGCGGGCGCGAGATAGATCGAGTTCTCGACGGTGGCGCGATAGGCCGGGCGCGGCCGGTAGGCGCCGGCATAGGCATAGCCGAGGAGTTCGCCGTCCCGCTCCGCGACGAGATAGGGATAGCCGCCAGCCAGGATCGCTTCGTAGCGCCGCTGCATCTCCGCTTGATCCGGCGGCTCCAGCTCCCAGGAGGCGGTTCCGTGCAGCACCGCATGGGCGTAGATCGCCGCAATGGCGGGGATGTCGGCGGGAAGGCCCGGGCGGATCGAAGGCGTCGTCATGCCCAAAGCATGAGCAATGTGCGTGCCAGAAGGGAAGGCTTAATTCGAGGGAAGATTTGGCCCAAAGAAAAAGCCCCGGCCGTGGGGCCGGGGCTCGTGCGCTCCCATTCAGGAGCCTGTCGTTCTCACTCGCGGTTGCCGATCAGCGAGAGCAGGAACTGGAACATGTTGATGAAGTTCAGGTAGAGCGACAGCGCGCCGTTCACCGAGAGCTTCGCAGCTTCCTCCGGGCCGAGCTCGGAGTAGAGATACATTTCCTTCAGGCGCTGGGTATCCCAGGCGGTCAGACCGGCGAAGATGCCGACGCCGACCAGCGAGATGACGAAGCCCAGGGCGCCCGAGGCCAGGAAGATGTTCACGATCGAGGCCAGGATCAGGCCGATCAGGCCCATGACCAGGAACGAGCCCATGCCGGAGAGCGACTTCGAGGTGGTGTAGCCGTAGAGGCTGAGGCCACCGAAGGCCGCCGCGGTGATGAAGAAGACCTGCACCACCGACGCGCCGGTGTAGCGGATCAGGATCGTCGACAGCGAGACGCCCATCACCGCCGCGAAGGCGAAGAACATCGTCCGGGCGGACGAGGCCGACATCTTGTCGGCGCGGAACGAGAAGAAGAAGATGAAGGCCAGCGGCGCCAGCGCGACCACCCACATCAACGGCGTGCCATAGAGCAGCTGGCCGAAGGAGGTGAGATAGGTGTTGCCGATCTTGGCGACGGCGTTGGCCTGATCGGTCACGGCCATCTTGTTGATGCCCAGCGCGAAGAGCGCCGAGATCGCAAGGCCGATCACCATGTTGTTGTAGACGCCGAGCATGAACGAGCGCAGGCCCTGATCCATCTCGACGGCGCTGGTCTGCTGTGCGCGGCCGGCACCCCAGACTGGAGCATTGCGGTCGAAGTTGCTCATTAAGAGAGTTTCCCCTGACGTAGTTTCGGACGACGGAGAGCGCGCAAGCGCCAGCCGTCCTCGCGCACGAAAGTCGCGATGACGGGAATATGGGCGGCTTTGCCGGTTCTTACAAGAGCCCGCCATGGTTAAGGCCGGACCCGGCATAGAAGTTCGGCGCTGCACACATGCAGAATTACAGGATTTTAATGTCTATCGAGAGTCGTTCTCAGATAGTCATCATAAATTCCTGAGATGAGAAGCCGGCGCTTTCGTTAGTATTTTTATCGTACCGACAAGCCCGAACAGGACGGTAACCCCGACGGCGGCAGTCGCAGCCAGTATAGCTCCTCTGGGATCACTGACGAACTCGATGCGCATCACTTGCGTGACGATGCCCCAGCCCGCCGCTGTACCCGCGAGAACGCCGAAGACGGCCGCGACGAAGCCGATGGCGGCGTATTCAAGGGCGTACGACGAAAGTATGAAGCGGCGGGTCGCGCCGAGCGTCTTCAGGATCATCGCGTCATACAGCCGCGCCCGCTGACCGGCCGCGAGCGCGCCGCCGAGCACGAGCAGGCTCGCTGCGATGGCGAGGCCGGAGGCGCCGCGGATCGCCATGGCGAGCTGGGCGACGATGGTGTTGACCGCTTCGAGCGCGTCCTTGACCCGGACTGCCGTGACGGCGGGGAAGTCGAGCGCGAGGCGCCGCATCAGCGCGGCGTCGGTCGCGCCCTTGCCGTCAGGGCTCGCCGCGATGGTGGCGAGATTGGTGTGCGGAGCGCCGGCGAAGGTGTTGGGCGAGAACACCATGACGAAATTGATGCCGAAGGAGCGCCAGTCGACGGTGCGGAAATTGGCGACGCGGGCGGTGATGTTGCGGCCGAGCACGTTGACGGTGAGCCTGTCGCCGATCTTCAGCCCGATGCCGGCTGCGTTCTGCGCGTCGAAGGAGACCAGCGGCTCGCCGCGATAATCGGCCGGCCACCACTCGCCGGCCGCGATGCGCGAGCCTTCCGGCAGCGCGGCGGCGTAGGTGATGCCGCGGTCGCCATCGAGCACCCAGGCGGATTGCTCGCTGGCCTTGATGTCCTCGGCGCGGGTCTGGTTCACCGAGACGATGCGGCCGCGCATCATCGGCACGCGCTCGGTCTTGGCGCCTGGCCGCTCGGCCGCGAGGAAGGCGTCGAAACGCTCGGAATCGCGGCTGGGTACGTCGAGGAAGAAGAAGCTCGGCGCCTTGTCGGGCAGGGCGCCGGTGAGCTGCCGGGTCAGGCTGACATCGATGAAGGACAGCGCCGAAAGCAGCGCGACGCCGAGGCCGAGCGAGAGCACGAGCGCCGGTGTCAGCGCGCCCGGGCGATGGCTGTTGGCCAGCGCCATGCGCAGGGCCGGCCGGCGCGGGCGCGGGATGCGGCGGGCCAGGGCCATCAGGCCGAGCGAGACGGCGCGCAGCAGCAGGAAGACGCCGAACATCACGCCGATATAGATCAGCGCGATCCGGCGATCATAGGCGAAGCCGATGGCGACGCCGGCGAGACCAGCGAGCGCCAGCGCGCAGAGGACGAGATAGATCGCGCGCGGACGGCGCGGATCGGGCTCGACCTTGTCGCGGAACAGGGCGGAGACCGGGACATCGTGGGCGCGCCCGAGCGGGATGATCGCGAAGACGAGCGCGGTCAGCAGGCCATAGAGCGCGGCGATGGCGAGTTCGCCCGGCGCCAGCGTCGGCTCGAACGGCACTGGCAGGATGCTCTGGACGATGGCGCCGAGGCCGAAGGGCGCCGCGGCGCCGAGCACGAGGCCGATGGCGGTGCCGATCGCGGCGACGAGCATGACCTCGGTCAGATGGATCGCGACGACGCGTCCGCCGGTGGCGCCGACCGCCTTCATCGTGGCGAAATCGAGCTTCTTGGCATCGACGAAGCGGCGCACGGCATTGGCGACTCCGACGCCGCCGACGAGCAGGGCGGTGAGGCCGACCAGCGTCAGGAACTGGGTGAAGCGTTCGAGATTGCGCTGAAAGCTCGGCGCGGCATTGGCGCGGGAGCGGATTTCCCAGCCGGCATCACGTTGCTGCGTGCCGGCATCCGCGATCAGCTTCTCAAGATCGGCGTCGCTCGTCGCAGTCGGCGGCAGCTGGAGGCGATAGGTCCAGCGAATCAGGCTGCCGGGCTGGATCAGGCCGGTCGCCCTCAGCGCGTCCTGCGACATCAGGAGACGCGGGCCGAAGCCGACGCCGGCCGCGATCTTGTCGGGTTCGGAGATGAGATTGGCGCGCAGCTGGATCTTCGCGCCGCCGACCGTGACGATATCGCCGGGCTTGAGATCGAGCCGGCCGAACAGGACGGGGTCGGCGACGGCGCCATAGGCGCCATCGCGCTGGTCGAGCAGGCCGGGCAATGGCGCTTGCGGGTCGGTCTCGACCGTGCCGATGCTCGGATAGGCCGCATCGACCGCCTTGATCTCGACCAGGGCCGCGCCCTTCTCGCCGGCATTGGCCATGCCGCGCATGGTCGCGATGCTGGAGACGGCGCCGCGTGCGGTCAGGAAGGCGAGCTCGGGCGGGGTCGCCTCGCGATGGATCAAGCTGAAGGCGGCGTCGCCGCCGAGGATGCGGCGGCCTTCGCGAGCGAGGCCCTCGGTCAGGCCGCGCGAGGCCGAGGCGACGGCGGCGATGGTCATCACGCCGAGCGCGAGGCAGGCGATGAAGATGCCGAAGCCGCGCAGGCCGGCCCGCAGATCGCGGATCGCGAGGCGCAGGACGAGACCGATGCCGGGGGCGCGGTAGGCCGGGCTTTGGGACGGCTTGACGGGTGCGTGCATCGTCAGGCGACCGCCGTCTCGGGCTCGGCCTCGATCACGCCGGAGCGCAGGCGGACGGTGCGCTCGCAGAGCGCGGCGAGCGAAAGGTCGTGGGTGACGAGCACGAGCGTGGCGCCGCGTTCGCGCTTCAGGGCGAAGATCAGGTCGACAATGGCGCGGCCGGTCGATTCGTCGAGATTGCCGGTGGGCTCGTCGGCGACGAGGATGGCCGGGTCCGGCGCGACGGCGCGCGCGATGGCGACGCGCTGCTGCTCGCCGCCCGAGAGCTGGGCGGGGTAGTGGTCCATGCGATGGCCCAGGCCGACATTGCGCAGTTCCGCTTCGGCGCGGGCGAAGGCATCCGTGTGGCCGGCGAGTTCCAGCGGCAGCGCGACGTTCTCGCGCGCCGTCATGGTCGGGACGAGGTGGAAGGACTGGAAGACGATGCCGATATGCCGTCCGCGAAAGATCGCGAGCCCGTCCTCGTCGAGCGCGCCGAGATCCTGGCCGGCGACCCGGACGACGCCCGAATCGGGGCGCTCCAGCCCGGCCATAGTCATCAGCAGGGTCGACTTGCCGGAGCCGGAGGGGCCGACGAGGCCGGTCGCCTCGCCATCGGTCAGCGACACCGAGACGCCCTTGAGGATATGGACGCGGGCGGCGCCACGCCCCAAACTCAGGTGGACATCCTGCAACTCGATTGCCGAAGCGGCCTTCTCGCTCATCACGCCATGATCCTGACTTACGGTTCCATCGCCAACCCCGTTCGCACTGAATCACGCCCCGAGCGGGGCGGAGCCACGGTGCTGCGTGGTCTGCGGCCATATGGGCGCGGATTCGCGCTTGTCCAATCGGTTGCGACGTTTTTCGTCGCCTTCCTGCTGCTTTTCATCGGGTCCCCTGACATGGCCGGCGCCCAGAATCCCCCGCCAGATTCCAGTGCCGGGCGCTCGTTGAAGCTCGTCGTCCTCGGCGATTCGCTGACGGCGGGCTACAACCTGCCGGGCAGTGCAGCCTTCCCGACCGTTCTGGAGCAGGCTTTGCGCCAGAAGGGCCTTGCTGTCGAAATCGTGAACGCCGGCGTCTCCGGCGACACGACGCAGGGCGGGCTCGAACGGCTCGACTGGTCGGTGCCCGATGGCACCGACGGCGTCATCCTCGAACTCGGCGCGAACGATGCCTTGCGCGGGGTGGACCCGGCTCTGACCCGGCAAAACCTCGAAGCGACCATCGCGCGCCTGACCGAGCGGAAGATCCCGGTGCTGCTGGCCGGCATGTATGCGCCGCGCAATCTCGGCGAGGATTATGCGAAACGCTTCGATGCGATCTATCCCGAGCTTGCGAAGAAGCACGGGCTGGTGCTTTACCCGTTTTTCCTGGAAGGCATCGCGGGTGACCGCGCCCTGAACCAGGCGGATGGGCTTCATCCCACGGCCGAAGGCGTCACCGTCATCGTCCGGACCATCCTGCCGACGGTCGAGCGCTTCATCGCCACCTTGCCGCCCAGGTCCTGATCCGCCTGCGGGTTCTCCGCGCGCGTATCCCCGATTCTTGCATTGCCGCCCGCCGGCCCCCGCTTCCGGAGTTGCTTCGCCATGGAATACCGCCGCCTCGGACGCACCGATCTCAAGGTCTCGGTGATCTGCCTGGGAACCATGACCTGGGGAGAGCAGAACACCGAGGCCGAAGGCCATGCCCAGATGGACCACGCCATCGAGCAGGGCGTCAATTTCTTCGACACCGCCGAACTCTACGCGATCCCCCCGAGGCCGGAGACGCAAGGCTCGACCGAGCGGATTATCGGCAGCTGGTTCAAGGCACGGAAGAACCGCGACAAGGTCATCCTGGCGTCCAAGGTCTGCGGGCGCGGCGGCAATACCTGGTTCCGCGACGACAAGAGCCCGACGCGGGTGACGCGCAAGCAGATCTTCGAGGCGGTCGACAAGAGCCTGCAGCGGCTGCAGACGGACTATATCGACCTCTACCAGCTGCATTTCCCGGAGCGGCCGATCCAGTGGGGCTCGAACCCGACACGCTTCTCCAGGGAAGCTTATGCGCGGGCCGCCGACGAGACCGATATCGCCGAACAGCTCGACGCCTTCGCGGACGTCGTGAAGGCCGGCAAGATCCGCCATCTCGGCCTCTCCAACGAGAGCGGCTGGGGCACGATGCGCTTCGTGACCGATTCGGAGGCACGTGGCACGCCGCGCGTGCAGTCGATCCAGAATGCCTACAACCTGCTGAATCGCACCTTTGAGACGGCTCTGGCCGAGATCGCGCTGCGCGAGGATGTCGGCCTGCTCGCCTATTCGCCGCTGGCGCAGGGTTATCTCACCGGCAAATATCTCGACGGCGCCCGTCCGGCGGGTGCGCGCACGACCCTGTTCGACCGCGGCCAGCGCTACCAGACGGAAGGCGCCGAGGCGGCGATCAAGCGCTATATCGCGCTCGCTCGCGAGGCCGGGCTGGACCCCGCGCAAATGGCACTCGCCTTCGTCAACAGCCGCTCCTTCGTTACCGCCAACATCATCGGCGCGACCACGATGGAGCAGCTCAGGACCGATATCGCCTCGATCGACGTGAAGCTCTCGCCCGAGGTCGAGGCGAAGATCGACGCGATCCATCAGCTCGTCGGCAATCCCTGCCCCTGATTCCGCATTCCCGACCCCATCGCGGGTCATCCCGGGCGACCATAGGTCGACCCGGGATCCATGCCTGAACCTCGATCGGGAGCGCTCCGGCATGGATCCCGGATCGGCGCCGCTGACGCGGCTTGTCCGGGATGACGTGGTGGGGATGAGTTACGATCACGGCGCAAAAACAATTCCCTTGAGCCGGCTTCCTGCTCTACCGTCTCGCCAGAGTCACAATCGCTTGGCAGGGATTCGCTCATGCCGAGGCTGTTCATCGCTCTGGAAATCCCTGCCGAGGTCGCGACCGGGCTGACATTGCATCGCGGCGGATTGTCGGGCGCGCGCTGGATCGAGCCGGCCGACTATCACATCACCCTGCGTTTCCTGGGCGATGTCGACCGCCGCATGGCGAACGATATCGACCATATGCTCTCCGACCTCACGGCCTATCCGTTCGAGGTGACGCTCGATGCGCTCGGCAGCTTCGGCGGCGACAAGCCGCGCGCGCTGTTCGCACGGGCGCAACCCAGCAAGGCCCTGACCGATCTCCAGGCCGATCTCGAACGGCAGATGCGCCGGCTCGGCCTGCCGGCGGAGGCGCGCAAATTCGTGCCGCATGTCACGCTGGCAAGGTTACGCGATACGACCCCCGTCGAGCTGGCGCATTTCCTCAGCCTGCATCCGATCATCAGGCCGTTCACCTTCACCGCGCGCCGCGTGGCCCTGATGTCCTCGCGCGATTCGATCGGCGGCGGCCCCTATGTGCTGGAGGCGGCCTACCCGCTCGGCCCCTCCTATCCGAATCGCCTGTCACGGGAGATGCGCCGATGACGCGGCCGAAGCGGCTCTCGCCCGAAGCGCAAGCCGAAGCCTTGGCGACGCTGACCGGCTGGAAGCTGGTGCAGGGCCGCGAGGCGATCAGCCGGCGTTTCGTCTTCCGCGATTTCAGCGAGGCCTTCGGCTGGATGACGCGCGTCGCCCTGCTCGCCGAGGCGATGAACCACCATCCGGAATGGTCGAATGTCTATCGCACCGTGGATGTCACGCTCGCGACCCATGATGCCGGTGGGTTGACCGAACTCGACGTCAAGCTGGCGCGCGCCATCGACGCGCTGGTGAGTTGAAGCGGTTCAGCCCTGAGGCTTCCAGCCGCAGGCCCCGAGCGCGGCCAGCATATGTGGCGGCGGCGGTGCCTCGACCGTTATCGGATCGCGCTTCTTGTAGAGCGGCACGGCGATCGCCCGTGCGTGAAGCTGGAGGCCCGGCCCGCCTTCGCGCGGGGCATCGCCGTAGATCTCGTCGCCGAGCATCGGCCAGCCCGAGGCCTGGCAATGAACGCGCAGCTGATGTGTTCGCCCGGTCAGCGGCTCCAGTGACATCCAGGCGAGCGGGCCATGTTCGCTCTCGCCACGACCGAGCACGCGATAGCGGGTCTGCGAGGGCAGGCCGGCGGGATCGACCTTCATCCACCAGCCGCGCTCCGGCGAGCGCTTGGCGAGGGGAAAATCGATCAATCCTTCGTCTTCCGCAGGGCTGCCCTGCACGATCGCCCAATAGGTCTTGTCGATGCGCCCGTCGCGAAACATCTGGTTGAGCTCGGCCATGGCGCGGGGATGCCGCCCGAGCACGAGGCAGCCGGACGTGTCCTTGTCGAGCCGATGGGCGGCTTCCGGTTTGCGTGGCAGGCCAAAGCGCAGCGCATCGAGATAATCGGTCAGGACCGGGATGATCCGGCGCTTGGCCTGCGGGCCGCGATGCGAGGGCAGGCCGGCAGGCTTATCGATGACGAGCATCATGGCGTCGCGATAGAGCAGCGGCACCGGCAGTTCGGCGTCGTCCTGCCCCGCAGGTTGCGAATTTTCTGGTCGGTCCGGCGTTGCCATGGCATTGCGCTAGCGAAGCCGGCCCGGTGGCGCAACCTTAGACAGCCGCCGAACCGAAGACAGGATGGCAATGAGCGAGACCGAACCGAAAAAGCGCGGCTTCTTTTCGAGGCTGTTCGGACGCGACGAGGAACCGGCCAAGCCGGCACCCACCCCGGAGACGGTGACCGAACAGGCCGTCGAGCCTGTCGAGGAGCTGAAGCCGGAGGTCGAAGAGGTTGCTCCTGCTCCGGTTGCCGAAACGGCGGCGCCTGCCGTCGAGACAGCTTTTCCCGAGCCTGTCACCCCGCCCGCTCTCGTCGAAAGCGATTCGTTGCCGGTCGAGCCGGAACCGGAACCCGCCGTCGCTCCGCAGCCCGCGCCGGTCGTCGTTCCTGAACCGACTCACGCTCCGGCGCCGCAGCCGAAGCGGAGCTGGTGGCGGCGGCTGACCGAGGGGCTGTCGCGGACGTCCTCGGCGCTGACGACGGGGATCACCGACCTTTTCACCAAGCGCAAGCTCGATGCCGGCACGCTGGAGGACCTGGAAGATATCCTGATCCAGGCCGATCTGGGGCTCGCGACATCAGCGAAGATCGCGAAAGCGGTCGGCGACGGGCGCTACGACAAGCAGATCGACCCGGCCGAGGTTAAGGCGATCCTGGCGCGCGAGGTCGAGTCGATCCTCGTGCCCGTTGCCCAGCCGCTGGCGATCGACGCCACGAAAAAGCCGTTCGTGCTGCTGATGGTCGGGGTCAATGGCTCCGGCAAGACCACGACGATCGGGAAGCTCGCCGCGAAATTCCGCAGCGAGGGCAAATCCGTGATGCTCGCGGCTGGCGATACTTTCCGCGCCGCCGCGATCGAGCAGTTGCGGGTCTGGGGCGAACGCACCGGCGCCGAGGTCGTCTATGGCCAGCAGGGCGCCGATGCGGCGGGCCTCGCCTTCGAGGCCTTGCAGAAGGCCAAGGCCAATGGCACCGACGCGCTGCTGATCGACACCGCCGGCCGCCTGCAAAACAAGCAGGGCTTGATGGACGAACTCGCCAAGGTCGTGCGCGTCATCCGCAAGCAGGACCCGAGCGCGCCGCATGCGGCCCTGCTCGTTCTCGACGCCACAGTCGGCCAGAACGCGATTTCGCAGGTCGAGGCCTTCCGCGAGACCGCGGGTGTGACCGGGCTCGTCATGACCAAGCTCGACGGCACGGCGCGCGGCGGCATCCTGGTCGCGCTGGCGGCGCAGTTCGGCCTGCCCGTGCATTTCATCGGCGTCGGCGAGAGCGTCGAGGATCTGGAGCCGTTTTCGGCGCGCGACTTTGCTCGCGCCGTGGCGGGATTGGGAGAGGCGGCGTGAGCGAGACGATGCAGCAACCGGCAGGCGCGGCGGAGAAGGGCAGGGCGGTCAATCCGCTGCTGAAGCTCGCGCTGGAATTCGGGCCGCTGGCGATCTTCTTCTTCGCCAATTCCTATGGCGACCGGCTGCTCGGCGTGGCCGAGGACCGGCGCATCTTCGTCGCGACTGGCATCTTCATCGCGGCATCGCTGATCGCGCTGGCCTTGTCGCGGGCGCTGATGGGCTATTTGCCGCGCATGGCGATCGTGAACGCCATCGTCGTCACCGTCTTCGGCGGTCTGACGCTGGCCCTGGACGATGCCTTCTTCATCAAGGTCAAGCCGACCATCGTGAACGCGTTGTTCGGCTCGGTCCTGCTTGGCGGATTGTTCTTCGGGCGCTCGCTGCTCTCGCTGGTGCTGGAGACGGTGCTGCAACTCGACGAGGAAGGCTGGCGCAAGCTGACCTTCCGCTGGGGCCTGTTCTTCTTCGTGCTGGCGGCCATCAATGAGGTGGTCTGGCGCACGCAGACCCAGGATTTCTGGGTTGCCTTCAAGGTCTGGGGCGTGATGCCACTGACCATGGCCTTTGCGCTGGCCCAGACGCCCTTGATCCTGAAGCACGAGATCAAGCCGGCGAAGGCCGAGGAATAGGTCGAGAATCACGACCTCTTGCCATTTGGCAAGATTATCTCCATTTTATGCCAAATGGAGAGCAATGTCATGACGGCCCTGCTGCGCATCGAGACGGCCCAGCGCGATTTCGTCCCCGACCCGATCACGGATGACGAGGCCGCCGCGATGTTCCGCGCGGCGGTGAACCTGTTCCGGCTCTGGCGGATCACCGACGAGGAAGCGGCGGTGCTGATCGATCTGCCGGTCAGGAGCTACCGGCGCTGGAAAGCCGGCGAGATCGGGCGCATCTCGCGCGACGGCAAGGCCCGACTTTCGAACCTGATGGGCATTCACAAGGCGCTCACGCTGATCTTCACCGAGCCGCAGCGCGGCTATGACTGGATCAAGCGGGCCAACGCCGATTTCGGCGGCAGATCGGCTGTTGATGTCATGCTCGGCGGCGAATTGACCGATCTGATGCGGGTGCGCCGCCTGCTCGATGCCGAGCGGGGCGCCTGGTGATCGATCCGGCGAGCCTGCCGGTCGCCGAGATCGCATGGCGCGGCGCGGTCCGGATCATCCGCAGCATCTTTCCGCCGATCGACCTGTTCGAGGATATCGCCGACCCCGCCGATTGGCCGCTCCTGATCGCGGCCGAGCAGAAGACCAATCCGCGCCTGATGGAGACGATCGGCAATCTCGATCTCGTGCCGGCGGAGCGGCGCGTGTCGGGGCCGGGTGCAAGCTGGCTGATGGCGCCCTTCACCCATGTCAGCCCGGACCGGCCGAGCCGCTTCAGCGATGGCAGTTTCGGCGTGCTCTATGTCGGGAATCGCTTCGAAGTGGCGCTGCTGGAGACGATCCACCACCACGCCCGCTTCATGTTGGCGACGTCACAATCGCCGGGCTGGACCTCGCAATTCCGCGAGGTTGTGCTGGAGGTCGATGCGGAGCTTCACGATATCAGGCCGCTCGGGGCCGAAGCCGCTCCCGTACTCGATCCAACCGACTATGCCGCGAGCCAGACGCTCGGCATCGGCCTGCGGGGGCTCGGCTCGGCCGGCATCGCGTATCCCAGCGTGCGCTGCCCCGGCGGCGAATGCGCCGGGCTGTTCTATCCCGACGGCGCGAGTCGCCCGGTTCAGGGCCGGCATCTCGACTATCACTGGAATGGCGAGCGCGTGGACCTCTACCGGGACCGCAGCGCCGGCGAGGTCTATCGCATCGTCTGAGCCTATTTCGGCGCGAGACGGATCGCGCCGTCCAGCCGGATCGCGGTGCCGTTCAGCATGTCGTTCTCGATGATGCTGCGGGCGAGCGCGGCGTACTCCGCCGGGCGGCCGAGACGCGAGGGATGCGGCACCGAGACCGCGAGCGAGGCCTTGGCATCGTCGGGGAGGCCGGCGAACATCGGGGTCTCGAACAGGCCGGGCATGATCGTGACGATGCGGATGCCGACACCGGCGAGATCGCGCGCGATCGGCAGGGTCATGCCGACGACGCCGGCCTTGGAGGCGGCATAGGCGGCCTGGCCGATCTGTCCGTCCTCGGCCGCGACCGAGGCCGTGCAGATGATGACGCCGCGGCTGCCATCCTCGGTAACCGGATCGAGCCCGGCCAGTGCCACGGCCGATTTGGCGATGACGCGGAAGGTGCCGTTCAGGTTGATCGCGACCGCCTTCTCGAACGTGGCGAGGTCATGCGCGACGAGCTCGCCGGTGTCGCGCTTCTTCGAGACGACGCGGCGGCCGGGCGCGATGCCGGCGCAGTTGACGATGATGCGGGCGACGCCATGGGCGGCACGCGCCTTGGCCAGCGCTTCATCGACCGAAGCCTCGCTGGTGACGTCGCAGAGGGCAAAGACGCCGCCGATTTCCTTCGCGAGGGCCTCGCCGCGCTCGGCATTGAGGTCGAGCAGCGCGACCTTGACGCCCTGGCCCGCCAGCATGCGCGCGGTCGCCTCGCCGAGGCCGGAGGCACCGCCGGTGACGATGGCGGCGAGGGAGGAATCGAGTTTCATGGCGCGTTTCCCGTCAATCTTGTTCTGACAGCCGGTTTAGAGGGCGTTTCGCGTCGCTCCAAGCGGGTTTTCGGAACCACCTCTTGTGCAGGATTGCGCCGGGGCCATCTTTCAACATGGCGCTTCGATAGGAAGCGCGCGATCATCGGCATCACCCGATGCTTGGGAGAGAGACAGGGATGAGCGAGGGGTTCAGCGCAAGCTTCAGCCGCGAGGAGATGGAGGCGATCCGCAAGAGCCTGCGCGACGAGGCGAAGTTCGGCGCCGATTTCATGGCCAGGCTGAAGCGCGTCGCGAAGCGTATTCCGTTTGCGGAGGATCTGCTGGCCGCGTGGTTCTGTGCGCGCGATCCGGCGACGCCGCGGCGCGTGCGGATGACGCTGCTTGCCGCACTCGGCTATTTCGTGCTGCCGATCGATGCGCTGCCGGACATCATGCCGCTGCTCGGCTTCACCGACGATGCGGCGGTGATCGCCGCTGCCATCGCGGCCGTCGCCGGCTCGATCACGATCGAGCATCGCGAGCGGGCGAAGAAGGCGATGGCGGAGCTCTGAGGCTCCGTCACAGCGTCAGGACGATCTTGCCCTTCGCCTTGCGGTCGGCAATCAGCGCATAGGCTTCGGTCCAGCGCTCCAGCGGGATCGTGGCATGGACATGGGCACGGATATGGCCGCCCGCCGCCCAGTCCAAAAGCCGCTCCATGTTGCGGCGATGGCCGGCGGGATCGCGCCGCACGAAATCACCCCAGAACACGCCGCGCAGGTCGCAACCCTTCAGCAGCAAGAGATTGAGCGGGATCTTCGGGATTTCGCCGCCGGCGAAGCCAACCACGAGATAGCGCCCCTCCCAGGCCATCGAGCGCAGGGCCGGCCCGGCCAATTCGCCGCCGACCGTATCGTAGAGCACGTCGACGCCGCGGCCTTCGGTCAGCTTCTTCAGTTCGGCGCGGATGTCGTCGCGCGCATAGTCGATCTCCTCCTGTGCGCCATGCTCGCGGGCGAGCGCCAGCTTGTCGGACGAGGAGGCGCAAGCGATGACATGGGCGCCGAGCAGGGCGCCGATCTCGACCGCAGCGAGTCCCGCCCCCCCGGAGGCGCCGAGGACGGCGAGCGTCTCGCCGGCTTTCAGTCCGGCACGCTGGATCAAGCCATGCATCGCGGTGCCATAGGTCACGAAGAGGCCGGCCGCCTGCGCATCGTCGAGCCGCCCGGGAATGCGGATGAGCTGATCGGCGGAAACCGCGACCTTTTCGCGGGCCGCGCCATAGCCCAGCCAGGCTGCGACGCGTTCGCCCACCTGCCAGCCGGTCACGCCCTCGCCGATGGCGGCGATGGTGCCGGCGCATTCGGCCGAGGGCGAGAACGGGAAGGCCGGCTTGGTCTGGTAGCGGCCCTGGATGATCAGCGTATCGAAGAAATTGAGGGCGGCGGCCTTAACCGCGATGACGACCTCGCCGGGGCCGGGCTCCGGATCGGGCAGGTCGCGGATCGCCAGTTCCTCGGCCGGGCCGTGATGGTCGCAGAGCAGGGCCTTCATCGTTGATCCGCCTTCGTCGTCAACGGTTCCGATTCTGGCACGGCCGGAGGCGGCACGGAACCGCCCCGTCATCATTCGTATTTTCGCCAGGATCGTGACACTCTATGCCGCCGTCCCCGCGTGAGCGCGCCTGATCAACAGGTGGTAAACGCGGTATTAAGTTTTTTAGTGACTGATGGCGGTCCATGATCAGCTCGTTCCTCCGCGCCTCCCGCGCCGCTGCCCTCCGTTCCGCGTTTGCTGCAACGCTCGCAGCGGGCGGCATCGCCGTTCTGTCGCTGCCGACAGGCGCGGCCGCCCAGCAACGCGCCAAGCCGAAGCCCGCCGCAACGGCGGCCGCCAGCTCCGGCCAGGGCCAGGCGATGCTGCTGGAAAGCGCCGGCAAGTGGCAGGCCTTCTCCTCGCAGCAGGGTCGCTCCAAGGTCTGCTACGCCCTGTCCAAGGCCGAGACCCGCATCCCCGCCAATCTCAAGGATGTCGAAGGCCTGCTCTTCGTCTCCAGCCGGCCGGGCGAGGGCGTGCGCAACGAGATCAGCTTCGTGATGAATTTCGATCTCAAGGAAGGGGTCGAGCATCAGGCGATCATCGGCAACGAGCGCTTCGCGCTGGTCGCCAAGGGTCAGAACATGTGGCTGAAGAACCCGGCCGAGGAGCCGCGCATGCTCGACGCTCTGCGTCGCGGCTCCGGGCTGGAGATCAAGGGCACCTCCAAGCGCGGCAACCCGACCAGCGACAAATACTCGCTCGCCGGCATCAGCCAGATCGTGAAGCGGGCCGAGGACGCCTGCAAGTAAGGCTGAAAGGCTCCACGCCGTCATCCCGGTTCTCCGCTTCGCCGCGGCTGGGATGATCTGCGTGGAGGGCGGATTTCCGCTTTCGCCCGAATTGTGCTAGGGAGCTGCGAAATCCCGCGCCTTCCCCGATGGGCGACGACAGAGCTCCGATGACCGCATCCGTTCCCGCTACCGCCGCTCCGGCGGCCGAACCCGTTTTGCGACGCCCCTCGCTGGTCGGGCGCACCCGCGCCGGCCTGACCGAGGCCCTGGCCGAGATCGGCGTGCCCGAGAAGGAGCGGCGCATGCGCGTCGGCCAACTCTGGAACTGGATCTACCATTACGGCGTGCGCGAATTCGACGCGATGACGACGATCGGCAAGGGGCTGCGCGGGCAGCTCGCCGAGCATTTTTCGCTCGATCTGCCGACGGTCACGGCCGAGCAGGTCTCGACCGACGGCACCCGCAAATGGCTGATGCGCATGCCCTCGACCGGCCCGCATGATCGCGGCGCCGAGATCGAATGCGTCTATATTCCCGAGGTCGATCGCGGCACGCTCTGCGTTTCCAGCCAGGTCGGCTGCACGCTGACCTGCACCTTCTGCCATACCGGCACGCAGCGCCTGGTGCGCAACCTCAAGACCGAGGAGATCGTCGCCCAGGTGATGGTGGCGCGCGACCGGCTCGGCGATTTCCCGAACCGCAAGGCGCCGGATGGCGCCTTCGTGCCGAATGATGGCGGGCGCTTCGTCTCGAACATCGTCTTCATGGGCATGGGCGAGCCACTCTACAATTTCGACGGCGTGCGCGACGCGATCGGCGTGATCACCGACGATCAGGGCCTGTCGCTCGGGCGCCGCCGCATCACGGTCTCGACCTCGGGCGTGGTGCCGCAGATCGGGCCGCTCGGCGAGGAGATGGGCACGATGCTGGCGATCTCGCTGCATGCGGTGCGCGACGACCTGCGCAACGAGCTGGTGCCGCTCAACAAGAAATACCCGATCAAGGACCTGCTCGACGCCTGCCGGAACTATCCGGGGCTCTCGAACGCCAAGCGCATCACCTTTGAATACGTCATGCTCAAGGGCGTGAACGATTCCGATGCCGAGGCGCGCGAGCTCGTCCGCCTGCTCAAGGGCATCCCGGCCAAGATCAACCTGATCCCGTTCAATCCCTGGCCCGGCACCAAATACGAGTGCTCGGACTGGGACCGGATCGAGCGCTTCTCCGAGATCGTCTTTCGTGCCGGCTATGCCTCGCCGGTGCGCACGCCGCGCGGGCGCGACATTCTCGCCGCCTGCGGCCAGCTCAAGAGCGAGACTGAGAAGCTCTCCGCCCGCGCTCGCCTGATGCTGGACGAGGCGCAGGCCGACGCTCCCGCTGTGGCGGCGGAGTAAGCCTTGCTGCGCTGGATCCTGCTGATTCCGTTCGCCTGCCTCGTCGCGATGGGGGCGGGCGTGTTCTTCCTGGGCATGGCGAGCTTTGCTTCGCCCGCCGTGGCCATGCTGATCGGCGGCGGCATCGAGCGTTTGATCGACATCCTGTTCGGGCTCGCCGAGAGCGGCATCGATCCGGCGCCGGCCGCGCAGGCGGCCTTCGCCCTGATCGGCAAGCTCGGCATGGCGATCATCATGGCGCCGGTGGTGCTGGTCGCGGTGGGCTCGGAGCTTTTTCGTTTGCGTAGCGGCCTGCTTCAGAGCGGCTTCACTGGCTTGCTCGCCGCCCTGCTGCCGCTTGCCATGCTCCGGCTGTCGCGCGCGCCGAGCACGGCCGAGATCCAGATCATCTCCGGCCTCTTCCTGGTCGGCGCGGCGACGGGCTTCGTCTACTGGCTGATCGCCGGACGCGGCGCTGGTGGCGAGCGCCCGGCACAGCCGTAATACCGCTTAGTCCCCGATCGCGACGCCCTCGCGGCGGCCATCGGCGCCGCCCAGAAAGCCTTCCGGCGTCTTGACGATGGCCTGCGTGCCCGAGGTCATCTCCAGCAGGCGGACCTCGTGGCCCTTGGCCTCCAGCGCGGCCTTCCAGGCTTCGGCCTCGGTGCCTTTCTCAAGCTCGGTCGGACCGTTGCGGCTGCCGAAATTGCCGAAATCCACGGCCTGTTGCGGGTCCATCTTCCAGTCGAGCAGGGCAACCAGCGTCTTGGCGACATAGCCGATGATCTGGCTGCCGCCGGGCGAGCCGACCACGGCATGGAGCCGGCCGAAAGCGTCGAAGACCAGCGTCGGCGCCATCGAGGAGCGCGGGCGCTTGCCGGGCTCGACGCGGTTGGCGACGGGCTTGCCGTCCTCCTCCGGCGCGAAGTTGAAATCGGTCAGCTCGTTGTTGAGCAGGAAGCCGCCTTTGGTCATCAGGCGCGAGCCGAAGCCGTCCTCGATCGTCGTGGTCATCGCGACGGCGTTGCCGTCCGCATCGACGACGGAGATATGGCTGGTGCCGTTCTCGATGCCGTCGGAGGGCGCGAGGAGCTGCGCGCGTCGATGCGGCGGATCGCCAGGCTTGGCGCGACCCATCGAGCGCTCGGGGCTGACCAGTCCGGCGCGCGAGCGGATATAGTCCTGGTCGATCAGGCCGCGCACGGGGACACTGATGAAGGCGGGATCGGCGAGATAGAGCGCACGGTCGGCGAAGGCGAGCCGGCCGGCTTCGGTGAACCAGTGGGCGGCGTCAGTGCCCGGCCCCATGCGGCGCAGGTCCTGGCCTTCGAGGATGCCGAGCATCTGCTGGAGCGCCACCGCGCCCGAGCTCGGCGGGCCCATGCCACAGAGCCGCCAGATGCGATAGGCGCCGCAGACGGCCTCGCGCTCCTCGACCTTGTAGGCGGCGAGATCGGCGAGCGTGATGTCGCCCGGATTGGTCGGGTGGCCGGTGACCGTCGCGACGATGTCCTCGGCGATCGCGCCCTTGTAGAAGGCTTCCGAGCCTTGGGCTGCGACGGCGCGCAGCGTTGCGGCGAAGGCCGGGTTCTTCAGGACGGTGCCGACCGCCTTGGCCTTGCCGTCCGGCTCATAGAAATAGGCGGCGGCCAGCGCGTTCTTGGCCAAGTCCTTCTCGCCTGCGAGCAGGCCGTTGAGGCGCGGCGAGATCGCGAAACCTTCTTCCGCCAGCTTCAGGGCCGGGGAGACGACATCGGCCCAGGGCAGCTTGCCCCAGCGGCGATGCGCCTCTTCCAGCAGCTTCAGCGTTCCGGGCACGCCGACCGAGCGGCCGCCGACCACGGCCTCGCGGAACGGCATCGGCTTGCCGTCCCTCATGAAGCGGTCGGGCCTGGCGGCGGCCGGCGCGGTCTCGCGGCCGTCCAGCGTCGTCACCTTGCGGCCGGTCTCGTCCCAATGGACGAAGAAGGCGCCGCCGCCGATGCCGGAGCTCTGCGGCTCGACCAGATTGAGGACGAGCTGGATGGCGATGGCGGCGTCGGTGGCGCTGCCGCCGGCACGCAGGATGTCGCGCCCGGCCGTCGCGGCCAGGGGATTGGCGGCGGCGGCCATGAAGCGCTGGGCTGTTCCCAGCGTCTTGGTTGCCCGCCCGGTCGCGGCCTCCGGGGCAGGGGCTTGCGGCTGGGCGATGGCCATCTGGGTGGCGAGCAGGGCGGATGACAGGGTGAGAAAGAGAGACAGGCGCATGGGCGAAGCTCCGGTGAGTATCGCAGGATAGGCCATTCGTCGCGGCGTGACAGCTTGGATGGGCGGGCGCTGGCGGGTAAGGTCCGAATCGCTTGTTCTGACGTTGCCAAAAGGGGTTTTCGGCATGTCGATTGTGACTCAACTTCGCCGGCCGCTCACCTGGCTCGTTCTCGGCATGCTTGGCGTGGCGCTGGCCGGCTGCGGCTACAACAACGTGCCGACGCTGGAGGAAAAGGCGAAGGCCGCCTGGTCCGAGGTGCAGAACCAGTACCAGCGCCGCGCCGATCTCATCCCGAATCTGGTGGAGACCGTGAAGGGCTATGCCGCGCAGGAGCGCGAGGTCCTGACCGCGGTCGTGGAGGCGCGCGCCAAGGCGAGCCAGGTCAAGGTCGATGCCTCGACCATCAACGATCCCGCGAAATTCAAGGAATTCCAGGACGCGCAGAACCAGCTGACCGGCGCGCTCGGGCGGCTGCTCGTCACGGTCGAGCGCTATCCGGAGCTGAAATCCAACCAGAACTTCCTCGCCCTGCAATCGCAGCTCGAAGGCACCGAGAACCGCGTTGCGGTGGCCCGGCGCGATTACATCCAGGCGGTGCAGGCCTTCAACACCGAGATCCGCACCTTCCCGGGCGTGATCTGGGCGAAGCTGTTCTGGGGCGCCAAGCCGATGGAGACGTTCACGGCGACGGCAGGTGCCGAGCGGCCGCCGGCGGTGAAGTTCTGAGGTTGTGACGACCTTGCCGGAAGAGGCGCGGGCAACCCCTCTCCCGGGTGGGAGAGGGGTTCTGCGGTGTGTTTCCGCGTTCTTCCTTCTCTTGCTCTGTGCGCTCCCGGCTCTCGCTGCACAACCTTCCTACCCAGCCCTGACCGGTCGGGTCGTCGATGGCGCCAACCTGCTCGCGCCCGATATCCGGCAAAAGCTCGAGGGCAAGCTCAAGGCGCATGAGGACAAGACCTCCGATCAGGTCGTGGTCGCGACCGTGCCCTCGCTGCAGGACGTCACGATCGAGGATTTCGCCAACGGGCTCTTCCGGCACTGGAAACTGGGCGAAAAGGCGAAGAACAACGGCGCCCTCCTGATCGTCGCGCCGAAGGAGCGCAAGGTCCGCATCGAGGTCGGCTATGGGCTCGAAGGCGCGCTGACCGATGCGCTATCCAAGGTCATCATCACCACGGCGATCGCACCGAAATTCAAGACCGGCGATTTCGCCGGGGGGATCGATGCCGGGGTCGACGCCATCCTGACCATCCTCGCAGGCGATGCCGAGGAATGGCAACGACGCGCCGAGGTGCGTTCCGACGAGAGCACGCTTGGCGAGGACATCGCCGTCATCATTGCGATGATCTTCATCTTCCTGTTCATCGTCGCCTTCCTGCGCGGCCTGAGCCAGCAGGGCGGGGCGCGCCGGCATCGCCTGCGCAACGGGCAATGGGTGACGCTGCCGCAGAGCACCGGCTGGAGCACTGGTTCGGGTTCCAGCTCCGGTTGGAGCAGCGGCGGAGGCGGTTGGAGCTCGGGCGGCGGCGGATTTTCAGGTGGCGGCGGCTCGTCCGGCGGCGGCGGGGCTTCGGGAGACTGGTGATGGATTCAGCCGACAGGGATGCGATCGCGGAGGCCGTGCGCCGCGCCGAGAGCCTGACAGCGGGCGAGATCGTCGTGGTGATCGACCGAGCGGCATCGAGCTATCGCAACGTGCCGGCGATGATGGCGCTGACGCTCGCGCTGTTCGTGCCATGGCCGCTGCTATGGCTCACCGTCATGAGCGCGCCGCGCATCTTCCTGATCCAGCTGATCTGCGCCGCCGCCCTGCTGGCGAGCCTGCTCTGGTATGGCCGGGGTGGGCGCTTCGTGCCCGGTTTCATCAAGCGCGGGCGCGCACATGATGTGGCGCTGCGGGAATTCACGGCGCGGGGGCTGACCCGGACCAAGGGGCGCACCGGCGTGCTGCTCTATATCGCCCTGCAGGAGCGCTATGCCGAGATACTGGCCGATACCGGCATCGACGGGCTGGTCGAGAAGGATACCTGGCGCGGCATCATCGAGCCGCTGCTCGCTGCCGCGCGCGAAGATCGGCTGACGGAGGGATTGATCGCCGCCGTGAGCTCGGTCGGGACGGTGTTGGCCCAGCACGCACCGCCGGTGCCCGGCGATGTCGACGAGCTCTCGAACAAGGTGATTCTGCTTTAAATTACGATGCCGGCTGGTTCAGCGTTTCGCCAGTCCCTTGGCGGCGCCGATGATCGCGCCGGGCATCATGTGGCCGTATTTGTTGGGGCGTTCGGCCTGGACGATCACGACATACCCGTCGGCCTCCGGCGCCTGGGTGGCGGAGAGCGGCGCGGTGACGGTGATCTCCTTGCCGGTCCAGTCGCCCACACGCACCATGCCGCGCACGACATTGGCGTAGGACAGCGTCCGGCCCTGATTCTCGCCGCGCGTGATCGGTACCGCTGCCTGATGCGTCGTCGGCAGGATCCAGATGCCGGCCGTCGTCTCGCTCTCGCTTGCGCTCGAAGCGACCCGAATTTGGAGGGCGCCGTTCTCTTCCTTCAAGGCGATGCGGGCGGCGAATCCGGTCGTCGCGAACTGGTTCACCGCTTTCTCGATCTCGGGGCGTTCGGAGCCGATGGCATGGGCAGCGCCGTTGATCACGACCTGTGGGGTGTAGACCTGCCCGTCGCCGCGGGCCTTGGCATAGAGCTTCTGCCGCTTGGCGAAGGAATCCTTGCCGAGCGTATCCTTCCAGCCGAGATAGTCCCAATAGGTTACCGGCAGGGTCAGCGCGATCAGCTCGGGGTCCTTGGCCAGCTCGACGACCAGCGCATCGGCCGGCGGGCAGGAGGAACAACCCTGGCTGGTGAAGAGCTCGATCACCGCCTTGGGCGGTTTCGCCGGCGCCTGCGCGTGCGCGGTCGCCATGCCCAAGGCAAAGGCGGCAACGGTCGCTGCGAGATGGCGCGGGCGAGGAAACATGATCTGGACTCTGCGGACGACTTCTTTTCCGGAGGTTACCAAAGCCCGCAATCTGCGCGCGAGGGAAATCACGTTGCCTTGAAAACCGGCACGGTCGCGCTGGCGTGATCGAAGGCTTCGCGCGCGGCGGCCGAGATCATGTTGGGCCGCCAGCGGCGATGCATCCAGAGCCATTGCTCGGGATATTCGCGCACCCAGCCTTCGACGACGGCCGTCATCATCGCCATCGCGCCCTGCACGTCGATCTCGCCATTGGCGTCGCGCGGCAGGTCGAGCGGCGGCGTCAGTTCCAGCCGGAAGCGGTGGTTCGGCAGGCGGATGACGCGGACGCCATGGACCGGGCATTCGAAGCGCTTGGCGAACTTGCCCATGATCGGGTTGGTCAGGGCCGGGCGGCCGAAGAAGGGCACCACGACGCCGCGGGTAAAATGCTGGTCGATCAGCATGCCCAGATGGCCGCCATTCTCCAGCACGCCCTGCATGGCGAAGGCCGCGCCCTGCTTGGCGGCGGCAAGCCCGCCCATCGCGCCGGAGCGGATCTCGTGCACGACGGCGGCGATCGCGGGATCGTTGGGGGCCCGGAAGACCGCGGTGGTCTCGAGATCGTAGGCCTGCGCGCAGATCGCCGGCAGTTCCCAATTGGCGAGATGGGTCGAGAAGATCAGGCCGGGCTTTTCGTCGTCCTTGAGCGCGATGAAATGCTCGATGCCCTTGACCTCGACGCGCGAGGGCTTGTCGGGGTTGTGGTAATCGTAGTCGAACAGCGCCTTGAGGTTGGCGTATTCGCCGGCGACGCGGCCGAGATTCTCCCAGGCGCCGCGCGCGATGCGCTTGACCTCGGCCTCGTCCTTCTCGGGAAAGGCGGCCCGGATATTGGCGAGCGCGACGCGGTTGACCGGGATCAGCGGGCTCGCTGTCCGCAGGAGCCAGCCGCCGAGATCGCTGGCGCGCTCAGGGCCGAGCATGCGCAGGAACGCGAACAGGGCGCGGATCACACCGATCATCGCCGCCGCGCCGATGCGCGCGGCGATAGCCTTCAATCGTCTCAAGGTCGGTCCTGCCTGAAACGCCCGTGCCGAGAGCAAGACCGGGCCTAAACGGGCGATCTGGGGCAGGAACGCGCCTGCGTCAAGTCCTTGGCGGGAAACAGGTCCCTGTCAGAAGGCGATGACGACCTTGCCGAAGACCTTGCGGCCCTCGATGCGGGCGAGGCCCTTCTCGAACTCGGCGAGCGGGAAGACCGAATCGATCACCGGCTTCATGCCGCCGGCCATCTTCTCCAGCGACTGCGCGATGTTCTCGATCCGGCAGCCGAAGGAGCCGGTGATGCGGTATTGCTGCTGGAAGAGCTGCATCAGGTTGATCGTCGCGGACGGGCCGGAGGTGGCGCCGCAGGTGACGAGCCGGCCGCCGCGCTTCAGGCAGAGCAGCGAGCCGTTCCAGGTGTCGGCACCGACATGCTCGAACACGACATCGACGCCCTTGCGGCCGGTCAGCTTGCGGACAACGCCCTCGAAGCGGTCCTCGCGGTAATTGATGACGTGGTCGGCGCCGAGCGCCTTGGCCTTGGCGCCCTTCTCGTCGTCGCCGACGGTGGTGTAGACCGTGCAGCCGATCGCCTTGGCCATCAGGATCGCGGCCGTGCCGATGCCCGATCCACCGGCATGAACGAGCACGGATTCGCCGGGCTCCAGCCGTGCGTTGTCGAAGAGCATGTGCTGGACCGTGCCGAAGCCGATCGGTGCGCAGGCGGCGTCCTCGAAGGAGACGCCCTTCGGCGCCTTGATGGTCAGGCGGGCCGGGCGGTTGAGCAATTCGCGGGCGAAGCCGTCGATATGGAAGCCCATGATGCCGGCGACGTTCTCGCAGAGATTGTCGCGGCCCTCGCGGCAGGCCTTGCACTGGCCGCAGGTGTCGGCGCCATAGGCCGTGACGGTGTCGCCGGGCGCGAAGCCGGTGACGCCCTCGCCGACGCAGACGATCTCGCCAGCGGCCTCGACGCCGGCCGCCTGCGGCATCTTGCGCTTGGCGAAGGCCATGCCGCGGAAGCCCCAGAGGTCGAGATAATTCAGTCCGACCGCCTTGATACGGATCTGCACCTCGCCGGGAGCGGGCGGCGGCGGCGGCTCGATCTCTTCCAGGCGCAGGTCGCGATCGCCGTGGAGCTGGAGGGAACGCATCGGTTTTCGACCTTTCAGAACAAATTGCTCAGCGGTGGACGCCGAGCTGGGCGGTCAGGCCGCCGTCGATCGGCAGCACGGTGCCGCTGATATAGGCGGCGGGCTCGCTCATCAGGAAGGCGGCGAGGCCGGCGACCTCTTCCGGCTTGGCGAAGCGGCCAGCGGGAATCTGTGCCTGCATCTTGTCGCGATAGGCAGCGTAGGGCGCCATCATGTCGGTATCGACGAAGCCCGGTGCGATCACGTTGACGGTCACGCCGCGCTTGCCGGTCTCGACTGCGAGCGTCTTGGCATAGGAGATCAGCGCGCCCTTGGACGCGGCATAGGCGGCGTTGCCGGGATTGCCGCGCAATGCCGCGACCGAGCCGATCGCGACGATGCGGCCGGCCCGGGCGCGGATCATGGTGCGCATCAGGCTCTTGGCGAGGCGGGTGAAGGCCCAGAAATTGACCTGCATCGCCGCTTCGGCCTTGTCCTGCGCCATCATCGCAGCGAGCGAATCATAGGGCTGGCCGGCATTGTGGACGAGGCCGAAATAGGTTTCGCTCTCGCGCGCTTCGCAGAACGCGTCGAGTGCCTCCTTGTCGGAGAGATCGAGCGGCAGCGCGACGATGCTGCGGCCGGGATGGCTCGCGGCGATCTCCTGCGCCAGAGCCTTCGCCTGGTCGGCGGAGGAGCGGAAGGTGAAGTCGACATCATGGCCGGCGGCGGCGAGCGCGCGCACGATCGCGGCGCCGACGCCCTTGGCGCCGCCGGTGACGAGAACTTTTGTCATGCAGCCTCCGGAGGCGCCGTCAGCACGAGGCAGGTGTTCTGGCCGCCGAAACCGAACGAATTGGAGATCACCGTGCGGACCTTGGCCTTGCGCGCCGTGTTCGGCACGACGTCGAGGGCGATGGCCGGGTCAGGATTCACGTAGTTGATGGTCGGCGGGATCAGGCCGTTGGCGATGGTCATGAAGGAGATCACCGCCTCGACCGCGCCGGCTGCCGTCAGGGTGTGTCCGATCATCGATTTGTTCGAGGAGATCGGCAGGCTCGCCATGCGCTCGCCGAACACGGCGGCGCAGCTCATCGCCTCCATCTTGTCGTTCTCGGGCGTCGAGGTGCCGTGGGCGTTGATATAGTCGACATCGTCAGGGGTCAGGCCGGCATCGGCCAGGGCATCCTGCATGGCGAGGATGGCGGGCTTGCCGTCCGGGCTCGAGCGGGTGCGGTGGAAGCCGTCGCCGCGCTCGCCGCAACCGGCGACGATGCCGAGGATCGTCGCGCCGCGCGCCAGCGCGTGGTCGTAATCCTCCAGCACGAGCGCGCCGGCGCCTTCGCCCATGACGAAGCCGTCGCGGTTCTTCGAGAACGGCTTGGCGGCGCCTTCCGGCGGATCGTTCTGGGTCGAGAGAGCCGAAAGCAGCGAGAAGCGGATCAACGCCTCGGCATGGATCGAGCCGTCGGTGCCGATGCAGAGGGCTGCCTGCGTATCGCCCCTTCGGATCGCCTCGACGCCCATCTGGATCGCGGTCGCACCGGAGGAGCAGGCGGTCGAAAGCGAGATCGGCGAGCCCTTGGTGCCGAACCGGTCGGCGATATGGTCGGCAACGCCGCCGAAGACGAAGAGCTCGTGCATCGCGCGGAATTGGCCGGTGGCGGCGGTGCGCAGCAGGCCGTCGTAATCCGCTTCGCCAGAAGTGGCCTGGGCCATCTCCTGCTTCTGCGGCCATTCCATCTCGACCGGCGGGACGGCCATGAAGAGCTCACCCGGGAAATCGCCGGCCGAGCCGATGCCGCTCTGGCCGACAGCTTCCTCGGCCGCGAGCGTCGCAAGCTTCTCGGAGAGCTGGGGGGCGGTGAACGGGCCGTCGAACAGGAAATCGACGGTGCCGCCAATGCTGGTCTTCAGCCCTTCGGTCGGAAAGCGCTCGATGCGGTGGATGCCGGACTTGCCTGATGTCAGGGCCTGCCAGTTGGTGTCCTTGCCCTGGCCGAGCGAGGTGACGACGCCCAGCCCGGTGACGGCGACGAGCGGACGGCCCTTGGCGTCGCGATGCGTGGTCATGGCTTCAACCCTCACGCTTGAACGAGATGCGCGGCGCCTTCGCCACGCCAGTGGCCGGCGCCGGTGACGATCGCTTCCTTCGCCTGCCCGGCTGACAGGGCGATTGCCGCCAGCGCCACCGAAACCGGGAAGGCTGCCTCGACGCCATGGCCGACGAGATCGCCGCTCGCGATACGCTTGGCGGAGGGCGCGGCCGCGGCGATGGCTGCGGCTTCCTCTCCGGTGATACCGGCGCAGCCGGTCGCGGCGGAGATGGCGAGCGCGTCGCTGCCGACCGGGCCGAAGTCGCCGAGCAGCGTCGTCAGGGCCGACTGAACCGTGCCGGCCTCGCGGCGGCTGCGCGCGGCGCCGGTATGCTTGAGCTTCGCATAGGCCTTGGCGCCACGCGCGGCGGCGCGCTCGGCCGATTCCAGCACGAGGAAGGCGCCGGCGCTGCCGGTGATCAGGCCGGGTGCGCTTTCGCGCTCGAAGACCGGCTTGAAATCGTCGCGGTGCAGATAGCCGCCGAGCTCGAAGAGCAGCAGCATGTCGCGCCGCTCGGCGTTATAGGCGCCGCCGACCAGCATCAGGTCGGACTGGCCCGAAGCGATGCGGGCATGGGCCGTGCGGATCGCGTCGACGCCGGCCTGCTCCTCGCCCATGAAGGTGCGGGACGGGCCGGTCACGCCATGGACGATGGCGATATTGCCGGCGAGCAGATTAGAGAGCTGGGCGAGGAAGAGCGTCGGCCTGAGATCGCCCATCAGTCGCTCGTTGAGGAAGGCGCCGGTATCGTTGGCGCCGCGCAGGCCTTCGAGAATGGCGGCATCGACGGCATGGTCACGCTCGCCGCCGCCGGCCGCGACGATGACCTGCAGGGCGCTCTTCGCCTCGGCATCGTCCTTCAGCCCTGCAGAATCCAGGGCGAGGCCGGCCGTGTAGACGCCGAGCCGCTGCCAGGGCTCCATCTGCCGCTGGTCGGATTTCTTCGGGATCTGCCTGTCCAGCTCGAGCGGCGCCAGCGGGTGGAGCGGATAGGGCTTGAAGCTTTCGGTATTGACGACCGGCGGCCCGCCTGCGGCAAGCGCCGCGGCATGGGTCTCGACGCCTTCGCCGAGGCTCGACGCGATGCCGACACCGGTGATGACCACGTCGCGGCGGTTCATGGGGCAGGCTCCGGCATCAGGCCGATGGCTTCGATGCGGCTCTGCATCAGCGCGCGCATATCGGCGGGGAAAGGCATCAGGCGGAAGCGCAGCTCGGCATCGCAGATCGGCTTGCCTTCGCTGGTCAGCTTCACCTTGGTCGCGGCGTAGCCGGAACCTTCGATCACCAGCTCGGCGCTGGCTTCCAGCTCGGTGCGGGGCTCGACGAAGGTGCGGAAGCGCGCCTTGTCGACCGTCATCAGGAACGGCATCTGCGAGAGCCCGTTGAGACCGAGCAGGAGATAGCCCGAGGCCTGCGCCATGGTCTCGGTCAAGAGCACGCCGGGCACCAGCGGATGGCCGGGGAAATGGCCCTCGAAGACCGGGCTCTCGGCGGGGACGGTAGAGCGCGTCACGATGCGCTTCTGCGACGGATCGAAGGTCACGACCCTGTCGATCATGTCGAAATATTCGAGGCGCATGCGATCCTTAGGTCTGCTGGGCGCCAGAACGGCGCAAGGCCGCGACACGGATCGGTCGATCCGCGCAACGGCCCCTATGCTCTATCGGGAGCCGCGCGCCGGCTCAAGTCCGGCGGCGGCGGAAGGCTGTTACGCCTTCTTGGCGGCGACGAGGTCGTCGATGCGCTTGCAGAGGTTCTCGAGCACGAAATACTGCTCGGCCGGGGCCTTGCCCTCGTTGACTTCCTGCGTCCACTGCTCGAGCGGCAGCTTGATGCCGAAGGCCTTGTCGATCGCGAAGGCGATGTCGAGGAAGGCCAGGGAATCGATGCCGAGATCTTCGATCGCGTGGCTCTGCGGCGTGATCTTCTCCCGCGGAATATCGCAGGTTTCGGAAATGATGCCGGCGACCGTCTCGAACGTGGCGGACATGCTGCGGGTGCTCCCGTCTGTTGTCGGTGATGGCGGACGACATCCGAGCGCGGGAACTCGCCCTGCGCCTGCCCCTAGTCGCCACCGAGGATGACTGAACCGCCCCCTTACACTGCGGCGGGCGCGAGGACAACCGGGAGGCGTCCTCAATGCGCCATGGCCGGCTTGCGCCGGCCATGAGCTGTCTTGTCGCTGCCGTCTGGCTTAAGCGGCGAGGCCGCGCAGCACGTAATGCAGGATGCCGGCGTTCTTGAAGTAGTCGATCTCGTCCAGCGTATCGATGCGGCACAGGATCGGCACCTTCTTCACGGAGCCGTCGGCATAGGTGATCTCGGCTTCCATCATCTGGCGCGGCTTGACGTTGGCGAGGCCGTGGATGGTGACCGTCTCGTCGCCCTTCAGGTCGAGCGAGGCCCAGCTCGTGCCTTCCTGCAGGGTGAAGGGAACGACGCCCATGCCGACCAGGTTCGAGCGGTGGATGCGCTCGAAGCTCTGGGCGATGACCGCCTTGACGCCGAGGAGGTTGGTGCCCTTCGCCGCCCAGTCTCGCGAGGAGCCGTTGCCGTATTCGACGCCGGCGAAGATCACCAGCGGCACCTTTTCCGCCTGGTACTTCATCGCCGCGTCGTAGATCGGCAGTTCTTCCTTGGTCGGGTAATGGATGGTGTAGCCACCCTCGCGGCCGTTCGGGCCGAGCATGTGGTTGCGGATGCGGATATTGGCGAAGGTGCCCCGCATCATCACCTCATGGTTGCCGCGGCGCGTGCCGTACTGGTTGAAGTCGGCCACCGCGACGCCGTTCTCGGTCAGATAGTGACCGGCCGGCGAGGCGGCCTTGATCGAACCGGCCGGGGAGATGTGGTCGGTGGTGATCTTGTCGCCGAACAGGCCGAGGATGCGCGCGCCCTTGATGTCGCCGATCGCGGCCGGCTTCTTGCCCATGCCCTGGAAATAGGGCGGGTTCTGCACATAGGTCGAGTCGTCGTCCCAGGCATAGGTCTCGCTCTTGGGGGCGTCGACCGCCTGCCAGTGAGCGTCGCCCTTGAAGACGTCGGCGTACTTCTCCTCGAACATCGCGCGGGTGACGTTCTCACGGATGAAGGTCTGGATCTCCTTGTTGGAGGGCCAGATGTCCTTGAGATAGACGTCCTTGCCGTCCGAGCCCGTGCCGATCGGCTGCGTGGTCAGGTCCATCTGGACCGAGCCGGCGAGCGCATAGGCGACGACCAGCGGCGGCGAGGCGAGGTAGTTCGCCTGCACATCAGGCGAGACGCGGCCTTCAAAGTTGCGGTTGCCGGAAATGACGGCGCCCGCGATCAGGCCCTTCTCGTTGATCGTCTTCGAGATCGGCGCCGGCAGCGGGCCGGAGTTGCCGATGCAGGTGGTGCAGCCGAAGCCAACCAGGTTGAAGCCGAGCTTGTCGAGATCGGTCTGGAGACCGGACTTGGCGAGATACTCGGCAACGACCTGCGAACCGGGCGCCAGCGAGGTCTTCACCCAGGGCTTGACCTTGAGGCCCTTGGCGACGGCGTTGCGGGCGAGCAGGCCGGCCGCCATCAGCACTGAGGGGTTCGAGGTGTTGGTGCAGGAGGTGATGGCGGCGATGACGACGTCGCCATGGCCCAGATCGAAGTCTTCACCCTCGACCTGCACGCGGCGCGCGATCTCGGCGCCCTTCTTGTAGTCGGTGTCCATGGCGGCGGCGAAGCCGGCCTTGACGCCGGAGAGATCGACGCGGCCTTCCGGACGCTTCGGGCCGGCCATCGAGGGCTTGACCGAGGAGAGATCGAGTTCGAGCGTGTCGGTGAAGACCGGATCGGGCGTCTCGGGGGTGGCGAACAGGCCCTGAGCCTTGCTGTAGGCCTCGACCAGCGCGATGCGGTCGGCCTTGCGGCCGGTGGTGGTGAGATAGTCCAGCGTCTCGGCATCGACCGGGAAGAAGCCGCAGGTCGCGCCGTATTCCGGGCCCATGTTGGCGATCGTCGCGCGATCGGCCAGCGTCAGGTTGTAGAGGCCGGGGCCGAAGAACTCGACGAACTTGCCGACGACGCCCTTCTTGCGCAGCATCTGCGTGACGGTGAGCACCAGGTCGGTGGCGGTGATGCCTTCCTTGAGCGAGCCGGTCAGCTTGAAGCCGATCACCTCGGGCAGCAGCATGGACTGCGGCTGGCCGAGCATCGCAGCCTCGGCCTCGATGCCGCCGACGCCCCAGCCAAGAACGGCGAGGCCGTTGACCATGGTGGTGTGCGAGTCGGTACCGACGACCGTGTCGGGATAGGCGACCTCGACCTCGACGCCGTCGATGATTTCCTTGCGGGTCCAGACGGTCTGGGCGAGGTATTCAAGGTTGACCTGGTGGCAGATGCCGGTGCCGGGCGGGACGACGCGGAAATTGTCGAAGGCGCCCTGGCCCCACTTCAGGAACTTGTAGCGCTCGGCATTGCGCTCGTATTCGAGCTCGACATTCTGGGCGAGCGCCTTGGGCGTGCCGAACTCGTCGACGATGACCGAGTGGTCGATGACGAGATCGACCGGCACGAGCGGGTTGATCTTCTGCGGGTCGCCGCCGAGTGCCTTGACGCCGTCGCGCATCGCGGCGAGGTCGACCACGGCCGGAACGCCGGTGAAGTCCTGCATCAGCACGCGGGCCGGGCGGAAGCCGATTTCCTTGCCGGCGGTGCCCTTGTCGTCGAGCCAGGCGACGAAGCCCTCGATATCGGCCTTGGTGACGGAACGGCCGTCCTCGAACTGCAGGAGGTTCTCGAGCAGCACCTTCATCGAGAAGGGCAGCTTGGAGATGCCGGGCAGGCCGTTCTTCTCGGCATCGGGGAGGGAGTAATAGGTGTAGGTCTTGCCGCCGGCGGTGAGCGTCTTGCGGGCTTTGAAGGAGTCGAGCGAGGCCATTCGGGCTTGATCCTGATCAAGGGGTTGCGGTCGCGACCGGAGCGCCCTTGCGGACACCGCCGTTCGAAGGCCTAATGCGCATGACGCGCGCGCCGCCCCGGGAGTGCCCGAGCCCCGCGCCGGATCGGCGTGCGGCGTAGCCGCGGGTTCTATAGAGCAATTCCAAGAAGCGCGCTAGATGAACGATATGAGCTCGGACGTATCTGCGGCAGCGCTGCCTTGAAGCAAATTCCATTCCCGCCGACGCGTCTCTATGCCGAGAATCTCGCCTGCCGACGTAGCGGCAGGCTGATTTTCGAGGGCCTGAGCTTCACGCTGCAACCCGGCGAGGCGATCGCTCTGACCGGCCGTAACGGCGCCGGCAAGTCGAGCCTGATCGCCATGCTCTGCGGAAGGCTCAGGCCCGATGGGGGCAGCATTCGACTGGAAGGTGCCGAGGATGAGGCCGATTTCGCGGAGGTTTCACACCTCGTCGGACATCGTGACGGGCTGAAGACGGCGCTGACGGCCCGCGAGAACCTCGCCTTCGCGCAGGATGTTCTGGGCGATGCTGCCGCAACTCCGGATGAGGCACTGGCCGCCGTCGGACTCGGCCATGCGGCGGAATTGCCGGCGGGCTATCTCTCGGCCGGACAACGGCGGCGCGTCGCGCTGGCGCGGCTTCTGGTGTCCCGCCGTCCCTATTGGCTGCTCGACGAGCCGCTTTCAGCGCTCGACGTGGCCTCGCAGGCGATGGTCGCCGGGCTGATGCGCGACCATCTCGCCCTAGGCGGCGCGATCCTGGCCGCGACCCATGGTCCGCTCGGGATCGAGGGCGCGCGTGAAGTCAGGATCGGCCCGTGAAACGCGCTTTTCTCGCGATCCTGAAGCGTGACCTCGCGGTCGCAAGCCGGGCCGGCGGCGGTGGGGAACTCGCGCTCGTCTTCTTCCTGACGCTTGTCGTGCTCGTGCCGTTCGCGCTCGGTCCCGATCTCAACCTGCTGTCGCGGATCGGGCCGGCGATCCTCTGGCTCGGCGCTTTGTTGTCGGTGCTGATCGGGCTCGACCGCCTGTTCCAGAGTGATGAGGAGGACGGCTCGCTCGACCTGATCCGGGCCTCGACCCTGCCTTTGGAGTTCGCCGTACTGGCCAAGGGGCTGGCGCATTGGCTGACGACGGGGCTGCCGCTGGCGCTGGTCTCGCCGTTGCTCGGGTTGCTGGTGGCCTTGCCGGGGGAGGGTGTCCTGCCGCTGGTCGCGACGCTTCTGGTTGGCACGCCGGCTTTGAGTTTCATCGGAGCGGGCGGCGCGGCGCTGGCTGCGAGCTTGCGGCGGGGCGGGCTGATCGTGCCGGTTCTGGTCGCGCCCCTGACCGTGCCGGTGCTGATCTTCGGCGTCTCCGCAGCCAATGCGGCGGTCGGAGGCACCGTGCCTTTCCTGACGCCGTTCCTGATCCTGTGTGCGATCTCGCTGGGCGCGATCGTGGTCGGCACGGTGGCTGCGGCGGCGGCCCTCAGATCGGCCGAATAGGCAGCTCAGTCGCGCTGCGGTGCCAGCGCCACGAATTCGACAGGGTAGCCGCATTGGGCCGCGAAGGTGGCGACGGAAGCCGCGATATCCTCATGTGCGACATTCCGCTCGACGAAGACGAGGCGTATTTCCTCGGCGGCGGCGTTGACGTCGAGGACGGGCGTCTCGTCGATTTTGTTGCGTACCTTCACCTCGACGGCGTGCTGCATGTCTTCCGACAGCTTGATCAACATGGTCGATCCTCCTGACCAGAACGCTAGCGCAGGATGGTGGCGAAGGCAATGCGTGATTCGTAAAAATACAAATAATTTCAATATCTTAGTAATATAACAAACTGCAGGAAGAGACTCTGATGGCCCCACCGGGGGCGCTGCTTGCATCACAGAGGTTGGGGCTGTTATCGTCACTTACTCATTTTGATGTGGTTGCACAGAATGTCGTCCGACGAACGGGGCGAGCGCCTCCAGATCATGCTCAACCAGGACGAGCTGCGGGCCCTGGAAAACTGGCGCTTCGACAAGCGCATGCCGAGCCGGGCTGCAGCCGTGCGAGAGTTGCTACGGCGAGGATTGGCGGCGGAAGGCTTCGATCTGGCCGGCGAGGGCGTCCGCTCCAAGCAGTTCGGCATTGTCGACAAGGGCGGGGCGGATGCCTCGTCGGACGAGGACGTCTAGCCGAAGCGTGATTGTCGCAGCCCGTCGACATCCATTGCTTGGAACCTGTCGAGATTGCTAAAGCTCACGCCATGGCGCTTAAGCCCTCGCAACTCACATCGCCGGCATCATGGCCAGCCTGATCGACCTCGCCAATCCGACGCGCTTCATGCGTTTCTCGGCCGCGGTGCTGCCGTGGCTCGCCGCGATCGCGGCGCTGCTGATCGTCGTCGGGCTCTATCTCGCCTGGTTCAAGGCGCCGGCCGACTACCAGCAGGGCGAGACCATCCGCATCATGTTCATCCATGTGCCGGCCGCCTGGCTCGCGATGATGTTCTATTCGATGATGGCGCTTTCGGCGCTCGGCACGCTGGTCTGGCGCCATCCGCTCGCCGATGTCGCGCAGAAGGCGGCCGCGCCGATCGGCGCCTGCTTCGCGCTGATCTGCCTGGTTACCGGCGCGCTCTGGGGCAAGCCGATGTGGGGTACCTACTGGGTCTGGGATGCGCGGCTGACATCCATGCTCGTGCTGCTGCTGATCTATCTCGGCCTGATCGCGCTCTGGCGGGTGCTCGACGATCCCTCGCGGGCGGCGCGCGCCGTCGCCATCCTGACGCTGGTCGGCTTCGTCAACGTGCCGATCATCAAGTTCTCGGTCGATTGGTGGAACACGCTGCACCAGCCGGCCTCGGTGCTGCGCATGGGCGGGCCGACGATCCATCCCTCGATGCTCTGGCCGCTCCTGATCCTCGCTGTCGGCTTCACGCTGATGGCGCTGTCGCTGCACATGGTCGCAATGCGCGCCGAGATCATGCGCCGGCGGGTCAGGACGCTGACGATCCTTGAGGCCGAGCGGCTCGACCGGCTGGCGGCGCAAGGCGTGCCGGCATGAGTGCGCTTCTCGATGCCATCGGGCCACATGCCGGTTTCATCCTGGCGTCTTATGGCGCGGCGGCGCTCGTCCTCGTCGGGCTGACGCTGGCGATCCTGCGTGATCACGCCGCCCAGAAACGCGCGCTCGATGAACTGGAGCGTCGCGGCGCCGGCCGCCGTTCGGGCCGGGAGGCGGCATGAGCCAGGTCGAGATCGATCCGCGGCGGCGTTCGCCGCTCGTCTTCCTCGCGCCATTGATCATTTTCGGCCTGCTCGCCATCGTCTTCGGCATAGGGTTGTTCTCCGGCGACAAGAGCAAGGTGCCCTCCGCCCTGATCGGGCGCGTCGCGCCGGCGATCGCGCTCGCGCCGCTGGAAGGGCTGCAGCGGGACGGCAAGCCGGTGCCGGCCTTCGGCAATGCCGATCTCGCTGGGGGTAAGGCGACGCTGGTCAATGTCTGGGCGAGCTGGTGCGCGCCCTGCCGGGTCGAGCATCCCGTGCTGATGGGTCTGGCCGAGACCGATGCGGTGAAGCAGGGCAAGGTCGCCCTGGTCGGGATGAACTACAAGGACGAGGCCGAGAACGCGCGGCGCTTCCTCGGCGCGCTCGGCAATCCGTTCTCGGCTGTCGGCGTGGACGCTGCCGGGCGGGGGGCGATCGAATGGGGCGTCTACGGCGTGCCCGAGACTTTCGTCATCGGGCCGGATGGCCATATCCTCGACAAGCATGTCGGGCCGCTCGACCAGATGGCGGCGAGCAAGCTCCTACAGCGGGCGCTGAAGGCCCGTTGACAAAGCGCCGTCATGCTCGGGCTCGACCCAAGTATCTCAGGCCGAAAAGGGTGCTTTATCCTGACAGAGATTCTCGGGTCTGAGCTTCGCTTCACCCGAGAATGACGGCTGTAAGCCTGCTCAGGCCGCTTTGCGGCTGGAAACGAGGCTCTGGAACAGGCCGCGCCCGTCCGTGCCGCCGACCAGCGAATCGATCAGGTTCTCCGGGTGTGGCATCAGGCCGAGCACGTTGAAACCGGGCGAATAGATGCCGGCGATGTTGTTGAGCGAGCCGTTCGGGTTCGCCGCAGCCGTCACGTTTCCCTGCGCATCCGCATAGCGGAAGGCGACGAGGCCCTCGCCTTCGAGGCGGGCGAGCGTCTCGGCATCGGCGATGTAGTTGCCCTCGCCATGGGCGATGCAGACATCGATCGCCTGGCCCTTGGCATAGGCGCTCGTATAGGGCGTGTCGTTGCGCTCGACCTTGAGATACTGGCGCTTGCAGACGAATTTCAGATGGGCGTTGCGCACGAGGATGCCGGGCAGCAGTCCCGCCTCGCAGGCGATCTGAAAGCCGTTGCAGATGCCCAGGACATAGCCGCCGCGGGCGGCATGAGCGCGGGTGGCGTCCATGATATGGGCGCGGCCGGCGATGGCGCCGGTGCGCAGATAGTCGCCATAGGAGAAGCCGCCCGGCAGCACGACGAGATCGGTCCCATCAGGCAATTCGGTATCGCCGTGCCAGATATGGGTGACCTCGGCGCCGGCCTGCTTCAGCGCCTTGGCGACGTCGCCGTCACGGTTGGAGCCGGGAAAGGTGATGACGGCGGCTTTCATCGCTCAGGCTCCGATCTCGACGCGGTAGTTCTCGATCACGGTGTTGGCGAGGAGCTTGTCGCAGGCGGCCTTGAGGGCGGCCTCGGCGGCGGCCTTGTCCGAGCCCGAGAGCTCGATGTCGAAGACCTTGCCCTGGCGGACGGAATCGACGCCGTCGATGCCGAGCGACTTCAGCGCGCCTTCGATCGCCTTGCCCTGCGGATCGAGCACGCCGTTCTTCAGGGTGACGGTGACGCGGGCTTTCATGGGGTTCTCCGGACGCGGATTGTTACGGGGTGCTTTAGAGGCGAATCGGGACGGGCTCAACCATTTCCCGCCGTTTCACGTGAATCAGCGGCTGCGCCAGGCGGCTTCAACGTCGCGGCGGGCGGCCTCGGCGGTCTCGCTGACGGCGAGCGCCAGTACCAGCCGGTCGCTTTCGCGGCCGTAGAGGATCGCGGTGACGGCCTGACGGCCGGCCGTGTCGAGCGAGCGGATCGTGACGAGAACGCCCTTGGCATCAGCCGAATCGATACGGGCAACATCGGTCGCGCTGCGGGCTTCCGGCTTCGTTTCCGGCTTCCTCTTCAGCCTGCGCTGCGCCTTGCGGCGCTCGGCCGCCTTCGCTGCCGCCAGCCGGGCGAAGGCTTGCCCGAGGCTGGCCGGGCTTTCCGACAGGGCCTTTTCCATCTCGCGGGCCTGCTCGCCTTCGAGGGCGATCACGGCAGCGAAGCCCTGGCGCGTGCAGCTTTCGCGCGGGCAAAAGACCATCGAGCGGGCTTCGAGCCCGTCATTCAGCACCCAGGAGCCGATCGGCAGGGGCTGCCAGCCCTGCGAAGCCGGCAGTTCGGCGATGCCCGGCCCAAAATGATAGGAGCAGGCGCCGAGCAGAAGGCCTCCGGCGAGAGCCAAGGCCGCGACATGAAAACGGGAGCGCATGCGCTCCCGTTTCAATCGCGATAATGGCCGAGCGATGGCGCTCACTGCACCAGGCGCGGGCCGGACGGGCCGGGGTTCTCGTTCTCGCCGAGAATGCCGAGGCGGCGGGCGACTTCGGAATAGGCCTCTATCAGGCCGCCCATGTCGCGGCGGAAGCGGTCCTTGTCCATCTTGTCCTTGGACTTGATGTCCCAGAGCCGGCAGGAATCCGGGCTGATCTCGTCGGCGACGACGATGCGCATCATCTCGCCCTCCCACAGACGACCCGTTTCCATCTTGAAGTCGACGAGGCGGATGCCGGCGCCGAGGAAGAGGCCGGAGAGGAAGTCGTTGACGCGGATGGCGAGCGCCATGATGTCGTCGATCTCCTGCGGCGTCGCCCAGCCGAAGGCGGTGATGTGCTCTTCCGAGACCATCGGGTCGTTCAGCGCGTCGTTCTTGTAGTAGAACTCGATGATCGAGCGCGGCAGCTGCGTGCCTTCCTCGAGGCCGAGGCGAGTGGCGAGCGAGCCGGCGGCGATATTGCGCACGACGACCTCGAGTGGGATGATCTCGACCTCGCGGATGAGCTGCTCGCGCATGTTCAGCCGGCGGATGAAATGCGTGGGCACGCCGATATCGTTGAGATTCGAGAAGATGTGCTCAGAGATGCGGTTGTTGAGCACGCCCTTGCCGTCGATCACTTCATGCTTCTTGGCATTGAAGGCGGTGGCGTCATCCTTGAAGTGCTGGATCAGCGTACCGGGCTCGGGTCCTTCATAGAGGACCTTCGCCTTGCCTTCGTAAATGCGACGGCGGCGATTCATGGGTATGTACCGTGGCTTGAGGAAATCCAAAGGTCGGCCCTTCTCTGGACGCGATGGTCTCGCGGCGGGATCTGGCCCCTGATCTGTTCTTGTCCAGCGTCGTCGGCCTGTCGGACTCGTCGGGTACGAATCCAGCGGCGGCAACGGTGCCTGTTGCGTGCGGGACCACCGGAGGTGCTCTCGCGCCTGCTATATGGAGCGTCTACGCCGTAAACGCAACAAATCGCCGTTTGGAGCCTTCCAGACGCTTAAAGACCGCTGAAGACCCTCATCGAGGCTGGCTCTCGCCTCGCGAGCAACCTATATGGTTGAGCGACATATTCCCCAGACAAGGACATGGACGCCGCATGACGACCTTCGACCAGCGCAAGGACGCCTACGAGAACAAGTTCGCCCATGACGAGGAGCTGCGCTTCAAGGCGACCGCCCGGCGCAACAAGCTGCTCGGGCTCTGGGCTGCCGAGAAGCTCGGCAAGAGCGGCGCCGATGCCGAGGCTTACGCCAAGTCGGTTGTCGTGGCCGATTTCGAGGAGGCTGGCGACGAGGACGTGGTGCGCAAGGTCAAGAACGACTTCGCGCTCGCTGGCGTTACCGTCGCGGACACTGAAATCCGCACCGTGATGACGGAGCTGCTGATCAAGGCGGCGGACGACATCCAGGCCGGCCGTTAAGCTCCCAGGCCGGTTGCATCCCGGCTGACGCAGGACGTCTTTGAAACGGGCGCATGGGCGCCCGTTTGCTTTTCCGGCCTGACACTGTTCAACCTGCATCGACCGCCGCAACGCCCGCAATGCGGCCAGACACGGATGAACGCATCATGGCCAAGCCCACCGTCCTCGCTTCCCTCGCCGATCGTTTCGCCCGGGGTGACAGCGTCGTCTCGGCCTGGTGCGGCCTGCCCGACCCGTCGATCGCGGCGATCCTGGCGCAGGAGGATTTCGACGCGATCACGCTCGACATGCAGCATGGGCCGATCACGCTCGGCGAGGTCATCCGTGCGATCCCGCTGATCAATGCCGCCGGCAAGCCTGCGATCGCGCGCATTCCGGTCGGCGAGTTCCAGAATGTCTCGAAGCTGTTCGACAGCGGCGTCTCCGGGGTCATCGCGCCGATGATCAACACGATGGAGGATGCCCGCCGCTTCGCGGCCTATGCCAAATATCCGCCGATGGGCGAGCGCAGCTGGGGCAGCTATGGCGGTCTCGGTGCTTCGGGCCTCGACCAGAACAGCTATCTCAAGGCCGCCAACGGCTTCTCGATGACGTTCGCGATGATCGAGACGCGCGAGGCGATGGCGATCGTCGACGACATTCTGGCGCTGGACGGGATCGACGCTCTGTTCGTCGGGCCGTCCGACCTGTCGATCGCGCTCTCCGGCGGGGCGAAGGTCGATGCCACCGCGTGCGAGGTCGATGAGGCGCTCAAGCATGTCGTCGCCCGCGCTTCGGCGGCCAACAAGCCGGTCGCACTCTATGCGGCGACGGCGGAGCGCGCCAAGCAGGGCCTCGCCATGGGGGCGCGCATGGTCACGGTGATGAGCGATTCCGGCATGCTGCGTGCGGCGGCGCAGACGGCGCTCCAGATCACGCGGGGCTGAGAGGTCTCTGCCCGCGCTTCGGGGGCGATGCCTTAGGCGTTAATGCCCTCGCGCCGCTTCAGAAGGGCGTAATCGGCCCAGAGCAGCCGGGCGGCGACGCCGCGCCAGGGCCGCCAGGACTCCGCCATGGCCTGGAGCTCGACCGGCTTGGGGCGGGCTGGGAGTCCGAAGGCGTGGCGGGCGGCCTCCTGAATGGCGAGATCGCCGGCGGCGAAGCCGTCGCGATGGCCGAGGCAGAACAGCAGATAGACATCCGCCGTCCAGGGACCGATGCCCGAGATCGCCGTCATCCGGGCATGAACCTCCTCGGGCGAGGCGCGCTCGAGCGCCTCGAAGGCGAAGCGCTGTTCGACGAGGGCACTTGCGAGCGCGAGCAGCGTGCGCTGCTTCGGACGCGACAGGCCGGAGAGGCGCATGTCGTCATCCGTCGCGGCGAGCACGCGCTCGGGCGTCAGCGGCACGAAGACGCCGACAAAGCGGTTCCAGACGGCCCGCGCGCTCGCGACCGACAATTGCTGGGAGACGATGATCGCGGCGAGGCCGGGAAAGCCGCCCTCGCGCAGCCGCAACGGTGGCAGGCCGGTGCGCGCGACGATGGGCTGCCAGTCCGGGTGCAGGGCGACGAGGGCGGCCATGCCTTCCTCGAGATCGGCGTTGGATGTGATTCTCTCGATCATGGTCTGGGTATCGATGGCAGAGACGACGGCTTCCGTCAGCAGGCAGCCGCTTGGCGCGGTCGCGCGCAATGCCTAGACAGGAGCGATGCCGCCTGCTCCACCCGTTTTCCGCTTTGCGCCGAGCCCGAACGGGCGCCTCCATCTCGGCCATGCGCTGTCGGCCCTGACCAACGAGGCGCTGGCACTGCGTTTCGGCGGGCGCCTGCTGCTGCGGATCGAGGATATCGACCTGACCCGCTGCCGGCCGGAATTCGTCGAGGGCATTGAAGAGGACCTCGCCTGGCTCGGTATCCGGTTCGAGCCGGGCTTCCGCCGACAATCCGCGCATTTCGGCGATTATGCGGGGGCGCTGGCCGCTTTACGCCGGCGCGGGCTGGCCTATCCCTGCTTCTGCTCGCGGCAGGAGATCAGAAACGCGGTCGCGGCGCGGGAAGCCGCAACCGGGCAGCCCTGGCCGGTCGATCCTGATGGCGCGCCACTCTATCCCGGCCTCTGCAAAAAGCTCGACCCGGATGAGGCGGCCCGACGCATCGCGGCCGGAGAGCCACATGTGCTGCGGCTCGACATGGCGGCAGCGACCGCCGCCTTGAGGCAGCCGTTGCGCTATACGGTTTTCGATGCCGGGGATGTCCGGCATTCCGTCCCGGTCGCCCCCGAGCGCTGGGGCGATGTCGTGCTCGCCCGCAAGGACGCGCCGACGAGCTATCATCTCGCCGTCACCGTTGACGATGCCTTGCAAGGCGTGACGCATGTCGTGCGCGGCCGGGATCTGGAAGCGGCGACGGATGTCCATGTCCTCTTGCAGCACCTGCTCGGCTTGCCGATACCGCTCTATCATTTCCACCGCCTGCTGCTCGATGATGACGGGCAGAAGCTGGCCAAGAGCCGGGATTCGCGGAGCCTTGCGGATCTGCGCGCGGACGGGATCAGTGCGGAAGAGATCCGTCGGCAGCTCGGCTTCGCTTGAGGGCTCAGCCGACGCCGAGGAAGGTCAGCCAGGCAGCGGTGGTGAAGAGCGAGAGCAGAGTCGAGAGCGTGATCGCGCTCGACGCGTCGGCCACGCCCTGCCGGTAGCGCTCGGCGAAGAGATAGGCATTGATCCCGCAGGGGCAGGCAGCGAAGAGCACGGCGACGCCCGACCAGTGCGCCGGCATCTCGAAGACCCGCGTCGCCAGCCAATAGACCAGCAGGGGATGCAGGCCGAGCTTCAACCCGCTCAGCACGGCCGGCAGGGCGAGGCCGGATTCGAGGCCGTAGCGGCGCATGGCGATGCCCAGGCTGATCAATGCACAAGGCACGGCGGCGCCCGCCAGCAGGTCGACCAGCGTCCACGCCGGCTCGGGAATATAGGCAATGAAGGGACGCACCGCCGATCCGAGCAGGATGCCGGTGATGATCGGATGGGTGAACAGGCGCTTGATCAGTTGCGGGATCGAGGCCGAGCGGCCTTCGGCCAGCAGGGTCGCGACCGTCATCGTGACCGGCAAGTGGATGGCGAGCAGCAGGCCGAGCGGCACGGCGCCGGCATCGCCATAGGCCTTCAGGATCATCGGCACGCCGACGAAGACGGTGTTCGACTGCGCGGCGGCGAAGCCGGAGACGACGAGTTCCGGCCCCTTGCGCGCGAAAAACCTGGCGGCGATGACCATTGCCAGCGCCCAGACGACGGCAAGGCCAGCGAAATAGGCGATCCAGTAACCCCAGGGCTGCGTGACGGGGATGTCGGCCTTCGCAAGCGTGCGGAACAGCAGGCAGGGCACGGCGAGGACGAAGACGAAATCGGAGAGCCCCTCGCCGGTGGTCTCGCGCAGGAGCTTGCTCCAGCGGGCGCAATAACCGAGGCCGATCAACCCGAAGACGGGCAGGACGACGAGGAGGGAAGCGAGCATGGCTTCGGAACTCGCGCGAGAGAGGAACGCCAGCTTCCGCCGTGTCCGCTTACGGACACTCTGTCAAGCGCGCGAGGCGGGGCGAAGGTTGTAACGCCTCGTCGTCATGCGCTCAGCGCAGTTGCGCGAGCGTGCCGCCGGCCTTCTCGATCAGGCCGCGGATCTCGTCGCGCTGGCGCCTGAACTCGGTGAGCGTCGTGCCCTGGAGCTCGCGTCCGCGCGGCACGCGGATCTTCATCGGATTGACGAAATTGCCGTTGACCAGGACCTCGTAGTGCAGATGCGGGCCGGTGGAGAGGCCGGTCGAGCCGAGATAGCCGATGACCTGGCCCTGACGGACCTTGGCGCCGGGCACGATGCCGTTGGCGAAGTTCGACTGGTGCGAATAGGTGGTGACGTAGCCGTTGGCGTGCTGGATCTCGGTATGCTTGCCGTAGCCGGAGGACCAGCCGGCCTTGAGCACGGTGCCGTTGCCGGCGGCGAGGATCGGCGTGCCGATCCGGTTCGACCAGTCGACGCCGGTATGCATCTTCGAATAGCGCATGATCGGGTGGTAGCGCATGCCGAAGCCGGAGCGCAGCTCGCCGTCGGCGATCGGCTTGCGCAACAGGAACTTCTTCAGCGACTTGCCCTCGTCGTCGAAATACTCGATCAGCCCGTCATCGGGGGCCTGATAGCGGAAGACGCGGCGGGTCTCGCCGTTGACCGTCAGGCTTGCGGACAGGATCTCGGCGCGCTCGCCTTCGTCCTCTTCGGTGAAGATCACCTCCAGATTGTCGCCGCCATGGACGCGCTGCTGGAAATCGAGGTCGTAGGAGAAGATGCGAACGAGCTCGTCGACCAGCGCCCGCGGCAGGTCGTGCCGGGCGCCGGTCTCGTAAAGGCTCTCGTAGAGCCGGGCGCCGCCCGGACCCTCGTCGTCATCGTCCCCGTCCTCGGTGTTGCGCCGCTGCGGCTTCTGCGGGCCAGTCGCCTCCTGGCGTGGCAGGTCGACCGGCACGAAGCTGCCCTTGTCGTTCATCGCGATGATGCCGTCGGGCTGGCCGTTGCTGAGCAGCGAGACGCGCATGATCTGGCGGGAATCGCCAGGCCGGGGGCCCGGCGCATAGAGCACCTGCAGAACCTGGCCGTCGGGCAGGGCGGAGGTCCGGACCTTGCCGCCGAAGGCCGCGATCATCGTGCGCACCTGCTCCGGCGCCACGCCGGCGCCGCGCATGACCTGCTCGAAATTCTCGCCGCGCTTGGCCATCAGCAGCTTGTCCTCGACGAGAGGCTCGCGCGAGGCCGGGATCGGGGTTTTCGGGGCGTTGGTGACGTTTTCGGGGACGACGCGGACTTCGATGCCTGAAAAGCGCGTATCGGTCGCTGGTGCATAGGCGAGAAGGTCGTTGCCCGGCGCGGCGGTGCCGGTCAGCGTGCGGCTCAGCATCAATTGCGGTGGGATCGGCAGGGCGCGCTGCCGGCCGGAATTGGCCAGGTTGGCGCGCTCTTCCTCGATCTGCGCGATCACCTCGGCGTCGCTGAGCTGCGGCTTGCCGGAGGGCAGGGTCAGATCGCCGAGCTCGCGCTTGACGATGGTGACGTCGGCATCCGGCATGTCCTGGGCCGGCTCGGCATAGCGCTCTTCCGACTGCCCGCCCTCGGCGAACAGGCGCAGCGGATTGAACGGCGGGATATTGGAGGCATAGACGCCCGTCGTCAGCGACAGGTTGGAGGCGAGACGAACGAACGGCCGGACGCGGATGACCTCGCGGTTGCCGGTGCGCTGCGACATCGGCGCCCGCAAGGTGTGGCGCGCCGACATGACCGGCTGGTCGGCGACGAGCTTGTCGGCCTTGCGCGCCCCGCCACCATCGCCTGCGGCCGAGGCGGAGCGGACCGCGACCGTCTCCGGCTGCTCGGGGTAGCTGGTATCGCCGCGCATCGCGACGAGGATCGCCGCGCCGAGCAGGGCCGCGCCGCAGGAACCGACGAGCGCGCAAGCGAAGAGCCAGCGCAGCGAGACGCCGCGGCGATCGAGAGGCTGATGGCGGGAATCGCCCGGCTGGATCGGCGGCTCGATCCCGAGATCGACCAGAAGAGCCGCTGCCTCGGGGGCGAGCGGCTCGGCCGGCTGTGTGAACTCGGGATGGGCGTTCATGTCGTGGCGGTTGCTTCTGCGGGCTGTCTCGAAATCTCGATGGCGACCCTCGCTGCAGCGAAGGCGCCTTGAACGCATCCTGACGAAAGCGCGCCAGGACCATGCCCGTGCCGGGAGCCGGAATCAATCCGTTCAGCTGTGGACGATCTCCTGTGCTGGGAGATTGCGGCTGTTTTGGGAAAAGGGGCGCGCCGCCTGATCGCGCTCTCATGCGCGCTCGCGCGTGCTAAATATCGGATCGGATCGATCTGACCGCTTGCCGCGCCAAAGCACCGGTTGGGGAGAAAGATCGGGACGAAGGGCGCGGGACGATCTTCGCTGACGAAGAATTTTGCGCCGCAACAGGGTCGATCGCCGCGAATGGTGTCCAGGGCCTGATCAGGAGGAGCGTTCAGCAGGCCGAAAACCCCCGGAAAGCGGCTCTCAGAGCGTGTTTTGAGGGGGCTGGGAAAAAGAAATGCGTTCCGTCAAAAAAACTTCATCGAGCGTGTTGACTTCCAATCCGGGCCTGGCCTATAAACCGGCCATCGAGACGGCGCCGCCGCTGAGCGGCGCCTCTTCTGCGC
>NZ_JANLGI010000021.1 GCF_024655635.1 Allobosea sp. 47.2.35 | reverse complement strand
TCGAGGCCAACCGTCCACTAACAATCGCCTTGGACCTCTCGGCGGGGGCGGATCAATCCACGACGCTACCCCGCGTGCTTTTAAATCTTTCCGTAGCAGATCGTATGCCGAGATCCATGGCAAAACATGGTGACTGTGGAGAACTCTGCGCCGACGGCCTTGCCGATACTTCTCAGTCAGCGGCAAGGACTGCAGTCACGCCTTGATCTGCATCGCGATATTTCTCGAGCTCTTTGATTGCGAGCCGGAAGTGTATTGGCGCGCCGATCAGGGTAGGGCTCCACGCGCCCGGTCGGCCCAAGCCTTGATCATCACGCCTATCGTCATTCCAACCGCTAAGCCAAGGGATTTCACAATGAAATCCTCCACGCGACCGTGGCGCCCGGGTACATACTCCTGTAGCGTTTCGAGGCTTGCTGTGAATGCGAGCATGTACAGGAAGACGATCAGGATAGGCATTCTAGCGGCGATCGCGAAGAACATGCCAAGCAGCGCGAAAGCCAGTTCTCGCTCCAAATTAACGCTAAGTCCGGAATCCGGTCGTTTATCAATTGAAGAGACAGACGCCCAGATGATGATCGCCAACACGATCCAGCCGGCGGCTAGAGCCATCTTCCGTGATTGATCTCTTATAAAAACGCTTCGCATCCATAACCACAAGAGTCTTAAACTAGGAAATTTAAAGGCAATTACTTAGACGAGATTATCGATTACGCCCAAGGCTTGTTCATATTCCCGGGGGTGGCCGCAAAGCTTCGGGGTTGGCGCTGGGGTGTCGGCATCTTGCGAGTAGCAACTGAAGCTGCAGCTTCGTCTGTCGAGGGATTGAGCCGGCGCTCATTCCGCCAGCCAATCAAGGCGCACACGCCAAGAGTGATGGCTACGATTGCCATTGTGACGGCCCAGGCGGCACGGGGATCTAAAATCTGCGCTATCATGCCGTTACGGCTAGCACAAAATTAACTCTACGTTAACCATCCATTTGGCGCGGTCAGTTGGTTTTCTGCCTCACCACTGCTTCGTTATCGCTTAGGCTGGGACTCGCCACTAAAGCCAGCCGGGGGCTTCGGGTCCAAGCGAGCTGATGAACGCGATCGCGACTATCGCGCCGTATCCCATCTTCATCCTCAGTGATTTCTAGCGCCGCTCTAGCTGCATAAAGCCACGCGCGCGTTGGCCTTTTTTCTCAGCGGACGTGATGCTCGGCACTCCTTGCCCGGTCAAGGGTGTTGTCGCGCTTGGTGACGACAAGATAACTGCGCGTCTGATAAATACAGGAAATAACTAGCGGGCCGCAAGCCGCGAAAAGTCATGGCCTTGGGTGGCGGGCCACTAAGCGAAGAGCGCCAAGCTGCGCCTCCCGGTGGACAACGTAGGAGATCGCATTGATGATCTCGCACGCTGGCGGGCCGCCAGTTCATTCGCCTCATTGAGGGCATCCGCGACCCAATCAATCAACGCTACACATGCGTCACATTCGATTCGTGTCGTAATTCTGCGCGGAGATGATGCCGATAGGTAGCTGGCCGCGACAAGATTCCGCTGTGAAACACGCTTTTTAAGTGGTGTTTTTCAAGGCTTCAATGAGCGAGGCGTCCCAAAGTTGAGCCGCCGCGAAAAATACTACGGTGCGATCGGGCGGCCCTCAAATGTTTGCTGTGAACATCTAGCGCAGGTTATTGAGATTCCATCTGACGTATGGTCACCTCTTATTTAGGCATGCGGAGGGGGAAGGAATGCTCGCGGGCACTCGAATTTTCAGCGTTTGGACGCGTGCTGCACTGGTCGGACTGCTGTTGGTAGCCTTCGTTCTACCGATGGCTCTCTTTAGTCGATAATCCCGGGCAGGAGGGCTTGTTGTTGGGCGAGTTAGTGGATTCTCCGCCCACGGCATGAGCCCTTCTTTTCGAACGGTGCGTTCCTCGACATGTCCGGAGGACATGTCTCAGCCTTCATCAAAAAGGGCAGCCGTCCAGCCCAGCCTGACGCGCCCGATCGCCATCGTCACCGCTGCTTGCGTCGGCTCGACGATAGGCAGTCCCAGTTCCCGCTCGAGCGCATCGCGGAAGCGCGCCATGCCGGCGCAGCCCATCACTAGCACGTCGGCATGATGCGTGTCGCGCAGGGTTTTGCCGACGGCGATCATGCGGCCGAGCGTGAGGTCGTCATCGGCCATCTCGGCGATGGTGAGGTTGACCGGCAGGTCGCCGGCGAAGCGGCTCATCATGCCCATGGCGCCGAGATAGCGCAGATGGCGCGCAATCGAATTCTGCAGCATCGCAACGATGCCGAAGCGCTGGCCGAGCGTCAGCGCCGTCAGCACGCCGCATTCCGCGATGCCGAGCACCGGCTTCGTACTCTGCTCGCGCAAGGCGTGCATGCCGGGATCGGAAAAGCAGGCGACGACGAAGGCTGCAGCCTCGTTTTCGAGGCCCGCTGCCCGCTTGAGCAGGGCAGGGATCAGCCCGTCGACATCGCGCTGCGACTGGATGCCGGGCGGCCCGTCCGCCAGCGTCAGGCATTCGATGGCGGGGCCGCCCTCCATGCGCAGCGGCGCGACGGCGATGTCGATCTCGCGGGTCACGCGCTCGGTCGAGTTCGGGTTGATGACGTAGATCGTGCCGCTCACGACATCTCTCCTTCAGGGATGGTGGACCGTGTCCGCTCGCGCCAGCCGTCCAATGTCTGGCGCGGTTCCTGGAAGCGGTCGCCGAGCCCGATATACCAGTCGGAGCCATGCAGGCGGCCGACGAGATCGAGTTTGTCGATATCGACATGCAGACGCTCGTCGACGATGCCGTCGCGGATATGGAGATGGACGATCTCGCCGATGACGAGATTGCGGTGCTTGGTGCCGAACGAGAGCGACACCGTCTCGCGGCATTCGAGCTGGACGGGCGAGGCGGCGAGCCGGGGCGCTCCGACCTTGACGCTCGCGACGGTATCGAGCCCAGCCGCCGCGATCTCGTCGATCTCGGACGGGAAGTCGATGGCGCAGACCTGCATCGCCGCGACCATCGCCCGATCGACGAGATTGACGACGAAGCCGCCGGTCTCGCGGATATTGCGCATCGTGTCCTTCAGCGGTTCGGTGCCGCTGCGGCCCTCGATGCCGAGCACGACCAGTGGTGGCGCATGACTGAACACGTTGAAGAAGCTGAAGGGCGCGGCATTGGCGCGGCCCTTCTTGTCGACCGTGGTGACGAGTGCGATCGGCCGGGGCAGCACCGTGTTGACGAGGAGCTTGTAGAGATCGCGCTCCCCGAGATCGCTCGCGGCCCAGTCCATCGCGCTCAGCCCAATTGCGCGTCGAGCAGGCGCACCGTCTCGGCCAGCACGCGGGCGCCGTCGCCGGCCTGATCCGGTGTGATCGATTCCTCCGGCGCATGACTGCGGCCCTCAAGGCAGGGCACGAAGATCATGCCGACCGGTCCGATAAAGGCGATATGGACGCCGTCATGCCCGGCGCCGCTCGGCAGGTCGCGCGTGGCGAGCCCGAGCGCGGCCGAGGCATTGGCTATGGCCGCGCGGACCTCTGGCGCGCAGGCCGTGGGCGCGACATGGCTGATCGGCTCGACCGCGATCGTAAGACGCAATTCTTCCAAAGCAGGCCGCAGATCGCGCACCAGCGTCTCGCCGAAGGCCTTGACCGCTGCCTCGTTGCCGGAGCGGACTTCGAGCGTCAGCACGGCCTCGCCCGGCACGGCGTTCGCCGCGTTCGGGCTGACCTCGATGCGCCCGAAGGTGGCGACGAGCGGCTGGTTGTCGCGCGAAGTCGCGAGCGCGCGCTTGTAGGCGGTCTCGATCAGCTTCGCCGCGCCGACAAGCGCATCGGCCCGCAGCGGCATCGGCGTCGCGCCGGCATGGTCGGCCCGGCCGGTGACGATGATGCGCTCGCGGCGGATGCCGACGATGTCGGTGACGATGCCGATCGGGATGCGCTCGTTCTCCAGCACGCGGCCCTGCTCGATATGGACCTCGACATAGGCCGCGATGCCGTCTGCCGGCCGCTGGACGGAGGCCAGCTCATTCGGCTGTCCGCCGACGAACGCGATGCCTTCGCGCAAGGTCATGCCGTCGGGGCGGGGCAGCGCGAGATGCTCCTCGCTCAAGGTGCCTGCGAGCGCGCGGCTGCCGATGCAGGAGAGGCCGAACTCGCTTGGCTCCTCCGCCAGGAAATCGACGACCTCCAGCGTGTGGCGCAGCCGGTCGCCGCGCTCGCTGAAGCTCTGCGCGACTTCCAATGCGGCGAGAACGCCGAGGATGCCATCATAGCGCCCGCCCGAGGGCACGGTGTCGGAATGCGAGCCGATCAGGATCGGCTTCAGGCTCGGATCGGCGCCGGCAAGCCGGCCGATCAGGTTGCCGGCCGCATCGAGCTCCGTTTCCAGCCCGGCCTCGCGGAACGCCGCCGCGAGCCATTCCCGCCCTTCGAGGAAGCGCGGGGTGAAGGAGCGGCGCGTCCACGGGCGCTCCGGGTCGGTGATGGCGGAGAGCGCCTCTATGCGGCGCCAGAGCCGGTCCTGATCGATCGACATGGCGCTCAGGCCGCCGGCCGCAGGAAGCGGCCGTCGCCAGCCTTGTTGCGGATCTCCTTGCCGTCCCAGGCGAGCTGGCCGCGCACATAGGTGGCGGCGACGCGGACGCGGAATTCGCGGCCCTCCATCGAGCTCCATTTCACCGCCGACAAGCTTTTGCTGGGATCATGGATGAAGCGGCCGGGCTCCAGCACGGTGATGTCGGCATCGGCGCCGGCTTCGAGCCGCCCCTTGTCGGCGAGCAGGAAGGCCTTGGCCGGCCCCTCGCAGAGCTGCTTCACCACGATGGTCGGCGACAGACCGTGCTCCTCGCAGCCGGTCCAGAGCGCCGGCAGCAGGGTCTCGATGCCCGGCCCGCCCGAGGTGTTCTTGAAGATCATCGGGTCGCCCTTCTTCTCCAGCCCCCAGGAGACGTGGTCCGACGAGATGAAGTCGCAATGGCCGGCGGCGAGATGGCTCCAGAGCAGGTCACTCTCGGCCTTCGGGCGGATCGGCGGGTAGTGCTTGATCTTGGCGCCGAAGCGCGGGCCGTGCTCCTCGGCATTGAGCATGAAATACTGCACGCAGCTCTCGGCCGTCGCCTTGTAGCCGGCCTGCTTGTACATGTTGCAGATCTCGAAGCCGCGTGAGGTCGAGACGTGGACTGCGTGCGCCCGTGCGCCCGTCTCGGCCCCGATCTCGTAGATGCGGGCGGTGGCGAGGTTCTCGACCAGCGGAGGATGGGCGCGCAGGAAGGCGTCCGGCCCGGTATCGCCCGCCTCAATCAGCCGGGCGATGTTGCGCCTTGTCATCTCCTGGTCCTGGTTATGGACGCCGCAGAGCAGGCCGGTCGGCTCGATCAGCTTGAAGGCCTCGTAGAGCGTGTCGTCGCCGATGCGCGGGAAGCGCGTCGGGTTGGCCTCGAAGGTCGAGAACTTGAAGGCGCAGGCGCCGGCCTCGACGAGGCCCGGAATGGCATGCAGGCCGTTCTCGACGGTGATCGTGGCGTAGAGCGCGACATCGACATGGGCATCGCGCTCGACCACCGCGACCTTCTCGTTGAAGAGCTTGGCGCTAGTGACGGGCTCCGGCTCGTCATAGGGCATGTCGACCATCACGGTGACGCCACCGGCCGCCGCCGCCCGCGAGCACATGCCGATGCCCTCGTGATTGGCCTGGCTGCCGGAATGGACCTGCCCGTCGATCACGCCGGGAATGATCCACTGGCCGCGGAAATCCTGTGTCTCTCGGGCTGAGGGCGGCGTGCCTTGGCCGACCTTGCCGACCTTGCCGCCGCTGACGGCGACGTAGCCGTCCTCGATGATCCGGTCGGCCAGCACGATATTGCCGCGAAGGACGAGATCGAAATCGCTCATGGTGGGGTATCCGGTTGATCCTGCGGGGTCGGCGGGGAATGCGTTCAGCCTTCGCGGCCGAGCGCATACTCGGTGAAGTTCATGCCGAGCGCTTTCTCGACGATCGGGTAGACGCTGGGGTCGGTCACGCTGGAGCTGAGCGGGATTTTGCTCTTGGGCACGCGCAGCACCGAAAGCTCCATGCCCTCGCGGACATGGCCGGAGCTGACCGGCTGGCCGTCGCTGTCGAGCGTGGTGATCACGTCCGGGAAGCAGGCATGGCGGGCGCCGTCGAGATCGGTCACCGCCATGTATTCGTTCATGACATGGATGACGCGGGCGGTGGCCCCGGTACCGATCTGGATCGTGCCGATGTCGAAGGCCTCGTTGGTGTAGCGCACGTCCTTCTTCGCGACGGTGCCGCGCGCGATGATCGAGCCGCCGGTCTCGTCGCAGATCGCATCAATCACGGCGCTGCCGCCCTTCGGCTTGGCGGCGAGGATGCGCTCGCCCAAAGCCAGTGCCATCGAGATGCCGCCGAGCGCCGCGTTCTTGCGGACATAAGCGGCTGAAACCGGGTTGCGGCAGGAGGCGATGAAGCCGCCCGACATGTCGGAGGCCGTGCGCAGGATCGGCGAGACCTTTGCGGTCGCGCCGCGCGTCACCAGTTCGATATACTGGTTCTTGGAGCGGTTGCCGCCGACCGCGACCTGGATCGTCGCTTCCGGGCTGTTGGCGAGGCCGATCGAGCCCATGTCCCCGGTGGGATGGGCGCGGATGTCGCCGACGGCATCGACCACCTTCACGCCGAGGATCGCGCTCGGCAGCCAGGCGTTCAGCGTGCTCGACATGCCGTTCTGGCCGATGATCAGGCCATAGATCGGCTTGCCCAGCGCCTCCTGCAGCAATTGCACGGCCTTGACGTAGTCTATGCCCCACATCTCCCATTCGGTCGTGCCGCCGGGGGCGCCGATGGCGGCAGCCGTGGCGATGATCGCGTCGTCGGGAATCTCGTCCATGGTGACGAGTTCGGGCCGGCCGGTATTGACCGCGGCCGTGCCGAGCATGCGGCCATGGTCGGCCCAGCCGCCTCCACCCGCCGCGAAGACCGACCCGCCGGCGACGGCGGCCTCGACATCCCCAATCGTCAGGAAGCGTCTCATCGGCCGGCCTCGTTCCATGTCAGCCGGTCGGTCCCGGCGCAGCCGAGCTTAGAGCGCTAGGCGTGAAATGGATCATGCTTATTATGCAGCCGACCATAATCGGATGTTATCCCCATGCGGCTCAATCTCCGGCAGATCGAAGTGTTCCGGGCGATCATGATCACCGGCTCGATCAGCGGCGCGGCGCGCCTGCTCTCGGTCTCGCAGCCCGCCATCAGCCGCCTGCTCGCCTATACCGAGGACCGGTTGGCGCTACGCCTGTTCGAGCGCGTGCGCGGCCGCGTGCAGCCGACGCCGGAAGCGCGGCGCCTGTTCCAGGAGGTCGATCAGGTCCATCAGGGCGTGGTCAGGGTCAATGAACTTGCCGACGAATTGCGCGAGCGGGGCACGGGGTCGGTGCGGATCGTCGCGAGCCCGAGCGTCGGCCAGGCACTGGTGCCCGACGCCATCGCCCGCTTGCGCGCGCGCTTTCCCGACCTGCGCGTCGAATTCGAGGTTCTCACCCTGCTGGAGGTCGTCGCCAAGGTCGTGGCCGGCCGTGCCGATCTCGGCGTCTCGATCCTACCGGTCGACGAACCGACGCTCGACACGGAGGTGCTCGCCGAGGGGCGGCTCATGGTGATCATGCCCCGCGACCATCCGCTGGCGCGGTTGCGGGTGGTCCGCCCGGCCGATCTCGTGCCTTATCCGCTGATCGGCTTCGGGCCGCAGACGCCTTATGGCGACATCGTCGGCCGGGCGCTGGCGCTGAAATCGGCTCCGCTCAGGATCAGCACGGTCGTGCGCTTCACGCCGGTCGCCTGCGCCATGGTGCGGGCGGGGGCGGGCGTCGCCGTCGTCGACGAGTTCGTGCTGCGCGGGCGAACCTGGCCGGAGCTGGTCTCGCGCCCGCTCGCGCCGAAGACGCGGGTGCGCGCCCACCTGCTGACGCCGCGCTTCGAACCCCTCTCGCGCACCGCGAATGCCTTCGTCGAGATATTGCGCGGGCTGGTGCCCTCTCCGCCGGCCGGGCAGGGCGGGGACGGCGGCGACAGCGCTTAACATCAGGTTATGGGCACCCGACAACAAATGATTGGCTGGGCATGATTCCGCGCTGTTAGGCTCCCCTTGGGCATGGCCGGATTGTTGCATGAGAGGGGTGCGGCATCGCGGCGTAACCACCACGACAACGGGAGCGGGAATCATGAAGATCGACTCGATCAAGCTGACGCGTGCCATCGCCGCAGGCGCCGTTCTCTCGGCGCTGATTGTCATGCCGGCCATGGCGCAGGATGCCGACCATCCGCAGGGCGAGAACCTGAAGGTCGCCTGCGATCTCGGCTTCGCGCCGTTCTGCTTCAAGACGCCGGCCGGCGAGACCACCGGTTTCACCTATGACATGTCGGTCGCGCTGGCGAAGCAGCTCGGCCGCCCCGGCGTCGAGGTCACGGATTCCAACTTCTCGGCGATCTTCGCCGGCCTGTTTTCGAAGCGCTACGAGATGATCCCGGCGCCGACCAACATCACGACCGAGCGCGCCGCGCAGATGCTGTTCAGCGAGCCCTATATGCCGACGGGCCTCGGCTTCCTCGTCAAGAAGGGCGCCAAGATCGCCAATCTGGAGGAGCTGAAGGGCAAGGCCATCGCCGTCAACAACGGCTCGATTTCCGACAAGTGGCTGACCGATAACGAGGCCAAGTATGGCTACACGATTCAGCGCTACAACAAGAATGCCGACGCCGTGCAGGCGGTGATGATCGGGCGCGCCTTCGCCAATGTCGCCGACACGCCGGTCACGCGCTATGTCTCGACGCAGACCCCGATGGCGGAAGTCGCCTATGTCCTCGATGGTGGCCGCAATTTCGGCCTCGCCTTCCGCAAGGAGGATGCGGCTTTCCGCGCCAAGGTCGAGGCGGCGTTGGAATGCATCAAGACCGACGGCACGCTGGCGACGATCCACGAGAAATGGTTCGGCGTGAAGCCGGCCGCCGATTCCTCCAGCAGCAAGGTCTATCCAGGCATCGGTGCGCCGGACTTCGAGGGCTATGACGCGACGCCGCACAAGGCCGCCTGCAAGTGAGTTCGGCGCCCGCGATGGCGGCGGCATCACCTGAGACGATCGTGTCGATTGAGGGGCTGCGCAAGAGCTTCGGCCAGGTCGAGGTTCTCAGCGGCATCGATCTCAAGGTTGGCAAGGGCGAGGCCGTCGTGATCGTCGGCTCCTCCGGCTCGGGCAAGAGCACCTGCCTGCGCTGCATCAACCGGCTGGAGGAGCCGACGGCGGGCGTAATCCGCGTTGGTGGACAAGAGGTCACTGGCCCCAAGGTCGATCTCGACCGCTTGCGCCGCGGTATCGGCATGGTCTTCCAGGGCATCCATCTCTACCCGCACAAGACGGCGCTGGGGAATGTTTCGCTGGCGCTGCGCAAGGTCGTCGGCCTGAGCAAGGAGGAGGCGGAGCAGAAAGCCCGTCGCCATCTCGAGGTCGTCGGCCTCGCCCATAAGGCCGATGCCTATCCGGCCGAGCTTTCCGGCGGCCAGCAGCAGCGCGTCGGCATCGCTCGCGCCATGGCGCTGGAGCCGCAGGTCATGCTCTTCGACGAGCCGACCTCGGCGCTCGATCCCGAACTCGTCGGCGAGGTGCTCAACGTCATGGTTCGCACCAAGGAGATGGGCATGACCATGATCGTGGTGACCCATGAGATGAAGTTCGCGCGCGATGTCGCCGACCGCGTCGTCTTCATGGATCATGGCGCGATCCTGGCCGAGGGCACGCCGCAGGAGATCCTGGTCAACCCGCAGCACCAGCGCATCCGCGACTTCGTCATGCGATCGCACGGCTGACGGCGCCGATGGACCAGATCGTCCGTTATTTCTTCGATTTCTCGCTGATGGCGGCCTATTGGCCGGACATCCTGCGCGGCTTCCTGATCACCGTGCAGATGTCGGTCCTGACGATCCTGATCGGCATTCCGCTCGGCCTCGCGCTCGCGATCCTGAGGCTCTACGGTATCCGCCCGCTGAACTGGCTGATCATCTTCTATATCGACTTTTTCCGCGCGATCCCGCAGCTCGTCCTGATCGTGCTGGCCTATTTCGCGCTGCCCTATTTCGGGCTGGTGCTGGAGCCGATGACCGCGACCGTGCTGGCGCTGGCGATCGTGCTCTCGGCCTTTGCCGAGGAGATCTTCTGGGCCGGCATCAATGCCGTGCCGAAGGGGCAGTGGGAGGCCGGCCGCTCGACGGGGCTCTCCTTCACCAAGACGCTGGCCTACATCATCCTGCCGCAAGTGGTGCGCATCTCGATCCCGCCTTTGACCAATCGCGCCATCGGCATCAGCAAGGGCACGACCTTGGGCTCGGTCGTCGCGGTGCCCGAACTGCTCAATGTCACCTCCAGCATTCAGTCCAACGTTGCCAACCCGACCGCGCTGACCGTCGGCGCGCTGCTCTTCCTCGTCCTGTTCCTGCCCTTCGTGCGCTTCACGCGCTGGCTCGAACGTGCCTATGCGCATCCGAGGTCATGATGGACGATCTCGTTACGACCTTCTTCAACATCGATGTGATCAAGCAGGTCTGGCCGCTGCTGCTGCAGGGCTTCTGGATGACGCTGGCGCTGGCGGCGGTTGCGGTGCCGCTCGCGGTGCTCTCAGGCGTCGCCATCGCCATGGCGCAGGACGTGCCGAACCGGCTGCTGCGCTTCCTGCTCATCGCCTATGTCGATGTGATGCGTGCCATCCCGCCGCTGGTGCTGCTGATCTTCATCTTCTTCGGCCTGCCTTTCCTCGGCCTGAAGCTGAACGAGTTCACCGCCGCCGTGCTGGCGCTGACGCTGAACGGCTCCAGCTATTTCGCTGAGATCTTCCGCGCCGGCATCGAATCCGTGCCGAGGGGCCAGCGCGAGGCGGCCCGCTCGACTGGCTTGAGCTGGTGCCAGAGCATGATCCATGTCGTGGTGCCGCAAGGCACCCGCAACGTCCTGCCGGACCTGATCAGCAACACGGTCGAGCTGGTGAAGCAGACCTCGATCGCCTCGGCCGTCGCGCTGCAGGAACTGCTGCGCTCGGCCCAGCTGGCGCAGGGCCTGCTCTACAACCCGACGCCCTTGATCGCGGCGGCGATCGTCTACTTCCTGATGTTCTGGCCCTTCGTGCGGCTGGTCTCGCGCCTGCAGAACCGCACGGCCATGTCAGCGGCCTGAGCGCGCTGCGCTAGCGCGCTCAGGCGCTCTCCGGCTTGCCGAGCGGGGCCCCGACGCCGGTGCGTGCGGTGATCAGGCCGTAATGCTCGATGCGGCGATGCCTGGCGAAATCGAAGATCGTCGCCTTGCCGAAGCGGGTCTCGTCGAGATCGCAGGGATGGACGAGCACGTCGTCCGCCTCATGAGTGAGTTCGCCGACGATCTTGCCGTCCGGCGCCGCGATCAGCGTGCCGCCGAAGAGATGGTGTCCGTCTTCCGTGCCGGCCTTGGCGACGGCCACGACCCAGGTCGAATTCTGGTAGGCGCCGGCCTGCACCGAGAGGCGATGGTGGAACAGCCGGTCGGCCGCCGTCTCGTTGGGCGACTGCGAGTTGGCTGAGGGCGTGTTGTAGCCGAGCACGACCATCTCGACGCCCTGCAGGCCCATGACGCGATAGGTCTCGGGCCAGCGCCGGTCGTTGCAGATCGCCATGCCGAAGAGCCCGCCCTCGAATTCCCAGACCGGGAAGCCGAGATCGCCCGGCTCGAAATAGCGCTTCTCGAGATGCTGGTGCGTCCGCTCGCTGTCGAACTCGACATGGCCGGGCAGGTGGATCTTGCGGTACTTGGCGACGATCCGGCCGCTGCGGTCGACCAGGATCGAGCTGTTGAAATGCCGGCCCTCGGGCGTCAGCTCGGCATAACCGAAGCTCATGGCGAGGCCGAGTTCGCGCGCCCGATCGAACAGCGCCTGCGTCTCCGGTCCGGGCATGCTGCGCTCGAACCACTGGTCCGCCTCGGCGCGGTCCTCATGGTACCAGCGCGGGAAGAAGGTGGTGAGCGCGAGCTCTGGAAACACCACGAATGTCGCGCTCTGCGCCTTTGCCTTTTCGAGCAGCGCGATCATCCGCGCGACGACCTCTTTGCGGCTGTCGGCTCGCTGGATCGGGCCCAGTTGTGCGGCGGCGACGGTGATGAGGCGAGGCATCGGCAATGTCCTGATGGGGCCTGTGATCAGTTCTCTCTGGGAACGGCTGCGGAGCCTTCTCCACCGACAAGCTCTAGAGGCCCTGCCGCCATTGTTCTCATGCTTTATTCGGGATCAGGCATAACCTGATGTTATCCGGGGTGGCGTCAGAGCGACGGGCGGCGCCGGAGATACCAGAGCGCGAAGGCGCCGGACACCGCGAGCTGGCCGGCGACCATCAGGAACGGCCAGTCGAAAGAGCCCGTCCGGTTTGCGATCACCGCGAAGACCAATGGCCCGCAGATCGAGCCGACGAAGCCGAACAGGCTCGCGCCCGAGGTCACGTCGCCGATAAGGGCTGGCGGCGACACGCGCGCCAGCTCCGCCATGTGGACACCGTTCCAGCCCATCGAGGTCGCCCCGACCAGCGCCATGCAGAGATAGATCAGCCAGGGGCTGGTGCCGGCCGTGCCGATCAGCAGGGCGATGGCGGAGCCAGCCGCCACGGCCAGCAGGCAGAGCAGATGCAGCCCGCCGCCCATCCGGTCCGCCAGCCAGCCGAAGAAGATGCGCGCGAAGGTGCTGGCGACGAGCAAGGTCGCGACGAGATGGCCGGCTTCCGCCAGCGTCCGGCCATGCCGCGTCACCATATAGGTCGCGGTGAAGGCGGTGATGCAGGCCTGCGTGATCGAGAAGGAGACGCCAAGCGCCGTCAGCATCGGCAAAGAGGCATGCGAGCTCAGCACCCGTGCCGAGCGCGACAGCGAGGAGGGCGACAGGAACATCCGCGCCCAGGCCCGGTTCTGCGTTCCTTTCTCGGCATCGAGACTCCTGCGGAAGGGCTGCACGGCCAGCGCACTGATCAGGACGACCGCGACCACGGCCCAGATCGCGCCGGTGAAACCGAAACCCAGAACCATCGGCGCCACGGCAAAGCCGGCGATGGCGCCGCCCAGCGGAACGCCGGCCTGCTTGATCGAGAACACGAGCGTCCGGTGATCGGCGGGTGCCGTGCGCATCAGGATCTGGCTGCCGGCAGGCGTGTTGGGCGCGAGCCCAAGCCCCACAAGCAGCGCGCCGGCAAGGCCGATCACCGCGAAGGGCTGCGACAGCAGCAGAAGCCCGGCCGCGACGAAGGCAAGGCCGATCTGCAGCGCCCGGACCGGCCCGTGATGATCCAGCATCGGATTGCCGCAGGCGAGGAACCAGCAGATGCCGACCGAGACTACCGCCGAGACATAGCCGATGCTTTCGGGCGCGAGGCCCCAGCGCAGCGTCAGGAGCGGGCCGAGGAGCGGGATGGCGGCGCCGGCAAAAGAGCTCACAACCTGGACGAGGAGCGTGGCGCTGAGCGCGCTTCGCCACAAAGGCAGCTTCAAGGCGGTTCCCCCGATCCCGTCGCCGCGCCTGTCCTGCTTCTGAGGCTGAGCAGGTGAGAACGGCGGCGTCGGACACGTTCATCCGGCAAGGGCCGCGTGGGGTCGAGATGGATTGATGGGCTGGCGGGGCTGCGTCGGGAGCATGCGGACTCCCGACGCAGCCTCTTTGTCAGGAATGCGGCCGGCTTTCCCTACTTCGCGACCCAGACACCCCAGGCGCGCGTCTTGCCGGAGTTGGTGAGTTCGACGCCGGCAATGCGGTCGGTCGAGGCTTCGACGAGCGGGGTGTTGTAGAGGCTGATGATCGGCGCTTGCTCGATCATGCGCTGGTGCATCTCGTCGAACATCGCCTGCCTTTTGGCGGGGTCGAGTTCGGTCGCCGAGGCCAGCAGCAGTTCGATCGCCCGCTTGTCCTCCCACTGGCTGTCGGCGTCGGCGTCCTTCGAGCCGACGAAGGTCTTGTAATTCAGCGACGGTTCGAACCGCGCGGTGAAGCGGAAGGACTGGAGCTGGAAATTGCCCTTGCTGTAGCGGTCGAGCTGCGTCGCCCATTCCAGCATGTCGAGCTCGACGTTGAATCCGACCTGCTTGAGCATCGCCTGCAGGATGATGGCAGTGTCGTAGAGATGGACCAGCTTCTGCGAGGTCTGCAGCTTGATCGGCCGTCCGTCATAGCCGGCCTCCTTCAGCAGCTTGCGGGCGAGATCGGGGTCGTATTTGTAGCCCTGGTCATGCACGGCGGTGTGGCTGCCGCTGGTCGTCGGGATCGCCGAGGGATTGGGCTTGCCCAGCCCATCCGTCCGGTTCTCGACCAGCGTCTTCAGGTCGATCGCATGGGCCAGCGCCTTGCGGATTCGGGGATCGGCGAGAAGTGGATCGCGGTTCTGGATCAGCAGGACATTCCAGCTCAGCCCCTGCGCCGTCGCGACCTTGATGCCCTTGGCCGCGCGCAGTTCGGCGATATCCGCGACGTCGGTGATGATCCAGTCGATCTGCCGCGCCTGCAATCCGGCGCGCCGGGTCGCGTCGTCGGGAACGACCATCCAGCGAACCTGATCGACATAGACCTTGCGCGCTCCGGCATAGCCGCTCGTCGGCTCTGTTCGTGATTTGTAGCCGGCGAATTTATTCAGCAGGATGAAGCTGTTCTTGCGCCATTCGGTGAAGGCGAAGGGCCCGGTACCGATCGGCTTCACCCATTCGCCGCTGGCATTGACGGAATCGCGATGCAGGATCGCCGTCATGCACTGGATATTGGCGACGTAGTGCAGGAACAGCGCCGACGGAGCCGCCAGCCGGAACACCACGGTCTTCGGATCGGGCGTCTCGATCGCCTCGACCTTCATGTCCTGCGTGCCGTCGTACCAGGCGCGGCACTGCCAGCGCGTCGCCGGGTCGAGCATGCGATCCCAGCTCCATTTGACGTCGGCGGATGTCATCGGCGCGCCGTTATGGAAGGTGATGCCGTCGCGCAGTTTGAAGGTGTAGCTGCGCCCGTCCGGCGACATCGCGTAGCTCTCGGCCAGCATCGGCGCGATGCTGAGGTCCTCGCGATAGGCGACCAGCGCCTCGACGACATGGTGCAGCACCGTATCGGCATCGCCGCTGCGGCGCACACCGGGTTCGCTGCTGGTGATGTCCCCGGAGATCGCGACCCGCAATTCGCCGCCGGGTTTCGGCTCCTGTGCTGCGGCGGGCGTGAGGCAAGCGAATGCGGCGACGGCCGCGAGCCATCCAAGCTTCATGTCTCTCCTCCTTCAACGCGCGGGCCCGGCTTTCCGGTGTCTCCGCAGAAAACGTCGGTCTTGCCGCCGCTATTCCCGTCTGCGGCGCAGCACTTCGGCGAAGAACTCCTTCACCGGGGGATGAACGAGGTAGCCGATATGCTCGACGCCGGGCACGACATCGAAGCGCACGGCGAGGCCGCGCTCCAGGAAGGCGGCTTCGAGAGAGCGCAGGCGCTCGACCCGCGTCGCACCGGTATCGTTGATCCCCTCCATCCAGTTCGGGGATTTCGGCGAGACGGTCACGTCCCAGGTCTCGATATCGTCGCCGCCGACGACCATCTGCACGGCGACCTCGCGCATCGCTGCGAGGTTGGGCTCGCGCCCGAAGATCTCCTTCATGTCGCCGGTGCCGCGCCACCACGGCTTGTCCGGATCGGGCAGCGTCACCACGCCGGGCGCGCCGATCGACACGGCGGAAAGCCGTTCGGGATAGAGATAGAAGAAGCGGTGCACGAACTGGCCGCCGCCCGAGAAGCCGTGCATCAAGAGCTTGTCGGTCTCCAGCCGATAGAGGCCGGCGACCTCGTCGATCATCGCGAGCAGGATCTCGTCGTAGCGGATGCCGCGATAGAGGATGCGCTTGTAGTTATGGGTGTCGCCGGGTTCCTCGATCCCGCAGGGGAAGAGCGGTGCCAGCAGCACGCATTGATTGGCCTCGGCGAAATCGATGAACTGGTCGCGCAGGTTCGTCGCGTCGCGCAGGCTGCCATGGACGAGAACGGCAAGCGGATAGCGCTGCGTGCCGGTCTCCTCGTAGCTTTCGGGCAGGTAGCAGCAATAGGAGAAGCGCTGGTCGGCCCGGCAGGCGGAAATCGCCGTGCGGCCCATCAGGTAGTAGGAGATGGTCTCGCCGTGCCCCTTGCGCATTCCGCCCTCTCTTCAATGAGCCGTTGGCTGGCCTGATGGTTCAGGCGATCGTGTCGAGCGCCTTGCGGATGCTGGCGAAGATCCGGTCGATCTCGTCGGGCTCGATCGTCAGCGGCGGGGACAGCACGATCAGATCGGCGCCGGCCCGGACGAGCACACCGTCCTCGTAGCAGGCCTCCGCGCATTCGGCGCTGCGCTGGCCGGGGCCGCCGGGGCGCGGCGCAAACTCGATCGCGGCGACGAGGCCGATATTGCGGATGTCGATCACATGCGGCGCGCCCTTCAGCGCATGCGCGGCCTGCTCCCAGTGACCCGCGATCTTGCGGGTCCGATCGAACAGCCCTTCCTCCTCATAGACCTGCAAGGTCGCGAGCCCGGCGGCGCAGGCCAGCGGATGGCCGGAATAGGTGAAGCCGTGGAACAGCTCGATCGCGGATTCCGGCCCGGTCATGAAGGCGTCGTAGATATGCTTGCCGACGACGGTCGCGCCCATCGGCACGGCGCCGTTGGTCAGGCCCTTGGCGCAGGTGATCATGTCAGGCGTGACGCCGAAGGCTTCCGACGCGCAGGAGGCGCCCAGCCGCCCGAAGCCCGAGATCACCTCGTCGAAGATCAGGAGGATGCCGTGCCTGTCGCAGATCTCGCGCAGGCGCTTGAGATAGCCCTTCGGGGGCGGCAGCACGCCGGTGGAGCCGGCGACGGGCTCGACGATCACGGCGGCGATGGTCGAGGCGTCGTGGATCTGGACGAGCCGCTCCAGATCGTCGGCCAGCTCGACGCCATGCTCCGGCTCGCCGCGCGAGAAGGCGTTGCGCGCGAGGTCGAGCGTATGCGGCAGATGCGCGGCGCCGGGCAGAAGTGGCCCGAAATCGCGGCGGTGGCGGCTGATGCCGGCGACCGACAGGCCGCCGAAGCCCATGCCGTGATAACCGCGTGCCCGCCCGATCAGGCGGTAGCGGCCGCCTTCGCCACGCTGGCGATGATAGGCTAGTGCGACCTTCAGGGCGGTATCGACGGCTTCCGAACCGGAATTCGAGAACAGGACATGGTCGAGGCCATCGGGCAGCATCGCGACCATGCGGTTCGCCAGCGTGAAGGCGTCGGGATGCCCCATCTGGAAACAGGAGACGTAGTCGAGCCCGTCGGCCTGCGCCTTGATCGCCTCGCGGATGCGCGGATGGCCGTGGCCGGCATTGACGCACCACAGCCCGGCCATGCCGTCGAGGATACGGCGCCCGTCCGACGAGAGATAGTAATTGCCTTCCGCCCCGACGAAGAGCCGCGGCGCGCTCTTGAAGCGGCGGTTCGCGGTGAAGGGCATCCAATGCGCATCGAGATCATTGGGGCGGGCGGCGGTGGCGGGCACGGTCGGTCTCGCTGCTGGGTGATGATGAAATGAATTATTTGCAGAAAAAATACAATGTCAAGCGAGCGTGCGGAAGCAACGGGAAAGGCGTGGCAGCGACGGGTATTATTCCGCGGGAGAGGCCGCCTCTCGCGCGGGGCGGGTCAGGTGCTGGCGCATCAGGATCACCGCCCAGTTGATGTCGCCCTGTTCGAGCGCATCGAGAATCGCGAGGTGCTCGCGGCAGGATTTGAGCAGGGCATCGGCATCGAGTTCGCCGTAATCGGCATATTCCGTCAGCCGTCGCAGCGCGTTCTGCGCTTCCATCGCCTGGAGCAGGAAACGGTTGCCGGAGCAGGCCGCAAGCATGGCATGGAAGCCGGCATTGATCGCGAAGAAGCGCTCGACCGAGGGTGAGCGATGCAGGTCGGCGATGAAGGCCTCATGCGCTGCCCGACTGCGCGCGAACTGCTGCCTGTCGACGCGGAAGCCGGGCTCCTGCAAGCCCATGCATTCGATGATCAGGCGAAAGCGGTAGCTCTCCTCGCGTGCCTGCGACGAGGCGAGCGAAGGCACGAAGCTCCAGCCATGGCCGCGCCGGCGCTTGACCAGCCCATCCTCCGCGAGCCGGAGCAGAACCTTGCGCAAGCCGCTGCGGCCGATTCCATAGGCTTCGAGCAGGTCGGTCTCGATCAATTGCTCGGGCAGCCGGCCGGCCTCGCGGTCGCGCAGGATCGCCTGCAGCACGTCGTCTTCCTGCGCCGCCGGCAGCGAGCGCTCCGCCGTTTCCAGCTCGGCGCCGTCGCGCGACAGGAAGAAGCCCTGGTTGGTACGGTTCTCGACGAGGCCCCGGCCGGCAAGGACGCCGAGCGCGGCGCGCACCGGCGTGCGCGAGACCTCGAATTCCCGGGCGATCTCCATCTCGCGCAGGTGGAAGCCGGCTGGCCAGCGCCGCTCGGCGGCGAGTGCCGCGATGCGCCGCGCCAGCGACAGATGCAGCCCGCTAGGCTTGGCGCCAGCCCTTTCGGAACGGGAGGCGTCCGTCATCTCGGCAACAGGCTCACGGCGGGTGGTCCTAAGAGGTGAAAAAAGACACCTTTCTTACCATGCCGGGGGCCGAGGGCAATTCCGCCGGTTGTCAGGTGGAGGACGGCTCGATCAGCACCAGCCTCTTGCCGGCCTGCACCGTCTCGCCGGGCTGGCAGGCGATGTCGGCCACCATGCCGTCGATGCCGGCCACAAGCGAGGTGAACAGCTTCATCGATTCCAGCACGACGACGACCTGACCGGCCTCGACCCTGTCGCCCGGCGCGACGCGGACTTCGGCGACCACGCCCGGCATCGGTGCCAGCACCGCACCGGAGCCCGCTCCAGCGCCACCGGCTGCCGCAGCCGGGCGCGCTTCGCTGCCGATCCCGATATCGAAGCTCTCGCCGTCGAGCGTCAGCCGGACGCGCTCGCCTGTCGTGGCATGGCTGCCGCGCAGGAGCCGATCTTCGAAGGTGAGTTCGAATCCGTCGGCGCCCACACGCAGGGCCAGCTCGATCTCGCCGTCCGAGTCGAGGACAACGCGCCGGCCGTCAGGCATGAGTTGGACCTCCAGCTTCGTCGCCCCGTCCTCTTCCTTCACGATCAGCCGGCTCGTCGCCATGCCGCCGGCCGGCGCCAGCAGGCGGAATCCCGCGAGGCTGTTCCAGGCATCGACGCTCGGGTGCGCTGCCTTCTGACCCTCCAGCCAGAGCAAAGCGGCGACGGCGCGCGCCAGCCTCTGACTTGGCCGCGTGGCGGTCCAGCCATCGGGGAAGGCATCCTCGATGAAGCGCGTGGTTGCCTGCCCTTGAGCGAAAAGCGGATGCTCGACCGCATCGATCAGGAAGGGCAGGGTGGTCGCGGGGCCGAGAATGGCGAAATCGCGCAAGCCTGCCGCCAGCCTCGCGCAGGCGGTGGCGCGATCCGGCCCGACTGCGATCGCCTTGGCGAGCAGCGAGTCATAGAACAGCGTCACCTCGGACCCGGCGCGCACGCCGCTGTCGACGCGGATCGACGCCGGCTCGGCATAGCCCTCGATCCGCCCTGTGTCCGGCCGAAAACCCTGGTCGGCACGCTCGGCCGTGATGCGGGCCTCGATCGCGTGACCGCTCTCGCGGATATCAGGCTGCAAGGCGGGCAGCCTCTCGCCGGCTGCGATCCGGATCTGCCATTCGACGAGGTCGTAGCCGGTAATCGCTTCCGTCACGGGATGCTCGACCTGCAGACGCGTGTTCATTTCGAGGAACCAGGGCTCGTCGAAGCCGTCCTCCAGGATGAACTCGACGGTGCCGAGATTGTCGTAGCCGATAGCCTTTGCCAGCGCGACGCCGCGCTCCAGCAGCTTGCTGCGGATCGCCGGCGCGAGATTGGGCGCAGGCGCTTCCTCCAGAACCTTCTGGTTGTTGCGCTGGACCGAGCAGTCGCGCTCGAACAGATGCACGACATTGCCGTGCTTGTCGCCGGCCACCTGCACTTCGAGATGGCGCGGACGCATCACCAGCTTTTCGATCAGCAGCGCCGGATCGCCGAAGGCGGCCTGCGCTTCGGCGCGCGCCATCTCCAGCGCCGGCACCAGCTCCGCGGCCGCGAAAACGCGGCGCATGCCCTTGCCGCCGCCGCCGGCCGAGGCCTTGATCATCACGGGATAGCCGATCCGCGCCGCCGCATCGGAGAGCGCCGCATTCGACTGGTCCTCGCCGGCATAGCCCGGCACGCTCGGCACGCCCGCCTTCTCGGCGATCAGCTTCGAGCCGATCTTCGGCCCCATCGCGGTGATGCAGGCGGCGGAAGGGCCGACGAAGATGCGCCCAGCCTGCCCGCAGAGCAGCGGCAGGTCGGGCTTTTCGGAGAGGAAGCCGTAGCCGGGGTGGATCGCCTCGGCGCCGCTGCGCGCGGCGGCTTCCATGATCGCTTCCGCCCGCAGATAGCTGTCGCGCGCGGCGGCGGGGCCGATGCGCACGGCCTCGTCGGCAAAGGCGACATGCTGCGCGTCGCGATCGGCATCGGAGAAGACGGCGACGGTGCGGATGCCCAGCCGCCTGCAGGTCCGTATGATCCGCACGGCGATTTCGCCGCGATTGGCGATGAGAAGAGAGCCGATCATCGGGGTCACATCCGGTAGACGGGGCGATGCCCGGGCAGGTCGATCTCGCGCGCGGCGAGCGAGAGGCACAGGCCCAGCACGTCGCGGGTCTGGGCCGGCTCGATGATGCCATCGTCCCAGAGCCGGGCCGTCGCGTAGTAGGGGGTGCTCTGCTCCTCGAACTGGCGGCGCGTCTCGCGGTCGAGTTTTTCGATATCGGCCTCATTCGCATTGCCGCGCGTCAGGCTCGACCGGCGGAGTTCGGTCACCACGGTCGCCGCGACATCGGGCGACATCGTCGCGATCCGTGCATTCGGCCAGGCGAAGAGGAAGCGCGGCTGGAAGCCCCGCCCGCACATGCCGTAATTCCCGGCGCCGTAGGAGCCGCCGATGATCACGGTGTAGCGTGGCACGCGTGCATTCGAGACGGCATAGACCAGTTTGGCCGAGTGCTTGGCGATGCCGCCGCGCTCGGCCTCGGTGCCGACCATGAAGCCGGTGATGTTCTGCAGGAACAGCAGGGGGATGCGGCGCTGGTCGCAGAGCTCGATGAAATGCGCGCCCTTGAGCGCGCTGTCGGAGAAAAGCACGCCGTTATTGGCGATGATGCCGACCGGCTGGCCGTGGATATGGGCGAAGCCTGTGACCAGCGTCGCGCCGAAATCCGGCTTGAAGGCATCGAAGACGCTGCCATCGACTATGCGGGCGATGACCTCGCGCACGTCGAAAGGCTGCTTCAGGTCGGTGCCGACGATCGCCTCGATCTCGGCGGGATCGTAGAGCGGCGGCGTGACACCACGCGCCGGAATGCGCGGCGGCGCCGGCCAGTTCAACGCCCCAACAATGTCGCGGAGCTTGGCGATCGCCTCGAACTCGTCCTCGGCGAGGTAATCGCTGACGCCGGAGACCTGCGTATGCATCTCGGCGCCGCCCAGTGTCTCGCCATCGACGATCTCGTTGATCGCAGCCTTCACGATCGGCGGACCGCCGAGATGGATGCGGCCCGTGCCGCGCACCATCACGACCTCGTCGGACAGCGCCGGGATATAGGCGCCGCCCGCCGTGCAGCCGCCGAACACCGCCGAGATCTGCGGCAGGCCGGCCGCCGACATCCGGCATTGCTGCAGGAAGGCCCCGCCGAAATGGTCGCGGTCGGGGAAGACGCGGTCCTGCTCCGGCAGGAAGGCGCCGCCGCAATCGACCAGATAGACGCAAGCAAGGCGGTTCTCGAAGGCGATCTCCTGAGCTCGCAGGTGCTTCTTGACCGTCTCGTGGAAGAAGGAACCGCCCTTCACCGTCGCGTCATTGGCGATGATCATGCAGGGCGTGCCCGCGACGACGCCGATGCCGGTGACGATCCCGGCGCCCGGCACCTCGTTGCCATGGAGCTCCCAGGCCGCGAGCGGCGAGAGTTCGAGGAAGGGTGACAACGGATCGACCAGCAGGTCGATGCGCTCGCGCACCGGGATCTTGCCGCGCTCGCGATGGCGCGCCCTGAGTTTCTCGCCACCGCCGGCCAGCACGCGCGCGTGGCGCTCCCGCAAGGTCTGGATCAGCGCCCCGTAGGCCGCCCGCTTCTGCTGTTGTTCGGCCCCGGAGCCGATCCTGCTTTCGATGACCGGCATGCGTGTGGCGCCTCCTCGGCCTCCCGCGGCTGGTTCGCCAGTGGAGTGATGTCATTTACCTACCTGCCGGTAGGCAGTTAGGCAAGGGGCGTTGATGATGGCGACGCGGTGGGCGTGACGGCAGGCAGGATTCAGGTGAGGGTGCGTGGAGGCGGGGAACGTTCGACCGCCGCCGGCATTCGTCATGCTGACACGCGTGTGTCGATATCTTGATATCAAGCCATTCGAGGGGCGCCGACGCTCCCGCCACAATGGAGACGACCATGAAGATCGTGACCAGCCTGAGTTTCCGCGGTGAATGCCGGGCGGCATTCGAGTTCTATGCCAAGGTCCTCGGCGGCAAGATCACGGCCGCCATGCCTTATGGCGACGCGCCGCCGGACATGCCGATCACCGACGAGAAGTACAAGACCTGGCTGATGCATTGCTGGCTGGAGGTCGGCGATCAGGCCCTGATGGGCGCCGATATGGACACGGCCTGGGCCCCGAATGTCGACAAGCCCAAAAACGGCTTCGACGTCACCCTGCACACCAATGACAAGGCTGAAGGCCAGCGCTGGTACGATCAGCTGTCCGAGGGCGGGCGGGCCGGCATGCCGTTCGGCGAGACCTTCTGGTCGCCCGGCTTCGGCTCGCTCACCGACAAGTTCGGCATTCCCTGGATGATCAACACCATCCCCGCGGCGGACTGGAAGCCGTCGCAGGGCTGATCAGGCTGTCAGGTGCGCCCCGCGGAAGCCGCGGGGCGGTTCGCTCACGCGAGATGGAAGGACTGCTGCAGCACGTCGCGGGAATCGAGGCCGAGCTGCACGTCGAACTGGCCGCTCTCGAGCACCTCCTTGAGGTCCCCGTTGATGAATTTCAGCTGGTCCGGGCCGATCTCGAAGCGCACCACGCGGCTTTCGCCTGGCTTCAGCATAACCTTCTGGAAGCCCTTCAGCTCCTTGATCGGCCGCGCGATCGAGGCGTAGGGGTCGGCGATGTAGAGCTGTACCACATTGGCGCCCGCGAAGCTGCCGGTATTGGTCAGCGTCGCCTCGGCGGTCAGCTTCTCGCCACGCTTGATGCGGGCGGCCGAGAGCTTGAGGTCGGTCAGGGTGAACCTGCTGAAGCTCAGGCCGAAGCCGAACGGATAGAGCGCGCCCTGCTCCTCCTCGAAATATTGCGAGGTGTAGTTGCCGGGCTTGCCCGGCGTGAAGGGGCGCCCGATCCGCAGCGCGTTGTAATAGGTCGGAATCTGGCCGGCCGAGCGCGGGAAGCTGATCGGCAGCTTGGCGGCGGGGTTGTGGTCGCCGAACAGGATATCGGCGATGGCGTTGCCGCCCTCGGTGCCGGCATACCAGGTCTCCAGCAGCGCGTCGGCATTGTCCTTTTCCCAGCCGATCGCGAGCGGGCGGCCGTTCATCAGCACGACGACAAGCGGCTTTCCGGTCGCCTTCAGCGCCTGCAGCAGCTTGCGCTGCGAGCCCGGCATCTCGATCGTGACGCGGCTGGATGACTCATGAGACATGCCGCGGACCTCGCCGACGACAGCGATCACCACGTCGGACTGGTTGGCGACGGCGACAGCCTCCTCGATCATCACGTCGAGCGGGCGCGAGTCCTGGATGACCTCAGGCTTGTCCCAGTTGAGATAGTTCAGGTAGTCGACGACCTTCTGGTCATCGAGCACATTGGCACCGCGGGCGATCAGGAGCTTGGCCTTGTCGCCGATCGCCTTCTCGATGCCGGCCTTGACCGTGACGGCCTGTTCGGCGACGCCCTGGGCCGACCAGCTGCCGAGAATGTCGAGCCCTGAATCGGCCAGCGGCCCGACGAGCGCGATCGTGCCCTGCTTCTTCAGCGGCAGCGTCTGGTTGCGGTTCTCCAGCAGGACGATCGAGTCGCGCGCGATCTCGCGGGCGGGCTCGCGATGCAGGCGGTCGTTCGAGCGCACATCGACGGGATCGTCCTCCTGCTTGCCCATGCGCAGGAACGGGTTGGCGAAGAGGCCCATGTCGTATTTGGCGCCCAGCACCTCGCGCACGCAGGCGTCGAGCTCGGCCATCTTGATCTCGCCGGAGGCGATCAGGCCGGGCACCTCGGCGAGGTAGACCTGGTCGGCCATGCTGAGGTCGATGCCGGCCCGGATCGCGAGCTTGGCGGCTTCGCGGTTGTCGCGGGCGACGCCGTGGCGCGTCAGTTCCGTGATCGCGCCATGGTCGCTGACCGTGACGCCCTTGAAGCCCCATTGCTTGCGCAAGAGGTCCTGCAGCAGCCAGATATTGGAGGTGGCGGGAACGCCGTTGATCGAATTGAGCGCGACCATGACGCCGCCGGCCCCGGCCTCGATCGCCGCGCGATAGGGCGGCAGATAGACCTGATGCATGCGCAGCAGGCTCATGTCGACGGTGTTGTAGTCGCGCCCGCCTTCGACCGCGCCATAGAGCGCGAAATGCTTGACCGCGGCCATGATGGTGTCGGGCTGGTCGGGTGAGGTGCCCTGGAAGCCGCGGACGCTCGCCCGCGCGCATTCGCTGACGAGGAACGGGTCTTCGCCGAAGCCCTCGGAGGTGCGGCCCCAGCGCGGATCGTGGCTGATGTCGACCATCGGCGCGAAGGTCATGTCGACGCCGTCATTGCAGGCCTCGACCGCCGAGACGCGGGCCATCCGCTCGATCACGGTCATGTCGAAGCTCGACGCCAGGCCGAGCGGGATCGGGAAGGTGGTGCGGTGGCCGTGGACCACGTCATAGGCGAAGAAGAGCGGGATCTTCAGGCGCGAGCGCTTGACGGCGGCCTCCTGGAGCGGCCGATTATCGCGCCGGACCACGGTGTTGAACGAGCCGGCGATGCGCCCGGCCGCGACCTCGTCCATGAGCTGCGCATGCGGCATCTCGGGGCCGATGCTGATCAGGCGCAATTGGCCGACCTTCTCGTCTACCGTCATCTGCGCGATCAGCTTGTCGACGAAGGCCTTCTTTTTGGCTGCCGGATCGGCGGCGCGGGCCTGTTTCGGCTTGGCCGCTGCGGGAAGAGCCGCCATCCCGGCCACGAAGGCGGCCGAGGCCATGGCACCGAGCGCCTGCCGGCGGGAGAGACCGGCAGCGGCCTCCTCAGGGGACACCGTCTCCAGTCCTTCGACGACCGGCGCAGCCTTCTGATGATCCATGCTGATTTCGTTCACTCAGGTTGTCGGGGGTGACGGGGAGCGCGGGAGCGGTTCGGAAAGAACCGCGCTCATTCCTTGACCCTCGTCGCGATGATGGGCATGTGTGCCTGGGTCGCGCCGCCGTCAACAGAGGACGAGCGCTCCGCCCCGCCGACGCCCACCTTTAAGGAGCTAGTGTGAACTTGTCGACCCGTTCCGCCGACGGGGCCCCGCTCATGGCCCGATCTTCCTCTTCAGCCCGACCCATGCTGATGCGGCTGCTGGACCGGTGCGGACAGGCCCGCCGCGGGCCCGGTCTCGCGCGTCTCGGGCTGGCGCTCGGCATGCTCGCCGTGGCGGCTGTCTCCGGGCCGTCGGCTTTCGCGCAGCAGCGTCCGACATTCGGGCTCGACGACGTGGTCGCCAGGGCCAGGGCGCTGGCTGAGGCGCCCTATGTCGCGCCGGTCAGCAACCTGCCCGACGTCTTCAGCAAGATGCAGTTCGCCGACTACCAGAAGATGCAGCCGAAGCGCGACCGCTTCGCCTGGATGGAGCACAAGACCCCGTTCAAGCTCGCCTTCTACCATCAGGGCATGCAGTTCAACACGCCGGTGAAGATCAGCGAGATCGTCGACGGTGCTGCCCACGAAATTCCTTACGATTCCGGGCGCTTCGACTTCGCCGACCTGCATTTCGACCGCGAGGCGACAAGCAAGCTCGGCTGGGCCGGCTTCCGGGTGGTCTATCCGATCAACCAGGCCGGCAAGCTCGACGAGATCATGAGCGTGCTCGGGGCAAGCTATTTCCGCGTCATCGGCAAGAACCAGATCTATGGCCTCTCCGGGCGCGGGCTGGCGATCGATACCGGCCTGCCGATCGCCGAGGAGTTTCCCAACTTCCGCGAGTTCTGGCTGCGCCGCCCCAAGCCGAAGGACAAGCACCTGACGTTCTACGCGCTGATGGATTCGGTGCGGGCCTCCGGCGCCTACGAGTTCACGCTGACGCCGGGCGCCGACGCCGTGCTCAGCGTCAAGTCGCGGGTCTTCCTGCGGCGGGACGCGTCGCCGACGACGATCGGCATCGCGCCCCTGACCAGCATGTTCCTGTTCGGCCCGCAGCAGCCGTCGCCGACGCCGAATTTCCGCCCCGCGATCCACGATTCCAATGGGCTTTCCGTGCGCCGGGGTGATGGCGAGTGGATCTGGCGCCCGCTGGTCAACCCGTCGATGGTCACGATCAGCGACATCGCGGCGGAGAATCCGAAGGGCTTCGGCCTGCTCCAGCGCGGGCGCGATTTCTCGCGCTACGAGGACCTGAAGGATCGCTACGACCTGCGTCCGAGCGCCTGGATCGAGCCGACCAACGACTGGGGCAAGGGCAATGTCCGCCTCGTCGAGATCCCGACCGCCGACGAGACCAACGACAACATCGTCACGCTCTGGGTGCCGGATGTGAGGCCGCCCTTCGGCGAGCCGATGCGCTTCGACTACCGCATGCACTGGACGATGGACGAACCGGCCCTGATGAAGGGCGACATCTCGCATGTCTGGCAGACGATGCGTTCGAGCGGCGAGTTCTATCAGTCCAACCTGATCCGCGCCGGGGACGGCACGCTCGCCTTCCTCGTCGATTTCAAGGGGCCCTCGCTGCGCAAGCTGCCGAAGGATGCCCGGCCGACGGCCGTGGTTGGCGCCAACGATAATGTCGAGATCATCGGCACCGAGTTGCAGCCCAATCCGGCGATCCAGGGCTGGCGCCTGAGCTACCGGATCAAGATCAAGAACCCGGCGGTCTCCTCCGACCTCACGGCGCTGCTGAAGCTCGGCGACCGGACGCTGACCGAGACCTGGAAGTTCAGGCTGCCGGCCTCGCAGGCGGCGACGAACAAGGAAACCTATCTCAACCGCTTCAAGGCGATGGAATAGGTAGCGGGGCCTCTGCGCCCCGCCGACAACGCGCGCCCGAGCCTGATCAGCGGGCGCTCGACACATCGGTAGACGAGCCAGGACAGCGCGAGCGTCAGCGCCACGCAAAGCAGCATCGTCCCGATATCGCCGATCCCCCCGTTCAGCGGCAGGGCGCGATGGACTGTGGCGTTTACGATCCCGTGGAACAGATACAGCGAATAGCTGATCAGCCCGATGCGGGCGAGCAGGCCAGAGCGCGGCCGCTCCAGCCGGATGGCGGCGAGGAAAAACGCGAAGGCCGCGACGTAGGCGCCTAGTACGGGCGTCAGCCCCTCCATGACGAAATTGTCGCCGCGCGCCAGCGAGAACGGTGCCACCACCAGCAGAGAGGCCAGCTGCGCAAGGCCGAGAGCGAGCGCCGCAAGGCCTGCGCCGGGTCTCCGTTCAACCAGGCACAGCCGTAGCAGGAGCCCGAGGAGCAGGAAGGACAGGTGCATGCCGAGATACTGGACTGGGAGTTCGGCGATGCCCTGCACGCGCATCTGAACGGGCAGGGCAGTCGCGGCGATGAGGCCCAGGCTGAGAACAAGCAGGGCGCCGATATGGCGCAGGAGCCCCGTTGCGAACAGCAATGCGGCGAGGCCGTAGAAGACGAGTTCGACGAACAGGGTCCAGTAGATCGGCGAAAGCCAGGGCTGGCCGAAGAGCGGCGGCGCCATGGTCAGGTTGGCGAGCATGGTGGCCGCAGGGGGCAAACCACCGGTCAGCATGAGCAGGACGAGCGCCAGCCAGAACGCGGGATAGAGCCGGAACAGCCGCGAGATCGCGAAATGCCTGAGCGGCGTCTCGCCGGCGATGCTGAAGGGCACGACGAAACCGCTGATCAGGAAGAACAGCGCCACGCCGAACCGGCCGAGGCTCAGGTTCTCGGAGACCGATCGAGCGACGACGCTCATCGGTCCCGTCGCTGAGGGGGCCTGCCGGATGAGGTCGCCGAACAGGTGCTCGACCATCACACCGAGCGCCGCGATCGCCCGCAATCCGTCGAGATGGGCATAGCGCTGGTGCGTCATGTCGGCCTCATCGCAGGCCGAGCGCGCGGAGCGTCACTGCGTCGAAGCCCGGCCCGGTCTCGTTCTCGGCGAGCGCGAAGCCGCCGGTTCCCGCATAGGTCCAGGCAGACCAGGCGAAGCCATGCGCCTCGGCGAGTTGGCGCATGTCGCGCAGCCAGGTTTCGCGAGAGGCGGCCCCCTCCGGCGTGTCGAGGTAAGGCGTCCTGTGCACGCCGAACTCGCCGAGCAGGATGGCGTGAGCAGGCAGGCGCTGCGCGATCCGCCAGGCGCTCACCTCCCGGAAGGTCCGTTCGAGAGCGGCCCGGTCGAATCCGGCATAGCGTGCGAGGGTCCGTTTCGCCTTCCGGGCCTCGGCCAGTGCGGCGCCAGAGAGATCGAGGTTGGCGATGCGTCGTTGGGTTGCCGCGATCATCGCAGCGGCCGAGGGCGGGGCCGGATAGGGGATCGCATCCAGCGCATGGGCCGGGCTGCCGCGCACGCCCTGATGCGTGAACTGCCAGGGCGCGTAGTCGTGATAGGTATAGATCAGGCGATTATCGCCCGCGAACGGGCGCATATCGATTGCCGTCAGCGCCGCCGCCGCATTCATCGATCCGCAGCCTAGCACGAGCGGCAGCCTCGCAGAGCCCATGCGGGCGGCCTTGTAGCTGGCTTGGAGCATGGACTGCCAGACCGGTTGCGGCACTTCCGGCTCGTTCATCAGTTCGAAGGCGAGCCTCGGCATGCCGGTAAGCGACCGGTCCTCGGCCAGTAGCCCGAGCAGGCCGGCCAGCCTCAACTGAAAGGCGAGCACGGCCCGGAATTTCTGTGTGTCCACGCCCGCTGTCAGGGCCGTCGGCCGGTAGGCCGGGTTCATGGCACTCGGATGCAGATCGACGATCACGCCGAGATCGGCATCGAGCAGGTTGCGTACCGTGCCTATGAGAAGCGCGTCGAGCCGGTCGCGAGCCGCGCCCTGGAAAGCCAGGAAAGGCCCGACATCGACGGCCAGGCGCACGAAATCGAAGCCGGCGGCGCGTATCGCCCGTCGCTGCGCAGCGTCGAAGCGGAAGCGCGGGGCCGAGAAGGGCGCCTCGCCATAGGAGTCGTCGGCGGCAACCTCGGCCCAGCCCAGCGCATGCGAGACGCCGATGCCGCGGCGGAACTGCGGGATATCGCTGTCGGATTGACTTGCGGCTTGCCCCCTGCCGGCAACGGCGGATGCCGCGAGGCTGGCCATGCCGGCAAGCATGGAGCGGCGGCTCGTCATGAAGAGACCCCTGAGATGACCGCCCTGCCGGGATAGCGTGCCGTCAGGGCGCCATCGAGGATCGTCATACCGTCCAGCCCCCCGAACGGGGCGGCCAGTCCGCGGAGCGAAGCTTCACGCAGGGCGGGCTCGATCGTCCGCGACGGCACGAAGAGGACATCGTCCCAGCCTGCGCCTTCGAAATCGCTGACATAGCCTGCCGGGCGCTGGCGGTTAGGCTGTCCGGGAAAGGCGAACAGCCGGTAGAGCGCTTCGGGATAGCGATAGATGTTGTTCGGGTCCTGCTCGCGGATCCAGCGCGAATGGGTTTGCAGGTCGATGATATGGACCGCTTCGCAGCCGGTCCGTGCGACCTGCGTCATGGCTGCGATGGCGGCGGCCGGGTTGTCGTAATGCTCGAAGGCCGCGCAGCTGACGATCAGGTCGAACGATCGCCCCTCGGCCAGGCGCGGAATGTCGAAGTCGCGCCCGACAGCATAGCCGAACTCGCGGCAGACTGGCGCGCGGACGATGGACAGCGCGCGTTCCCGGTCGGCTGCGGAACCTTCCGGGAAGCGCGCGAGCAGTCGCTCGTAAAATGCGGGGTCTTCCCCGGCAGCAAGGTCGAAGACATCGATCGCGTGATAGGACCGGGCACCGAGCGCGAGGAAAAGCACGCCGTTGCCGCGCGATGCCCCGGGGCTGAGCTCCAGCACGTCCCGCCCGCGCAGGTCGAAATCCGGCGGCATGAAGCGGCGCAGCGAAGCGAAGATGTCGAGCAGATAGGCGATCTGCCCCTCTGCGTCCGATTTCGCCACGTCGTTCGGCGTGGTGTAGCCCTTGAGCTTGTTCTTGCCCCAGGCCAGGCCGAGGAAGCCGAGGCCGAGCACGGTCATTTCGAGGTTTCGTAGCGCCAGCTTCATCGTCAGCCTCCGAACTCGACGCGTTTCCCGAAGCCGGCGCCGCCATGATGGACGCTGCCCGGCCGCCAGTCGTGGAGGGCGCTCTCGTAGACATCCATGGTGCGGTCGACGATCGCCCCCCAGCCGAAGGAATCGAGGATTCGGGCTGCGCGTTCGGCGCCCTCGACCGCGTCGGGCGTGGTGAGCTTCGAGCGGATCGCCTCCGCGAGTTGGTCGACGGCGCCCAGCGGGAAATAACTGCCCTCTCCGAGATCGAGTGCGAGATTGGCGTCGATATCGCTCGCCAGGCAGGGCACGCCGTAGCTCAGTGCCTCGAGCAGCACCATCGGCATGCCTTCATGACTCGATGGCAGGACGAACAGGGCAGCGTGCCGGTAGAGCTGGAACAGCGCCTCGCCGCGCTGGAAGCCTGCCATCACCACGCCGGCCGTCGCGGCGGCCGCCGTCTTGACTGCGCGCTGATAGGGGCCGGCATGATCGGCTGCACCAGCAATGACGAGTCTGAGATCAGGGTCGGCGAGGCGCGCGAAGGCCTCGATCAGGTCGAGATGCCGCTTCTCCTCGACGATCCTGCCGACGCAGAGGATGTAGCGCCGCGGCCTGACTTGGATGCGATCGAGATAGGAGGTGCCCAGCTCCGCGAGCGGCTTTTCGACACCGTTCGGGATGAAGGTCGCGCTGACGCTGAACTTGCGGCGGACGGTATCGACGATCGCCTTGGACACGCCGATATTCGCATGTGAGAACAGCATGCCCATGGCCTCGCCGGTTCGCAGGATCGACCGGGCGACCGGGCCCCATTTCTGGCGCTCGTAGTCGAAGCCGTGATGCGTCACCACGACATGCAGGCCGAGCAGACGCGCGAGCGGGGTCAGAAGGGCCGGCCCGATCGCATGGATATGCACGAGATCGGCATTGTCCCGTGCCGCGACGAAGAGGCCCAGAGTCGTATGCAGCAATGCCTCGAAGCTGCGCGAGCGCGGGGCCCAGACCGGCGTGACGGTGACGCCCTTCCAGACATAGGGTTTCTGCGACGGAAGATAGGGCGCGCGTCCAATCACCTCGACTTGCCAGCCGCGCTCCGCCAGCCGTGTCGAGATCGACGCGACATGCGTCTCGACCCCGCCCTGGATGTCGGGGATGCCGCGCAGGCCGACGAAGACGACCTTTCTCTCGGGCAGCGTGGCGGGGAGGGGCGGGACCAGGGTGTACATCAGCAGATCGCCTCGTACAGGTTGAGGGTGCGTTCGCGGTATTGGTCGGGTGAGAACTCGCGCAGAACCCAGTCGCGGCTGCTCGCGCCCATCGTGGCGCGTGCGGAAGCGGGGAGGCTCGCCATGGCGGCGAGGGCTTCGGCGAGGCCGGCGGCGTTGCCGGGCTCGACCAGCAGGCCGGTCTCGCCTTCTATGACCAGTTCGGGAATGCCGCCGATCCGCGTGCCGATGACCGGGCGCCCGAGCGCATAAGCCTCGAGGACGCTGACGGGAGCGTTTTCGTACCATTCGGATGGCAGGACCAGCGCGATCGCCCCGCCGATCAGGCGCTGCAGAGCCGGCTTGTCGAGATGACCGACAAAGCTGACATCGGCGCCGATGTCCTGGGCGAGCCGGCGCAGGCGTTCCTCTTCCGGGCCGCTGCCGGCCAGCACCAGTTTCTGGCGCGCAAGCGCCGCAGCGCGCAGGAGCGTGGCCAGCCCCTTCTCCGGCGCAAGCCGCCCGGCATAGACGAAATAGCCGCCCTCGTCGGCCGCGGGCATGTACTCGCTCGCATCGATGCAGTTGGGGATATGGACGATGCGGTCCGCATCCCAGCCCCAGGCGATCAGCTTGTCGCGATAGAAGCGGCTTGGCGCGATCACGCGGTCGAGCGTGTCGCGATAGAGGCCGAGGCTGCGATGGACCAGCGTCTCCATCAGCACCAGCCCGCTGACCGCAACCGAATCCTTCACGCAGCGATGCAGCAGGACGTTGTGGATGCGCCCGCCCCGGCAGCGCTCGCAGACGCGGCCGCCGCTCAGCATCTTGTAAGCCGGGCAGGCGATCTTCAGGTCATGCGCGGTCATCACCAGCGGCACGCCCTCGTCCTTCAGCGCGCCGAAGATCGAAGGCGAGATATGGTGGTAGACATTATGGGCATGCGCCACGGTCGGCCGGGCCTGCCCGATCAGGTTGCGGATGTTGCGGCGGGCTTCCTGCGAAAAAATGACCTTTGCGGCCTGCCGGGCCTTGGTAAGCGGCCCGCCGGCTGCGCCATATTCGATTTCGGAGACGAAATAGCCGGACCACGGGCTCGGCAGGTTGGCCGGGTGCTGCATAGCGAAGGGCACCACGTCCCAGCCGGCGGCGGCGAACAGGCCGATATGATCGAGGAAGACGCTCTCTGCGCCGCCGCGTCGATAGAAGTAGTTGTTGATGGCCAGCAGCCGCCGAATCTGCGTCATCGCTCCGCCCCTCTCAGACCCATGTGGTCGAGTGCGGCATCGACCGTCAGCACCCGGCAGCCGCGCGCGACCGCGTAGCCGACGAGCAGGTGGAAGCTGGGCGGCGTGCAGCCATAGGGCGTCGGCTGCGGCGAGACGTCATGCGTGAAGAAGATCAGCCAGCCGGGATCAGCGACCAGCGCATCGATCCAGCGCGGCAGGCCGAGTACATGCTGCTGCGGTTGCCGGATCTCGATGGCCCGCAGGAAGGCCGGGTCCGTCGGGCCGCGATTGATCCCCTCGCCGCCGGCCCGGCAGCTGCGGAACCTGCGGTCGAGCAGGGCACGCTTGCTAAAGGATCCGCTATTGTAGGGATAGGCGAAGTTTCGGCGCGCGGTTCGTGGGTCGACGGCGTCGAGATAGGCCGCGTTGCGGGCGAGGTCGGCGGACAGGGCGTCACCGTCGACATGGCGCAGGTCGTGATGGGAAAAGCTGTGGCAGCCGAGTTCGTGGCCGCGTGCCGCGAGCTCCCGGCAGCCGGCCCGGTCGATCAGGCTGCGGCCGGGTTCGATCCGCCCTTCCAGGCCCCCGGAAATGTAGAACGTGCCGCGGACGCCGTTCGCTTCAAGGATCGCCGCTCCGACGTCGAGGGCGGAAGCAGGCACGTCGTCGAAGGTGAAGGACACGATCGGCTCTTGTGTCGGGACCGGCATGACCAGCCGGGGCATGGCCCGGATCAGCCGGTTTTCCAGGCGCCCGGCGAAGCGATCGATCGAAGCGGGCAGACGGGCCGGGTACTCCGGCGTGTCTGCGGCGGAGGCCGGGTCAGGCATGGGCCGGCTCCACGCTGGGGGGATGGCGAGCCGGTTCGCGGATCTCATGCGCGCTGGCCTGGAGGTGCAGGCCGAAGGTCGCGACGACCAGCATGAACCAGATCAGGCTGCCCGACTGGAAGAACAGGCTCTCGACGCAGGCCGCGAGGATTCCGTAGAGCCAGATCCGCACGAAGAGCCGGGTGAGGGCGGGGTCGTTGGTCGTCACCTCCGCCCGGTCGATGGCACGCAGCGGCAGCCAGACGAGGAGGACGAGCGTCAGGACGAGCCCGGGGATACCCGTGGTGATCGCCATGTCGAGATAGGCGTTGTGGCCGTTGAAGGCGGCAAAGGCCCAGCCGGCCGCCGCGCCGCCCTTGTGGACCATCGCGTCTGTCTGCCAGAACAGCTGGAAGCCGTGGCCGGTCAGCGGCTTGTCGAGCACGGCGGTGGCGCCGATCCTCCAGATGTCGATACGATTGGTGAAAGTCGGGTCGATGCCGAGCTGGGCAACGAGGTCGCGCATGGTCGGGGACATCGCGCAGCCGATCGTCAGGATGTTGAAGGCTGCGATCCCGAGCAGGACCATCGGGATACGCAAGGCGCGCCAGCGTTCGAAGGCCCAGGCGAGGGCGAGGATGCCCGGCAGGGCCGCGATCGCGGACTTGCCCCCGGTTTTCGCGAGGAACGCGGCCGCCAGCACGACCATGACGCCGCCGACGATGCGCCGGCTGGTGCCGAAGAGATAAAGCCCGACGAAGCTGATCACCACCATCGCCGCGGCGGCGACGTTCTTGTGGGCGAAATGGCCGCGCCAGAGGCCGGCATTCATCGGCTCGCGGATTTCGCTGGCCTGATGGATCGCGACACGAGGCATCAGCGCCACGCCGAGATAGGCGAGTGCGAGCGCGCCGAGGCAGCAGAGCGTGAGGATGCCCGCGAACTGGCGCTCGGAGCGCGGCAGCAGAAGCAGGATGCTGCCGTTCACGATCGTCAGCATCGCCAGGAAGACGCGCTTCAGCGCGAGGTCGGGCTGTGTCGAGACGGCCGAGACGAATGCGAACCAGATCAGCATCACGATCAGGATGCCGCGCGGCCGGGCGACGAGATGGCGCGCGCTCGATCGCAGCACGGTCAGCCACAGCGCCGCCGTCAGGCCGAGATAGACGATCTGGTTGAGCGTGTTCGACTTGGCCGTGGCCGCATCGCCGGTGGCTGTAGCCGAAAGGTCGATGAACGGCGTCAGCGTGACCAGGTAGAACAGAAGCGTCGCCATGAAGAGCGTCGGCGCCGCGATGCCGGCGGTGGCGCGCGGTTGCGTATGATCCATCATGGCGTCGCACTCCTGCGGGTGGCGCGGAGATAGCCGAGCCCCGTGAGCAGGCTCGCCGCGAGCAGCAGGCCGAGCATCAGGCCGGCCGCGGCCGCGACGAGCGGGCGGGGTGGCCAGTTGGGTCGCGAGGGAGCGGTGGCTGGCGTGATCACGCGCACATCCGTGGCGTCGATCTGCTGGCGCTGCGCGATCTCGCCGGCCCGCGTCAGGAAGGTCTGGTAAAGTGCCGTCCTGGCACTGGCCTCACGCTCGAGCTCGCGCAGCTTGACCAGCGCCTGGTCGTCGACTGAGACGCTGCCGCGCAGGGCCTTCGTCTCGCCGGTCAGCGTATCGAGCGCGCGCCTCGCCTGATCGAGCTCGATGCGGGCGGCGCGGCGCAGGCGCTCGGTCTCGGACTTGATCGCCTTGGCCAGCGCATCGGCCTCGGCGAGCACGTTCGTCAGGGAGGGGTGGCGCGGGCCGAGCGTCTTGGAGAGCACTGCGACCTGCCGGCGCAGGCCCGCCTCGTCGGCGAGCAACCCGGCGAGCGTCTGCGACTGCACGGCGCCGCCCTGCACGCCTTGCACCGAGACCGAGCGCGAGACTTCGCTATGGCGAGCCTCCGCCTCGGCCAGCCGCGCCTTGGCGTCGGTCAGCTTGGCGCTCATCCGCTCCAGTGCTTCCGAGCTCAGCGGCTGCTTCGAGAGGCCCTGCTGCAGGCCGTGGGTCCGGCGGAAGGTTTCGACCCGGTCTTCAGCCTCGGTCGCGGCCGCCCTGATCTCGCCAAGCCGCGAGGAGAGCCCTTGCGACGCCCGCGCCACGCGCTCGGCATCGGCCCGCACAATCTCGGCGCGGAAGGTTTCGGCGATGGCGTTGGCAAGCCGGGACGACAGCGCGGCATCGCTCGCCCAGGCCGAGACGGAGACGACATAGGAGCGCTCCTGCCGGGTCACCGTGACGCGCCGGGCGATGATGCGGGCGATGCCGGCCGCATCGGCGGGCTGCTCGGCCGACCGCAGGAAGTCCGGGAGCCACGGGCTGGGCGCGAATTCGGGATCGGTCCCGAGATCGAGCGCCTCGACGACCCGCCGCAGCACGTTGCCGGACGAGATCATCCGCATCTTGCTCTCGACGTCGAGGATCTGGCTGTCGCTCTGGATATTGGTCACGTAGAGATCGTTCGGGGTGATCAGCAGATTGGACGGCGCGATCGTCAGCTCCGTCGTCGCGGTGAAACGCGGCGTGACGAGCTGGCCGGCAGCAACGGCCGCGACGGCGCCGCCGAGAGCCGCCACGATCAGCCACGGCCAGCCACCCATGAGCCATCCCAGCACCCGTGTGGGGCTGATCGCATGGGCCGGCGGGAGAGCCCTGCCGACGACATGTCGGTAAGGGGCATCGTTCCCGCCCGGTATCGGGCCGGTTTCGGTGGTGACGTACATGGCGATCTGCGTCAGTGAGCGTGGGGGGTGGCTTCGTGCCTGGCCGGCGTCGGCCCGGGCGGCGCGCCGGAGGCGTGATAATGGCTGGCGGCGGCAATCTTGAGCATCTGTCACCCGGGCTGGCGTTACTCGCAAAATGTCATCTTCAGATTGAATTAATCCTTCTGTGGTAGAAAAATACAACCTTAGGTAGGGTTTTCAATTAAACGTTAACCTTAACTTGCGGGTGCGCAGAGGATGCCGGGATTGGCTCGAAGCGGGAGATTGCGGCGCGCTCTTCCGGCCCTCGTCAGCTATCTGCTGTCGAGCGGTTCGCTGGCGCTGGGGGCGCTCTCGCAACTCGTGACCTTCGCCATCTTGGCGCGCGCCCTCGGGCCGAGCGAGTTCGGTCTTTTCGTGCAGGTCTCGGCCGTAACCGCCATTGCGGTGCAGCTTTGCGGCCTCGGTGCCTCCGACTGCCTGCTGCGCGGGGTCTCGCGCGAGCCCTGTCGCTATGCCGGCTTGCTCGGCCACAACCTCCTGCTGATCGCTGCCACCGGAGCAGCTCTCGTCATCGTTGGCGTCGCCGGCCTGTCGGCCTGGCTGCGGATCGGTTCCGGCCCCTCCGTCGGTGCCGTCACCCTGGCGCTGCTGTTGTTCGGCAATGTCGTCGTGGTCAGGGTGATCCTGCTCGTCGAGACCGTCTTCCTCGGCCTCGGCCGGTTTCACGACGCCAACCGTGCCGTCATCGGCTTCGCCCTGGCACGCATGGCGGCCGCAGCGCTCGCCTGCCTGGTCTTCCGGGTCGAGACCCTGGCCGAATGGGCGCTCTGGCAATGCGCGGGGAACCTTCTCTACGCTGCGATCGGCGCCGCCTGGCTCAGCCCACTCGGCCGGCCGCGCTTCGTGATGCTGCGCGAGGAGCTGAAGCCCGGCATCCTGTTTAGCTCGCAATTCGTGATCCGGGCGGTCCGCGCGAATGTCGACCTGCTGGTGATCGGCCTGTTCGCCCCGCTTGCGACCGTCGGCAGCTATGGCATCGCCCGCCGGATTGTGGATTCCGGCTATCTCGTCATCGATGCCCTGAACCGGCTGCTCTATCCGCGTCTGGCGCGTGAGAGCCGCGATGGCCTGCATCGCGCATTGCCCTTGGCGAGGCGGGCACTCGTCGCGGCATTGGCGCTCGGCGCCGTCACTGGCCTTGCGCTCTTCCTGCTCGCACCGGCGCTTCCGGCACTGTTCGGTCGGCAATATCAGGAGCTGTCGTTTTTCGTGCGCTGCCTGTCGGGCACTGTCGTTCTCGTCGGCGCCTGGGCCGCCGCGATCGACCTGCTCGGCGCCTCCGGGCGGCAGGATGCGCGGGCCTGGATCCTGAATGGCGCCAATCTGCTGGGCAGCGTCCTCATCGCGGTCGCGACCTGGCTCGCCGCCCCGGTCGGTACCTTCATCGCGCTCTATCTGATCGACGGCGCGATCGTCATCATCGCCTGGCTCGTGCTGCTTCGGCTCGCGCGGCACAGTGCCAGGCAGGCAACCGGGGCAGGCTGAACGCTACGGCGCGTCCTTGACGATCCGGCTCTCGATCCACGCGTCCGGAGCCCTGCGCGCCTGAAGGAAGCCGAGGGGCAGGGCGGCTGCGTGGAAGAACCAGGCGACGACCGCATAGAGTCCGAGCGACAGGCTGCGCTGCCGCAGGCTCATCGCGCCCACGATACCGGCGATCAGGGCGGCATCGACCGCGAGCCCGGCCAGCGGGCGCGGCATCGCGAAGGGCAATACGATCATTACGGCGAGCAGGGCATAGACGCCGGTCCAGAGCCTCAGCTCCGGCAATTCCCGGAGGAGCTGGCGCCAGCGCGGCTGGCCGAGCGCCCCACGCAGCAATTCCCCGATTCCGCGCAGGTAGCCGGATTTCCAGCGTCGCATGAGCAGCGTGTAGGCATTGAGCGCGTGGCCGAAATGGCGGACGAAGCGGCGGTCGAGGCGATGCAGCGTCCAGCCATGGCTCCGCAAGCGCACGCCGAGATCGAATTCCTCGTAGCCGTGCAGGTTGCGATCCGAGAGATAGCCGGCCTGCTCGATAGCCGCGCGCCGATAGAGGCCGCCGCCATTCATGCGGTCGATCGTGCCCGTGCGGTTTTCCGGTGAGACGCGGCGTCCGCGCCGGACATATTCGAGGCTCGTGTCGTTCATCTCCTCGACATGGCCAGTCACGCCGCCCGCACGCGGATGGCTGGCGAGGAAGGCGAGCGCCTCGGGCAGGAAACCGGGATCGAGCAGCATGTCGCCGTCCATCAGGCAGATGAAGGGCGCGCGGCTGTACTGGAAGCCGAGCTGGGGGCCGATCCCGCAGCTCGGAGCGATCGTCGCCGCGAGCTGGACGATCCGGATCGGATAGGTCGCGGCGATGGCGAGCGTGCGGTCGCGTGAGCCGCCATCGGCGACGATGATCTCGCCGCCGATGCCCTCGAGCGCGGCCTGGACGCTCTCGATGGCGGCGCCGATCCGCGCTTCCTCGTTCAGCGCCTTGAGGATGACCGAGACCATCATCGTGTCCGCCTCAATCGAAATCGGTCAGGAGCCGGCTCCAGTCCTCGCCGGCGAGGCCGCCGAGATAGATGTCGCCGCGCGCGATCGCATCGTTGATCTCGGGGATTCGCGTCAGCGCGACGGTGAAGGCCCGGTGCCGGAAGACGAGCCAGCGCTGCAGCGAGAGCCCGGCCATCAGGGCGGGCTGCGCCCGGCCGCGCGCCTCGACATGGCCGGTCTCGTCGAGATGGCGGAACATCGCGTCGAGCACGGCCGTCTCCTGCCCCGGCAGAGACAGCACGTTCAGCACATGCGCGGTCCGTCCCGGCGCCGCGAAATAGACGAAGCAGCCGATGATCGCGTGGTTGCGGTCGAGGACGGAGCGGATCGTGAAGGCGCCGAGCCGCGTGTTCTCTGCGGCAAGCGACACCAGCCAGGAGAGTTCCTCCTCCGTCCAGAGTGGCCGCACAGCGTAATGGGCGATCAGCCGCGGCGCCTGAACGAGGAAGGTGGAAACCGGCATCTCGGCGATGCGCGTCCCGCCTTGCTCCCGCGCGTCCGGCTGCGGTAGCAGCCGGCGCAGCAGGCTGTCGAACGGATGCGCGAGAACCGGCAGGCTGGGAAACCTGCCGCGCAGGAAGCGCGTATTGAAACGCCCGGCGAGGGCGCCGAGAGGCCGGAAGCTGCGAGCCCATTCAAGATTCTGCAAGGTGATCGGCTTGCCGCCGATGGCGAGGAGATGGTTGCAGCTCGTCGGCGAGGCGCTGTCGCAGAAGGCGAAATCGGCTCGTCTCGGCCGCAGGGCCAGGATGAGCTGCGCCGCGCCCACCGCCTCCCGGTCGGCATCGGTCATGAAGACGCCGAGCAGCCGCCCGGGCACGATGTTGCCGCAGGCGACGAAACGCATCGGCACGGCCAGGAGCGCGCTGCGGATCCGTCCGTCCCGCTGTTCATAGACCTGCGTGCCCGAGGTCTCGCTATAGGACGGGGAGGCCAGCAGCAGTGTGCGCAGGTAGTTTTGAAGGTCAGTCCCGGCCGGCCTGTCGGCGCTCCTGAATATCTTCAGGAACAGCCGGGCGATCGCCGGAATATCGGAAGGCCGGGCCGGCCTGACCGCTCCTCGCTGCGCAGGCCGTGCCTCGATTTGCATGTCCGGTTCGATCAGCGACATCAGGCCACGACTTTCACGGCCAGGGCGCGGCGCGGGGTCGAGGCGGGGGCTCGGTGGCCAGTCATCTGTCTACCTCGTCGCGCCCGGCGTCGGTGCCTGGGAAGAGCAGGGGGATCGGCTCGGGCGAAGAAGGTTATCCTGCGATATGCAACCTATAGGTTTAAATGATGAGAGATGCGTAAATATTGGACGCGTTCGCCATATGGTGTGTTTCAGCCGCCGCAACCGGGGTGCGGTCTGCAGCGCTTAGGCCGCTCTGCCGCTATAGCGCAGCAGTTCCGGCACCCGCATCGCCAGGAGGGCGACGAGCGCCGCGAGCAGGAGGCCGTCGAAGAGCGCGACGGTCGCGACACCGAAGCGTTCGGCTGCTGCCCCGAGGATAACGGTCGCCAGCGGCATGACCCCGATGGTGAGTTCCTGCAAGCCCATCACCCGTCCCTGGACCTGCGGCTCGGTCATCATCAGCAGGAGCGTGGTCTGCATCACCACGAAGGGCGCCGCGCAGACGCCCATGGCCGCGATGATCGCGAAGGAGAGGGGCGGCCAGGTCGAGAGCGCGAAGGCGGCCCATAGCAGCCCGCAGCTCGCGGTGCCCAGGAGGAAGATGCCGCCCTTGAAGCGGAAATCGCCGAGTGCCGCGATCGCGAGCGATCCGGCCAGCCCGCCGATCCCGGTGCAGGTCAGGAGCCAACCCAGCCCTTGGGCGTCGAGACCGAGATGAACCTTGGCGAAGACCGGCATGAAGGCGGCCTGGAGAGGCCAGATCAGGATGTTCGATATCAGGGTGGTCAGCAGCACGGCGCTGGCGAGGCGGCTTGAGAAAACCGCTTTCATGCCGCCCGTGAGCGAGCCCAGCAGCGTTTCTCCGGAATGGCGGACGCTGGGCCGCCCGGCGCCGCGCAGGCGCCAGAGCGCGAGGAACGAGAACAGGTACCAGAAGGCTGAGACCCAGAGCGCCACCGCCGGACCGAAGGCCGCGATCATCGCTCCGCCGAGCGCCGGGCCGACGATCTGCGTCATGTTCATGACGATCGAATTGAGCGCGTTGGCATTGCTGAGGCTGTCGCGTTCGACGAGTTCGGAGACGAGCGCGTAGCGCGCCGGCTGGGACGGCGATTGCGCCATGCCGATGCAGAAGCCGCCGACGACCAGCCCCCAATAGGTGATCATCCCGAGCGAGACGAGCGTCGCGATGGTCGCCATCGTGGCGAAGGCCCAGCCCGCCGCGATCAGCAGCAGCCGGAGGCGGTCGAAGCGGTCGGACAGCACGCCGCTGAGCGGGCCGAGCATCAGGGGCGTGAGGCGGGCCGCCGTGAACAGCGCGACCGAGAATTCCGAGCGGGTGATATCGAAGACCAGCCAGCCCAGGACCAGCGTCTGCGTCCAGAGCCCGGCGAAGAAGAAGAGATTCGAGATCCACAGTCGCCGGTAGTTCGGGAAGCGGATCAGGGACGAGGCGATCCGGCCGCCGAGTCCGGCCGGACGAACAGCCATGTCCCAATGCCCACCTTCGCCCCCCGGCCGATCCGGTGTCCGCATGGCTGGGTTCTGCTCCGTCGGGACCCCTGCCGTCGTTCGACCGTCGCGGCAAATGGGCAATGGCCTCGGACACGTTCGCGGCAGGGTGGGAGCCGGCGAAGCGCCTTTTCGACCAGAATATGGGTCACTCCGACCTTCATGAAATTAAATCTCTGGATGCTCTCCATTCACGTTCTGGATGATTGCGTGGGAGGCCCGCATTCTGCCCGGCGGCACTGCGCTGCACCGGTTGCCGTGTCGTTCGCAATGGAGCCATGCCAACGAAACAGGCGCCAATGGGCTCCGGGATGCCTATGATCGTCCACAGCCGGGTGGCTTCTGAAAGCCGGACGCCGCCCGCGAAAGGTCGAAGCGCTTTTTGTCGATCCGCCTGGGATCACCGCTCCGGCCTTCACTCGACTGTGGTGCCTTGCGATGAACATGCATGTTTCCAAGCCTGACCATCTGGCCGGACGCGCCGCCGGCATCGGCCAGTCGCTCCCCCGCAAGGAGGATGCGACCCTCGTGCGCGGCGAGGGGCGCTATACCGACGATCTCTCGCTGGACGGCCAGCTCTATGCCGTCTTCGTCCGCAGCCCGCACGCGCATGGCATTATTCGCGGCATCGACACGGCCGACGCGCGGGCGATGAAGGGCGTCGTCGCGATCTACACGGCCGGGGACCTCGAAGGGCAGGGCTATGGCGCGCTGAAATGCGCGGTGGACCTGCCGAACCGCGACGGGTCCGCGATGAGGAAGCCGATCCGCCACGCGCTGACGGCGGACAAGGTGCGCTTCGTCGGTGATCCCGTCGCCATGGTCGTCGCCCGGACAGTGCAGCAGGCGCGCGATGCCGCCGAGGCGGTCTCGCTCGATATCGACATCCTGCCCGCGGTCACCTCCGCCGAGGCGGCGCTCGCCCCCGATGCGCCCCAGCTCTTCGACGACGTCCCGGGCAATCTGATCCTCGACTACCATTTCGGCGATGCCGGCAAGGTCGCTGCCGCCTTTGCCGGGGCGGCTCATGTCGCGAAGGTGCGGATCGTCAACAACCGCATCATCGTGAACCCGATCGAGCCGCGTGCGGCGGTCGGCACCTATGACCGCAAGACGAAGCGCTACACGCTCCATGCGCCGAGCCAGGGCGCCTTCGGCATGCGCAACAACCTCGCGGCGGCGATGGGCGTGCCGCAGGAGCGGATGCACCTCATCACTGGCCATGTCGGCGGGTCCTTCGGCATGAAGTCGGCCGTGTTCCCGGAATATGTCGTGCTGCTCCACGCGGCGCGCCTCCTGAAGAAGCCGGTGAAATGGGCCGACCAGCGCTCCGAAAGCTTCGTCTCCGACCATCACGGCCGCGACATGATGTTCGACGCGGAGCTGGCCCTCGATGCGCGCGGCCGTTTCCTCGCGACGCGCTTCACCGGCTTCGGCAATATGGGCGGCTATCTCACGTCGCCCGGCCCGCTGATGGCGACGCTGAACATCGGCAAGAACAGTGTCGGCATGTACCGCACGCCGCTGGTCGAGGTGCAGACGCGCTGTGCCGTCACCAACACCGTGCCGATTGCGGCCTATCGCGGGGCCGGGCGCCCCGAGGGCAACTATTTCATGGAGCGGCTGATCGACACTGCCGCCCGTGAGATGGGGATCGACCGCGCCGTCATCCGGCAACGCAACCTGATCGGGCCCGGGCAATTGCCATGGCAGACCCCGATCGGCACGGTCTATGACAGCGGCGACTTCCCGGCGCTCTTCGCCCGTGCGCTGGAGGCGGCCGACTGGAAGGGCTATCGGGCGCGCGAACGCGTCAGCCACAAGGCCGGCAAGCTGCGCGGCCGCGGCATCGGCTGCTATCTCGAGGTCACCGCCCCGCCGAGCAACGAGATGGGCGGCATCCATTTCGAGCCGGACGGAACCGTCACCATCGTCACGGGCACCCTCGACTACGGGCAAGGGCACTGGACGCCTTTTGCCCAGGTCCTGACCAGCCAGCTCGGCGTGCCCTTCGACAGGATCAGGCTGGTGCAGGGCGACAGTGACCGCCTGATTGCGGGCGGCGGCACCGGCGGCTCGAAATCGATCATGGCGAGCGGCTCGGCGATCATCGAGGCGAGCGAGCGTGTCATCGAGAAGGGCAAGCTGCTCAGTGCCCATTTCCTGGAGGCCGCCGCCGCCGATATCGAGTTCACCGATGGGCGCTTCGCCATCGCCGGAACCGACCGCTCGATCGGTATCATGGAACTCGCCCGGAAGCTGCAGATGGGCGCGTCGCTGCCGGAGGATCTACCGCAAACGCTCGATGTCGATCACGTCTTCAAGGCCGCGCCATCGGCCTATCCGAATGGCTGCCATATCGCCGAGGTCGAGATTGATTCCGATACCGGCCATGTCGAGATCGCCAGCTATGTCATGGTCAATGATTTCGGGGTCCTGGTGAACCCGATGATCGTCGAGGGGCAGCTCCATGGCGGCGTCGTGCAGGGCATCGGCCAGGCGCTCTGCGAGATGACCTCCTATGACGAGAACGGCCAGCTCCTGACCGGCTCCTACATGGACTACGCGATGCCGCGCGCCGCGGATGTGCCCTTCTTCACCTTCATCAGCGAGGGTGTGCCGACCCGCACCAACCCGGTCGGCGCCAAGGGCTGCGGCGAGGCCGGCTGCGCCGGCTCGCTGCCATCCGTGATGAACGCGGTCGTCGATGCCCTCTCGCCTCATGGCGTGCGCCATATCGACATGCCGGCGACGCCGTTGGCGATCTGGAAGGCCATTCACGCGAAGGCCTGACCCGCATGGGATCGTCTGGCCTTGTGACCTTCTGTCGCTTCCGCGATCCCGCTTCGCAGGCTATGCATGGTGCGGGAGAGTTCTCGTGCAGCAACGCGCATCATCACGTGGCAGGTCCTGGGTCGCGATTCTCGCGGCCTATCTGCTCGTGGTCCAGGCGCTGTTCGCCGGCTTTGCGGCAGGCAGCTATGCCAACGCGCTCTCGCTCGACCGGACGCTCGCGCTGACCCATTGCGCGCCGAGCGGGGAAGCAAGCGCCGGCGGCGATCACGACAAGGCGCAGAACCATGCCGGCATGAGCTGCTGCACGGCCGGCTGCCCGATGCTCGCCGGGGCTGATCCGGTCCAGTCCGATTTCCAGATCCTGTCGCAGCGGCCGGCCGATGTCGTCGCCTTTGCCCGCCGTCTCGACCGGCCCGTTGGCTTCCTTTCCGACCACTCGCCCGGCAACCCGCGCGCACCGCCCGCTCTCGCCTGAGCCGCCGTCCGGCGCCACGGCGTCTGCGACGGCTGTCTTCAGCCTGCCGCCGGCCGTCGTGAGGGCTCTCTGAGCCGATCCGACGCCGTGACGGCGCGGAACCCGGTGCCATGCCATCCCATCACCAGGCTCGCTTCGCGGGCGGCGCATGCGCCGTCGGCGTTGCGCTGATCGGCCCTGTCAGGGCCTCGGCCGCAACCGGCTTCCACTCTCGCCCGCTCTCCCATTCGGCAGGCCGTCCGCCTGTCGCATCCCCGCCGCGTGAGCGGCTTTCCTCACCAAGGATATATGTCATGAAGTATCTTCTCGCCCTCGCGGGTCTCGTCGCGGCCGGCCCGGCGCTGGCCCATGTCACACTCGAAAACCAGTCGGCCCCCGTGGGCGCGACCTACAAGGCGGTGCTGCGCGTGCCGCATGGCTGCAAGGGCGCTGCGACCACGAAGGTTCGCGTCCAGATTCCGGAGGGGGTCATCGCGGTGAAGCCGATGCCGAAGCCCGGCTGGACCCTCGAAACGGTCAAGGGGAAGTACGAGAAGTCCTATGACTATTACGGCACGCCGACCGCTGAGGGTGTGAAGGAAGTGGTCTGGAGCGGCGGCAAGCTGCTCGACGAGCACTATGACGAGTTCGTGCTGCGCGGCTATCTCACCAAGGATCTGAAGGCCGACACCACGCTTTACGTTCCGGTCGTGCAGGAATGCGAGGGCGGCGCCGCCGAGCGCTGGATCGAGATCCCCGCCACCGGCAAGGTCGCGGACGATTACAAGTTCCCCGCTCCCGGCGTGAAGCTCACGCCCGCCAAGTGACCCCGTCAGTGGTGGAGCGCTCCGGCGCTCCACCACGAGGATGCGCCATGTCGATCCGATTGAACCGTTGCGTGCTGTTCGTTCTCGTCCTGCTGGCCTGCGCCGGAGCGCCTCGCCTCGGCTGGAGCCATGCCGCGCTGAACAGCGCGACGCCGGCCGATGGCAGCGTGCTCGCCGCTGCTCCGCAGCAGATCAATCTCGTCTTTAGCGAGCCTGTCTCGCCTTTGGCGCTGCGGCTCGTCGGGCCGGATGGCGGATCGCAGGTTCTCGGCCGCTTCGCCCTGAAGGACCGTACCGTTGCGATCGAGCTTCCCGCCGCGCTTGCCAACGGCACCTATGCACTGAGCTGGCGCGTGGTCTCTGAGGACGGCCACCCCGTCGGCGGCGCACTGGTCTTCGCGGTCGGCGCGCCCGGCGGCGCGGCGCCCGATCTCGGCGAGCAAGCCGACAGGTCGGTCCGGTTTCTGGTCTGGCTAAGCCGCTTCGGGCTCTATCTCGGCTTGTTCCTTGGCTGCGGAGCGGCGGCGAGCCGGGCATGGGTCGGGCCGCTCGGCGGTGGGGCCAGAGTTTTCGCAACGGCGATGGCAAGTATCGGCATGCTCAGCTTGCCGGTCGCACTCGGTGCTCAGGGGCTCGACGCGCTCGGGGCTTCGCTTGGTGCCCTCTTCCAACCGGCTATCTGGAAAGCCGCTGCGGCGACCAGCTATCTCTGGACCGTCATTCTTGCGGCCATCGCCCTGGCGTTGGCCTTCGTCGGCATCCGCCGACCGGCAACGGGAGCGAGCAGAGTCGGCCTCCTCTCGGTGCTGTTCGTCGGCCTCGCACTCGCGAGCAGTGGCCATGCCAGCGCCGCGTCTCCGCAATGGCTGATGCGCCCGGCCGTGTTCCTGCATGCGAGCGCGATCGCCGCCTGGGTCGGGGCATTGTTCCCGCTCGCGCTGACTTTACGGAGCGAGGCGGGAAGAGGCGCGTTGCGGCGCTTCTCCTCCGGCATCGCGTTCGTCGTCGCCGCGCTTCTGCTCAGCGGCGCGGTCCTGGCCTGGGTGCAGGTTGAGACGCCGGCCGCGCTGCTCGCGACGGCCTATGGCCGGGTCCTTCTCGCCAAGCTCGCACTCGTCGGCTTCGTCTTCCTGCTGGCGGGCTTCAACCGCTGGCGCCTGACGCGGCAGGTCGAGGCCGGCGAGCTCCCGGCTGCGCGCGTCATGACCCGCATCATCGCCGTCGAGCTGGCGGCGCTGGTCGTGATCCTCGGCACGGCGGCGCTCTGGCGCTTCACGCCGCCGCCGCGGGCGATCCTGGCGGCGCAGGCGCAGCCGGCTGCCGTCCATATCCACACCTTGCAGGCGATGGCGGATGTCACGGTCACGCCCGGCCGGGCAGGGCCTGTCGCGGTCGAGATCGTCCTGATGAATGGTGAATTCGGCCCCTTGCCGGCGAAGGAACTGAACCTCGGCTTCAGCAACGCTGCGGCCGGCATCGAGCCGATCGAGCGCCGGGCGCGGCTGGGGCAGGACGGCATCTGGCGGATCGACGCCCTGACCTTGCCGGTGGCCGGTCGCTGGGAGGTCGAGCTCGAAATCCTGATCTCGGATTTCGAGATGCGGCGGATCAAGGATGTCGTCGTGATCCGCCCTTGAGGTGAAGAGCAGGCGAGGCAGCCTCGCCCGCTTTTCACTGCGCCGGATCGCTTAGCGGAACGGGGGCGAGTATTGCAGTCCGCCTTCCGTCCAGAGTGCGTTCGGACCACGCTGGAGCTTCATCGGCGAATTCATGCCGAGATTGCGCTCGAAGCTCTCACCATAATTGCCGACGGCGGCGATGATCCTGATAGTCCAGTCATTGGAGACGCCGAGCGCTTCGCCATATTTCCCGTCCTTGCCGAGGAAGCGGCGGATCTCGGGATTGGCCGAAGTTTCCGCCAGCTCCCGGACATTGGCCTTGGTCACGCCGAGCTCCTCGGCATTGATCAGGGCGAACAGCGTCCAGCGCACCAGGTTGAACCAGGTATCGTCGCCGCTGCGCACCCAGGGGCCGAGCGGCTCCTTCGAGATCACCTCGGGCAGCACCAGATGCTCGCCCGGGTCGCGAAACTTCAGCAGATTGGCCGAGAGGGCGGACACGTCGGTCGTATAGGCGTCGCAGCGCCCGGACTCATACGCCTTCAGAGCATCCTCCGAGGTGCCGAAGGCCGCGACCTCGTATTTCATCTTCGTGCGGCGGAAATAATCGGCGAGGTTGAGCTCGCTCGTCGTGCCCTGCGCGACGCAGATCGAGGCGCCGTCGAGCTTGCTAGCACTGGCGACACCGAGCTTCTTCGGCACCATGAAGCCCTGGCCGTCATAGTAGTTCACGCCGGTGAAGGTGACGCCCTGGCCGGAATTGCGCGCCAGCGTCCAGGTCGTCGTACGGGGCAGCACGTCGACCTCGCCGGCTTGCAACGCGATCAGGCGATCCTTCGAGGTCAGCGGCACGAACGAGGCTTTCTCCGTGTCGTTGAAGATCACGACCGCGAGCGCGCGGCAGATATCGATATCGAAGCCCTGCCAGCGGCCATTGGCATCCTGAGTCGAGAAACCGGCGACGCCGGTGCTGGTGCCGCAGATGATCTTGCCGCGGTCGCGGATCGTCTTGAGCGTGTCGGCGGCCGCGGGCTGCGCCGCGAGGCAGGCCGCCGTGAGGGCTGCGCCCAGCCCGGTGAAGAGCGTCTTCATGGTCATTCCCCTTCGCTTTTTGTGGTTCGGAGGCCGTCTTCGGGCAAATCCTCCGGTCACGGCGCGGGCGTCGCGCCGTGACCTCGTCGTTGCAGTCTTGACGCTGCTTCTCGTCAGGCGGCCTTGCTTGCGGAGGCTTGCCCGAGCACCGACAGCAATCGGCTTAGATCGGCCCAGAGTTCGTTCGGCTCCTCGAGCCCGATGCTGATGCGCAGCAGCGGACCTTTCGCGGTCCAGGCAGTGGCGGTCCGGTCCGGCGCGATCGCCTGCGGCGCGACGAGGCTGCGCGTGCCGCCCCAGGAGGCGCCGATCGCGAAGACGCGGAGCGCGCTCAGGGCCGCGCTCATGGTGTCGTCATCGACAGGCTTCAGCACGAGGCTGAACAGGCCGGACGAGCGGCCCATGTCGCGCTTCCAGATCGCGTGGCCGGGGCTGGAGGGCAGGGCCGGATGCAGCACGCGCTCGACCATCGGATGATCGACGAGCCGGCGGGCGAAATCCTCGGAGACCCCGCCCATATGGGCGACGCGCAAGCCCATGGTCTCGATGCCGCGCAGCGCGAGCTGGCATTCGTCCGGTGAGACGCCGACGCCGAAGCCGCGCAGGACCTCCTTCATCTTCTGGCGCAGCGCCATATCCCTGACCGTCACCGAGCCCAGAAGCAGGTCGGAATGGCCGCCGACATATTTGGTCAGCGCCTCGCAGGCGAAATCGGCGCCATGCTCCAGCGGCTTGAAGATCAGCGGTGTCGCCCAGGTGTTGTCGCAGCCGACGAGCGCGCCCTTGGCCTTGGCCGCCGCGGCGATGGCGGAAACGTCCTGCACCTCCATCGTGTTCGAGCCGGGAGACTCGACCCAGACCAGTTTGACCGTCTCGTCGATGAGATCGGAGATGCCGGCCCCGATCAGCGGATCGTAGACGCCATAGGCGATGCCGCGCGGTTCGAGATACTCGGCACAGAAGCTGCGTACCGGCGGATAGACATGGTCGGGGATCAGCACCTTGTCGCCGGGCATCAGCACCGACAGCATGACGATGGTGACCGCCGCCTGCCCGGAGGGCACGAGCACGGTGCGGGCGCCATCGTGCAGCACCGTCAGTTGCGCTTCGAGCGTGCGCGTCGTCGGGGTGCCGTGCAGCCCATAGGTATAGCCGTCGAAGCCGCGGTACTTACGGGCCATGAAGCTCGCGCCATCGGGATAGACGATGGTCGAGGCGCGGTGCGTCGGCACGGCGAGCGAGGCATAGCCCTCCTCGTTGACGGCCGGGTGGTGAACGCAAAGTGTCAGGTCATGCATGGTGGGTTTCCCTCGCTCGGGAAATCCTCAGGCACCTGACAAAAGGGGGCAATCAGTCGAAAGGCATGGCTCGATGCCGGGTTGTTATGGTCTCAGCGCGCGGCCATCAGGCAGTCGATGAAGTCCCGCACCAGCTGCGACTTCGGCCGATCCGGCGGCAGGATGAGGAAACTGCGGCTCTGCACGGCCGGTTCGAACGGGCGCAGCACGATCCGGCTCTGGTCATGGCCCGCGATCGCATAGGGGCTGACGAGCCCGACGCCGACGCCTTGAGCGACCAGCGCGCAGACGGTCGCAGCATAGATCGTCTCGACGACGACGCGGGGCGGCGGCGCCCCGGCCTCCGACATGATCATGTCGAAGCGCTGGCGGGCGCGATCCTCCGGGACATAGGCGACGAAATCGACGCCGGACAGATCATGCGGGCCGATGCTCTCGCGCTCGGCGAGCGGGTGGCCGAGCGGCATGGCGCAGAGCGCGCGCGGCTGCACGAAGGGCTGATGCACGACCCCGGTGACATCGATCTCATCGGCGGCAAGCCCGATATCGTAGATGCCGGAGGCAACGCCGTCGCGCACGTCGCGGGAGGGCAGGACCATCAGGGTCACGGTTGCGTCGGGGCGCAGGCTGCGGAAGCGCAGAACGGCATTCGGGACGATGGATGAGCTCAGCGCCGACAGCGTCGCGACCCGCAACTGCCCGGCGCCATAGTCGCGGATGCGGGCGGCGCCGGCGCGCAGCCGGTCCATGCCGCGGAAATTGGCCTCGACCTCGGCGAAGAAGGTTCGCCCTTCCGGCGTGGGCACGATGCGATTGCGCACCCGGTCGAACAGGGCAAAGCCCAGAGACCGCTCAAGCTCGGCGATCAGTCGGCTGACGCCGGGCTGGGTGACGCCCAGGATTTCGGCCGCGCGCGACACGGTCCCGGCCTTCATAACGGCGGCGAAGACTTCGATCTGGCGGCTGTTCAAGGTTCGCGCGTCCGGTCCATGCAATCGGCGTGATGCTAGCGCATCCCACGGGAAAGCGGACCGTCCGATTGACTAAGGCGAACAGGCAAAGGCGCTGGGACAGGCTGCCCGACGCGAGGATCGGCTCAGACCCAGACCCAATGGCAACGGCGGACGCGCCGGCCGAAACGATCGCGGAACGTGCGGCAAACCCGCGTCTGGCGGCGTGCGTGCCGGCGGCGATGGTGCGGCGGGCCATGACGATGCCGGCCGCGATGGACCTGTGACCAGTCCGCCTGGGTGTTGTCAGGAAGCGCCGCCACGATCTCGTCCGGGCAGGAGGGCGGTACCGCAGAGCAAACCGCTGGGGCTGCGGCTGCATCTCCACTCGCCAATGCTCCGGCAAGTCCCGATCCGGCGGCAAGCATGCCAAGCAGAAATGATCGCCTGTCCATGGAAATATTTCCTGACGTGTGTCGGATCGGCAGAAAATCAGGATCTGATTTTAGGTGCCGCTGCTCAATACAATTTTGTTGGTAGTTGATTTTGATTTATCGGCGCAATCACGAGGTTGGTTTCTTCTTGTGTCAAGTCGATTGGCCTTGAAAACGAAACGGGCGCTGCATTTGGGATTGCGAGTACATATTTTGGGATTCTCGGAGGATGCATTCCCGGCCCCGCGGCCTAGGCTCGGCTGGATTCAGGTGCTCGAATGCGACGATGACGTCTCGTTGTCGGTCGGGTCTCGGGCATGGTCTGAAATGCGTCGACTTCGAGAGGAAAAGTCACAGATGCGGTTGAAATTCGCCGTCGTCGCCATCGGTCTGGCTCTAGCAGGCTGCAACCCCAATTCGGCGGACCAGCGGACGCTCGGCGGTGCCGCGATCGGCGCTGGCACGGGGGCCATCGTCGGTGGCATTGCCGGTGGCGGCCGCGGCGCGGCGATCGGCGCTGCGGTGGGTGGTGTCACGGGTGCCGTGATCGGCCGGGCGACCACGCCCAATAACTGCCTCTACCGTGACCGGCAGGGTCGCGTCTTCGAGGCGCGCTGCCCCTGAGGCTGCATATCGGTTTCAGCTGTCGGGCGGTGTTGCGAAGCGACGCCGCCCCGCCGCATGATCCGTGATGCGCCGGACCGGAAGGGGCATGGCATGACGAGCAGGCGATCGGTGCTGGCGGGGTTTCTCGGGTTGGCCGGGGCGGCCTTGCTGCCCAGCTCTCCCGGCCATGCGGTGGCCGCGGATGGAGAGGCCTTGGCGACCGAGACGGCAGGTGCTCTCGACCGGGCCGAAGTCGAATTCAGCCAGCGGCCGCAACTCTACTATAATCGCCAGCGGCAACTCCGCCGGCAGTCCCATGCCCGGCCGGAGCGTCCGCCGCGCGTGGACCCGCGCCGTTCACGGCGCAGATGGCGGCCCGCGCAGCGGCCGGCATCGCCCTGATGGTTTGCGGCGAGGCCAGCGCAACGCCTGCCTCCGGCATCCCATCATTCCATTCGCCGGCACGACCTCCCGCGCCTGTTCGATCGACTGCAAAGCGCCGGGGTCCGCCTGGGAGCGGCCTCAGGTGATCTCAGCGCTGCGAGAGAGCACCGGAGGGTGTCGCTCCAAAGCGGGGTTGATCAGCTCCGGATTTGCGGCTCTCATGCCGGGCGTTCCGCTTGGCTCCGGTGGACAGCGGGAAGGTGGTTGCAACAGCCGCAGGCAATCGGTCTGTCCTCGACGCAGACCAGGCCGCAAGGAGGGACGATGAAAAGCAAGCCCGCATGTTCTCGCAGCGCTCGGTGGCCGTCCGTCGGTGCGGTGGCCTGCAGCGTGGCGCTGCCGCTTCTTCTTGCGGGCTGCGGCGGAGGGGAGAACCTGCCACCGGTCGCCAGCGGCAGCGCGGTGGGGGCATCTGCCCCGGCCCCGGCCAATATTTCGCGCGATGCCCTGGTCGGGCGCTGGGGCGTCGCCTCCTTCCATACCGAGAAGGACCGCAAGCGCACGGAGGCCGAGGCGCGGGGCCAGTGCAAGCAGCCTTATGTGATCGCCAAAGGCCCCGGTGACGGGGTGATGATGCATGTCGCGGATGACCCCAAGCTCTATGAGCTCAGGCTGAAGGCCGGTCCCGGCGGCAAGAACTATCTCGGCTTCGAGGCTCCGGCCGGCGATCCGCAGGATCGCGAGTTGCTCTCGGTGAAGCCGAAGGAGATCGTGACGCGCTTCGTCGATCCCGATGCCAATGCCCGCTACGGCACCTTCATCTACAGCCGCTGCGGCTGACCGGAGGCGATGAGATGAACCACGGCATCCGCACCGTTCTGCTCGCCACCAGCCTCGGCTTGGCGCCGCTTCTCGTCATGCCGGCGGCGGCACAGCCGCGCCCGCCCGCCGCGATCCAGGAGACCATGGATATCGGCGACGAGCCGGGCCGCGTCTCGACCGAGGAAGCCACCATCACCGATGGGCCCTATGCCCGCCAGATGGTGCTGTTCCGCTCGAACGAGGCGCCGGGCACGGTGGTGATCCATTCGGCCGAGCGCTTCCTCTACGTGGTGCAGGGCAATGGACGGGCCCTGCGCTACGGCATCGGCGTCGGCCGCGAGGGCTTCACCTGGTCTGGCCAGGTCCAGGTCAGCCGCAAGGCGGAGTGGCCGGATTGGCGCCCGCCGCCGGAGATGCTGCAGCGCCAGCCCTATCTGCCGCGCTTCATGGCTGGCGGCCCGGGCAACCCGATGGGCGCGCGCGCGCTCTATCTCGGCTCGACGGTCTTCCGCATCCACGGCACCAACCAGCCCGAGACGATCGGCCAGGCGATCTCGTCGGGCTGCTTCCGTCTCGCCAATGGCGACATCGCCGATCTCTATGACCGCGTGCCCGTCGGGACTAAGGTCGTCATCCGCCACAAGGCGACGCTGTAACCGCTACCGCTGAATCGCAGAAGGAACGGACAGACATGTCGAAGGTTTCCTGGTTTCGCCGCGGCGGTCTCGGTCTCGCGACCCTCCTCGGCCTCGCCCTTCCCGCCGGCGCCGGCACGCTCGAGAGCGTCAAGCAGCGCGGTACGCTGCAATGCGGCGTCAGCGAAGGTGTGATCGGCTTCTCCGAGAAGGATGCGCAAGGCAACTGGCGCGGCTTCGATGTCGATTTCTGCCGCGCGGTGGCTGCGGTCGTGCTGGGCGATCCCGGCAAGGTCGCCTTCACCCCGCTCTCGGCGAGCCAGCGCTTCGATGCGTTGAAGGGCGGCAAGGTCGATCTGCTGGCGCGCAACTCGACCTGGACGCTGGGCCGCGAAGCTGAACTCGGCCTCGCCTTCGCCGGCATCACCTATCACGACGGCCAGGGTTTCCTGGCGAAGCGTGCGCTCAAGGTCGATACGGCGCTGTCGCTCGACAAGGCGAAGATCTGCGTCGAGGCCGGCACCACGACGCAGCTTAATCTCGCGGATTTCTTCAAGGCCAATTCGATGACCTATGAGGAGAAGGTCTATCCGAGCGCGGCCGAGGCGCTTTCCGCCTTCCAGTCCGGGCAATGCGATGTGCTGACCCGCGACCAGTCGGCTCTGCATGGCGAGCGGCTGAGGCTCGCGACGCCTGCCGAGGCGATCGTGCTGCCCGACGTGATCTCGAAGGAACCGCTCGGACCGGTCGTGCGCAGCGACGATTTCCCCTGGTTCACGCTGGTGAAATGGGTGAATTTCGCGCTGGTCAATGCCGAGGAACTCGGGATTTCCGCAGGTAATCTCGACGAGGCCCTCAAGTCCCAGAAGCCCGATGCACGCCGCTTCACCGGTGCGGAAGGCGGTTTCGGCAAGGCGCTCGGCCTGGAGGCCGACTGGGCCGTCCGCGCCGTCAAGGCGGGTGGGAACTACGCCGAAATCTACGAGCGTAATCTCGGCACCGGCTCGAAGCTCGGCATTCCGCGCGGGCTCAACCAGCTCTGGAGCATGGGCGGCGTTCTCTACGCCCCGCCGCTGCGATAGGGCGAGAGAGCGGAGTAGCGCCGCGCTTTCTCACGCGCGGCGCTGGCTGATCCTCAGCGCCCGCGACGCCAGGGCGGCGGCGGGAGCGGCCGGCGGGTGCGCTGGCGATAGCGATGCCAGTTCTTTCGCCGCGGCCTTGTATCGCGTGGGCTGGCCGGAAGCGTTGCCGCGCCGGGTGCCCTTGGCTGCGGCGGTCCTTGCGTGAATTCGGCATCCAGCGCGTCGAGCGCGCTTGCCGCCCCGATCGATCGCTCGTCGCGCGGCGCGGCTTCGGCGGTCGCGGCGATCAATATGCCGCCGAAGAGTGCGGTCAGAAATGCCCTGCGTTCCATCTGCAACCTTAAGTATAGTTTTGCTATTTAAGCCGCATCGTGGCGGTGCGATACGTTGGGCATGTCTGTCATCGTTGCGCAAGCGCCGATCGTCCTCCGGCTGAACGCTTCGTTCGTGGCCGATTGCATTTTTTAGAGTTCCAGTCCTTGCGGAAGGGCCGTGAGGGGCTTGTGGTGGGCGGGTTATTGGCAGAGAATCTCAATTCTTGATCTTCTGTCCCAAAATCCGATCCGGCATCGCGGTGCAGCAAACCTGAGCTTGTCGGCACCGGAGCGGTTACCTACGGTCCGTCCCGCATGAGATTCTTGACGTCGATAGGCGGCCGGCTTGGCGCGGCGTGGCTCCGCTCCCGGGTGATCCTGCCGGCCGCGCTCGCGGCCGGGCTGGCGGCCTGCGCCTCGACGCCGCAAGGGCTGCTGTTGCCGGTCGCTCCTGCTCCCGGCACGAACAGCGTCAACATGCTGGCGGCGACGACGCGCGCGCCATCCGACGATCCCGGAACTCTCTTCACCGGCGAGCGGGGTGAGCAGGTTTCGTTCAGGAACATCGTCGTCTCGATTCCGCCGGGCCGCGAGCCCGGCACCATCCAGCTGCCGCGATCGGTTCCAGGCGATCCTGCCAGGGATTTCGTCGTGACGGCCTCCACACCCGTGTCGAAAGCCGGGCTCGCCAGCTGGTTCAGGTCGACCAGCGGGCGCGGGAAGCGCGTCTTCGTCTTCGTTCATGGCTTCAACACGCCGTTCGACCGCGCGGTCTTCCGCTTCGCGCAATTGGCGCATGACGCCGACGCCGACGCTGCCCCGGTCCTCTTCTCCTGGCCCTCGCGCGGCTATCTGCTCGACTACAGTCGGGATTTCGACAACGCCTCCTATTCGCGGTCCGATCTTGCGGATCTGCTCGAAGTGGCCGTTGCCGGCCCCGAGGTCCGCGAGGTGGTGATCCTCGCTCACTCGATGGGAAGCTGGCCCGCCGTCGAGGCGGTCAGGCAGATCGCGCTGCGGAAGGGCGGCGTCCCGCGCAAGATCAGCAATCTCATCCTGGCGTCACCCGATCTCGATGTCGGTGTCTTCCGCCGGCAGGTCGAGGATATGGGGCCGAAGCGCCCGCAGATCACGCTGTTCACGGCGCAGCACGACCGGGCCTTGCAAGTCTCCCGTTTCATCGCGCGCGGGGCGACGCGGCTCGGCGGCATCGATCCGACGCAGGAGGAGTACCGCCGTCAGTTCGCCGGCCAGGCCGGGATAACGGTGATCGATCTGTCCGCGGTCAACGCCGGCGATCGCTTGAACCACGACCTTTTCGCCGCGAGCCCCGATGCCGTGCGCCTGATCGGCGGGCGGCTCCTGCAGGGGCAGGTCATTACCGATTCCGACGTTCCGGCTCCTGTGGCGGCAGCAGGCGTGATCGGTTCGGCCGCGACGATGCTGGTCACCGCGCCGATCCGGGTCTTCGATACTGCAACAACACCATAGGCTTGACGATGCTGGAGGTTGGAAGCGATAATCGGGGGTATATTCAAGTTTAATGTATAATTTGATGATTACTGTCTGTTGTGGATAGCTTGATATAGGTCAATTTTGTACGAATTCGTCAGGTGTTAGGCTCTGATCCTGCATTTCGCATTTTGCGCGAAATGCATCATGATCCCGGGCACTGATACCGGCTTTCTCTCGGGGCGGCGTGAGAAGGAACATCGATATGTTTGCGGTGCCGCATTTGCGCACGGCAGGGCTACGGACGCAGGATCAGTTCGACGCCTGGCGTTCCCTGCACAAGGATACGATTGAGCTTCTTCCGACGGGGGAGGCATCTGCGGGATTCGTCGCCGAGTTTTCGTCCTGGAACCTGGGGGAACTCGTTCTGACGCATGTCGTCTACGCGGGTGCGCCGGGCCGCCAGTGGCGGCACCGTCCCAAATCCTATCTGGATCACTGGTGCGTCGTGCTGGCGCGGACGATGATGGCAGATGGCACGCCGTGCGAGGATCTGAGCTTCCGGTCCCTGGCGCTGCCCTTCTGTCAAATCGCATTGAAGCGCAGCCCCCTTATCGCGTTGAAGGCTAGCCCCCCT
>NZ_JANLGI010000020.1 GCF_024655635.1 Allobosea sp. 47.2.35 | reverse complement strand
CGGACGCCGGCCCTCAGCCCGGTCCAAACCCGCTCGCACGGGCCAGCATCCGAAACCCTTCACAGGAGCAGACCTTCCGACACTGCCAGGAAGCAGACGTTGGATGCGTGCTCCTAGGATCGGTTCCGATAACCTCTCGCCAGAGCGGGCTACTTCCGTGGATGTTGATCTGCATCACAAGGCCTGCGCGTCGTCCGGTCGCACCCGCGGGCCTTGTGATGACGCGGCCTCAGAAGCTCGCCTTCATGCCGATCCCGATCTCACGCGGAGGCGCCATCGAGCTGACGATTCCGCCCGCAGTGCGATCGTCGAGTTTCCAGGTCGGCTTGCGGGCATCGAAGATGTTGTTGGCGTAAGTGAAGAACTCCAACTTGTCCGTCGGCTTGTAGGTCAGCCGCGCATTGGCGACCGTGTAGGCCCCGATCCGATAAGCGGGGATGTTTTCATCGGTCGAATAGTAGCTGTCCGTGTGGCGAAGGTCGGCAGCCAGCTTGATCTGCGAGGTGATGTCCCAGTCGACGCCGACGCTGAACATGTAGCCGGGCGCGCGGCCGAACTCCTTGCCCTCAAGGACAGCGCCGTTGTTCGGGAAGCGATTGATCTCGGTATGGAGCAGGCCGAGGCTGCCCTTCAGGCGGAGATTGTCGAGCACGCGGTAGTCCGCGCTGAATTCGGCGCCATAGCTTTCGGCCTTGTCGGCATTCACCACGACGGCGCCATAGAGCACGCCGTTGAGATAGTCCGGCAAAAGGCGCTGGGAGTCCTTGAAGTCGTTGTAGAACAGGTTTCCGGAGAGGTTCAGGCGGCCATCAAGCAGAGCGGCCCGGCCAAAGAGCTCATAGTTCCAGACGGTTTCTTCCTTGAACTCGAAGAAGCGCGACTGAGCGAAGCTCAGGCCAACGCCGCCCGGATTATAGCCCTTGCTGACCAGCGCTCCGACCGTGACATCCGGTGTGAGAGCATAGGCGATCGATACGCGCGGCAGCAGCGCCTCAAACGTCTTGTCGTAGGCCAGGGCAGAGCGCGAATAGGTGGTCGTACCGCTGCGATCGACCTGATCGTTCTGGTAGCGAAGCCCGCCGGTTAGCGTCCAGCGATCGGTCAGACGATAGCGTAGCTCGGAATAAATCCCGAGACTGTTCTTTGTGTCGTCGAAGTCCGACGTGCCCCGCACGTAAAGGACCTCGCTGGATTTTGTGTGCTTGTAGAATGCGCCCACGACGCCGCTGAAGGTCGAGCTTTCGTCGCCAAAGGTCAGGCGGGTCTCGTTCGAGGCGTTCCACTGATCGATATAGGCTCCGCCATTGGAGCGCGGCGTGATGACACGACGAACGGACAGATCCGAGAACTGGCTCTGGTTGAACAGCTTGATCCCGTTGCCGAAGTCATAGGACACGTCGCCGATGGCCGTGTTGGTCACCTGCTTGTAGCTCGGCATAGAGAGCGTCGTGCTGTCGAGGCGCGAATAGGGGAACGACGCGGCCTCGGAGGTCGGGCGGTTGGTGTCCGTGCGCACAAGCGTCAGCTTGGCCTTGAGCCCCGGCAGCTCGCGCGGCTCCCAGAGCAGCTTGAAGCGGAGATCGAGCGACTTGAAATTCTGGTCGCTGTCGCCCTTGGCGAAGCTCGGATTGATATAGTCGATAAAGGTGTCGCGGCGTCGGAACAGCCGCGCTGGTGCTGCTGCTCGCAGCCCGGGGCGATGGCCAGGGCGGCTATCGTCTGATCCTAGTCGGCATTGGTGTTGGGGCGGTGCTCTCCGGGCTCAACACCGTACTTCTTGCGATGGGCGATCTTGATCGCGCCGCCGCCGCACAGATCTGGCTTGCAGGGTCGCTGAACGCGCGGGGCTGGTCGCATGTATGGCCCGCGGCGATCGGCCTGGCCGCGATCCTGCCTGTGGCGCTGCATCACGCGCGACGTCTTGCTCTGCTGGAGATGGGCGACGAGATGGCGAGCCAACTGGGCGTGCCGCCAGCGCGAACGCGGACGATCATGGTTTTGACCGCCGTGGCCCTCACAGCTATCGCAACGGCAGCAGCAGGCCCGATCGCCTTCGTCGCGCTTGCCGGGCCGCAACTCGCCCGGCGATTGACGGCGTCTGCCGATGCTCCCCTAATCTCGGGCGCCTTGGCGGGAGCTGCGCTTCTGGTGGGCGCCGACCTGGCCAGCCAGCGTGTTGCCTTCGCTATCAATCTCCCGATCGGCCTGGCGACCGGGCTCCTCGGCGGAGGCTATCTGCTATGGCTGGTCCGGCAAGGCTCGCGTTCTTGAAGAACCAAGCTTCCGCACGGTGGTAGGCGCAGTCGCCGCTTGGCACAGAGGCCCGAGAGCGGCCTCATAGAACCGATCGGAGTTCGCGCCGACTTTTGCGCAATCCGTGGACCTCCGGATCGCCGGAATCCGTAGGGCATTCGTCAGTCCGGCAGCTTCAAAATGCGCGACGCGACCCTCTCTGACAGTGCGGCCTCGTGCGTCACCATGAGCAGCCCCAGTCCACGCTCGCGGACTGCCTCGACCAGGATCTTGAACACCTCCTGCTGACTGACCGGATCCAGCCGCGAGGTGGCTTCGTCGGCGAAAAGAAAGACCGGATCGAGCAGGAGTGTCCGCAGGATTGCGAAACGCTGCAGTTCGCCGCCGGACACCTCGCTCGGGCGACGGTCGAGGAGCTCTTGCCCCAGGCCGAAGCGCTGCATGCTGGCATGGGCCTGTGCCCACGCAAGGCCGTGCAGCTTCAGCAGGTCGCCGAGGCTTTGCCGCAGCGTCTGATGTGGCGCGAAGGCGGCCGGCGGGTCCTGATAGAGCTTCTGGAAGCGTGTCGGCGCGATGCCTGTTGTGCGGTGAACCTCGCCCCGATCGGCCTTGACCAGACCGAGGAGAATATTGCCGATCGTCGTCTTGCCGCAGCCGCTGGGGCCGACGATCGCGACGATCTCGCCGCGCCCGACCGCAATATCGAAACCGTCGAACAGCGTCTTCCCGCCGAAGCGTTTCGACAGCCCGGTCGCGGTGACGATCGGGCCGCCGGCCGGCGGTACAGCGGGAATCGGCCAGCGCGCCGGGTTCGCCCCGATCAGGGCGCGGGCGTAGTCGTGCCGAGGATTCGCGAGGACCTCGGCAGCCGGACCAAACTCGACGAGGGCCCCATCGAGCATGACGCCGATCATGCCGCCGAGTGCGGCCGCGACGTCGATGTCATGCGTGATGGTCAGCAGCAGGCGGCCCTGATCGACCTCTTCGCGCAGCCTCTCGACCACGCCGTCGCGCAGCGCCGCGTCGAGGCCCTTTGTCGGCTCGTCGGCGATGAGGAGGGAGGCGCCGGCCGCATGCGTCACGGCGATCGCCGCGCGCTGGCACATGCCACCCGAAAGCTCGTGCGGATAGGCCTGCGTCCGGTCGCCAAGACCGACCTCGGTCAGGTCGTCACGCATGCTCTTGTTGGCTTCCGCCGATCCGAGGCCGTGCAAGTAACGATGGACCTCGCCGACCTGACCTTCGATTCGCATGGTCGGGTCGAGCGCGAGCCAGGGCTCCTGCGGCAGGATGGCGATCGTCCGACCCCAGCGCGCGCGCGTCTGCTCTGGCCTGCTGGCGAGAAGATCCGTGTCGTCCAGCTTGATGACGCCGCGCGCCGAAAGGCCGCTCGGCAGACTGCCCATGATGGCATGGGCCACGAGAGATTTCCCGGAGCCGCTGGCGCCGAGCAAGGTGACGGGCCGGCCCTGCGACAGCGTGAAAGCGACGTCGCGAACGATGGTCGTGTCGCCGGCGCGGATCTGTAGGCCGGAGACCGTCAGCGACTGGAAGCGTACCGGAGCGTTCATCGCAGATTGCTCCGCGTCGCGAGTTGGAGCCCGAGCACGAGCAGGAAGATGAGGATTCCGGGCATCAGCACATGCAGCGGCGCCTCGGCATAATAGGGCAGCAGCTCCACGATCATCGCGCCCAACTCCGGCGTCGGCGGGCGCAGGCCCACGCTGATCGCGCTGAGCGTCGAGATCGCGATGATCGCCGTCGACATAGCGAAGGCGGCGAGCGTGATCAGGATCGGCCGGATCTCGGGTAGGACCAGGCTGCGCAGGACGTAGCCGGTGCCGAAGCCGAGCAGCCGCGCCGCCTCGACATGCGGCTGCTTCAGCACGCCGGCAGCCGTGACGCGTGTCACGCGGTAGAACTCGATCCAGAGCGTAAGCGCGAGACCGAGATAGAGCGGCCCGAACGTGCCGGGCGCGAAGGCGAGCAGGATCAGCACCAGCAGCAGCCCCGGCAGCGCGAGCAGCACGGTCGAGACCAGTTCGAGGATCCGTTCGAGCCAGCCGCCGCTCCAGGCGGCGAGCAGCCCGAGCAGGATGCCGGGCACGGCCGCCGTCGCGACGGTGAGGAGCGCCATGCCGAAAGACAGGCGCGCGCCATGGCTGAGCCGGGCGAGCATGCTGCGACCGTAGTGATCCGCACCGAGCCAATAGTCGGCACCAGGCGACGCGAGACTTGCCGCGAAATCCTGATCATTGGGATCGACCGTGACCAGTAGCGGCCCCAGCAGCGCGAACAGCACGAGCAGGCCGAGAAGTCCGAGGCCCAGCGCACGGGCGGGTGTTAGCCATGCCCGCTTTGCGGTTGGGACAAGAGTGGCGTCGGCGATGCTCATGCGCGTTTCGGCCTGGGATCGAGCCAGTGGCAGGCGAGATCGACCGCCATGGCGATGATGGCGAAGAGCAGGCCCATGGCGAGCGCGGTGCCCTGCACCATCGGCACGTCGCGCGCGATCACGGCATGGACGAGGGCATGCCCGATGCCGGGGAAGCCGAACAGCGTCTCCACGACGACGACACCCTCGATCAGATAGATCGCCTGCAGGGCGAGATAGGAGACGACGGGAATGGCGGCGTTGCGCAGCACATGCCTGCGAACGACGACCGGCTCGGGCAGTCCCTTCAGCCGCGCGAAGGCGAAATAGGGCGTGCGCACCACGGCCGCGACGGCATCGCGCGCAACGCGGCTGGAGACGGCAGCCAGACCGAGCGCAAGCGTCAACGCCGGCAGCGCCATGTCGCGCCATGTGCCGTAGCCGGCCGGCGGGAACAGGCCGAGCAGCATGGCGAAGATCAAGATGAGGATCAGCCCGAGCACGAAGGGCGGCAGCGAGCGCAGGATGATCGCGCCACCCAACGAAGCGTTGTCGACCCAGCCACCGCGCTTCAACCCGGCGAGCACGCCGATCGGCGGCCCGAGCAGCAGCGACAGCACGAGCGCGGATCCGGAGAGCCAGAGCGTGGCGCCGAGCTGGATCCTGAGCTCCTTGGTGATCGGCAGGCCAGTGACGACGGAATGACCGAGGTCGAGCCGGACCAGTTGCGTCAGCGACGTCCCCAACTGGATAGCAAGCGGCTGGTCGAGCCCAAGCTCGCGGCGCACCTGCTCGGCGGCTTGCGTGATGTTGGCGTCCGGTCCGTAGCGGCCGGCGGCGATCCGCATCGCCGGGTCGCCCGGCAATGCGCGCACGAGGACAAAGCAGAGGATGCCGACGACAAGCACGACCAGCCCGGCCTGGAGCAGCCGGGCAAGAACGAGGCGCTTCATGCCTATTGAGCCCAGCGGATGGAGGCGAGGCCGTAGTTCACTTCAAGCGGGTCGATGCGCAGGCCGGTGACGCGCTTGTTGGCGACGACGGCGAGTTCCGACCAGGTCACCGGGATGCTCGGCAGCTCGCTCTGCAGGATCGCGATCGCGCGCTTCTGCATCGGTGCCCGCGCGGCGGGATCGCTGGTCTGCGCCATTGTCTCGACCAGAGCGGTGAGCTCGTCGCTCTTCCAGCCCGTCGCACCCCAGTCGCTGCCGCCTGCCTTGTAGTCGTCGCGCAGCGTGCCGATGGCGTCGGGCACGATCGAGTAGAGACGCGAGACCAGGCCCATTTCGAGGGTGCCATCGGTATGTCGCGCCGGAATCTCCGAGGCATTGCCGACCGAGACCTTGGCGTCGATGCCGACCTGCTTGAGCTGTGCCTGGATCGCGGTCGCGATCGGCGGCAGCTCCGGCCAGCTCGCATAGGTCAGGAGCGTGAAGGAGAACGGCTTGCCGTCCTTCTGCAGGATGCCGTCGGCGCCGGGTGTCCAACCAGCTTCGGCGAGCAGGGCCTTGGCGGCGTTGAGATCACGCTTCAGCGGCGGCAGTTCAGGATCGTTCCAGCCCGCCAGTGCCTTCGGGAAGAGCTGCGTCGCGGCAAGGTCGGCATTGCGCAGGATGACGCGCGTCGTGCCCTCGCGATCGAGCGCGGCGCTGATCGCGCGCCTGACCCTGACATCGCTAAACAGCGGCGAGGCGGCGTTGACCTTGAGCGAGCGCGTGCGCGGGATCGTGGCGATACGCACGTCTAGGTTCTGGTTGCGCTTGAGACGCTCCACCGACACCGGGAGCATCGAGAACACAAGATCGGCCTCGCCGCTCTCGGCCATCAAAGCGCGGGTCTCGCCCTGTCCGACCGCCTGATAGTCGACCTCGGCGATGCCGGGCTTCGCGCCGGTCCACTCTGAGGCGGCTTCCAGCTGCATGTTCAGCGGCGGCGTCAGGCTCTTCACGCGGTATGGTCCGGAGCCGACGATGCGCTCGACCTTGCCCGATGCGTCGATGGAGGACGGCGCGAGGATGATGGTCGTGAAGTTGACGAGATAGGCCGGCAGCGCGGCAAAGGGCTTCGACAGGCGGAGGACCACGTCCTGGCCGTCGGCCTCGACGGCTGCGACCGGGACCTGGCTGAAAACGCCGCTGCCGTCGTGGACCTTGCGCAAGATGTCGGCGGCGATCGAGGCGGTCACCGGGCTGCCGTCATGGAAGCGGGCGCCGTCGCGCAGCCGGAAGCGCCAGGTCAGCCCATCCTCGCTCGTCGACCAAGAGGTCGCGAGCCCGGCGATCAGCTTGCCCTCGGCATCGACCGAGACGAGCGTTTCTGCCACCTGCATGCGGCTGAAGACATATCCGGACTGCGCCGGGTCGATACCTGCGATCTCCCAGGGGCCGACGACCTTCAGAGGTTTGGCCGTGGCCATGCTTGTCATGGACAGCAGCACAGCGGCGATCGCAACCAGTTTCCTCGACATGGCACCACTCAATGAAATGTTATAGCGTTACGCGAGTAGCTGCGAGGCGAGCCCGATGCAAGATATAATCCGCGATGCAAGGACTCCCGCACCCTAAACCCACGCCTGTCTCGGCAGATCTTGCACTCGCGTGGCCTGCTGCCGGTTTCGTGGACACTCAGTAAGCTAGCCCGACCTTCTTTTCGAACTCGACCGGGCTGATGTAGCCGATGGTCGAGTGCCTGCGAACGGTTCGCGTGCGCACCCAAGCCTGGGCTCGGTAGCGGCAATCCGAACAATTTGAGTCAATCTCCGGACCCAAGATTCACACATTCACGGGAAGCTGCCTCGTCATCAGGAGAGGCGGTTCTCATGTTTCTGTCAGTGGTCGGGTTGTTTGCCTTCGCGGCTCTGGGCTACGCGCTTTTCACAGCCAGCGTTGCAGAGGAAGCCCCCGCATCGAAGCAACTCATCAGCTGATAGAGAGCAGGCTGGCCTCGCCGAAGCGCGGGACCGGTTTGGACGTGGGCTGAATCACCAGCGCAGGAAGCGCGGAAAGACCAGGGCGCCGAAAGCGGTGACCGTGGCAATCGCGAGCGTGTACCAGGTTGCCAGGAAGGGCGCGGCATCGTCGGGGCAGTGCAGCGCATAGGCGACCGTTGCCAGCCCCGCCGAGGCGAGGCCGGCGCAGGCGCCGGTCAAGGGGCCGTCGACCGCGGCTCCCCGGCGCGCGAGCAGCAACAGCACGATGAGCGGGCACAGTGCATAAAGCGGCACGGCGATGACGCAGGCTTGCCAGTAGCGGCCGAAGATCAGTGCGCTCCATTGCCCGGTAGGCGCCTGGATCAGCGCCAGTGCGGCCCAGCCCACGACGAGCACGAGCGGCACCAGCAGCCAGGGCAGGCGCCGGGCGGGTTTCCGGCCCGGCCTCAGACTGAGCTGAAACAGCGGCAGCGCGATGCCGGCGACACCGGCGCCGAGCAAGACCTTGGCGAGGACCGGCACCGTCAGCCAGGCATGGCCGAGATCCTGCCGGGGACCGAGCGTCAGCAGCACGAGCCCGGCCGTCGCCGCGAGTGCGCAGAGGGCGCAGAGCCATGTGACGCGGCGCAGCCGGCCAGTATCCACCGGCTGGTGGCTCGCGGTCATCAGGGAGATCAGGTCGTCGGTCTGCATCGGAAATCTTTGCTGGCCGTGTCTGAACGGGAATTCGCGGCGTGGCCGCGAAAGGTTACGGGTCAACTGAAGCGAGACGGGATCATGGTGGCCTTCCCGCGCGCCGGGAGAGGAATTTCGCCATGGCCTGAAGGCCGCGATGGATCGCGACCTTCGCGGCGGTCTCGGTCATGCCGGCATCGCTCGCGGCTTCCGCAATGCTGGCGCCCTGCAGCCTGACCCGGTCGATCAGCCCGCGCGTGCGCTCGGGCAGGCTCGCCATGGCCCGGTCGAGATCGAGCCGGGCCTCTGTCGCTGCCGCTACCGGAGGTTCCGCAAGCTCGAAAGCCTCGTCATCCAGCGGCAGGCCGCCGGCATGGCGCCCGGTGCGGCGTAGATGGTCGACCAGCTTGTAGCGTGCGATCGCATGGGCCCAGGCCGTGACCGGGCTTGCCGGGTCATAAGTGTGCCGGGAGAGATGCAGGGCGAGCAGCACCTCCTGCAGCACGTCCTCGGCCTCGCTCGGCTCGTGGCGCCCGGCGCGGGCCAGCATCTGCCGGAGATAGCCGCGCAGCCGTCCGCCGATTGCGTCGAGGAAGCGCCTGTAGGCCGCGGAATCGCCGTCGAGCGCGGCGAGGAAAGCGGGCCTGAGCTGTGTTTCGAGGTCTTCGAGCGACAAGGCCTGGGCGCATCCCGGATCGGTCTGGGTCGTCCTATCCCCTCGCATGACGGCTTTCGCCTCACAAGCGCGGGGCCGCGTGACGGGGCCGCTCGCTGGCCTCGTGCTCACGTCTCCGTGAGCCTGTAACCGACGGCGCCTCCGTTGCGATCTCTCCGGCAAAGCCGCCCGCGCGGATTGCCGGAGAGACCCGATGCGCCACGAGACCATGTCCGCTTCCATTCCCTTGAACGCGGCTCCAGCGCAGCGTCTCACCGGCGCGGATATCATCGCCGAAGGCCTGGTGGCGGCACGCGCGACCCATGCCTTCGGTATTCCCGGGGGCGAGGTGCTCGCACTGGTCGATGCGCTGGAGCGGGCGGGCATCCGCTTCCTGCTCGCGAAGCACGAGAATGCCGCCGGCTTCATGGCCGAGGGGCTCTGGCACGTGACCGGCGCCCAGCCGGTGCTGGTGGCGACGCTCGGTCCCGGCGTCGCCAATGCGGTCACTGCCGTCGCCCATGCCAGCCAGGATCGCGTGCCGCTGATCTTTATCACGGGTTGCGTCGATCAGGCGCTGGCCGAAAGCTATACCCATCAGGTCTTCGACCATCAGGCCGTGCTGCGGCCATTGGTGAAGGCGAGCTTCCGGGCGTCGCCCGGCATGGAGGCGCTGGTCATCGCCAAGGCGGTCGCGCTCGCCCGGCGCGGCCGACCCGGCCCGGTCCATATCGACCTGCCGATCTCGGTGGCCGAGGCGCCGGCAGAGCGACAGGCATCCAGCCAACCTGTGCTTGCCGCACCGGTCGTGCCGGCTGATCTGGACCCCGCCACCAAGTTGCTGGCAGCGGCGCGCCGGCCGCTCATCATTGCCGGGCTCGACCTTGTGAATCAGGGCGGCGCTGCCGCGCTGGAGCGCTTCGTCGCCCGCACCGGCGCGCCGCTGCTCACCACCTACAAGGCCAAGGGGCTGCTGCCGGAAACCGATCCGCGCGTCATCGGCGGCATCGGCCTCTCGCCGAAGGCCGATGCTATCGTGATGCCCCTGATCGAGACCGCCGATTTGATCGTGCTCGCCGGCTACGATCCGATCGAGATGCGTCAGGGCTGGCGCCATCCCTGGCCGCAGGGCAAGCCGGTGATCGATATCGTTGCCGAAGCGATGCCGCACGGCATGCATTCCGCGACTCTCCTGCTCGAAGGCGATGTCGGCGCGATCCTGGCACGGCTCGCCGAGGCCTTGCCTGATCGGCCCTCCGCTTGGCCGGGCGGCGAGCCCGCAAAGATTCGGGCGGACTTCCGCGAGGCCTTCGCCGCGCCGGCCGAATGGGGGCCGCATGCCGTGTTCGAAACCCTGCGGGCTATGGCGCCGGCCGGCACGGTCGCGACCGCCGATTCCGGCGCGCATCGCATCCTGCTCAGCCAGATGTGGAATTGCGACGGGCCGCGGCAGCTGCTGCAATCGACCGGGCTCTGCACCATGGGCTGCGCGCTGCCGCTGGCGACCGGCGCCGCACTCGGGTCGGGCCGGCCGGTGCTCTGCTTCGTCGGCGATGCCGGGCTGGAGATGGTGCTGGGCGAACTCGCGCCTCTGCGCGATCTCGGGCTGCCCGTCGTGATCGTCACCCTCGTCGACGAGAGCCTCGGGCTGATCGCGCTGAAGCAGCGGCAGATGGGGCTGGCGCGGGCCGGCGTCGATTTCGGCGGCACTGATTTCGCGGCGGTCGCGCACGCCATGGGCGGCCATGGCGTGACGGTTGAGGATCGCGAGACGCTTGCGCGTGAAGCTGGGGCCGCCTTCCGGCGCGACGGCTTCAGCTTGCTGGCCTGCCGCATCGACGCGGCGAGCTACGAGGGGGCGTTCTGATGGCTGCGCTTGCCTCCGCGCCGGTGAAGCGTCCGCGCGACGAACGGCTCGATTTCTTCCGCGGCGTGACCATGCTGATCATCTTCGTCGCGCACCTGCCGGAGAACAGCTGGAATGCCTGGATTCCCGCGCGCTTCGGATTCTCGTCCGGTGCCGAGCTCTTTGTTTTCTGCTCGGGCATCGCCAGCGCGCTCGCCTTCGGCGGAGTCTTCGTCCGGCGCGGGCTCGCCATAGGCTCCGCGCGCATCGCCTACCGAATCTGGCAGGTCTACTGGGCGCAGGTCGCTCTCGTCCTCGGCCTGATCGCGCTCGCAGCTGCGCTCGATCGCATCTTCGGCCTGGCGGAGATCGCCCGGCAGTTCGCGCCATTGCTGTCCGATCCCGAGCAGGCGCTGTTCGGCCTGGTCACGCTGACCTGGCAGCCGGACTACCTCGACATCCTGCCGATGTATCTCGTCATCCTGGCGCTGGTGCCGGTGATGATGCTGGCGCGGCGCCTCCATGCCGCCTTGCCCTTCCTGATCGCGGTGGCGCTCTACGCGATGATCTGGGCCACCGGCTTCAATCTCTCCGGCAATCCCTGGAACGGCGCCGGCTGGTTCCTCAATCCCTTCGCCTGGCAGTTCATCTTCTTCATCGGCTTCTTCATCGGCATGGGATGGCTGCCGCTGCCCCGGCTTGGCGACCGCCGGTTGATGCTCGCTGCCGCAAGCTTCCTCCTGCTGTCGCTGCCGCTGTCCTTCTGGGGCATCCTCGAGCATTGGCCCTTCGCGCAGGCGGTGCGCGACCTGCTGATACCGGCCAGCGAGAAGACCGACCTGCATATCCTGCGCGTTCTGCATTTCCTTGCGCTTGCCTATCTCGTGCTCAGCCTGATCGAGCCTTGGCGGGACCGGCTCGACCGCGGCCTGGGCCATCTCCTCATCCTGATCGGGCGGCAATCGCTCGCCTGTTTCCTAGCGAGTGTCGTGCTGGCGCGTTTACTCGGCACGATCGCCGACATGGCCGGGCGCGGCGAGCTTCTGGTCGCGCTGCTCAATCTCGCTGGCTTCGCGCTGATCCTGGCGACCGCGCTCGTGGTCGGCTGGTTCAAGAGCGCGCCCTGGAGCGGCCCGGCGCCGAAGCCAGTCCCGGAGCAGCGGGGCGCACCGGTTGGTCCGGCGCTGACTACACGGGTCCGTGAAGCGAGTTGAACGCCGGTTGATCGCGTCGTTGCGAACTCCCTCACAAGCGCCCTTTCGCGGCGCGGCAATGGAGCAGCCCATGTCTTGTGCCACGCATTTCGATCTCTCCGGCGATCGCATCACCGTCTCAAACGATGCGGCCCGGCTTGCCTGGAACGATACGCTTGAGGCGCTGATGGCCCATGCCGCCGCGACGCCCGAGCATCTCGCCCGAACGCTCGCCGCCGACCCGGATTTCGCGCTGGCCTATGCCGCCAAGGGACTGATGCTGCTCTCGCTGGCGCGGGCCGAGCTGGCCGCTCCGGCGCGCGATTGCCTCGACAAGGCGCGGGCTTCTGCTGCCCAGCGGCCGGTGACGCGGCGCGAGGTCATGGTGATTGAGGCGCTGGCGCTCTGGCTCGACGATGCGCCGCGCCGGGTGGCTGAGCGGCTGGAGGCGATCCTGCTCGCCCATCCCTTCGACGTGCTGGCGCTCAAGCTCTCGCATGGCCTGCGCTTCATGCTCGGCGATCAAGCGCAGATGCTTGCGACCCTCAACCGCTTCGCGCCGGGCTTCGGCGAGAGCCATCCGCTCGCCGGCTTCGTCCATGGCTGCCATGCCTTCGCCCTGGAGGAGCGCGGCTTCTATGCGCAGGCCGAGCATGCCGGCCGCCGGGCGGTGGCCCTGAGTCCGCGCGACGCCTGGGGCCGCCACGCCGTCGCCCATGTGCTGGAGATGACCGGCAGGGTCGACGAGGGCATCGCCTGGCTGGGCGATGGTCGTCCTATCGCCCATGCCAACAACCTGCGCTTCCACATCTTCTGGCATCTCGCCCTGTTCCGGCTGGAGCGCGGCGACACCGACGAGGTGCTGCGGCTCTATGACGACGAGATCCGGGCCGAGCAGACCGACGATTACCGCGACATCGCCAATGGCGCCTCGCTGCTCGCCCGGCTCGACTATGCCGGCGTCGATGTCGGCGATCGCTGGGAGGAACTCGCTGCCAAGGCCGAGGGCCGCATCCATGACGGGCGCCTCGTCTTCGCCGACCTGCACTATGCCCTGTCTTTGCTCGGTGCCGGTCAGGCCGATGGAGCCGAGGCCATCGCCCGCGGCCTGATCGAGGATGCCAAGCTGCATCCCAGCAGCGAGCGGCGCGAGGCCGCCCGCAACGGGGCGCTCGCGGCCTTCGGGCTGATAGCGTTCCACGAGGGCGATCATGACGAAGCGGCCCGCCTGCTGGGCGCAGCGCGCAGCGGCCTGCTCGCGATCGGCGGCAGCCATGCCCAGCGCGACCTTTTCGAGCAGGCCTATGCCGAAAGCCTGATCCGCTCGGGCCAGCATGATCGCGCCGCGCAAATCCTCGGCGAACGGCTGACGCGGCGCGGCGGCGCGAACCTCTTCGCCGCTCGCCGGCTGGCGCAATTGCGCCATCGCGGCGCCGGGCGGCTTGCCGCGCTCGCCATCGCCTCCACCCCGCTCGCCATTGCTCATTGACGATAGAAAGGACTGAACACGCCATGACCACCGCGACCATGACCGGCAGTTTCGCGCTGCCCTCCACCCGAACGGTCGTCAATCTCGCGCTCGGCGGCTTTGCCGGGCTCGGCTTCTGGGAGTTGTTCTCGGCCGTGCCGACCGCCTGGTTCGCCGAGTATCCGCTCGAGCCGCCGGAGCTGGTGAAGTCGCTTTTCTTCCATCAGCTCGGTCTGATGATCTCGACGCCGACCGCCAAGCTGCTGCATTTCGTCACCGGCTTCCTGTTCTACCCGCTTGGCTATTGGGTCCTGACACGCTGGGTGAAGAGCTTCGGCATGCCGGCCGATGGCTGGATCTGGGGCGTGATCACCTATTTCATCGCACTCGCCTTCTTCGCGCCGCTGGCCGGGCAGCATTTCCTGCTGAACGACGTGCCGCGCCTCTCCGTCATGAGCCTCATTGGCCACGCGATCTACGGCTACCTCGCAGCCTATGTCTTCGAGGCGCTGGAAGCGCGGCGTGCCTGAGGGAGGTTGGTCATGCTGGACAGACGCGCCTTCATCGGCTGGGCAACAGCAATGCTGGCCACCGCCAGCCACGCCGGGGCCGACACGACCCGCCCGGTCAACACGCTGGGTTCGCCGGATGGCCTCGCGATCCGTGGCTACGATCCCGTCGCCTATTTCCGCGACGGGGGGCCGCGGCTCGGCAAGCCGGAATTCTCGGCCCGGCATGGTGGTGCCGTCTGGCGCTTCGTCAGCGCCGAGCACAAGACGCTGTTCGAGGCCGCCCCGGAGCGCTATCTGCCAGCTTATGGCGGCTTCTGCGCCTATGGCACCTCGCGTGGCTATCTCGTGAAGATCGAGCCGGAAGCCTGGTCGATCGTCGATGGCCGGCTCTATCTCAACTATGATCTTGGCGTGCGGAAGACTTGGCTCGGCCGGACGAAAACCTACATCGCCCGCGCCGATGGAACCTGGCCGCGATTGACCGAGAGAGATATCCGATAGGACGCGGGCAGGGTTGCACCCTGCCGTCAGGCGCGGCAAAGATAGGGCATGATCAGGATATCGATTGCCGCCAGCCTGGTTGCGGTTCTGGCCGCCGGCTGTGTCTCATCCCGCCCCCGGCCGGTTCCGCAGCCTGAGGCCGCGCCCGCCAAACATATCGTCCGTGACGGCGCGCAGCTCGTCCTGCCGGACGGCACGCGGGTTATGCCGGACTATTCCGGCGGCTTCACGCTGCCGAATGGAGACTATGTCAAGCGCGAGCGCGGCGCGCTGGTGCTGCCCACCGGCGCACGCTGCCAGCCGATCGCGAACGGCTACGCCTGCCCCTGACGGCTCTCGGGCGGCGTGCCCCTGGCGTCACGCCGCCTTCGAAGCCGACCGGGGCTTCTTCGAGGCGCCGGCATCGGAATCGCCGGATTCCTCAAGCACATGGTTGTGGCTGCGGAAGGCCCAGATTTCCTTGGCGGCTTCCCAGTGCTCGCGGTCGCGGCCCTCGGGCTGCCCGTCCTTGATCCAGAGATCATAGGCAATCTTCCGGATTTCGTGCTGGGTCTTGTCGTCCTGCTTCATGTCTCGCCTCCATGGTCGCTCCCCGGCGGCGCCGAGGAATCCTGGTTTCGGAGAGGGCGACGGCTAAGCCGTGCAGGACAACAACACCGCAGAGGCCGGGGCTGTTCCCGTCAAAGCTGGAAGTTCAGGCCTTGGCAGAAGCGGGCAAGCCGGGCGTTTCCGCGCTCGATTCCGCCGGGCGGCGCGCATAGCGCTGGGCAAGGACCGCGCAGGCGAAGAGCTGCGCCTGATGGAACAGCATCAGCGGCAGCACGATCAGGCCGAGCGCCTGGCCGGGGAACAGGATGTTCGCCATCGGGATGCCGCTCGCCATGCTCTTCTTCGAGCCGCAGAAGACGATGGCGATCTCGTCCTCTTTGGAGAAGCCGAGGCGGCGGCTGGCAAAGGTCGTGATCGCCAGCACGGCGGCAAGCAGGACGATGTCCAGTGCCATGATCAGGCCGAGATCGGCGAGCGTGACCTGAGACCAGATGCCGGCGACCATGCCCTCGCTGAAGGCGGCATAGACGACGAGCAGGATCGAACCGCGATCGACCAGCGAGATCGGCGCCTTGTGCCGTTGCAGGAACGGCCCGATCCAGCGGCGCAGCAATTGCCCGGCCAGGAAGGGCAGCAGCAATTGCAGGGCGATGCTCTCGACGGCGCGCGTGCTGAAGCCGCCGCCCTTCGAATCGAGCAGGAGCACGACGAGCAGCGGCGTCAGCACCATGCCGAAGAGATTGGAGACCGAGGCGCTGCACAGGGCAGCCGCGACATTACCCCGCGCTATCGAGGTGAAGGCGATCGAGGATTGCACGGTCGAGGGCAGGATGCAGACGAAGATCAGTCCGGCGATCAGCTCCGATGGCAGGACGCCGGCGAAGACGCGGGCGAGCAGCACGCCGAGCAGCGGGAACAGGACATAGGTGCTGGCGAAGACAAGCGATTGCAGGCGCCAGTGCAGCAGGCCTTCCCAGACCGCTGCTGGCGACAGCCGCGCGCCATAGAGGAAGAACAGCAGCGCGACGGCGATCGAGACTGCATCATTGGCGACCACCGCGCCGCTGCCATGGGCAGGGAAAACGGCCGCGATCGCGACCGTCGCCATCAGCGCGATCAGATAGGGGTCGATGCCGAAGCGGGCGAGGGTGCGGCGGAGCATCTGTGGTCCTTCCGAATGGGATGCCGCGTTGTAATCGCCTTCCGCTTCATTTTGATCCATGTTGTCTACTATATCGGATATCATGAATCATGATGATGTTCGATTCCGATCCGAAACCGCTCGATCCCGTCCTGCTGCAGAGCTTCCTCAAGGTCTGCGAGACGCTGAGCTTCACCGAGGCCGCACGCCAGCTCGGTTTGCGCCAGTCTTCGGTCAGCCAGCATGTCGCGCGGCTGGAGAAGCGACTGGGCCGGCGCCTGCTGGAGCGCGACACCCATGGCGTGCGCCCGACCCCGGACGCGGATGCAATCCTGCCCTTCGCGCGGCAGGCGCTGGAGGCGGGTCAGCGGATCGAGCGCTATCTCGCCGGTTCGACCCTGCGCGGGCGGCTCCGGCTCGGGGTCTCCGAGGATTTCGCCTATACGGCGCTGCCGGAGATCCTGGCCGCCTTCGCCATGCAGCACCATGCGGTCGACCTCGAACTGACGGTCGGCCTGAGCGGCCTGCTCTACGAGCAATATGACGCGGGCGAGCTCGACCTGATCTTCGCCAAGCGGCGCAAGGGCGACGAGCGCGGCGAGGTCGCCTGGCAGGAGCGCCTCGTCTGGGCGGGCCGGCCAGGCGCCAGGCTGGCGGAGCAACGGATCGTCCCGCTCGTGCTCTATCCGCCGCCGAGCATCACGCGCGTCCATGCGATCGAGACGCTGGAGCGGGCGGGCCGCGCCTGGCGCGTCGCCTGCACCAGCGGCAGCCTCGCGGGCCTGCGCGCGGCGACGGTGGCGGGCCTCGGCATCACCGCGCATTCCGCCCGCCTGATCCCGCAGGGCCTCGCCGAGGTCGAGCCGCGCGAGGCGCTGCCGCCGCTGGGCATGATCGAGTTCGTCGTCATCGGTGGCCAGTCACATCAGGCTGCGGCGCGGGCGCTTGCCGACGCTATCCTCGCCAGCGCAGGGCGGCTTATGCCGGGGGCACCCAGGCGCGGGCGCGGCTAGTCCCGCGCCAGAGCCGCGACCGGATCGAGCTTCGCGGCGTTCCGTGCCGGCAGGAAGCCGAAGGTCAGGCCGATCAGGGTCGAGCAGGCGATGGCGACGGCAAAAGCCTCGCCCGAATAGATGAACCGCATCTGCGAGCCCGACGCCTCGAAGCCGTAGCCGATGGCAAGCGCCAGCCCGATCCCGAGCGCGCCGCCGATGAAGCAGACCAGCGAGGCCTCGATCAGGAATTGCTGCATGATGTCGCTGCGCCGCGCGCCGACCGCCATGCGCAGGCCGATCTCGCCGGTGCGCTCGATCACCGAGACCAGCATGATGTTCATCACGCCGATGCCGCCGACCAGCAGCGAGATGACCGCGATCGAGGAGATCATCAGCGTCAGCGTCTGGGTCGTGGCGGTGATGGTGTTGCGGATCTCGTCCTGGTTGAAGATGAAGAAGTCCTTGGCGCGGTGGCGGTGGGTCAGGAGCTCCGTCACGGCCTCCTGCGCGGCCGCCATCGGCGTGTCGTCGTCGACGCGCAAGGTGATCGAGCGCAATGAGAGATCGCCGAGGAAACGGCCCTGCACCGAGGTATAGGGCATGAAGATCTGCGGGTTCTGGCTGCCGCCGAAGCCGCCCTGCTGCTGGCGCATCACACCCACGATGCGGCTGGGTACCGACCCGATCAGGAAGACCGTGCCGATCGGGTTGGCGGTGCCGTTCGGGAAGAGCGCGCCCAGCGTGTTCTCGTCGATGACGACGTCCTGCGACAGCGTGCGGATATCCTCGGCCGTGAAGAAGGAGCCGCGCGTCAGCACGCTGCCGCGTACGTCGAAATAGCGCTCGCTGACGCCGTTGACGAGCGCCGTCGCCTCGACATTGCCGAGCCGGATCGTCGCACTGGTCGAGACCGTCGGCGTCACGCTCGCGGCATAGGGCTGGGCGGCGAGGACCTGCGCATCGAGCACCGTCAGCGTCTTGACCCGGCCGGAGCGCGTATCGCCGAAGCCGGCGCCGGGGAAGATCTCCAGCGTGTTGGTGCCGAGGCCGGAGATGTTCTGGAGCACGTTCTGCTTGGCGCCTTCGCCGAGCGCGACGACGCTGACCACGGCGGCGATGCCGATGACGATGCCGAGCATGGTCAGGGTCGTGCGCAACTTGTGGGCGGCCATGGCGCGCACCGCCATGCCGAAGGCCTCCTTGAGACGGCCGAAACCGGCGCGCAGCAGTCCGGCTGGGGCCGGCACGGGGGAGGGCGGTGGCACGGCTTCCGAACGCGGAGCTGTGCGGCGATCGTCGATGATCCGGCCGTCGCTGAGCTCGATGATGCGATGGGCGCGCGCTGCGACATTCATGTCATGGGTGACGAGGATGACCGTGTGACCCTCCCGGTTCAGCTCCTCGATCAGCGCGAGCATCTCCTCGCCGCTCTTGCGGTCGAGCGCCCCGGTCGGCTCGTCGGCCAGGAGGACGCGGGCGCCGTTCATCAGGGCGCGCGCCACCGAGACGCGCTGCTGCTGGCCGCCGGAGAGTTCGGAGGGGCGGTGCGTCGCGCGTGATGCCAGCCCGAGCCGTTCCAGCAGCTTGGCGGCGCGGCTCTGGCGCGGGCCGGGCGGCACGCCGGCATAGATCGCGGGCACCTCGACATTGGCGAGCGCGGTCAGTTCCGAGAGCAGGTGATAGCGCTGGAAGACGAAGCCGAAATATTCGCGCCGGAGCCGGGCCAATTCGTCCGGGTCGAGGTCGCGGGTCGGCCGGCCGTCGATCTCGTAACTGCCGCCGGTCGGGCGATCGAGGCAGCCGACGATGTTCATCAGCGTCGACTTGCCCGAACCTGACTGGCCGACGATCGCGACCATCTCGCCGGCCTCGATGACGAGATCGGCACCATCGAGCGCCGCGACCGCGGCCTCGCCTTCGCCGAAATCGCGCCGGACGCCGGCGAGGCGGATGAGCGGCTTGCCCATCGCGCGCGCCTCAGAAGCCAAAGGGCGAGCGCCGGGCACGCGTCGGGCGCGTCGCATCCGGGCCGCCGCTGCTGCGGGTGGTGACGACGCGCTCGCCGGCCTTCAGGCCGGAGGTGATCTCGACCACGATCTTGTTGTCGAGCCCGGTCGTGACCTTGCGCTGCTCGGGCTTGCCGTCAGGGCCGAGCACATCGACGAAGCTGTTGGGGCCGCGGCGCCGCACGGCGGTCGATGGGACAGTGAGGACATTCTGCGCCCGCCCGACGATGACGGTGACCTGCGCCGTCATTGAGGTCAGCAATCGCCCTTCCGGGTTCGGCACCTCGAACAGCGCGTTGTAGTAGACGGCGCTGGTGCTGGATGCGGAGGACGAGCTGCTCGCGCTCGACGAGGAGGTCGTGTTCTGCGTCTTCAACGTGTCGGGCGCCGGCTCGACATAGGAGATCTTGCCGGGGAAACGCCGCTCCGGGGCGCCGAGCACGCTGAAATAGACCTCCTGCCCGGCCTTGACCCGGAGCACGTCGGCTTCCGATATCTTGGCCTTGACCGTCATGGTCGAGACGTCGCCGAGCACCACGACCGTCGGCGCGGATTGCACCGCATTCACCGTCTGGCCTTCCTGCGCGACGATGGCGAGCACGGTGCCAGGGCTCGGCGCGGTGATGCGGGTATAGCCGAGCTTGGCACGGGCATCCTCGACCTTGACCTGGCTCGAGACGATCTGCGCATCGAGCGACTCAATCTGGGCGCGTGTCGTGCTCACCGTCATCTCGGCATTCTCGAAGGCGTCGCGCGAGACGGCGTTCTGGCCGACCATCTGCTTCTGGCGGGCGAGCACCGCCTGGGCATAGGCGAGGCTGGCACTGCGCTCGGCGCGCTGGGCCTTGAGCGCGGCGAGATCGGCCTCGGCCGAACGGAGCGCATTCTGCTGGGTGATGCCGTCGATCTCGGCGATCAGGTCGCCCGTCGCGACATTGTCGCCGAGCTTGACCTTGAGCGAGACGATGCGGCCGGTCGCCTGCGCGCCGACACTGACCTGCCGGACCGGCTCCAGCGCGCCGGAGGCGAGCACGGCTTCCTCGACATTGCCCATCACCGCCTCGGCGCTGGGCAGGCTGACAGTCTCGGCCGGCGAGGGTTGGCGGGCCTGCCAGACATAGTAGCCGCCGGCAGCCGCGAGGATGAGGACGGGGAGAAGAAGGCGGCGCAGCCTCATGGTTGCGGCTCCTCGACGGGAAGAATGCGCAGGCGCGGACCGGTCTCGGCGTCGACGACGGCCGGAGCCGAGACATTGACGGGCCGGAGCCAGCCGCCGCCCAGCGCCTTGTTGAGCGCGATGAAGCTCGTCGCGAGCGCGACCCGGCTCTGGATCAGCGATTCCTCGGATGCGTAGAGCGTGCGCTGGGCTTCGAGGACATCGAGGAAGCTCGCCGTGCCCGCCGTATAAAGCGCGCGGGAAAGCCGCGCGGCTTCGCCCGAAGCGCGGGCGGCCTCGGTCAGGCTGCCGAGCCTGATTCGCTGCTGCCGCAGGCCGACGAGATTGTCCTCAACATCCTGCAATGCGGTCAGCACGGCGAGCTTGAGCGCCGCATCCTGCTGGTCGCGCCGCGCGCGGGCCGCATCCAACGCCGCCGCCAGCTCGCCGCCATTGAAGATGGGCACGCTGACGCTCGGGCCGATCGACCAGCCGATGGCGCTGTTCTTTGCGAGGTCGCCGAGCTTCAGCGCCGAGGTCGAGATGTTGCCGGTCAGCGAAACCGAGGGGTAGCGATTGGCTTCCGCCTGGCCGATCCGGGCCGTCGCCTGCGCGAGCTGGCGCTCGGCCGAGCGGACATCGGGGCGGCGGCGCAGCACGTCAGCCGGGATGCCGGCGCGCGGTGGGGCGGGTGTACCGGGAACCGCTGCCGTGCGCCCGAAATAGCCGGCCATCGCGGCCGGCGGGCGGCCGGTCAGCACGGCGAGCCTGTGCTGGCTCTGGGCGAGCGAGGCTTCGAGCGCGGGAATCTGCGCTTCGGTGCTGGCCGCTTGCGCTGTGGCGCGGGCGGTGTCGATGGCAGAGATGTCGCCAGCCTGGAAGCGGGTGCGGGTCAGCGCCTCGGTCTCGCGCTGGGTCTTGGCCGTGCTGCGGGCAAGGACGATCCGCGCCTGCAGGCCGCGCGCCTCGACATAGGTCGAGGCGACATCGCCGATCAGCGTCAGCATAACCGTGTCGAGATCGTCGAAGGCGGCGTCCGTGCCATAGGTCGCGGCCTCCACGGCGCGGTCGCGCGCCCCGAACAGGTCGAGTTCCCAGGAGGCGTCGAAGCCGGCGCGGAAGCTGTTGCGCGTCACCGTCGACGAGCGCGAGCGCGTGGCGGAGGCGCCGCCATCGACTTGCGGGAAGAGCGCACCGACCGCCTGCTCGCGGGAGGCACGGGCCTCGCGGATACGGGCCTTGGCCTGTGCGACGTCGAGATTGCCGGCGATGGCCTGATCGATCAGCGCGTTCAGCGTCGGGTCGCGAAAGCCACGCCACCATTCGCTCGGTCTGGGCGAGGTCTTGCCGCCGGGCGCCGTGTTCCAGCGCTGCGGCAGGTCGAGTGCGGGCGGCGCATAGTCCGGCCCCACGGCGCAGGCACCGAGGCTCAACGCCAGCAGGGACAGAAGGGGAATGCGAATCATCGCGGCCAGAATGCCGGGAAAACCCGGAGCCGCCAGCTTTCCACCCAGTCCATGCGCAATATTTCGTCCCTATGGCATTCCTGCCAGCAGGATAACCGGTCAGCCTGTCCGGCGCATTGCGGCTAGATGACCATCCTGTGAGACAGGGTCTTGACGGTCATGTAATGCGCCAAGCCCTCGGCGCCACCCTCGCGTCCGTAGCCGCTGTCCTTGACGCCGCCGAAGGGCACCTCGGCGACAGAGGCCTCCAGCGTGTTGATCGAGACATTGCCGGCCTCGATGCCATCAGCGAGCTGATCGGCCCGCGCTGCAGAGTGCGTGAAGCCATAGGCCGCGAGGCCGAAGGGCAGGGAATTGGCCTTCTCGATGGCTTCCTCGACCGTGCGGACGGGGTTGATGATCGCCATCGGGCCGAAGGGCTCCTCGCGGAGCGCGCGGGCATCGTCAGGCAATTCGGTGAGAACCGTGGGCGGGAAGAAATAGCCGCGATTGCCCAGGCGCTCGCCGCCGGTCAGCACACGCCCGCCACGGGCGCGGGCATCAGCCGTCAGCGCTTCCAGAGCTTCGATGCGGCGATGGTTCGCGACCGGGCCCATCTCGGTCCCGGCATCGAGGCCGTTGCCGACTTTCGTGGCCTGCGCCTTTTCCACAAAGGCCTTGGTGAAGCGCTCGTAGATATCCTGCTGCACGAAGAAGCGCGTCGGCGAGGTGCAGACCTGCCCGGCATTGCGGACCTTGCGGGTAGCGGAGAGATGGGCTGCGGCGATGGGGTCGACATCGTCGCAGACGATGACCGGGGCATGGCCGCCGAGCTCCATCAGCACCGGCGTCATATGGCGCGCGGCGAGCTCCGAGAGATGCTTGCCGACCGCGGTCGAGCCGGTGAAGGCGACGAGCCGGGTCTGCGTCTGTGGGATGAGATAGCCCGAAATCTTGGCGGGAACGCCGAAGACGAGGTTGAACACGCCGGGCGGCACGCCGGCATCATGCAGGGCCCGCGCGATGTGGAGGGCGCCGGCCGGGGTCTCCTCGGCCGCCTTGATGATGATCGAGCAGCCGGCGGCGAGCGCGCCCGCGATCTTGCGGCAGGGCTGGCTCATCGGGAAATTCCACGGCGAGAAGGCCGCGACCGTACCGACCGGCTGGTGCATCACGACATAGCGGATGCCGGGCTCGCTCGGGATGACGCGGCCATAGGCGCGCTGGCCCTCGGCCGCATCCCATTCGAAGAACTCGCAGCCCCGGACCACTTCGAGCCGCGCCTGCGCCAGCGGCTTGCCGTGCTCCAGCGTGATCGCATAGGCGATCTCCTCGACGCGCTCGCGCATCAGCGCGGCCGCCTTCAGCATGATCTCGGCACGCACGCGCGGGGCTATGCGGCTCCAGACCCGGAAGCCTTCGGCGGCGGCCGTCAGCGCATCGTCGAGGTCGGATTGGGCGGCGAGCGGCACCGCACCGATGATGCTTTCATCGGCCGGATTGAGAACGGGCAGCTCCTCCGCCGTCTTCCGCCAGGCGCCGCCGATATAGAGCTTGAGATCGGGATAGGTCGTCATGGAAGCCTCGGCTGGCGATGCGTTCAGCAGTCTTTGCGCGGCGTTCCCGCCGGTCTCGATGGGGACCATAAGTGGCGGGTCATTCTGTGATCCAGTCGGCTAAATCAGATAAATTCAGACTGTTATGGTTATGAATGGCGCGGGCTGGCCTTCTGGCGTCATTCCGGACAAGCCGCAAAGCGACGCCGATCCGGAATTCACCCAAGAGCGCGGCGCCCAGTCGTGGATTCCGGGTCTTCGCTACGCTGCGCCCGGAATGACAGGAAAAGGTCAGCGCACCAGCGTGCGCACGCGGTTCTCGATCACCCTGACTAGCCCGAGCGCCGTCATCTCCGAGGATTTCGGATTCGTGGCGAGCGGGCGGTTCTCGATGGCGATGTCGAGCTTGCCGAAGGCGCCGCGCGCGCTGAGTTGGTGGCCATTGCCGCCGGCGGCGGGGTCGGCGACGAGTTCGACGCGGGTGCGGTCGAGACCGATGCCGGCCAGCGCCGAAATCACCGCGACATTGGCGTTCTGTGGGAAGCGCGAGGCGGCTTCGCGGGCAGTGCCGGAGAAGAAGGCGGTCGCCTTGGTGATCTCGTCGAGCGCGATCAGGTTCTCGGCCGAGGTGCCGCGCCAGGCGGCCGGCGGCTTGACGATGCGGTGGACGACCTCGTCGAGCGGCAGCAGGGAGGCGGCCGCGATGCCGTCGATCCCGGCGAGCGCGCCGGGCGGGATCAGGAGTTGGCTGCCGCTGCTTTCGGCGGCAGCGATCAGGCGGGCGAGCAAGGCGTCGTCACAGAAGGCACTGGTCGAGGCGACGGCGAAAGCGGGCGCGGCTCCAAGCGCCGCCTCACCCCAGATGCCGACCGCTTCGCGCCCCGCCGCTTCGACGACGAGATCGAGGTCGAGCCCGGTGAGTTCGTCGGGTGTCGTGATGAGGTTCGCGCCGCTGGGGATACCTCCGGCCGTGGCCGCGTTGCGGACGGCGACAGCAGCGATGGCGATATCGCCCTTGCTTCGCTCCGCCAGCAGCTCCGCGACGCGGCGGTTGATGGCGCCCCAGCCGATCAGGGCGAGGCGCAGCGGCTTGCGAGATTGCGTCATGAGCCCTCCGCCGTGCTCAAGGCAAGATCGAGCAACGCGCCGCCGTTCAGGCCTTCCAGCATGCTGAAATGGTGGCCGGAGCAGATCAGGGGGGCCGGCCCTTGCCATGTCGCGGCGAGCGCGGCCGACTGCGCCTTGAAGGCGTCGCTCTCGCCCTCGCCGACCGCGAAGGCGATCCGCGTGGATTGCGGGCGTGGCTGGGCGATGGGGCTGAGCCGTGTGGCGCGAGCGGCATCGTCGAGGCCGAGCAAGCGGCCCAGCGGCAGGTGGCCGAGCGGCTTCAGATCGTAGAGACCGGAAAGCAGCAGCGCCGAGGCGATCGGCGGCGCATCCGGCGCGCAGAGCACCATGGCGGCGAGATGCCCGCCGGCGGAATGGCCGGAGACATGCAGGCTGTCGGCGTCGAGTCCGAGCGCATCGGCCTCGCGGACGAGAAAGTTCAGGGCAGCGACGCTCTGGGCGATGCCCGTTTCCAGCGGTGTATCTGGCGCGAGCCCGTAATTGGGCATGGCGACGGCATAGCCGGAATCGAGCAGTCCTTGCGCGAACTGGGCATGCTGGACCTTGTCCGAGGCCTGCCAGTAGCCGCCATGGATGAAGACGAAGATCGGCGCCCGGGTTTCGCCAGCCGGGCGGTAGAGGTCGAGCCGTTCGAAGCGGCCGGGGCCATAGGCGAGATCGGCGGCGCCATGGCGGGCGCGGAAGGCCTCGCCGTCTCGGCTCCATTGCCGGAACAGCGCCTTCATATCGGCCTGCAGGCGCGGGCTGTATTGCCGGCCGAGTTCGCGCAAGCTGTAGCCGTCGACCAGCGTATCGGGCAGCGGCTGTGCCGCGGCATGGCGGGCGCGGATGGTCAGGCCGGGCTCGCTCCTTGGCGCCAAGCGGATCGACGGGCGGAAGCCGGCGAAGGTTTCGCGATAGGCCAGCTCGACGGAATGGCGGGAAAGGTGGAAGGCCTCGGGCCGGTCGGTTTCCCAGAGCATCTCGCGCAGGTGATGCGGGCCGCAGCCGGCGGCGATGAGCCCGGCGAGGATGTCGCCCAGCGCATCGCGCAGGGCCTCGACCGGGTCGCTCTCTGCGCTGTGTGCGACGATTACGGAAAGGTCTTCAGACGCCGACATAGCGATGCACCAGTTCCGCATTGGCGGCGAGGTCGGTGCTCGAGCCCGACCAGACCGTGCGGCCCTTCTCGATGATGTAGTGCCGGTCGGCGATGCGCTTCAGCACGTTGATGTTCTTGTCGATCAGCAGGATCGACTGCCCTTGAGCCTTCAGCGCCTCGATGCAGCCCCAGATCTCGGCGCGGATGACGGGGGCGAGGCCTTCGGTCGCCTCGTCGAGGATGAGGAGCTTGGGATTGGTCATCAGGGCACGGCCGACCGCGAGCATCTGCTGCTCGCCGCCCGAGAGCGTGCGGGCGGACTGGCCGGCGCGTTCCTGCAGGCGCGGGAACAGGGTGTAGACACGTTCCAGCGTCCAGGGCGAGGAGCGCTTCAGGCGGTTCGAGGCGGTGGCGACGAGGTTCTCGCGGACGGAGAGCGTCGGGAAGACCTGCCGGCCTTCCGGCACGAGGCCGATGCCGCAGCGGGCGATCTTCTCGGGCGCGATGCCCCGGACGTCCTGGCTCTCGAAGCGGATATCGCCGCCCTTGGGCGCGAGCAGCCCCATGATCGAGCGCACGGTCGTGGTCTTGCCCATGCCGTTGCGGCCGAGCAGGGTCACGACCTCGCCCTCGGCGATGTCGAGCGCGACATCGAACAGGACCTGGCTCCGGCCATAGGCGGATTGCAGGTTGCGCACGCTCAGCATCAGGCGTCTCCCTCGCCGAGATAGGCGGTGCGGACCTCCGGATTGTCGCGGATCTCCTCGGCGGCGCCGGTGGCGATGACGCGGCCATAGACCAGCACGGAGATGCGGTCCGCCAAGGCGAAGACGGCCTCCATATCGTGCTCGACCAGCAGCATGGTGACGCGGCCCTTGAGCGCAGAGAGCATCGCGACCATCTGCTCGCTCTCAGCATGGCCGAGCCCCGCCATCGGCTCGTCGAGCAGGAGGAGGCGCGGCTCGCAGGCGAGTGCGATCGCGAATTCGAGCTGCTTCTGCTCGCCATGGGAGAGGTCGGCGACCTTGATCTCGGCGCGCTGACTCAGGCCCGCGGTGGCGAGATGCTGGCGGGCGCGGCTGCGCAAGGCCTCGTCGCGGCGCGCATTGCCGAGCAAGCGGAAGCTGTGGCCGTCATGGGCCTGCACGGCGAGCGCGACATTGTCGAGCATCGTGAAGTCTGGCAGGAGCTGGGTGATCTGGAAGGTGCGGGCAAGGCCGCGCCGGACGCGCTGGGCAGTCGTCAGCGCGCCGATATCCTCGCCCAACAGCGTGATCGCGCCGTCGTCATGGGAGAGTTCGCCGAAGAGCTGGGTCAGCAGCGTGGTCTTGCCGGCGCCGTTGGGGCCGATCAGCGCGTGGATCTCGCCATCGCGCACGTCGAGATCGACGCCGTCGGTTGCGACCAGCCCACCGAAGCGCTTGCGCAGGCCGCGCACCGAGAGGAGCGTTCCGGTCATGGCGCGCTCCTGCCGAGGCCGAGGCGAGCGAGCAGGCCGTTGAGCCCGCCTTGCGTGAAGAGCACGACGAGGAGCAGGATCGGGCCGAGCACGAGCTGCCAATGCTCGGTCCAGCTCGTCAGCACGGTCTCGAGGATGACGAGGGCGGCGGCGCCGAGCAGCGGGCCGAGCAGGGTGCCGACGCCGCCGAGGATGACCATGATCATTAGCTCGCCGGATTTGGTCCAGTGCAGCATGTCGGGGCTGACGAAGCGCAGATAGTTGGCCATCAGCGCGCCGGCGAGGCCCGCGCCCATGCCGGAGATGACGAAGGCGGCGAGCTTGTAGCGATAGGGAGCGATGCCGATCGCCGCCATGCGCCGCTCGTTCTGGCGGATGCCGGCGAGCACCATGCCGAAGCGCGAGCCGACGATGCGCCAGAGCGCCAGGAAGACCAGCGCGGCGATGGCGAGGCAGATGAAATAGAAGGTCACGTCGTCGCGGGTGTTGAGGTCGAACAGCGCATTGCGGCGGCGGATCGTCATGCCGTCATCGCCGCCATAGGCCTTGAGCGAGACGAAGAGGAAGAACAGCATCTGCGCGAAGGCGAGCGTGATCATGATGAACTGCACGCCGCTGGTGCGGAGTGACAGCGCGCCGATGATGCAGGCGAAGAGGCCGGCGACGAGGATCGCAGCGGGCAAGGTGATGAGGAGCTGGTCCGTGCCGGGGATGAAACCGAGGAAGAGCGCGTCGTCGGCGAAGGTCCGGTAGAGGATGCCGACGGCATAGCCGCCGATGCCGAAGAACGCCGCGTGGCCGAACGAGACCATGCCGCCAAAGCCGAGCGCGAGGTTCAGGCTGGCAGCGGCGATGGCGTAGATCAGGACGCGTGTCGCCAGGGGTACCAGCGCCGGCTGGCCGAGTGCCTTGACGATGAAGGGCAGGGCGATCAGCGCGATGGCGAGGGCCAACAGCGCGAGGATGCGGCCCAGCGCGGGCGCGGAAGCCTCCGTGTGAGTGATGGCGTTCTCAGACATGGGCGGGGAACAGTCCCTTGGGCCGCACCAGCAGCACGATCGCCATCAGCAGATAGATTCCCATCGAGGCAAGACCGGCGCCGAGCGCATCGGCTTCCGAACCGGTCATCACCTGCCGCAGCAGGCCGGGCATGAAGGCCCGCAAGCTCGTGTCGACGAGGCCGACGAGCAGCGCGCCGAAGAAGGCGCCGCGGATCGAGCCGACGCCGCCGATCACCACCACGACGAAGGTCATGATCAGGATCTGCTCGCCCATGCCGACCTGCACGGCGAGGATCGGCCCGGCCATCAGCCCGGCGAGGCCGGCGAGCAGGGCGCCGAGCCCGAAGACGGCGGTGTAGAGCAGGCGGATGTCGACGCCGAGCGCACGCACCATCTCGCGATGGGTGGCGCCGGCCCGCACCAGCATGCCGACGCGGGTGCGGTTGATCAGGAGATATAGCCCGAGTGCGACCAGGAGGCCGACCGCGATGATCGCGAGGCGATAGACGGGATAGGTCAGTCCGGGCAGGAGCTGCACCGAGCCGTTCAGCGCCGAGGGAACCGAGACGAAGAGCGGCTGGCGGCCGAAGAGCAGCGTCACGCTCTGGTTGAAGATCAGGATCAGCGCGAAGGTCGCCAGCACCTGGTCGAGATGGTCCCGCGCATAAAGTCTTCGCAGCACGACGAGTTCCATCACCATGCCGATGAAGGCGGCAGCGGCAAGGCCCGCCAGCACGGCGATGAGGAAGGAGCCGGTCTGTGCCGCGGCGAAGGCGGCGGCATAGGCGCCAACCATGTAGAGCGAGCCATGGGCGAGGTTGATCACGCCCATGATGCCGAAGATCAGCGTCAGCCCGGCCGCGAGCAGGAACAGCATCACGCCGAACTGCAGGCCGTTGAGCAATTGTTCGAGAACGAGCGTCATCACTGCCAAATCCGGACAGGCGGCAGAGGCGTGTAATCCTCCGCCGCCGTTCCGATACGAGAGTTGCGTGAACGGCTAGGCCGGCCGGTTCAGAGCTTGCAGTCCTTGGCGTAGACGTCGCCATGGTTGCTCAGCACCTTGGTGCCGGTGGTCTTGAGTATCGGCGTGCCGTCGGCGCCCTTCTCGACCTTGAGCGCGTACCAATCCTGCACCGGGTGCTGGTTCGGACCGAACTTGAAGGCGCCGCGGACCGACTGGAAATCGGCCTTGGCCATCGCCGTGCGCAGCGCCGGCACGTCGGTCTTGCCGCCGGTCGCCTTCAGGGCAGACGCGATGGCGAGCGCGGCGTCGTAGCCCTGGCTGGCATAATAGGTCGGGGCGCGACTATAGGCCTTGGTCCAGGCCTCCATGAACTTCTTGTTGGCCGCGTTGTCGAAGTCGGAATTCCAGTGCGCGGTGACGCTGAGGCCGAGCGCGGATTCGCCGACCGCCTTCAGCGTGGTGGCGTCGAGCGAGGGCTCGGCCAGCACCATCGGCGTCTTACCGAGCAGGCCGGCCTGCTGGTACTGGCGCAGGAAGGCGATGCCGAGGCCGCCGGGATGGAACTGGAAGACGACGTCGGGATTGGCGGCGCGAATCTGCGCCATCTCGGGGGCGAAGTCGGTCTGGTCGAGGCGGGTATAGACCTCGCCGGCGATCTCGCCCTTGAACATCCGCTTGAAGCCGGTCAACGCGTCCTTGCCGGCCTGGTAGTTCGGGGCGAGGATAAAGGCCTTCTTGTAGCCGAGATTGGTGGCGTATTGGCCTGCGCTCTCGTGCAGGCTGTCGTTCTGCCAGGAGACGACGAAATAGTTGGCGTTGCACTCCTTGCCGGCGAAGTTCGAGGGCGCGGCATTGGGGCTGACATAGAGCGCGCCGGAATCGACGATATCCGGCACGGTCGCGCCGGCGACGTTCGAGAAGACGATGCCGGTCAGGATCTTGATGCCGTCGGTCTTCAGCATCTTCTCGGCGATCTGCTTGCCCTGGCCGGGCTTGAGCGCATCGTCCTCGACGACGAGCTCGACCGGCACGCCGCCGAGCTTACCGCCTTCCAGGTCGATGGCGAGCTTGAACGCGTCGCGGATGTCCTGGCCGAGATAGCCGCCGGGCCCCGAGAGCGTGGTGATCATGCCGATCTTGACCGGCTGCTGGGCCAGCGCCGTGGAGGCAGCCAGCGTCGTCGCGATGCCGAAAAGCAATCCGCGCAGTTTCATCATGGACTCCAGTCGTTCCGTTTTGCCTCTGAGATGGTTCGACGCGGCGTTTCTGCGCCGCCGCGCTTAGGCTTGTTCCCGTGCAACATCACCGCGCCCCGGCCGGGACGCAAGGCGCCACTGCCCGTTATCCAAGCACGGACTCCCCCTGTGCGGGGAGCCCGTCTTTCGGTGCGGCAGCGTCAGAGCGCGACCCAGCCGGCCGGCGGCTTGCGGCCGGGATGGAGCGCGCCGCAATGCTTGCAGGTGCGGGCCTTCTCGTCCGAGAAGAAGGCTTCGTAGAGCGGCGGCAGGTCCTTCACGAGGTCCCCGACCGTGACCTCGATGCGGTGCACGAGGCCCTGGCATTCGAAGCAGTACCATTCGAAGCCGTCGACCTGGCCGGCATGGCGCGCCGGCTCGACCACGAGCCCGATCGAGCCTTCCTGTGGGCGCTGCGGGGAATGGCGCACATGCGGCGGCAGCAGGAAGACGTCGCCCTCGCGGATCGTCACGTCGTAATGCTTCCCGTTGTCGACCAGCTTCAGCATCATGTCGCCCTTGAGCTGGTAGAAGAACTCCTCCACCGGGTCGTCATGATAGTCGGCGCGCTGGTTCGGGCCGCCGACGACCATCACGGTCATCTGGCCGTCGGAGAACACCTTCTTGTTGCCGACCGGCGGCTTGAGCAGGTGCTCGTTCTCTGCGATCCATTTCTTGAAGTTGAAGGCCTTGAGCCGTCCTTCGGTCGCCATGGTTCCCACTCCCGTCCTCGTTCGTGATCTCGATCAGCCTGCCTTGGCGAGCGGCGCCTTGCCCAGGCCGCAGGCTTCGAAGGCGGCGCGCGTCGCGGCCTTCTCGGCCTCGGTCAGCTCCAGCATCGGCGCTCGCACGCGCCCGCCGACCTGCCCGAGCAGCTCCTGCCAGTATTTCTGGTGCGCATGCGGCTTCTCGGAGGGCCTCGTGCCACGCAGGGCCTCGCGCGCCGGGTTCAGGCTGTCGCGGAGGGTGCGGGCCTTCTCGGCCTCGCCGCGGAAGGCGAGATCGGTATACTCGCGCATGCGCCGATCGTTCGCCGTCTGGATCAGGTAAGGCGGCGAGGAGCAGAGATAGAGCTGCCAGCCGAGCTCGAGGATGTTGTCGAGCCATTCCTCCTCGGATGCCGTGCTGACCAAGATGCGGTCGCCGGCCAGCCGGGTCAGCTCCGCATACATCGGGCGGGGCACGCTGTACTTGATCGCGACGACGTTCTCGATATCGGCGAGCCGGTTGCAGAGCTGCGGGCTCATCAGATAGCCGGAATCCGGGTGGCTCCAGAGCGCGATGCCGATATCGACCGTCTCGGCGATGGTCCGGTAGTACTCGTAAAGCGTCTCGTCCTGCTCCTTGAAGAAATGCAGGATCGGCGCGTGCACGACGATGTAGTCAGCGCCGACCTTCTGGGCATGCTTCGCCAGATCGATGACGACGTCCATGTTCTGATCGGAGCAGGACATGATGGTCTGGCCGCGGCCGGCCGAGGCCTCGACCGCCAGCTCGAAATTGCGCTTGCGCTCCTCGATCGACATCGAGAAGAACTCGCCCTGCTTGCCAGCGATGAACAGGCCGTCGATCTTGAGGTCGTCGAGCCAGTGGCGGATGTTCTGCCTGAAGCCGTCCTCGTCGATCGCGAGCGTATCGGTGAAGGGCGTGAGCGCGGCCGCCCAGATGCCCTTCATATGGGCGCGGGCATAGGCCTTGGCGTCCTTCTTGGCGTATTTCATCAGGCCGGCTCCCGCATTCCGGAGCGGCTCGGGCGCAAGCGGCTTTCGTGAGACGCACCCTTTGCACGCCATCATCCGAAATACCCTTGCCCGACACCCTCTCCCAGGCAGCCCGGCATGCATGCCGGGCGATGAGGGATGATGGCATGAGAGCCGGGGTATACGGCAACTCGTAACATTCGTATGAATTCGGAAGCTATCCTTATAAATCGGGAAACCCATGGCGATCACGCTGCGCCAGATCCAGGCCTTCCTGGCCGTGACCGAGCAGGGCACCTTCACCAAGGCGGCCGAGCGCCTGAACATGGCGCAGCCGGCCCTGTCCCAGCTGGTGCGCGATCTGGAGCGCGAACTCGGCATCCGCGTGCTCGATCGCACGACGCGCCGGGTCGAGCTGACCGAAGGCGGGCGCGAGTTCCACGGTGCCGCGCTGAAGATCGTGCAGGACCTGGACACGGCCGTGCTGAACGCCAACGGTCTGGCAGAGCGGCGGCGCGGGCGCATCGTGGTCGCGGTGCCGCCGCTGCTGGCAGCGGTTATCATGCCGCCGACGATCGTGGCCTTGCAGCAGAAATACCCCGGCCTGCAGGTCGCGATCATCGATGCGCGCAATGACCTCGTCGTCGAGGCCGTGCGCTTCGGCAAGGCCGATTGCGGCGTCGGAACCTTCCCGGCGCTCGACGACACGATCGAGCGCACCACGCTCGCCCGCGACAGCCTGATGCTGTTCTGCGGGCGGGGCAGCCGTTTCGCCGCGCAGGATTCGGTGGCCTGGCGGGACCTTGCCGACGAGCCGCTGGTGACGTTGACCCGCGACAGCGGCATCCGTCTGCTCGCCGAGGTCGGCTACGAGACCGCCGAGATCACGCTGAAGCCGGCCTACGAGGTGACGCAGATCACGACCGCGCTGGCGCTGGTCGAGGCCGGGCTCGGCATCGCCGTGCTGCCGACCTATGCGCGGGCGGTGGCGCCGAAGTCGGTGCTGGTGCGGCCGCTGACCGAGCCATCGATCGCGCGGGATATCGTGATGATTCGCCCCGGCGGCCGCTCGGCCTCGCCGGCGCTCTCGGCCTTCGAGGCGTTGCTGCGCCGCTTCGTGCGCCAACTCGCGCCGAGCGAGGCGGATTGAGAGGGGCCCGAAAAGCAAAAAGGCCGCCCGGTGAGGCGGCCTTTCGTCCCTGTATTGCAAGGGCATCAAATGGTGGGCGCGACAGGGATCGAACCTGTGACCCCTACGATGTCAACGTAGTGCTCTCCCGCTGAGCTACGCGCCCGTCGCCGCCGTGAGGTGGCTTCCGGAAGCGTGTCCGGGCCGTGTGGGCCGCGTTCACGCTGCGAGGTGAGGGGGCTATAGCGGCTCGCTTCGCGGGTGGCAAGGCGTTTGCCGCATAAATTCTCAAGGGGCTGTTGGCATCCGCACTCGCGCGATGCCAACAGCCCCTCAGGCCGCCAGCAGCTTCTCGACTTCGTTGACCAGCTCGCGCAGGTGGAAGGGCTTGGAGAGCACCTTCGCATCCTTCGGCGTCTGCGAATCGGGGTTCAGCGCCACGGCGGCAAAGCCGGTGATGAACATCACCTTGATGTCGGGGTCGAGCTCGGTGGCGCGGCGCGCCAGCTCGATGCCGTCCATCTCAGGCATGACGATATCTGTCAGCAGGAGCTCGAAAGGCTCCTCGCGCAGGCGGTTATAGGCCGACAGGCCGTTATCGAAGGAGGCGACGTCATAGCCCGCGTTCTGCAGGGCCTTGACCAGGAAGCGACGCATATCGTTGTCGTCTTCGGCGAGCAGTATCTTCGTCATGGGCCTGATCTGTTCGTCCCTGAGGCCTGTGTTTCTATAGCGTCTGGCGCCCCGGCCAAGGCCGGGTCTGGAACGGTTGGGTACTCACCCGGCCGCACAGTTGGAACCATGTCTCTCCATAAGGCAACATCATGGTAAACAAGGCGTGAATCCGACGCCGAATTTCCGCAGGTTTGCGACATCGCTTCAACCGCCCCGGTTTGTGTGCTTCAGTCATCGCGAGATGAGCCTGTCCTCCACCCCTTTCCCGCCTGCGCCGGACGACGTCGTCGCCGAGATCGAGCGGCCGTTCAGCCTGTACCAGCCGGCCTTGCAGGTCGTGCCGGTGGTGGTCGACGTGCCGCATGCCGGGCGCCGCTATCCGCGCGGCTTCGTCGAGGCGGCGCGCCTGCCCTTGCGCAGTCTCAGGCGCTCCGAGGACGCCTATGTCGACCGGCTTTTCGCGCAGAGCGTCTCGCTCGGCGCGCCGCTGCTCGTGGCAGAGTTCCCGCGCGCCTATCTCGACGTCAATCGCGAGCCCTACGAGCTCGATCCGCGCATGTTCGAGGGGAGAGTGCCGCCCTTCGCCAATACGCGCTCGATGCGGGTCGCGGGCGGGCTCGGCACGATTCCGCGCATCGTCGGCGACGGGCAGGAGATCTATTTCGGGCGGATTCCGGTCCAGGAGGGGCTCGCCCGCATCGACGGGCTCTACCGGCCCTATCATGCCGGCCTGCGCAGCCTCGTCCAGCGGACGCAAGGCGTTTTCGGCACCTGCATCCTCGTCGATGCGCATTCGATGCCCTCGGCCGGGCTCGACCGCGACGGGCTGGCGAAATCCGACATCATCCTGGGCGACCGCTTCGGCACCAGCGCCTCCGGCTACATCATCGACATCGCCGAGCAGGCCTTCACGCGGCTGGGCTTCAGCGTGACCCGCAACCGGCCCTATGCCGGCGGCTTCATCACCGAGCATTACGGAGCGCCGGCTGCCGGCGTGCATGCGTTGCAGATCGAGGTGAACCGCGCGCTCTACATGAACGAGGCGACGCTGGAGCCGCATGCCGGCTTCGGCGAAGTCGAGCAGGCGATGGCGGCGGTGATGGCGGATTGCTTCGCGCGCTGGAGCGGCTGGCTCGATGAATGGCGCGAGGCGGCCGAATAGCAGCGGCGTCGGAGGGGATATCCAAGAAAAAAGGGCCGCACACTTGCGTGGCGGCCCAAGTCTAGGGAGGAAACGCCCAAGGAGGGCAATGAAGGTTTGAGGTCATCTCCCCTTCGCAGTGCACAATATGAGGGTGCGCTGCAAAACGCAAGCAAAATCAGCGTAATCAACGGCGCTATGCGGTGTGTGCATGGCGCTGTAACGAAAAGCCGGGGTTTTTCGGATATTTCCGCGCCCGAGCCTCGGCTTCAGTGGTCTATCCGCGGAGTTGATGCTGCAAAGCAGCAAACTGGAGTGCCTGTTCATGAGCGCAGTCGATTTCGGCGCTTTCGTCGCGGATCTTGCGACGCAGTCCGGCCGGGCGATCCTGCCCTTCTTCCGGGCGCTGCACGCGACGGAGGACAAGTCGAGGGGCGGGGTGTTCGATCCCGTGACCGAGGGCGACCGTGCCGGCGAATCGGTGATGCGCCACATGATCAAGCGGCAATTCCCGGCCCATGGCGTGCTCGGCGAGGAATTCGGCAGCGAGAACACCGATGCGGAATATGTCTGGGTGCTCGATCCGATCGACGGGACACGCGCCTTCATCTCCGGCATTCCGGTCTGGGGCACGCTGATCGGGCTGACGCGCAACGGCGTGCCGGTCTACGGCATGATGCACCAGCCCTTCTCGGGCGAGCGCTATTCCGGCGACGGGCGCGAGGCGCGCTATGAGGGTCCGGGCGGGCCGAAGAAGCTGCGGACGCGGCCGACCACCGATCTCGCGACCGCGACGCTGATGACGACGACACCGGCCCTGTTCAAGGGCGCGGAGGCGAAGGCCTTCGCGCGCGTCGAGAAGGAAGTTCGGCTCTCGCGCTATGGCTGCGATTGCTACGCCTATTGCATGCTCGCGGCCGGCCATGTCGATCTCGTCATCGAGAGCGGCCTCAAGCCCTACGACATCGTCGCGCTGATCCCGATCATCGAGGGCGCCGGCGGCATCGTCACCTCATGGGACGGTGGCAGCGCTGCCGGGGGCGGGCGCATCCTCGCGGCCGGCAACAAGACGCTGCATGAGGCTGCCATGGCCCTGCTCGCCGGCTGAGCCAGGCAGCGACTGATCCTCGCCGGGGATGAAGGCGTCGAAGGCCGCCCAGAACTGGGCGCGAATCGCGTCGTTCTCCATCAGGATCTCGTGGCGCGCGGTGGGTAGCACCAGCGCCGAGCCGGTCTTGAGCCGTGCCGCGAAGCGCTCGATCGCGGGCGTCGAGACGACGGGGTCGCGGCCCGCCGCGATGATCAGCGTCGGCACCTTCACTTCCAGCGCGGCCGAAGGCGTGCCGAGGCGCGCCATCAGCCGGAAGGCGGTCCTGATCCAGGCGATGGTGGGGTCGCCGATGCTGAGTTCGCGCGCCGCAGCCGAAAGCGCGCTGTTGCGGGCATAGCGGGCGGGATCGCTGGTCAGGCGGTTGCCTTCGAAGGGCTTGGTCGCGATCGCGGTGTCGCCGCCGCCCGGAATGAAGGCGCGGCCGAAGCCGAGCCAGTAGAGCAGGCTCGCCAGGATTTTCGCCCGGCCGGGATGCGCGATCATCGCGATGCCCAGCATCGGCGCGAGCGCGACCATGCGCGCGACCGGCAGGGCATTCGAGCGGGCGGCGTCGAGGCAGAGCGCTGCACCCATCGAATGGGCGAGGACGAAATAGGGCGGCGGGAACTTGGCCTGCATCTCGGCCATGGCCAGCGCCAGATCGGCCTCGTAGTGCCTGAGCCGCCCTACATGGCCCTTGCGGATGCGCCGGACGAAACGCTGCGAGCCGCCCTGGCCGCGCCAGTCGAAGGCCAGCACATGGAAGCCGCGGCGGCGCAGCTCCGCGACGGTTTCGCTGTAGCGCTCGATGAATTCCGCTCGGCCCTGCACGAGGACGATGGTGCCGCGCACCGGCTTCACCGTCGGGCGCCAGCTGGCGAAGCGCAAGGCGGCGCCGTCCCGCGTCTTGGCGAGCCAGGTCTTGCCGTGCCCGGGAACGGGATAGTCCGGATCGGCGAAAAAGGTGGCCTCGGCCATAAAATGCTCCGCATCGCCACCGCGCCTTCAGACCGTGGCGGCCATGAGCGCAATATCCTGCACAGGATATCCTGCGAAAACATGTCGGTGCGCCGAAAAAGAAAACGCGAGCGCTGATTTCGGGCTTGCGAGAAAGGCTCTTGAAAAGCCCAAACGCCTCCCCAGATCAGGTCTGCGCAGGCCGGAACCGGATGCGCGAAAGCAACCAAGGTCCGCGCTCAGGCGAGGCGGGCCAATACCATTGTCGCTTCTTCGGAGGACATATCATGCGTCATTTCGATCTCTCCCCGCTCTATCGCTCGACCGTCGGCTTCGACCGTCTGTTCAATCTCCTCGACCAGGCGACGAGCAACGAATCCGCCCCGAGCTACCCGCCCTACAATATCGAGCGGACCGCCGAGAACGCCTACCGCATCACCATCGCGGTCGCGGGCTTCGGTGAGGGTGACCTCTCCATCGAGTCCAAGGAAAATGCGCTGACCGTCAAGGGCGAGAAGCAGCTCGTCGAGGGGGCCGAGAAGCGCGAGGTCCTGCATCAGGGCATCGCCGCGCGCGCCTTCGAGCGCCGCTTCCAGCTCGCCGATTACGTGCAGGTGACCGGCGCCAGCCTCGAGAACGGCCTGCTCCATATCGACCTCGTGCGCGAGATCCCCGAGGCCAAGAAGCCGCGCCAGATTCCGATCGGTAACGGTGGTTCGGCCAAGGTGCTCGAGGCCAAGGTCGCCAAGGCCGCGTAACCCAGGCGAAGCTTTCGATGAAAGCGAAAGGCTCCCGGAAACGGGAGCCTTTTTTGTTGGCGGTCAGTTCATCGGGGCGACCGGAGCGATCGGCGTCTCGGGCTTCCGCACCGATGGGGTCGGGTCGATGTTCTGCACCGGCGGGATCGACGAGGCTTCGGCGGCCGGCGCGGCGGTCGAGAGCGGCGGCTTGCGCTCGGTGCCCTCGGTATTCCTGACGTCGCTGGGATTGACGAGCTTCGGCTTGTCGGCGCCGGTCTCCGGATGGGTCGCGCCGGGCGAGGGCTCGGCCGGCTTGGCGGGCTGCGGCGGGACCGTAGCCGCCGGAGCGCTGGCCTGAGCTGGTGCCGTCTCCGCTGGCTTCACTGGTTCAGGCGCAGGTGGCGCGGCAGGCGAGGGCGGCGCGGTTGTCGCGGGGGCGCTTGCCTCGGCGGGGGGCTTCTCGACCGGTGGAACAGGTTCGGGCGTGGGCGGTGCGGTCGGGGATGGCGGCACGGTCGTCGCCGGGGCGCTGGCCTCGGCCGGGCCCTTGAACTCGGCCGGCCGTTCCGGTGGCTGGGGCACGAGGCGCTGGCGCGGCGCGGCATGCTCCTCGCGGGGATCGGCGCGGGCGACGCTGGGAGCGGCCTGGCCGCGCAAGGGGATGCGGCGGATCAATTCGCCGGCATAGGCGTCGAGGATGAGGCGCTGGCGCTGGCCATTGGGGGTGACCCCGTCGACGATATAGGTGTCGTCGCGCCGGACCGAACGCTCGATCCGGACAAGGCCGTAGCGGCGCGCGGCGATGCCACTGACCGAATAGGGCGAGACGGCAGCCGGCGCACGCGGCACCACGGCCGGCAGGCGCGGGGCATAGCCGTAATCGTAACGATAGCCATAGCCATAGCCATAGCCATAGGCCGGGTAAGGATCGTACCCGTCATAATAGTAGTATTGGGCGCTGGCGGTGCCCGCCATGCCGGCCATTGCGCCGGCCACGACCAAGCCCATCAGCGCGATGCGCCCCGGTGCGGTCGAACGATCTGCCATGCCAAATTCCCTTAACGACTGACTGTTCGGCACCTAGTCTTGTTAGGGATTGCGGCAGGTATGCGGCTGGAAACGGGGCACAAATGCGCCCGCTCAGCCGGCGATCGCGGCGACCAGGCGCTCGACGTCTCCCGCTTCCGTCGCGAAGGACATGACGAAGCGGCCGACGATCTCGCCATCCTTGAGTGGCGCTTCCGGAGGCAGCGACCGTGCCGACCAGTCGTAATAGCCGATGCCGGCCGCCTTCAGGCGCTCCTGCACGGCCGGCGGCAGGACGAGGAAGACCTCATTCGCCTGACAGGGCCAGGCGAGCCGGGCCTCGCTGCCCTGCGCGACCGAATCCGCCAGGCGCTTTGCCTGGGCATTGGCGTGGCGGGCGAGGTCGAGCCAGTGATCGTCGGCGAGCAGCCCCTCGAACTGGGCGCCGAGGACGCGGCCCTTCGAGAGCGTCTGGCCGGCACGCTTGCGGCGCCATTTCATCTCCTCGGCCTCGGCCGGGTCGAAGAAGATCACGGCTTCCGCCGCGAGCGCGCCGTTCTTGGTGCCGCCGAAGGAGAGCACGTCGACACCGGCCTTCCAGGTGATCTCGGCCGGCGTGCAGCCGAGCGTGACCAGCGCATTGGCGAAGCGGGCGCCGTCCATGTGAAGCTTGAGCCCGCGCGGCGTCACGGCCTCCTTCAGGGCGCGCACCTCGGCCGGCGTATAGATCGTGCCGCATTCGGTCGCCTGCGTGATGGTCAGCGCCTGCGCCTGGACCTGATGGAAATCCCCGGCGCGCAGATGCGAGAGCGCCTTCGTCACCGTCTCCGGCTTCAATTTGGCGCCGGTGCCGGGCAGGTCGACCAGCTTGGCGCCATTGGTGAAGAATTCCGGTGCGCCGCATTCGTCCTCGACGACATGCGCCTCCTCATGGGTGATGACCGCGCCCCAGGGCTTGACGATGCTGGCGAGCGCCAGCGCGTTCGCCGCGGTTCCGGTCAGCACGAGGAAGACCGCGACCTCGCGTTCGAAGATCGCGGCGAAGCGCTCCTCGACGCGGCGCGTCCACTCGTCCTTGCCATAGGGGGAGGCGGCGCCGGCATTGGCGGCGGCGAGCGCGGCCATGACGCGGGGGCTGGCGGCGGCGGTGTTGTCGCTGAAGAAATCCATGGCCTGAGCGTTATGCGGCGGGGGCTTCCCTGCCAAGCGATATGGGTGGAGAGGGGGCTTGCGCACCGCGCCGATCGAGCTCCGGTCATGCCGGCAAATCCGCTGGTCATCCCGGGCTTGGCCCGGGATCCATTCCGGAACGTCTCCGATCAGAGTTCCGGAATGGATCCCGGATCTCCGCTTCGCTGCGTCCGGGATGACCCGCGTTTTACCAAAAGCGCCTCATTCGACCGAACCACCGAAAAACAAGAACCGGGCTGCCAGAGTCAGGCTTTCGTTCCGGAAATGTCTGGTCAGGATTCGATTTTGCAATAAAATTTCGCTGCAGCGCGAAATCGGCGCTTGTGCGTAGATTGGAATTCTGGCAAGTTCATCGCAATAGGACAGTGTTGCTGTCCCATTTTTCACCGCGCCGACCAAAAGCTGCTCTAGCTCAAGGTCGCGCCGTCGCAACGGAGGCGAACATGACGAAGGGCCGGGCTACCAACGCCAAAGCCAATCGCACGCGCGCCGTCCGTAAAACGACGGCCTGAAGACAGGCGCGAACGGGCGAGGCACGCCCGAAGCGCCTGCGGAGGACGCGGGCGCGGTGGAAACAAAGCGCAAGCAGAGCCTCCAAAAAGACGACGGCCGGACCGCCTTGGCCCCATCCTTGCTGCCGACTTCCGGTCGGCTCCGAGGGCCGCAGCGGTCGGGATCATGGACTGACGGGTCTCCCTGCCGGCGTGAGCTCGCGGGGTTCTGGGAAGCGGGGTTTGACGATGAGCGTGACCAGCAAGTCGAGCGGCGCAGAGGCTTTCGAGCGTTTTCCGGCCGTGCGCGATCCGGCGATGCCGACGCATCAGGGCCTGTACGATCCCAATAACGAGAAAGACTCGTGCGGCGTCGGCTTCATTGCCGACATGAAGAACCGCAAGAGCCATGCGATCGTGCAGCAGGGCCTGCAGATCCTGCACAATATCGATCATCGCGGCGCGGTCGGTGCCGATCCGAAGCTCGGCGACGGCTGCGGCATCCTCGTCCAGATTCCCGACCAGTTCTTCCGCGAGGAGACCGCGCGGCTCGGCATCACCCTGCCGGCGCTGGGCTATTACGCCATCGGGCAGTTCTTCATGCCGCGCGATCCTGTCGCGCGGGCGATGTGCGAGGAGATCATCTCGCAGACCGTGGCGGAGGAGGGGCTCGTCTTCCTCGGATGGCGCGACGTGCCGGTCGACAACAGCGATCTCGGCCAGGCCGTGCTTGCGACCGAGCCGGTGCATCGCCAGCTCTTCGTCGGCCGCCCCGACGACATCACCGACGAGGACGAGTTCGAGCGGCAGGTCTATGTCCTCCGCAAGTCGGTCTCGAACAAGGTCTACAAGCATCAGGAGCGCAAGACGGCGGAATATTACCCCGTCTCGATGTCCTGCCGCACCATCGTCTACAAGGGCATGGTGCTGGTGAACCAGCTCGGCTCCTACTTCAAGGACCTGCAGGACGAGCGCTTCGTCAGCGCGCTTGCCCTCGTCCACCAGCGCTTCGCCACCAACACCTTCCCGTCCTGGCGCCTCGCCCATCCCTACCGGATGGTCGCGCATAACGGCGAGATCAACACGCTGCGCGGCAACGTCAACTGGATGGCGGCGCGGCAGGCGAGCGTCGATTCCGACCTGTTCGGCTCCGACATCTCGAAGCTCTGGCCGATCTCCTATGAGGGGCAATCGGACACCGCCTGCTTCGACAACGCGCTCGAATTCCTGGTGCAGGGCGGCTACTCGCTTGCTCACGCCATGATGATGCTCGTGCCGGAGGCGTGGAATGGCAACCCGCTGATGAACGAGGAGCGGCGCGCTTTCTACGAGTACCATGCGGCACTGATGGAGCCCTGGGACGGGCCGGCCGCGATCGCCTTCACCGACGGGCGCCAGATCGGCGCCACGCTCGACCGCAACGGCCTGCGCCCCGCGCGCTATCTCGTCACGGATGACGGGCTCGTGGTGCTCGCCTCGGAATTCGGCGTGCTGCCGATTCCGGAGGAGAAGATCGTCGAGAAGTGGCGCCTCCAGCCCGGCAAGATGCTCCTGATCGATCTCGAACAGGGCCGCATCATCGGCGATGACGAGATCAAGACCTCGCTCTGCCTTGCCAACCCCTACAAGGATTGGCTGAAGCGCACCCAGATCGTGCTTGAGGATCTGCCGCCGGTCGAGGCGCGGGCCTCGCGCACCGATGTGCCGTTGCTCGATCGCCAGCAATCCTTCGGCTACACCACCGAGGATGTTCGCCTGCTGATGGCGCCGATGGCGGTGACCGGGCAGGAAGCCGTGGGCTCGATGGGCACGGACACGCCGATCTCGGCGCTCTCGCTCAAGTCGAAGCTGCTCTACACCTATTTCAAGCAGAACTTCGCGCAGGTGACGAACCCGCCGATCGACCCGATCCGCGAGGAGCTGGTGATGAGCCTGCTCTCCTTCATCGGGCCGCGTCCGAACATCCTCGACCTGGAAGGCACCTCGCGGCGCAAGCGCCTGGAGGTCCGCACCCCGATCCTGACGAATGACGATCTCGAGAAGATCCGCTGCATCGGCCATTACGAGGATCGCTTCGACACCAAGACGATCGACTTCACCTATCCGGCGCGCGAGGGCGCTGCCGGCATGGACGGTGCCGTGGCGCGGCTCTGCGAGCGTGCCGAGGCCGCGGTTCATGGTGGCTACAACATCATCATCCTGTCCGACCGGCAGGTCGGGCCGGACCGCATTCCGATCCCGGCGCTGCTGGCGACGGCGGCGGTGCACCATCACCTGATCCGCAAGGGGCTGCGCACCTCGGTCGGCCTCGTCGTCGAATCCGGCGAGCCGCGCGAGATCCACCATTTCTGCTGTCTCGCCGGCTACGGCGCCGAGGCGATCAACCCCTATCTTGCCTTCGACACCCTGCTCGACCAGCATGAGCAGGGCGCCTTCCCCGAGGAGGTCGATGCCGACGAGGTGGTGAAGCGCTACATCAAGTCGGTCGGCAAAGGCGTGCTCAAGGTGATGTCCAAGATGGGCATCTCGACCTACCAGTCCTATTGCGGCGCGCAGATCTTCGATGCCGTCGGCCTGAAGAGCGCCTTCGTCGACAAGTTCTTCTTCGGCACCGGCACGGCGATCGAGGGCGTCGGCCTCGACGAGATCGCCGAGGAGAGCCTGCGTCGGCATCGCGACGCCTTCGGCGACTCGCCGCTCTACCGCAACAGCCTCGATATCGGCGGCGAGTACATGTACCGCGTCCGCGGCGAGGACCATGTCTGGAAGCCGGATGTCGTCGCCTCCTTGCAGCATGCGGTGCGCCTCAACGCGCAGGATCGCTACGAGGAATTCGCGCAGCAGGTGAACGACGACGCGCAGCGGCTCAGCACCATCCGCGGCCTGTTCAAGGTCAAGATGGCCACCGATAACGGCCGCGCGCCGGTGCCGCTGGAGAGCGTCGAATCCGCTGCCGATATCGTGAAGCGCTTCGCCACAGGAGCGATGTCCTTCGGCTCGATCTCGCGCGAGGCGCATGAGACGCTCGCCATCGCGATGAACCAGATCGGCGGCAAGTCGAATACGGGCGAGGGCGGCGAGGAATCGATCCGCTTCCGGCCGATGCCGGATGGCCGCTCCAAGCGCTCGGCGATCAAGCAGATCGCGTCCGGCCGCTTCGGCGTCACCACCGAATATCTCGTCAACTCCGACGTGATGCAGATCAAGGTGGCGCAGGGTGCCAAGCCCGGCGAGGGCGGCCAGTTGCCCGGTCACAAGGTCGATGCCAAGATCGCCCGGACCCGGCATTCGACGCCGGGCGTCGGCCTGATCTCGCCGCCGCCGCATCACGACATCTATTCGATCGAGGATCTGGCGCAGCTGATCTTCGACCTGAAGAACGTCAATCCGTCGGCCGATGTCTCGGTGAAGCTCGTCTCCGAGATCGGCGTCGGCACGGTCGCCGCAGGCGTCGCCAAGTCGCGCGCCGACCACATCACCATCTCCGGCTTCGAGGGCGGCACGGGCGCAAGCCCCCTGACCTCGCTGAAGCATGCCGGCTCGCCCTGGGAGATCGGGCTGGCCGAGACGCAGCAGACGCTGGTGCTGAACCAGCTGCGCGGCCGCGTGGCCTTGCAAGTCGATGGCGGTCTGCGCACGGGCCGGGACGTCATCATCGGTGCGCTGCTCGGCGCCGACGAGTTCGGCTTCTCGACCGCGCCGTTGATCGCGGCCGGCTGCATCATGATGCGCAAGTGCCATCTCAACACCTGCCCGGTCGGCGTCGCGACGCAGGACCCGGTGCTGCGCAAGCGCTTCAAGGGCCTGCCCGAGCATGTCGTGAACTACTTCTTCTTCGTGGCCGAGGATGTCCGCCGGATCATGGCGGAGATGGGCTTCACCAAGATCGAGGAGATCGTCGGCCGCTCGGACCTGCTCGACAAGCGCGACGCGATCGAACACTGGAAGGCGAACGGCCTCGACTTCACCAAGCTCTTCCACAAGGTCGACCTGCCGGGCGTGGCGATCCGCCATGTCGAGTTGCAGAAGCACCCGATCGACACCGTGCTCGACCGCCAGCTGCTCGCAGAGACGACCGACGCGATCGAGACCGGCACCCCGGTCGTGATCGAGAAACCGGTCGGCAATGTCGATCGCAGCACGGGCGCGATGCTCTCGGGCGCCGTCGCCAAGAAGTACGGCCATGCCGGCCTGCCGGAGGACACGATCACGGTGAAGCTCAAGGGCACCTCCGGCCAGAGCTTCGCGGCCTTCCTCGCGGCCGGCGTCACGGTCGAGCTTACAGGCCAGGCCAACGACTACGTGGCCAAGGGTCTGTCCGGCGGCAAGGTCATCGTGAAGCCTGACCCGGCGACCAAGGCCGTGGCCGAGCGCTCGATCATCGTCGGCAACACCGTGCTCTACGGCGCGATCGCGGGCGAGGCCTATTTCAGGGGCGTCGCGGGCGAGCGCTTCGCGGTGCGCAATTCCGGCGCCATCGCGGTGGTGGAGGGCACGGGCGACCATGGCTGCGAGTACATGACCGGCGGCGTCGTCGCGGTCATCGGCCAGACCGGGCGCAATTTCGCGGCCGGCATGTCGGGCGGCATCGCCTATGTGCTGGACGAGGACGGCACCTTCAAGTCGCGCTGCAACCTCTCGATGGTCGATCTCGAACCGGTCGAGGAGGAGGAGGACCTGATGGAGCGCCTGCACCATCACGGCGGCGATCTCGAACATAAGGGCCGGATCGACATGACCAACATGTCGGGCCACGATGAAGAGCGCCTGATGCAGATGCTGACGAACCATGTCGACTACACCGGCTCGGAGCGCGCCCGCACCATCCTCGACAACTGGGCGGATTACCGCACCAAGTTCGTCAAGGTGATGCCGGTCGAGTACCGCCGCGCGCTGCGCGAGATGGAACAGGCCCGCACCTTGCAGGCTGCGGAATAAGCGAACGCCACCCCGCCGGGGCCAGCTTGCGCCCCGGCATCTCGATCAAGTCAAGGCACGCGCACGGGGACGTACCCGCGCACACGGCGAGAGAAACGGCATGGGCAAGGTCACGGGCTTTCTCGAATTCGACCGGCAAGAGCAGAAGTATCAGCTCGCCGGCGACCGCATTCGCCACTTCCGCGAGTTTACGCTTCCCTTGGAGGAGCGCGACGTCAAGAAGCAGGCGGCGCGCTGCATGGATTGCGGCATCCCGTTCTGCCACGGGCCGACCGGCTGCCCGGTCCATAACCAGATTCCGGACTGGAACGAACTGGTCTATTCCGGCGGCTGGGAGGATGCTCTGCGCAACCTCCATTCCACCAACAACTTCCCGGAATTCACCGGCCGCATCTGCCCGGCGCCTTGCGAGGAAGCCTGCACGCTCAACCTCGAAAACATGCCGGTGACGATCAAGACGATCGAGCAGGCGATTGCCGACAAGGGCTGGGAAGAGGGCTGGATCGCGCCGGAAATCCCGGCCAAGCGCACCGGCAAGCGCATCGCCATCGTCGGCTCAGGGCCGGCCGGCATGGCCGCGGCGCAGCAGCTCGCCCGCGTCGGGCATGATGTCCATCTCTATGAGCGCGAGGCCAAGGCCGGCGGCCTGCTGCGCTACGGCATCCCCGACTTCAAGATGGAGAAGAAGCATATCGACCGCCGGGTGAAGCAGATGGAGGCGGAAGGCGTGACCTTCCACTACAACGCCAATATCGGCGTGAACCTGCCCTTCGCCACGCTGATGGCCGAGCATGACGCGGTGCTGATGACGGGCGGGGCGGAAGCGCCGCGCGACCCCGGCCTGCCGGACACCAACCTCGCCGGCGTCCACTACGCGATGCCGTACCTGACCCAGCAGAACAAGCGCGTCGGCGGCGAGGACGTCTCGGCGCTGGAGCCGATCAGCGCAGCCGGCAAGCATGTCGTCGTGGTCGGCGGTGGCGATACGGCGTCCGACTGCGTCGGCACCGCCTTCCGGCAGGGCGCGCTCTCGGTGACGCAGCTCGACATCCGGCCGATGGCGCCGGAGCTGGAGGACAAGCTTACCGTCTGGCCGTATTGGCCGACCAAGTTCCGCACCTCGTCCTCGCAGGCCGAGGGCGCCGAGCGCGAGTTCCAGGCGGCGACGCTCGGGCTCGAAGGCCGTAACGGCAAGCTCACCGGCGTGAAATGCGCCCGCGTCGACGAGAAGCGCAAGCCCATCCCCGGCACCGAGTTCGTGCTCCAGGCCGATCTCTGCTTCCTCGCCATCGGCTTCGCCGGCTCGGTGATCGAGGGCATGATCGCGCAGTCGGGCGCGGCGGTGGACAAGCGCGCCAACGTCGTCGCCAACGACCGCGACTACAAGACCAATGTCGGAAAGGTCTTCGTCGCCGGCGACATGCGTCGCGGCCAGTCGCTGGTGGTCTGGGCGATCCGCGAGGGCCGCCAGGCGGCCCATGCGATCGACAAGGAACTGATGGGCGCGACGATCCTGCCGGTGTGAGCGCTCCTGGCAGGGAGAGCCGCGCCCGAATGGGCTTTGGCATGCGGCAGGTCTGCCTCAATTTTTGGCAGTCCTTCGCAGGCGCGAATAATTAACTTGACCGGCATGTGGAATGCGGGTGCAAGACAGGTCGCAGACCCTGGCCCGGCTCCGTTCCATGAAATCGGTTATCTTCACCACCGAGGGCGTACCGAAGGCGCAACAGCTCGACGCCTGGCGCGGTTGGTTCGATTCCGTCTTCGACATCGAGATCGATGATCCCCGGCAAGGTTTCTCCGCGACGAGCGAAACCTGGGATCTCGGCGGCTTCGGGCTGACCCGGGTCCGTGCCCCCAAGCTGCGGGCGCTGCGGACCGCGAGCCTCGTCCGGCGCAACCCCATCGACCATTGGGGCGTCGCCTTCGGTTACCAGAGGACCTTGGGCGAATCCGGCAGGCAAGGCGTCCTCGACGTGCCGGCCAACACGCCTTACGTGGCTTCCTTCGGCCGTCCGCTCGTCAGCCAGCGCGACGCGGACGAGCGCTTGCAGCTCTATTTGCCACGCGACGGCTTTCCTGAGCTGTCGGCTGTTTTCGAGGCGGTCGAGGGCCGCCCTCTCGGCGGCCAGATGGGCCAGCTCCTGAGCGAATTCATCGCCCTGATGGCGCGCACCGCCACGGCTTTCTCGGAACCGAATCTGGACGAACTGCAAACCGCGGTTCGCGGGATGCTGCTCGCCTGCGTCGCGCCATCGGCCGATCACAGCGCCATCGCCGAGGCGCCGCTTGCCGCGACGCGCAAGGAGGTCGTCCGGCGGCTGATCGACCTCAACTTGAACAACCCCGCCCTGGGGCCCGATTTTCTGTGCCGGGAGGCCGGCATGTCGCGCTCGCAGCTTTATCGCCTGTTCGAGAGCGAAGGCGGCGTGGCGCATTACGTCCAGCGGCGGCGCCTGAGGCGGTGCTTCAACGAGCTGTCGCGGAACCCGGAAGGACGCTCCGTGGCGGCGATTGCCGAGGAGATCGGCTTCTCGGACCCATCGAGCTTCAGTCGGTCCTTCCGCAGGGAATTCGGCCTGGCGCCCCGGGAGGTGATGTATAGCCGGCTGTCAGGCGCGCCCGTCGAGGCTGCCCTGGCGAAGGCGCGGGCTTCCGAAGCGCCCAATCTGGATGACCTCCTCCGGCAGATCGTGCGGGACTAGAGTTCTCGTGGCGCGCGCCCTGTTCAACCGCGCCGACTTGGCTATGATCGCCACCATGGAATCGAACCAGAAGGGGAAGCAGGCGCCGCGCCGCCGCTTCCATTGCCGCACCCGCGGACCTGTCAGCGCCCCGCGCTTCACCTCGCGGGGCTGACCGGGAGCGCATTGCCGTCTCATCGTCAGCCTGACTCGGCGCGCTTGTGCGCGCATGCCTGACTTCATGAGATTCCGATGTCCCTGATCACCTTGAAAGACCTCTCGCTCGCGCGCAGCGCGCCGCTCTTCGCCGGCCTCGACCTCGCCATCGCCAAGGGCGATCGCCTCGGCCTCGTCGCGGCCAATGGGCGCGGCAAATCCTCGCTCCTGCGTATCCTCGCCGGCAGCGAGGAGGCGAGCGGGGGTACGCTGACCCGATCGCGCGGCCTCGTCACCGCCTTCGCGCCGCAGGACCCGCCCGAACGGCTCCTATCAATGAGCCTCTACGATGCCGTGCTGGATGCGCTCGACGCCGAAGCGGCCGAGACCGAAAGCTGGCGCGTCGATGTGCTGCTCGACGATCTCATGGTCGAGGAGAGCCTGCGCAGCCGGCCTGTCGGCAGCCTCTCCGGTGGCTGGCAGCGCACGATGCTGCTGGCGCGGGCGGCGGTGATCGAGCCCGACCTGCTGTTGTTGGACGAGCCGACCAACCATCTCGACCTCGAACGGATCGGCCTGCTGGAACGCTTTCTCGCCAACCTGCCGCGCGACTGTGCCGTGGTCGCGGCCAGCCATGACCGGGCCTTTCTCGACGATGTCAGCACGCGCACCCTGTTCCTGCGCCCGGCGGAGAGCGCCGATTTTGCCTTGCCCTATTCGCGGGCGCTTCAGGCCCTGGAGGAGCGCGACGCGGCGCGCGACCGGCAATTCGAAAACGAGATGCGCAAGGTCAAGGCGCTCCGCCAGCAGGCGGCGAAGCTGAAGAATATCGGCATCAATTCCGGTTCGGACCTGCTGGTGGTCAAGACCAAGCAACTCTCCGAGCGCGCCGACAAGCTGGAGGAGCGGGCCAAGCCCGGACACAAGGAGCGCTCGGCCGGCACGATCCGGCTCGCCAGCAGCGGCACCCATGCCAAGGCGCTGGTCTCGATCAAGGAAACGGCTATCAGCACGCCGGACGGGCGCCTGCTGTTCCGCACCGGGCCGCTCTGGATCGAGAAGGGCGATCGGATCGCGCTGCTCGGCGCCAATGGCAGCGGCAAGACGCGCTTCGTCACGCGATTGCGGGCGGCGCTCGATGGCTCCGATCCGGAAATCCGCGGCGCCGCGACCCTGAAGGCGGGCTATTCCGATCAGGGCCTGTCGCAGCTCGACGCCTGGCGCACGCCCTGGGATGCGGTGAAGCGCTCCAGCGATCTCGGCGATCAGACGGCACGCACCGTGCTCGCCGGGGCGGGAATCGCGAGCGAGGCGCAGGCCGCGCCGACGACGCGCCTCTCCGGCGGGCAACGGGCCCGGCTTGCAATGCTGCTGTTGCGCTTGGCCGAGCCGAACTTCTACCTGCTCGACGAGCCGACCAACCATCTCGATATCGAGGGGCAGGACATGCTGGAGGCCGAGTTGATCAAGCAGGAAACGGCCTGCCTGCTGGTCAGCCATGACCGTGCCTTCGTCCGGGCGGTGGCGACGCGGATCTGGGTCATCACGGCCAAGAAACTGGTCGAGGTCGACGATCCCGATCCGGTCTTCGACCGGCTGATGGCGGGCTGATCAGCGCGGCCAGCGGTAATCGTCGAGCCGGCCCGAGACCGGGTCCGGGGCGATGCCCTGGCCGAAGACGCGTTCGAGCTGGAGGGCGGCGTCGCCCCGCCCGCGCGCCTCGGTGATCGAGGCGAGCAATGGCTGCTCGGAGAGAGCGGCCTGGCCGGTAAGGGGCTGGATCGGCCCGGCGATCGGGCGAGCCTGCAAGGCGGCGGGCAGGCCGATCGTCGGCACGCCGGCGACCATCTGGTCGATCAGGCGCTCGACGCCACCGGGCTGAAGTTCGAGGGCGCTGGGGGCGCCGGTCTCGGGCGAGACGGGCAGGGCGATGACGCTGTTCTGCGGCGCGGCCTCGATCATGCGGCGGATGACGAGATCGACGAAATGAGCGGCCTTGCGGGCGCCGGCGGCGGTGAAATGGATGCCGTCGCCAAGGCGCAGCCGCACCGGCTGGCCGGAGACGTCCGGGCCGGTCGCGGCATAGCGGTTCTCGGCATCGACGAAGCCGCCCCAGAGATCGACATATTGCCCGCCCGCCTTCTCGACGCGCTGGCGATAGAGGTCGTTGAAGATGATCATGTCGGCCGAGAGCCGCCCGTTCTGCATCGGCGGCGCGCCGACCCAGATCAAGGGCACGCGCTTGCCGGCGAAGGCATTGGCGATGGCGTCGATCCGGTCACGATAGAGTTCGAGCCAGCGCGGGCTCAGGGGCTCATGGACGGTGTCGCCCTCGCGCAGCGGCTGGCGGTCGTTGAGGCCGAGCAGGATGACGCCGATGCTGATCTTCTGGTCGCTGGCGAGAAGCTCGGAAGCGGCTTTCGGCCAGTCGTAGAAATCGCTCCGCACCAGGCCGGAATCGGGCTTGGCCCGGTGGATCACCTCGACATCGGGGCGGCTGTTGAGGGCATCGTCCAGGCCGTTCGCGAGGAGGTTCGCGAGCGAGTCGCCCATCACGAGGACATGATGGGCGACATCGACCTTGGGAATGACCGGATCGTCGCGGACGACGACGGGCGCATCGCGACGGCGGGCGACAGGCGCGACGCGCTGGCGCGGCTGCGGCGCGGTCCGTGGCTGAGCCGGTATTTGCCAGAACATCTGGAACAGGCTGCGCTGCTGTTGCGGCTGCTGCTGGGCGAGGGATACCGGCCCGCCCGTCAGGAGGAGCAGGCAGGCGGCACCCAGAACCATGGCAAGCGAACGCAGGCGCATCGGCCGATCCGGCGGTTACCCTTCACCTTGCAGTATAGGCCCTCGCAGGCCCGAAGTCAGCGCTTGCCGCGCAGCTTGGTCAAAAGGGCCGGGGTCGGGTAGCCGTCGGCGATCTCGCCTGCGCTGATCTGGTAGCGGCGGACGGCCTCGCGGGTGCCGGTGCCGATGCGGCCATCGGCGTCGTGGTTGTAGAGGCCGAGCGCCTTCAGGCGGTTCTGGAGGTCGCGGGTCGCGGCCATGTCGAGGCGCGGCGCCTTGGTCGGCCAGTTGCCCTGGATGGCGGCGCGCCCGGCGATCCGGTCGCCGAGATGGCCGACGGCCATCGCATAGGCGTCGGACGAATTGTACTTCTTGATGACGTCGAAATTGGCGGTGAGCAGCATGACCGGGCCGGTATGGCCGGCTGGGTAGAACAGGCGGCCTTCGCCGGAGGAGGGCAAGCGGCCGCCATCGGCGCGGCGGATGCCGGCGGATGCGAAGGCGGAGAAGCTCGCCTTGTCCAGGCGGTGGTCGAAGCCGGCGGGAAGCGTCACCTCCATGCCCCAGGGCAGGCCCGGCACCCAGCCATAGCCCTTGAGATAATTGGCGGTGGAGGCGATGGCGTCGCTCGACGAGGTCCAGATGTCGGCATGGCCGTCGCCGGTCCAGTCGACCGCGTATTTCATGTAGCTCGACGGCATGAACTGGGTGTGGCCCATGGCGCCAGCCCAGGAGCCTTTCAGCTCGCTGCGCTCGACATGGCCCTTCTCGATCAATTCCATCGCGGTCAGCAATTCGTCGCGGAAGAAGTCGCCGCGATAGCGGATCGAGGCCAGTGTCGCGAGCGAGCGGATGACGTCCTTGCTGCCCTTGAACGACCCGTAATTGGTCTCCATGCCCCAGACGCCGAGGACGACCTCCTTGGGCACGCCATAGCGTGCCTCGACCTGCGCGAGCACGGAGGCATTCTCGGCCGCGGCCTCGCGCCCGCGCTGGATGCGGGAGCCGCCGACGGCGTTCTCCAGATAATTCCAGATCGGGGCGCTGAACTCGGATTGCTTCTTCGTCAGAGCAACGATCGAGGCATCCGGCGTCACGCCACGGAAGGCGAGGTCGAAGGTCGCGCGCGAGATGCCGCGTGCTTGCGCCTGCGGCCAGAGCCGTTGCACGAAGACGTCGAAGGAGGCGCTCGCCGGGGTCGCCTGCGCATGGCTGCGGGCATGGGCGCCGGACGCGTTGATCGAGCCGGTGGTCTGGGCCAGCGCCGGTGCCAGGCTGAACAGGACTGAGGCTGCGATGACGGACAGGCGCATGGACACTCCCGGCGAATGCTGGATGGAAACATCTTCACAGCGCCCGAACAAGATTAACCAAGGGTTAAGGGAGCGCCAGCCGGGGATGCGTTCGGACCTGTCAGCGACGCTATGGCGCGGCCGGCGATGGGACGTGTTCGTGATTTGACAAGCTCGGGCGATTGTCAGATTCTCGGCGGATGAATAGCGCGTCCCCTTTCCGCCGCGGTCTGCACCGCTCGGGCAACCTCATCGCGGGCTTCTAGCCCCGGGCCTGTCGCGCGTCGCGCCGCCGGTTCGGGGGCGCTTCATCTCCTTAATTTCCCTGCGAGTCAGACCTTTTGTGCCGCGCGGTTTTCGTCCGCCGGCGGGCGCTCGCCTTTTCCATGAAAGATTGTTCCCATGACTGCCAAGCGTCCCGCCATCACCGTTACGGCTGCGGACCATGCCATGCTGAGCCGCATCGCGGCCGGCGCGGCCAACACCATGCCCGATCTCGCCGCCGAGCTGACCCATGAGCTCGACCGCGCCCGCATCCTGCCGGGAAGCCGGGTCTCGGCCGATCACGCCCGGATCGGCAGCGAGATCGTCTATCGCGACGAGACGACCAAGCGGGAGACCACCGTCACGCTGGTCTGGCCTGAACATGCCGATATCGAGAAGAACCGGATCTCGGTGATGACGCCGATCGGCGTCGCGCTGATCGGCATGGCGGCCGAGCGCTCGATCGACTGGACGACGCGTTCGGGCGACGTGAAGCGCCTGACGGTGCTCGAAGTGCGTGAGCCGGCCGAGGAGCCGGCTGCGCCCTGACACGGATCCGAAAGCTCAGGCCGAGGCGTTCTTCGTCCTGAGTTTTTCTTCCCAGGCGAGCGCCTGGCCGACGATCTCCTCGAGATCATCATGCTCCGGCTGCCAGCCGAGCTCGGCGCGAATACGGTCGGCGCGCGCGATCAGCGAGGCGGGGTCGCCGGGCCGGCGCTCCGCCAGCGTCACCGGGAAATCGACCCCTGAGACCTTCTTCACGACCTCGACGACCTCCTTCACCGAATAGCCGCGGCCATAGCCGCAGTTCAGCGTCAAGCTCTCGCCGCCGCCGCGCAGATGGTCGAGCGCGGCAAGATGGGCGCGGGCAAGGTCGGTGACGTGGATATAGTCGCGCACGCAGGTGCCGTCCGGCGTCGCGTAGTCCGTGCCGAACACGGTCAGGCCGTCGCGCTGGCCGAGCGCCGCCTGACTCGCGACCTTGATCAGATGGGTGGCGTTCGGCGAGGATTGGCCCGAGCGCCCCTTCGGATCGGCGCCGGCGACGTTGAAATAGCGCAGCGCGACGTAAGAGAAGCCATGCGCCTTCGCCGCGTCCTGCAGCATCCACTCGCTCATCAGTTTCGAGCGACCATAGGGGTTGATCGGGTTCAGCGCGATCTCCTCCGGCACCGGCGAGACCGGCGGCTCGCCATAGACGGCGGCGGTGGAGGAGAAGATGACGTGCTTCACGCCCTTGCGCGCAGCGCTTTCGATCAGGGCGCGGGTCTTCACGGTATTGTTGAAATAGTAGCCCAGAGGGTCGGTCACCGATTCCGGAACCACGATCCTGGCGGCGAAATGCGCGATCTCCGTGATGTCATACTCGCCGATCAGGCCCTCGACCAATTCCTGGTTGCCGATATCGCCCTGGACGAAGATCGCCTCGGGCGGCACCGCCCACCAGAAGCCGGTCGAGAGGTTGTCGAGCACCACGACCTTCTCGCCGCGGTCCAGCAATTCCAGGACCATGTGGCTGCCGATGTAGCCGGCGCCGCCGGAAACCAATACCGCCATCGTCTCTCTCGCCTCATCTTCGTCAGGAACCCGACCTATCGAAAAACCGTTGACGGCTTCTCAAGGCCTGTCAGCTAATACCGCCTGATGGCCGGCAACCATGACAGTTGTACGGCCGTCCCCACCATCGCCTGGCTTCGGCAAGGCTATTGCGCCCAATGGATTTTTCATGACGAAACGCATCCGCAAGGCCGTTCTCCCCGTCGCTGGTCTTGGCACCCGCTTCCTGCCCGCCACCAAGGCGATCCCGAAGGAGATGCTCACCATCGTCGACCGCCCGGTCGTGCAGCATGTCGTGGACGAGGCGCGCGCCGCCGGCATCGAGCATTTCATCTTCGTCACCGGCCGCAACAAGGCGGTGATCGAGGACCATTTCGACATGGCCTACGAGCTCGACGACACGCTGGCCAAGCGCAACAAGGTCAAGGAGCTGGAGGCGCTGAAGCACGATCTGCCGGCCGCCGGCGCGACCAGCTTCACCCGCCAGCAGGCGCCGCTCGGCCTCGGCCATGCCGTCTGGTGCGCGCGCGAGATCGTCGGCGACGAGCCCTTCGCGCTGCTGCTGCCGGATATGCTGCATTACAGCCATGGCAAGGGCTGCCTCGCCGAGATGATCGACGCCTATGACCAGCATGGCGGCAACCACATCGCCGTGGCCCCCGTGCCGGACGACCAGACCCATCAATACGGCATCGTCGGCGTCCAGGACGCCAAGGCCAAGGTCTCGAAGATCACCGGGATGGTCGAGAAGCCGCCGAAGGGCACGGCGCCGTCGAACCTGCATATTTCCGGCCGCTACATCCTGCAGCCGACGATCTTCAACCTGCTCGCCAATCAGGAAAAGGGTGCGGGCGGCGAGATCCAGCTGACCGATTCGATGATCGCGCTGTCGCATCTGGAGCCGTTCTTCGCGGTGCGTTTCGACGGCGAGATCTACGATGCCGGCTCGAAGATCGGCTTCCTTGCGGCCAATGTCGCCTATGCGCTCGACCGCAGCGATCTCGGCCCGCAACTGCGTGCGGAAATCGAGAAGCTGCTCGACCGCTGAGGCGTGCACGGCCCGTTCAACTCAGCTCTCGTCCTGAGGCGCTGTTCCGACTAGGAATGGCGCCTTCAAGGGTGAGGGCTTGCGTCTTGCTGACGGTGCAAAGTTGAGTGACCAGAGCTTCGTCTTCGACCGGGCGCTCGGCCGTTCGCGGCTGAAACGCGCGCTTGCCGGCGACTATCCGGATTTCCTGCTGCAGCGCGCGGCAGGCGATCTGGAGGATCGGTTGGGCGCGGTGCTGCGGGAGTTCGCGGTCGCGGCCGACCTGGGCACTGCGCTGCCGGTCGTCGCTCCTATCCTCGCCGGCCGGGTCGGGCGTCTACTACGCATGGCGGAAGCCGAAGGGGCGCAAGCCGACGTCGTCGGCGATCTCGAAAGCCTGCCTTTAGCCGCCGGTTCGCTCGATCTCGCCGTCTCGTTGCTTGCACTGCACGGGGTCAACGACCTGCCGGGTGCGCTCATCCAGATCAAGCGGGCGCTCAAGCCCGACGGTCTGTTCATGGGCTGCCTGCTCGGTGGGCGTAGCTTGCAGGAACTCCGGCAGGTGCTGCTTGAAGCCGAGAGTGAGACGATGGGCGGGGTCAGCCCGCGCGTCGCGCCCTTCGCCGACCTGCGCGATCTCGGCGGGCTGCTGCAGCGGGCCGGATTCGCATTGCCCGTCATCGACAGCGAGATCGTCACGGTGCGCTATCGCGATGCCTTCGGGCTGTTCCGCGATCTGCGTGCCATGGGCTGGGCCAATGCGCTCATCGCCCGGCGCAAGACGCCGTCGCGGCGCGAGACCTTGCTGCGCGCGGCCACGCTCTACGCCGAACGCTTCGCCGATCCGGATGGGCGTCTGCCCGCGACCTTCGAGTTCGTCTGGGTTTCCGGCTGGGCGCCACATGAGAGCCAACAGAAGCCGTTGAAGCCGGGTTCGGCCAAGGCGCGGCTCGCCGATGCGCTGGGCGTGCCGGAGATCAAGGCGGGCGAGAAGCCGGGAGGCGAAGGATGAGCGAGCGACAGCCCCGCCTGAGCCGCGCCGATGTCCGCGTCTTCCGCGCCATCCCGACGCGCTGGCACGACAATGACGCCTACGGGCACGTCAATAATGTCGTCTATTACGGCTGGTTCGACACGGCGGTGAATGCCTGGCTGATCGAGAACGGCTTCCTCGACCTTTCCGGCAGTGAGATCGTCGGGCTCGTGGTCGAGACCGGCTGCACCTATTTCGAGAGCGTCGCCTTCCCGGAGACGGTGGAGGCGGGGATCGCGGTCGAGCGCCTCGGCAACAGCTCGGTGACCTATCGCATCGGCATCTTCCGGCAGGGCGGCGCGCAGGCGGCGGCACAGGGCCGCTTCACCCATGTCTATGTCGAGCGCGCGAGCCAGAAGCCCGTGCCGATCCCGGCGCCGCTCAGGAGCGCCTTGACGGCCATCCAGAGCTGAAAGCCGCGTCTGCGTCGCGGAATGTTGTCTCGCGCGCCGAGGCAGGCTATGCCCCTGCCAACCCCTATCGCCGGACCGCCAGGAACCCTGAGCCCGTGATTCCGAACGACATCAAGATCACCCCGCAGCTCGTCGCCGAGCACGGCCTGAAGCCGGACGAGTACCAGCGCTTCCTGCATCTGATCGGCCGCGAGCCGACGATCACCGAGCTCGGCATCGTCTCGGCGATGTGGAACGAGCACTGCTCCTACAAGTCGTCGAAGATCCATCTGAAGACGCTGCCGACCAAGGCACCCTGGGTGATCCAGGGCCCGGGCGAGAATGCCGGCGTCATCGATATCGGCGAGGGCACCGCCATCGTCTTCAAGATGGAGAGCCACAACCACCCGTCCTTCATCGAGCCCTATCAGGGCGCGACGACGGGCGTAGGCGGCATCCTGCGCGACGTCTTCACGATGGGCGCGCGCCCGATCGCGGTGCTCGACGCGCTGCGCTTCGGCTCGCCCGATCATCCGAAGACCCGCCATCTCGTCTCCGGCGTCGTCGCCGGCATCGGCGGCTACGGCAATTCCTTCGGCGTGCCGAATGTCGGCGGCGCCACCGGCTTCCATACCCGCTACGACGGCAACATCCTCGTCAACGCCATGGCGGTCGGCATCGCCAAGGCCGACGAGATCTTCTACGCCAAGGCCTCCGGCGTCGGTAAGGCGATCGTCTATCTGGGATCCAAGACCGGCCGCGACGGCATCCACGGCGCGACCATGGCCTCGGCCGAATTCGACGACAAGTCGGAGGAGAAGCGCCCGACCGTGCAGGTCGGCGACCCCTTCGCCGAGAAGCTCCTGCTCGAAGCCTGCCTCGAGATCATGGCCGCCGGCCATGTCGACGCGATCCAGGACATGGGCGCCGCCGGCCTGACCTGCTCGGCCGTCGAGATGGGCGCCAAGGGCGATCTCGGCGTCGAGCTCGACCTCGACAAGGTGCCCTGCCGCGAGGAGGGCATGAGCGCCTATGAGATGATGCTGTCGGAGAGCCAGGAGCGCATGCTCATGGTGATCAAGCCGGGCCATGAGGACGCCGCCGAGGCGATCTTCAAGAAATGGGGCCTGGACTTCGCCGTCATCGGCCATACCACTGACACGCTGCGCTTCGTCATCAAGCACCAGGGCGAGGTCATGGCCGACCTGCCGATCAAGGAGCTCGGCGACGAGGCTCCGGAATATGACCGGCCCTGGATCGAGACCGCGCCGCAGCAGCGCATCGCGGCCGAGACCGTGACGCCGCCTTGCGGCAACGTGGAAGCCCTGAAGAAGCTGATCGGCTCGCCGGATCTCTCCTCCAAGCGCTGGATCTGGGAACAGTACGACACGCTGATCCTCGGCAACTCGGCGGTGACGCCGGGCGGCGATGCCGGCGTGATCCGCATCGAGGACGGGCCGCGGGGCCTCGCCATGACCGCCGACGTGACGCCGCGCTATTGCGAGGCCGATCCGTTCGAGGGCGGCAAGCAGGCGGTGGCCGAAGCCTGGCGCAACCTGACCGCCACGGGCGCCACGCCGCTCGCGATCACCGACAACCTCAATTTCGGCAATCCCGAGAAGCCGGAAGTGATGGGCCAGTTCGTCGGCTGCATCCGTGGGATCGGCGAGGCCTGCAAGGTGCTCGACTTCCCGGTCGTTTCCGGCAATGTCTCGCTCTACAACGAGACCAACGGCATCTCGATCCTGCCTACCCCGACCATCGGCGGCGTCGGCGTCATGGCCGATGTGACCAAGCACGCGACCGTCGCCTTCAAGGCCGAGGGCGAGGCGATCGTCCTGATCGGCGAGACCGCCGGCTGGCTCGGCCAGAGCGCCTATCTCGCGACCGTCTGCGGCCGCGAGGAGGGCGCCCCGCCGCCGGTCGATCTCGCGGTCGAGCGCCGCAACGGCGATTTCGTGCGCGGGCTGATCGCGTCCGGCAAGGTCACAACCTGCCATGACCTGTCGGATGGCGGCCTTGCCGTGGCGCTCGCCGAGATGGCGATGGCCAAGGGCATCGGCGCCACGATCGAGGCGTTCCCGGCCGGCCCCGTCCATGCCGCGCTCTTCGGCGAGGACCAGGCGCGCTATGTCCTGACCGTCCCGGCTGCCGAGGCCGATGCCGTGATCGCTGCCGCCAAGGCAGCCGGCGTACCGGCGCTCGCCATCGGCAAGACGGGCGGCGCCTCGCTTGCCCTGCCGGGCGAGCCTGCCTTGGCGATCGCCGATCTCCGCAAGATCCATGAAGACTGGCTGCCGTCCTATATGGCCGGCAAGGCGGCCTGAGGAGTTCGACCCATGGCGATGGATGCCCACGAGATCGAGCGCATGATCAAGGCGGCGCTGCCGGATGCGGCGATCGAGATCAAGGATCTGGCCGGCGACGGCGACCACTATGCCGCGACCGTCGTCTCGGCCGCCTTCAAGGGCAAGACCCGGGTGCAGCAGCACCAGATGGTCTATGCCGCGCTCCAGGGGAATATGGGCGGCGTCCTGCACGCCCTTGCGCTGACGACCAGCGTTCCCCAAGATTAGAACAATGCCATCCGGCGGGCCTTGAACCCGCTTCAGGAGACGAGACGATGTCCGACGTCAATGCCCGCATCGAAGCGGAAGTGAAGAACAATGACGTGGTGCTGTTCATGAAGGGCACGCCGCAATTCCCGATGTGCGGCTTCTCCGGCCAGGTCGCGCAGATCCTCGGCTATATCGGCGTGCCCTATAAGGGCGTGAACGTGCTCGAGGACCAGGAAATCCGCGAGGGCATCAAGGCCTATTCGAACTGGCCGACGATCCCGCAGCTCTACGTCAAGGGCGAGTTCGTCGGCGGCTGCGACATCACCCGCGAGATGTTCCAGGCCGGCGAATTGCAGCAGCTCTTCGAAGAGAAGGGCATAGCGGTGAAGCAGGCGAGCTGAATTCAGCCTTCCGCGCGGGGCGGCAGCGTCTCAAGCGCCGCCCATAGCGCCTGCGGCAGATCGCCCTCGCGCTGGATCAGCGAAATGCAGCCGCGCCGCCCCTCCGCTATGGCTTTGGGGCGCAGAGTCGCATTGTCGAAGACACGCCATTGATCGATCGCATCGATATAGGCCGGCAGGTTTTCGATCGAACGGGAGAAGCGGCGCCGAACGTCGGCTTCCGTGACGTCGTGGCCGCCTTCGCTGACGCGGCGGGCGATGCGCGCCAGCGAGATTTCCGGGCTGGCGACCTACAACAGGTTGACGGCGAAGCCGGCCTCCCGGGCCGCTGCGATCGTGCGCAGGTGCGTCTTGCCTGAGAGCGTCGTCTCGATCGAGAACGATCTCCTTTCAGCGATCAGCGAGCGTGTCAGCTCCAGCGCGACACGGCCGGCGCGCTGCTGCTCCATCGAGGGGTCGAGCGGGGAAAGACCGCGCGCGATCTCGTCGAGATTGACGAAGCGCGTGCTGCCCGAGACGGCCTTGATATGCCGGAAGGCATAAGTGGTCTTGCCGACACCATTGGGGCCAGCAACGATCCAGAACTGGGGCTTTGGGGTCGTCATTCCCGTGTGGCTAGCACGCGTTCAGCGGTAGCGCCAATCCGATGCCGCTTTCCTCAGGCCGCCGCGCATTGCGGGTGCGGCTTGCGGACGCGCTCCGTCGAGGCCGGGTATTTCTCCAGCAGCCGCTCCGGCCTGATCGGCCGGCGCACGAGGTCGCCGCCGCAATTCGGGCAGGTGCCGGCGAAGCGCGTCTCGACGCAGTCGACACAGAACGTGCATTCGAAGGTGCAGATCAGGGCATCGCGCGATTGCGGCGGCAGGTCGCGGTCGCAGCACTCGCAGTTCGGGCGCAATTGCAGCATGGCGTCGTCTCCTTCCGATGGGCCGGAAGAATGACCGCAAACGAGACCGAAACCAGCGATTTCGCGTGATCCGACCGATCAACGGGGCGGATCAGTCGGCCGCCCGTTATTTCACCAGCAGCCAGTCGTCGATCACCAGCGCGTCGAGCCCGCTCGTATAGAACATCAGGATCGCGTCCTCCGCCGTGTGCAGGATCGGCTTGCCCATGATGTTGAAGGAGGTGTTGAGGATCACCGGTACGCCCGTCAGACCGTGGAAGGCCGAGATCAGCGCGTGGTAGCGCGGATTGCGCTCGGCGGTGACGCTCTGGAGGCGGCCGGTCGCGTCCTCATGGACCACGGCCGGGACACGGTCGCGGACCGCTTCCTTCCAGACCAGCGTGCGCTCCATATAGGGCGCGTCCTGATAGTTCTCGAACCAGTCGGCAGCATGCTCGGCCAGGATCGAGGGGGCGAAGGGCCGAAAGGCCTCGCGGTATTTCACCTTGGCGTTGAGGATATCCTTGGCGTCGGCCGGGCGCGGATCGGCGATGATCGAGCGGTTGCCAAGCGCACGCGGGCCGAACTCGGCGCGGCCCTGCACCCAGCCGATCAGCTTGCCCTCGGTGAGCAGCTTGGCCGTCACCGGCGCGACCTCGTCGGGAGCGAGCTTGCGCAGGCGCTTCTCCCAGAGCTGCATGCGCTCGAAGGGTTCGGTCGAGACCGTTGAGCCGAGATAGGGCGTGAGCGGCCCCTTCGGCGCGCGCCAGTCCGGGTTAGCCTCGGCGTGGCTGAGCCAGGCCGCGCCGATCGCGTTGCCGTCATCGGCCGGGGCCGAGGGCACGAAGACGGTCTTGAAGCCGTGGCGGCCAGCGATCCTGCCGTTGAACGATGAGTTCAGCGCGCAGCCGCCGGCCATGACGAGATTCTCGCTCGGGACCAGCGCGGCGGCCTCACCGAGCAGCGCTTCCATCATCTCGGCGAAGACGTCCTGCCCGCAGCGGGCGAGATCGGCCCAGCCCTGATCCAATGCGTTCGCCGGGCGTTCCGCCAGAATCTCGGCAGCGACCGCCTGCACCACATCGGCCTTGGCGAAGGCGAGCTTGTGGCCCTCTATCTGATAGAGCTTGCGCAGCAGCGCCATCAGTTCGGGATCGGCCTTGCCATAGGGGGCGAGCCCCATGATCTTCCATTCCTCGCCCTTGGCCTGGTCGAAGCCGGCGAGGTCGGTGACGAGGCCGAAATAGAAGCCGATCGATTCCCGGCCGCGATGGCGCTTCACTTCACGGAGCTTGCCGTTCTCCATTGCGAAGATCGCCGAGGCGCCGGTCTCACCCATGCCGTCTACGACGAGGCAGGCGGCATTGTCGAAGGGCGAGGACCAGCAGGCATAGGCCGCGTGGCTGAGATGGTGGCCGTAGCGCTTGAGGCCGGTGACATTGGCCTTGCCATAGGCGCGGTCGAGCCCGAGCAGCACGCCCATGCCGGCGCGCTGCTGGCTAAGATGCAGCGAGGCGATCAACGCGCGCTCTGTGCGCTCCGGCACCAGCGAGCGGTTGAGCTCGGGCGAGAGCTTGAGCAGGGCATCGAGCGTGAAGGAGCCGGCGCGTGCCATCTGGTCGAGAAAGCCGGTGAAATCCTCGCCCCAGCTCGTGGCGATGCGGACTTCGGCATCCGCCGGAATGTAGCGCGTCAGCAGCCCTTCCATCCGTGGCGCCGAATCCGGCTCACAGTTCGGCGCGCGCTTGTATTGCAGATAGCGCTCGGTCGCTTCCGCGAAGAGAACCGCGCCATCGGGGCCGATGATCGCGATGGCGGGGTCGTGGAAGGTGGTGGCAAGGCCGATCGTATAGGTCATACGCCTGCCTTACCCTTGTCGGCGCCATCAGCCAAACCAATTGGGCGAGGCCGCGCGACGGGGAGCGTTTACTTCGCGGCGAAGGCGATGCTGGCCGCGACCTTCTCGATACCGGCCTTCACGGCGTCATAGGCGCTGGCCGGGGCGATCGCGACGAGGCGGACGAAACGCCCGTCGGCACCCACCGCCATGTATTGCGCGAAGCGCTTCTCGGTGCCGCGATCCGTGGCCGTTCCGGTCAGCAGCACGCCGGGCGATCCGGCGAAGGTCACGCGCTCGCGCTTCGCGATCGTCGCGGCTTCGAGATTCTTGGTCTGCTTGAGCAGAGCCTCGGCGCTGGCTTCCAGCTTGTCGGCCGGGATCGGCGCGGAAAGCTGATAGGCGACGACGATGATCGGCTGCGTGCCGGACGGGTCGGCATCGAGCGGGCCGGCCGTCATCAGCACGCCGGAGCCGCCGAGCGTATCGATGATGCGGAACGGCTCGGCGGCTGCGACCGTGAAGGGCAGGGCCTTGAGTTTGTCGGCGATGCTGGGCGGGGCGCCGAGCGAGATCGTCTTGAGCATCGCGACGATGTCGTCGGGGTCGAGATCGGCGCCATCCGGCGACTGGACCGTGATCAGCACGGTCTTCTCGCCCTTCAGCAGCACCATCCACTTGTCGTAGCTCGTGCCGTTCACATCCTGGCTGCCGGTGATCAGCGGGGCCGGGCCGGCGCCGGTCTCGATCGATTCGATGTCGTCGACGGTGATGTTCTGGCGGGCGAAGTTCGTCTTGGCCTTGTCGATATCCTTGAAGAGCGGGGCGAGCTGCTCATGCGCCTGCGGCGGCAGTTCGGCGACGAGGAGCGAGGCCTTGGTGCTCGCGCTCTCGAGCCCGGCGAAGGTCTTCGACGGCGCGAAGCCGGCGAGCGGGACGAGCGAGACGGTTGTGCCGCTGATGGTCTTGCGATCCTGACCCTGCGCGAGGCCGAGGCCGGCACCCAGCAGAGACACGGCGAGGAGGCAGCGCAGAAGCGCCGCGCGGAAGGTGGATATGTTCACGATTGAAGACCTCGCTGTGAAGAATGCTACCTCCCACCGTCGCGCAATAAGCCCGCGAGGTTCACACCCGTCAATCAGCGGCCGATGGCGGCCTTCATCAGCGCCTTCGCGTCACTGCTCGCCCAGTCGGCCGGGCCCTGGATGATGCCGAGCTCGCAGCCGGCCTTGTCGACGATCAGGCTGACCGGCATGCCCTCGACCTTGTGCGCGGCGCGCAGGGCCTGGAAGGTCGCAGCCTGCGGATCGCCGTAATAGGGCAGGGCCGTGATCCGGTTATCGGCGAGCCAGGTCTTCGGCTTGTCGAGATTGCGCGTGTCGATATTGATCGCGACGACCGCGAAATCCGGCCCGCCCATCTCGTTCTGCAGCGCGTCGAGCGAGGGCATTTCCTTCAGGCAGGGAGCACACCAGGTCGCCCAGAGATTGACCAGCAGCGTCTTGCCCTTGAGCGCTGCCAGCGTCGTCGGCTGCCCATCGGGGCCGGTGAAGGCCAGCGCGGGCGCCGGCTGCGGGTTGGCGCGCAGTTCGACGGCCGCGACCTCGCCCGTGACCAGCGGCTTCATGCGCGCGACCGCCGTGCGGGCCGCGCTGCATGATCCGTTGCCGGCATCGCCAGTGACGGAGTAGAAGGCAGCTACGCCAGCGAGGCCGAGCGCCGCCACGACCCCGAGGGCCAGTCCGATCTTTTTTCCAGACGTCATTATGCGTCCTCAAAAGCAGGAAAGACCGTCGTGAGCAATCGCATGTGGGGTGGGCGTTTCGCCACAGGCCCCGACGCCATCATGGAGGAGATCAATGCCTCCATCGATTTCGACAAGAAGCTCTGGCGCCAGGATATCCGCGGCTCGCTGGCACATGCGGCCATGCTGGCCGAGACCGGTATCCTGACCAAGGACGACGTCGCGACGATCACCGCCGGTTTGAAAAAGGTCGAGGGCGAGATCGAGAGCGGCGCCTTCACGTTCTCGCGGGCGCTCGAAGACGTCCATATGAACGTCGAGTCGAATCTCAAGGACAAGATCGGGCTTGCCGCCGGCCGCCTGCACACCGCCCGCTCGCGCAACGACCAGGTCGCGACCGACATGCGTTTGTGGGTGCGCGACACGCTCGACGAGATCGACGGCCAGATGGCCGATCTCCAGCGCGCGCTGGCCGAAAAGGCCGACACCTATGCCGGCGCGGTGATGCCGGGCTTCACCCATCTCCAATCGGCGCAGCCGGTCACCTTCGGCCATCACCTGCTCGCCTATGTCGAGATGCTCGGCCGTGATCGCAGCCGCATCCGCGATGCCCGCGCCCGTCTCAACGAATGCCCGCTCGGCGCCGCCGCGCTCGCCGGTACCTCCTTCCCGATCAACCGGCACATGACGGCGAAGGCGCTCGGCTTCGACCGGCCGACGGCCAACTCGCTCGATTCGGTCTCGGATCGCGATTTCGTGCTGGAGACGCTCTCGGCGGCCTCGATCTGCGCGATGCATCTCTCGCGCTTCGCTGAAGAGATTGTGCTGTGGTCGACGCCGCAATTCGGCTTCGTCCGGCTCTCCGATGCCTTCTCGACCGGCTCCTCGATCATGCCGCAGAAGCGCAATCCCGACGCGGCCGAACTGGTGCGCGGCAAGGCGGGGCGCGTCTTCGGGGCGCTGCAGGGCCTGCTGACCATGATGAAGGGCCTGCCGCTGACCTATTCGAAGGACATGCAGGAGGACAAGGAAGGCACGTTCGACGCGCTGCAGACGCTGTCGCTCTGCCTCGCCGCGACCGCCGGCATGGTCCGCGACATGCAGCCTGATCTCAAGGTGATGAAGAAGGCCGCCGGTCTCGGCTACGCCACCGCGACCGATCTGGCCGACTGGCTGGTGCGGGTCCTCAAGATGCCGTTCCGCGACGCGCATCACGTCACCGGCCGGCTCGTCGGCATCGCCTCGGAGAAGAAGGTGGGGCTCGAGAAGCTCTCGCTCGCCGAGATGCAGGCGGTGGAGCCGCAGATCACCGAGGCCGTCTTCGCCGTGCTCGGCGTCGATCAGTCGGTGAAGAGCCGCGTCAGCTATGGCGGCACGGCCCCGGCCAATGTCCGCAAGCAGGCCCGGCGCTGGCTGAAGCAGCTCGCGAAAGGCTGAGGTTGGAGCGGCGGAGACGCTCGCGCTCCGCCGCTTCCTCCGCTAAGGTCCCGCCACGTTTCGCCCTGAGGGTTCGTTTTCGTGCTTGATTCCCGCCTGAAACTTGGCCGCACCTTGCTGGTCGTCGGCCTGCTGGCCGTTGCGCTCGGCGCCTGCGGGCGCAAGGGCCCGCTGGAGCCGCCGCCCAATGCGACCAATGCCATCGACTTGCCGGACGACCAGATCGGCGCCAAGGAGAACGATCCGGCCTCGCTGGGCTCGGCCTCCGTGCTGGCGAAGCCCGCCAAGGCCAACCGGGCGATCACCGTGCCGAACCGGTCCTTTGTCCTCGACCCGCTGATGTGACGGCTCGCACCGTCGCAACGTCCCTATTCTGCGTCAGGCTCGGGTCGCTGCTTTGCTCCGCCCGAGGATGACGCCTGCCTAGCCCGACTGCGAGCTCATCCCATGCATCATTTCGCCTATCGCGACGGCTCGCTCCATGCCGAGGGCGTCGATCTCCAGCGCATCGCGACCGAGGTCGGCTCGCCGGTCTATGTCTATTCGAGCGCCACGATCGAGCGGCATTACAAGCTGTTCGAGGCGGCGATGAAGACGACCGCGCCGGCCGGCAAGACCCATGTCTTCTACGCCATGAAGGCGAACGGCAATCTCGGTGTGCTGAAGACGCTGGGCGCGCTTGGCGCCGGCATCGACACCGTCTCGGAAGGGGAAGTGCGCAAGGCGCTGGCCGCCGGCATTCCGCCTGAGAAGATCGTGTTCTCCGGTGTCGGCAAGAGCGAGCAGGAACTGCGCTTCGCGGTCGAGGCCGGCATCTATCAGGTCAATATCGAGAGCGAGAGCGAGCTCGACCTGCTCTCCAAGGTGGCGGCGTCGCTGGGCAAGCGGCAGGAGGCGGTGTTCCGGGTCAATCCGGATATCGGCGCCGGCGGCCATGCCAAGATCACGACCGGCTCTTCCGAGAACAAGTTCGGCGTCTCCTTCGAGGAGGTCGGCCGGCTCTATTCGCGTGCAGCGAACATGCCGGGCGTGCGGATCATGGGCCTTGCCGTCCATATCGGCAGCCAGATCCGCGAGATCGACGCCTTCGAGGCGGCCTATACCAAGATGGTCGCGCTGGTCGGGGACCTGAAGGGCGAGGGCCATCGCGTCGACCGGCTCGATCTCGGCGGCGGGCTCGGCATTCCCTACGACATCCCGAAGACCTTCGATTACGGGCCGGGCCTGATCGAGGCCTATGCCGAGATGGTCGCCAAGGTGACCAAGGGGCTCGATGTCGAGCTCGGCTTCGAGCCCGGCCGTCTGATCGTCGGCAATGCCGGCATCCTGCTGACGCGGGTGCTGCATCTCAATCCGCGCCCGACCAAGCAGTTCCTCGTCGTCGACGCGGCGATGAACGACCTCGTCCGGCCGGCGATGTACGAGGCCTATCATGAGGTCTGGCCGGTGACGGAGCCGGTGATCGGCGGGCCGGAAGCGGCCTATGACGTGGTCGGGCCGATCTGCGAATCGGGCGATACCTTCACCACCGGGCGCAAGCTGCCGCAATTGCGCCAGAACGACCTTATCGCCTTCATGACGGCCGGCGCCTATGGCGCCTCGATGTCCTCGACCTACAACCAGCGCCTGCTGGTGGCCGAGGTCATGGTCAAGGGCGACCAATATGCCGTGACGCGGCCGCGCCAGAGCTATGAGGAGCTCATCGGCACGGACAAGCTTCCCGGCTGGTTCGCCTGATCGGCTCAGTCCCGCACCGCTCCGTTCACGAAAGGCGGAGCGCTGTGTGTTGGTGCCTCTTCGCGCTGGCAATGCCACATTCCCGTGCTAGCCTGATTTGGTCAGGCGAGTTCAGACGGAAATGGGGGCTGCCCGGAGCGATGGCATGAGCGAGGCAGAGCGCCGCAAGGCGCCCGACACGATCGACGGCATCCGCCAGCGGCTCAGCCGTCTCGCGCTGGCCTCGCGCCTGTCGCTCGGCTGGGAGCGGCTCTGGCCCCGGCTGTGGCTGCCGCTCGGCGTCGTCCTCGCCTTCCTCGCCGTCTCCTGGTTCGGCCTCTGGACGCATCTGCCCTGGTATGGGCGGATCGTCGGCGTGCTCGCCTTCGCGGGCGCTTTCGCCGCCAGCCTCTGGCATGTCACCCGCCTCGTCCTGCCGACGCATCGCGATGCCCTGACGCGGCTCGATCGCTCCTTCGCTGACGGCCACCGCCCGGCGTCCTCACTTGAGGACAATCTCGCGATCGGCTCGGCCGATCCGGTTTCGCAGGCCCTGTGGAAGCTGCATGTCGAGCGCCAGAGTCGGCAGGTCGCTTCCCTGCGCGTCCAGCCGCCGCAGCCGCGCATGGCGGGCCATGATCGGCGGGCGCTGCGCGCCGTGCCGCTGCTCGCTGCCATCACAGGCTTCTTCGTCGCCGGGCCCGAAGTCACGCAGCGGCTTTCCGCCGCCTTCGACTGGAAGGGGCCATCCGCGATCGCCGCCTCGACCCGGATCGATGCCTGGATCGACCCGCCGGCCTATACGCGCCTGCCGCCGATCCTGATCGATTTCGCCAAGCTGGCGAGCCCGAATCTGAGCGCGCCCGAGAAATCGGTCATCGTCGTGCGCATCGCCGGCAAGACGAACATGGACGTCGCCACGACCGGCCGTCTCGACCTGATCAAGCCCGAGGCCAAGGAAGGCGAGGGCAAGGATGCTCAGGCGAAGGCAGCGCCCGCGAAGCCGGCCCAGCCATCGGGGCCGCAGCAGGCCGTGCTGGAAAAGCGCTTCACGCTCGCCGGCAACGGCACGCTGAAGCTCACCGGCAGCGGTGCGCCGGGGACCACGCTCACCATCACCTCGGTCCCCGACCAGCCGCCGACCATCGCCTTCACCGACCCGCCGAAGCCGGTCACCGGCGCGCAGTCGGGTGGCCTGGGCATCACCTACAAGGCCAAGGACGATTACGGCATCGCCTCGATCGAAGTGAATGTCTCGCGCCCCGACGTCGCGAAGGGCGGGCGCTCGCTGGTCGAGCCGCCGAAGCAGAATCTCGCCGTGCCGTCCTCCGCCTCGGGCGAGGAGGAGAACAAGAGCACGGTCGATTTCTCCGCCCATCCCTGGGCCGGCGCCAAGGTCAGGATGGTGCTGATCGCCAAGGACGAGGCCGGACAGGAGGGCCGCAGCGAGCCGCTCGAAGTGGTGCTGCCGCAGCGCACCTTCACCAAGCCACTGGCCAAGGCGCTGGTCGAGCAGCGCCGCAAGCTCGTCATGGATGTCGAGGACCGCTCCAAGGTGCAACTCGCCATGGATGCGCTGATGATCGAGCCCTCGCTCTTCATGAAGGAGCCGGGCGTCTATCTCGGCATGCGCATGCTGAGCGAGCGCCTGCGCCGCGCTGCCGGCGACGACGCGTTGCGCGAGGTTTCGGAGCTGATGTGGGCGATGGCGCTCCAGCTCGAGGACGGCGACATGTCCGATGCCGAGCGGGCGCTCCGGCAGGCGCAGGAAAATCTCCAGCAGGCGCTGGAGCGTGGCGCCTCCGAGGAGGAGATCAAGAAGCTCACCGACGAGATGCGCCGGGCGATGGACAATTTCATGCGCCAGCTCGCCGAGCAGATGATGCGCCAGCAACAGCAGAACGGCGACCGCGACCAGGCGCGCCTGCCCGAGAATTTCCGCACGGTGACGCCGCGCGATCTGCAGAACATGCTCGACCGCATCGAGGAGCTCTCGAAGCGCGGCGACATGGCCGAGGCGCAGCGCCTGATGGAAGAGCTCAACCGGATGCTCAACAATCTCCAGATGGCGCGCCCCGGCCAGCAGGACCCGCGCCAGCGCGAGATGAACCAGGCGCTCGGCGACCTCGACCGGATGACGCGCGACCAGCAGAACCTGCGCGACGAGACCTATCAGAACGAGCAGCGCCGCCAGCAGGGGCAGGGCCAGACCCAGCGCGGCCAGCGCCCCGGCCAGCAGCAGGCGCGGCCGGGCCAGCGCCAGCAGGGTCAACAAGGCCAGCAAGGACAACGCGGCCAACAGGGCCAGCGCGGCCAGCAGCCGGGACAACAGCCCGGTGAGCAGGGTGAGGACGGCGAAGGCGGCGAGGGCATGCAGGGCCGGAACGGCCAGGGGCAGGGCTTGTCGCAGCGCCAGCAGGCCTTGCGCGAGCGTCTGCAGGACCTCCAGCGCCGGATGCGCGGCATGGGCGCGCCGCAGAATGGCGAGCTCGACGAGGCCGAGGACGCGATGCGCGAGGCGGAGAGCCAGCTCGGCCAGGGCCAGGGCGAAGGCGCTCTCGATGCGCAGGGTCGTGCGCTCGAAGCCTTGCGCAAGGGCGGGCAGAACCTCGCCCAGCAGATGCAGGGCCAGCCCGGCGAGGGCGAAGGCGAAGGGCAGGCCTATGGCGAGCCGGATGGCCGCCCGGCGGGTCGTCCCTCGGCGCAGCAGCGCGGCAGCGAGGATCCCCTCGGCCGGCCGCAGCGCCAGCGCGACTGGGCCGATGGCCGGGTCAAGGTGCCCGGCGCCGACGAGAGCGCGACCCAGCGGGCGCGGCGCATCCTGGAAGAGTTGCGCAAGCGGCTCGGCGATCCCTTGAGGCCGGCCGAGGAGCTGGATTATCTGGAACGGTTGCTCAGGCGGAACTGAGCGGGCTGCTGCCAGCGTTTGGCGGAACTTACTGCACCAGGCGGAATGATGGCGCGGGGAACCCTCTCCCGGAGGGAGAGGGCAGGGTGAGGGGTAGGCCCTTGAACGCCTGTCCGATTGCTACCCGCGCCAAGGATCGCCGCGAGCTGATTTTCCGGCCTTCCCTCACCCCTGCCCCTCTCCCATCCGGGAGAGGGGTTCCCCGCGCCCGTTCTTGGAACCTGCGGAGCCCCCGCCGCTCGCCACCAGCGCCCCAATCACGATGAGCGCGCAGGATGCCGCCAGCAGCCAGCTCGCGGGGGCGTAGCCGAACAGCACGAGGATCAGCGTGGAGAGCACCGGCGCGGCATAGGAGGCGACGCCGAGCAGGGCGACGTCGCCCTGCTTCATGCCGATATCCCAGACGACGAAGGCGAGCCCGATCGAGCCGAGGCCGAGGCCGAGAACGCCGCCCCACTCGATTGACGTCAGCGACCAGAGCGTGGTCTCGAAGGCGAAATGGCAGGCGAGCGCCGGCACGGCGCAGCCCAGCATGGTCACGCAGAGGCTTTCCGAGGGCACATTGGCGAAGCGGCGCGAGGCCACCGAATAGCTCGCCCAGACGAAAGCGCCGAGCGCGGCCAGGACATGGCCGAGCGCCAGCCCGCCGCCGCTGCCGAGGCCGCCCGAGACCAGGAGGCCGGTTGCCACCAGCCCGATCAGCGCGCCAACGAGATGGCGCGGCTTAAGCCCGCCGCCCGGCAGCAGCGCGGCGAAGAGCACGATCAGGAGCGGCCAGAGATAATGGATCAGGTTCGCCTCGGCAGCCGGTGCGGTCTTCACGGCGGCATAATAGAGCGCGGTGTCGCCGAACGGCCCGTAGAGCCCGAGCGCGAAGGAGGCCGGCGTCGGGCGGATGCGCGATAGCTGCCCGCGTAAAGCCGTGATTGCGAGGATCAGCAGGCCGCCGATCACGAAGGTCATGGCGACGAGCTGGAAGGGCGGGACACGGCCCGACATCGCCGTGAACAGCGCGAGCGTCGACCAGAGCAGGATGGCGCAGAAGCCGATGAGGGTCGCGGGACGGGTGGTCATGACGGGGCCGGTGTGAAGACCGCGCGGCGATAGCAGGTTTCACAGGGCTTGCCGATGGCCACCGGCTCGGATGCGCGCGATGCTGCACCGCAACCCAGCCTTGCAGCCATGGGCGTCATGCTCCCGGCCCCGTTGACCGCGCGCAAAAGGCGGCTCATTGCCTGCATTATGACCACGATCCCGCTGCAATCCGTCACTCGCCGTCCGCTGATGCCGGTTCTGGCGGCACTCAGCGTCGCGCATCTGCTGAACGATCTCGTCCAGTCGATGATCCCGGCGCTCTATCCGCTGTTCAAGGAGAATTATCAGCTCGATTTCGTGCAGATCGGCCTGATCACGCTCGCCTTCCAGGTGACCTCCTCGCTGCTGCAGCCGCTGCTCGGCTTCGTCACGGATCGCAAGCCATGGCCCTATGCGATGGTCGCGGGCATGTGCGCGACGCTGGCGGGCCTCCTGATGCTCTCTTTCGCCCATAGCTACCCGATGGTCCTGGTCGGGGCGGGGCTGATCGGCCTGGGTTCGGCAGTGTTCCATCCGGAGGCGACGCGGATGGCGCGCCATGCCGCGGCCGGCCGTCAGGGCCTGGCGCAAGGCGTGTTCCAGGTCGGCGGCCATATCGGCTATTCCGTCGGCCCGCTACTGGCGGCGCTGGTGGTGATGCCGCGCGGGCAGGAGAGCCTGTCCTGGTTCTCCGGCGTCGTGCTGGTCGCGATGCTGGTGATGGGCTGGCTCGGCGCGCGCTATTCGGCGATGCGGCGCGAGCAGAAATCGTCTTCGACGCATATCGACGAGACGGCGAGCCACGGGCTGCCGCGCGGGCGCGTGCTGCTGGCGATGGCCGTGCTGGTCATGCTGCTGATCTCGAAGAACGGCTACACGGCCGCCTTCACCTCCTATTACACCTTCTACCTGATCGAGCGCTTCGGCATCGAGATCCAGCTCTCGCAGATCATGCTGTTCCTCTATCTCGTGGTCGGCGCCATCGGCGTGATCGTCGGCGGCATGATCGGCGACCGGATCGGCCGCGACCGGGTGATCTGGCTGTCGATCCTGGGCTCGCTGCCCTTCGCGCTGATGCTGCCCCATGCCGACCTGTTCTGGACCGGCGTGCTCAGCATCATCGTCTCCTTCATCATGTCGAGCGCCTTCTCGGCGATCCTGATCTACGCGATCGACCTCGTGCCGCACCGGGTCGGCCTCGTCGGCGGCCTGTTCTACGGTCTGTCCTTCGGGCTCGGCGGCGTCGCGGCGGCCGGCATCGGCCTGCTCGCCGACAAGATCGGCATCATCGAGGTGTTCAAGATCTGCGCCTGGCTGCCGGCCTTCGGGCTGCTGACCTTCCTGTTGCCGAAGAGCGGGCGACAGAGCTGAGTCGGGTCTTTTCCGGCGGCCTAAACGGCCGCTGCTCCGGGCGGGCTCGACGCATTGAGCCCACATTCGAAGGCTAGCCCTGTGCCGATCGGGCCGAATGCGTTCGGCCGCCGCGTAGGGATTGGCCGATGCTGCTTCAGATTGGAACGCTGATCGCCGCGACCAGCCTGGTGCAGCTCGCGAACGGCTTCTTCAACACCTTCCTGTCCTTGCGGCTGACGCTCGAGGATTTCGGCCCGGCCGCGACCGGCATCGTGCTCAGCGCCTATTTCGTCGGCTTCACCATCGGCGCGGTGTCGAGCGGCGGGGTGATCCAGCGTGTCGGCCATATCCGCGCCTATACGGCCTTCGCCGGGCTGGTCGTGGTCGCGACCGCCCTGATTGTGAGATCGCCTGCAATGTTGGCCCCGTTGGGGGCGGTTATCGCTTTGAAGGT
>NZ_JANLGI010000001.1:447434-516127 GCF_024655635.1 Allobosea sp. 47.2.35 | reverse complement strand
GCGCGGCGCGGGCGACGGCGGGCGCCTCCGCGGCGACGACCGGAGCGGCCACGGCGACCGGGGCCGGTGCAGGCTGGATATCGGGCTCGTTCGCCGCTTCCGGCGCCGCGCCGAGCTTGGCGAGGATCGCGGAGAGGTCGGCGGCGACGGAGTTCGAGACTTCCGGCTCGGCAGCCGGCGCTTCGACGACCGGCGGAGCCTCCGTCACGGCCGGCTCCGGGAAGTTGATCTCGAATTCTTCGTTCGCGAGGCTGAAATCGAAGCGACCGTGCAGGTCCTCGACCGTGAGTTCGGTCCGCAGGTCCACGTCGAAACGCATCCAGCAATCGCTGACGTCGAGGCTTTCGAGCGGCGGCACCTGGCTCAGGTCGCAGCGGATCGAGACGATGTCGTCTGTCGGCAGCGAGCCCAGCACGACGCGCGGCTCGATCACCCGGCGGAACAGGTCCTGCTCCGGCATGATGCGCAGATGCACGTCACGGCCGGGCTTGCCGGCGGCCGGCGCAGGGGCCGCGACGGGCTCGTCGTCCCAGCCGTCATCCGAGGCTGCGGGAGCGGGAGCCGCGGTCTTCGCCTCGACCATGGCGAGCAGGTTGCCGAGCGCGGCGATGCCGATGGGCGCATCGTTGCTGGCGGCAGGCGCAGCCGGCGCCGGCGCCGGAGCGGGCGCGGCGGGAGCCGGCGGCGGCGCGGCGACAGCAGCCTGCGGTTCCTTGCCGACCTGCTCGAGCGCGGCCAGCAGGTCCGGACGCTCGGTCGCAGGCTCGTCGTTGCGGGCAGCCGAGACCAGATCGGCGACAGCGTCGGCGCAGCGCAGGAACAGCGTGAACGGCGCGTCCTCGATGGCGACGCGGCCGGACCTCAGATGGTCGAGCGAAGCCTCGAAGACATGCGCGAAGCCGACCAGCTCCGTGCAGCCGAAGGCGCCCGCGCCACCCTTGATCGAGTGAATGGCGCGGAAGGCGGCATTGACGTCCTCAGGATCGGTGGAGCCCTCGTCGAGAGCCTGGAGCTTCAGCTCCAGCGCGCCGAGAAGTTCCTCGCATTCCTGGAAGAAGGTCTGCTTGAGTTCTGCCAACGGATCCATCGGCCGACCTTCAGTTCTGGTAGCGCGCGACGAGGCCGAGCAGCGTGTTGGGTTCGAAAGGCTTGACCATCCAGGCGCTGGCGCCGGCACGGCGGCCCTCGGCCTTGATCTCGGCGCCGTTCTCCGTGGTCAGCACGATGATCGGCGTGTTCTGCCCGGCGGGACGCGAGCGGCAGGCGCGCGTGAACTCGATGCCGTCCATGATCGGCATGTTGAGGTCGGTGATCACCAGATCGGGGCGGAATTGGTCGAACTTGGTCAGACCGTCCTCGCCGTTCTCCGCCTCCGCCACTTCATGGCCGGCATTGCGGAGCGTCAGGCTGAGCAGGCTGAGCAGGGTCTTGGTATCGTCGATCGCCAGGATTTTCATACCTGATCACTCCAGAACGAGAGCGCTGTGAGCGGCGTCGAAGCCGATCGCCCGCAAGGATTCGCGGCATTCCTCGGAAGCCGCCTTGAGCGTGACCGAAAGCCCCCGCGCGGCGGCGCTGGTGGCTGCGGAGTGGAGAAGCTGGATCCAGAGGCTGGGCAGTGGCCCGGCCTCGGCGCATTCGACGGCAATGCTTTCCCGCTGTTCCAGCGCCACCAGCAGCTGGTTGCGGAACGTCGCGGCCTCGGTCCGGCCGAGGAAAGGGGGAAGCGAGACGGTGATGACCATGAAGAGCGACCCAGGATTGCGCCCGAAGCATCGCGTCAAACTGGTAAAAACTTCGCTAAATATGTTCAGCCGCATCAATACTCTTGGCGTTTTCGCGGCAGGTGCGGCCTACCTGGGGTTGTCGCAGGCCGCAGCCGTGACGTGACAAGCCCGCGCGAGTGCCCAAGGACGCCGCGCTGCCGGCCGGAGTCGAGCAATGCCGTCACATTCCGTTCGGGGAACCTCTGAGCAACGATCAGAAGATGGCGTTGCTGATCGCGCGCGGCACCAGCGTGATCTTGCCCTCTGCCTCGCGATATTTCCGGGGCATGTTGATGACACCCGAGAGGTGGAGCCAGAGATTGTTGGGCGAGATCGGCTTCGTGACGATCTCATGCGCGCCGAGCTTCGCCGCCTGGACGACCGAGCGCCGGTCCGGCCGCTCCATCATCACCAGCACCGGCGCCTTGGCGAAGGGCGAGGTCTTGAAGGACCGAATCGCCGCCAGGCATTTGACGCTGTTCCCCTCCGGCATGTCCCAGTCGAGGATGACGATGTTCGGCTGCTTCTGGATGAACGTCGCGGCGGCCGAGGACAGGTCCGACGCCTCGAAGATGCGGTTGAGCTGCGCCTGATACAGCATGGTCCGCACGATCCGGCGGTAATGCGGGCTCGGATCGATGAGCAGCACCGACAGGTTGGGAAAGGAAGGCGCTATATGCATGGCGCTGGCTCGGGAACTCGCTTACTCAACTCGACAAAATGCACACGGCCGGCTGCTAGACCTTGAGCCCGAAGCGAAAGGCACCCCAGTGCCGCCCCTTCACCATGATCGGCGCCGACAGGTCTTCCATCACCAGGAACTGCCCGCCACCCATGTCGCGCCGGTAGCTCTGCAGCAGGAACGGCTTGCGGTTGCGCGCGGCGGCAAGCCCCGTCCGATCGTCGAAGATGCGCCGGTTGCGGCAATTCGCGTTGTTCCAGACCGGGTCGCCGCCCTGCGGCTGCGCATATTTGCGATTATGCGTCGGCAGGAAGCCGTTGCGGTCCACCGCGGCACAGAACACGATCCGCCCGTTCGAGGTCAGAAGCTCTTCCTGCAAGGGCGGCAGCAGCCGGTCGGTCAGCGCCACGAAGCGAGTCATGTGCTGGACCGGGTCCGAACCCGGGATCGGCCGATAGGCTTCGTCGAACAGGTCGGCCAGCGTGAGCTCGCCGCGTTCGAGCGCCGCCTCGAACATCTCGCCGATCGTGCCCGCCGTCTCCATCACGGTCGCGATCAGCTCAGACTGGGCCGTGCGCACGCCGGATGCCGCGATCGAACCGAGGATGCCCTCGCTGATCGCGACCAGCGCCTCGGTGCGCTGGCCTGCCTGCTGGAGATTGTCGGTGGAGGCATCGACCCCGGCCACGAGCCCGGCAAGGTCCTGCCCGGCCTTGGCGCAGGCCTCGGCATTCTCGCGTGTCGGCCGCGACACCGCTTCGATCTCGCCGATCAGTTCGACGACCGAGCGGCCGAAGCTGTCGAACTCGCCGATCTGCTGCGAGATGGTCTGGCTGCCCGCCTGAGCGCGCTGCGCCGTCTGGGCATTCTCCTGGCTGCGGCGAGCAACGGCATCGACGGCCTTCACGAGCAGGTCGAGCTGGGCTGCGCTCGCGGCCGTCGCCTCGCGCGTCTGTTCCGCAAGGGCCTTCACGGCCGCCGCAATGACCGCGAAGCCCTTTCCGGCCTCGCCGCTGCGCGCAGCCTCGACGCCGGCATTGATCGACAGAAGCTGGATCTCGCGGGTGATCGACTGGATCGCGTCGCTCGACGCCCGCGCCTTGTGGGCATCGCCGACAGCCTGGGCCAGCACATGCGACATCGACTGCGCTTCCTGGGACAGGGTTGCGATATCGGCCTGCGCGGCGTTGAGGCCGAGCCGGACCGATGTCGTCACGCGTTCGAGCCCGGAGCGGACGCCAGAGGCGGCCGCCTGCGCACCTTCGGCCGCCTGCCGGATCGCGTTGTTGGCCTGCGACACCTGCTCGACCGCGCCGACCACCCGGCGCAGGCCGGCCGTCTGCTTGTCGAATTGCTGCGTCACGTCGCCGACGCGCCCGGCAATGTCGGTGATCTCGGCGCTGAGCTTGCCGAAGCGGGCCGCGATCTCGCGCACCGCGCGCTCGGCGCCCGTCCCGACCGGCTCGTCAGCGGGCTGCGCTGCAATCGCGCCAACGGGCAGATCGAGCTTGCGAGCCAGTGCATGCATGGCGGGACGCCCCTTCAACCCGGGAGGATTTCTCTCGGAACCGTAGAGAAACGCGGTAAATCGCCGGTTAAGAGCCCGTTCCGGCGATTTACCACTTTCGGAGTGCACGCCGGGATTGTGACATTGCCCTAGGGTCAACGGCCAGGCGCGTCCGTGCTATAGCTGCAGCGATCGACGGCGAACCCGCGAGGGGAGACGCGCGTTGAGCCAGAAGCCAACTCGCCCGAACGCTTTCCGGAGGAATTCCATGACCGCAGTTTCCGCCGTCTCCCGCCGTGGCCTGATCGGGCTGGGCGCCGCCGCGCTCGTCGTCGCCGCCGCGCCAAGGGTCTGGGCGCAGGCCGCCGCTCCCGCAGCGCCGACCGGCCCATTCTCGCTGCCGAAGCGTGCCTATGAGGCCAATGCGCTGGAGCCGCATATCGACGCGGCGACGATGGACATCCACTACAACCGCCACCACGCCGCCTATGTCGCCGCCCTGAACAATGCCGCCAAGGACAATGGCGTCATCGCGAAGGCCTCGGTGGCCGAGCTGATCGCCGATCTCGGCCAGTTGCCCGAGAGCATCCGCACCCTCGTCCGCAACAATGGCGGCGGCCATGCCAATCACAGCATGTTCTGGGAGATCATGGCGCCGGGCGCCGGCGGCGCGCCCACCGGCGAGGTCGCCGAGGCGATCACCCGCGATCTCGGCGGCTTCGACAAGTTCAAGGCCGATTTCGAGGCCGCGGGCCTGCGCGTCTTCGGCTCGGGCTGGGTCTTCGTCACCGTCGACAAGGCCGGCAAGCTCGCCTTGCTCGGCAAGCCCAACCAGGACAGCCCGATCATGGACAAGCAGATGGTCCTGCTCGGCAACGACGTCTGGGAGCACGCCTATTACCTGAAATACCAGAACCGCCGCGCCGACTACCTCAAGGGCTGGTGGAACGTGGTCGACTGGAAGAAAGTCAACGAGCGCTATGCCGCCGCCAAGGCCGGCAAGCTCGCGCTCTGAGCGCTGAACTCTGACCAAGACCACAAGGTCGCGGGAACCCCTCTCCTGTAAGGAGAGGGGCAGGGGTGAGGTGTAGGCCCCTGGACCAGTAAAACTCTGCCTCACCGCCGCGCAGCGACCATCTCACAGCAAACTTGGTGAGCGGCCTACCCCTCACCCTGCCCTCTACCTCCGGGAGAGGGTTCCTCGCGCTATCCGAGCATGACGGTGTCGGCCTAATGCCCGACCCTGGCGCCCTTCGTGCCCTCGCTGAGGCGCGGCAGGAACCAGGCGAGCAGGCCCATCAGCGGGATGAACGAGCAGATCTTGTAGACCATCTCGATGCCGAGAATGTCCGCGAACTCGCCGAGCAGCGCCGCCGCGAGCCCACCGAGCCCGAAGGACAGTCCGTAGAAGAAGCCGCCGACCAGCCCGACACGGCCGGGCAGCAGCTCCAGCGCGTAGATCAGGATCGCGGCGAAGGCGCTCGACATGATCAGGTTGATCACGATCGTCAGCACGCCGGTCCAGAACAGGTCGGCATAGGGCAGGATCAGCGTGAAGGGCAGCGCGCCCAGGATCGAGAACCAGATGATCTTGTTGCGGCCGATCCGGTCGCCCAGCATGCCGCCGCCGAGTGCGCCCACCGCCGAGGAAGCGAGGAACAGGAACAGCATCACCTGCGAGTTCTGGATCGAGATGCCGAACTTGCCCATCAGGTAGAAGGTGTAGAACGAGGAGAAGCTCGCCGAATAGGCGTTCTTCGAGAACAGCAGGATGATCAGGATCGTGATCGCGAAGGCGACCGAGCGCTTGCCCGGCCGGGCTGCCAGCGTACTCGCCACCGCGGCCTTCGGCGGACGCGCCTTGTCGAGCCGCGCATAGCTCGCAGCCGTCCAGACCATCAGCATCATCGCGACGAGCGCCGCGACCGAGAACCAGGCGAGGCTCCCCTGCCCGCGCGGCACGATGATGAAGGCCGCCAGGAGCGGCCCGAGCGCCCCACCCGTCTGGCCGCCGACCTGGAAGATGCCCTGCGCCAGACCATGCTGCCCGCCCGAGGCATTGCGCGCCATGCGCGTCGCCTCCGGGTGGAAGATCGAGGAGCCGATGCCGACGCAGGCCGCCGAAAGCAGCAGGAAGCCATAGCTCCCGGCATAGGCGAGCCCGATCAGCCCGGCGAGCGTGAAGCCCATGCCGACCACCATCGAATAGGGCATCGGATGCTTGTCGGTGTAGAGCCCGACAGCCGGCTGCAGCAGCGAGGCCGAGACCTGGAAGGTCAGCGTGATCAGGCCGATCTGGCCGAAATCGAGCCGGTAGGCTTCCTTGATGATCGGGTAGATCGCCGGGATCAGCGACTGGATCATGTCGTTGAGCAGATGCGTGAAGCTCAGCGCGATCAGCACCGGCATCATGGCCCGTTGCGGCAGGGAGGCGGTCGGCGCGCTGGCGGTCATCTGGGTAAGTCCCGCGGCATCTCCGGCAGGCCGATTCCCGCCTCGTGACGCGGTCGAAGGCTCTAGAGGATCGCCGGCACCGGCACAATTTCATGAGCCGGCACCACGGCAATGCCCTCACTGCATGCCTGGCCACGCTTTTCCGCCCCGCAGCCCTTCAATCCGGCCAGATCGCTGTTGATCGCACCACCTGAGTCGAATTTCCGATTGATCCCGTGTCCAATCCTGCCGAGATTGCCCGCTTTCATGGGAGGTTGACTGAATGTCTCTGCGTCTTCGTTCGAAGTTTACCGCCGCCGGCCTCGCCCTCGGCGCCGTCGCGCTGGCGGCCGGCATCGCCGTTGCCCAGGCCCCGGCCTTCTTCCGCATCGGTACCGGCGGCACGGCCGGTACCTATTATCCGATCGGCGGCCTGATCGCGAACGCGATCTCGGCCCCGCCGCAGCTCGTCGCGACCGCCGTCGCCAGCAACGGCTCGGTCGCCAATGTCAACGCCATCGTCGGCGGCGCGGCCGAGTCGGGCTTCGTCCAGGCCGACGTCGCTTTCTGGGCCTATTCCGGCACGGGCGTCTACGAGGGCAAGCCGAAGGTCGCGGAACTGCGCTCGATCGCCAATCTCTACCCCGAGAGCGTCCATCTCGTCGTTCGCAAGGCCTCGAACGTGAAGAGCGTCGCTGATCTCAAGGGCAAGAAGGTCTCGCTCGACGAGCCGGGCTCCGGCACGCTGCTCAACGCCAAGGCGATCCTCGCCGCCTTCGGCGTCACCGAGAAGGATATCTCGGCCGAATACCTCAAGCCGAACCAGGCGGCCGAGAAGATGAAGGACGGCTCGGTCGATGCCTTCTTCTTCACCGGCGGCTTCCCGGCGGCGGCGATCTCCGAGCTCGCCTCGACCGGCTCGGGCATCGACATTCTGCCGATCACCGGCGCCCCGGCCGAGAAGCTCGCCAAGGACTCGCCCTTCTTCGCCGCCGACGAGATCCCGGCCGGCACTTACAAGGATGTCGGCGCGGTGAAGACCGTCGCGGTCGGCGCCCACTGGGTCACCTCCTCGAAGATCTCGGCCGACACCGTCTATGCCGTGACCAAGGGCCTGTGGAGCGACAAGGCTCGCGCGGCGCTCGATGCCGGCCATGCCAAGGGCAAGGTGATCCGCAAGGAGACCGCGCTCTCCGGCCTGCAGGGCGTGCCGCTGCATCCGGGCGCCGAGAAGTTCTACAAGGAAGCCGGCCTGCTGAAGTAAGGCGCGCGAACCACCGCCCGTGCTCTCTCTCCCGGATGGGAGAGGGCTGGGGTGAGGGCCTGCCGTTGCCGATCTGTGCAACGTCTCCGTCCTCGTCCTTTTCTTTGCCGTTCTTCCCTCACCCCTGCCCCTCTCCCACCCGGGAGAGGGGTTCTCCGTCGAGTGTCCCATGGCCCATCAGCCCTCCGCCGCCGAACTCGCCAAGCTCGAGGAAGAACTCGATCCGGAAATGCAGTTCCGCAAGGTGCCGCATGGCACCGCGCTGCTGATCGGCGGCCTGCTACTCGCACTGTCGGCCTTCCACTACTACACCGCCGGCTTCGGCCTGATGCGCGAGACCACGCATCGCGGCATCCATCTCGCCTTCGTGCTGGGCCTGATCTTCCTCGTCTTCGCCGCGCGCAAGAGCGAGGCCGGCACCGTTTATCCCTCGACCGTGTTCCGCCCTGGCGGCGTGCCGCTCTATGACTGGGTCTTCGCGGTCGCGGTCGCCGTCGCCAGCCTTTACGTGCCCTGGATCTTCGAGGACCTCGTCTTCCGCGTCGGAAACCCGTCGCCGCTCGACGTGACGATGGGCACGATCACCATCGTCCTGATGATCGAGGCGACGCGCCGCGCCATCGGCTGGGGCCTGCCGCTGATCGCGCTCTTCGCCATCGTCTACGCGCTCTTCGGCAACTGGTTCCCCGGCATCTTCCTGCATCCGGGCTCGACATGGTCGAACCTCGTCAACCATCTCTACCTGACCAGCCAGGGCGTCTACGGCGTCGCGCTCGGCGTGGTCGCGACCTATGTCTTCCATTTCGTGCTGTTCGGCGTGCTGGCGACGCGCATCGGCCTCGGCCGCCTCTTCCTCGGCGTCGCCGCGGCGGTGGCCGGCCGCTTCGCCGGCGGCCCGGCCAAGGTCTCGATCTTCGGCTCGGCCCTGTTCGGGATGATCTCGGGCTCCTCCGTGGCGAACACCGTCACGGTCGGCTCGCTCACCATCCCGATGATGATCCGCCTCGGCTACCAGCGCCATTTCGCGGCAGCGGTTGAATCCACCGCCGCGACCGGCGGCCAGATCACCCCGCCGATCATGGGCGCCGCCGCCTTCCTGATGGTCGAGTTCCTCAACCTGCCCTACGCGACCATCGTCATCGCCGCGATCGTGCCGGCCTTCATGCATTTCTTCGGCGTGCTGATGCAGGTGCATTTCGAGGCGCGCCGCACCGGCATGGGCGGCATGACCGATGCCGACGCACCAAAGCTTCGCGAGGTCTTCGCCCGCGACTGGCCGACCATCGCCCCGCTTTTCGCGCTGATCGTCGTGCTCTTCACCGGCTACACGCCCTATCTCGCCGCCTTCTGGGGCATCACCGGCTGCATGCTGGTCGGCCTCGCGCATTACCGCGCGCCAGCGGCCCTGGCGCTGGCTCTGGCCATCGGCGTCGCGGCCCCGACCGAACTGCTGCGCGTTCCCGGCGTCAACGCGGCGCTGGTCATCGCCGCCTTCGCAGTCATGGCGCATGGCGTGCTTCTGCGCTCGACCGAGGGCCGCAGGCGCGTCAACGACATGGTCGATGCCTTCGTGCTCGGCGCGAAATACGCCATCGGCGTCGGCGCCGCGGCAGCGACCGTCGGCATCATCGTCGGCGTGGTCACGCTGACCGGCGTCGGCTTCAAGATCTCCTGGATCGTGACCTCGCTCGCCGATCAATGGGCCAAGGGCCTGATCGATCTCGTCCCGTTCCTGCCCTTCGACATCAAGAGCGCGACGCTGTTCTTCACGCTGCTGCTGACCGGCATGGTCTGCATCCTGCTCGGCTGCGGCGTGCCGACCACGGCGAACTACATCATCATGGTGACGGTGGCTGCGCCCGCGCTCGGCATGCTCGGCGTCAACCCGCTCGTCGCCCATTTCTTCGTGTTCTATTACGGCGTCCTCGCCGACATCACGCCGCCGGTGGCGATCGCCGCCTATGCCGGCGCGAGCATGGCCGGTGCCGACCCGTTCAAGACCGGCAACACGGCCTTCCGGCTCGCGCTCGGCAAGGTGCTGGTGCCCTTCGTCTTCGTGTTCTCGCCCTCCATGCTGATCATGGCGCCGGGCTTCACCTGGACGGAGTTCCTCGGCTCGACCGCAGCCTGCCTCGCCAGCATCACCCTGCTTTCGGGCGCCTTCTCGGCCTGGCTGCTGGCGCCGCTGGTTATGTGGGAGCGTCTCGTTCTTGCCGTCGCCGCCCTGCCGATGATCCTGGCCACGCCCTATTCGATCATGGCCGGCCTCATTATCGGCGCGCCCGTCCTGCTCAGGCAGATCATCGCGCGCAGGGCGGCGCCCGCCCCGGCCTGAGCCGGGGCGGGCTGACGCCTCACGCCACCTTGTCGAGCGGGTAGAGCGGCCGGCGCACCCGGCGATAGGGCAGCTTGCTGAGATCGGGCGTGCAGAGCGCCCCGCTGTCGCAGACGATCACCTTGCCGGCGATTGGCTCGAAAGCGGCACGGAAATGCTGCATCGACTTCAAACCGACGACGCGCTTCGCCGCCGGATCGATGCCAAAGGCGCGGAACTGCTGCAGGTCGTTCATCTGGGAGCGGATGGTGGTGACGAGGATCTCGATATCGCCGACGCGCAGCACGGCGCAGGGTCCCCAGCTCGCCTGCAAGCCGCCGATCATCGGGCCATCGCCGGTATAGTCGCCGTCGCTGACGCTGACGAGCGTGCCGGTGAGTGCGAGCGGCCCGCCGCCGATCTCGGGATCGACCTTGCCACCGAGCCTGACTGAAACCGTCGAACCCGGCTTGCCCTTGCGCAATTCGGCCGCGACCTCCGGATCGACCATCGGGCCGAAGCACGCGTTCTTGAGGTCGGCTTCGATCATGCCCTCGAGCAGGCCGGTCGCATCGCCATAGCCTCCGCCGCCGGGATTGTCTGAGTAGTCGGCGATGATCAGCGGCCCCTTCGTCACGACATACGACTTTGCCTCAGCGACCGCATCCTCGACGGACAGGAAGGGCGTAATCACGTCGAAGCGGCGCTGCCACATGTCCTCGACCATCGCCTCGGCGAAGGCCTGGTGCTTCTCGCGCTCGCCCTCGCAGGTGACGAGCACGGTCGGCCCAACCTCCTTGATATCGGCATTGCCGAAGCCACCATTGACGCTGACGGCGAAGACGCCGGCCTCCTTCTCATAGGCTCTGGCCTTGGCGATGCGCTCGACCATCGGGCCGATATCGGTGCGCCCGCCATTGACCTCCTCCAGCATCGGCCGCTCGGCGCGCAGCGTCACCGGCCTGATCTCCCCCTTCATCGTCCGCTGCAGGACGCCGGCGGCGAGCTTGCCGATCTCGCGCATGTCGACATGCGGATAGGTCTTGTAGGAGACGACGATATCGGCGAGGTCGGTCATCTTGCGGGTGACATTGGCATGGGGGTCGAGCGTGACGCCGATCGGCACGTCGGGCCCGAGCACGGCGCGGACCCGCTCCAGCAGCTCGCCCTCGCCATCCTCGCAGAATTCCGTGACCATGGCGCCGTGCAGGCCGAGCAGCACGCCGTCGATCTTGCCGGCATGGGCCTTCGCCGCCTCGACGATGACGCCGGCGATCCGGTCGAAGGCGTCGCGCGTCACCGGGCCGGAAGGCTGGGCGGCAGCGCTGATCGCATGGATCACCGTCCACCCCGCGGGCCGGCCTATATCGAGGAAGCCGGCGATCGGCGTGTTGGCCTCGGCCCGCGCGGCGATGGCATCGCCGCCCAGCTTGATGCCGCGATCGGTGAAGGCGGCGTAATCGGCCGGGCAGCGGCTGAAGGTGTTGCTCTCATGCGAGAACTCGGCGGTCAGGACGGTGAAGCTCATGGCGTTCCTCTGGCTGTTGTCGCGCGTTATTGGTGGACGTCAGCCGTCCCGCAGCGGGCGGCGGATATCGAGCGCCTCGATCAGCGCATCGCCGAAGACGTTGATGGCGATGACGGCCGTGGCGATGACGAGGCCGGGGAAGATGATGATCCAGGGCGCGATGAAGATCTGCGCCGTGCCGGAGCTCATCATCGCCCCCCAGCTCGGGACAGGCGGCTGCGCACCCAGCCCGAAGAAGCCGAGCGTCGCTTCCAGCACGATCGCATCGCCCGTCGCCAGCATCCCGGCGACGATGACCGGCGTCATCGCGTTGGGCAGGAGATGCAGGAAGAGTACGCGCCCCGGCCTTGCCCCCGCCGTCACCGCCGCATCGACGAAGAGTTCGCCTTTCAGCGCCATCACCTGCGCCCGCGTCAGGCGGGTGAACTGCGCGAGATAGGCGATGGCGATGGCAATCGCCGTCGAATGGAGTCCGGGGCCGAGGATCGCGATCAGGATCAGCGCCAGCAGGATTTCCGGGAAGGACCATGTCAGGTCGACGAAGACGGTGACGATCTTGTCGAAGACGCCGCCGAAATACCCAGCGGCGGCGCCGAGCGTCGCGCCCATCAGCACCGACAGCGCGATCGAGAGCACGCTGACGCTGAGCGAGGTCCGCGCGCCCTGGATGATGCGTGAGAGCAGGTCTCGCCCGAACTCGTCGGTGCCGAGCCAATGCGCGGCCGAGGGCGGCGTGTTGGCCATGGAAAGCTTCTGCGCGGCATAGTCGTAAGGCGCGATCCAGGGCGCGAAGATCGCGCAAAGCACGAGTGCGAGCAGGAACAGCGCGCAGGTGGCGCCGCGCGGCGAGCGGAGGATGCGGCCGGCGAGGGATTTGCGGCTCATCTTGCACCCATGGCTTCACGCAACCGCGGATCGAGCGCCGCCTGGGCGAGATCGCCGATCAGCGTGCCCAACATCACCGCGATCGCCAGCATCAGCAGGCAGCCCTGAACCAGCGGATAATCGCGCTGGCCCAGACCCGTGATCAGCAGGGAGCCGAGCCCCGGCCTGGCAAAGACATATTCGACCGTGACCGCGCCGCCGAGAATCCAGCCGATGCGCAGGCCCAGAATGGTCATCACCGGCAGCATCGCCTGCTGCAGGATATGGCGAAGCTGGATGCGCCAGAACGGCACGCCCTTGGCCTGCAGCACCCGCACGAAATCACGGCTCGCGATCTCGACCATCGCGGCGCGGGTGACGCGGGCGATCAGGGCCGTGCCACCGATGCCGATGGTCAGCGCCGGCAACACCAGCGCATCCCATGTCCGGGCGCCCGAGACCGGGAACCACTCGAACTGCACGGCGAACATCAGGATCATCAGCAGCGCCAGCCAGAAGCTCGGCAGCGTCGACCCCAGCAGGATGAACCCCATCACCGCCCGGTCGAACAGGCTGTCACGGAAGGAGGCCGCGAGCACGCCGGTGACGATCCCGACCACCGTCGAGAAGATCAGCGCCGTGCCGCCAAGCGCGAGGCTATGCGGCATGTTCTCGGCGATGAGCTGCGAAACCGGCTGGCGCATCACGATCGCATCGCCGAAGTCGCCGGTGACGACCTTGGCGAGCCAGCGCCCGTACTGGACCAGCAGCGGCTGGTCCAGCCCGTAACGCGCGATCATCTGCGCCCGCTGCTCGGGCGAGGAGCCGACCTGGATCAGATGCTCCAGCGGGTCACCCGGCACGAGGTGGATGATCATGAAGATCACCAGCGAGACGGCGAGGAAGACCGGCACCAGCATGGCGAGGCGCCGGATCGCGAAGCGCAGCAAGGATCGATCTCCTGCGTGAGTTCGTCCCGGCTCAGTTGGCCGGCGCGATGTCGATCATCGACTGGCTGGAGAAGCCGATGCCGCGGATCTTCTCGGGCATCACGACGCGCTTGCCATAAGCCAGGCTCTGCACCGGCTGATAGATCGGCGCGAACGGGTACTGCGACAGCACGTACTCGTGGTACTTCGTGAAATTCGCGACGCGCTCGTCCCAGGTCTTCGACTTGTTCATGGCGATGTCGTTGAGCTTCTCCGCCTCGGGATCGTTGAACATCGAGACATTGGGGTAGCCCGCGCGCTTGGCTGCGAAGAACCAGTCGACGATATCGGCATTGGTCCACTGATAGGCGCGCACCGCGAGCTGGTGCTCGGTCTTCTTGCGGTACTGCGCATTGATCGAGCCGGCATCGATGATGCTGATATCGGCCTGCATGCCGACGGCCTTGAGCTGCGCCTGCACGATCTCGGCGAGGCGCTTGAACTCGGTGCCGTTCTGGGCCCAGAGCTTCACCTCGAGGCGCTTGCCGTCCTTGACGCGGATGCCGTCGGCGCCCGGCTTCCAGCCGGCCGCGTCAAACACCTTCTTCGAGCGCTCGGGATCGTAGGCGATCTTGTATTTGGGATCGACCTGCGACTCCTTGAGCGAGGAGATCAGGAAGGTGTCGGCCGTCTCGCCATTGCCGCCATAGAGGCTGGTCAGGATTTCCTTCTGGTTGACGGCAAAGGCAGTCGCCTCGCGCACCTTGATGTCGGTGAACGGCTCGACGCTGGTGTTGATCGGCATATAGACCACCTCGTTGCCGGGGATGGTTACGAGCTTCACGGCCTTGTCCGCCTGGATTCGCGGCAGGAAGTCGGTGGGCACGTTGACGAGCACGTCGGCGCCGCCGGTCTTGAGCTCCAGATAGGCGGTCGATTCCTCGCCGATCTCGCGGAAGGTCAGCTTCCTGAACTTGGCCGGTCCCTGGTTCTTCGACAGGGCGGAGGCCGACTTGTAGTCGTCGTTGCGCACGAGCACGGTCTGCTGGCCGACCGTGAACTGCTGCATCTTGTAGGGGCCGGTACCGATCGCCTCGATCACGCCGAACTTGTCGCCCAGCGCCTCGTAGGATTTCGGCTCGGGCACACACATGAACGAGCTGGCGAGGTTGAACAGCAGGTTCGGGTCGGGATGCTTCATGTGGAAGCGCACGGTGAGGTCGTCGACCACCTCGACCTTCTCGATCGCCTCGACGGTGAAGGCGTTCTCGGTGCCCTTGAACTGCGGTACCCACCATTCGATCGTCTTGGCGTTGAACGGCTCGCCATTGTGGAACTTCACGCCGGGCTTCAGCTTGAACGTCCAGAGCTTGCCATCCGGGCTCGACTCCCAGGAGGTCGCGAGCTGGCCGTGGAAGCTCTGGTCGGCATCCTGCACCACCAGCCGGTCGTAGATCAGCGTCGTCGCCGTGTTGAGCTTCGTCGCCTTGATCGGGTTATAGGTCGGCGCGCCGACGAGGCGCGCGGTCATCACGAACGTGGCCTCCTGCGCCAGCGCCGTGGTGGCAGCGAGCGCCGACAGGCCCAGCGCCAGAATGCTCCCCTTCATCATCGTCTTCATCCCGCTTCCCCTTTTGTTTCGAGATGTTGCGAAAGGCTGTGATCGCGGCCGTCAGCCGAGCGGACCCGAACTGTCCCCGACATGGCCAGTGAAGCGGCCGTAGAGCTCGGCCATCCGGTTCAGGCGCGCCTCGACCTGCGGTCCGAGCTCGACGAAGACCGCGTTGATCAGCAGGTTGCTCAGGCTCGCCATCTGGGCGGTCGAGTCCCAGAACAGGTTGAACTCGGTCGAGACGACCAGCATCTCGTCGACGAGCCCCTGCCCCCAGTCGCAGAAGGAATCGGTGATGAGCGTGGTCTTGATGCCCGCCGCCTTCGCCTGCTCGGCCAGTACCTTGGCCATGCGCGAATAGCGCCTCGCCTCGAAGATCACGAGACAGCGCTCGGTCTCGGCCGAGAGCAGCAGATCCGAGAAATTCCCCGCCGCGAGATCGGCCAGATGCACGCCATCGCGCAGGTACTGGAGCTGGTTGGCGAGGTACTGCGCGAGGCCGCGCTCGGTCTGGAAACCGGTGACATAGACGGAGGACGCCGTCGCCAGCCGGCGGGCGACGCGCTTCCATTCCTCGCTCTGGGCAAGCTCGTAGATGCGCACGAGCCCGGCGATCTCCAGTTGGAGGCTGCGCGCCAGTTGATCGTCGCCGGCGAGGCTGCGCTGCTGGAAATCGCGCAGGCGGTCGCTGATCAGCCAGGGCCTGTCGCCGATCTCCTCGGCGAGATTGGCCTTGAGGTCCTTGAGGCTCTTGTAGCCGAGCGTCCGGCAGAAGCGCCCGACGGTCGGCTCGCTGAGCGAAACCTTCTCGGCCAGGCTCGCCGCCGTCTCGAAGGGCAGGCTCGGCATCTGCGCCAGCATATAGCTCGCCAACGCCTTGTCGGCCCTGGAGCCGTTGGCGAGGCAAGCCTGCAATCTCTGGCGAAGCGTCTGCGACATCGGAACTCCCGCGCTTCCAGAGATCAAGAAATTTTTCTTTCACAGTGTCAAACAGTTTTTATTTTCTTGCAAAAATAACGCGGTTGAGGCTCGGTTCCGCTCCGCGTATTTCCGGAGAGACGGAGAGGATTCCAGCGACGATGGCGACTGCGACTGAACAGGCCGATGTGATCGTGCTCGGCGCTGGCATCGTCGGCGTCAGCGTGGCGCTGCATCTGCAGGAGCGCGGCCGGCGCGTGCTGCTCGTCGATCGCGGCGAGCCGGGTGCGGAAACCAGCCATGGCAATGCCGGGCTGATCGAGCGCTCCTCCGTCGTGCCCTATGCCTTCCCGCGCGATCTCGCGACGTTGGCCAGCCTCGCCTCGAACCGCTCGATCGCCGTCCGCTATCGCCCGGCAGCCTTGCTGCGGATGGCGCCGTGGCTCGCGCGCTACTGGTGGAACTCTGCCCCGAACCGGCTCGACAGGCTCGGCCGCGCCATCCTGCCGCTGATCGAGCGCTGCATCGAGGAGCACCGGCGCTGGACGCAAGCCGCCGGCACCGAGGCCCTGATGCGTGGCGAAGGCTGGATCGAACTTTATCGGACGCGGCGAGGCCTCGACGTCGCGACGCAAGGGGCGGCCGAACTTGCCGCCTACGGCCTCACCTATGACCTGCTCGACGAGGACGCACTGCGTCGCCTGGAGCCCGGCCTGCTCGCCGGCAGCGTTTCGGGCGCCGTGCATTGGCGTGATCCCGTCACCGTCAGCGACCCCGGCGCGGTGACACGCGCCTATGCCGCGCTCTTCGTCGCGCGCGGCGGCCTGCTGAAACCGGCCGATGCTGCGAGCCTCCAGCACCGGGACGGGGAATGGCGCCTGTCCGCCGATGGCTCGGAATGGCGAGCCCCCGAGGCCGTCGTCGCGCTCGGTCCATGGTCGAACGATCTCGTCGAGCGTTTCGGCTACCGATTCCCGATCGGGTTCAAGCGCGGCTACCACATGCATTACGAAAGCGTCGCCGAGACGACGCCGCAGCATCCGCTCTGCGATGCCCAGGCCGGATTCGTGCTGACCGCGATGCAGCGCGGCATCCGCCTGACCACGGGGATCGAGCTCGCGGGCCGCGACGAGCCCTCCGATTCCTGGCAGCTCGACCAGGCCGAGCGTATCGCGCGCCAGATCGTGCCGCTGGGGCGCCGCCTCGATGCCGAGCCCTGGCGTGGCGCCCGCCCCTGCCTGCCCGACATGCTGCCGATCATCGGCCAGGCCCCGCGCCATCGCGGCCTGTGGTTCGCCTTCGGCCACGCCCATCACGGCTTCACGCTGGGCCCTGCGACCGGCCGCCTGCTCGCGGAGATGATGACCGGCGCGCCGACGCTATGCGACCCTGCGCCCTTCGCAGCCGAGCGCTTCCTGCCCCAGGCCCGTGTCGCCTGAACCGGCCGACGTCGCCATTCGCGTCCACAGCCTTCATTCGAGGCGTTTCCGCAACGGAGACGCAATAACTCCTCGCTAACGATGATCTGCGAACGATTTGGCTCATGCAGCAGCCCGAAGCGACCGGGCGTGCCGCGACGATGGATTGAGCGATGAAGAGCCTGACGATACGCCGCCGCATCCTGATCAGCTTCGCCGCGATCCTCGCGGTGATGTCCGCCATGGCGGGCGCGAGCTATCTCTGGTTCCTCCAGACCGAGCGGGAAGTGATCGAGGTCGAGACCAAGACCGTTCCTGCTCTCTATTACAGCGCGCAGCTGATGGTGGTCTGGGCGGATAGCAACCAGTTCGCCCGTGAACTAGGACGGGCAGACACCACGGCAGAGGTCAGCCAGGCCGCCGATGCGATCCTTGCCAACCGGGCAAGGCTACGCGAGCTGCTCAAATCCTATGAGCGCACGGTCGACTCGGAGACGGATCGGCGCAACCACGCGGCTGCCTCGCAACTCATCGAACAATTCGCGGCGGCGGAGGATGCGATCTTGGCCGCCGGCAAGCAGGCGGCAGCGAAGGGAGAAGCCTTCGACCAGTCCGCCGTCGTCAAGCGCGATCTCGAACCGCTCGGCGTGAAGGTCCGCAGCACGCTCCGCGGGATGGTCGATTTCAACAAGGCCGAGGCCGACGAATCGACCCGCCAGATCGTCACGATCGTCCGCTCGGCGGAGCTTGGCCTGATCATCTGCTTCGCGATCGCGGTCGTTCTTGCGGTCCTCTGCGGCTACCTGCTGTTCCGGGCTGTCACGGTGCCGCTCGGCAAGCTGCTCGGCATCGTCGATCACATGCGGCAAGGCGATTTCAGCGAGCGCCTGACGCTCGCGCGACGCGACGAGTTCAGCACACTCGCCGACGGCGTCAACGCCATGGCCGACGATCTCGCCGGGCTGATCGGCCAGGTCCAGAAATCGAGCATCCAGGTCAACACCTCGATCACCGAGGTCGCCGCGACCTCGAAGGAGCAGCAGGCGACGGCCAACGAGATCGCCGCCACCACGACCGAGATCGGCGCGACCGCCAAGGAAATCTCCGCCACCTCCAATGAGCTCGCCCATACGATGGACGAGGTCTCGGCCGTCGCCGAGCAGACCGCGACGCTCGCCAATGGCGGACAGGCCGGGCTCGCGCGCATGGAAAGCACGATGCGGCAGGTGATGGAGGCCGCTGGCGCCATCAACGCCAAGCTCGCGATCCTCAGCGAGAAGGCCGGCAACATCAATCAGGTCGTCACCACCATCACCAAGGTCGCCGACCAGACCAACCTGCTCTCGCTCAACGCCGCGATCGAGGCCGAGAAGGCCGGGCAATATGGCCGCGGTTTCGCCGTGGTCGCGACCGAGATCCGACGCCTCGCCGACCAGACCGCCGTCTCGACCTACGACATCGAGCAGATGGTCAAGGATATCCAGTCGGCCGTCGCGGCCGGCGTGATGGGCATGGACAAGTTCTCGGAGGAGGTCCGCCGCGGCATGCAGGAAGTGCAGCAGGTCGGCGGCCAGCTCTCGGAGATCATCGAGCAGGTCCAGGGGCTGGTGCCTCGCTTCGAAGGCGCGAACGAAGGCATGCAGGCACAGGCGACCGGCGCAGGCCAGATCAGCGAGGCGCTCTCCCAGCTCAGCGAGGCCGCGCAGCAGACGGTCGAATCCCTGCAGCAATCGACGCTGGCCATCGACGAGCTCAACCAGGTGTCGAGCGGGCTGCGCAACTCGATCTCGCGCTTCAAGCTGCGCGCCTGACAAGACAAGGCGGAACGGAACCGCGCGATGCTGTTTCTGATGTTCCAGTTGGGGCAGGACCGCTACGTGCTCGATACCGGGCAGGTCGAGGCCGTGCTGCCGCTGCTCGCGACCAAGCAACTCCCCGGCGCACCGGCGGGCGTGGCCGGCGCGATCAATTATCGCGGCCGGCCCGTGCCCGTGGTCGATCTCGCCTTGCTGGCGCTCGGGCGCCCGGCCGAGCCGCGCCTGAGCACCCGCATCATCCTGCTGCGCTATCCATCTGACCTGGGCCGCGACGATCTTCTCGGCCTGCTGGTCGAGCAGGCCGTCGAGACCATCGAGCGCGATGCCGCCGATTTCGCCGCGTCCGGCGTCGAGGCCGGCATGCCGCCCTATCTCGGCCCGGTCGCGAGCGACGAGCGCGGGCTGGTCCAATGGGTCCGGGGCGAGGCCCTGCTCACGCCCGAAATCCGCGACATCCTGTTCCGTCAGCAAGCGGCGGAGCCGTGATGGACGAGACCGCTCCGATCCGGGATTTCGAGAAGCTGCTCCGGGAAACCATCGGCCTGAGCATGGAGACCGTCGGCGCCTCCGTGATCCGCCATGCCCTGAAGCGGCGGATGACGGCCTGCGCCATCTCCGATCTCCACGCCTACTGGGCTTTCGTCACGTCGAGCCCGGCCGAGCGGCAGGAGCTGGTCGATGCCGTCATCGTCCCCGAGACCTGGTTCTTCCGCGATCGCGAGGCCTTCGGCGCGATGATCCGGCATCTGCGCGAGAACCGCGCGATCGGCCGTCCACTGAAGCTGCTCAGCCTGCCTTGCTCGACCGGCGAGGAGCCCTATTCCATCGCCATGGCCCTGCTTGATGCCGGCTTCCCGGATGGCAGCTTCCAGATCGACGCGATCGATGTCAGCAGCCGCAACCTCGTCCATGCCGAGCGCGCGATCTACGGCAAGAACTCCTTCCGCGGCGCCGACATCGCCTTTCGCGACCGCTATTTCGAGGCTGCGGAAGGCGGCTTCAGGCCGCACGGCATCGTCCGCCGGCATGTCCGCTTCCGCCTCGGCAACGTCCTCGCCACGGCGACGCAAGCCGGGCAGGAAACCTATGATGTCGCCTTCTGCCGGAACCTGCTGATCTATTTCGATCGCGAAACGCAGGGAACGGCCCTGACCCGGCTCCGGCAGATGCTGGCCGATGACGGCCTGCTGCTGGTCGGTCCGGCCGAATCCGGGCTGCCGGTGCTATGCGGTTTCGCTTCGGTGCGCTTCCCCCGCGCTTTCGCCTTCGTGAAGGCAGCAGCCGCACGCGTGAAGCCGACCGAGCCGCCCGTCGCGCGAAAGCCGAGACCAGCCGCGGTGAAGGCAGCCCCCTTGCCGCAGGCGCCCAAACCGGCGCCTCGCCCCTTTGCGCAGAAGGCTGCTACCGTCCAGACATCCGCCCCTTCGCCCGACCAGGCAGCCGCCAGCCTGACCGAGATCGAGCGCGCGGCCGATGCCGGACGCCTGACCGAAGTGAGCGCAGCGGCCGAACGCCATATCGCCGACTTCGGCCCTTCGCCCGATGCGTTCTACTGGCTGGGACTGGCTCATGACGCCGCCGATGCGGTCGAGGATGCCATGCGCAACTACCGCAAGGCGCTCTATCTGGCGCCTGACCACCAGCGAGCCCTTGCCCAGCTCCGGGCGCTCCAGCAGCGGCAAGGCGACCATGGCGCCGCCAAGGCCCTCGCTGACCGGCTCGACCGGCTGGCCAAGCGGAGCGGCACCTGATGTCCGCCGCCCCCCCCCGATGACGACCGAAGGCATCGACGAGTGCTGGCGCGAGATCGGCGTCAGCGGCGACCGTTCCTGTCCGGAGCTGGAGGAACAGCTCCACTGCCGCAACTGCCCGACCCATGCGCAGATCGCCCGCAAGCTGCTCGACCGCCCCCTGCCGCCGGGCTATCGCGACGAATGGACACGGCATTTCGCGGGGCGCGAGGAGAAGGCGCCCGAAGGCGAGGAGATCGACAGCGTCCTGATCTTCCGCATCGGCGAGGAATGGCTCGGCCTGCCGGCCGCGATCTGCCGCGAGATCGCCGAACCACGTCCCGTCCATTCCCTGCCTCATCGCCGCAGCGAGGCCGTGCGCGGCATCGTCAACGTTCGCGGCGAATTGCTGATCTGCGTTTCGCTACAGGCCCTGCTCGGCATCGGCGGTGCAGTCATCTCTCGTGGCGCGGAGCGGATCGCCGTCTTCCCGCGCTTGGTCGTCACCGGCGAAGAGGCCCGTCACGTCGCCTTCGAGGTCGACGAGGTCCACGGACTCCACACCTACCGCGCCCATGAGCGCAGCGCGGTTCCGGCAACGGTCGGCCGCTCGGCGGCAAGCGTCGTCGCGGCGATGATTCCGTGGGAGGGCCGCGCGGTTGGCTGCCTCGATGCAGGCCGCCTGCTCGACCTGATCGACCGGAGCATCGCATGAGCGGCGAGGATCTCAGCGACCTCTCCATGCTCGAGCTGTTCCGAGCGGAGCTCGCGGCACAGTCGCAGGCCTTCACGACCGGCCTGCTCGCCCTCGAGCGCGACCCGACCGCCGCGGTTCATCTCGAAGCCTGCATGCGCGCGGCCCATTCCTTGAAAGGCGCCGCCCGCATCATCGATCTCACACCGGCCGTGCAGGTCGCGCACGAGATGGAGGAATGCCTCGTCGCTGCGCAGCACGGCAAGCTCCGGCTGAACCAACGGCATATCGACGCGCTGCTGGCGGGGCTGGACCTCCTTGCGGCGATCGCAGCCGGAGCGGAGGAGCCCGAAGCGCAAACAAGGAGCAGGATCGAGACCTTCGCGCAGGTCCTGCGACAGGCCTCCGATGAAGCGGAGGCGCCCACGCCGAGTGCAGCTCAGGGCGTTTCAGCTCCCGCGGACAAAGCCCCGGCCACCGAAGCGGCCGCTCCCCCGGCGCCTGTCCTTTCTGACACGCCAGCCTCGACAGGGGATGGCGCGGCCGGCGAACGCATGGTCAGGGTCACGGCCGACAGCCTGAACCGCCTGCTCGGCCTCGCCGGCGAGTCGCTGATGTCGGCGCGCCGGCTGCGGCCGTTCAATGACGGCTTGCTGCGGCTGCGGCGCGTGCAGGCAGAGCTCGCCAAAAGCTTCGAGGACCTGCGCGCCGCCATGCCGGCCGAGACCGATGATCGCGCCGCCCAGGCGCTCGCCACCGCGCAGCTCAAGCTGGCCGAAGGCCAGGCGCTCCTCGCCCAGCGCCTCGACGAGATGGACACGGTCGACCGACACGCCACCGATCTCGCCAACCGGCTCTATGACGAGACGCTCGCGAGCCGCATGCGCCCCTTCGAAGACGGCGTCCGGCATTTTCAGCGCAATGTCCGCGATATCGGCCGGGCGCTCGGCAAGACCGTGCGCCTCGATATCGTCGGCGGCGCCACCAGCATCGACCGCGACATCCTCGACCAGCTCGACGCGCCCCTCGGCCACCTCCTGCGCAATGCCGTCGATCACGGCATCGAAGCGCCCGAGCAGCGTCGTGCCAACGGCAAACCGGCCGAGGGCCTGGTGCGGCTCGAAGCCCGGCACAATGCCGGCCTGCTCCAGATCATCGTCTCGGACGATGGCGGCGGCATCGATCTCGAAGCGCTCCGGCAGGCGACGCTCGCGCGCGGCCTGACCACGGCCGAGACGGTCTGGGACCTCAGCGAGGAGGAACTGCTCGAGTTCCTCTTCCTGCCTGGCTTCTCGATGAAGGCGACGGTCAGCGATATCTCGGGCCGTGGCGTCGGCCTCGATGCCGTGCAGGCCATGGTCCGGCAGGTGCGCGGCCAGGTCACCATCGCCTCGGAGCCCGGCATCGGCACGCGCTTCCAGCTGCAATTGCCTCTGACGCTCTCGGTGATCCGTGCGCTGCTGGTCGAGATCGACGGCGAGCCCTATGCCTTGCCACTGACCGCGATCGCCCGCGCCTTGCGCTTGCCGCGCGACAAGATCGAACTGCTCGAAGGCCGCCCGCATTTCCGCCATGACGAGCAGCAGGTCGGGCTCGTCACCGCCCATGAGATTCTCGGCCGGGGCGAAGCGGTAGCGGACGGGTCGGAGTTGGCGACGGTCGTCGTCGGCGAGGGCGACAATCTCTATGCGCTCGTGGTCGATCGCTTCCTCGGCGAGCGCGAGCTGGTCGTCCGGCCGCTCGATCCCCGTCTCGCCAAGGTCAAGGATGTCAGCGCCGCCGCCCTGATGGACGATGGCTCGCCGGTCCTGATCCTCGATGTCGAGGACCTGATCCGCTCGATGGAGAAGCTGGTCTCGGGCGGGCGTCTCAGGTCTCTGGAGCGCAGCGTCACGCGCGCAGGGCAGAAGCGGCGCAAGCGCATCCTCGTCGTCGACGATTCGCTGACGGTGCGCGAACTGGAACGCAAGCTGCTCGACCATCGCGGCTTCGAGGTCGAGGTCGCGGTCGACGGCATGGACGGCTGGAACGCGGTGCGTTCCGACAGCTTCGATCTCGTCGTCACCGATGTCGACATGCCCCGCATGGACGGCATCGAGCTCGTGACGCTGATCAAGCGCGACCCCGGCCTGCGCAACCTGCCGGTGATGATCGTCTCCTACAAGGATCGCGAGGAGGACCGCCGCCGCGGGCTCGATGCCGGCGCGGATTACTATTTGACCAAGGGGAGCTTCCACGACGAAACTTTGATCCATGCGGTCGTCGACCTGATCGGCGAGCCATGAATCAGGGCATGCGCTGTGGGGGCGTTTCATGAGAGTCGGGCTGGTCAATGACCTGCCGATGGCGGTCGAACTGTTGCGGCGCGTCATCGTTTCCACGGCGGAACACGAGGTCGCCTGGATCGCCATGAACGGCCGCGAGGCCGTCGAGGCCTGCCGGCGCGACCGGCCCGACCTGATCCTGATGGACCTCAACATGCCGGAGATGGACGGCGTCGAGGCGACGCGCCGGATCATGGCCGAGACGCCCTGCCCGATCCTGCTGGTCACCGCCAGCGTCGATGCCAATATCTCCGGCGTCTACGAGGCGATGGGCCATGGCGCGCTCGACGCGGTCGACATCCCCAGCGTCGGCCTGACCGGCCACTCCTCGGCGCAAACCGCGGCGCTGCTCGCGCGCATCACGACGATCGGCCGGCTCTCGCGCAGCCTGCCCCCGACGCCCCGCAGCCAGCGCCGGCCGCCGACTCCCACGTCTCCTTCGCAACGCCTCGTCGCCATCGGCGCGTCCGCAGGCGGCCCTGCGGCCGTCGCGACATTGCTGGGCGGGTTGCCGCCCGAATTCCCGGCCGCGATCATCCTCGTGCAGCATCTCGACGAGCAGTTCGTGCCGGGTTTCGCCAGCTGGCTCAGCCAGCATTGCCGCCTGCCCGTCCGCCCGGCCCGCGATGGTGACAGGCCGGAGCGCGGTGCGGTGCTGATCGCGGCCAGCGCCGATCACCTCATCTTCAAGGCAAGCGGAGAGCTCAGCTACCGGGCCGAGCCGCGCGACTATCCCTACCGCCCGTCGGTGGACGTGTTCTTCGAAAGCGTGGCCGAGCGCTGGCAGGGCGACCCGGTCGGCGTCCTGTTGACGGGCATGGGCCGTGACGGCGCCCGTGGACTGAAGCTCCTGCGCGACAGGCAGTGTTTGACGATAGCGCAAGACAAGGCCACAAGCGCGGTTTACGGGATGCCCAAGGCTGCCGCTGCGATCGGCGCGGCCGCGGAGATTCTGCCGCTGGCCGCGATCGCCCCTCGCCTGACCGAGGCGTGCGCTCCGTCGTCCTGATGAAGGTTGCCCCATGACAGGCGAAACGAAATCTTCCCTGCCTGATGTCCCGGCGCCGGCCGACAGCTATCTGTCCATGGTCCTGCTGGTCGATGACCAGGTCATGGTCTGCGAGGCGGTTCGGCGTGCGCTCGCCCATCACGGCGATGTCGATTTCCACTACTGCACCGACCCGCTGGAGGCGATCACGGTCGCCCAGCGCGTCAAGCCCACCGTCATCCTGCAGGATCTCGTGATGCCCGGCGTCGACGGGCTCGATCTCGTCCGGCAATACCGCAAGCATCCGGCGCTGCATGCCGTGCCCGTCATCGTGCTCTCGACCAAGGAAGACCCGGCGACGAAGAGCGAAGCCTTCCAGGCCGGCGCGAACGATTATCTCGTCAAGCTGCCCGACAAGATCGAGCTGATCGCACGGGTGCGCTACCACACCCGTGCCTATCTCGATCATCTCCAGCGCGACGAGGCCTATCGCGCCTTGCGCGAGAGCCAGCGCGAGTTGATGCGCGCCAATCTGGAGCTGGAGCGCCTGACCCGGATCGACGGCCTGACCGGCCTCGGCAATCGCCGTTATTTCGACGAGTACCTCGCAGCCGAATGGAGGCGCTGCCAGCGCACCCAGAGCCCGCTCTCGGTGCTGATGATCGATGTCGATCATTTCAAGCGCTACAACGACGCCTACGGCCATCTCGCCGGCGACGACGTGCTGAAGCAGATCGCGCGCGTCATCCAGGACGGCTCCACCCGCTCGACCGACCTGGCCGCCCGCTTCGGCGGTGAGGAATTCGTGGTCATCCTGACCGGCGTGCCGCAGGAAGGGGCGATCCATGTCGCCGACCGGCTGGTGCAGGGCGTGCGCAACCTCAACATCGCGCATGGCGCCGACCGCGTGACGATCAGCGTCGGCGTAGCCACCGCCTGGCCGGATGGCGAAAGCGAACCGGCCCGGCTGGTCAATGCCGCCGACCTCGCCCTGTTCCGCGCCAAGAACGAGGGCCGCAACCGGCTCGTCTCGGCGGAGTTGCCGCCGAACCGCTGACGGTCCCGGAGCCGGCCGATGGCAAGCATAGGCAATATCTATTTGCCTGCGCCGCCTCTCGCCTGAAATCCTGAGCTGGACGGTTCGCCTGCGATCGCGGTGCCGAACCCGTCGCTTCATCGCCCCGCAGCAGCTCCCGCCCCGCCCGGCGGAGAGGAGACCCGTCATGCCCAGCCTCGACACGGCCCGTATCGACATCGAGCGCTTCTGGACCACGATCGAGCGCTCGGCCGAGATCGGCCCCGGCCGGCCGGGCGGCCTCTCCCGTCTCGCCCTCTCCGATGCAGACAAGGAGGTGCGCGACACCTTCGTCGGCTGGTGCCGCGAGGCAGGCCTCACCGTGCGCGTCGACGGCATCGGCAACATCTTCGCCCGCCGCGCCGGCAGCGATGACAGCCTGCCGCCGGTGGTGATGGGCAGCCATCTCGACACGCAGATCAATGGCGGCCGCTTCGACGGCATCGCCGGCGTGCTCGGCGGGCTCGAAGTCTGCCGCACCCTCGACGCACTCGGCCACCGCACGCGCCGGCCGATCGAGATCGTCAACTGGACCAACGAGGAAGGCGCGCGCTTCTCGCCGCCGATGGTCGGCTCCGGCTGCTTCGTCGGCGCCTATACGCTCGACTGGGCGCTGGGGCGCACCGACGAGGAGGGCCGCACGATCGGCCAGGAGCTGGAGCGGATCGGCTATCGCGGCGAGATGGAAGCGGCGCCGCATGCCTTCGACGCCTATGTCGAGTTCCATATCGAGCAGGGCTATTATCTCGACCGCGACGGCATGCAGGTCGGCGTCGTCACCGGCGGCTTCCCGAGCACGGGCATGCTCGTCGAGTTCAAGGGCGAGACCGCCCATACCGGCCCCTGGCCGATGGAGCGCCGCCGCAACGCCTTGCTCGCCGGCGCCCGCCTCTTGGTCGAGACCGACGAGATCGGCTGGGCCTATGCCGCCGGCGGCGGTAAGGCGACCGCGGCGCGCCTCGCCGCCTGGCCGAACAAGCCGGGCATCCTCTCCGACTGGGCGCAGGCCGTCTGCGACGTGCGCCATCCCGATCCCGAAACCTCCGAGGTCATGGCCGAGCGTGTCCGCCGCGCCGTCGGCGAATCCGCCGCCCGCGCCGGCTGCACCGCCGAGATCCTCGATATCTGGAAATGGGGCGGCAGGATCTTCGCGCAGGAGCTGATCGACAGCGTGCGTCAGACCTCGCTGGCCTTGGGCTACCGCACGCAGGACATCCTCAGCCAGGCTGGGCACGACGCCTATTTCGTCGCGCGCCATGCCCCGACGACGATGATCTTCGCGCCCTGCAAGGGCGGCATCACCCATAACAATGCCGAGCTTTGCACGAAGGACGACCTCGAACCCGGCCTCAACGTGCTGCTTCACACCGTCATGGCGCGGGCGGATCGCTGAGCAGAATCGCAGCAGTCTCGGCCGCCGGCTCCTCCTCGGTCGCGCTGAGCCGCTGCTCGAACAGTCGCAGGAAGGCTTCTTCCGCGGCGCTGAGCTGCATGGCCGGGTTGGAGATGAAATAGAGGTCGGCGCCGAGCAGGTCCTCGGGCCGCGCGAGGTTCCACAAGGAGCGGCTCTCCAGCGCCTCGGCCACCGAGGCCAGCGGCAGGATGCCGATGCCGAGCCCGGCGGCGATCATCCTTGTAACCTCCTCGAGATTGGGGCTGGAGCCGACGACCCGGCTGCCGAGCCCCGCCCCTTCCCGGACCGAGACCATCGGCTCCAGCGCTCCGTCCTGCCCGCAGGCGAGCGCGACGAAGGGCTCGTCGCGCAGTTCCGCCAATGGCACATCCGAGAGCCCGAAGAGCGGATGCCCGCGCCCGCACAGGATGCCGAACTCCTCGCGCAATAGCGGCCGGCAGTCGAGCCCGGCCAACGGCTTGGCGAGCAAGCAGAAGCCGAACGGGCTGAGCTTCTGCGAGACCGCGCGGACGATGTCCTGGCTGTTGGCGACGTCGATGCGCACGCTGACGCCGGGGTGCTTGCGATTGAGCAGCGTCAGCGTCCGGTCGAGCGGCGGCAGCACGACATGGGTCACGACGAGCAGTCGCACCAGCCCGGTCAGGTCGTCATGATCCTCCGACAGCCGGTCGCCGATGCGCGCCACGCTGCGGTAGATGTCGACGCATTCCTTGTAGAGCAGCTCGCCGCGCTTGGTCAGGACGAAGCGGCGGCTGTCGCGCTGGATAAGCTGGCCGCCCAGCGTCTCTTCCAGCCGCTGCAGGGCCGCGCTCACCGTCGGCTGGCGCACGAGCAGACGGTCGGCCGCCCGCGTGATGCTGCGTTCCTCGACGATGACGAGGAAGGTATGCAGCAGGTTCCAGTTGAGATGGTGCAGCTTCGGCTTCGTTCCGCTCAAGCGAGCCTCTCCCCGTTCGGTCGTCCCTGCCCCTTATGCAAACCCGCTGCCGTGGCAAGCCTATGCTTAGCATAGGAACTGTCTATTGGACCCGGTTTCGCGGCTTCCGTAGGTTCGGCAGAACGCGACATCCTCCAGCGCAAGGGCGACCATGACAGCGACCGGATCATCGGCCGAAGCCTCGATCGCACAGCGCGCCGCGCTCTTCCGCGAGATCGAGACCGCGACGCTCGGCCATATCCTGACCGAGGGTTTCATGGTCCCCGCGATCCAGTGCGTCATCGAGGGCCCGCGCGTCTGCGGACCGGCCTTCACCGTCAGCGTCCCACCCGATGACGGCGCGGTGCTCTCCTGCGCCCTGACGCAGGCCAAGCCCGGCGACATCCTCGTCATCGACCGCCAGGGTGACGACCGTCATGCCTGCTGGGGGGCGGTGATGACCGCCGCCGCCCAGGCCGCCGGCATCGTCGGCGTCGTCATCGATGGCTTCGTCACCGATGTCGCGGCGATCCGGGCCTCGGGCCTGCCGGTCTGGTGTCGCGGCCGCTCGCCGCTGACGACGAAGCTCCTCGGCAAGGGCGGCGCGATCGGCGAGACCGTCCAGTGCGGCGGCGCGACAGTGCGCCCCGGCGACCTCGTCCTCGCCGACGAGAACGGCGTCTGCATCATCGATCCCGCCGAAGCGGAAGCTCTCGCCCGGACCTGCGCCGCCATGCAGGCGGCCGAGCCCGGCATCATCGCGCGCGTCCTCAAGGGCGAACGCATCGACGAGATCAACGGCGCGCGGGCGCTCTACGAAAAGCTGCGGGCCTTATAGGCCGGTCGCGGCACCGCCCACAGAGGCGGGTTTCGATCGGATCATCATCCAGACAACACAGGGGAACACACCGATGAAAATCTTGGGAACGACCGCGCTGGCCGGCGCGCTTCTCGCCGCCTCCTTCGCCTTCGCGCCGGCTCCGGCCTTGGCCGGCAAGGCCGACGATACGCTGAACGCCGCCTTCGCGCTCGAGCCGGAAGCGCTCGACACCTACAAGATCGCCGGCCGCGAAGGCCTGATCCTCGCCCGGCACATCTATGACGGCCTGCTCTACAAGGATCTCGACACCGGCGAGATCAAGCCCGCGCTGGCCAAGGCCTGGCGCTTCGTCGATCCCACCACGATGGAATTCGACCTGCGCGAGGGCGTGACCTTCCATAACGGCGCCAAGTTCACCGCCGATGACGTGGTCTATACCCTGACCACCGTGCTCGACCCGGCCTATGGCACGCGCTTCCGCATCGCGGTCGACTGGATCGACAAGGTCGAGAAGGTCTCGGACTTCCAAGTCCGCATCAAGATGGCCAAGCCCTTCGCCGGCGCGGTCGAGATGCTCGCCGATGCGCTGCCGATCTATCCGGCCGCCTATTTCAAGGAGGTCGGCTCGGCCGGCATGGCGGCCAAGCCCGTCGGCACCGGCCCCTACAAGCTCACCGAGATGACGCCCGGCATCCGTTACGCCTTCGAGCGCTTCGACGGCCACTATGCCGGCAGCCCCAAGGGCAAGCCCGCGATCGGCAAGATCGTCGTCCGCACCATCCCCGAGCTCAACACCCAGTTCGCCGAGCTGATGGCCGGCAAGCTCGACTGGACCTGGCGCATCCCGCCGGACCAGGCCGCGCGCCTCGCCAGCCGCGTGCAGATCGTCAACGGCCCGATCATGCGGATTTCCTATGTCGGCATGACCGTGACCGGCAAGGGCAAGGACTACCCGACCAAGAACCTGAAGGTCCGGCAGGCGATCAACCACGCCGTCAACCGCGAGGCCATCGTCAAGGCTTTCGCCGGCGGCGCCTCGCAGGTGCTGAACGCCGCCTGCAACCCCAAGCAATTCGGCTGTGCCCAGGACGTGACGAAATACGCCTATGACCCGGCCAAGGCCAAGGCTCTGCTGGCCGAAGCCGGCTTCGCCAACGGCGTCGATATCGAGATGGTCTTCGCCGCCATGCCGCGCCCGGTCGCCGAGGCGATCGCCAACGATCTCGGCAAGGTCGGCATCCGCGCCACGCTGAACGAGCAGCAATATGCTGCCGGCGTGCAGAAATGGCGCGCGGGCGAACTGCCGGCCTTCTTCACCAACTGGGGCAGCTACGGCACCGGCGACGTCGCCTTCATCATCTCCAACTTCTTCGGCGGCGGCGCCGACGACCTCGTCCAGGACAAGGAAGTCATGGAGCTGGTCAACGCGGCCGACACCTCGCAGGATCGGGCGCTGCGCGAGGCGAACTATGCCAAGGCGCTGAAGAAGATCGCCGATCAGGCCTATTGGCTGCCGATGTACGACTTCAACATCAATTACGGCCTGTCGCAGCAGCTCACCTTCAAGCCCCATCCGGACGAGTTCGCCCGCTGGTGGCTGTCGAGCTGGAAGTAACAGCTTCACACCTATCGCCGCTCCGCTATCGGTCTAAAGCCGGTAGCGGCGCTGTCCCTGCCAGGCAGGCCGACCCGCTATCCCCGGAGCCGTCATGCTGCCCTTTCTCGCGCGCCGCCTGATCGTCGCCGCCCTCGTGGCGCTCGCCGTCTCGGCCGTCGCCTTCGGATTGATGTTCGTCTCCGGTGATCCCGCCGTCGTCCTCGCCGGCCAGGCCGGCCGGGCGCAGGATGTCGAGCTGATCCGGCAGGCCTATGGCCTCGACCGGCCGATCCCGTTGCAGTTCCTGAGCTGGATCGGCAATGCCTTCGCCGGCAATTTCGGCACGAGCCTCTATTTCAACCTGCCGGTGGCGCCGATCATCACTGAGCGGCTCTCGGTCACGCTCGTGCTCGGCTCGGCGGCCTTCCTGCTCGCGCTCGTCGTCGCGGTTCCGCTCGGCATTCTCGCCTCGTTGAAGCCGGGCGGCACGATCGACCGGATCGCCCTGATGCTCGCCGTGCTCGGCCAGGCGATCCCGAGCTTCTGGCTCGGCCTGATCCTGATCGTGATCTTCGGCGTCTGGTACGGGCTCGTGCCGATCTCCGGCACCGAGAGCTGGCAGGGCTATATCCTGCCCGTCGTGGTGCTCAGCTACTACGCCATGCCCGCCCTGATGCGCCTGACGCGCGCCGGCATGATCGACGTGCTCACCGCCGATTATATCCGCACCGCCCGCGCCAAGGGCGCCTCGCAACCGCGCGTGCTCTTGGTCCACGCCCTGCGCAACGCGGTGCTGCCGCTGGTCTCGCTCGCCGCCGTGCAATTCGGCCTGATGCTCTCCGGCTCGATCGTCATCGAGAGCGTCTTCGCCATCAACGGGCTCGGCCGCCTCGCCTGGGAATCGCTGCTGCGCAGCGACCTTCCCGTGGTGCAAGCGATCATCCTGATCCTCTCGCTGATCTACGTCACGCTGACCACCGCGGCCGACCTGATCAATGCCTGGCTCGATCCCCGCCTGAGGAGCGCCTGATGTCGATCGCCGACAGCCCTGCCATCCGCCGGCGCAAGCTCTTCAAGGGGCTGAGCGCCAGCAGCGCCATCCGCATCGGCGGCGGCCTGCTCGCTATCATCGTCTTCATCGCGATCTTCGCGCCCTGGCTCGCGAGCCATGATCCGATCGCGCAGGATCTCGGCAAGCGCATGGTGCCGCCCTTCTGGTATCCGGGTTCCGACCCGGCTCACCTCCTCGGCACCGACCATCTCGGCCGCGACTATCTCGCCCGCCTGCTCCATGGCGCCCGCGTCTCAATCCTGATCGGCCTCGGCGTCACGCTCTGCGCCGGGTTCATCGGCACGATGCTCGGTCTCGCCGCCGGCTATTTCGGCGGCCGTGTCGACATGGCGATCAGCTTCATCGTGACGACGCGGCTCTCGCTGCCGATCGTGCTGGTCGCGCTCGCGGCGGTGGCCTTGGGTGGCGCCTCCCTGAAGACGCTCGCGATCGTGCTCAGCCTGCTGCTCTGGGATCGTTTCGCCGTGGTCGTGCGTTCGGCGGCCCAAAGCCTGCGCAGCCGCGAATTCGTGCAGGCGACCCAGTCCTTCGGCGCCTCGCATCTCTACATCATGCTGCACGGCATCCTGCCGAACCTGCGCAACACGCTGATCGTGGTCGCGACGCTGGAGATCGCCAACGTCATCCTGCTCGAAGCCGCGCTCTCATTCCTCGGCCTCGGCGCCCAGCCGCCGACGCCGTCCTGGGGCCTGATGATCGCCGAGGGGCGCGAGCATATCCTGTTCGACCCCTGGCTGATCGCCTTGCCGGGCGCCGGGCTCTGCCTGCTGATCCTGGCAGTGAACCTGCTCGGCGACGGCGTCCGCGACGCGCTCGACGAGCGGCGCTGAAGCCCTCTCGAGCGATGACGGCCCCTCGCGGGGCCGTCGCATGCTTCCGGTCTATATCGCTGGATCGCTTCAGCGCACCGGCGGCGCGAACTGGATGCCGCCCTTCGACCAGAGATTGTTGATGCCGCGCGGCAGGTTGATCCGGCTGCCGGAACCGAGATTGCGCTCGTAGGATTCGCCGTAATTGCCGACATGTTTGACGATGCGGGCGATCCAGTCCGGCGTCAGGCCGAGCCCCGCGCCGAACTTGCCCTCGACGCCGAGCAGGCGCCGAATCTCCGGGTTCTCCGACTTCAGCATGTCGGCGAGATTGGCCTTGGTCACGCCGAGCTCCTCGGCATTGACCAGCGCGAAGACGGTCCAGCGTACGATGTCGAACCATTCGTCATCGCCCTGGCGGACATAGGGGCCGATGGGCTCCTTCGAGATCACCTCGGGCAGCAGCATATGCTCGGCCGCGTCGGACATCTTCAGGCGATAGGAGACGAGCTGGGAGATATCGGTCGAGATCGCGTCGCAGCGCCCGCTCTCATAGGCCTTCACCGTCTCATCGATGCCCTGGAAGGCGACGACCTCGTATTTCATCTTGTTGACGCGGAAATAGTCGGAGAGGTTCAGCTCGTTGGTCGTGCCCTGCACCGTGCAGATCGAAGCACCGTTCAAGTCCTTGACCGACTTGACCCCGCTCTTGGCGCGGACCTGGAAGCCCTGCCCATCATAATAGTTCACGGCGGTGAAGTTCAGGCCCTGGCCGGCGTCGCGACTCAGCGTCCAGGTCGTGGTGCGCGGCAGCACATCGATCTCGCCGCTCTGCAGTGCGGTGAGCCGGTCCTTGCTCGCCAGCGGGATGAACTTGACCTTCGCGGGATCGTCGAAGATCGCCGCCGCCAGCGCCCGGCAGACATCGACATCGAGCCCCGACCAGTTGCCCTGCCCGTCCGCCATGCTGAAGCCGGCGATGCCGGTGCTGGTGCCGCAGATCAGTTGCCCGCGCTGCTTGACGCGTTCGAGCGTGGTTTGAGCCTGCGCGGCGGTCCCGGCGAGCAGCAGGCCGGCGAATGCTGCGAAAAGGCGATGGCGTGACGCTGTCATGGTCTGTCCTGTTGCTGGCGGGAGGGCGGGCTCAGAGCCCCATCTGCTCGTAGCGGCGATGCGCCGTCGGCTTCGGGGCGGGGACATCGCTGATCGCGATGATTTCGCAGGGCTGGCTCGACGGGGCGGCGTCACCCGCGCGCCAAAGCCAGTAGTGGTTCTCAGGAAGGCCGTTGACGGCGACGACCTTGTGGCCGCCCTGCCGGTCGATGGCGTGGATCGTGACGCGGCCGATCAGCCCGCCCTTGAGCGCGCGCATGTCCTCGACCGCCTCATGCACGGCCTCTTCGACGCTCATGCCCATCTTCATGTAGAGGACGACGGCGCGCGACGTGCCGGCGCGGATGCTCATCTCGCCGACGCCCGTGCAGGCGCAGGCGCCGTAGCGGCTATCCGCGTAAGAGCCCGCCCCGATGATCGGGCTGTCGCCGAGGCGGCCGGGATACTTCCAGCCCCAGCCCGACGTGCTCGTGCCCGCGCCGATATGGCCCTCCGCATCCTGCGCCAGGAAGACCGTGGTATCGCGCCCGATTTCCGGGTCGATCGCCTGCTGGCACAGTTCCGCCATCGGCACGTCCGGCCAACGCGCCTGCTCGGCCGCGCCGACCTCCGTCCGGAACCAGCGCTCCCACGCCATCCGCGCATGCGGCATCAGCAACTCGCCGGCCTCGGCGCCGATCTCGGCAGCGAAGCGGCGCGCGCCCTCTCCGACCAGCAATTCATGCGGCAATCGTTCGAGCACCTGCCGAGCGATGCTGACCGGGTGGAGATAGCCGGTCAGCGCACCGACAGAGCCGGTGCGCAGCGTCGAACCATCCATCATCGAGGCATCGAGCTCGACCTCTCCCAGCAGGTTGGGCCAGCCGCCGCGCCCCACGGTCCTGACCTCTTCGCTGGCCTCGACCAGCCGGATGCCGGCCTCGATCGCGTCCAGCGCCGCATCGCCACGGGCCAGCGCCGCACCTGTCGCCGCGATTCCGCAGGCTCCCTCATTGTTGCAGATCGCGATCACCGGCCGGCCGTCCACTCAAATTAAATATTGAATCCAATTTTTGGATACGACGACTCTCTTGAGTGCGCAAGGGGGGATTTAACCGCCGCAGAATAGGAAAATATTACGTTTTACGATCCAAAAACTGGATACAATAATTTCGACATACAGACATGTCAGCGCCGCCGATTGTAAGCGCGCACCGTTCGGGGCAAGGATTGGGGCCAAATGCAATCGACGAAGCATGCCTGAGCGATGACCGCGCCGATCCTCTCGACGAAGACCACCGCGCTCCAGCGCAAGACGACGACCGCGCGCGTCGTGGCGCTGCTGCGCGACCAGATTCTCTCCGGCGCCCTGCCGGAGGGGATGCAATTGCGGCAGGAAAAGCTGGCGGCCGAGCTCGGCGTCAGCCGGGTGCCGATCCGCGAGGCCCTGCATCAGCTCGAAGCCGAGGGGCTCGTCCTTCAGGAATCACATAAGGGCGCGGTGGTTTCGGGCCTGTCGATCGACGATCTCGAGGAGACCTACGAAATCCGCGCCCGGCTGGAGACCTGGCTGCTCGAACTCTCCATCCCGCTGCTCGGCCCTCAGCACTTCGCCAAGGCGGAGGAGTTGCTGGCGCGCATGGCGGTCGACCGCGAGGACGAAGCCTGGTCGAGCCAGAACTGGAATTTCCACGCCGCGCTCTACGCCCCGGCGAACCGGCCGCAGACGCTGGAGCTCGTCCGCAAGCTCTATCTCAACGCCTACCGCCATTTCCCACTGCCGATCCGCCTGACCGGCGGGCGCGACCGGATGAACCGCGAGCACCAGCTCCTGCTCGACCTGTGCAAGCAGGGCGAGATCGAGCGCGCGAAGGAGCATCTGGAACAGCATATCCTGATGGGCGCGCGCCACCTCATCAACCGGCTGAAGGCCCTGCGCCAGCAGGGCAAGAGCGCCGACTGAGCGCGGCCGCTCAGCCCAGCGCCTTCACCATGTTGCGGGCGATGACGATCTGCTGGATCTGCGAGGTGCCCTCGTAAATGCGGAACAGGCGCGCATCCCGGTAGAAGCGCTCGATGCCGTGATCGGCGATATAGCCGGCGCCGCCATGGATCTGCACCGCCCGGTCCACCACGCGCCCGACCATCTCGCTGGCGAAGAGCTTGCAGCAGGCGGCGTCGGTCGCGACGTCCTCGCGGCGATCCTTGGCCCGCGCCGTCTCCAGCACCATGCAGCGGGCGGCATAGGCCTCCGTCCGGCTGTCGGCGAGCATCGCCTGCACCAGCTGGAACTCCGCGATCGGCTGGCCGAACTGCTTGCGCTCGACGGCGTAGCGCAAGCTGTCATCGATCACGCGCTCGGCCATCGCGACGCAGACCGCCGAGATGTGCAGGCGCCCGCGATCAAGCACCTTCATCGCCGTGCGGAAACCCTGCCCCTCGCGCCCGCCGAGCAGGGCGTCGGCCGGAATGCGGCAATCCTCGAAGATGACGTCCGAGGTGTGCGAGCCGCTCTGGCCCATCTTCTTGTCGACCGGCCCGAGCGAAAGCCCCGGCGTGCCCGCCTCGACGAGGAAGGCCGAAACGCCCTTGGCGCCGGGCTGCGACGGATCGGTGCGCGCGAACACCGTGAACAGCCCGGCATGCGGGGCATTGGTGATGAAGCGCTTGGTACCGTTGAGGACATAGCCGCCCTCAACCCGCCGCGCAGAGGTCTTCAGTGAGGCCGCATCCGAGCCTGCTTCCGGCTCCGTCAGCGCGAAGGAGCTGATGATCTCGCCCGAGGCGAGGCGAGGCAGGTAGCGCTGCTTCTGCTCCTCGGTGCCGTCCATGATCAGCCCTTGCGAGCCGATGCCGTTATTGGTCCCGATCAGGGAACGGAAGGCCGGCGAGGTCCTGCCGAGTTCGAAGGCAACCCGGACCTCCTCCTCCATCGTCAAGCCAAGGCCGCCGTACTCCTCCGGGATCGACAGGCCGAACAGCCCCATATCGGCGATCTCCCGGCGTATCTCGGCGGGGATGCGATCCTCCTGCGCGACCTGATGCTCCAGGGGCCGCAGGCGCTCGCGCACGAAGCGCGCGACGCTCTCCAGCAACCCCTGCATCGTCTCGCTGTCCAAGGCCATCGCCCTCTCCCTCGCTTGCCCGCGCCCGGCGCCTCGGGCTTCCTTGACAAGGCGGGGCAGTTAAATACCTTCCAGCCGGTAAGTAAATATCGGGAATGCGAGGTGACAGGCGATGGGCGCGGCACTGGACGGCATCAAGGTCCTCGATCTCACCCGCGTCCTCGCCGGCCCCTGGGCGACCATGACGCTGGGCGATCTCGGCGCGGAAATCTGGAAGATCGAGCAGCCCGGCGCGGGCGACGACACGCGCGGCTGGATGCCGCCCTCGGTCGAGGGCATCTCGACCTATTACCTCGGCGCCAACCGCAACAAGAAGAGTCTCGCCGTCGATATCGGCACCACGGAAGGCCGCGAGCTCATCGTCGAGCTCGCCCGCAAGGCCGATATCCTCGTCGAGAATTTCCGGCCGGCCTCGCTACGCAAGTTCAAGCTGACCTATGAGGACCTCAAGGCGATTAATCCGCGCCTGATCGTCTGCTCGATCTCCGGCTATGGCCGCGGTCACGCGCAGGAGGAACGCCCCGGCTACGACTTCATCATCCAGGCCGAATCCGGCTTCATGGCAATCACCGGCGAGCGCGTTGGCGAGCCGATGCGGCTGGGCGTCGCCTTCATCGATCTCGTCACCGGCATGAACGCCGTGCAGGCCGTGCTCGCCGCCCTCTACATGCGCGAGCGCACCGGCGAGGGGCAGTGGCTCGATATCGGGCTCAACGACAGCGCCCTGTTCTTCCTGGCGAATATCGCCTCGGGCCATCTCAATACCGGCAAGGACCCGGGCCGCTATGGCAACGCCCATCCCAGCATCGTGCCCTACCAGATCTTCGCCTGCATCGGCGGACGGATCGCCATCGCCGTCGGCAATGACGAGCAGTTCCGCCGCTTCTGCCGGGTGCTCGGCCTGGCCCATCTGTCGGACGATCCGCGCTATGCGACCAACCGCAAGCGCACAGAGCATCGCGACACGCTCCTGCCCCTGCTCGAACAGCATTTCGCGGGCCTGAACCTGACCGAGGTGCTAGCTGGCCTGCGCGCCGCTGGGGTGCCCGCAGGTGATGTCCGCAGCGTCGGGCAGGCCTTGACCAGTGACATCGCCGAGTTGCGCCAGAGCGTCGTCTCCGTGCCCGCGCCGACGATCGGGACATTTCGCTCGGTCCGCAGCCCCTTGCGGATGTCCGCAAGCCCCCCGCGCGAGCCGACGCCGCCGCCTGCGGTGGGAGAACACACAGATGCGGTCCTGGCCGAGCATCTCGGCCTTGAGCCCGGGCAGATCGAACGCCTGCGCGCCGTCGGCGCGATCGGCTGACGCGCCATGGCGGAACCGAACACCGCAACGCAACCCAAGCGTCAGGGTCGCCCGCCGACCATCGCGAACGCACGCGACCGCATCCTCGACGATGCCGCCCGGCTCTTCGCTAGGGACGGCTATGACGGGACATCGCTCGGCGAGCTCGCAGCGTCCGTCGGCGTCACCAAGGCGGCGATCTACCACTACTTCCCGAACAAGAAGGAGATCTACGAGGCGATCATCGTGCGCACGCTGGAGGGGCTGCGCGGCCACGTCTCGCGGGCCACGGCGCAGGCCTCGGGACCGGAAGAGACGCTCGCCCGCTTCATGACCGCCCATGCCGATTTCTTCGAGGATCACTATGACGGCTTCCTCACCATGCTCGTCGGCTATGGCGGCATGGAGAATGTCGTGATGATCGCGGAAGCGCAGAAGCTGCGCGACGAGCACGAGCAGGCGCTGAGGCAGATCATCGCCGACGGCGTCGCCAAGGGCGCCTTCCGAGCGGTCGATGTCGATGTCGCCAGCCGTGCCGTGCTCTCGATGCTCAACTGGATGGTGCGCTGGTTCAAGCCGGGCAAGGGCCGCCGCGCCGCGTCCTTCGCTCAGGATTATTGCGACCTGATGCTCGGCGGCCTGCGCGGCTGATCGTCAGCCGATAGCCGCGAACACCTTGGCCAGCCCGGAGACGCCGCGCCGAATCACCTCGACGTCATGCGCCGCATAGCCGATGACGAAGCCAGCCTCGGCCGGCCGCCCGGTCCCGGAGGCGTAGAGCGGCCCGATCGGATAGATGCCGATCCCGGCCTCGCGAGCCGCTTCGACGATCGCCGCCTCGCGCTCCGCCGGAACGCCGTTCAGCCAGGCGACGACATGCAGGCCGGTATCCGCGCCGGTCACCGTCAGGCGCGTTCCGCATTCTTCGGCGAGAGCCTGCAGCAGCGCGGCCCGGCGCTCCGCATTGCGTCTGCGGACGCTGCGGACATGGCGCTCATAGCCGCCGCTCGACAGGAACTCCGCCAGCGCGTCCTGCTCCAGCAAGGGCGTATGCCGGTCGGTCAGGCGCTTGGCCTCGGCGAAGATCGGGCCGAGATCGGGCGGCACGACGAGATAGCCCAGCCGCAAAGTCGGAGAGAGCGTCTTCGAGACCGTGCCGAGATAGATCACCTTGTCGGGCGCGGAAGCCTGCAAGGGCGGGATCGGCGCAACGCCGTGCCGGTATTCGCCGTCATAATCATCCTCGACGATCACGGCTCCGACTTCTGCGGCCCAATCCAGCAGGGCGCGACGCCTTGCGGCGGAGAGCACGCTGCCAAGCGGATACTGATGCGACGGCGTGACATAGGCCAATCGCGCCGCCGGCAACCCGTCCGTGCGGATGCCCTCGCGATCGACGGCAACGGGCACGATCACCCCGCCCGAAGCCGCGAAGGCATGCCGGGCCAGCACATAGCCGGGGTCTTCCATGACGAAGCGATCGCCGGGGTTGAGCAACAAACGCGCACAAAGATCGAGCCCCTGCTGCGAGCCGTTGACGACGATGATCTGCTCCGGCGCGCAACTGATCCCTCGGGACCGCCACAGATAGCTCTGCAAGGCCTCGCGAAGCGGAGCCGAGCCCTGCGGATCGCTGTAGCGCAGACGCTCGGCCCGTCGCAGGCTCGCCCGATTGAGCGCGCGGCGCCAGGCCAGCATCGGGAAATCCGCCCCGTTCAGGTCGCCATAGCGCAAATCGGCGACGCGATAGGTCTGGAACCGGGCCGGCGCGGGCAAGGCAAGCAGGCGCTCGGCAAAATCGGACAAGGCCCGCGCGCTTCCAGGCGTGGCAACCTTGGGCATTGGCCCTGCCGCGAGCCCGCGCGCGACGATGGCCCGTGCCCCAGGGCGGTTGAGCAGATAACCCTCGGCGATCAACTGCGCATAGGCAACCGTGACCGTCGTCCGCGACACGCCCCATTCGATGGCGAGCGAACGGCTCGACGGCAGGCGGTCGCCCGGCCGGTATTCCCCGCCATGGATCCGCTGCTTGATCGCGGCGATGATCCGGCGGGCGACGCCCTGCTCTTCCAACTGGACCACTAAAAACCCTTGGAACTGGATATTCCTGAAGGTCCAGATTGCAGGCATGACAGCGGCGGCACAAGGAGTTCCCGCATGTACAACCCACCGGCCTTTCGCGACGAGGACAGGACAAGCCTGCTGGCGACGATCCGCGCCGCGCGTCTCGCCACCTTCATCACCGCCACAGGGGAAGGCCCGCTGGCGACGTCGCTGCCGCTGTTCATCGACGAGAGCGAGGGCGAGCATGGCGTGCTCTACGGCCATCTCGCCAGGGCGAACCCGCAATGGCGCGTGCCGCCCGTCGGCAACGGCCTCGCCATCTTCGCGGGTCCGGACGCCTATGTAACGCCGAGCTGGTATGCGGTAAAGCAGGAGACCGGGAAGGTCGTGCCGACCTGGAACTATGTCACGGTCCACGCCTCCGGCCCGGTCGAGTTCTTCGACGACGCGACCCGCCTGCTCGATGTCGTCACCCGCCTGACCAGCCTGCACGAGGGCGAGCGCGCCGCGCCCTGGGCGGTCTCCGATGCGCCGCCCGAATTCGTCCAGGCCCAGTTGCGCGGCATCGTCGGCCTGCGCATGCCGATCGCGATGCTCGAAGGCAAGCGCAAGCTCAGCCAGAACCGCAGCCCGGCCGACCGCGCCGGCGTCGCCGCCGGCCTCGCCGAGAGCGAGCGGCCGGCGGAGCGCCATGTCGCGACGCTGATCCCGGTCTAAAGGCCGGCCGAGCCGGACTTACGACGCCCGCTTGGCGAGGATGGTCAGTTCGCCGTCATCGCCCAGCGAGGCGAGCACCACGTCGCGGGAGGTGAAGCCCTTCGTGGCGAGGGCCGATTTCAGCTTGGGCTCGCCCTCGATCGCGGACTGGACCCGCTGGAGCTGCCCGGCTGGCTGCGCCTTCGACTGCTGCGTGACCTGCTCCTGCGCCGCCGCCGGCAGGGCGTCCATGTCGACGACGCTGACCGTCTTGATCGTGGCCGCCTTCTCGTCCGAGGGCGCGGATTGGGCTGGTGGCGTCGGTGTGGCCGGCGCTTGCGCCATGGCGCCGCCCGAGACGAACAGCGCGGCACCGATGGCAATCATGGCCTTTCGCATGGAGAATTCTCCTCTGTATTGGCAATGAATGCCCATCGGACAGCCGAAATGCGGTCTCAGGCTGAAGCCGCTCTGATCATTTCGCGGTGATGTTGTGGCGAAGCCTGCCACATCCCTGGCGAATTCAGGCCGGCCGAAGCTGCGCGAAAACCTCCTGCGCCTTGAGCGACCGCGTCTTCGGGAAGGCGCGCGCCAGCAGGTCGAGCGCCTCCTGCAGGCGGACCGGATCGACATCACCGTCGCGCACGCCCTCCCGCTCGGCATGGTTCATCTCGATGGCGAGCGTGCCTTTGAGGCGGCGCAGGTTGATCGCGCGGTCGAGCTCAGGGCGCATCTCCATGACGGCATCGATCCCGGCTTCCGGATCGGCGCGCAGATCGGCGAAGCCCTTCGCCACCGCCTCGACCAGCGCGCGCGCCAGACCGGCATCGGCCAGCAAGACAGGCGATGCCAGCAGGGAATTGCCGTAGAAGGACGGCAGCCAATCGCGGTATTCGATGAAACCGACCTTGTCCTCGATCGAAAGCCCCTCCTCCGAAAGCGAGGCCTTGATCGTGTTGACGAAGCCGAAGACACCGTCGCAATCGCGCGTCTCGACCATCTGCCGCACCATCAGCCCGAGCGATTCCTCCGAGAAGATCAGCTTGACGCGGGCGGCATCGATCCCGGCCGCCACGACGAGCGCCGGGAACATCTGGAATGCCGCATCATAGGTATGGCCGAGCACCGTGCGTCCTTCGAGATCGCGCGGCGCCGCGATGCCATCGCCCGCCCGGACGGCGATGGTCAGCGGCGTCTGGTTGAAGGCGGCATAGATCGCCTTTGGGCCCGTCTCTGGCGCCAACCCGCCGAGCGCAAGCGCGAGCGCATTGAGATCGCCATAGGCCGCGTCATAGCCGCCGCCGAGCAGTTCGGGGATCACGGCGGAAGCGCCCTTCCCGGCATGCCAGTCGATCGAGATCCCGGCATCGGCCAGGTAGCCGCGGCGTTCGGCCAGCGCGAAGCCGGCATGAGGGCCGGCGAAGGGCCCGTTCAGGAGGATGCGCAGGCGTTTCAAGCGACGGCTCCTTGAGTCTGGCGGGTGCGCGCCAGCTCTGCGGCCGGCGGCAGGAAGCGGGCGCTGAACAGGCGCTCGGTGGCGGGGACGCGCGGCAGGTTCTGCGCGCTCGCATGGCGGCGGACGCTCTCGGTGAAGCGCGCCGCATCGATCATGCCGAGGCCGAGCCGCTCACCATCGGGATGGGCGAGTTCGACGCCGAGCGTCGTCTTCCAGCGGATACGCTCGACCTCGCGGTCGGCCTCGGGCGCGAAGCTCAGCACAGCGTCGAGCGCGGCTTCCTCGTCCGCCAGAGCCTCGACGACGCCACGATTGATGGCCGCGACCAGTCGCGTCAACGCCTCCGGCTCCTCGGCGATGACGCGCGGCGAGGCCATGAAGCCGCTGCCATAGAAGAACGGGGCGTAACGGTCGTAGCGCAGCCAACGCAATTGCGTCGCGGCGTCCTTGCCCTGCGCGGCCAGCGCCGCGGTGATGGTGCTGACATAGCCGAACAGGCCATGTGGCCCCCGCTCGCTATCGAGCCGCGCCACCAGCTCGGCCATCGCCCCGTCGGCGGTCTCGACCCTGACGCTGTCGGGATCGAGACCGGTCGCCTCGGCGAAGGCCCGGAAGGTGCGCAGGCCTACATCCGAGGCATGCCCGATCAGATGCGTGCCCTTGAGATCGGCCGGCGTCGCGATCGGGCTGCCGGCGGGCACCGCGACCGCCGCCGCCGAGGCGTTGAACAGCGCGTAAACGCAGGTCGGCGCGCGCTCGGGCTCAGCCGCCGCGACCTCGATCAATGAGTTCAGGTCGCCATAGGCGAGGTCGAAATCGCGCGCGACCAGGCCCGGCGCAGCGTTGTACGCGCCGGTCCCCGGCGTGAACTCCAGTTCGATCCCGGCGTCAGCGACATAGCCTCGCCGGATCGCCAGCAGCAGCCAGGCCTGCGGCCCGCTGAAATTGGCGTTGAGAAGCATCTTGAAGCGTTTCATCGCGAATGACCCTTGCCCGGGGAAAAAGTGGTCGCGGGGCGCGCTTCCATCGATGCGCACGCGCCCCGCGACCCAGTGGGAGGCCCCGTCACTCTTCCTTGAGCGTGTCGCGCGCCTGCCGCAGGCTCGGCAGCAGCACGACCATCAGCAGCACGGCCGCCGTCAGCAGCAGCCCCAGGCTCAGCGGCCGCTCCCAGAACACGGAGAGGCTGCCGCGCGACAGGAGCATCGCGCGCCGGAGGTTCTCCTCCATCAGCGGCCCGAGGATGACGCCGAGCAGGAGCGGCGCCGGCTCGAATTCCAGCTTGATCAGTACATAGCCGAGGATGCCGAAGGCGATCGTCAGATAGACGTCGAAGACGGAGCTGTTGATCGAGTAGACGCCGATGCAGCAGAACAGGATGATCGAGGTGTAGAGCAGCCGGTAGGGAACCTGCAGCAGCTTCACCCAGAGCCCGACAAGCGGCAGGTTGAGGATCACCAGCATCAGGTTGCCGATCCACATGCTCGCGATCATGCCCCAGAACAGTTCGGCATGCTTGACCATGACCTGCGGGCCGGGCGTGATGCCCTGGATCGCCATCGCGCCCGCCATCACCGCCATCACCGCATTTGACGGCACGCCCAGCGTCAGCAGCGGGATGAAGGAGGTCTGCGCGCCCGCATTGTTCGCAGCCTCGGGCGCCGCGACGCCCTCGATCGCGCCTTCGCCGAAGCGCTCCGGCGTCTTCGAGATCTTCTTCTCGATCGCATAGGCCGAGAAGGAGGCGAGCAGCGCGCCGCTGCCCGGCAGGATGCCCAAGGCCGAGCCGATCAGCGATCCCCGCAGGATCGCCGGCGTCGCCGCCTTCATCTCCTCGCGGTTCGGCATCAGCTCGCGGAACGGGATCGCCTGCGGCCGGACGATCTCCTTCTCGAGATTGTAGATGATCTCGGAGAGCCCGAAGAGGCCGACCGCGAGGCAGACGAAGTTGATGCCCTCCGCCAGCGCCGGCACGTCAAAGCTCATCCTGGGCAGCGGGCTGTTCGGGTCCGTGCCGACGAGGCCGAGCAGGATGCCGACCAGGATCATCATCACAGCCTTGAGCAGCGAGCCGCTCGCCAGCACGATCGCGGCGACGAGGCCGAGCACCATCAGCGCGAAGTAATCCGACGGCCCGAACTGGAGCGCCACCTTCGACAGGGCCGGCCCGAACATCGCGACCAGCAGGGTCGAGACCGTGCCGGCGAAGAAGGAGCCGATCGCGGCGATGGCGAGCGCAGCGCCGGCCCGGCCCTTGAGCGCCATCTTGTAGCCGTCGAGCGCCGTCACCAGCGACGAAGCCTCGCCCGGCACACGCGCCAGGATCGCGGTGGTCGAGCCGCCATATTGCGCGCCGTAATAGATGCCGGCGAGCATGATCAGCGCCGAGACCGGCGCGACATGGAAGGTGGCGGGCAGCAGCATCGCCATCGTCGCGACAGGGCCTATGCCGGGCAGGACGCCGATCAGCGTGCCGACGAAGACGCCGAGTAGGCAGAAGCCGAGATTGGTCGCGGACGCAGCGACGGAGAAGCCTATGGCGAGATTGCCGAGCAGATCCATGGCGCGCTCACCTCGGCAGGATGGGGATCGCCAAGCCCAGCAGCTTGACGAAGATCACGGCGGAAGCCGCCGCGAGGCAGACCGCGAGCGCGACATTCTCCCGGAAGCGGGTGATCGGGCTCGCGAAACCGCAGACGATGATCAGGATCACGATCGCCGCGAGAATTCCGAGCCTGTCGATCGTCAGGCCGAACAGCGCGATGCCGGCGGAGATGACGGCCAGCGGCCTGAACTGGAAATCCGGCAATGGCTTGCCGGATTTCAGCATGGCGGCGGCGATCATCACGGCGCCACCGGCGATGATCAGCCAGGAGACGGTGGCCGGCAGGTAGCCGGGCCCCATCTGGCGCAGCACGCCGCGATCGAGGTCCCAGGAGGCGGCGAGGCCGAGCAGTCCGAGCGCCGTGACCAGCAACCCGGAGGCGAGCTCGGCCCGCCCCGGCCGGACGGGGGAGAGACTGGGCTCGCTCATTGTCCGGCAGCCCCGGCGGCGATGATCATCGGCCGCCACACCTCGATCTGATCGGCAACGAAGGCGGAGAACTCAGCCGAGGTCATCGGGTCGTAGTAGTTGCCGATCTTCGCGAACTGATCGGTGATGGCCTGGCGCGTGCAGATATCGGCGAGCGCCGCGCTCATCTTCTCCGCGATGGCCGGCGGCAGGTTGGCGGGCGCGCTGATGCCGTGCCAGTTCTTGACCGAGACGTCGTAGCCCATCTCCCTGAAGGTCGGGATGTTCGGCACGGCCGGCAGGCGCTTGTCGGAGGTGACGCCCAGCCCGAACAACTCGCCGGCCGCGATCTGCGGCACGCTGGTGACGATGCCCTCGAACTGCAGGCCGATGATGCCGGCCGTGAGGTCGATCCGGAGCGGCCCGGCGCCGCGATAGGGCACATGGAGGATGTCGATCCCCGCCGCCCGGCAGAAGGTATTGCCGGTGATATGGCCGATCGAGCCGACGCCGCTGGAGCCGAAGCTGAGCTGGCCGGGATTGGCCTTGGCCTTGGCGATCAGCTCGGCCGCCGTCTTCACGCCGACATTGGCATGCGCCACCAGCCCGCCATAGGTCGCGCCGAGATAGCAGACATGGGTGAAGTCCTTGACGACGTTGTAGGGGATCTTCTTGAACATCGTCGGCGCGATGGTGAAGGGCGCGTTGTTGGAGAGCAGGAAGGTGTAGCCGTCCGGCTGCTCGCGCCGCAGGATGTCGCCCGCGACCGTGCCGCCGGCACCGGGGCGGTTATCGACGATGAACTGCTGTCCGAAATGCTCGGACAAGGCTGGCGTGATCGCCCGGGCGACGAAGTCGCTGGAGCCGCCGGGCGGGAAGGAAATCAGAATGCGCACCGGCTTCGTGGGCCAGGCGGGCTGCGCCTGGACCACGGCCGGGCAAGCGAGCGCGGAGGCCGCCGCGAGCTTGCCGAAATGCCTGCGTGTAAGGGTTGTGACCATGACCGTTCGTCCTCTGAGCAGGCCACTGACGGGCCCTTGTTGTTATCGGGGAGAGGCTGGGCTTAGTGCCGCATCCGGGGGCTTGTTCCGGGGCGGGTCGTCGAGAAGGGCGAGCGCGACGTCGAAGCCGATCGTGGTGGAATCGAAGACCCGGACGCCGAGGCCGGCGCAGCGGCGCGACAGCGCGTGCCCGCCGAGATTGGTGCTCCAGATCAGCAGGCCTTCGGGCTCCGCCCGCGCACAGAGATCGGAGGCCACGGCGATCAGGTCGTCATCCGTCACCGCCGCCGCCTCGAAGTTGTCCTCGATGCCGAGCGCCGACGACGCGATCACCGTGATGCCCTCGTCGCCGAAGGTGCTGGTCAGCCGCTCGCAATCGTCGAGGCCGCCCTGCGCGATCAGGGCGATGCGGCGGATGCCGTCGGCTTTCAGGACCTGGAGGGTCGCCAGTGCCGTCGTCGTCGCCGGCACGCCGGCGATCTCCTCGATCATCCGGCACAACACCCGGTCGGGCTCGAAACCGAGCAGCGCCCCGCGCGTCGCGTTCCACAGGATGACGTCGGGCCGCGTATCGGCGAGCAGCCGCGTTGCCCGACGGAAGCTCTCGAGCTCGTAGCCATCGTGCGGATGCCCGGAATAGGGAACCCGCGTCATGCAGATGTCGAGTTCGGGGCGGCTCTGCCGGATGACATAGGCGACGCGCTCGACCGTCCGGTTGGACGACGGCAACACGACCCCGATCGTCGGCCGTGAAGCCTTGTCCGGCCTGCCGCCATCCTCGCGGCTGCTGCGGCGCGCGTTGGGCTGCCCGATGCGTCCGGCGTCGATCATGCACGCTCCCCCTGCGCCAAGAGGGCCTAAGGCCCGTTGACGTAAGGAAGGATCGGCGCTTCGAATGTTGCCGTCCAGCTCAGAATTTGGAACTCTCCATTCTCGAAATTAGGATGGTTACATGCGCGCCTCCCTCGTCCCCGCCGCCCTTCGCTATGTCGAGCAGGTCGCGCGCTCCGGCTCGATCCAGAAGGCCGCGCGCGAGCTTCATGTCGCGGCCTCCGCGATCGACCGGCATATCCTGTTGCTGGAGCGGGACTTCAACATGGAGCTGTTCGAGCGGCTGCCGCGCGGCATGCGCCCGACCGCGGCGGGCGACGCCATCATCGCGCTGGCGCGGAACTGGCTGGCCGACGAGCGCCGCGCCGCCGCGGACCTGCGCCAGCTACAGGGCGTCGATCAGGGCCACACCCGGCTCGTCGTGATGGACAGCCATGTCAACGGCTTCCTGCCGCGATTGATCCGTGGCCTCAATGCCGAGCACCCGGCGATCTCACTCGATGTCGAAGTCGCGAGCCCCGACGCGGCCCTGACCGCGCTGGCCGGCGACGCCGCCGATATCGCCGCGGTCTTCAACCTTGTCCCGCGCCGCGAAATCCATGTGCTCTGGAGCGCGGCGCTGCCGGTCGGCTGCGTCGTCGCGCCGTCGCATCCGCTGGCGAGCGCCGAGTCCGTCAGCTTCCAAGAGGCCTCGACCCACCGCATCGCCCTGCAGAGCCGCGCCCTGACGATCCGGCGCTATCTCGACATGCACCATGGCTGGCTGTTTTCCGACCCGCGCCGGGCCGTGGTCACCAACTCGCTCCAGCTGGTGAAGCAGCTCGCGCTTGAAGGAGAATATCTCGCCTTCACCTCGGAGCTCGACACCGCGCCGGAGCTGATGAACGGCTCGCTGGTCTTCCTGCCGATCCGCGACACGGCCGTCGAGCCGCAATCGGTGAGCGTCGCCATCGATGCCCGCCGGCCGCTCTCGCGCGTCAGCCGGATCGTCTCGGAATGGCTGATCGCGGAGATCGCCGGTTGCCTCGCGGCGGTTCGCGCCAGGGTGAGCCAGACCACGGCCCTGTAGTCAGGCGCCGTTCTTGATCAATTCCCGCGCGATGATGGTGCGCTGGATCTGGTTGGTGCCCTCGTAGATCTGGGTGATCTTGGCGTCGCGATAGAGCCGCTCGACCTCGAAACCACGGATATAGCCGGAGCCGCCGAAGACCTGCACGGCATTGGCCGTCTGCGCCACCGCCATGTCGCTGGCGAAGCATTTGGCCATCGAGGAGGCGGAGGTCGCGGGCTTCTCGTGGTCGATCAGCAGCGCGGCGCGCTCGACCAGCGCTCGGGCGGCGGCGATATCCTTGGCCATGTCGGCCAAGAGCCATTGCAGACCCTGGTTGTCGAGGATCGGCTTGCCGAACTGGCGCCGGTCGCGAGCGTAGCCAAGCGCTGCCTCCAGCCCTGCCTGCGCGATGCCTACCGCCAGCGAGGCGATGCCGACACGGCCCTTCTCCAGCACGCTCATCATGATGTGGAAGCCGCGCCCCTTCGGACCGAGCAACGCCTCGCGCGGCACCGTGACACCATCAAACGTCAGCGCGCCGACCTGGCTCGCGCGCTGGCCCATCTTGTGCTCCTTCGGCCCGCGCGAGACACCCGGCACATGCAGATCGACCAGGAAGATGCTCATGCCGCGATGGCCTGCTGACGGGTCGGTAGAGGCCAGCACGAAGCCGAGATCGGCAACGGGCGCGTTGTGGATCCAGAGCTTGCCGCCGTCGATGACATAGCCCTCGGCGGTCTCTCGCGCCGTGGTGCGGACATTCGAGAGATCGGAACCCGCCTCCGCTTCCGTCAGGCAATAGGCGACGCGGGTTTTCCCGGCGAGGATGCCGGGCAGGCGCTTGAGTTGCTCCGGCGCGCCGTAGCGGGTCAGCAGCGTGCCGATCAATTCGACGAGGCCACACTGGTCGGCGACCGAGGCATAGCCGCGCGACAATTCCTCCATGACGATCGAGTAGGCGTAGGTATCGAGACCGGCGCCGCCATGCCCTTCCGGCACGGTGATGCCGAACAGGCCGAGCGCGCCCATCTGGCGGTAGATATCGGCCGGGAAGGTCTCGTCACGGTCGAGATCGGCAGCGGCCGGCCTGACGACCTCCTCGGCGAAGCGCCGGGCGGTCTCACGGATCTGGTCGTAGATATCGGCATCGAGCAGGAGAGCGTGCATGACCTGCCCTCCCCTCAGGCGACGCCGTTGAGGGCGCAGAGATGCGTCATCCGCCGCGCCGCCAATTCGGGATCGATCAGAAGCCCCGACTGGTCCGCGAGGCGGAAGAGGTCGGCATAATGCAGGATGCCGCGCGCCGACTCCGCGCCGCCGACCATCCTGAAATGGCTCTGGAAGCCGTTGAGCCAGGCGAGGAAGACGACACCGCATTTGTAATGCTGCGTCGGCGCCTCGAAGAGCCGGCGCGAGAGCGCGACGGTCGGATCGAGAATGGCGCGGAACCCGGCGCGGTCGCCCGCCTCCAGCCTGGCGAAGGCAGCGGCAGCGGCCGGCGCGATCGGGTCGAAGATGCCGAGCAGGCCATGCGAGAAGCCCTGCTCGTCGCCGCCGATCAACTCCGCATAGTTGAAGTCGTCGCCGGTATACATGACGACGCCCGCCGGCAGGCGGCGACGCATCGTGATCTCCTTGCCGGCGTCGAGCAGCGAGATCTTGATGCCGTCGATCTTGTCGGCATGGTCGCGGATCAGGGTGAGCACCGTCTCCATCGCCGGCTCGAAATCGCGGCTGCCCCAGTAGCCGGCGAGCGCCGGATCGAACATGTCGCCGAGCCAGTGCAGGATCACCTTGCCGCGGCACTGGCGGATCAGGCGGCCATAGACGGCGAGATAATCGTCCGGCCCCTTCGCGACGCGGCAGAGCGCGCGGCTCGCCATCAGGATGATCTTGCCGCCATGCTCCTCGATATGGCCGATCTGCTCCTCATAGGCGCGGATCACGTCATCGAGGCCGCGGGCACCTTGCGGGGCGAGCTGGTCGGTGCCGGCGCCGCAGGCGAGATCGGCGCCCGGCGTCGCCTTGGCCTCGGCGAGGACGCGAGTGATCAGCTCGGCGGCGTTCGGCCAGTCCAGCCCCATGCCGCGCTGGGAGGTGTCCATCGCCTCGGCGATCTTGAAGCCGAGGCCCCAGAGATGGTGCCGGAACGCCAGCGTCGCGTCCCAGTCGACGGCCGGCTCGCGCCAGGGATCGACCAGCTTCAATGGATCGGCGACGACATGGGCGGCGGCATAAACGGTGCGGACGCCGTTGGCCTTGGCCGTCTGCGGGAAAGGCGAAGGCGGCGCCAGCCTGTAGCGCTCGCTGCTGCCATCCATGCGGGGCAGGCTGATCTCGACCATCGCTTCCTCCGGTGAATTATTGGAACGTTCCAATAATGAAACGCGTTTCCAGCCTTATACAGAGCGAGAAAAAGCTTTGAAAGAGGCATATTGCGCAACGATCCATTCGCTGATAATGGAACGTTCCAAGAAAAGAACAGCGCCACGCGCATCAGGGACGAAACCATGCCGCAGCCGCAAGGCAGCAAGGGAAAGGTGACGATCATCGAGATCGCGGACGCCGCCGGCGTCTCGAAATCGACGGTCTCGCTCGTCCTCACCGGCCGCGGCGCGGTGAAGCCCGAGACCCGCCAGCATGTCCTGCAGACCATGGATCGGCTCGGCTATGTCTATAATCGCGGCGCCGCCAATCTGCGCAATGCGCAGTCCCGCATCGTCGGCCTCGTCCTGAACGACCTCTCCAACCCGTTCTTCGCCGAGTTCGCCATCGGCGTGGAGAAGGTGCTGCAGATGGCCGGCTATGTCGCCTTCATGGCCAACACCGCCGAGAGCGTGGTGCGGCAGGAGCAGGTGATGCGGATGATGCGCGAACACGGCGCCGGCGGCATCATCCTCTGCCCGGCGCTGGATACGCGGCCCGAGCATCTCGACTGGGCCAAGGCAGCCGGCACCGCGCTGCTGGTGGCGATCCGCCGACTGCCCGGCGCCGATACCAGTATCGTCGTTCCCGAGAACCTCCTTGGCGCCAGCCGCGTCACCCGCCACCTGATCAATCTCGGCCATGAGCGCATCGCCTTCCTCGGCGGCATGCATTCGATGGTGGTCCGGCAGGAGCGCCATGGCGGCTTCCTCTCGGCGATGGAAGCGTCCGGCCGCAGCGTCGATCCCGCGCTCAATCTCGAGAGCATGCCGACGCGCGACGGCGGCTTCAGCGCGATGAGCGCGGTGCTCTCGCTCGCCGACCGGCCGACCGCGGTCGTCTGCTACAACGACGTCACCGCGATCGGCGCGATGCTGGCGGCCGCGCGCCACGGTCTCGTCGTCGGGCGCGACATCGCGATCGTCGGCTTCGACGACACCAGCGAGGCGCGCCATGTCTCGCCCGCGCTGACCACCGTCGCGGTCGATCCCGTTGGCCTCGGCGAGCGCGCCGCCGCCCTCCTGCTGAAGCAGATCAACGATCCCGCCGCGGAGCCGGAAAGCTTCATCGGCCCCGCCCATCTCGTCATCCGCGAATCCTGCGGCGCCTATCAGCGCGCGCTCGCCGCCGCCGGCTGAACCCTTTCCGAAGAGACGTAACCCATGGCCTTCCCCCGCATCCTCTCCGCCGACGAAGCCGCCGCCCTGATCCCGGACGAGGCGATCGTCACGGTCTCCTCCTCCTCCGGCCTCGGCTGCCCCGATGCCGTTCTGGCGGCGATCGGCCGGCGCTTCGATGCGTCCGGCCACCCGCGCAACCTGACGACGCTGCATCCGATCGCGGCCGGCGACATGTGGGGCGTCAAGGGCGTCGACCACATCGCCAAGCCCGGCCTGCTGGCTCGGATCATGGGCGGCTCCTACCCGTCCGGCCCGTCCTCGGCCGAGCCGCCCGCGATCTGGAAGATGGTCACGGGCAACGAGATCCCGGCCTACAACATCCCGAGCGGCATCCTGTTCGACATGCACCGCGAGGCCGCAGCGAAGCGTCCGGGCGTGCTGACCAAGATCGGCATGGAGACCTTCGTCGACCCGACGCATCAGGGCTGCGCGATGAACGCCCGCGCCATGGCCGAGCCGATCGTGTCGCGCGTCGAATTCGACGGCGAGGACTGGCTCTATTTCCGCAGCATCGTGCCGAAAGTCGCAATCATCCGCGCCACCACGGCGGACGAGCGCGGCAACCTCTCCTACGAGCATGAAGGCGGCCTGCTCGGCCCGCTCGATCAGGCGCTGGCAGTGCGCAACAATGGCGGCATCGTCATCGCGCAGGTGAAGCGCGTGGTCGAGGCCGGCAGCCTCAACACGCAGGCCGTCTTCGTGCCCGGCATCCTCGTCGATGCGATCGTGGTCGCGCCCGACCAGATGCAGACGACGCAGACCGTCTACGACCCCGCCATCTCCGGCGAGGTGCGCCGGCCGCTGTCGAGCTTCGAGACCCCGGCCTTCGACGTCGCCAAGGTCATCGCGCGCCGAGTTGCGCAGGAACTGCGCCATGGCGACGCCGTCAATATCGGCTTCGGCATCTCGGCCAATGTCCCGCGCATCCTGATCGAGGAAGGCCAGCATGGCGCGGTCACCTGGGTGATCGAGCAGGGCGCCGTCGGCGGCGTGCCGCTGCTCGAATTCCAGTTCGGCTGCGCCTCCAATGCCGAAGCCATCGTCCCCTCCCCCTACCAGTTCACTTACTTTCAGGGAGCGGGCTTCGACCTGTCGCTGCTCTCCTTCCTGCAGATCGACCGGCAGGGCTGCGTCAACGTCTCGAAGCTCGGCGTGCGTCCGCATGTCACCGCCGGGGCCGGCGGCTTCATCGACATCACCGCGCGGGCCAAGCGCATCGTCTTCTCCGGCTATTTCAGCGCCGCCGCCAAGCTCGCGATCGCGGATGGCAAGCTCGTCATCGAGAAGGAAGGCAAGGTGAAGAAGCTGGTCGAGGCAGTCGAGCACATCTCCTTCTCCGGCCCTCGTGCGATCGCCCAGGGCCAGGACATCACCTATGTCACCGAGCGCTGCGTGATGAAGCTGACGGCCGAGGGCATCGTCGTCACCGAGATCGCGCCGGGCGTCGATCTGGAGCGTGACATCCTCGCCCAGAGCGAGTTCCCGCTGCTGGTGCCGAAGCCCCCGAAGCTGATGGACGCCGCGCTGTTCAATGAGGCCCTCATCGGCCTCGATCTCCCTGCGAGGGCGGCATGAGCGACCCCGTCCGCCTCGACATTGCCGCCGGCATCGCGACGATCACGCTCGCCCGGCCGGAAAAACTCAATGCGCTCGACGATGTCATGGTCGGCCTGCTCGGCCGTTTCGCCGACGCCGTCGACGCCGACCGCTCGGTGCGCGCGGTCATCCTGACGGCTGAGGGCAAGGCCTTCTGCGCCGGCGGCGACATCGTCGCCTGGGGCGGATTGTCTCCGCTGGAAATGGGCCAGGGCTGGGTCCGCTCCGGCCACCGCGTCTTCGACAAGCTGGCGCGGATGAAGCCGCCGGTCATCGCCGCGATGAACGGCCATGCGCTCGGCGGCGGGCTCGAACTCGCCGTCACCGCCGATATCCGCGTCTGCGAGGTTCAGGCCAAGATCGGCCTGCCCGAGACCGGGCTCGGCATGATCCCCGGCTGGTCGGGCACGCAGCGTCTCGTGAAGCGCCTTGGCGGGCAGGTCGCGCGGCGCCTTGCGCTCACCGGCGAGATCGTCACCGCCGAGCAGGCGCTTTCGCTCGGCATCGTCGATCAGATCGTCGAGAAGGGCGGTGCGCTCGCGGCAGCACAGGCCATGGCCGAGCGCATCTGCCAGCGCGGCCCGGTCGCGAACCTCATCGTCAAGCAGCTCATCAACGCCGCCGAGGACGAGGATAGCGGCGCGATCATGGAGACGCTGGCGAGCTCGCTCGTCTCCTATACCGACGACGTGAAGGAAGGCGTTGCAGCCTTCCAGCAGAAGCGCACGCCGACCTATCGGGGAGAATGAGATGACGCGTCCCGTCGCCCTCATCACCGGCGCAAGGCGCGGCATCGGCCGCGCCATCGGCGTGGCGCTGGCCAAGGCCGGCCACGACATCGCCTTCACCGATATCGCCGAGGACGAGGCCGTCACCGAAGCGTTGAGGCTGTTCGAAGCGGCTGGCGCGAAGGCGCGCTTCTTCAAGCACGATGTCGCGGCCGTCCCAAGCCATGCCGGTCTCGTCGCGGGCGTGAAGGCCGGTTTCGGTCGACTTGATCTCTTCGTCTCCAATGCCGGCATCGGCGCGCCCATACGCGGCGACATGCTGGAGATCACGGAGGAGAGCTTCGACCTCGTGATGGACATCAACCTGCGCGGCGCCGCCTTCCTGAGTCAGGAAGTCGCCAGGGCGATGCTGGCGGACAGGCCGGAACGGCCGGCCATCGTCTTCATCACCTCGGCCTCGACCGAGCTCGTCTCGATCGACCGGGCGCAATACTGCGTCTCGAAGCTCGGGCTTTCGATGTGGGCGAAGGCACTGGCGGTCAGGCTCGCGCCGGAGGGCATTCCGGTCTTCGAGGTCCGGCCGGGCGTGATCCGCACCGACATGACCGCCAAGGTCGCCGCCAAATACGATGCGCGCATCGCCGACGGGCTGATCCCCGCCGGACGCTGGGGCGAAGGCGAGGATGTCGCGGCCGCGGTCGCCGCCCTGACCAGCGGGCAATTCGCCTATGCGACGGGGACAGTCATCAACGTCGATGGCGGCTTGCTGATCCCACGTTTGTAGCAAGACTGGACCGACAACACCGAGAAGCGGGCGCCAAGCCGGCCGGATACTCACGGAGGACAGGATCGATGCAGGCTGTTGAGCAGCGGAAGCCCCGGAGGGGCCTGCCCGCATGAGCTATGAGTTCGATTTCGCCGACGTCTTCGCGGCCTGGCCCGAATTGCTGCAGGGTCTGTTCAATTCGCTCGTGCTCTCGGCGCTGGCGATGGCGATCGGCATGGTGGTCTCGGTCGCCGGCGCGCTCGGCAAGACCTCGGGCCCGAAATGGCTGGTCTGGATCATCGACGAATATATCGAGCTGATCCGCAACACGCCGTTCCTGATCCAGATCTTCATGATCTATTTCGGCCTGCCCTCGCTCGGCCTGAAGATGACCTCGAACACGGCGGCGCTGCTGGCGCTGGTCGTCAATGTCGGCGCCTATGGCATCGAGATCATCCGCGCCGGCATCGAGAGCATCCAGAAGGGGCAGATCGAGGCCGGCAAGTCGCTGGGCATGCGCCCGCTCCAGATCTTCCGCTACATCATCCTGAAGCCCGCGATCCAGGCGATCTACCCCTCGCTGACCAGCCAGTTCATCCTGCTGATGCTGAACACCAGCGTCTGCTCGGCGATCGCGGCGAGCGAGCTGACGGCGGTGGCCGGCGACATCCAGTCGCGCACCTTCCGCAGCTTCGAGGTCTATTTCGTCGTCACCTGCATGTATCTCGGCCTTTCCGTCTTCTTCTGGACGGTCTTCGCCGCCATCGAGCGCAGCTTCCTGCGCAAGCCAACCCGGTGAGGTGAGACGATGCGCACACTCGGCTCCCCCGACATCATCTACATCCTCATGGCGGTGCGCTGGACGCTGCTGCTCTCGCTCGTCGCCTTCCTCGGTGGGGCGCTCGGCGGCGCGCTGGTCGCGCTCGCCCGCACCGGCGAGTACAAATGGCTGAGGGTCGCCTCGGCCGGCTACATCAAGGTCTTCCAGGGCACGCCGCTGCTGATGCAGCTCTTCCTCGCTTTCTTCGTGCCGGGTCTGTTCGGCTGGTCGGTCGATCCCTGGACGGCGGCCGCGCTCGGCCTCTCGCTCCATGCCAGCGCCTTCCTCGGCGAGATCTGGCGCGGCGCCATCGAGGTCGTGCCGCGCGGGCAATGGGAGGCTGCGACCTCGCTCGGCCTGCGCTACGCCCCGAAGATGGTGCTGATCATCGCCCCGCAGGCGATCCGCATCGCGATCCCGCCGACGATCGGCTTCCTCGTGCAGTTGATCAAGGGCACCTCGCTCGCCTCGATCATCGGCTTCGTCGAGCTGACGCGCGCGGCTCAGATCATCAACAACGCCACCTTCCGGCCCTTCACGATCTTCGCGCTGGTGGCGCTGGTCTACTACGTCATCTGCCGGCCGCTCTCGGCCTACAGCAAGCGAATGGAGCAAAAGCTCCTCGTCGCCGCGCGCTGAGCGCGGCTACGCAACACGAAGCCCACCCTCAGAGGAGAACGACCCATGTCACTGTTTAAATCGATTTGCCGCCGCAGCCTCGGCGCGCTCGTCTTCGCCGGCCTCGCCGCCGCAGCTCTCAACACCGCGCCTGCCCAGGCCGCCACGCCCGACGAGATCAAGTCACGCGGCAAGCTGATAGTCGGCGTGCTGACCGATTACCCGCCCTTCGGCGGCACCGACGCCCAGCAGAACCCGGCCGGCTACGATGCCGACGTCGCCGCCCTGATGGCCAAGGCGCTCGGCGTGAAGCTGGAGCTCGTGCCGGTCACCGGCCCGAACCGCATCCCCTATCTGCTGACCAACAAGGTCGACGTGCTGATCGCCACCTTCGGCATCACCGCCGAGCGCCAGAAGCAGGTGCTGTTCTCCAACCCCTACAGCACGCTGACGATCTACGTGCTCGCCCCCAAGAGCCTGAACATCAAGACGGCGGAAGACCTGAAGCCGGTCACGATCAGCGTCGCGCGCGCCTCGACCCAGGACACCGCGATCAGCGCCGTCGCGCCGGCCGGCACGCCGCTCAAGCGCTTCGACGACGATGCAACCGCGCTGCAGGCCCTGATCTCCGGCCAGGTCCAGGCGATGGGCGCAAGCAACACCATCCTCGCCCAGCTCCTCAAGGACTACCCGCAGCTCAATATCGAGCCGAAGATCACGCTGCGCGAGCAGGCCAACGGCATGGCCTTCCGCAAGGCCGACACGGCGCTGGCCGAGTTCTCGAACAAGTTCATCGCCGAGATCGAGGCCAATGGCGAGCTCTCGAAGATCAACCAGAAGTGGTTCGGCATCCCGCTGCCGAAGCTGCCGGCGATGCCGCAGTTCTGATCATGCCTGACGGGTGCCCGGCTTCGCGCCGGGCACCTCTTTCGACTGTCATCCAGAACGGTTTTTGCAGATGTCCGCGACAGCCCCGTCCGCCACCGACCATGAGATCGGCGACGTGATCATCGAAATGCGCAAGGTCGACAAGTTCTATGGCGACTTCCATGTCCTGCGCGATATCGACCTCACCGTCTCGCGCGGCGAGCGCATCGTCATCTGCGGCCCCTCGGGCTCGGGCAAGTCGACGCTGATCCGCTGCCTGAACCAGCTCGAAGAGCACCAGAAGGGCGAGATCGTCATCGACGGCACCACCGTTCATGCCAAGCTCAAGGGCATCGAGGACATCCGCCGCGAGATCGGCATGGTGTTCCAGAGCTTCAACCTGTTTCCGCACCTGACCGTGCTGGAGAACTGCACGCTGGCGCCGATGAAGGTGCGCGGCACGCCCAAGGCCGAGGCCGAGGTGACGGCCCGCAAGATCCTGGAGCGCGTCCACATCCCCGAACAGGCGCATAAATACCCGGTGCAGCTCTCGGGCGGGCAGCAGCAGCGCGTCGCGATCGCCCGTTCGCTCTGCATGAACCCGAAGATCATGCTGTTCGACGAGCCGACCTCGGCGCTCGACCCCGAGATGGTCAGCGAGGTCCTCGACACGATGGTAGAATTGGCCGAGAGCGGCATGACCATGATCTGCGTCACCCACGAGATGGGCTTCGCCCGCAAGGTCGCCGACCGCGTGATCTTCATGGATGCCGGCGAGATCGTCGAGATAGCGCCGCCGGAGCAGTTCTTCTCGGCGCCGCAGAACGAGCGCACGCGCAAGTTCCTCGGACAGATCCTGCACCACGCCTGACGGCCCGTCTCCGGTGCGGGGAAGGCTGCGCGCACTCTGCAACCTGGAATGGACCCCGCTTGTGCGGAAATCGATCCGATAATAGAGGAATTGGGCCGACCATCATCACCGAGAGAGCGCAGTGACGGCAGCCCCGTTCCCGATGATGCGACTGCGGACGGATGATGTCCCGCGCCGGGAACAGATGGCCTTCGTGCACGACTTCGTCGCGCGCCATGTCGGCGGGCTGGAATTCCGCCCGGCCGACCGGGACAATATCCGGATCGATATGGAAGCCATGATGCTGCCGGGCGGGCTGACCGTCGGCCGCGGCCTTTATGCGCCGATGCATGGCGCGCGGACGCGCGGCCTGCTTCAGGACGGCCGCGAGCACTATCCGCTGACGATCCATAACGAGGACCACGAGGTCGCCGTCGATGGCGGCAGGATGGTCAAGGTCTCGGCCGGCGATGTCCTGCTCCTGAACGAGGCGGTCTGCTTCGAGTTCTGGCAGGGCAAGCCGATGTCGGTCGACGTGCTCTCTCTCGACCAGCGGCGGCTGGCGAGCCTGGCACCGCGCGTCGCGCTGGAAGCGAGCTATGTCATACCGGCGGCATCGGCATCGCTGTCGCTGCTCTCCGGCTATGTCGAGATGCTGCGCCGTCATCCGCCCGGATCGGTCAAGGCGAGCGAGATCGCCTCCCGCCATGTCTACGACCTCGCCGCCCTGGTCCTCGACGGCTTCGTGCATGGCGGCGCCGAGCGCAATGCCCGCAGCATCGCGGCGGCGCGGCTGAAGCTCGTGCGCAAGGATATCCTCGAGCGGCTTGCCGATCCCGGCCTCGGGATCGAGGCGGTCGCCCGGCGCCAGGGCATCACGCCGCGCTATGTCCAGCGCCTGTTCGAGACAGAGAAAACGACCTTCTCGGACTTCGTGCGCGACCAGAGGTTGGACCTCGCCTTTCGCATGCTTCGCGAGCGCGATCCCGCCTCCTGTACAATCACGACCATCGCCTTTGATGCCGGCTTCTCCGACGTCACCTCCTTCAACCGGGCCTTCCGGCGGCGCTTCGAGGCGACGCCCTCCGACGTCAGGGCCAGCGCCCTGAAAGGCTGATTCAAGCTAGGCTTTTGCAATCCGGCCGCGGAAAAACCGCTGCTTTGTTCGCCGGCTGCAAAATCTGTTCGCCGCGATCCGAGACGGCCCATCCTCCCCCGCCATAGCGTCCGCCCCCTCTGAACGGTGGGGGAATGGCTCCTACTTCGTCGAAGCCGGAGCCCTCGCATGACGATCGCACCGTTTGCGATGCAGCGGCTATCGACGGAAGAGATTCCGCGCGGCGAGCGGATGGCCTTCCTGCATGATTTCATGGCCCGGCATGTCTGGAGCGGGCGGCGGCTGCTCCCCGCCGACAACGACACGATCCGCGTCGATCTCGAAGCGATGGCGCTGCCCAGCGAGCTTCTCGTCTCCCATGGCCGCTTCACGCCGATGCGTGGCATCCGGGCGCGCGACCAGTTGCAGGACGGCCGGCAGAACTACGTCTGGACGATCCAGGACGACGAACGCGAGATTTCGGTCGCGGGCAAGCCGCCGATCAGGATCGGCGCGGGCGATCTCGTGCTCGTCAACGAGGGCACCTGCCACGAATGCTGGCACGGCCGCTCCACCTCCTTCGATTTCGTCTCGCTCGACCGCCGGCTGCTGGTCGCCCGCGCGCCCCGCATCGATCTCGACGCGAGCTACGTGATCCCGGCGGCGACGGAGGGCATGTCGCTGCTGAAGGACTATGTCGCGTTGCTGCGCCGCAATCCGCCAGGCTCGGTCAAGGTCGCCGAGGCGGCGGCGCGCCATGTCTACGATCTCACGGCCCTGGTCCTCGCCGGCGTGGTGCGCGGCGGGACCGAACGCAACGAAAGCAGTATCGCAGGCGCCCGCCTCAAGCTCGTGCAGAAGGACGTCCTCGAACGCCTCTGTGATCGCGATCTGCAGATCGAGGCCGTGGCACGGCGCCAGGGCGTCACGGTGCGCTATGTCCAGCGCCTGTTCGAGAATGCCGGGACGACGTTTTCGGACTTCGTCCGCGGACAGAGGCTCGAACACGCCATCCGCCTGCTGAAGGAGCGCGACCTCGCCTCCAGCACGATCACCACGATCGCCTATGATGTCGGGTTCTCCGACGTCTCCTCGTTCAACCGCGCGTTCCGCAAGCGCTTCGACGCCACGCCTTCCGAGTTCCGGGCGGATATCCTGAGTCGCCGCGCCGCCCTCCCGAAAGGCGAGGAATGACTCGGATGAAGGCGCGCGATGCCGGTCTGCCGCTGACGAACCGTCATTCCCTGAAAAATACCCGGCGCGATGTTCGTTTCCTGCAAAGCCCCTTCGCTCCCCGCGCAGACGGGCAAGCCACCCTCTTCCTAAGGTCCGGATCGAATTGCGCGAAAGCGCTGCTCCGCTTTGCCGAATGGGCCGTGCCGACAGCCTTCATTCTCGGCCTTGGAAGGGATTTCGAGTGCTGTCGATTTCAAGCGCCCGCAAGCACGGTGCCGCCGCCGCGCGCCGCCCGAAGCGCCGTCTCCTGTCTGCCGTGCTCTGCGCCGGCTTCCTGTTCGCCGCCGATCCCGCAGTGGCCCTGACGCGCGACGAGGTCGCCAAGGTCGCGGAGCTCATCGCCGCGCTGCAGCCGGGTTTCGGCTCCTTCGCCTATGACGAGGAGATCGTCGGCGAGTGGTTCGAGCGCGATTCCGCCGAGCGCGGCCTGATCCGGGCTGCGGGCTTCACCGCCGAAAGCTGGAAGATCGCGGTCAGCGAAACCTTCCGCGGCCTCGCCGCGCTCGCACCCCAGAGCGAGATCGACGCGCTGCGCGCCAAGCTCGATGCCGGCGCGAGCGGCCTCGTCGGGTTGAACGCGGCCCAGAAGGCGGAGGCCTTGCAGGCACCCCGGGTGGAATTCGCGCGGATGCTGGCGTTCCGCGCCGAGGGCGCGCGCTTCGCCGACACCGTTCGCCCGCTCGCGCCGCGCCTGAAGGCGGTCCTCGACAGCAGCTCCGACTGACGCCCGGCCATCACCGCCGGCCGACACTCATCTCGCTTGTCCCAAAGGCCCATGATGAAAACTGCTTCCCCGAAGCGCCCCGTGCGCAGCCATGTTCTCCGCAGGACGAACCTCCTCTCGGCAACCGCGCTCGTCGCGGCCGGCACGCTGGCTGCGCCCTCCGTGCAGGCGAACTCCGTGCTCGACACCGTGAGCGGCACCTATACGGATGCCATCACGGTCGGAGCGACGGATTCGATCCGGACCCAGGCCGGCGTCAACGCGGTCTTCGAGGGCACAGTCACCTATAGCGACCCCGCCGTCGGTTATCTCTTCCTCGGCGATACCTCGGCCAATAACGGCACCATCGTCTTCGCGCCGACCAGCATGGTCGGCACGCTCGGCTACGACTTTCTCGACATGACCGGCGGCGTGGTCCGTTTCGGCAGCAATGCGGCCCGGACCTTCTACAGCCAGTCAGGAACCGGCCTGTTCGTCTCCGGCGGCACGTTCGATCTCGGCGGCACCAGCCAGACTGTCCATACCCTGGGCCAGCTCGGCGTGAGCGCCGGCACGATCACCAATAACGGCCCCGGCGCCGCCACCTTGACCATCACGAACAGCATCGATTTCAACGGAGCGATCACCGACGGCGCGGGCGCGCTTGGCCTGCGCCTGCAAGGCAGCGGCACCCAGACCCTCGGCGGCAACAATACGTATTCCGGTGGCACGACCCTGGCCGCCAGTTCGCTGCTGACAGTGGCGCATTCCAATGCGCTCGGCACCGGCGCGTTACGTTTCGAGGGGCTGGGCAGCACGCTTGCGCTCAACGATACCATCTCGCTCGCGAACGACATCAATCTGGCAGCGGGAGCCACCGCCGTCTTCACCGTCGGCAGCGGTACAGGCCGGCTGATGGGCGACATCGCCAGCAACGGGGGCGACCTGTTCAAGGACGGCAACGGCGAACTCGTCCTCGGCGGCGCTGTCGATGTCGGCCGCATCTTCCTCAATCGCGGCAGCCTGACCTCGGCCGCGCCGCTCGGCGGCAACATCTCCGATACGGCATCGATCATCGTCTCCCGGAACGCGACCTTAAACGTCCAGGGCAACGAGAAGATCTACGAGGTCATCGGCACCGGCCAGGTGGCACTTGCCAATGGCGCGCAGCTGACGCTCGGCCGCGACGGCAGCGGAGGGCTGGACTACTCGACCAGCTCCAGCAACCTGATCACCGGCCAGGGCTCGCTGCGCAAGGAAGGCGACAACCGGCAGACACTGCGCGGCGCCAACACCTATTCCGGCGGCACCACGCTGGCGGCCGGTACGCTTCGGGCGGGACTAAATGGCGGCCAGTTCGGCTCCGGCCTCGCCGACCATTCCGCCAAGGCCAACTTCAATGTCAGGTTCTGAGGACTGCATGGATCATCGTTCCCGCTCCCTCATCCTGACGAATATCGTGACGTTGTTCCCGATCGCCGAGCAGGCGGACGCGATGTTCGCCAACCGGCTGCTCGAAACCTACCCGGAGGTCTATCGGCTCTTCGCCCTGGAGCTCGAACCGCAGGAGCGCAGCCTCGTCCTGACGCTCAGGCTGATGTTCGGGAATTCCCGGCACTTCGGAGAAGTCCTGCCGATCGTGCAGGAACTCTCCCGGTCCCACAGGATCGGCCGCCTGATCGAACCTCACTATCAGGCTCTGGCCGGGACGCTGCTGTGGACGCTCAGGCGCAGTCTCGGCGCCGGTTTCACGATCGAGGCCGAACTGGCCTGGCAGCGCGCACTCGAAGGACGTCCTGAACCGGCTTTCGCGCCCTCGAAAGCCGAAGGCCGAAAGGCGATCGCATGACCGGCTCCCCGCTTCGCATCCTCGGTTCCATCGGCCTGGCGGCACTTGCCGGCTTCAGCCCGGCCGCATCGGCCACGGGCCGGGGCGTTGCCCCGGAGACGCCGCGCATCGAGCTCGCCCAGGCTCCCGCAGGAGGACAGGCCACGGTCGCCGGAGCGGCGCTGCCCGGCGGCGCATCCGCCCTCAACGAAACCTACAAGGACTGGCGCGTCGTCTGCGCCCAGCAGGGCAGCGCCAAGCGCTGCGTGCTCAGCCAGATCCAGGCGCAGCAGAATGGCCAGCGCGTGCTCGCCATCGAGCTCAATGCGCCGGCGGGCCATGCCGTCGCCGGCGTGCTCGTGCTGCCCTTCGGATTGTCGCTCGATTCCGGCGTCGCCTTCCAGATCGACGAGAAGCTGACGGCTCAGCCGATGCGCTTCCGCACCTGCCTGCCGAACGGCTGCCTCGTCGCGGTCAGCTTCGATGCACCAACGGTCACGGCCTTGCGAACGGGCACGGCGCTGAAGATCAAGGCGACGGCCGATGGCGGCGCCGCCGCGCCGTTCTCGATCTCGCTCCAGGGCTTCGCGACCGCCCTCGATCGCGTGATGGCGCTGTCGCGCTGAGGCCGGAAGCTGCGTGCCGGCCTCAGCGCAAGACGCATCGAAGATCGGCGCTCCCCCCGAGACGCAGTCAGGCCCTCAGCTCGGTCGACCTGATCGCGTATTTGAACGTATCCGGATCGAGGCAGTCGAGCAGCGCTCCCGCGACCTCCGCCTGCGGATACATCAGGAATCCGACCTTGTGCCTTGAGCCCGGCAGGACGAGGTCGTGCGCGACATTGTAGCCGAGCCAGTTGCCTTCCCAGGCGCCGAACAGCGCCTGCCGCGCCGCGACGACCTTCGGATCGTCGACCGTATTGTTTCCCGGGGGCTCCTCGAGCACGACCTTGCGGACATCCGCAGGATCGGCAGCCACCCAGCCATAACCGTCGAGCCAGATCTCCGCCCGGCAGTGCTGGGCCTTGGTGATGACATCCGACCCCGCCCCGAGGCTTTTGTAGCCGAATTTCGAGGGTGCGACGCGGATGCCGTAGATGTCTCGGGCCGGGATGCCGACGCTGCGGACCAGCGCGACATAGAGCGCGTTCAGATCGGCGCATTTGCCGCTCAGGTTGCCGGTCCGCAGCATCGAGGCGACGTCGCCTGTGCCGCATCCCCGGGTCTTGGCATCGCGGAAGGTGTTCGCCACGACCCATTCATAGATCGCCCGCGCCCTGTCGAGATCGCCCGTCTTGCCGGCAGCCGCCTTCTCCGCGGTCTCCCGGACGATGCCATCGGTCGGCATCAACTCTGTCGCCTCGAGATAGAGCTTGCGATCGTTCTCTCCCAACGCCGGCACCGCGGATTTCGCCGCGAGGTCCTCGGCCCGGTCGCGCAGCGAGAAGCCGCTGCGGACCTCGACGCGGGGCGCGGTCTCGCCATCCTTGAAGACAAGGTGCAGGAGCTCCGCACCGTATTTTGGATCCCGGACGATCTCGGCGGACAACGCATTGGTCTCCCAGCTGCTTTTGCCAGGCTTGATCCACTCGTCCTCCCGCACCGAGGGCAGTGGAATCCAGGCCTGGGCCTTGCCGTTCGCCGGCAGATCGAGACGCGTCGCCACCTCGAAATCACGCCAGGCCCCGGGCTTCGGCGCGAAGGCCGCCGCCTGCGCATCGGCAGCACGAGGGAGTGCCAAAGCGGCTGCAGCGCAAGCACCGGTCTTCAACATGTCGCGACGGCTGATCATGGCGGCGTCTCCTTTTCCCCTCGGTTGCTTTTCGGTGGTGTGGCAGGCAAGGCCGCAAGCGCCGCCGCAACCGGCGGGCTCGTCCAGTCGAGCGGTTCATCGGCTTTGAAGGCAGGCCTGAGATCGCGATCGAGCACGAAGCTCGTCGGCAGGCCCTCGACCTGCCAGGTCTTCATCGCACTGCGGTCGCGGTCGAGCAGGATCGGAAAGGCGACGGGACGATCGCGGAAGAAATTGCGCACCCGCGCATCGACCTCGCCGACACTGATCGCGAGGATGGCAGGGCTGCCCTTCCTCGCGGCGGCAAGCGCGTTCAGCGATGCCATCTCCGCGATGCAGGGCGCGCACCAGGTGGCGAAGAAATGAACGATGACAGGGGTGCCGCGAAATTCGGCGAGATCGATGCCGGGGCCGTCGAGCTGGCTGAGCACGAGCGCCGGCACCGTCTCGGCGGGCCATGGGCGGAATTCGTCAGCCGTACTGGGTGTGCCGGCGGCCAGCAGCGTGACAGCGGCCAGCAGAATTCGCCGGAGCAGCTCCGGCCTGCAACCCAGTCGATGAGCGCCCCGAAACTCGGGAGCCTTGACGGCAGCCACGCCGCATCTTGCGGGCAAGGTTCGGGAAACGTCAATTTCGACTTTTGATGAGACGAACGAAGGCAAAGCGACAGCGGCTGAGCCGAGAGGCAGTGGCATGCTTCGCCGCAAGATCAGGCTAGGTCAAAGACGGTCATAGTTTCAGGGCTTTGTGAACGAAGCAGAAATTGGTGGGCCGGACAGAACTGAAGTGCCATCGTCCTAGACGTCAAGGCAGTGCACTGCTCCGTTCCAGGCGAATGCAACGCGAGCAGTTGTTTCGTGACCGAGATCATTGCTTCGCTCAGGCCCCGGCGACCTCTCGCCTGAGCCATTCTGTGAACGCCGTCGCCGCCGCGTTGGCATCTGCTTTCCGGGGTAACACCAACCAGTATCCGAGCAAAGGCGATGTCACCGGCTCCGGCAGCGGCGCGACGAGGACGCCGCGGCGGAGATAGTCGGCAACCAGGAGGCCTCGCCCCATCGCGATACCCTGGCCGTTCGCCGCTGCTTGCAGAACGATGTTGTAGTCCGTCAGCTGCAATCTGCGGCCGGTGGCGAGTTCGATGCCCATCTGCCTGGCCCAGACCTCCCACTCGGTCGGGCGCTGGCTGAACAGCAGCGTGTGGCCGTGGATATCCTCGGGCGCAGCAAGCGGGTTGCGCGCGGCCAATGCCGGACTCATCACCGGCATGAGCCGCTCGGTGGCGAGAAGCTCGCAACGCAAGCCAGGCCAGTCACCCTCTCCGAAGCGAATGGCGATGTCGGCCTCTCCGGTCTCGAGGCTGGCCCGGCGCAGCGTCGGATCCAGCACCAGCTCGATCTGCGGATTGGCGGCACGGAAGGCTTCCAGCCGGGGCAATAGCCAGTTCGCGGCGAAGGACGGCAGCAGGCTGACGCGCAACCGCTGGCGTGGCGCATCCGCACGGACCGCGCGTGTACCCTCGGCGACCAGGGAGAAGGCGCGCGAGACGCTGTCGAGATAGCGCTCGCCGGCCGCCGTCAACGCGACGCCGCGGGCCTTACGCACGAACAGCACGACGCCGAGCGACTGCTCCAGGGCACGGATATGGTGGCTCACCGCGCTCTGCGTGATCAGCAGTTCTTCCCCCGCGCGGCGAAAGCTCAGAAGCCGCCCCACGGCTTCGAAGGCGCGCAAGGCATGAAGCGGCGGCAGATCGGCGGAGGAGCGCATGATGTCAGACCGTTTCGGCGAGCATGCCTTGAGTCTCTAAGGCAGCTCCGACTCATGAGCCAGATCGATTGCAACAGGGCGATGCTTCGAATTGGTCAGCAGGGATCGCAGGCGTCATCGTTGCCCATCGAAAGGATGACGCCATGAAGATCACCGACCGCCTGCGGGCTCTCGGATATGCACTGCCGGCCTCCGCGGCTCCCGCCGCAAACTATGTCTCGGCGACGCGGGCCGGCTCCACCCTGTTCATCTCAGGCCAGATCGCGCAGGACGATGGGCGGATCCACCGCGGACGGCTCGGCGCCGAGTTGTCGGTCGAAGAGGGGTGCACGGCCGCAAGCGCAGCCGCGCTCAACGTCATCGCCCAGATCGCGGCTGCGACGGAGGGACGTCTGGCCGACGTCGCCCAGGTGCTCAAGCTCGGCGTCTTCATCGCCAGCACGCCCGATTTCGCTGAACATTCCCAGGTTGCGAACGGCGCCTCGGATCTGCTCGTGCAGGTTTTCGGCGACGCCGGGCGCCATGCCCGCTCGGCCATCGGCGTCGCCGCGCTGCCACGCGGCGCCAGCGTCGAGATCGAGGCGATTGTCCAGCTCGCGGTTTCGCCATGACGAGCGGTTTCGATATCGAGGCGCTGCGGGCCGCCACACCGGGCTGCGCGACGAGCGTCCACTTCAATCACGCCGGCGCCTCCCTGATCTCCGCCGCGACCCTTGCTGCAATCACCGGCCATCTGGAGCGGGAGGCTGCGCACGGACCGCACGAGGCAGCAGCCGCCGTGCAGGACAGGCTGGACGCGGCCAGGGCCGATGCGGCGCGCCTCTTGAACGCCTCGATCGCAGAGATCGCCTTCACGCCGAGCGGCTCGGCCGGCTGGGGCCTTGCTTTCTCGGCTCTCGCCCCGTTGCGTGCTGGCGACCGCCTTCTCGTCGGTCGCCAGGAATGGGGCGGCAATCTCGCGACGATGCAGGCCGCGGCCGATCGAACCGGAGCCCGGATCGAGGTCATTCCCTGCCGCGCAGACGGTTCGGTCGATCCTCAGGCGCTCGCTGCGATGCTCGACGAGCGCGTCCGGCTGATCGCATTGACATGGCTGCCCGCCAACGGCGGATTGATCAACGATGCGGCGGCAATCGGCCAGGTCGCGCGCGCCGCCGGCATTCCCTATTTCGTCGATGCTGGCCAGGCGCTCGGACAAATCCCGGTCGATGTCGAGGCGATCGGCTGCGACGTGCTGAAAGGCGCCGGGCGGAAGCATCTTCGCGGACCCCGCGGGACGGCGATCCTCTATGTTCGCCAGTCTTTCCTGCCGCAACTGAGGCCAGTCTTCCACGACGTCCTCTCCGCGCCCTGGACGACGCAGGGGCCCGCGCCGCGACGCGACGCCAGGATCTTCGAGACCAGCGAGGCTCCCATCGCGCTGCTGCTTGGACTTGGCAACGCGTTGCGCGAGGCATTGGCGCTCGGTATCCCATCGATCCGCGCCTGGATCGACCTCGTCGCGACCCGGATACGCTCAGAGCTGGCTTCGATCGGCGGCGTGACGATCCGCGACCTCGGACAGGAACGGTCCGGCCTGATTTCGTTCACGATCCGCGATCTCGACGCGAACGAGGTCAAGAACCGCCTGGCAACGCTGGGGGTTGCGGTCGGCGCCAACGGGCCGGCCTATACGCCCTTCGACATGCAGGCGCGCGGGCTTGCCGGAATCGTACGTGCATCGGTCAGCTATCTCACGAGCGAAGGCGACATCGCTCGCTTGATCGAGGCCGTCGCCGGCTTGGCTGCCGAAGCCCGGTCAAGCGCGAGCAACTAGCCACCCGGGGCGATCATCGATGCGCAGGCGGCGAGCCGTCCAGAGCAGACTCAGGCTGCCGCTTTTGGAACGCCGCAAACAGACCGGATTGAGGACCAAAATGTCCCACCGGCACAATCCTCTGGCTAAGGCATTGATCTGAAACGGAATGGTGGGCCGGGCCGGAGAGCCTACCACCGTTTCGAAGCGCCTTTGACTATAGGAACTGCGACGAATGAAGAACGCACAATGTCACACCCATATGGCTCAGATAAATCTATCTGTCCACATTCCGGACGACGGCTGAGTCCTAGTCGATTCCTCGTAGTCAATAACTATCGATTTAAGGGCCGTTTTTCCGACAGATTTTTCCGTACAGACATCTAAAAGGACAAGCTGATTAAAGTCCCCCGTACCCGCCTTGTGACGCGTCGGATTCGGTCCCTTCGTATAAGGGGAGAGGACAAGATAAATAAGTAATATAATAACAGATTATTATCTAGCCAATAAACTAGGTAC
>NZ_JANLGI010000001.1:0-447343 GCF_024655635.1 Allobosea sp. 47.2.35 | reverse complement strand
CCTAGTACATACCCTAGTACATACCCTAGTACATACCCTAGTACATACCCTAGTACATACCCTAGTACATCATACAGCCTAGAATCTGATGATATTACGATAATCTACATCTAGCACAATAAGCCATAATGATTCGATTACAATAAATACACGATATCCGATTATCTCGTTTCTCTGCATCCAACCATCAAGCAGGCCTCGGCCACCTCCACGATGCGACCGATAGAGTATACCCTATCGGACATGTCGGCAGCGCTCGGATTAGATGTCCATAAGGGTTGACAGGAGTCAACGGACAGATATCTATACGGACACCACCCTTGTAGACATATACAGGTGTCCGTATGCAGACCGTTTTCTATGCCCGCGTATCAACATCCGATCAGACAATAGAGCATCAAGAGACGCAAGCACGGCAGGCGGGCTTCGCAATCGACAAGACCATTTCTGATGACGGCGTGTCGGGATTGGCCACTAAGCTGTCAGAGAGACCGGAAGGAAAGCGCCTCTATGATATCTTGAGACGGGGCGACGTGCTGTTAGTCCGATGGGTTGATCGCCTAGGACGAAACTACCGGGATGTATGCGACACCATCCGGACATTCATGGATCGGGGCATCGTGATCAAGACCGTCATCAATCGAATGACGTTCGATGGCGCAACGACCGATCCGATACAGCAAGCCGTCCGTGACGCACTGATCGCCTTCATGGCGGCTACGGCCTAGGCTCAAGCTGAAGCAACCAAGGAAGCTCAACGTGCTGGCATCGTGCATGCCAAACAGACAGACCGAAAATATCGAGGACGCAAACCTACATTTGATACAGAGAAGATATCTCTTGTTCAGGACATGATCGCCAATGGCGACGGAGCGTCGAAGATAGCGAGAGCGACCGGGCTTACACGTCAAACGGTGCTTAGAATAAAAGCCTTCCCGGAGAAGGTCATACAAGCTGCCGCGAGGTGGGAAGGCAAGGCCGAGACTTAAGCGGCCATTTGCCGGGCCTAGAGAGCCCGCCAGGGCGCATCGCTAGCCTTGCGCGCCCTACCTTGCGGGCAGTAACGCAGGAGCCTCGTAAGCCGCGTCAGCGACCTGCCTAAAACTGACTTAGGCCTTGCTCAGGCGCTAATCTAGCGAAGGCTCGGGACGGCCTCAGGCCTGCCGCTTAGCGTAATGATCTGTGTAAAGCTTCACCAGCGTCTCCACTGACACGCCATCTCGAAACGCTCGCCGAATGGGCTCGTCCTCCATTAGCTCAACGACATGGAACTCATCTTTTGACTTTCCATCTCGCAGTTTGAGGGCATCGACATACTGACGATAATAATCGGAAAAGTCCGATTCATTTTCACCAATGACTGCTGCTGTATTAGTCTTGTTGTCTGGAGCAGGCCTCACATGTTCTGCTGACGCTATCCCAGCACCTGCCACACGGCGATCGCGGTGCACTTGCACGATCCTGCTTGCAGTACCCGGCGACAACTGTGGCAGCATTCCTGCAAGATACGCATCTGCGATCATCGGAATCTGCTTGCCTCCATACACTCGCGCGACAGCCAGTTTCGCGGAACGAATGACGTCCGGCTCGACGTTCATGACATGCAAGACGGCGTGATTAGCCAACAGCTTATCAACGCCGCTTTCGATTAGATTCAGGTAGACGTATGCCCTAACAGTCTCCGCGCCTCTTCTCGTGTTATTCTTGAAGAACCAGACCGCGCCTATGATCAGCAACCCTATGATGATTATCGTCATTTGCCCCCCTCAATGAGCCAATAATCTGATTTTTGGATAATCTGATTTCCGGATTAGCCGCCTGTTGAACCTCGCGTCAACAGGCCAATGGTCAAATCAGTCCATTCAGAGCGCCAGAAGCTGATTGCGACGACGCTGGCCGAACAGCGGCGCGCTAAGGGCATCTCACAGGCTGAGCTTGCCAAAGCGTTCGGTCGCCACCAGCCGTTCATAGCGAACATCGAGAGCGGCGAACGGCGAGTTGACCTTGTGGAATTGCTCACGATTGCGGATGCCATCGAGTTAGATATTCATGCTCTCATTGAGCGGCTGCGGACCCTGCCTCGCTGAAATCCAGTTTGCCCAAGGCATCTGCGAGCTGCTGAAGCTTGTAACCCTGCTTGAAATAATTCTGTTGCGTCACGCCATCTTGAGCATGCCCGACAATCGCCTTCACCATCGGCTCCTCAACATCGGCCCGCATAAGCTGGGTCACGACCGTATGGCGGAGGCTGTGGAAGACTAGCTCCTTCCGCTTCAAGTCGAGCTTGGGAAGCAGCGTTTCGTTGAACCACCTCCCGAGATTGCGGCCCCAACCATTCTTCGAGCAGTATCGGAAATCGGGAAACAGCCTCTCGCTACCCTTGGCCTTCATTTCCTGCACAAACTGCAAAAGCCCCAATTCAATCAGCATAGGATGCATTGGGACCAAGCGCTTCGACGCCACGGCTTTGAGATGTTTGCCCTCATCATCGTCGTTGAGGTCGAAACACCAGATATCGTCCTGCTGGCGGATGTCTTTCAGGTGGAGCTGGGCAATCTCATTGAGCCGAGCCCCGGAGTAGATGCCGATCAACGACCCCCATTTCTGATAAGGCTTGCGTACGAACGCGTTTTCATTCCCGGTGACTGCATCGACGATTGAAGTGATCTGGCCGGCCGTGAAAGCCTTGCGCTGCCCGTCACCATCGCGCCTGCCCTGCCTGATCGTTAGCCCGGAGAACACGTTCTTTTCGACAAATCCGTTTCGGTTTGCCCACTCGAACATGTCGCTATAAGTCTGAAGGTATTTGTTGATCGTCGTAGCGTGGAGCGTGTCGACGCCTTTCAAACCAAGAACCTCTTCAAGGCTCTTGCCTCTGGTGATCGCGCTCTTGGCACGATTTTTCGGGTATGCGCTTAGAGTGTCTTTGACACGCTTGCCGGCCACAGGCCCGAGCGAACTAATATCTGTGTCAGCTCCGAGGATTTCCTTCAGGAGCTTGATATGGTCGGCTTTCTCAAGCTCCGTCTTTGCCACCCACTGCCGAGCAAGCTTCTTCTCGGCCTCGTAAGCCTCTCCCAACGCGGAAACGGTCATTATTGCCACCGGCTTTACGCCGATCCGCTCGCTATCTTTAGGAGCGGGGAGAGTGCCGACACCGAAAGCGTAGGTTTCAAAGTCGGCATCGTGCTTCAGCACCGCCTTGCAGTAGCTGCTGTAAGCGGCCCGTATTTCCTCTTGTAGCCAGCGATACGGCTCTGTTCCGGGTTCAATCGAAAGATTGTATTTCGCAATGAACCCAGAAATTTTCTCTGGTGTGGCCACAAATTCAAGCAGCTCAGGTCCAGTCTCTAAGGCCGACCTGTCCAGATCATTCAATCGACCCGACGCGGCGATCTGCTCTGCGTGCTTATCGAACAAGCCTTGAAAGTGCTTCCTGAGCACCTCGCGGATATCCTCATAACGCATACCCTGCTTTTCACCAGCTTCTATCAACCGCTCCGCCGACTGGCTGGCAGATCGCGAGATGCGGAGCGCCGCTTTAGGGTCTCGGGTCTTCAACGACATTCTCAGCGTGCTCGGCTTGTTCACCGGATGAAGCCGACGAGGAATCGGCCAACGGAGATAGAAGATGCCGCTTTTGGAACGCTGCAAATAGGCCGGATTGAACACCAGAATGCCCCACCAGAATGTCGCACCGGCGCAATCCTCTGGCTAAGGCATTGATCTGAAACGGAATGGTGGGCCGGGCCGGACTCGAACCGGCACCGGCGCTGTTATGAGCAGCGAGCTCTAACCATTGAGCTACCGGCCCGCTCCTCGCCTAGCATCGCCGCCACCCGGCAAGCAAGGCATAGGCGGCCGGAATCGAAAGGGCCTCCCGACAATGCCGGGAGGCCCTGTTTCGTTCACAAGAGGCGGATCGCCCTCTCAGGCTGCGGCAGCGTGCCTGCGCTCGCCATGCTCCTCGGCGGCATGGCCCTGCCGGAAGGTGAAGCGGCCGATATGTTCGGTCAGCGCTCTCGTCTGCTCGTCGGTCAGCGCGAGCGCGGCATTGGTCTCCTCGACCAGCGCGGCGTTCTGATGCGCCATCGTGCCGATGCCGTCGATCTCGGTGTTGATCGCCGAGACATCGCTCGCCTGGCTGCGGGCGGTCTGCGAGATGCCGTTCATCAGGCCGGTCAATTCGTTCACCGAGGAGACGATCGCGCCGAACATCGCCGAGGTCTCCTCGACCAGGCCGACACCGACCTTGACGTCGCCATGTGCGGCCTCGACCAGCTTCTTGACGTCGTTCGAGGCATCGGCCGAGCGCTTGGCCAGGCTGCGGACCTCGGTTGCGACCACCGCGAAGCCCTTGCCGGCATCGCCGGCGCGGGCCGCTTCCACCGCCGCATTGAGCGCCAGCAGGTTGGTCTGGAAGGCGATCTCGTCGATCATCGCGATGACCTCGGAGATCTTGCTCGAGGACTGGCGGATGCGCTGCATCGCTTCCAGAGCCGAGGCCACAACCTGTTCGCCCTGCTGGGCACGCGCCTCGGCGCCCTGCGCCATGCCGGTCGCCTGGGCTGCCTCGCTCGCGGTCTTCTTCACCGTGCCGGCAAAGGCGCCGAGCTGGTTGGTCGCCATCGAGACGGCGTTGCTCTCCTCGCTGGTGCGCTCGGCGAGATCGGTGACGCCGTCGAGAATCTCGCTCGTCGCGCTGCGGACGGCCGAAACCGTCTCGGCAAGGCGGGCGAGCGTGCTCTCGAACTCGTCGGCCAGCGCGTTGGTGCCGTCCTTGAGCTCGGCGAAGGCCCCCTGATACATCCCCTCGATCCGGGTCGAGAGATGACCGGCCGACAGCTCCGCCAGCACGTCGCAGGTCTCCAGCAGACCGGTCTGCACCGTCTCCAGCAGCGTGTTGACCGAACCGGCGAGCGCATTGAGCTCGGGATCGGCGAACTGCGCCGCGACGCGCTGGGTGAAATCGCCGGCCGCAGCGGCCGCGACGACGACGCCAAAGGCCTCGCCCAGCTCGCGCATCATCTCGCGGCGCTGCTCCTGCGCCCGCGCCTCGTCCTCGACCTTGGCGAGTTCGGCGGCGCGCAGCGCCACCGCGTTGTCGCGGAACAGCAGGACACTCTTCGAGATATCCGAGATCTCGTCATTGCCCTTGGTGTCGACCACCGTCTCCAGCGCGCCGTCGGCGATGGCCTTGGTCGCGGCCCAGAGCCGGTTGAGGCGGCCGACGATCATCGGGCGGACGAAGAAGAAGGAGAGCGCTAGCGCGACCAGCAGCGAGGCGATGCCGATCGCGGCCAGCGTCATTTCACTGCGCTCGATCACCGCCTTGGTCGAATCGCGACCGGCGATCGCGCCGCCGCGGGCCGAGGCCACGAGCTCGCCGACCTCGCGGCGAACCTTCTCCGCCGCCTGATCGAGATTCTTCAGGCCGGCGACGATCGCGGCCTGCGTCCCGAGATCGCGCTCGCGGATGGCGACGAGGCCACCGGCGCCTTCGCCGAGATCGGTCACGGCATTGACGGCCTGGCCGCGCGCCGGATTGGCCTGGAGCATGTCGGCGGCCATCACGAGGCCGCGAACCTGGCCAAGCTGCGCCTTGAGGCGCGACTTGGCATGCTCAAGCTTCTCGGTGCTGTCGACCTGGGAAATCTCGCGCAGCAGGCCGACGGTCTCGCTGATCTGGAGCTGAAGTGCCTGGGCGGTCTGGAGCGAGGACAGATCCTTGTCCAGCACCTTGGACAGCGCGGCATCGAATTCGGCGCCGGTGAGTTGGGCCGCGCTGGTGATGTTCATCTTGACGTTGAACTGCGCGTCGGACGTCTCGAAATCGGCCATGGCGCTGAAGCCGTCGCGGGCCTTGGACAGGGCGGTGAGCGCGGTCGCGGTGTCGGCGGCGTTGCGCAGCCGCTCTCCCGTCAGGTCGTTGATGTCGTTGATCTGGCGGGCCAGGTCGTCGATCGCCGATTGCGGCTTGGACTTGTCGACCTTGCCCTGCTCGGCGATGCGCCGCAGCAGCTCCAGCTGGCGCGCCTCGACCGTGTCGAGCTCGCCGGTCAGCGTCGCACGCTGCTGCAGCGTCGAGACCTCGCTGAAGCGCGCCGCGAGCGCGGTCGACTGCGTCGCCGCCTGCGAGAGTTCGAGCGCGAGCTCGACCACCGGCATCTTCTGGCCGACGAGATCGTCCACCGTCTGGTCGACGCTGTTATAGGAGAACCAGGCCACCGAGGACGAGACGATGGTCAGGGCCGTCATCACGCCGAGAGCGGCGTAGATCCGGGGCGCGATACCGATCCGCAACGGCTTGCCCTCACGCACGGGCTTGGCTTTCGTCATGAAGTCGTACTCCGGATTCACGCAACGCTGGAGAGGAGTTCGGAACAGGAAGAACCGCCTGCCCGGGCCTGGCCCGAGCCGGTGCGATCGTGCGGCGGACATGGGAATCCCCTCCCTCCCCCGGCGTGCAAGCCAGGCGGCAGGATCCGCATGCGGCATCGAAAGACCATGGAAGTCCCCTGGCCGGGGCGTATCCCCCGGTCTGGAGCGCAGCATCGTCCAAGTGCGCTTAAAGAACGCTTAAAAGTGGATTCTTTTGAATCACTCTCGCAGCAGAGAGATTCACCTGACGTTAGAGGAGGTTAAATCCCTTTAACCTTCAGGCTTCGGCACGGGCCGGGGCCGGCCCTCCTCGTCGATCGCGACGAAGGTGAAAGTGGCGTCGGTGACCTTCTCGTGCAGCGTAGTGCGGAAGCGCTTGGCCCAGGCCTCGACATGTATCTTCATCGAGGTCCGTCCGACGGATTCGATCTCAGTATAGACGCTGAGCACGTCGCCGACCTTGACCGGACGGAAGAAGGTCATCGCGTCGACCGCGATCGTGACGACGCGGCCCTGCGCCCGGTCGACGCCGGCAATGCCGCCAGCCTGGTCCATCCGCGACATCACCCAGCCGCCGAAGATGTCGCCATTGGCGTTGGTATCGCCCGGCATGGCGATCGTGCGCACGGTCAGCGTCCCGCGCGGGGCTTCCTCGGGTCCGTCAGCAGCAGGGCTCATGGGCGTCCTTCAGGCGAGCGGGGGAATCCGCTTCAGCGATGATGCTGACGCTGCGGCGGGCGCGCAAGCGGCTCTGCTTCCCAATCAGCCGCGCCGGCTCAGCCAGCGACCTGAAGCGGCGGCGTGGGCCGCTGCCGCGCCCGCAGCATCAGCCAGCAGACCACGCCGAGATTGACCAGGTTCCAGGCAAGCCCATTGAGGAAGGCCATCCGGTACGAGCTGAAATAATCGAAGATCAGGCCCGAGAGATAGCCGCCGAAGGCCATGCCGAGCACGGTCACCGACATCACCAGGCCGATGCGCACGCCCGCCTGCTTGGCCGGGAGATATTCGCGGATGACGACGGCGTACATCGGCACGATGCCGCCCTGGAACAGGCCGAAGATGCCGCTGACGACATAGAGCGACTGCAGGCCGTCGAACCAGAGATAGAGGAAGAGCGCGACGCCCTGCATCAGCGAGCCCAGCGCCAGCGTCGCCACGCCGCCGATCCGGTCCGCGACAAAGCCCGAGCCGATGCGGCTGACGATGCCGAGCAGCATCATCAGCGAGAGCATTTCGGCGCCGCGCGCCACGCCGTAGCCGAGATCGCCGCAATAGGCGACGATGTGGACCTGCGGCATCGCCATGGCGACGCAGCAGGCGAAGCCCGCGACGCAGAGCAAAAGCTGAAGCTGCCCGGCACTGAGGCCGAGATCGCCGCGCGCGCCCGCGCTGCTCGCCTCCGCCGCAGCCATCGTCGCGGCCGTGGGTTGACGCCGGAAGAACGGCGCGAGCGGCAGCAGCACGACCAGCGTGACGATGGCAATGCCGAAATGCGTGGCGCGCCAGCCATGGTTGGCCATGCCCCAGGTGATGACCTGCGGCCAGAACACCCCGGCGAGATAGCTGCCCGAGGCGCCGCAGACCACGGCGAGGCCACGGTGCTTGCGGAACCAGTGCGAGAGGTCCGAGATCAGCGGCGAGAAGCCGGCGGCGCTGCCCATCCCGATCAGGAGCCCGTGCGCCAGCGCGAACTGCCAGAGTGATTGCGACATCGCCGCAGCCGAGTAACCGGCCGCCAGCAGAAACGCACCCATCACGATCGGGACCATGATGCCGTAGCGATCCGCGACCCGGCCCATGATGATGTTGCCGGCGCCGAAGCCCAGCATGGCGAAGGTATAGGGCAGCGAGGCGCCGGCCCGCAGCGTGCCGAATTCGCCCTGCATCGCCGGCAGCACGACGACGACCGACCAGGAGCCGACGCAGGCGACCGTGCCGATCACCAGCGCGACGGCGAGCCTCAGCCAGGCATAGGACGAATCAGGTTGGTAACGGTCGGCGTCCTGGGACATGCTTCCTCGGCGGCCACGCATTCGTAGGTGGCTCTTCTCCGGGCAGCTTTAGCGACTGGAATCCGCCGGGCAAGCGCATGCGAGGCAGCCCTGCCGCGCGCCAGCGGCAGGAATCATTCCAAACCCGTGCACCGCCGCTTCAGCGGAAGACGCGATCGCCTTCCATGTCGACGATCTGCTGGCCTTTGATCAAGGTGAAGTCGGCGGCCTCGGCCTGCCCCGGAAAGCGGTCGGCCCGGATGAAGCGATGGCTCTTCGTCTCGCCATCGACGACCTTCTCGATGACGCCGCAAAGCTGGTACTGGCCGCCTTCCTGATAGGGCGTGGCATGGATGGTGAAGCCGTTATGCTCGATGCTCTTGACCGGGCCGGCGGGCTTGTCCTCGGCCGGCTTGCGGCCACCGAACAGCGATTTGAAGAAAGACATGGTGCCTCCGCATTGCTCGCGGCCTGATATAGGGCAGGAGCGGCTTCAAGGGGAGCGCTGTTTCGCTTGATCGGGAAGAGCCCATCGCCGGCTCCCCGCTTGAACGGCCCGTCGCCGCTCCCCACATTCATGGTGTTCAGGGCAGCCGCAAGGCTTCCCGATATCCTGCCGCCCGAGCGGCTGCCTCCGGACAGGGAGGTGGTCATGACACTCGGCAAATTCCTGATGATCGCGGGGCTGGCCGGCGCGACGCTCGCAGCACCTGCATTCGCCCAGCAGCCGTCGCCGCGCGGACCGCCTTGCGCCGACCGCAACCATGTCATCGGCCAGCTGCACGAGACCTTCGGCGAGCGCAGGATCGGCAGCGGGCTGGCGGAGAGCGGCGTCCTGTTCGAGCTTTATGTCGGACCGACCGGCAGCTGGACCCTTCTGGCCACGACTCCCGCCGGCCGGAGTTGCTTCGTCGGCGCGGGCGAAGCCTGGGAGCCCATGCCGGAGCCGGACCTGTTTGCGGCGCGGTAGGTGGCTTGGCAACCCCGCGCCGATTGGCTATGGAGCCGCCATCGGGCCTCGGTCCCGTTCGTAAGCGTCTCACGTCAGGCAACGCATCCAACCGGCATGAAGCCGTATCGGATGCATCCGAGCGGCCTGCACCTTGCGAAAGCCTGTCCATGACCAGCTCGACCTTCCCTCGCCTCCCCGCGCGTTATGCCGGCGTGGTGATGCCTTTCTTCCTGTCCATCCTGATGACCTTCGTCGTCTCCGGGATCTCGACCGTGAAGGCCCTCGGTTTCACAGCCGAATGCCTCCAGACCTGGCCCGGCGCCTGGGCCCTGTCCTGGCTCGTCGCCTTCCCGACGCTGCTGCTGGTCCTGCCGATCGTCCGGCGCCTCGTCGCGCTTGTGGTCGCGCCGCCGGCCTGACCTCTCAAGCGCAGAGGTGGAGGGCGACCTCGCGCCGATGCGGTCTCTGGCGGTGCTCGAACAGATAGATGCCCTGCCAGGTACCGAGCGCGAGGCGCCCGCCCATCACCGGAATCGAGAGCGAGACCGGGGTCAGCGCCGCCTTGATATGGGCTGGCATGTCGTCCGGTCCTTCGTCGCGATGAACGAGATAGGCCATCGCCGGATCATCCGCCGACGGCACGAGCCCGCGGAAGAATGCGTCGAGATCGCGGCGCACATCCGGGTCGGCATTCTCCTGGATCAAGAGCGAGCAGGAGGTGTGCCGCACGAACAGCGTCAGCAACCCGCTCGCCTCGCCACTGTCCCTGACGAAGGAGACGGCGCGGTCGGTGAACTCGTAGAGCCCCGGCCCGCGCGTCTCGACGCTCAGGATCGCCTGCCGCGCCATCAGCGCTCGGTCAGCGCGAGCTTGGCGCCGAGCGCGACGAAGGCGGCGGCGAAGCTGCGGCGCAGCCAGGCCATCACCGCCGGGCGGCTGATGACCTTGTCGCGCATCGCCGCGGCGAAGAGTCCGTAGAGCGCGAAGACGATGAAGGTCATCGCCATGAACACGCCGGAGAGCTCCAGCATGCGCGCGCCCGGGCTTGCCTCATCGGCCGCTATGAATTGCGGCAGGAAGGCGACGAAGAAGATCGAGAGCTTGGGGTTGAGCAGGTTGAGCGCGAGCCCGTCGCGCAGCACCAGCCAGGCCGAGCGCGCATCCGCCTTGGTCTCGACCTTGAGCGCGCCATGCTCCCGGAGCGTCTGCCAAGCCATGTAGAGCAGATAGGCGACGCCGGCATATTTCACGATGGCGAAGGCGAGCGCGCTGGCATGCAGCAGCGCCGCGATCCCCATCATCGCCGCGATCAGATGCGGCACGATCCCGATCGTGCAGGCGAAGGCGGCGAGCACGCTCGCCCGCGAGCCGCGCGTCAGGCCAGCGGCGATGGTGTAGATCGCGCCGGTGCCCGGTGACGCGACGATGATCAGCGAGGTCAGCAGGAATTCAGGCGACATCAGGAACTCAAGCCTTCGAAGATGCCGCCGATGACGGTGACAACCGCCTCGCCGGTCGCTACCGCGACGGTTCCTACGCCCTGAACCACGGCCCCGGCCACATCGATCGTGACGGTCCCCGCGATATCGAGGGCGCCGCCGATGATGTCGGCCGTGGCGGAGCCCGTTTCCTGTTTCGGCTCGTTCTGGGCTTGTGCCTGGAGCGCCGCCTGGGCAGCCTCGATCTCTTCGGGCGTTGGGATACCGGTCATCTGCTCTCCTCCGACGGAAGCGCCGATCTTCGCGGCGACCTTAGCAGAACTGTGGCAGGATCGGGCAGTTGGCAAAGATGGCTATCGCGCCTGCCAGAAATGGAGCTGCCCGGTGTGGTTGTTGCCGCACAACCAGTCGTCCTGCGCGACGATCTTGGAGCCGTCGAACAGGTCCCAGTGGTCACCGGTGGTCCGCTCCATGAACAGGAACGACCATTTCTTGTCTCCCGCCGTCTGGTAGCAGTTTTCCAGGTAGAGCACGCCCTTGCGACCGAGCACCTTGGGCGTGACCTCCCGGCAGACGCCCTCGATATCGGGCTTGCCATAGGCGCGCCGGATGCGCGGCAGCAGCTCCGCGGCCCGGATGAAGAGCATCTGGCTGAGCCCCCGCAGCGGCTCCCGCGAACCGCGGGGAACCCCGGATTGCGGCCCGCCCGGCAGCGCCCGCGCGCCCCGGAAAGATGTTCCGAGCTCATCGTTCATGATGGCTTCGATCGTCACATCGTCCCCGGAGGGCGTGATGCGCATCGTATAGCCCATGCAGATGGCGCAGCGATTGAAGGTATCGCCGACCGCGCTCTTCGCCCAGGGGCGAACCGTGGCGTAGCGGTCGGCAAGGGAGTCATAGGTAAAGGGGAGCATGGGCGAACTCCTGGAGCGGAAGGCGGGGATCCCGAAGATCGACCACATGTCCGCAATGATCGAGCGGCGGCAGACTGGCCAGCCACCGCTGCGCGGGCATCCTACGTTCGCAGGAGGCTCATCCGGCAAGCCACGGCAAGGCCCGCCAAAAGAAAAAGCCCGCCTCCGCAGCGCGGAAACGGGCTTTGTTCTTGGTCGGCAGGAAGCCGCCTGACGTCAGTTGTCGAGGAAGCTCCGCAGCTTCCGGCTCCGGCTCGGATGCTTCAGCTTGCGCAGCGCCTTCGCCTCGATCTGGCGGATGCGCTCGCGGGTGACGCTGAACTGCTGGCCGACCTCTTCGAGCGTGTGGTCGGTGTTCATGCCGATGCCGAAGCGCATGCGCAGCACGCGCTCCTCGCGCGGGGTGAGCGAGGCCAGCACACGGGTCGTCGTCTCACGCAGATTGCTCTGGATCGCGGCGTCGATCGGCAGGATCGCGTTCTTGTCCTCGATGAAGTCGCCGAGATGCGAATCTTCCTCGTCGCCGATCGGGGTTTCCAGCGAGATCGGCTCCTTGGCGATCTTCAGAACCTTTCGCACCTTCTCCAGCGGCATGGCCAGCTTCTCGGCCAGCTCCTCCGGGGTCGGCTCGCGGCCGATCTCGTGCAGCATCTGGCGCGAGGTCCGCACGATCTTGTTGATCGTCTCGATCATGTGGACAGGGATGCGGATCGTGCGGGCCTGGTCGGCGATCGAGCGGGTGATCGCCTGCCGGATCCACCAGGTCGCATAGGTCGAGAACTTGTAGCCACGGCGGTACTCGAACTTGTCGACCGCCTTCATCAGGCCGATATTGCCTTCCTGGATCAGGTCGAGGAACTGCAGGCCGCGGTTCGTGTACTTCTTGGCGATCGAGATCACGAGACGCAGGTTCGCCTCGATCATCTCCTTCTTGGCCTGCCGGGCCTCGCGCTCGCCCTTCTGGACCATCAGCACGATCTTGCGGAATTCCTGGATCTCCAGGCCGGTCTCGGAGGCGAGCGTGTGCACCTCCTCGCGCAATTGCTTGATCCGCTCCAGCTCCGCCGCGACGAACTCCTTCCAGCCGCGCGAGCCGAGCTTCGAGACGCGCAGGACCCATTTCGGATCGAGCTCGCCGCCGACATGCTGCTTGAGGAAGTCGTCGCGCGCCACGCCATAGCTCTCGGCGAGGCGCAGCAGGCGCGTCTCATGGCCGATCAGGCGCTTGTTGATGTCGTAGAGCTGCTCGACCAGCGCCTCGATGCGGTTGTTGTTGAGCGAGAGCGACTTCACCGCGGTGATGATGTCGTCCTTGAGCTTCTTGTACTTGCGATCCTGCGACGGCGAGAGCTTGGTATTCTCCAGCCGGTTGGCGATGTCCTGGTCCTGCAGGCGGCGCAGCTTCTTGTAGTCGTCGGCGATGGCGTTGAAGGTTTCGAGCACGCGCGGCTTCAGCTCGGCCTCCATGGCCGAGAGCGACACGTTGTTCTCCATGTCGTCGTCGTCCATGTCCGGCGGGGTCTCGCCCTCCGGGGTCTCGGCCTGCTCGCCCTCCTCGGCCTCCTCTTCGCCGGGAACAGTGGGGTTCTTGCCGTCGGGGCCGGCATAGGTCGCTTCAAGATCGATGATGTCGCGCAGCAGCACCTTGCCGTCGACGAGCTCGTCACGCCAGATGATGATGGCCTGGAAGGTCAGCGGGCTCTCGCAGAGGCCCGCGATCATCGCCTCGCGGCCGGCCTCGATGCGCTTGGCGATCGCGATCTCGCCCTCGCGCGAGAGCAGCTCGACCGAGCCCATCTCGCGCAGATACATGCGCACGGGATCGTCGGTGCGCTCGGTCGGCTCCAGATTGCGCTTGGTCTCGACCGGCAGGGTCTGGCGCGAGGCGTCGACCATGTCGCCGCCCTCGGGCTCTTCCTCGTCGGCGCCGCCATCCTTGCGGTTGGCGCGTTCCTCGCCGGCCGCTTCCGGGTCCTCGTTGTCGACGACGTTGATGCCCTGCTCGCTGAGCTGGCCGAGCACATCCTCAATCTGCTCCGAGGAGAACTCCTCGGACGGCAGCACTTCGTTCAGTTCGTCATAGGTGACATAGCCGCGCTTCTTCGCGAGCTTGATCATCCGCCTTACGGCCTGATCGGTCAGGTCGAGCAACGGGCCGTCGGTAGTCGGGGGGGCATCCGGCGCGACCTGATCGGTCTTTTCCCGTTCGCTCGCTTTAGTCGCCATCAATCAGCGCTCCGCACTCGCGCCGGCTCTGGCCGAGACAGCCATATACCGACGCATAAAAGGGCGGCGCGACCGCAGGCCCGGCGCGCTCACCCACCCAAATCCAGTTGCAGATGGCACCAGACGTCGTTGACGAATCGTGAACCACCCCACAGCTTGCGCGCACAAGACCCGCGTCCACCACTCGCTGGGCGATCAATCCTCGGACATGGCCTCGGTGCCTTCGATCGTCTCGAGGCGGGCCTTCACGTCCTTGATCCAGGCGAAATTGGCTTCGGTCGCGTCGTCAGCCAAGGCGCGCTCGGCTGCTCTCAACTCGCTATTTAGCGTCCGCGCGCGATGATGCAAGACGATGGCCTGATGAATCGAGTCAAAAACCGATTCAGGATCAGCATCTTGCGCGAGCTTGCGCCGCTCGGCCGGCCCGGTGACGGCCATGAGATGGCCCTGCGCTTCCCTGACGCGCGGCTGCGCCAGCCGATTCGCCAGCGTCTCCCGGTCGAGCGTGTCCTCGACGGCATCGAGCAGAGCCTGCCGGAAGCGCTCGGCCGCCGGCCCGTCCAGGGACAGCTCCGCGATCTCGTCGGCGCAGCGCATGAGCAGGTCGGGATGGCTCGCCAGCGCCAGCAGGATGAAGGCCTCGCGCTGGTCCTCGCCGCGCAGTTTCGCCACGAGACGCGATTGCGTCAGCGCGCTCGAAGCCTTGAGCGGCCCGGCGAGCCATGGCGGCACCTGCCGGCCGAACCCGCCGCGCTGGGGCGCCCCACCCCGGCCGCGCTGGAAGTTTCCGCCTCCGCCGCCGCGTTCCGGCCGCGCCGGGGCGGCACTGGCGAAGAGCTGCGCCAGCCGCTCGTCCATCTCGCGGCGGTAATGCTTGCGCGTGGTCTCGTCGCGGATCTGCCCGAGCGGCTCCTTCAGGCGCCGCTCGAAGGCCGCACGGCGCTCCGGCGTATCGAGCGGGCCGGCCTCGACCTCGCGCTGCCAGAGCATGTCGACCAGCGGGCGCGCCGCCGCGACCACCTCGGCGATCGCCTGCCGGCCACCGGAGCGGGCGAGGTCATCCGGGTCCTGCCCATCCGGGAGCAGCGCGAAGGACAGCGACTTACCAGGCTCCAGCAGCGGCAGCGCGATATCGATCGCCCGGCTCGCGGCCTTGCGGCCGGCCTTGTCGCCATCGAGGCAGATCACCGGCTCGTCCGCCATGCGCCAGAGCAGGCCCAGCTGGTCCTCGGTCAGGGCCGTGCCGAGCGGCGCCACACTCTGCGGAAAGCCAGAGAGCGACATGGCGATGACGTCGACATAGCCCTCGACCACCACGACCTGCCCGGTGTCATGCGCGGCCTTGCGGGCATTGTGGTGGTTGAACAGCAGATGGCCCTTGTGAAAGAGCGGTGTCTCCGGCGAATTCAGGTATTTCGCCGCGACCTCCGAGCTCATCGCCCGCCCGCCGAAGGCGATGACCCGTCCGCGGGAATCATGGATCGGGAACATCACCCGGTCGCGGAAGCGGTCATAGGGCACGGCGATCTCCTCGCCATGCACCAGCAGCCCCGCTTCCATCATCAATTCGGCCGGAACGCCCTTCCCCGCCAGATGGTCACGCAAGGCAAAACGATCCGCCGGTCCGTAGCCCAGCCGGAAGCGCGTGCGCGCCTCGCCGTCGAGCCCGCGCGTCGCTAGATAGCGCCGGGCTCCGCCACCGCGATCGCCCATCAGCTCGGCCTCGAAGAACTGCGCCGCGAGCTCCACGACCTCGTGCAGCCCCTTGCGCTTCTCCTCCTGGACCTGCGCCTCCGCCGTGATCTTCGGCAGGATGACGCCGGCCTCGGCCGCGAGCTTCTCGACCGCCTCCGGGAAGGAGAGCCCCTCGGTCTCCATCACGAATTTGAAGATGTCGCCATTCTTGCCCGACGAGAAATCGAAGAACGAGGCCTTCTGGTCGTTGACGAAGAATGAGGCCGTCTTCTCGGCATTGAAGGGCGAGAGCCCCTTCCACTCGCGCCCGGCCTTCTGCAGGCGCACGCGCTTGCCCACGACCGCCGAGACAGGCAGCCGCGCCTTGATCTCCTCAAGGACGGAGGGCGGGAATTTCATGGCTCTTGATGTGGCCCCTATGCGCAGGAAAGCCAACCTCGAATACGCCTGCGACAAGGCTTGTCGGCAATATCCACAAGCGGAGACATCCAAGCAGGCTCGTCATTCTCGGGCGGCGAGAAGCGCCGACCCGAGAATCTCAGGACGAGAAGACACTGGTTTCGGAGATGCTCGGGTCAAGCCCGAGCATGACGGCCCAGGCCTTCCAGCCCTACCGAACTCAGCCGCCGAGCGCGGCCTTCACCATCGGGCTGACCTTGCCGAAATCCATCTGGCCGGCATAGGCCGCCCGCAGCACGCCGATGACCTTGCCCATGTCCTTGACGGCGGTCGCGCCGGTGTCAGTCACGGCCTTGTCGATCGCAGCCTTCACCTCGTCATCCGACATCTGCTTCGGCAGATAGGACGAGATCACCGCGACCTCGACGCGCTCGCCTTCGGCAAGCTCCGGGCGGTTATTGGCGTCGTAGATCGCGATCGATTCCTGGCGCTGCTTGATCATCTTCTGGAGCACGCCGAGGATCTCGTCGGAGGTCGCCTCGCCCTTGCCGGCGCCGCGGGCCTCGATGTCCTTTTCCTTCAGCGCGGCGCTGATCAGGCGGATCGCCGCGACCTTCGCCTTCTCGCCGGCCTTCATCGCTTCCTTCATGTCGGCCGTGAAGCGCTCGCGCAGGCTGGTCATCGTCATTGTCCTTTTCTCTTGCTCTTTTGTCCTGTGCGGCCTGCGCCAGCTTCGATTGACGGGCAGCGCCCGGCTCTTTAAGGCTCGCGTTCCAGACCGGCGGAGTGGATTGCCGCAGCCCCGCCCCCGCATTTTTCCGCTCAAGCGGACTGGACCGAGACATAGACATGACCGCTCCCGAAGGAAACCCCGCCGCAGGCGGCTGGACCGAACCGCGCGCGACCGCGCTCCTCGTCTTGGCTGATGGCACGGTGCTGGAAGGCTTCGGCCTCGGTGCCATCGGCGAGGCGCCGGGCGAAGTCTGCTTCAACACGGCGATGACCGGCTATCAGGAAATCCTGACCGACCCGTCCTATGCCGGGCAGATCATCACCTTCACCTTCCCGCATGTCGGCAATGTCGGCGTGAACGAGGAGGACACGGAGACGGTGAACGCCGCCGCCTCCTCCGGCGTGCGCGGCTGCGTGCTCCATGCCGCGATCACCGAGCCATCGAACTGGCGCGCGAACCGGCATTTCGATGCCTGGCTCAAGGCCCGCAACATCGTCGGCATCTGCGGCGTCGATACCCGCGCGCTCACCGCGCTGATCCGCGACAACGGCATGCCGAACGCGATCCTCGCCCATAGCCCGGACGGCGTCTTCGACATCGAGCGCCTCAAGAAGCAGGCGGCCGGGCTGCCCTCCATGGCCGGGCTCGACCTCGTCCCGCTGGTCACCGCCGCGCAGCGCTATGACTGGGACGAGACGCCCTGGGTCTGGCCGGCCGGCTACGGCAAGCGCGAGAGCAACAATTTCAAGGTCGTCGCGATCGATTACGGCGTGAAGCGCAACATCCTGCGCTTGCTCGCCAAGGCCGGCTGCGACGTCACCGTCGTGCCCTCGACTGCGACTGCCGCCGACATCCTCTCGCTCAATCCGGACGGCATCTTCCTCTCCAATGGCCCGGGCGACCCCGCCGCGACCGGCGAGTACGCCGTGCCGGTGATCAAGGAGTTGCTCGACAAGAAGGTCCCGACCTTCGGCATCTGCCTGGGCCACCAGATGATGGCGCTCGCCATCGGCGGCCAGACCCTGAAGATGAAGCAGGGGCATCACGGCGCGAACCATCCGGTGCAGGACAAGACCACCGGCAAGGTCGAGATCGTCTCGATGAACCACGGCTTCGCGGTCGATCCGGCGAGCCTGCCGGCGAATGCGGTCGAGACCCATGTCTCGCTCTTCGACGGCTCGAACAGCGGCATCGCGCTCACCGACCGCCCGGCCTTCAGCGTCCAGCACCACCCGGAAGCCTCGCCCGGCCCGCAGGACAGCCACTATCTCTTCAACCGCTTCACCGAGCTGATGGCGGCCGAGAAGGCGAAGAAGGCGGCCTGAGGGCTGCCGAAGGAGACGGGCATGATCCACCAGTTGCGCATCTACGAGATCTTCGAGCGCAACAAGGCGGCCTTCCATGCCCGCTTCCGCGACCATGCCGCGCGGATCATGGCCCGCCATGGCTTCCGCATCGTCGCCATGTGGGAGACCGCGAGCGCCGGGCGCACCGAATTCGCCTATATCCTCGCCTGGCCCGATGCCGAGACCAAGGCGAAGGCCTGGGCGAGCTTCATGGCCGATCCCGAATGGATCGAGGTCAAGCGCGTGACCTCGCTGGAGCATGGCAGCCTCGTCGGCGCGATCGAGGATCGCGTGATGACGCCGACCGCCTATTCGCCGGCTCTCGATTGACAACGAGGTCGCTGCGCGGTTTAAGCAGCGCATGATCAGCCTGATGGCCCTCCACCGCAGCTATTACGCCCCGTCCTCATAGAGGCGGTGGCATTCCCATGTTCAACCGCCGCGCTGGCGGTTGAATTCAGGCAGATCACCCGGCATCGCGGCTCCCACCGGACCAGAGCGATGTCTTCAAAAATCAGAACCATCTCTACCATCGGCATCATGGGCTTCGGCGCCTTCGGGCGCCTGATGGCCCGCCATCTACAGCCGCATTTCGCGCTACGCGTCTGCGATTCCGCCAACGCGCCCGCAGCCGACGCGAGCGGCAAGGGATTGCGGCCGGCGACCGCTGCCGAAGTCGCCGCTTGCGACCTCGTCATCCTCGCGGTACCCGTCCCGGCGATCCCCGAGGCGATCGCGGCCTTGCGTCCGCATCTCAGGGCTGGCGCGATCGTGCTCGATGTCGGTTCGGTCAAGATCGGCCCGGCCCGCGCCATGCAGGCCGCACTCCCGGATGACGTCGAGATCATCGGCACGCATCCGCTTTTCGGCCCGCAGAGCGCCCGCAACGGGCTCGCCGGCCTCAAGATCGCGCTCTGCCCGATCAGAGGCGGCAGCACGCCGCGCATCGCCGCCTTCCTGCGCCATGTCCTCAAACTGAAGGTGATCATCACCACGGCTGACGCCCATGACCGCGAGGTCGCGATGGTTCAGGGCCTGACCCATCTCATCGCCAAGATCCTGGTCAGGATGGAGCCGCTGCCCCGCACGATGACCACGGCGAGCTTCGATCTGCTGATGCAGGCGACCGAAATGGTGCGCTACGACGCGCCGAACGTCTTCATGGCGATCGAGCGCGCCAACCCGCATGCCAAGGCGGTCCGCGATCGCTTCTTCGCGCTGGCCGAGGAGATGCGGCTGTTTCTGGAGCACGGCCATGCCGAAGCGGCGCCACCTCCCGCCCTGCCTCACAAGGTCGCAGAGGTCGCGCAGGCCTAGCCTTCGCACCCCGCGCCAACGAGAATACCGAAAACGCGAATGTTCCTGCGATGACCGACAATCCACTGATCTATCCGGGCGCCGCCCATCCCGACCTGCGCGAGCCGATGATCGCGGAGCTCGTCCGCACCTTCTATGCGCGGGCCCGGGAGGACAAGCTGATCGGGCCAGTCTTCGCCGCCGCCGTCGAGGATTGGGACCACCATATCGGCAAGATCACCGATTTCTGGAGCGGCGTGATGCTGCGCACCGGCCGCTACGATGGCCGCCCGATGCGCCCGCATCTGATCCTCCCGCTTGAGGGCAAGCATTTCGACCGCTGGCTCGACCTGTTCGAGATCACCGCGCATGAGGTCTGCCCGCCCGATATCGCACAGGCCTTCATCGTCAGGGCGCGACGCATCGCCGACAGTTTCGAGATGGCCCGGGCCAGCCAGCGTGGCGAATTCGCGGCGCCGCGGCACAGCTTGCGCTGATCAGGCCGCTCGGGCTTCCCGGCTGAGAAAGGCCGCGATCTCCCCGCGATCGGCTCCCGCTTCCCGCGCGATCCGCTCGGCCAGCGCTGCTGCCGAAGGCCTGAGCGCGCCCAGCGGCCGGTCGAGCCAGTAGGAAACGGGGTTCAGCGCCTCGCGCTCATCCCCGCGAACGATCCGACCCGCCGCCAGTTGCTCGCGTGCCAGCGGCGGACGCGCCAGCGCGATGCCGAGACCATGCGCGGCGGCATCCAGCACGAGATTGTAATCCTCGAAGCGTCGATCCTGCGGGCGGGGCCGATAGTCGAGCCCCTGCGCCGCAAACCACGCCTTCCAGCCGGCGGCGTCTGAGTCATGGATCAGGGGCTGCGCGAGCAGACGCTCCGGCGCGCCCTCACCGATCGCCTCGGCGAGCTGCGGCGAGGCGATCGGGAAGCACCATTCCTCGAACAGCTTGAGCGAAAGCCGGTCCGGCGCGCCGCCGCGCCCGCAACGAATGCCGAGATCGACGCCCTCTTCCTCGAAATCCACCTTGCGATGCTCGACCTGCAGCACGATCCGCAGCGAGGGCGTCCCGGCCTCAAGCACGGTCAATCGCGGCATCAGCCAGAGTGCACAGACGGAGGGCGGCGCGCTGACCCGGACCACCGAAGCGCCCCGCACTTCGCGCCAGCGCTCGGAATTGTCGGCGATCAGCGCGAAGGCCTCCTGCGTGCGCTGGAGCAGGCGCTGCCCTTCCGGCGTCAGCGAGACGCCGCGCGCCTGCCGCAGGAAGACGCGCAGGCCCAGCCAATGCTCGAGCTTGGCAATCTGACGGCTCACCGCCCCATGGGTCAGGTTCAGCGCCTCCGCTGCCGAGGAGAAGCTGCCGGTGCGCGCGGCCGCCTCGAAGGCGCGCAAGGTATCGAGCGGCGGCAGGTTCGAGCTGTGATCCATTCTCACAGCTCATGCGCGAATTGTTCGTTTGTCAATCAGCTCGCCGAGGCGCTTATCGGGAGCAACTTCTTCCCATCGAAGGAACGACATCATGTCCTCCTCAAGCTGCACCTCTCCCGCCCTCGCCTCAGGCGCCCAGCGCCTCGACCCGACGCTGGTCTTCACCGTGACCTTCACGGTCATGGCCTGGGCGTCCTCCTTCCCGGCAATCCGCGCCGGGCTCGCCGGCTTCGGCCCGGCCGAGATGGCAGCGCTGCGTTTCGCACTGGCCGGCGGCCCGGCCGCGCTCTTCCTCATCGCGACGAGGGCTAAGCTGCCCGAATTCGGCGATATCTGGCGCTTCCTCGTCGGCGGCGTGATCTTCATCGCGGGCTACGCCCTGCTCTTGAATTTCGGCCAGCGCGTCGTGCCGGCGGGGCCGGCCGCCTTCATCATCAACACTAACCCGATCATGACCGCCGTACTCGCCATGATGATCCTCGGCGAGCGCTTCAGCCTCACCGCCTGGCTCGGCACAGCTTTGTCCTTCGCCGGCATCGGCGTGATCGCGCTCGGCAAGGGGCTCGATGTCGAGATCGGCATCAGCGTGCTGCTGATCCTCGGCGCCGCCTTCTGCAACGCCATCACCACCGTGCTGCAGAAGCCGCTCTTCGCCCGCTACAAGCCGCTCCATGTCGCCGCCTGGAACATGGCGATCGGCGGCTTCGTGCTCTTGCCCTTCCTGCCGTCGGCGATCGAGCAGGCGCAGGTCGCTCCCGCCATCTCGTTCTGGTCGGTGGTCTATCTCGCGGCGGTGCCGAGCCTGATCGCCTACGGCACCTGGGCGATCACGCTCTCGCGCCTGCCGGCCGCCCGCGCTTCGAATTTCCAGTACGCCGTGCCGCCGATGGCCATGCTGATCGGCTTCCTCTGGCTCGGCGAAATCCCCACCGTCTTCGGCCTGATCGGTGGCGCCATGGCGCTCGCCGGCGTGGTCGTCGTCAACCTCAAGCGGTGATCAGAACCCCCTCGCCTCCAGCGCCTTCTCGTCATCCGCGATGTAGTCGCGGATGACGGGGACAGCGCTCCTGTGCTGGCCAAGCAGGAGCTGGAACACCATGTCGCCGCCAATATCGAAGGAGATCGAGCAGGCGCAGAGGTAGAATTCCCACATCCGCGCGAAGCGCTCGCCCATCATGGCGACGACCTCGGCGCGCTTCGCCATGAAGCGCTCGCGCCAGGCCTCCAGCGTCCAGTGATAGTGCCGGCGCCAGAACTCGCAGTCTGAGGCCCAGAGACCGGTCTGTTCCTGCGCCGCGAATACCTCCGACAAAGCCGGCGCATAGCCGCCTGGAAAGATGTACTTGTCGAAGAACGGCCCGGTGAAGCCAGGCGGCCCGACGCGGCCGATGCAATGGACCAGCGCGATCCCGTCCGGCGTCAGCAGGTCTCGGATCTTCTCGAAATACTCGCCGTAATGCGCGACGCCGACATGCTCCATCATGCCGACGGAGACGATGCGATCGAATTTGCCCCCGAGTTCGCGATAGTCCTTGTTGATGAAGGTCACGGCATCGCCGACGCCGGCCGCTTCCGCACGCTTCTGCGCAGCAGCCATCTGGTCCGGCGAAACGTTGAGCCCGGTCACCTGCGCCCCGCAGGCCTTCGCGAGATAGATCGCAAGCTCCCCCCAGCCCGAGCCGATATCGAGCACGCTCATGCCGGGCTCGATCTTCAGCTTGGCGGCGATGTGGCGGAGCTTCGCCTTCTGCGCATTCTCCAGCCCGACCTCCGGCGTATGCCAGTAGGCACAGGAATAGGTCATCGTCTCGTCGAGCCAGAGCCGGTAGAACTCGGTCGGGATGTCGTAGTGATGCTTGACCTTCTTTCCGGCAACGCCGATGGGGTTGTGCATCCGCCAGCGCCGGATCTTGAAACGGACCTTGCGGATCGCTTGCTGCAGCGGGTCCTTGCGCATCTCGCGGCGCTGCAGCCAGAACAGCGTCAGCAGGTCGTGGATCGTGCCTTCCTCGAAGTCGATCCGCCCATCCATGTAGCCTTCGGCGAGGGCGAGCTCGGGGTTGAGGAAGAGCTCGCGCTCGATGCGGTTGTCATGGAAGCGAACGGTGACGGCCGGCGCCGTCTTGGTAACGCCCGCGAAGAGCAGCTCCGCCGGCCCGGAACCGAAGACATGCCGCTTGCCATCCGGCGTGATGACCGTCAGGCGGCCGTGGCGGATGAACCGCTTGAGCAATCGCGGCAGCAGCAGCATGGGCGCTCCTCGTCTCGATTCGCCAACTAAAGCGGAAACCCGGCAGCCTCGAAACCCCCGAAGGTTGCGGAGCCACCCGGCTTGCGCGTAGTCATCGAGAGATTTCTGCAACCCGAGGGTCGACCAAACACATGTCCTGGCGCGATTTCTGGAATGGCGAGCATTCGATCTACGTCTCGCCGCGCCACAAGGCCCTGCATTATCGCGCCATCGCGACCGACCTGATCGGCCATATCCCGGCAGCCGACGCCGTCGTCCTCGACCATGGCTGTGGCGAGGCGCTTGACGCCGCCCGCGTTGCCGCCGCCTGCGGCAAGCTCTATCTCTGCGAAGCCGCTCCAACCGTGCGCGACAAGCTGCGCGCCCAGTTCGGCCGCAAGGAGAACATCGTCGTGGTTTCGCCGGAGGAGGTCGAGGCCCTGCCGTTGGCCTCCCTCGATCTCGTCGTCGCCAACTCGCTGCTGCAATACCTTTCGCGCGACGAATTGAAGGCCCTGCTGGAGACCTGGCGCGACCGCTTGAAACCCGGCGGCGCGCTGGTCCTCGCCGATGTCATCCCGCCCGATGTCAGCCCGCTGACCGACGCCTCGCAATTGCTCGCCTTCGCCTGGCGCGGCGGCTTCTTCTTGGCTGCGCTCGGCGGCCTCGTCCGCACCGCCTTCTCCGACTATCGCAAGCTCCGGGCACAATACGGTCTTTCCACCTATACGGCCGAGGCGATCACGGCCCTGATCCGCGAGGCCGGCTTCGCCGATGTGCAGCGACCGAAGAATTTCGGGCACAATCCGCACCGCATGACCTTCGAGGCCATCAAGGCCGCAGCATAGACGAAAGTAGAATACAGGCTGGCAATCCGGCGTTTTGGCGTCGAAATTCCCTAACGGAAGTTCGTCATACGCCTTGATTTGACGCTTCAGGTATGGCTTTGACCGCGGCTTGCCCCGCGAGATTTCCGTGCAGGACCAGTTCACCTGTCCCTATTGCGAAGCTGCGCTCAACCGAGGCGTGCTCTCCTGCCGCAGCTGCGGCAGGGATCTCACGCCCGTGCTGCCGCTGTTGCGCCGCCTTGATGCGCTGGAAGAGCGCCTCGCCGCCGCCGAGAAGCGCGCCGAGGAGGATCGCGCCGCGCTCGCCGCAGCCCGGACGGCCGAGCCGGTCAGGACCGCCGCCTTCGCGCGCGTAGAAGAAGCGCCACGGGAGCCGGCACACGCCCCCCTCGGACTCGCCCGTCGGCGCTTCTGGGTGCTGCCCTTCGGCCTCGTCCTGCTGCTGCTTGCCTATTGCGCGGTGATCCTCTGGCTCGACCTGCCGCTCTGGACCTTGCGCCTCGCCTCGATCGCGATCCCGTTCTTCACCGGCCTGATCTATTTCGGCATCCGCCCGCGCCTGATCGCCTTCGATATCGGCGTCGCCATCGCCTTCGCGATTTTTTCCGTCGCGACCATGAACGCGTTGCTGGGTTGGCACGACAACATACCGCTCCTTCCGCAAGGGTCGGTGGCCTGGCGCGAGACCTCGTTCTACGCGCTGAGCATCGGCGCCTCCATGTTCTCGGGGATGTTGCTGCGCGTGACGCAGGCTGCGCTCACCGCGCGTGGCCTCGTCTCGCTGCCGGAACTGCGGAAGGGGCTGCAAGCCGTCCACGGCAAGGTGCCGATGGAGACGCTGAAGACCATTGAAACCACCATCCTGATGGCCGGCACCGCCGTTTCGGCAATCGCCGGCCTCATCGCTGCAATCCTTGGAGTGAAATAGGACGATGATGAAGTCTGTGCTCGCTCGGCACATGCTGGCTGCCGTTCTCGCCACCACCACCCTGCCGATGGCGGCGCAAGCCGCCGACCCGGTCCACCTCATCACCCGTGAGGAAGCCGGCCTGCCGGCAGCGCCCAAGGCTCCCGCCAGCACGCGCAACCTGACGCGCGGCCCGGGCATCGACACGCTTCCGACCCCGGACAAGGGCGTCGACGGCAAGCCCTTCCGCCTCAACGTGCGCTTCATGCCGGCGAACGGCGTGCCGGTCGATCCGGCGACCGTGCGCGTCTTCTATCGGCGCGACCCTCCGGTCGACATCACCCAGCGCATCAAGCAGTACATCACGCCCACTGGCATCGACGCGCCCTCCGTCGTCGTGCCGAGCGGCAACCATGTCATCGAGATCGAGGCCACCGACAAGGAGGGCCGTATCGGCCGTCGGCAGATCACGTTGACCGTCGCGCCGCAGCACTGAGACCGGAACGGGCGGCGAGAGCGCCCAGGCTCACGCCGCCCTGTCCGCGAAGCTGAAGAACTTGTGGCCGAGGAACGAGAACACCATCACCACGCCCGTGGTGACCAATTGCATCGGCAGATAGGGCAGCCCCGCCCGCGCCACGAACAAGTGCATCAGGATGCCGGTGAGCACGAAGCCGCCGGCCGCGATCAGGGCGAAGCGCCAGCCGGCCTGGGCATGGCTGCGGGTGGCATCGAAAGTCATCCAGCGGTTCAGCGCATAGGAAACCAGCGCGCCGACGATGAAGCCGGCAAGCGTCGCCGGCACGGGGTCGATCCGGCCGAGCTCGACCAGCCCGATCAGCACGCCGTAATGCGCGACCGCCGTCAGCCCGCCGGCGAAGACATAGGCGGCGAGCTGGCGGAACTGACGCGGATAGCGGCGAAGCGGCATCCGCGCTTCCTAGAGGATGCCGTAAGTTCACGGAAGCCCGTCAGCCGGCGTCGCTGCCAGCGAGATTGGCCGGCATGCCGCCGACGGGCATGTCGAGCCCCTGCTTCAGCGTATCGAGATGGTACTCGCGGATGCGGCCACTGGTCGGGTCGCTGACGAAGGCGCTGCCACCGATCACGGCGAGGCTCGGCGTCGGCGTCTTGGCCCCGTATGCGCAATCGAAGGCCGGGACCGCCTCGAAAGCCGCAAGCTCCTTCCAGGCCGGCGCGATCTCATAGACGCGCAGCTTACCGTCCGGCGTCAGGTTGGCGAGGCGGCTGCCGTTGCCGCTGAGCTCGAACTGGCAGGCGGCCTGCCCGCCCGGCACCGCCAGCACGTCCTCGATCTTCAGCGCCTTCGCCTCCGGGTCGATCCGCAGGAGCGCATCATAGGGCGCCTTCAGGCCGTAATTGCCAACGAGATGGCGCCCGCTGTCGCGCGACTTCAGCGCGCTGACACGGCGTTCGTCGGGATAGCCGAGCTTGCGCCCGCTCCATGCCGTCGCGGCGCCCTTGCCGGATTTGGACAGCACGAGCAATCCGCCACCTTCCCCCTCGGCACAGCCGAAGACATGGCGCCCACCCCGCGCTTCGGCCGATCCGTGGAAGAGCTTGCAGGAGGCGTCCGGCCTTGCGGCATCGTCGAACAGCGCGACGCGCTTCCAGTCCTTGCCCTCCACGAGAACCTCGAAGCCGTTCGGACGCGACGAGGCGCTGCGATCGTCGCCCTTGGCATAGGCCGGGTTCGGGATCGACATCAGCCATTGCCGGTTGCCCAGCGGCACGGCGATGCCGTGCTGCGGCGCCGGGCTCGGCCAGACAGTGACGGAAGGCTTGCCCTTGGCGAGGCTATCGATCGCGACCAGCACGGCCTTCGGCTCGCTCTTGCCTTCCCAGGGCCGCAAGCCGTCGAAGAACAGCGCGAGCTGCCCATGGCCGGAAAGCACATGCGCCGGCCGGTCGCCCTTCACGGCGAAATCGAGCAGCTTCGGCGTCGCCTTGTCGAGATCGACATGGTCGCCATGCGATTCGGCGATCAGCCCGGTATCGAGGATACCAAGCGTGCCGGCTTCGTCCCCGGTCTTGACCACGACATAGCGCCCGCCGGAGACGCCGACAAAGCCGGGATTGGCCTTCGGCACGTCGAAGCTGTGCGTGACCTCGCCGCTGTCGAGATCAAGGATGCGGACGACCGGCTTCTCGTGATCGGCGAAGACGAGGCGGCCGCGCAGCGGGGCATGGTCATGGGCGACAGCCGCGGAAGCGAGCAGGCAGCCGGCGAGGCCGGCGGCAACGAAGCGGGAGGAAGGCACGGGAGAGCTCCAAGGCAATAATGCAATAGTATAACATTACATCTATATCTCGCGAACTCAACCCACTCCCGCGCCGCCGGTGGATAAGGCGGCGCGCCCGGCAAGCGCCCGCGAGGCGCCTGCCGAACAGCAATCAGCCGGATAGCCTCAGGCCCGCACCTCGAACACCATGTTGAACGGCGTCTCGGTCGCCCGGCGGAAATGCTGGAAGCCGGCATCCATCGCGACCTTGCGCAACCGCATCTCGCCCGCCTGCGCGCCCAGGCCCAGCCCGACCTCCTGCGAGAGCGAGGCCGGCGTGCAGATCATCGTCGAGGCCCCGTAAAAGATCCGCCCGACCGGGTTCAGGTTGTCCTTGAGATGATCGTGGGCGAAGGGTTCGACGATCATCCAGCTGCCATCCTCAGCCAGCGACTCCCGCACATGCTTTCCGGCGCCGACCGGGTCACCCATGTCGTGCAGGCAGTCGAACATCGTCACGAGGTCGTATTTGCGCTCCGGGAAATCCTTGGCCGAGGCGCGCTCGAAGACGATGCGGTCGCCGACGCCGGCCCTCTCCGCAGCCTCGCGGGCCCGCTCGATCGACGGCCCGTGATAATCGAAGCCATGGAAGCGCGATTGCGGATAGGCCTGCGCCATCAGGATGGTGGAGGAGCCGTGCCCGCAGCCGACATCGGCGACGGTCGCGCCCTGCATCAGCTTGGCCTGGACGCCATTCAGCGCCGGAATCCAGTCCGCCGTCAGATGCGCGTTGTAGCCCGGCCGAAAGAAGCGCTCGGTCCCCCGGAACAGGCATTTGCTGTGCTCGTGCCAGCCCAGCCCTGAGCCATTGCGGAAGGCCTCCTCGACCTTCGGCGCGTCGACCCACATCGACTGGACGATCTCGAAGGCGCCGGCGAAGAAGGCCGGACTGTCCTCCTCGGCGAAGGCCATGGCCTGCTCGGGCGAGAGGCTGAAGCTGTCGCTGCCCTCGTCATAGTCGACATAGCCGGCCGAGGCCTGGCCCGCGAGCCATTCGCGCAGATAGCGCTCCTTGAGGCCGGTCTTCTCGGCCAACTGCTGGGAGGTGACGGGCTTGCCGTCGGCCATCGCCTTGTAGAGGCCGAGCTGATCGCCCAGCACGATCAGGGCGCCGGTGACGGAGGCACCGACGTCCCCGACGAGACGTCCAACCAGGGCATCGAGTTTCTGAGGGTCGGCAGCACGCATGGCCATGCTCCTCGGGTTCGGGCGTGGCCGGTGCGGTGTCGCGATCCGGCTCGACGCCATCGCGGAAGAGATGACGCTAGACCCGTGCGAGGGCCTGTCAACGTGACGAAGTCTGACCCTGAGCCTGTTCGGCGCCCGCGAGCCATTCCGACCCCAGCCGCGGCAGGTTCGGGTCGCGCCGTGCCGTCTCGATGACGCTGTCGATCAGCCCCGGAAAGCGCTGGTTCAATTCCTCGCGCCGGATGCTGAGGTAGCGCGACGTGCCCTCCACCCGCATGCGGGTGATACCGGCCTCGCGCAGCTTGGCGAAATGGTAGGACAAAAGCGAAGGAGAGGCGAAGGCCGTGAAATGGCTGCAGCGCGCCTTGTCGACCTCGTTGACCTCGGAGAGCGCGACGAGGATGCCGAGCCGGATCGGATCGGCCAGCGCACCGAACACGTCGGCGGGCGCAACATCCTCGATATCGGGGTGAAAAACCGGCTTCATGGCCTCCGAGATAGGCGATGAAGCTGCCTCTGACAATATTCAACATTCATTGAAATTACCCTTGTGGTAATCGCCAGGCAGGTTTAATTCAACGATCATTGAATTTCGAACCCAGCTTTCGAAACAGCGATCATCCGCAAGGATCATTCCCATGGATACGCGCCTTCTCTCGCTCGCCGGCGGCGCCTTCGCCATCGGCACGGGCAGCCTGATCGTCACTGGCATCCTGCCCCATCTCGCCTCCGGCCTCGCCGTCTCCCTCGATACCGCAGGCCTCCTCATCTCGATCTTCGCCCTGGCCTATGCAATCGGCTCGCCGATCCTCTCGACCGTGCTCGGCGATGCCGACCGCAAGCTGGTCCTGGCCGGCGCGATCACCGTCTTCGGCCTCGCCAATCTCGGCGCCGCCTTCGCCACCGACTTCTGGGTGGTGATGGCCGCCCGCATCGTCATGGCGCTCTCGGCCGGCGTCTTCATGCCAGCGGCCAATGCGGTTGCCGTCGCGATCTCCGCCCCCGAGCGGCGCGGCCGCGCCATCGCGCTCGTCACCGGCGGCATGACCGTCTCGCTGATCCTGGGCATCCCGGTCGGCACCGCCGTGGTCGGCTTCGGCGGCTGGCACCTTGCCTTCCTGATCGTGGCGGGCCTGAGCACGCTCTCGCTGGCGGGCCTTCTGGCCAAGCTGCCCAAGGGCCTGCCGCACGGCACAAACACCTTGCGGGAGCGGCTCCAGGTCGCGGCGCGCAGCGACGTGCTGCTGGCGCTGGCCACCACCATGCTGTGGACCACCGGCGCCTTCGTTCTCTACACCTATATCGCGCCCTTCCTGACCAACCATGCCGGCATCACCGGCCCCTGGCTCGCGGCGACGCTGGTCGTCTCCGGTCTCGGCTCGGCCATCGGCAACCAGCTCGGCGGCATCGCCAGCGACCGCTTCGGCCCCGAACGCTCTCTGAGCGTCGTGCTGTCGATCCTGGCGGCAGCACTCTTCACGGCATCGCTGATCGCGATCAGTCTGCCTCCGGCTCTGGCGATCTGGCCGATTCCCGTCGTGCTCTTCGTCTGGAGCGCGGCGGGCTGGGCCGGCCATCCCTCGCAGATGTCCCGACTGGCAGCGATGGCGCCGGATGCGACCGTGGTCGCGCTCTCGCTCAACGCCTCCGCGCTCTATTTCGGCATCGCGGCCGGCGCGGCGCTGGGCCAGCAGGTGATGCGCCATGCCGGCACCTGGCCGCTTGGCTTCGTCGGCGCCGCCTGCGAGGTTGCGGCGCTCGCCGTGCTCGCATTCACGCTCTACCGCAAGCGCGCCGCCAAGCGCGTGCCGCCCCTGCCGGAGACGGCAGCACCAGCGCGAAGCTGAAACTAAGCGAGGCGGCTCAAGCCGCCTCCGCCCGCCGCCAGGCCGGGAACGGGTCCGGCAGGTCGCGATAGCGCTCCGGGTTGAAGCGCAGCGGCAGGGCATCGCCGACGAGGCAGAGATCGAGCGCGGCGCGAATCGCCGCCTCGTCCAGCTCGGTCCCGATGAAGACCAGCTCCTGCCGGCGGTCGCCCCAAACGGAGTGCCAGTTGCGATTCAGGATCGCCTGCCATTCGGGATGATCCGGCCAGCGCGAGCGCGGCACGGCAGCCCACCAGAAGCCCATCGCCTCCGTGCGGCAGATGCTGCCGGCGAGCGACATCTCGCCGACCCAGTCCGGCCGCGTCGCCAGCCAGAAATGCCCCTTGGCGCGGATCAGCCCCGGCCATGTGCGGGCGAGAAAGGCGCTGAACTTTTCGGGGTGGAACGGGCGCCTTGCCCGATATACGAAGGAGGAAATGCCGTATTCCTCCGTCTCCGGCACATGGTCTTTGAAGCCATAGAGCTCCTTGTGCCAGAGTGGATGTTCCTGCGCCTTCTCGTGGTCGAACAGCCCGGTATCGAGCACGGCATCGAGCGGCACCTTGCCGAAATCCGCCTCGATCTGCCGCGCATCCGGGTTGAGCGCGCGCACGATCCTGCTGACGGCCTCGCGCTGCTCGGGCGAAGCGTCCGAAATCTTGTTCAGCACCACCACATCGGCGAACTCGATCTGCTCCACCAGGAGATCGACCAGCGTGCGCTCGTCGCCCTCCCCCGCCGTTTCGCCGCGCTCACGCAGGAAATCGCGCGAGCCGTAGTCACGCAGCAGGCTCGCGGCGTCGACCACCGTCACCATCGTGTCGAGCCGGGCGATATCCGACAGCGAAAGTCCGGCCTCGTCGCGGAATTCGAAGGTCGCGGCGATCGGCAGCGGCTCCGCGATGCCCGTCCCTTCGATCAGCAGGTAGTCGAATCGCCCTTCCTCGGCGAGGCGGCGCACCTCGGCCAGCAGGTCGTCGCGCAAGGTGCAGCAGATGCAGCCATTGCTCATCTCGACCAGCTTCTCGTCGGTGCGCGAGAGCTTGCCGCCACCCTCCCGCACCAGATCGGCATCGATGTTCACCTCGCTCATGTCGTTGACGATGACCGCGACCTTGCGGCCCTCGCGGTTGTTCAGGATGTGGTTGAGCAGGGTCGTTTTGCCGGCTCCGAGGAAGCCGGACAGGACAGTGACGGGCAGGCGACGCATGAAAAGACCTCGACATGAAATGTTATAATATAACATTTCATGGAAGCCCCGTACCTGGCAAGTGTCCTGACGAAGCCGTGCACATCTGGCCGTGCCGCTCCTTTTAGCTTTCCCCCGCGGCCTTCGCCGTCTATAGCGAGCGCCTAGCATTCATTCAGACGCTCGCCTCGCCTCCGCTCGCCCGATCGGACCGGCCTTGCGCGCGCCTGCCCAAGACCGGTCGAGATCATGCCCAAGCGCACAGACATCAAGTCCATCCTGATCATCGGTGCCGGCCCCATCATCATCGGACAGGCCTGCGAGTTCGACTATTCCGGCACCCAGGCCTGCAAGACGCTGAAGGCCGAAGGCTACCGCATCATCCTGGTCAACTCGAACCCGGCGACGATCATGACCGATCCGGACCTGGCCGACGCGACCTATGTCGAGCCGATCACGCCCGAGATCGTCGCCAAGATCATCGAGAAGGAGCGCCCGGACGCGCTGCTGCCGACCATGGGCGGCCAGACCGCGCTGAACTGCGCGCTCTCGCTCAACAAGAAGTCGATCGTCCAGCCCGATGGCAGCAAGATCAGCGTGCTCGAGAAATTCGGCGTCGAGATGATCGGCGCCACCGCCGAGGCCATCGACAAGGCCGAGGACCGCGAGCTCTTCCGCGAGGCGATGACCAAGATCGGCCTGGACACCCCGCGCTCGCACCACATCAAGACGCTCGGCCAGGCGCTCGACGCGCTGGAGGATATCGGCCTGCCCGCCATCATCCGCCCGTCCTTCACCATGGGCGGCACCGGCGGCGGCATCGCCTACAACAAGGGCGAGTTCATCGACATCGTCGAGCGCGGCATCGACGCCTCCCCGACCAGCGAGGTCCTCATCGAGGAAAGCGTGCTCGGCTGGAAGGAATACGAGATGGAGGTCGTCCGCGATAAGAAGGACAACTGCATCATCGTCTGCTCGATCGAGAATTTCGATCCGATGGGCGTCCATACCGGTGATTCGATCACCGTCGCCCCGGCGCTGACGCTGACCGACAAGGAATACCAGATCATGCGCGACGCCTCGTTGGCGGTGCTGCGCGAGATCGGCGTCGAGACCGGCGGCTCGAACGTGCAGTTCGCGATCGATCCGGCCACCGGCCGCATGATCGTCATCGAGATGAACCCGCGCGTCTCGCGCTCCTCGGCGCTGGCATCGAAGGCGACCGGCTTCCCGATCGCCAAGGTCGCGGCGCGTCTCGCGGTCGGCTACACGCTCGACGAGATCGAGAACGACATCACTGGTGGCGCGACGCCGGCCTCCTTCGAGCCGACGATCGACTATGTCGTCACCAAGATCCCGCGCTTCGCCTTCGAGAAGTTCCCGGGCTCCGAGCCGACGCTGACCACCGCGATGAAGTCGGTCGGCGAGGCCATGGCGATCGGCCGTACCTTCCAGGAATCGCTGCAGAAGGCGCTGCGCTCCCTTGAGACTGGGCTCGACGGCCTCGACGAGATCGAGATCGAGGGCTTCGGCCAGGGCGACGACCGCAATGCCATCAAGGCCGCGATCTCAACGCCGACGCCGGACCGCATCCTCCATGTCGCCCAGGCCATGCGCGCGGGCTTCACGGACGAGGAGATCCACGAGAGCTGCAAGATCGACCCCTGGTTCCTCGCCCAGATGCGTGAGCTGGTCGAGACCGAGCAGAAGATCCGCGCGATCGGCCTGCCGACCACGCCCGGCGCCTTCCGCCAGATCAAGGCGATGGGCTTCTCCGACAAGCGTCTCGCCGCCGTCTCCGGCAAGACCGAGGCCGAGGTCAGGAAGGCGCGCCGCGCGCTGGAGGTCCGCCCGGTCTACAAGCGCATCGACACCTGCGCGGCCGAGTTCGCCTCGCCGACGGCCTACATGTATTCGAGTTACGCCATGCCCTTCGCCGGCAAGGCCGCGGACGAGGCCAACCCCTCGGATCGCAAGAAGGTCGTCATCCTCGGCGGCGGCCCGAACCGCATCGGCCAGGGCATCGAGTTCGACTATTGCTGCTGCCATGCCTGCTATGCGCTGCGCGATGCCGGCTACGAGACCATCATGGTCAACTGCAACCCGGAAACGGTCTCGACCGACTACGACACCTCCGACCGGCTTTATTTCGAGCCACTGACGGCGGAAGATGTGCTCGAGATCCTCGAGACCGAGAAGCAGAACGGCACGCTGATGGGCGTCATCGTCCAGTTCGGCGGCCAGACCCCGCTGAAGCTGGCGAACGCGCTGGAAGAGGCCGGCATCCCGATCCTCGGCACCTCGCCCGACATGATCGACCTTGCCGAGGACCGCGACCGCTTCAAGCGCCTGCTCGACAAGCTGCACCTGAAGCAGCCGAAGAACGGCATCGCCTATTCGGTGGAGCAGGCCCGCATCATCGCCGGCGAGCTCGGCCTGCCCTTCGTCGTGCGCCCGTCCTATGTGCTCGGCGGCCGCGCCATGGCGATCATCCGCGACGAGATCCAGTTCGAGGACTACCTGCTCGGCACCTTGCCCTCGCTGATCCCCTCCGAGGTCAAGGCCAAGTACCCGAACGACAAGACCGGCCAGATCAACACGGTGCTCGGCAAGAACCCGCTGCTGTTCGACCGTTACCTGTCGGACGCCATCGAGGTCGATGTCGACTGCCTCTGCGACGGCAAGGACGTCTTCGTCGCCGGCATCATGGAGCATATCGAGGAAGCCGGCATCCATTCCGGCGATTCGGCCTGCTCCCTGCCGCCGCGCTCGCTCTCGGCCGAGACCATCGCCGAGCTGGAGCGCCAGACCAAGGCGATGGCGCTGGCGCTCGATGTCGGCGGCCTTATGAACGTCCAGTACGCCATCAAGGACGGCGAGATCTACGTGCTCGAGGTCAATCCGCGCGCCTCGCGCACGGTGCCCTTCGTCGCCAAGGTGATCGGCCAGCCCATCGCCAAGATCGCCGCCCGCGTCATGGCCGGCGAGGCACTGGCCGGGTTCGGCCTGAAGCCTGCCAAGCTCGACCATGTCGGCGTCAAGGAAGCGGTCTTCCCCTTCGCGCGCTTCCCCGGTGTCGATGTCCTGCTCGGGCCGGAAATGCGCTCGACCGGCGAGGTCATCGGCCTCGACCGTTCCTTCGACACAGCCTTCGCCAAGAGCCAGCTCGGCGCCGGCTCGAAGGTTCCGGTCAAGGGCACGGTCTTCGTCTCGGTGCGCGATGAGGACAAGCCGCGCATCGTTCCGGCGGTCCGCATACTCGCCGATCTCGGCTTCCGCATCCTCGCGACCGGTGGCACGCTGCGCCACCTGCAGGAGCAGGGCATCTCGGCCTCCAAGATCAACAAGGTCCTGGAAGGCCGCCCGCATGTCGTCGACGCATTGAAGAACAGCGAGATCCAGCTGGTCTTCAACACCACCGAGGGGCCGCAGGCCCTGGCAGACTCCCGTGCACTCCGGCGCACGGCCCTCTTGCACAAGGTTCCCTATTATACCACCTTGGCGGGAGCGATCGCTGCGGCGGAGGGCATAAAGGCCTATTGCAGCGGCGATCTCGAAGTACGATCCTTGCAGTCGTATTTCGAACGCGCGGCCTGACCGGCCGCACGGCGAATTCTAGGGATTGAGCGGAAGCGCGGGAACCGGCGGTCGATATGCCGCCGGTGAGCCGCGCTTTCGGAGCTTATGGGACGGAAGGTATGGAAAAGGTTCCGATGACCGCGGGCGGCTTCGCCGCCCTGGAGGCCGAGCTGAAGGACCGCCAGCAGGTCCAACGCCAGCGCATCATCACCGCGATCGCCGAGGCGCGCGCGCTGGGTGACCTGTCCGAGAACGCGGAATACCACGCGGCCAAGGAAGCGCAGTCGCTCAACGAGGGCCGGATCATGGAACTCGAATCGCTGATCGGCCGCGCCGACATCATCGACATCGCCAAGCTTGCCGGCGGCGACACGATCAAGTTCGGCGCCACCGTCAAGCTGATCGACGACGATACCGAGGAAGAGAAGAGCTACCAGATCGTCGGCGAGCCGGAATCGGACGTGAAGTCCGGCAAGGTCTCGATCGGCTCACCGATCGCGCGCGCGCTGATCGGCAAGAAGGTCGGCGATTCCGTGCAGGTCAACACGCCCGGCGGCGGCAAGTCCTACGAGGTCGTCAGCGTCGTCTTCCGCTGAGACGGCCATGCGCACACCCGTCATGCTCGCCCTTGTGGCGAGCATCCACGGTTTGAACACCACTCTGCTTTGATGAAGACGTGGATGGTCGGGACAAGCCCGACCATGACGGCTGGTCACCGCCTTCCTACCCAGCCAGCACGACCCGCATCGCCTTGATGATGCCGTCCACGGCAACACTGGCGAGGATGAGCCCCATCACCCGGCTGATGACGCTGGCGCCGGCATTGCCGATCACCGCGATGATCCGCGAGGCGCTGAACAGCAGCACCAGCAGGATAGCGAAGATGATCGCGATCTGCAGTACCGTCTCGGCCTGCTCGGCGAGGCTGAACTTCGAATTGTCGGTCACCGTCATCACCGTCAGCATCGCGCCGGGACTGGCGATGCTCGGAATCGCCAGCGGATAGACCGCTTTTTCGAGATCGGAGGAGCGCAGCAGCTTCTGGTCTTCCTCCAGCTTCGATTCGCCGAAGATCATCGTCAGCGCGAACAGGAACAGCACGATATTGCCGGCGATCTGGAACGAGCTCAGCTCGATATCCATCGCCGTCAGCAGGACCTGGCCGAGCAGGACGAAGAACAGCAGCACGAGGAAGGCGACGAGCGAGCCATGCAGCGCGATGCGCCGCGCCGCTGCGGCGCTCAGGCCGGCCGTCACCGCCAGGAAGACCGGCAAGGTCCCGATCGGGTCGATCACGACCCAGAGCTTCACGAATTCGGTCAGCCAGCGATCCACGGCAGTGCCCCCTCGGCCGCGCCTGACGCAGGCGCAGCTCCCCGCTTCGATAGACCGGGTTTCGACACCGCTTGGCAACCATCTCCCGCGCATGCTCGGCCCAGCCGCCAGCCATGGACTATCGCGGGTCCGCACCTACATTGAACCGACAAGGCTTTCGGAGATCCGACCATGATCACCCGTCGACATGTCCTGGCATCGGCGCTCGGCGCCCCCGCATTGGCCACCTCCCCCGCTTTCGCGCAAGCGCCGGCGGTGGGCGCGATCCGGGTCGAGGCACTGCCCTCGGTCGTGGAAGCCTGGGGGCCGCATTTGCCCATGGTGAAGGCCGAGCTTGAACGGACCCTCGCCGAAATCCTCGGCCCCGCCTACCAGCCGCGGACCGGAACCCGGCTTGTCGTGACGATCGGCAGCATCTGGCTCGCCAGCTATGCCGGCGGCAGCAAATGGTCCGACGGCGGCAGCAGCAACGACACACTGGAAAGCACCGCGACGCTCTACGACCGCAAGGGCCGGCAACTGGCCAGCTATCCGATACGCTCGACGGAGACCTCCGGTGGTGCCGGCGCCTGGTATCTGCCCGATGTCGACCAGCGCCGCCTGAAGGCGCTCGCCCGCAACAACGCCTGGTGGATCAAGCGCTATATCGCCAGCTGAAAGCCGCGCTCAGCCGAAGGGAACGATCGGCTCGTCCTTGACCCGGTCGAGGGCGAGCGCGGTCCGGACATTGCGGACATTCGGCATGGCCGTGAGCTCGGCGACGAAATCCTGGAACGCTTTCAGGTCCGGCGTGACGCATTTCAGGGAGAAGTCGATATCGCCCGAGAGTGTCCAGCACTCGCGCACGGTCGGCCAGTTCCGCATACGCTCCTGGAAGGCGACGAGATCGGCCTCGGCCTGGCTCGCCAGATGCACGAAGGCGAAGCAGACGACCTCGAAACCCAGCTTCCGCTCATCAAGATCGGCATGGTAGCCGCGGATCAGCCCGGCCTCCTCCAGCGCGCGCACGCGCCGCAGACAAGGCGGCGGCGAGATGCCGACGCGGCTGGCGAGCTCGACATTGGTCATGCGCCCATCGGCCTGGAGCTCGCGCAGGATGCGCAGGTCGATATCGTCGAGTTTGGGGCGCAACGAGTATCCTCGCGTGAAGGTCGCGCTGGTGTAGACGGCGCGGCCAAGCGATACAAGGCGCATGCCACGAGCCCAGACCACCATGCACGACAATCCGGAGCCGAAAACCTGGGTTCTGACCGACGGCAAGGCCGGCGACGAGCTGCAATGCCTCGGCGTCGCCGAGCGGCTCGGCGTCGTCCCGGAGATTCGCCGGGTGAAGCCGCGCAAACCCTGGACCTGGCTGATGCCGCGCGGGCCGATCGACCCGCGCGAGGCGCCGGACCGGCCGGACAGCCCGTTGAAGCCGCCCTTCCCCGATATCGCCATCGCCTCGGGCCGGCGCGCGGTCGCCTATCTGCGGGCGCTGAAGCAGGCCTCGAACGGCGCGACCTATACCGTCTTCCTCAAGGACCCGCGCACCGGCCCCGGCACAGCCGACCTGATCTGGGTCTCCGGCCATGACCGGCTGCGCGGCGACAATGTCCTGGTCACCACCACCTCGCCGCATCGGCTGACACCCGAGAAGCTGGCAGCCGCCCGCGCCGCGCCACCACCGTCCATCGCAAGCTTGAATACGCCGCGTGTTGCCGTGCTGGTCGGTGGCGACAGCCGGCATCACCGCTTTACGCCCGCCGATATCGAGCGCCTTGCCGGGCAGCTCGACCAACTCGCCCAATCGGGCGCCAGCCTGATGGGCTCCCCCTCGCGGCGCACCTCGCCCACATTGGGTTCTGCCGTCGCCGCCGTGTTCGCCCGGCATGGCGCCTGGTGGTGGGACGGCACAGGCGAGAATCCCTTCCTCGCCCTGCTCGCCAATGCCGATGCGGTGGTCGTGACCGCCGACTCCACCAACATGATCGGGGAAGCCGCGGCGGCAGGCGTTCCCGTGCTGGTTTTCGAGCCCACGGGCGGCCACCCCAAGATCGCGGCGCTGGTCGCAGCGCTGGAACGTGAGGGCGTTGTGCATCGCTTCTGTGGACGCCTTGAAGGCAAGGCTTACGAACCGATAGACTCAACGCCGATCATAGCCGATGCGATACGGGAAGGCTGGCTGCGCCACCGGGCTGCCTTGGGGTTCACGCGCTCCTGAACCCGGCCGCTCTTGTTTCGGCGCTTCGCCTGCGTATCTGACGGATCGAGGCTGCGGCCCCAAGCCCGCAGGAGAGGAACTGAGACGATGGCCCACACCCACGCCCGCGTCATGATCATCGGCTCCGGCCCGGCCGGCTACACCGCCGCGATCTACGCCGCCCGCGCCATGATGGAACCGGTGCTGATCTCCGGCATGCAGGCCGGCGGCCAGCTGATGATCACCACCGATGTCGAGAACTATCCTGGCTTCGCCGACGTCATCCAGGGCCCCTGGCTGATGGAGCAGATGCGCGCCCAGGCCGAGCACATGGGCACCCGCATGGTCTCCGACCATATCGCCCGCGTGGACCTCTCGCAGCGCCCGTTCCGGCTCTGGGGCGACGGCGGCGAGACCTATTCCTGCGACGCACTGATCATCGCGACCGGCGCCCAGGCCAAATGGCTGGGCCTGCCCTCCGAGCAGAGCTTCCAAGGCTTCGGCGTCTCGGCCTGCGCCACCTGCGACGGCTTTTTCTTCCGCAACAAGGAGGTCGCGGTCGTCGGCGGCGGCAACACCGCCGTTGAGGAGGCGCTCTATCTCGCCAATCTCGCCAGCAAGGTCACTCTGGTCCATCGCCGCGACAGCCTGCGGGCCGAGCGCGTGATGCAGGAGCGCCTGTTCAAGCACCCGAAGATCGAAGTGATCTGGGATAGCGAAATCGCCGAGATCTGCGGCGGCACGACCCCGCCCAGCGTCACGCATCTGCGCCTGAAGAACCTCAAGACCGGCACTGAGAGCGAACTGAAGACCGACGGCGTTTTCATCGCCATCGGCCACAAGCCGGCGACGGAGCTGTTCGTCGGCCAGCTCGCCATGAACGAATCCGGTTATCTCGATGTCGAGGCCGGTACGACCCGGACCAATATCGAGGGCGTCTTCGCCGCCGGCGACGTCACCGACGAGCATTACCGCCAGGCGGTGACGGCAGCCGGCCTTGGCTGCATGGCGGCGCTGGACGCCGAACGCTGGCTCGCCGCCAGCGCTCTGGATCGCCGCGAAGCTGCGGAATGAAGGGTTAGCCGCAACCCATCACTGACTCTGATGGGTTGCGTCACCAGATTCACGACGAATAAGGGTGACTCTCTGCCACACAGGCGTTGACGCACAACGCCTTTATCCCCCATCATGCAAAAAACGCATAGCGGGGGAAGCGCGGTGGATTGGGACCGCATTAGAATCTTTTATACGGTCGCGGAGTCAGGCAGCTTCACCAAAGCTGGCGACGTTCTCGGCTTAAGTCAATCGGCCGTCAGCCGCCAGATCGGCGCGCTTGAGCGTGAATTGCGCGCACCGCTGTTCCACCGCCATACGCGCGGCCTCATTCTCACCGAGCAAGGCGAGTTGCTGTGGCGCGCCGCCCGCGAGATGACGCAGCGGCTGGAACGCACGCGTTCCCAGCTCTCCGAGACGCGCGAGCATCCATCCGGCGAGCTCAAGGTCACGGCGACCCGCGGCCTTGGCGGCCATTGGCTGACGCCGCGCCTCTCCGAGTTCATGGATCTCTACCCCGACATCCGGGTCGAGCTCATCCTCACCGATGAGGAACTCGACCTGTCGATGCGCGAGGCCGATATAGCGATCCGCCTGCGCCAGCCGCAGCAGCCGGACCTGATCCAGCGCAAGCTCTTCACCGTGCACTTCCACGTCTACGCCTCGCCGGCCTATGTGAAGCGCTTCGGCGAGCCCAAGAGCTACGACGATCTCGACAACCACCGCATCCTGTCCTTCGGCGGCACCTCGCCGTCCTACCTGACGGCGGTGCACTGGCTCGGCACCATGGGGCGCGACCAGCGCAACCCGCGGCCGATCCATCTCACGGTCAACAACATCACCGCGATGAAGCGGGCGGTGGACTCGGGCGCCGGCATCGCCGTGCTGCCGGATTACCTGATCGAGACCGGCTCCCCGCTCGTGCAATTGATGCGCGAGACCGAGATGCCGCAGCTCGAGAGCTATCTGGTCTATCCTGAGGAAATGAAGTCGGTCGCCCGCGTCCAGGTCTTCCGCGACTTCCTCATCCAGAAGGCCCAGCGCTGGACTTACTGATTTCGCCTCGTCGGTGAAAGAGAATCGGGCGCCGCGAGGCGCCCTTTTCAATTCTGGCGGTTTTGTGACCAACCAAGCATCTCGCATGCGCCAAAATCGGACTGTTCGCCTGAAAACTGTTCAGCAGCGGACAAAAACCGGATCTACAAAGCCCCTGCAACTTCCCCGCGCAGGCCTCATCCTGCAACGAGCGCATATTTCTCAATCATTTAGGCTCAAATTAGCGCCATATGCCCTTGGTTCATGCAGCATGTGCATGGCGGACCCAAGATATGTTGCATTGCAAAATGGCAGGGCATGGCCGATATTGTACTCACGGTTGTTCGAAACGGGCTCCGCAATCTCCTCCCGGCGTTGAGTTCGTTTCAGCCGTTCCCCTCTGAGATGTTTGGCGGTTTCGCCAGATGTTTCAAACTTTCAAAGCCGGCTCCCCTCGGGGACGCCGGCTCTTTTTTTGCCCGATCGCCAGCTGCCGGCCGCACCGAAACGAAAAAGGCGCCGCCCGGAGGCGACGCCTTGGTGCAAGCACAGAGGCCGCAGATCAGGCGGCGAGTTTGCCCGCGATCTTGGCGAAATTGTCGACGAAGCCCTGCAGGAAGCCGCGCGTGGCCTCGTTGGTGACGTTGCTCTCGGCGTCGATCAGGTCATCCTTGAAGGTGACGAAGACCTGGCTGCCGACGACGACACCGGCGAGATTGGTCAGGATCATGCGCAGCTCGTTCTGCGACACCGCCGTACCGACGGCGCCACCGCTGGTGCCGGTGACGGCCACGGTCTTGCCGGCCCAGGAATTCTTGCCATAGGGGCGCGAGGCCCAGTCGATCGCGTTCTTGAGCACGGCCGGGATCGAGCGGTTATGCTCGGGCGTGACGATCAGGATCGCGTCCGCGGTCTCGATCTCGCGCTTCAGGCGCAGAGTCGATTCCGGGCGGTTCGGCTCCAGGTCCTGGTTGAACATCGGCAGGTCGTCGATCTGGACGAAGGTGGCGTCGAAAGCGCCCTCACCCAGCTTCGCCAGCGCCTGGGCCAGCTTGCGATTGATCGATTCGCGGCGGTTGCTGCCCACGATGACGGCGAGCTTCAGTTTGGCCATGGTAGTCCCCAGTGAGGGTGGAAAGGCCGGCACAGTAGAGGCCGGGCCTTACGCCGCGCAAGCCGCCGCGCTGCAAGGGCGACATTGCGCGAATTCAAGCTGCGCAACCGACAGGCCGACAGCCACCATCGGTTCCGGACAGGGCTTCCAAGCACTGCGCATTCAGGTGAACCGCCGGGCGTGCCCCCTTGTCCCATCAGGGGATTATTCCTATCCGGATGCGCCGAGCGGAAAACAAAAAACGCGCCTGACACAGAGACGTCGAAATCAGCTGGGCCAGCGGCGTCCTTGGTCTGTCGCAACACAAACGAGGGACAAACTTCATGCTTTTCAGGGTTACAGCGCTTTACGCGCTGCCTCTCGCCGTCCTGTTTCTGGTCCTGTGGTTCCGCGTGACGGTGGCTCGCTCGAGCCTGAAAGTCTCCATCGGCGATGCCGGTGACACGGGCCTGCACGAGAAGATCCGGCAGCACGGCAATTTCGTCGAATGGGTGCCGCTGGTGCTGATCCTGATGGTCATCGCCGAGGGCAACAAGGCCGATGCCATCTGGCTGCATGTTTCCGGCGCATTGCTTCTGATCGGGCGGATTGCCCATCCCTTCGGGCTCACCGCCGTCAATGCCGCGCACCCGCTACGGATCGTGGGCAATACCGCCAGCCTGCTCGCCGCGCTGAACGCGATGGCCTGCCTGGTCTTCACATCATTCGGCCTTTGAGGAGAGCTCCGTGCAGTACATGCTTCTGATCTACACATCGCCGGATGCCGAGCCCACCTATGGCACCGCCGAGTTCCGGGCCATGATGCGAGGCTTCTCGGACTTCAACGACCGTGCGAATGCCGATGGCGTCCTGCGGGGCGGTGAAGCGTTGCAAGGGATCGAGACGGCCACGACGCTCCGCCTGCGCGGCGGCAAGGTCGAGACCATGGACGGCCCCTTCGCTGAGACCCGCGAGCATCTCGGCGGCTACTATATCCTCGACGTTCCCGACCTCGACGCTGCCTTGCGCTATGCCGCGCAGCTGCCGGTCGCCGCATGGGGCACGATCGAGGTCAGGCCGCTGATGGCCTATAACCCCGCCAACCTCTGATGGCAGGAGCCGCTCCGCAGGCCATGGCAGTCACCCGCGCGCTGAGCGCGGTGATGCAGCAGGACCGGGGGCGGCTCATGGCGGCACTTGTCGCGCGCCTCGGCGATTTCCAGCGCGCCGAGGATGCACTGCAGGAGGCCGGAATCTCGGCACTCCTGCATTGGGGGCGAAACGGACTGCCGGATTCGCCGCGAGCCTGGCTCCTCAAGGTCGCCGGGCGCAAGGCGCTCGACCAGCTGCGGACGGAAGGGCGCAGCGCCCGGCGCGAAGCGGCGCTGGCGCAGCTTGCCATCCTCGATACGGACGAAGTCGCCGAGGACTTTCCTGATGAAAGGCTGCGGCTGATCTTCACCTGCTGCCATCCGGCGCTGGAAGAAAAATCGCGGATGGCCCTGACATTGCGGACCGTCTGCGGCCTCAGCACCGAAGAGATCGCGCGGCTGTTCCTGGATGCGGCACCGACCATGGGCCAGCGGCTCAGCCGCGCCAAATCCAAGATCGCAGCCGCAGGCATTCCGTTCGCAGTACCCGGCCCCGAAGAATGGGATGACCGCCTGCGGACCGTACTGACCACGATCTACCTGATCTTCACCACCGGCTATACGGCCGGCCCGGACGAGCCTCGGGATCTCTGCGCCGAGGCGATTTTTCTCGGCCGCCTTCTCCTCGCTCTGCGCCCGGGCCAGGCCGAGATCGAGGGCGGGTTGGCGCTGATGCTGCTGACCGACGCGCGCCGTGCCGCCCGGATCGACGCCGATGGCGCAACGGTGCCGCCCGGCGAACAGGATCGAGCCTTGTGGAACAGGCAGCACCTCGACGAAGGGCGGTCGCTTCTCCGCACCGCCCTGCTGCGCAAGCGCTCCGGCCCGTTTCAGATCAAGGCAGCGATCAGCGCCTGCCAGATGGCTGATCCGGAGCCCGATTGGCCGCAGATCCTGCAGCTCTACACGCTGTTGCTGACCATCGAGCCGACGGTCGTCGTGCGGTTGAACCATGCGGTCGCGCTCGTCGAAAATGGCTTGGTCGGCGCCGCTCAGGCCGTGATCGAGGGATTGCGAGCGGAGCTTGACGGCTTTCAACCCTTCCATGCCGCCGCATCCGTCATCCATGCGCGCGCCGGTGCCTGGGACAAGGCGCAGCGCGATGGATTGGTCGCAATCGAGAGAGCAGATCGGGAGGCCGATCGGCTCCTGCTGCGCAAACTGCTGAAAGGCCTGGGACCGACATCTCCCGGCTCTAGGAGCGCCCCCTGACGAATACCCGGCAGTGCCCTTGGGCCTCTCAGCCGGCGGACCAATCGGTCATCTCAACGCCCCCGCGGCGTGGCCTTAGCGCCCCGGTCGCGCCGCCAGAGGCAAAGCATCGAACAGGCTGGGCTCGGTGCTGGTGCGCGCCTTCTCGATGGTCAGGATTCGCAGCTTGATCTCGACGCCGCCCTCGGCCGAGAAGCCGCCGGTCTTGCCGCCAGCCGCCAATATCCGATGGCAGGGCACGATGATCGGCCAGGGATTCTGGCCGAGCGCGACACCCACCGCCCGCGCCGCGCCGGGATCGCCGATACGTTGCGCCACCTCGCCATAGGTCAAGGTCTCGCCATGGGGAATGGCGAGCGCGACCTCGTAGACCTTGCGGTTGAAGTCGGAGACGCTCTCCAGCGCCACCGGCAGATGCGACAGGTCGCGCTTCTCGCCGTCGAACAGCGCGCGAATGCCGGCCACGGCCTCTGCGACAAAGCCCTCGGCTGGCACTTCATCGGCTTCGGGAAACCGCCGCTCCAGGCGCTTGCGCGCCGCCGCCTCGTCGCGCTCGGGCAGTTGCGCGCCGATGAAGCGCTCGCCTTCCCAGACGACCGCGCAAGGGCCGATCGTGGTTCCGAACAGATGGAAATGCTGATTGGCCATGGGCGACCCGTGTCGTTCCGGCTTGGGATGACACGAGGTCTAGCACGGCAGCGGCAGGATACGGCACCCGAAACCTGCCGAGGCGCTGCCTCACATGAAGAGCTTCTCGCCCTCCAGCCCCTTGTAGAGCCCCGCAACCTGCTCGCCATAGCCGTTATAGATCTGGGTGGGCCGGCGCTCGCGCGAACCCAGGATCTGCTCGCTCGCCTGGCTCCAGCGCGGATGCGGCACGGCCGGGTTCACATTGGCCCAGAAGCCGTATTCCGAGGCCTGCAAGCCTTCCCAGAATGTCTTCGGGCGCTCGGCGACGAAGCTGATCTTGCGGATCGATTTCACCGACTTGAAGCCGTATTTCCACGGCGTGATCAATCGGATCGGCGCGCCGTGCTGCGTCGGCAGCGGTTTGCCGTAGATGCCGGTGACGAGCAGCGGCAATTCGTTCGTCGCCTCCGCGATGGTCAGCCCTTCCGTATAGGGCCATGGATACCAACGCTGGTTCTGCCCCGGCGCGACGCGCGGGTTCATGAAGGTCTCGAAGCGGATATATTTCGCGCCCGAGAGCGGCTTCGCCAGCGCGACGAAGGAGGCGAGCGGGATGCCGGTCCACGGCACGGCCATCGCCCAGGCCTCGACGCAGCGGAAGCGATAGAGCCGCTCCTCGATCGGCAACTTGCGGATGAGATCGTCGAAACCGATCTCGAAGGGCTTCTCGACAAGCCCGTCGACCTGGATGGTCCAGGGGCGAATGGCGAGGCGCTTCGAGGCATCGACGATGTCCTTCGACATGCCGAACTCGTAGAAATTGTTGTAGTTCGCCGCGTCCTCTTCCGCCGTCTGCGGCACGCCCAGCACATACGCGGCATTGCGCTTGGCGGGATAGAGATCGAGCGTCGGATCGGCGCCCTGAGCCGTCGCAATGCCCGGCAATGCAGCGCCTGCGATCAATCCGGCGCCGGCAGTCATCAACTGGCGGCGATTGAGGAACACGCTCTCGGGCGTGGCCTGGCTTTCCGGCATTTCCCAGCCGGCACGGCGCTTGATCAGCATGACGGACATACTCCGTTTTCGATGGGCTCGTTAGGCCACGAAAGCGGGGTCACGGCAATTCACGAGGGAGAGAGATATTCTCTCCCTCGTCATGCACAGGCTGGAATCAGCCGCGCGCTTCCAACGCCCCAATGATCGCGGCGCCCATCTCGCTGGTCGAGACGGCGTTGGCGCCGGGAGCCGCGATGTCCTTGGTGCGGGTGCCAGAGCCGAGCACGTCGGCGATCGCGCCTTCGAGCCGGTCGGCCGCCTCGCCCGCGCCGAACGAATAGCGCAGCGCCATGGCAAACGAGCCGATCATCGCGATCGGGTTGGCGAGGCCCTTGCCGGCGATGTCCGGCGCCGAGCCGTGGACGGGCTCGTAGAGCGCCTTGCGCTTGCCGGTGGCCGGGTCCTCGGCACCGAGCGAGGCCGAGGGCAGCATGCCGAGCGAGCCGGTCAGCATCGCCGCCACGTCGGAGAGGATGTCGCCGAACAGGTTGTCGCAGACGATGACGTCATACTGCTTCGGCCAGCGCACGAGCTGCATGGCGCAGTTATCGGCCAGCACATGCTCCAGCTCGACATCCTTGTATTCCGCGGCATGAAGAGCCGTGACCGTCTGCTTCCAGAGCACGCCGGTTTTCATGACGTTGTGCTTCTCGGCCGAGGAAACCTTGTTGCGGCGGGTGCGCGCCAGCTCGAAGGCGACGCGGCAGATCCGGTCGATTTCCGGCGTGGTGTAGAGCTGCGTATCGACGCCGCGCTTGGAGCCGTCCTCCAGCGTGACGATCTCCTTCGGCTCGCCGAAATAGACGCCGCCGGTGAGCTCGCGCACGATCAGAATGTCGAGGCCTTCGACGACCTCGGGCTTGAGCGAGGAGGCCGAGGCCAGCGCCGGATAGCAGATCGCGGGCCTGAGGTTGGCGAAAAGGCCGAGATCCTTGCGCAGGCGCAGCAGGCCGGCTTCCGGACGATGCTGGTAGGGCACGTCGGCCCATTTCGGGCCGCCGACCGCGCCGAACAGCACGGCGTCGGCATCCTGGGCGAGCTTCATGTCGCCTTCGGAAATCGCCTGCTTGTACGCGTCATAGGCAGCGCCGCCGACGAGACCCTTCTCGATCTCGAAGGAGCCGAGGCCCTGCTTGCCGAACCATGAGACGATCTGCTCGACCTGGCCCATCACCTCGGGGCCGATGCCGTCGCCGGGGAGCAGCAGGAGCTTGTGGGTCGCCATGGTCGTCGCCTCGCGCGCTTGATGTCGTCAGCTCGGCCGTTTTCCGGCCTCGCGGGGTGATTACGGGCGGAACCGTGGCGACGCAAGCGGCGGGCCTGCGAAGCCGGCGCATGGCAGGTCATGCGCCGGCGCTGTGAGCGCGGCTCAGGCCTTCTTTTCCATGTTCCAGAAGAACTGCACCGGCGCGAGCACCATGCCGCTCAAGTTGCGGCGGAAGGCCATCGGCTGCTGGACGAGGCCGCAAGGAACGTAGGGAACGACCTCGAAGCCGCGCTCCTCGATCTTCGCCGCGATCTCCTTCTGCTTCGCCTCCTCCGGCGTCGCGATCCAGGTGTCCCGAAGCCCTTCGATCTGGGCATCCTCGGGCCAGCCGAACCAGGCGGAGCCGCCATTGGCCCGCATCAGCGGGTGCAGCGCCGGATTGAGCGTGTCGGCGCAGGACCACAGCGTATGGAACACCGACCAGCCGCCCTGGTCGGGCAGGCCGCGATTCGAACGGCGGCCGATGAAACTCGCCCAATCGGTCGCGACCAACTCCGAATTGATGCCGAGCTTCTTGAACAGGTCCTCGGTGATCATGCACTGCTGATAGGCGATCGGCTGGTCGGCCGGCGCGAGCAGGACGACCTTCTCGCCCTTGTAGCCGGCCTCCTTGAGCATGGCCTTGGCCTTCTCGAGATTGCCCGGCATGGCCGCCGCACCGCCCGCGCCCGACGACATCGGCGAGCCCGGCGTGAAGAAGGTTTTGGCACCGCTGTAGAACGCCTTGTCGCCGACGACCGCCTCCATGTAGTCGGTCTGGTTGACCGCGGCCATCACGGCCCGGCGGATCGCCGGATTGTTGAAGGGCGGCTGCATCTGGTTGAAGCGCATCAGCAGGAACAGGCCGAGCGGCACGTTCTCGATGACAACGTCCTTGTTGCCCTTCAGCATCGGGATCAGGTCGACCGGCGGCTGCTCGTACCAGTCCAGCTCTCCCTGCATCAGGGCGCCGGCCGCGGCAGCGGCCTCGGTCAAGGCGAGCCACTCGATGCGATCGATCCGGGCGACCTTGCCGCCGGCGGCCCAGGACGGCGCCTCCTCGCGCGGCTTGTACTTGGCGAAGCGCTCGTAGATCGCGTTCTGGCCGGGCACCCACTGCTTATCCATGAAGCGCCACGGGCCGGAGCCGACCGCCTCCGTGATGTTCTTCATGTGGTCGGTCTGCGCGATGCGCTCCGGCATGATGAAGGGCACGTTCGACGAGAGCTTGCCGAGCGCGGCCGTCATCATCGGGAAGGGCTTCTTCAGGCGGATGCGGAAGCTGCGCTGATCGACGACGTCGTAACCGTCGACGAAGGTGGCGAAGGTCTGGCCGAAGGCATCCCGCTTCGACCAGCGGGCGATCGAGGCGATGCAGTCCTGCGCGCGAACCGGCGTCTCGTCATGGAAGGCGAGCCCGTCGCGGAGGCGGAACGTCCAGCTCAGCCCGTCCGGCGCTGTCTCCCATGCCTCGACCATCTGCGGCTTGATCTGGAAATTCGCATCGGTGGCGAAGAGCGTATCGTAGATCAGGTAGCCGTGATTGCGGATGACATAGCTCGTCGCCGTGATCGGATCGAGCGACGGCAGCGGCGTCGAGGGGTTGAAGCGCAGCGTTGCCGCCGCCCCCTGCGAAAAGGCCCGGTTGCCCATGAAGGCTGTGGCGGCAAGCGCGCCAACTCCCGTGAGGACCGTGCGACGGCGGATCGACATGGCAGATCTCCCTCTTTTGTAGGCGGATGCCTCGAGGGCACCGCCTAGCAAGGGATATACCAAGTGTCGGCAGTCTGTCGACAACTTGCCGTCAGGCGCTTCCGACGCGTGCGGTCACTTCGATCTCGACCTTCATCTCCGCCTTGAGCAGCCCGGTCACGACATAGATCGCGGCCGCCGGCCTGATCTCGCTGAAGAACTCGCCGCAGACGGCCAGGACCGGCTCGCAATAGCTGCGGTCGGTGACGAAATATTGCGCCCGCGCCACCTGCGCGAGCGACGAGCCGGCCTCCTCCAGCACGGCGCTGATCGTGCGGAAGATGTTGCGGGCCTGCTCGGCCGGATCCTCCGGCAACGTCATCGTGGCGTAGTCGTAGCCGGTCGTGCCGGAGACGAAGACGAGATCGCCGTCGATCACGGCGCGCGAATAGCCGAAGCTGCGCTCGAAGGGTGAGCCGGTGGAAATCAGGCGGCGGGTCATGGCGTCTCCGGAGGCTTCAGATGCGGCAGGAACGCTTTTCCCAAGCACTCCCGCGACGCCACCCGTTTTCTGCGCGGTCAGACCCGCCCGCCCTTGAGCGCGCGCAGAACCTTCTCGCCCGGCCTACCGGTCTGGGGCATGCCGATCTTCGCCTCGATCTCCTTGATCGCGGCGCGCGTCAGCGAACCGACGGCGCCATCCGGCTCGCCGACATTGTAGCCGCGCGCAATCAGCAGCCGCTGCAGCTCGCGGCGCTGCTCGCGCGAGAGCGGCAGGTCGTCGGTCGGCCAATCGCCCTGCACGCCCGGACGGCCGCGCAGGCGGTCGGACAGCAGCGAGATCGCGAGCGCATAGGAATCCGCGCCGTTGTAGCTGTAAGCGGCATCGTAGTTCTTGAAGACGAGGAAGGCCGGGCCGTTGCGCCCCGCCGGCATCAGCAGCCCGGCATTGCCCGAGCCGGTCAGCGGCGAGCCGTCGAACTTGACGATGCCGCGCGAGGCCCAGCTCGACACCGGATGCTTGGGGTTGCGCCCGGTCGGGCCGGAATAGCCACCGGGCACGCGCACCTCGTAGCCCCAGGTCGCGCCGGTGACCCAGCCGGCCTTGTCCATGAAATTCGCGGTGGAGTGCAGCGCATCGGGGATCGAATCGACGAGATCGCGCCGGCCGTCGCCATCGCCATCGACCGCGAGCCGGAGATAGGTCGAGGGGATGAACTGGGTATGGCCGAAAGCGCCGGCCCAGGAACCGAACAGCCGCTCGGGGCGCACGTCGCCACGCTGGATGATCTGCAGCGTCGCGATCAATTCGCCCTTGAAGAAGGCATTGCGGCGCGGCGCCAGGCAGGCGCCGGTCGAGAGGGCCTGCACCAGCGGCATCTTGCCCCGCGCCTTGCCGAAATCGCTCTCGACGCCCCAGACGGCAGCGATCGTGTGACGATCGACGCCGAAGCGCTGCTCGGCCGCCGCGAGGGTCGAGGCATGCTGGCGCATCATCGCGCGCCCTTCCGCCACCTTCTCCTCGTCGACGAGGGTGCCGAGATAGTCCCAGATCGGAGTCTTGAACTCCGGCTGATTGTTCATGGCCTCGATGACCTTCATGTCCGGCTCGACGCCGGCCATGGCTCGGTCGAAGGTCGCACCCGAGACGCCCTTGGCGGCCGCCTCCGAACGCAAGCCCGCAAGGCAGGACTTGAACCCGCTCTGTGCCGAGGCGGCGGAAGCGAGAAGGACGAATGGCAAGGCCAGTGTGATTGCGCGCATGGTCTCCACCGAATCGCAGAATTCACGCAAAACTAGGGCGTTGCCGTTAACGGAAGTTAACCATGCCCATCTGGCGGGGCAGTCCCGAATCCCGCTATGGGAGCGGCGTCCTCCGGAATACTCCCGTGCCCCTCTCCGTCGAACTCCTCGGTTTCGTCGCCGCCGCGCTGACCAGCTTGTGCTGGCTGCCGCAGACCTGGCGCACCTTGCGCACGCGCGACACCCGCGCGATCTCGCTGTGGACGCAACTTCTCCTCGCTTGCGGGACGGTGCTCTGGCTGGTCTACGGCGTCCAGATCCTGTCCTGGCCAGTCATCGTCGCCAACTCACTGACCCTGCTGCTCGTGCTGGCCATTATCACCATGAAGCTGCGTTTTGGCTGAACGCTCAAGCACCTCCGAACCATCGCGCAGAAGGCTCCCGGCATGCCCTCGCTCTCCATGGCCCATCTCCTGCCGATCGTGATGCTGTTCGGCTCGAACATCTTCATGACCTTCGCCTGGTATGGGCATCTCAGCTACAAGAGCACGGCGATCTGGCTCGCCATCCTCGCGAGCTGGATGATCGCCCTGCCCGAATACATGCTGGCCGTGCCCGCCAATCGCATCGGCTCCGCCGTCTATTCCGCCGCCGAGTTGAAGACGATGCAGGAAGTCATAACGCTCACCGTCTTCGCCGGTTTCTCGGTGTTCTGGCTCAAGGAATCGCTGACCTGGAGCCACGCAATCGGCTTCGCCCTGATCGCGGCTGGCGCCTTCTTCATCTTCCACGCCAAGGCCTGAGCGCCGGGCTTCCCAACTCTTCGACAGGACCGACTGCCTTGCAAAAGACGGCACTCATTCTCTGCGGCCTCGTGCTCGCCACCACGGCTGCCCTCGCCGGCCCGACCTGCAGCCCGAGCGACGACAAGGCGCGTATCCTCTCCGGCCCCTCGGCCAGCGCGGTCCATCGCAATTGGCAGGGCGGCAAGCAGGTCGGCTACGGCTGGTCGCTCCAGGTCGAGCGCAGCGCCCATGACGCCGCCGGCACCGAGTACTATGTCGGCGATCTCTACGACCCCAATGGCAGCCTCGCGACCCGCAAGGTCTTCGTCATCGAGCGCGAATGGGATTGCGGCCCCTGATCGGCAGCTAACGGGCTGGCTTGACCCGTAGCACCTTCCCGTCGGCATCATCGCTGAGCAGGTAGAGGAAACCGTCCGGCCCCTGCACGACGTCGCGGATGCGCGCGCCGATATCGGTGAGCAGACGCTCTTGGCCTGTCACCTTCCCGCCCTCGGTCGAGAGCCTGACCAGCATCTGCCCGGCGAGCGCGCCGACGAAGAGCGAGTTCCTCCAGGCCGGCCAGGCCGCCCCGCTATGGAACGCCGCGCCCGAGGGCGCGATCGACGGGTCCCAGTAGAACAGGGGCTGCTCCATGCCGGGCTTCGACGTGCCCTCACCGATCTTCGCGCCGGAATAATCGACGCCATAGGTGATGACCGGCCAGCCATAGTTCAGCCCGGCCTTGGGCGTGTTGATCTCGTCGCCGCCGCGCGCCGCATGCTCGGCAGTCCAGAGCTGCCCGGTATCGGGATGTAGCGCCGCGCCCTGAACATTCCGATGGCCGATCGACCAGATCTCCGGTGCCCAGCCGTCCTTCTTCGGATTATCGGCCGGCGTCGCGCCATCCGGCCGGATGCGGATGACCTTGCCGAGATGATTGGCAGGGTTCTGCGCCTGGTCGCGCTGGCTGTAGCGGTCGCCGACCGTGACGAAGAGCGCCCCCGTCCGGTCGAAGACCAGTCGCGAACCGAAATGCAGGTTGGAGTTGATCGCCGGCAATTGCCGGAAGATCACCTCGACAGCGGTCAGCGCCGTGCCCTGCTCGTTCAGGCGCCCGCGCGCAACGCTGGTGCCGCTGCCGCCCGAGCGCGGCTCGGAAAAGGAGAGATAGACGAGGCGGTTCTGCGCGAAACCGGGATCGAGAGCGATGCCGAGCAGACCGCCCTGCCCGCGCGCCGCAACGCTCGGCACCCCGTTGATCGGCCGCGAGAGCTTGCCGTCTTTCTCGACCAGCCGCAGCCGGCCCGGCCGCTCGGTGACCAGCATGCGCCCGTCCGGCAGGAAGGCGAGGCCCCAGGGGTTTTCGAGCCCGCTCGCGACGGTCTCGACCGATAGCTCGCCGGCGCTGGAGGGATAGCGCTTCTGGGCCGAAGCCGGCAGCGCCGGGCTCGCGAACGCCAGCACCGTTCCGAGCAAACCCACCAGACCCAATCGCAGCATCGCGCTCTCCTCGCTCCATCCGGCCCCTGACCGGAGATAGAGGGGAACGCGGCGGATCACCAAGCCGTTGCTGCCAACTCACGACGAAGTGAGGTCATCATGGGCCATCCGGCCGGAGTCACATACCGGCCGGTGGATCGAAGCGAAGGCCGCTTATTCCGGCTTCACACCGGCGTCAGCGATGATCTGCTTCCAGGTCGCGATCTCCTGGGCGTGGTAGGGCTTGAACGCCGCGGGATCGCGCACCTTCAGCGTGAAGCCGAGCTTCAGGATCGCCTCGCGGGTCTCGGGCTTGTTGAGCGAGGCGATGACAGCCTTCGACAGCTTGTCGAGCACGTCGTCCGGCGTCTTCACCGGAGCGAAGAAGGCCGCCCAGGAATCGGCATCGGCATTGCTGACGCCCTGCTCGCGCAGCGTCGGGATATCCTTGGCGCGCGGGTTGCGCTCGGGGCTGGCCAGCGCCAGCGCGCGCAGCGTGCCGGCATTGATCTGCTCCAGCACGCTCGGCAGGGTCGAGTTGGCGATGTCGATGCGGTCGCCGATGATCTCCTGCACCAGCGGCGCGGCGCCCCGGAACGGCACATGCGTCATCTTGATGCCGGTGCGCTGCATGAACAGCTCCATGGCGAGATGCGAGCCGGAGCCGACGCCGGTCGAGCCGTAATTGAGCTTGCCCGGATCGGCCTTGGCCAGCGCGATCAGCTCCTGGATGTTCTTCACCGGCAGGCCGTTGCGCACGACGAAGGCGTGCTCGAAGGCGCCGACGCCGGCGAGCGGCGCGAAATCCTTGACCGCGTCGTAGCCCGGCTCCTTCAGCAGGAACATGTTGTTGCCATGCGTCTGGTTGTTGCCGAACACGATGGTGTAGCCGTCCGGCGCCGCATGGGCGACGGCGCGGGTGCCCACCGCGCCCGAGGCGCCGGCCCGGTTGTCGACCACGACGTTATGACCGAAGGCGGCCGATAGATCCTGCGCCACGAAGCGCGCGATGGCGTCGGTCGGACCGCCCGCCGGATAGGGCACGACCAGCGTGACGACCTTGCTCGGGAAGCTCTGCGCCCGAACGATCGACGGAGCGAAGACGGCGCCGGCCATCAGGCCGAGCGTGGAACGGCGGGTCAACGACATGGACTTCCTCCCGGGCGCACGCCTGAATTGGCGAGCCTGCTTTGCGGCGAGATTTACGGGCAAAGGCGCCATGCGTCCAGCAGCACCTAAGGCGCAGCCGGCCTCGACCGACCTGCGGCAGACGCGGAACGACCTAGGCGCCAAAGCCCGCCCGCTTCAGGCGCTGGATCGCAAGGTCGAGCGCCTGCAGGAAGGCCGAGCGGTCCTTCTGCGAGAACGGTTTCGGCCCGCCCTGCACAGTGCCCATCGCGCGCAAATCCTCCATCATGTCACGCGTCGCCAGCGCCATGCCGATGGAGGCCTCGGTGAAGGGTTTTCCCGTGGGCCCGATGACGTCCGCTCCAGCCTTGATGCAGCGATCCGCCAGCGGAATGTCGGCGGTGATCACGATCGCCCCTCGCCCGACCCGTTCCGCGATCCAGTCATCGGCCGCATCGAAATTGCCGGGCACCGTCACCCGTTCGATCCAGGGCTCGCGCGGTAGGTTGAGGAAACTGTTGGCGACGACGAAGACGTGCAGCCGGTGCCGGCCGGCGACGCGATAGACCTCGTCCTTCACCGGACAGGCATCGGCATCGACATAGATTGCGATCGGACCGGCAGCGTTCGTCATGAACCGGCCTTCGCATGCCCGGAGCGCAAGGGCAAACCGCCCTGAATTCATGACGTTTCTGCCAGACATCAATCAGTTGCGCTTGCGATCATCGCCGTCGAGTCATAAACCTCGCCCGCGCCTTATCCTGCGCTCACCCGTCCGCCTCCCCGGAGATCAGTCCCATGGCCTTTCTTGCCGATGCCCTGAAGCGCGTGAAGCCGTCCGCGACCATCACGATCACGCAGAAGGCCCGCGACCTGAAAGCCCAGGGCAAGGACGTGATCTCGCTCTCCGTCGGCGAACCCGATTTCGACACGCCGGACAATATCAAGGAAGCGGCCATCGCCGCGATCAAGCGCGGCGAGACCAAGTACACCCCGGTCTCCGGCATCCCGCAGCTGCGCGAGGCGGTTGCCCGCAAGTTCAAGCGCGAAAACGGCCTCGACTACAAGGCGAGCCAGACCATCGTCTCGACCGGCGGCAAGCATGTCATCTACAACGCGCTGCTCGCCACGCTGAACCCGGGCGACGAGGTCATCTGCGTCTCGCCCTACTGGGTGTCCTATCCCGAGATGGTCGCGCTCTGCGGCGGCACGCCGACCTTCGCCGAGACCTATCTCAAGAACGACTTCAAGCTGCAGCCCGAGGACCTCGAGAAGGCCATCACCCCCAAGACCAAGTGGGTGATCCTGAACTCGCCGTCGAACCCTTCGGGCGCGGCCTACAGCCATGCCGAGATGAAGAAGCTCACGGATGTGCTGATGCGCCATCCGCATGTCTGGATCCTCACCGACGACATGTACGAGCACCTCGTCTACGGCGACTTCACCTTCGTCACCCCGGCGCAGGTCGAGCCCGCTCTCTACGAGCGCACGCTGACGATGAACGGCGTCTCGAAGTCCTATGCCATGACCGGCTGGCGCATCGGCTACGCTGCGGGCCCGCAAGCTCTGATCAACGCCATGGACCTCGTCCAGGGCCAGCAGACCTCGGGCACCTCTGCGATCTCGCAATGGGCGGCGGTCGAGGCGCTCGACGGCACGCAGGAGCACATCCCGGTCTTCAAGAAGGCCTTCGAGCGCCGTCGCGACCTCGTCGTCTCCATGCTGAACCAGACCCGCGGCCTGAAGTGCCCGGTGCCGGAAGGCGCGTTCTACGTCTATCCCGACTGCTCGGCCCTGATCGGCAAGACCCTGCCGAACGGCAAGAAGATCGAGACCGACGAAGACCTCGTCATGGGCCTGCTCGAGACGGAAGCCGTCGCGGCCGTGCACGGCTCGTCCTTCGGCCTCGGCCCGAACTTCCGCATCTCCTACGCCACCTCGGACGAGAAGCTGGAAGAGGCCTGCCGCCGCATCCAGCGCTTCTGCGCCGAGCTGCGCTGAGCACGATGACAAAAGGCGCCGCAACGCGCCGGGTCGTTCTGGCCGGGGGCTTCGTGCTCCCGGCCTCTTTCGTTTTCGGGCAATCGGCAGCGACGCTTTCGCCGCGCGAAGCACATGAGGCGACGCAGGCGAAGCGCATCCTGCTTGTCGATATCCGCGGCGCGCAGGAATGGGCCGATACCGGCCTGCCGCAGGGCGCTCTCGCTCTGGATGTCGACGCGCCGGCCTTCGAGGTCAGGATCGCGGGCCTGCGGCTCGACCATCCCGGCAAGCGCATCGTCCTGATCGATCGCACGGGCGCGCAGGCGGTCGCCGTGGCACAGAAGCTCGCCGGACGTGGCTGGCGCGATCTCGCGGGCGTACGCGGCGGCATGCTCGGGCCGGGCGGTTGGCTGGCCGAGAAACTGCCGGTGACGGCCTATCCCTGATCGCGCCTGGCGAGCAGGTCCGGCCGTCGCTCCCGCGTGATCCGCTCCGCCTCCGCCCGCCGCCATTTCGCGATGCGGGTATGGTCGCCGGAGAGCAGCGCCTCCGGCAGGCCCCGGCCCTCCCATTCGCGCGGGCGGGTATAATGCGGGTATTCGAGCAACCCGTTCTCGAAGCTCTCGTCCTCGCCGGACGCGACCTTGCCCATCACGCCGGGGATCAACCGCACGCAGGCGTCGAGTAGCGTCAGTGCCGCCATCTCGCCGCCGGAGAGGATGTAGTCGCCGATCGAGACCTCGATCAGGTTGCGCCCCTCGATAACCCGCTCGTCTACCCCCTCGAAGCGCCCGCAGACGATGACGAGGCCGGGGCCTTCAGCCCAGTCGCGAACCTGCTCCTGCTTGAGCGGGCGTCCGCGCGGCGACATCAACAGGCGCGGGCGATCGTCATCCACCGGCACGGCCGCATCGATCGCCGCCGCCAGTACGTCGCAGCGCAGCACCATGCCGGCGCCGCCGCCAGCCGGATTGTCGTCGACATTGCGATGGCGGCCGATGCCGTGCTCACGGATCTGATGCGTATCGAGCGACCACAATCCCTTGCGCAGGCCCTCGCCCGCCAGCGAGATGCCGAGCGGCCCCGGAAACATCTCCGGATAGAGCGTCAGGATCGAGGCGCGGAAGGGCATGCCTTCAAGCAAAGCGCAGCGCAGGCAAACCGTCCAGCGCGGTGAAGTCGGGCGCCGAGGCGATCAGGTTGTCGTAAGCCACGAAGCCCTCGGGGCCGAGCAAGGTGAGCAAGGCCACGGCTCGCATGCCGGCCCGGCGCGCCGCCTCGACACCGAGCGGTGCATCCTCGAAGACGATGCAATCGGCCGGATCGACCTTCATGCGCTCGGCCGCGGCCAGGAACATGTCGGGATGCGGCTTGCCGCGGAACCCCTGGCTCGGCGAGACGATCGTTGCGAAGCGCCGGCGCAGGTCCAGCGCATCGAGCACCACCTCGATATTCGGCGGTGGCGCAGCGGTGCCGACCGCCATCGGCACGCCTGCCGCATCGGCGCGCGCCATCAGGTCGAGCAGGCCAGCGGTCGCCGCGACATGCGGGCGATAGGCCTCGCGATAGAGCGCTTCCTTGGCATCGCCCATCGCGGCGATCTCGTCGGCGGTTGCGTTCGGGAAGTAAGGCCCGACGATCTCGCCCAGCGCCATGCCGGCGGTGCGGGCCGAGAAGGTCTCGCGGTCGAAGGGCAGATTGTTGCTGACGTGCCAGCTCTCCCAGGCGTCGTCATGGAAGCGCATGTTGTCGACGATGGTGCCGTCCATGTCGAAGATCAGGGCGTGGGCAGGCCTATTGCTTGTCATCGTCGGGCTCGAACAATCCGAGAGGAGGCTCGGCCTCGATCCGGCGCGCGGCCATGTCGATGCGCGGCGCGAAGGCCTTGGTGAAGGGCATCAGGACGAAGCGCCCGTCCGGCGTCTTGATGTCGAGCAGGTCGCCGGCCCCGTAATTCTCGACGCCGGTGACGCTGCCGAGCACGGCGCCGTCCGGCCCGACCACGCTGCAGCCGATCAGGTCGGCATGCAGGAACTCGTCCTCGTCCGCATCGGCCGAGAGCTTGTCGCGGGCGATGAAGAGTTCGGTCCCGTTCAACGCCTCGGCCTGCTCGCGCGTCGTCACGTCCTTGAGCCGGGCGACGACCACTTCCTTGGCCGGGCGGATATCGATGATTTCGTAGCTGCGGCCCTTGCTGTCGGTCAGCGGGCCGTAACCGGCGATCCCCAGGGGATCGCCGGTGAAGGTCTTGATCCTGACCTCGCCGCGCACGCCATGCGGCGCGCCGACAATACCGAGCAGGATGAGGTCGCTCATGTCAGCACGTCATGCCCGGCCTGGAGCCGGACATCTCCTTGAGAAAACCCTCGGGCCGAGGCTGCACCCCGCCCGAGACCGACGTGCGGACGATCAGGCTCACGCCTCGGCGGCTTCTTCGGCAGCCGGAGCAGCGGCCTTCTCGGCCTTCTTCTCGGCGCGCTCCTTGGCCTTCTCGCCGGGAACAGCCTTGTTCGGGTTGTTGCGGGCAGCGCGCTTGACGAGGCCGGCGGCGTCGAGGAAGCGCAGGACGCGATCGGTCGGCTGGGCGCCCTTGGCGAGCCAGGCCTGAACCTTCTCGATGTCGAGCACGACGCGGTCGGCGGCGTCCTTGGCCTTCATCGGGTCATAGGAACCGATCTTCTCGATGAAGCGGCCATCGCGCGGCGAACGCGAGTCGGCGACGACGATGCGATAGTACGGGCGCTTCTTGGCGCCGCCGCGGGTCAGGCGAATCTTGAGGGACATGGGTCTTCTCCGGTCAGGTTTGGTTTTGGTTCAGTGTTTCGCAGGCGCGGCCGCCGGATGCCGGTAGATGCCGACCTCGGTGCCACGGATCACGAAGGGTTTCTCGAAGCGCGCGCCGAGACGCTCGGCAACGCGGATCGAGGGTCGGTTGTCGGGATGCACCAGGCTCATCAGCGTGGTCCACCCCAAGTCACGATAGGCATAGTCACGGGCGCGCAGCGCAGCCTCGGTCGCGTAGCCGCGACCATGCTCGCCTGCGAACAGGCTCCAGCCGATCTCCGGCTCGGGCCAGCCTTCCGGCGAGAGCAGGCCGCACCAGCCGACGAGCCGGCGGTCCTCCTTCGCTTCCACCGCCCAGAGGCCGTAGCCGCGCAGCGTCCAATGGCCGGCCATGGCGGAGAAACGGCGCCAGCCATCCCAGCGGTCGCTGGTGCCACCGACATAGCGGGTCAGGTTCTCATCGGCGTAGAAATCGACGAGCACGTCGAAATCGGCGGCCGTCCAGCCGCGCAGCCGCAACCGCTCCGTTTCCAGAACGGGAATCACTTCTTCTTGGCCCCGAACGGGTTACCCAGGCCGGGCAAACCGCCACCGCCGAGCCCCGGCAACTTCGGCATCATCCCGGCCGGCGGGGTCACGCCCTTCGGCAGGCCGGGGAAACCGCCCGGCGGCAGCGAAGGCAGGCCGCCGCCCGCGCCGAGCTGCTTCTGCAATTCGGCGAGCTGAGCGGGGTCCATCTTGGAGGGATCAGGCATGCCAGCCGGCAGGCCACCGCCGAGCCCGAACATCGAGCCGAGCTTGCCGAGCATGCCGCCCTTCTGCTTGGCCATCATCTTCATGGCGTCGGCCATGCCGCGATGCATCTTGAGCAGCTTGTTGATCTGCTCGGCCGTGGTGCCGGAACCGGCGGCGATGCGCTTCTTGCGGCTGTTCTTGAGCAGGTCGGGATTCTTGCGCTCGGCCGCCGTCATCGAGTCGATCGCAGCGATCATGCTCTTGAACATCTTGTCGCCGACGCCGGCATTGGCGAGCTGCGACTGGGCCTGCTTCATGCCGGGCAGCATGCCCATCACGCCGCCGATGCCGCCCATCTTCTCCATCTGCTGGAGCTGCGCGCGCATGTCGGAGAGATCGAACTGGCCCTTGGCCATGCGCTGCGCGGTGGCCTGCGCCTGCTCGGCGTCGATGGTCTGCGCCGCCTTCTCGACGAGCGAGACGATGTCGCCCATGCCGAGGATGCGGTTGGCGACACGCGACGGGTGGAACTCGTCGAGCTCGTCGACCTTCTCGCCGATACCGACGAGCTTGATCGGCTTGCCGGTGACGGCACGCATCGAGAGCGCCGCACCACCGCGCGAATCGCCGTCCATGCGGGTCAGCACGATACCGGTGAGGCCGACGCGGGCATCGAAGGCACGCGCCGTGTTGACCGCGTCCTGACCGGTCAGCGCGTCGGCGACGAGCAGCACTTCATGCGGGTTCGTCGCGGCCTTCACCTCGGCGACCTCGGCCATCAGCGTGTCGTCGAGCGTCACGCGGCCGGCGGTGTCAAGCATCACGACGTCGTAGCCGCCGAGACGGGCAGCCTCGACCGCGCGCTTCGCGATCTGCACGGCCGACTGGCCGGCGACGATCGGCAGCGTCTGCACGCCGACCTGGCTGCCGAGGATGGCGAGCTGCTCCATGGCGGCCGGGCGTCGCGTATCGAGCGACGCCATCAGCACCTTCTTCTTGTGGCGCTCGGTCAGGCGCTTGGCGATCTTTGCCGTCGACGTCGTCTTGCCCGAGCCCTGAAGACCGACCATCAGGACCGGAACCGGCGGCACGGCATCGAAATTGATGCCCTCGCCCTCGCCGCCCAGCGTCTCGATCAGGACGTCGTTGACGATCTTGATGACCTGCTGGCCGGGCGTGACCGATTTCAGCACCTCGGCGCCTACGGCGCGCTCCCGCACCTTGTCGGTAAAGGACCGGACGACCTCGAGCGCAACGTCGGCCTCGAGCAGCGCGCGGCGAACCTCACGGAGAGCCGCGTTGACGTCCTCCTCGGTCAGCGAACCCCTGCGGGTCAGCCCCGAGAGGATGCTGGAGAGCCTGTCGCTCAGCGTGCCGAACATGCGGACCTGCCTGCTTGCCTCGGGAAGCCTTCAGCACCACGACCTCATCGCCAAGCGGTTTCGCGCCCGAGGGCGCAATCGCGCTGTCGGGCGTTGACCTCCGGGCTCATGAAAGCGGCTTGCGCGGCCCGGTCGGCGGATGTGGTTTCGACGATGTCGGCGAAACGGATGCGATCTTAAAGCGGAAGACTGTGGCGAAAGTCAAGTTTTGGGGACGGGGAGGCGCTGAAAATGGCACTCGGGTTGCACGGCCGCCCTCTTCCACGCATTGCTGGGCGGTTCGATTCATCATCAAGGGACCGACGATGCGCTTTTTCGCCCCTCGCAGCCTGCCCCTCGCTGCCGGCCTCGTGCTTGCCAGCCTCAACACGGCAATGGCCCAGCCCTGCGCCAGCAACTTCAAGGTCGATGGCGTGCCGATGGTGACCGGGCTGAGCTACCGCACCTGGGACCTGATCCCGAACCGCCAGCCCGCGGCCGTGCTCAGCGATCTCGGCGCCGCGGTTTCGGCCGAGGGCTTCGCCGACATGCGCATCGACAAGGCGACAAGCGCCGTCCTCGCCATCCAGGAGACCACCGGCTCGGGACGTCCGCAGACCTTGCGCATCACCGCCCGCAAGAACGGCAAGGGCACCCGCGTCGATGCGGTCTTCGTCGTCCAGGCCGGGCAGGTCGCGCCGGAGGATTACGTGCGCAAGGCGTTCTGCCGCGTGATCGGCGGCGCACGCAGCTAAATCACGGAAATCGCACGGCCCCAGAAAGGCCCTGATCGGGCGGCATCGCTGCGGCCCGATTCGCAAACGTGCCGGCCCATGACACTGAAACCTGCCTCGATCCTGCTGGCCCTCTCCGTCCTGCTGGCCGCCTGCGCCGGCGATCCGCGTCGCGAGGGCCCGCTCGATCCGCGCATGGTCGAGAAGGTCGCGGCCGTCTCGCTCGACCCCGCGCAGGCCGGGCGCATCCTCAATGCCTATCGCGCCAGCCAGGGCCTCGGCGCCGTCAGGCCCGACCCACGCCTGATGGCGATGGCGCAGCGCCAGGCCGATGCCATGGTGGCCAAGAACGCCCTCTCGCATGATGCCGGCGGCGACTTCACCGCCCGCATCCATGCCGCCGGCGTCGATAGCGCGCGGGCCGCGGAGAACCTCGGCGGCGGCTATTTCTCGGTCGAGGAGGCCTTCGACGGCTGGCGCAAGTCGCCGGGCCATGACGCGAACCTGCGCATGAAGGAAGCGACCCGCTACGGCATCGCGCTCTCCAAGGACCCGCGCACCAGCTACCGGGTCTGGTGGGTGCTCGTCGTCGCGGCCGATCCGGAGGTGCGCCGCGAGATGGCAGCCGAACCACCCGCTCCGACGATGTGGTTCGGCAACAACGTGCGGCCCACGCGATAGCTCTTTACAAACCCCCGCTTCTGGTGATGGCTCTGGTCTTTAGCGGAGCCTTCACCATCATGACCTTCGAAGCCTGGATCGCCTTCACCGCCGCCACCGCCGTCCTTCTGGTTATCCCCGGACCGACGATCCTCCTGGTGATCTCCTATGCGCTCGGCCAGGGCTGGCGCACCGCCTTCCCGATCGCCGTCGGCGTCGCGCTCGGCGACTTCACCGCGATGACGCTCTCCATGCTCGGCGTCGGCGCCCTGCTTGCTACCTCCGCCCTGATCTTCACCACGCTGAAATGGATCGGCGCGGCCTATCTGATCTGGCTCGGCATCAAGCTCTTCCGCGCCGGCGGCACGCTCGATGCCAAGCCGCGCGAGGACGCCGCTCCCGGCTGGAAAATGCTCGGTCATGCCTGGCTGGTGACCGCGCTGAACCCGAAGAGCATCACCTTCTTCGTCGCCTTCCTGCCCCAGTTCCTCGACACCAAGGGCGATTTCTGGACGCAGATGCTGATCTTCGAGGCGACCTTCATCACGCTCGCCTTCGCCAATGCCATGGGCTACGCGCTGATCGCCTCGCGGGCACGGGCCGTGGTCAGCAATCCACGCGCAATCGGGCTGTTCAACAAGACCGGCGGCACGCTCCTGATCGGCGCCGGCGTCGCGACCGTCGCGATCCGCTCCGGCAACAACTGACGCCGATCATGTCGAGCAAGGACGACCAGACGCTCGGCTTCTATGCCGAGGAAGCCAGCGCCTATGCCGGTCGCGCCCGGCTGGCGGAGCACAGCCGCATCGATCCCTTCATCGCCGGGCTCAGGCCCGGCGCGCGGATTCTCGAACTCGGTTGTGGCGGCGGACAGGATAGCGAGGAGATGCTGCGGCGCGGCTTCGACGTCGTGCCGACGGACGGCTCCCCGGAACTGGCGGCGCAAGCCGAACAGCGCCTCGGCCGCCCGGTCCGTGTCCTGCTCTTCGAGGATCTGGAGGACATCGCGGCCTATGACGGCGTCTGGGCGCATGCCTGCCTGCTGCATGCACCGCGCCCGGCCCTGCCCGGCATCATCGACCGGATATACCGCGCCCTGCGTCCAGGCGGCGTCCTCTATGCCAGCTTCAAGGCTGGCGAGGCCGAAGGGCGCGACGGCCTCGGCCGCTATTTCAACTATCTCTCGTAAGCCGAACTGCGTGCCGCCTTCGGCAACGGCGCTCGCTGGCAATCCCTGACGATCGATGAGGATACCGGCTCCGGCTATGACCGCCAGCCGACACGCTGGCTTCACGCCTTGGCGATCAAACGACCGGAGCCTTGACGGAAGGTCGCGGCGGCCTACCTGTTCTGGACCATGACCCGTCGCAAACTCCTCTCCTTCGTCGGCCTCGGTGCGCTGCTGGCTTCGACCGGCGCCGCCTGGGGCGCGATCTCCCGTTCGCGCAATCCCTATTATCAGGGCCCCGTCAGCGACCATTTCAACGGGCTCGTCTTCAGCGACGGCCGCCCGGTGACCAAGGGCCTCGCCGATGTGCTGCGCTGGCAGACCGGCAAGCGCGAGCGCGAGGCTTTTCCCCTCGCCTATCAGGCGCCGCCGCAGGACAAGCCGCCGGCGCGTGTCGACGGCGTCCGGATCGTCCATCTCGGCCACGCCTCCTTCCTCTATCAGGTCGCGGGCCTGAACCTGCTGATCGACCCCGTCTATTCGCTGCGCGCGAGCCCCTTCTCCTTCCTTGGTCCGAAGCGCGTGAATGCGCCGGGCGTCGCCTTCGCCGACCTGCCGAAGATCGACGCGGTGCTGGTCACGCATAACCATTACGACCATCTCGACATCGAGACGCTGGCGCAGCTGCACGGCCGCGACCAGCCGCGCATGATCATGCCGCTCGGCAATGACGCGATTGTCCGATCCCGCATCCCCGATGCCCGCGCCGAGGCGCATGACTGGAACGACCGGCTCACGCTCTCGGACAAGATCGCGGTCACGCTGGTGCCAAGCTATCACTGGTCGGCGCGCGGCGCCTTCGACCGGCGCATGGCCTTGTGGTGCTCCTACATCCTGGAAACGCCGGCCTCGAAGATCTTCCATATCGGCGATACCGGCTACCATGACGGCTCACTTTATCGGGAGCTCGGCAGCCAGCACGGACCGTTCGACCTCGCCGTGCTGCCGATCGGCGCCTATGAGCCACGCTGGTTCATGTCGGACAACCACATGAACCCGGATGAGGCGGTCAAGGTCATGCTGGCGCTGGGTGCCAAGCAGGCGATCGGCCATCACTGGGGCACCTTCCAGCTCACCGACGAAGGCGTCGAGCGGCCGCCCGAGGCGCTGAAGGTCGCGCTGGCAGAGGCCGGGCTGCCGGAGGAGCGCTTCAGGCCGATGCGGCCGGGTTTGAGCTGGAGCGTGTGACGCCCCTTGTCATTCCGGGACGGCGCATCGCGCCGAACCCGGAATGACAGCGAAAGCTATTTCGGCTGGACGTAGATGTTGATCTCGAGATTCGGGTCGCCCGGGTCCCTGAGGTCGCTGACATATTCCTCGAGGAACGCGTCCTTCACGGCGATGCTCTTGGCTTCGAGATAGGCCGTGATCGTCTCGTAGGTGGAATCGATGTCGTCATAGGGCGCGACATGCTGGAAACGCAGCGCCCGCCCCGCGGGTGAAGCGCTCAGCTTGATCCCGGGCCCCAACGCCTGAGGCTGCCCCCCGGCCGGCACCGCGACGGGCAGCATCGCCTCGAAGCGGAAGCCGTCATCGGTCGTCTCGACGAAGAGCGACAACGGCCGACCAGCGACCGGCAGGCCAGCTCTCTGCGCTTCCGCGCGCAAGGCGTTGAAGCTCTCCGACAGTCGCTGGAAACCCTGGTCCCAGCTGGCCTGCCCCGACAATTGCAGAACAGGCTTCGCGGCCAGCACGACCTCCTCGATATCGCTGGAATCGCTACGCTTGCCGGCAAGCGTAGCGTTCGGATCGGGCACGCCGGTCTGCTGCTGCACGGGCGGCGCCGGCAAGGGCTGGCCCGGCGGCGGCAAGGTCGGCGGCGGCTGCACCGGCTGCGGCTCGGCTGGTCCCGGCAAGGTCGGCGCGGGCTGCATCGGCTGCGGCACCACCGGGTTCGGCGGCGGCGGAGCGGGCTGGACCGGCTGCGGTCCCGGCTGGGATTCGGGCACGGGCGCAGGCGGGGTCTGCGCCGGAGCCGACGGTATCTGGACAGGGCTTGCGCCGGGTGGCGGAGCAAGCGGCGCCGATTCGACGGCGACAGGCGGCGCAACGCGCGTCTGTGCGACGACCATTCCGCTCGACAAGCTCGTCAAGCCGACGAGAGCCAAGGCACAAATCCGGGAATACCGCCGAGAATCACGCATTGTCACGGCCTTAGAGTTTCACGCGATTCGCGCCCTTGCGGCGCAACATAGAATGTCCACCTTGTCTCAGGAACGGGGACGAGGGTGGCTTTTTCACGTCGCCTCGGCCATAGACCCCTTATTCATGGGACGTGTGACCAAATGAACGCTCTGGCCAATCGCCGGTTCCTGAAGATGAACGGGCTCGGCAACCAGATCACGGTGCTGGACCTGCGCGGCAGCAAGCACCTCATCAGCGAAAGCGAGGCCCGCGCCATCGCCTCCGAGCCGCGCGCCCGCTTCGACCAGCTCATGGTCCTGCACGATGCCATCACGCCCGGCACAGACGCCTTCGTGCGCATCTATAATACCGACGGCTCGGAGGCCGGCGCCTGCGGCAACGGCACGCGCTGCGTCGCCTGGGCGATGATCGCCGACCCGCAGATGGGCGATGCCAGCAAGAGCCGCCTCGCGCTCCAGACCAGGGCCGGCCTGCTGCCGGCGGTGCGCGAGGGCGAGACCCTCTTTACCGTCGACATGGGCGCGCCGCGCCTCGCCTGGGACCAGATTCCGCTGGCCGAGCCCTTCGAGGATACCAGCCGCTTTGAGCTTCAGATCGGGCCGATCGACAATCCGATCCTGCATACGCCCTGCGCGGTCAACATGGGCAATCCGCACGCGGTCTTCTTCGTCGCCGACCCCTATGCCTACAATCTCGAACAGATCGGCCCGCTGCTCGAGAACCACCCGATCTTCCCTGATCGCGCCAATATCGAGCTCGCTGCGGTGAAGGCGCCCGACCATATCGTGCTGCGCGTCTGGGAGCGTGGCGCCGGCATCACCCAGGCCTGCGGCTCGGGGGCCTGTGCGGCGCTGGTCGCGGGGGTGCGCCGCGAGCTCACCGCCCGCAAGGCCACCGTCAGCCTGCCCGGTGGCGATCTCGCCATCGAATGGCGCGAGCGCGACGGCCATGTCCTGATGACCGGCCCGGTCGAATTCGAATGGGAAGGCACGCTCGACCCGGCGTTGTTTTCGAGCGCCGCGTAATGACCCTTGAGGTCGTCACCTTCGGCTGCCGCCTCAACATCGTCGAGAGCGAGGCATTGAGGCTCCAGGCGGAAGCCGCCGGGCTGAAGGATGCCGCGATCGTCAATTCCTGCGCCGTCACGGCCGAGGCGACCCGGCAGGCCCGGCAGGCCGTGCGACGCCTCAAGCGCGAGCAGCCGGACCGGCCGGTGATCGTCACCGGCTGCGCCGCGCAGATCGAGCCCGCCCGCTTCGCCGATATGCCGGAAGTCGACCGCGTCCTCGGCAATGACGAGAAGCTGCGGCCCGAGAACTGGACGGCGCTCGCCCGCTCCAACAGCCTCGGCCACCCCGACACGGCCACGGCCGACAAGCTCGATGTCGGCGACATCATGGCCCCCACGGCCATGCGCGCGCCGATCACCGGCCGCTTCGCCGGCCATACGCGCGGCTTTGTCCAGGTCCAGAACGGCTGCGACCATCGCTGTACCTTCTGCGTCATCCCCTTCGGACGCGGCAATTCGCGCTCGCTCGCCATAGCCGATGTCGTCGCGCAATGCCGCACCCTGCTGGAAGCCGGCGCCCGCGAGATCGTGCTGACCGGCGTCGACCTCACCAGCTATGGCCGCGACCTTCCCAACGAGCCGTCTTTGGGCGCGCTCGCGGGCGCGATCCTGCGTGCCCTGCCCGAACTGCCGCGCCTGCGCCTCTCCTCGATCGACGCCGTCGAGGTCGACGACGCCTTGCGAGACCTGCTCGCGACAGAGCCGCGCCTGATGCCGCATCTGCATCTCTCGCTGCAGGCCGGCGATGACCTCATCCTCAAGCGCATGAAGCGCCGCCACGGCCGCGACGACGCCATCCGCTTCTGCGCGGAGATCAGGGCCTTGCGTCCCGATATCGTCTTCGGCGCCGATCTCATCGCCGGCTTCCCGACCGAGGACGAAGCGATGTTCGCCCGCTCGCTCGACCTCGTCGCGGAATGCGGGCTGAGCTTCGTCCATGTCTTCCCCTATTCGGCCCGCCCCGGCACGCCGGCTGCGCGCATGCCGCAGCTTTCGGGAGAGATCGTCTCGGAGCGCGCTGCAAGGCTGCGCGCGGCAGCAGGCGCAGCCCAGCAGCGTCACCTCGCCGCGCGTATCGGCCGCCCGCTCAGCGTCCTGACCGAACGCGGCAATACCGGCCGAGCCGAGGATTTCACGCTGGTTCGCTTCGGCAGCGACATCGCGCCGGGCGAGATCGTGCCGGTCACCGGCCACGCCGCCGACGGCAAGGCGCTTCTCGCGGCCTGAACTCGTTTTCCTGGGAAGAGTGGCCGCCTCGGTCGCCGATGGGAGGAGGAGTGACCGAGGCGGCAGAGCCATGCCCGGAATGGCAGACCCATTCCTTAGACGCAGCAACCTGCCAAAAGGTTCAAAGGCTAAGCAATGATCGAGCCGCGCACACGCTGGACCTGATTGTTGCAATATCCCCGTGGGTTCCAGACCGATTCCAGCGGCTGGACGCCGCCCTCTGCGTCCCGCGCGCGTGCCATGACGACGAATGGGCCGGCCTGCCCGGCGACGATCTCCGCCTCGAAGCGCTGCCAGGCGAAACGCCCCTCGCCGGCCTGCAATGCGACCTCGCTCCAGTTCTCGCCGCCGTCGCTGGAAATCGCGACTGATTCCAGCGGCACGGCGCCACTCCAGGCGAAGCCCGCGACCTTCAATCGCTCGCCCTGCTTCGCGACGAAGCCGTCAAGCGGCGTCGTGATCAACGACTTGACCGGCATATCGGTGATGACGGCAAAATTCGCGGGGTCGAGCGGTTCGCCGGGGCGCACCGGCCGGATCGGCATCCGATAATCCGTCCCGCGCATCTTCTCGCCGTCATGTTCGATAGCGCGCAGCGTGACCCGGTCGAGCCATTTCTGCCAGGCCGAGCCGGGATAGCCCGGCGCGACGATCCGCAAAGGCCCGCCATGCAGGCGCGGCATAGGCTCGCCATTCATGGCGAAAGCAATCAGGGTTTCGGGGGCCACCGCCTTGGCCATCGGCAGGCCACGCGAGAGCGCCGCCTTCTCCGGCTTGCCGATCTGACGGTCCGGCGCGTGATGGGCGGTATACACGGCGCCCTGTTTGGGGCCGGCATGTTCCAGCACATCCGCCAGCCGCACACCTGTCCAGCGTGCGCAGCCGACGGCGCCGAGACGCCATTGCAAACCGTCCGTCGCCGGCGAGAAGCGCGAGCGGCCATTGCCGGCGCATTCCAGGACAGCAGTGACCGTGACGGTTTCGAAGCGCTGGCGCAGGCCTTCGACGGTCCAGACGGCCGGGCGCTCGACCTCGCCATCGATGGTCAGCGTCCACTCGCTACTGTCGTCGATCTCCGGCAGATGGCCGTTATTGCGGATGAAGAAGGAATCGACCGGCGTGATCGGCTCGTCGAGCAGCGCGAGCGCCGGCTCGGCGTTCAGCGCCTCCTCCTCGTAGACATGGAGGCCGGGCTTCAGGCGGCGCAGCAGCGGCAGTTCGACGAGGCGATGAGGCAAGCGGCGATGGTCTCCGGCGGCGCGCGGCGGTCACCCGCCCACGCGAAAGCCGACAAGAGATGGCACGATGCTCGCCTGCCTGTCGACCGTCGCCCAGCGTCAGCGCTTGGCGACGACCTCCTCGCGCAGCGCGCGGCGCAGCACCTTGCCGACATTGGTCTTCGGCAGGCTCTCGCGGAAGAAGATCTGCTTGGGCACCTTGTAGCCGGTCAGATTTTCCTTGCAGTAGGCACGCAGAGCATCGGTCGTCAGGATCGGGTCCTTGCGCACGACGAAGGCGGTGACCGCCTCGCCCGAATGCTCGTCCGGCAGGCCGATCACGGCCGATTCCAGCACGCCCGGATGCGAGGCCAGCACGTCCTCGACCTCGTTCGGATAGACGTTGAAGCCGGAGACCAGCACCATGTCCTTCATCCGGTCGACGACCTTGACCTGCCCGTCCGGCAGCATCACGCCGACATCGCCGCTGCGGAAATAGCCGTCCGCCGTCATCGACTTGGCGGTCTCGTCAGGGCGGTTCCAGTAGCCGGCCATCACCTGCGGGCCGCGGATGCAGATCTCGCCGGCCTCGCCCATCGGCATGTCGTTGCCCTCGGCGTCGCGGATCGCGATCTCCGTCGAGGGGATCGGATAGCCGATCGTGCCGCTGAACTCGGTCAGGTCCGGCCGGTTGATCGTGGCGATCGGCGAAGTTTCCGACAGGCCATAGCCCTCGATGATCGGGCGCCCGGTCACGGCCTTCCACTGCTTGGCGACCGCGGCTTGCGTCGCCATGCCGCCGGCCACCGCGAAGCGCATCTCGGAGAAATCGACTTGCCTGATCTCGGGATGATTGGCGAGCGCGTTGTAGAGCGTGTTGACGCCGGAGAAGAGCGTGAAGCGGCTCGCCTTCAGCGTCTTGATGAAGCCCGGTATGTCGCGGGGATTGGCGATCAGCAGGCTCTTGGCGCCGATGCGCAGCATGAACATGCAGCAGCAGGTCAGCGCGAAGATGTGGTAGAGCGGCAGCGCCGTCACCATGACATGCTGGTAGTCGCTGCGGCCGAGCGGCGGCTCCAGCACCCATTCCAGCCAGAAGCCGGCCTGCTGCACATTCGACGCGACATTGCGATGCGTCAGCGTGGCGCCCTTCGCGACGCCGGTCGTTCCGCCGGTATATTGCAGGAAGGCGACATCGTCCGGCGTGACCGTCACCGGCGCCATCCGGGCGCCGCCCTGCAGAACCTGCTGGAAGCCCATCGAGCCCGGCAGGTTGTAGTGCTTCACCACCTTCTTGATGCGGCGAGCGACGAAATTGACGATCTTGCCCTTGAAGCCCATCAAATCGCCGGCGGTGGCGACGACGATCGCGTCGAGCTTCAGGTTCGGCAGCGCCTCCTCGACGACATGGGCGAAGTTTTCGATCACCACGAGCACCCGCGCCCCGGAATCGTTGATCTGGTGGGTCAGTTCGCGCGCCGTGTAGAGCGGATTGACGTTGACGACGGTGAAGCCGCCGAGCAGCACTCCGAAGATCGCCGCCGGATAGGCCAGGATGTTCGGCATCATCAGGGCGACACGGTCGCCCTTCTTCAACCCCCTGGACTGCAGCCAGCCGGCGAAGGCCTCGGCCGCCTGGCGGGTCTCGGCGAAAGTGATCGTCTTGCCGAAGCTCTCGAAGGCGGGACGGCTGGCATAGGTCGAGCAGGCCGAGCCGATCAGGTCCACCAGCGTGCCGACCTTGGCATCGTCGAGTTCCGGCGGAACGGCCGGCGGATAATGCGCTAGCCAGGGTCGCGAGACATTCCTGGCCTGCGTGGCGCCAGTCGCAGTCATTCTTCCCTCCCTCTCGCCCGGTTAGCCGCCTTGCGACGGGTTCCGGTGCATTTTCATGATCGTACAGTGCGGAACAGCGGCCGGGAGCGCAAGCTCCAGCCACCATAGGCTGTCGAATGTTCACATATAAACAGTCCACGCAGCACGAAATCAAGCCCGATCCGGGAGCCAACGATTGGCTCCCGGCGGGAGGGCAGTCCTGAATTCCCGGGTCAGCGACCTTGCGCGAGGGCGAGCGCCTGCGCGGAGACCACGGCCTCGGCCGGCTTGCCGGCAAGTTCCGCGAGATGGTCGAAGCGTGCGCTGAACGAGCCGACGCCCGATGTGGCCGAGCGCAATTCGACGATCAGCCCGGTCATCTCGGCTTCCGGCACCAGCGCCTTGATCTGGTCCCAGCCGCGCCAGCCCGGACGCGTGTCGTAGCCGAGGATCTGCCCGCGCCGGGCGGAGATCAGCGCCGAGGCCCGCGACATCGCCTCAGACGGGATCACCACATCGACCGAGAGGATCGGCTCCAACAGCACCGGCTTCGCCTGCGGCATCGCCTCGTTCATCGCAAGCCGGGCCGCCTGCCGGAACGCCATGTCGGAGGAATCGACGGTGTGATAGGAGCCGTCGGTCAGCGTCACCGCGACGTCGACGATTGGGAAGCCGAGCGGCCCTTTCTCGCAGAAATCGCGCATGCCGGCCTCGACCGAGCCGATATACTGGCGCGGCACGACCCCGCCCGTGATCTTGTCGACGAACTGGATGCCCTCCCCGCGCGGCAGCGGCGCGACCTCGATCACGACGTCGCCATACTGACCGTGGCCGCCGCTCTGCTTGCGATGCCGGCCGCGCGCCCCGGCCTGGCCACGGATGGTCTCGCGATAGCCGACCTGCGGCGTCTTGTTGAGGACAGTGACGCCATAGCGCCCGGCGAGCTTCTCCAGCGCGACGCGCAGATGCATCTCGCCCTGGCCAGACAGGCGGGTCTCGCCGAGTTCGGGCACCTGCGTCACCGCGAGCGCCGTATCCTCCTCGGTCAGGCGCTGGAGCGCCGCCGCCAGCCTGACATCGTCCTTGCGCTCCTTCACCGCGATGGCGAAGGCATGCACGGCCTCCGGCGGCGCGACCGCGCTGACCACGCTCGCGCGTGTCTTGCCGAGCATGAAGGCCTCGCCCGTCGCGATGCCGTCGAGCTTGGCGAAGCCGGCGACATCGCCCTCCTCCGCCGCGGGCTTCCGGCTCTGCTCGGCGCCCTTCAGGGAGACGACACCGGCGATGCGCGCCTCGACGCCGCCCGAGGAGGTCACGGCATCGCCTTCCGCCAGCCGGCCTCGCATCACCCGCGCCAGCGAAACCTTGCCGCCCTGGCTCGAATGCCAGGTCTTCATCACCTGCGCGAGCGGCGGGCCTTCCGGCAGAATTCCGGCCCGCCCGCGCGTCTCCGCCAGCCCCGGCGCCTCATGCCGGAGCGCCTTGAGCAGCCGCGTCACGCCATTGCCGCGCTCGGCCGCGCCGATCAGCACCGGCACGACATGACGATGCTGCAATTCGCGGGCGAGATCGTCGAAGACGCGGTCGCGCGGCGGCTCCATGTCGCCGAGCAATTCTTCCATCAGTTCGTCGTCGTAATCGGCGAGCCGCTCCAGCATCGAGAACCGGGCTTCCTTCTCGCGGCCGGCTTCGTCGACGGCCAGGGGCACGATCTCGCTCGGTGCATGCTCGCGGTAGATGAAGGCCCGCTCCAGGGCGAGGTCGATGAAGCCGATCGCGATGCCCTTCTGCCAGATCGGGATCTGGCGCAGCAACAGCGGCGTGCGGGAGGCCCGTTGCAGGATGGCAAGCGTCTCGCGCACCCGGCGCGAAGCCGTGTCGATCTTGTTGAGGAACAGGAAGCGCGGGATGTCGGCTTCCTCCAGCTCGCGCAGCACGAGCTCCAGCGCCGGCGCCTTGCGATCATCCGCCTCGCAGACCACGACGGCCGCATCGACCGCGGGCAGCACATGGCGCATCTCGTGCAGGAACTCGACCGAGCCGGGGCAGTCGATGAAATGAAAGGTATCGCCGAGGAAATCGACGCTCGCGACGGTGGGCTCCGTGCTCATCTGGTGGGCGCGGGCTTCCGGCGCCGCATCGCCGACCGTGTTGCCGCCCTTGACCGTGCCCGTGCGGGTCAGCGCGCCGCATCGCATCAGGATGCTTTCGAGCAGCGTCGTCTTGCCGCTCTGGAAGGGGCCGACGATCGCGATGCATCGCGGCCCCGCGCGTCGGGTGCCGTTTGCGGAGACTCCGTTCTGTGCCGATGCGGGCATGGCTTCCTCCTTCGGGTCTGGCCGCGAAGGAGGAGAAGGTCTGGCAACCCCGGCTCCGGCGCGGCGGAAAGCCGGCGGGAACCGCGAATGCGCTCACGCCGGATGGGCGGCGGTCGCTCGGGCCCGACAGGGTCGGGCGGCCGTCGGAGAGGCAGTTGGGCGGAGGTTCGCGCCGATCGGGAGCGGACGCAAGGGCTTTGTCGGTGATCGTGAAAACGCGCGGCGACGCCGCTCAGTCCGGCCGCTTCGCGCCGCCTGCGGGATTGCTCTGATGCATCGGCTGGCCGGTCGGAGCCGTCTCCCGTCCGTATTCACGATTCTGCGGCGCCTCAGTTGCGGCAGCGCCGCCAGTTGCGGGGCGATTGACGCCGGGCGCATGCTGCGTCGCGCCGGAGCCGGTTCCCTGCTGGGGCGCCATCCCGCTCGATCCCGAACCGCTGCCTGTTCCTTCCCGGGCGGTCGAGGGCGGCGAAGGCGTCTGGGCCTCAGCCATCCCCGTCGCGGCCAGCAGGGCTATCGCGATGCCCACGGCATATGATTTCATCGCTTGTCCTCCGGACTGCCTCGCACGGAGGACCACGGTCGACCAACGTTGCCGGACCGGGCACGGTTCCGGCGGGAACCCGGACGGCCGCGGGGCATTCTACGAGGCGGGCGGCCGCTACGGCCGTGATTGAGCATGGAGACAGCCGATGCCCGAGAATGCCTCGCAGACGGAATTGGACGAGCGCATCGCCCTCCTTCGGCGCAACATCGCCGAGCTGATGGAACAGGCGACAGGTGCCTCCGGCGCGGCCGTCGAGGAGGCCCTCGCCGATCGGCTCAGCGAACAGCAGGACATGCTCAACGAGCTGCTGAAGCAGCGTGAGGCCAAGGGCTAGCGGCGCCGGCCGTCAGAGGTTGCGGCGCTCGCCGCGCAGGGTCGCGAGGCCGATGCCGGCCGCGTCGAAGCCACCATCGACGGCCAGCACCTGCCCGGTGATGTAGCTCGACCGGTCCGAGCAGAGGAAGAAGATCGCCTCGGCCAGTTCCTCCTCCAGCCCGTAGCGGCCAAGCGGCACGGCATCGCGATAATCCGCCCGGATTTCCGGGCTGTGCACCGCCTTGGCCATCGCCGTCTCGACCGGCCCGGGCGCGACCGCGTTGACGCGGATGCCAAGCCCCGCGAGCTCGACCGCCTGCTGCTTGGTGAGATGCGCCAGCGCAGCTTTCGAAGTGCCGTAGGCGACCCGCAGCGTCGAGGCGCGCAGGCCCGAGATCGAGGTGATGTTGACGACGGCGCCACCGCCATTGTCGGCCATGGCGCGCGACGCGAGCTGCGTCGCCAGGAACGGGCCGGTGAGATTCACCGCCATCACCCGCTGCCACTCGTCATGCGTGGTTTCCAGCAGCGGCTTGAACACCGCCGTCCCGGCATTGTTGACGAGGGCATCGAGCCGCCCGAAGCGCTTGGCCATGCCCGCGAAGGCCGATTCGAGCTGCGCCGGCATCGCCACGTCGCAGGTCAGCACCAGCACCCGCTCGGGCGTCGCGATCTCGGCCGCCGCCCGCTGCAACCCCGCCCCGTCGATATCGAGCAGGCCGACCTGCCAGCCCTCGGTCAGGAAGCGCTTGGCGGCGGCGAGGCCGATGCCGCGCGCGGCGCCGGTCACGAGGGCGGTCTTGATAACGGGATCGGTCATGGCATCTCGTCCGGTGGCAGGTCGCTCCCGCACAGGCTATGCATGCCGGCAGCGTGGCCAACAAGCCGGGATTGCCGCTCGACAAACCCGCCGCGCTCCTGTATGGCCCCGCACTCAACTGAAAACAGCGAGCCGAAAGCCCGCGCTTCCGCGCGAATACGGCCATGGAGAGACCCATGAACATCATCGAGCAGATCGATGCCGAGCAGATTGCCAAGCTGAGCGAAGGCAAGGCCATTCCCGCCTTCCAGCCCGGCGACACCGTGCAGGTCAACGTCAAGGTCAAGGAAGGCGAGCGCAGCCGCGTCCAGGCCTATGAAGGCGTCGTGATCGCCCGCAATGGCGGCGGCCTCAACCAGAGCTTCACCGTCCGCAAGATTTCCTATGGCGAGGGCGTCGAGCGCGTCTTCCCGCTGTTCTCGCCGAACCTCGACTCGATCAAGGTCATCCGCAAGGGCAAGGTGCGTCGCGCCAAGCTCTATTACCTGCGCGATCGTCGCGGCAAGTCGGCCCGCATCGCCGAGCGCGTCGATGCCAAGCCCGCGAAGGGCCAGAAGGGCGCCGGCAAGTAAGCCGAACCCTCAACGCGAAAAGTTTGAAACGCGGTCCTTCGGGGCCGCGTTTTTTCTTGCCTTCAGTCACACGGTCTCATGCCAAAAACGCATATCAAATGAGAAAAATTCAACTTGATATGCATTTTCAGAACACATAAGTACGATGATCATTAGCATGCTATTTATGTTGGCGCCATGGACCTCACCCAGCTTCAGGCCGCGTTCACCGGCGAGCTTGCCGCCGTCAACCGCAAGCTGCGCGCGCTCGTCGACGACCGTGCGCGCGACATGGGCCTGACCCTGTCGCGGGCGCGCCTGCTGATGGAACTCGCCAAGGCGGACGGCCCGATCCAGTCCGATCTTGCCGGCCTGCTCGACATCGAGCAGCCGACTCTGGTCCGGCTCCTCGACGGGCTGGAGCGCAACGGCATGATCGAACGCCGCGCCGTCGCGGGCGACCGCCGCGCCCGCCGCGTCTTCCTGACCGAGACCGCCCGCGCCCAGGCGCAGGACATCCTCGACTTCCTCGCCGAACTGCGCGCCGGCATCCTGCAGGGCATCGAACCCGAAGAGCTGGAGATGGCGCTCGACGTCCTGCGCCGCACCTCGCGCAATATCGCGGCAGGCCGGAGCGCTGCCCCGTGAGCACGCCCGAAGCATCCGCCGCGCCTGTCGCGCCGCCTACGCCGGCCGGGCTGACGATGCCGCGGTCTCGCGCGCTGGCCTATATGCTCGCCTCGGTGACGCTGGCGATGACGCAGCAGATCGGCGCGAACCTCGTCAACACCAATGTCTACCAGATCCAGGGCCAGCTCGGCGCCACCATCGCCGAGACCAACTGGCTGATCGCCGCCTATATGGCGCCGAACGTCTCGCTCTCGATCGCCCTGATCAAGATCCGGATGCAGTACGGCCTGCGCAATTTCGCCGAGGTGAGCCTCGCCGGCTTCGTGCTCGCCGCCTTCCTGAACCTCACCGTCGTCCACGACCTACCCTCGGCCGTGATCGTGCGCTTCATGAGCGGCATGGCGGCGGCGCCGATGTCCTCGCTCGCCTTCTTCTACATGATCGAGCCCTTGCCGCCGCAGAAGAAGCTCACCGTCGGCCTCTCGCTGGCGCTGACCAACACCACGCTCGGCATCCCCGTGACGCGCCTGATCTCACCCTGGCTGCTCGATCTCGGCGGCTTCCATGGCCTGACGCTGTTCGAGATGGGCCTCGCCATGGTCGCCTTCGGCTTCGTCTATGCGCTGCCCCTGACCACGCCGCCGCGCGTCAAATGCATCGGCCCGCGCGATATCGTCAGCTATATCCTGATCGCGATCGGCTTCGGCTCGATCGCCGTCGCGCTCAGCCTGGGCCGCATCTACTGGTGGTTCGAGGCGCCCTGGCTGGGCTGGCTCCTCGCCTGCGCCGTGATCTGCCTGACGCTGGCGGTGATCGCCGAACTCCACCGCGACAGCCCACTCATCGACATCCGCTGGCTGACCAGCCCGACGACGCTGCATTTCGCCGGCGCTTTGCTGCTGATGCGCATCGTGCTGGCCGAGCAGACGGTCGGCGCCTCCAATTTCTTCCAGGCGCTCGGCATCCAGAACGAGCAGACCCTGTCGCTCTACGGCGTGATCCTCTGCGCGATCCTCGCCGGCGGCGTCACCTGCGCGCTGCTGCTGCGGCCGGGCCGGGAGAACTGGTTCTACGGCACGGCCCTCGCCTGCGTCGCGCTCGGCGCCTGGCTCGACAGCGGCGCCACCAGCCAGACAAGGCCGCACGACATCTGGCTGAGCCAGACGCTGGTCGCCTATGGCTCCGGGCTCTTTCTGCCGGCCGCGATGGCGCAGGGCATGGGCAGCGCGATCGCGCGCGGCCCGCTCTACATCCTGAGCTTCATCACGGTGTTCCTGTTCACGCAGAGCATCGGCGGCCTGCTCGGCTCCGCCATCTTCGGAACCTTCATCACCTTGCGCACCACGTTCCACTTCAACGTGTTGGCCGAGCATTTCGTCCTGTCCGATCCGTTCTTCGCCCAGCGCGTCAACCAGTTTGGCGGGATCTATAGCCATGTCCTGACCGACCCGACGCTGCTGCGGGCGGAAGGCGTGACGCTGCTCACCCAGCGAGCCTCTCAAGAGGCCATCGTCCTCGCCTACAACGACGCCTTCATGCTGATTTCCACGATCGCCGCCCTCGCCCTAGCAGGCCTGCTCGCGCATCTCGCCTATCTGCAATTGCGCAAGCCCGCCGCCTCCGTCGCTCAACCAGCACCCTGACCGCCATGTCTCGCATCCTCCGCTCCGTCTCGACCTATGTCGCGCTCGCCATCGGCCTCGTCGGCCTCGGCATCATCCTCTACGCCTGGCGGCTGCCACCCTTCGCCAGCGCGATCGAGATGACCGAGAACGCCTATGTGCGCGGGCAGGTCACGATCATCGCGCCGCAGCTCGCCGGCTATGTCGCCGAGGTCCCGGTGCAGGATTTCGCGACGGTGAAGAAGGGCGACCTGCTCCTGCGCATCGACGACCGCATCTTCACCCAGAAGCTGGAGCAGGCCCGCGCCGGCCTCGCCGCCCAGCGCGCCGCGCTCGCCAATTCGGATCAGTCGCGTGCGGCGGCCGAGGCCCGCCTGCGCGCCGCCGTCGCCAATGTCGCCAGCGCCGAGGCGGCGCTCCGCACGGCCGAGGCCAACTGGGGCCGGATCGAGCCGCTGCGCGAGCGCGGCGTCGTCAGCCAGACCTCGACGGACCAGAGCCAGCAGGCGCTCGACCAGGCCCGCGCCTCCATCACAGCGACCAATGCCGCCGTGGACGTCGCCCGGCAGGATGTCCAGACCGCGATCGTCAATCGCCAGTCGCTGGTGGCAGCGGTCGAGGGTGCGGAGGCCGCCGTCCATCTCGCCGAGATCGACCTGAGCAATACCCGCATAACCGCTCCACAGGACGGCCGGCTGGGCGAGATCCAGGCGCGGCTCGGGCAGTACGTCTCGGCCGGCACGCAATTGATGGCGCTGGTGCCGAACCAGGTCTGGGTCGTCGCCAATTTCAAGGAGACGCAACTTGCCGGCATGCGCACCGGCCAGCCGGTCAGCTTCACCGTCGATGCGCTGCGCCATGCCCGCCTGACGGGAACGATCGAGCGCTTCTCGCCGGCGGCCGGCTCCGAGTTCAGCGTGATCCGGCCCGAGAACGCCACCGGCAACTTCATCAAGATCGCCCAGCGCGTGCCGGTGCGGATCGCCGTCGATCCCGGCCAGCCCCTCGCCGAGCGTCTGGCGCCCGGCATGTCCGTCGTCGTCAGCGTCGACACCTCACGGCCCTGACGGGCCGGTACGGACGATCAATCGTTCGTGTCCAGATCGGTGAAGAGGAATCCGGCGGGCGTTCTTGTGAAGGTGAAGATGCTCCCTCCGCAGATGACGGAATAGACGTCGTTTTTGTTACCGTCGACGGCGTAGACGGGCTTTGTGCGCTGGAGGCAGGCGCGGTTCTTGGCCGTGAAATCGCGCTGATAGGCCTTGGCGCGGAACTGCGCCGCGTCGCGAACGGTATCGTCGGCCATGAAGGGCAGTTGCGTCAGTGCAGCGACGGCTGTTGCATCATTCGCCTTCAGCGCCGCGCGGAATTTTCCGATGAAGCCATCGAACTCCTTCTGCACGGCCGCAGGCGCTTTCCCCTGAGCCTGCGCGAAGGCTGGAGCGAACTGCAGAAGAGCGGCCGCAACCGCGATTGCCGAAATCCTCATGCTTCCACTCCCTGGTCGGAAACGCCGTGAAGATGCAGGCCCGTGCAAGGGATGCTATCGCGCCGTCACCCTTGCGTCACGCCGATGGCGCGGCTGCAACGGCATCGATTGTCCGTCTTGATTGGAACTGCTAAACAGTAGCCATGTCGCCGTGTGAGCATCATTTGCAGCGCTTCAGCGCCGTGCAGGGAGAGGGCCATCTGCCACCCCTGCCGACGACGCAGGACTTTGCCGCGCTGCACGACCATGCCCGTTTGCCCTGGCGCTTCTTCGGCCGCTTCACCGCTTCGATTGCCGCAGGCCTTACCGGCGCCTGAGACCGGCCGCCTCCGTGCGGCCGGCGACAGGCGACCTGTTTTTGCGTGCCGGCTCCAGCGAACCGGCGCATGATCTCACAAGCAGATTTCAGAAGACCGAGAACAAGCCATGACTGCGACCAAGGGTCCCCAGACGCTCTACGACAAGATTTTCGACGACCATGTCGTCGACCGGCAGGATGACGGCACCTGCCTGCTCTATATCGATCGTCACCTCGTCCATGAGGTGACGAGCCCGCAGGCCTTCGAGGGCCTGCGCATGACCGGCCGCAAGGTCCGCGCGCCCGAAAAGACGCTCGCCGTCGTCGACCACAACATCCCGACGACCGACCGCACCAAGGGCATCGCCGAAGAGGAAAGCCGCATCCAGGTCGAGGCGCTCGCCAGGAACGCCCGCGACTTCGGCGTCGAGTATTTCAACGAGCTCGACAAGCGCCAGGGCATCGTCCACATCGTCGGCCCCGAGCAGGGCTTCACCCTGCCCGGCACGACGATCGTCTGCGGCGACAGCCACACCTCGACGCATGGCGCCTTCGGTGCGCTCGCTCACGGCATCGGCACCTCGGAGGTCGAGCATGTGCTCGCCACCCAGACGCTGATCCAGAAGAAGGCGATGAACATGCTCGTCCAGGTGGACGGCACGCCAGCTCCCGGCGTCGGCGCCAAGGATATCACGCTCGCCATCATCGGCGAGATCGGCACTGCCGGCGGCACCGGCTCGGTGATCGAATATGCCGGCGAAGCCATCCGCGGCCTGACCATGGAAGGCCGCATGACGGTCTGCAACATGTCGATCGAGGGCGGTGCCCGCGCCGGCATGGTCGCGCCGGACGAGAAGGCCTTCACCTATCTGAAGGGCCGCCCAAAGGCGCCGCAGGGCGCCGCCTGGGACGCCGCCGTGCGCTACTGGGAGACGCTGCGCACCGACGAGGGCGCGCATTTCGACCGCGTCGTCCGCCTCGACGCCGCCAACCTGCCGCCGATTGTCTCCTGGGGCACGAGCCCCGAGGACGTGATCTCGGTCACCGGCGCGGTTCCCGATCCCGAGCTGATCGCCGACGAGGTCAAGCGCGCGTCGAAGAAGCGCGCGCTCGAATATATGGGTTTGACCGCCGGCACCAAGATCACCGACATCCCGCTCGACGTGATCTGGATCGGCTCCTGCACCAATGGCCGCATCGAGGATCTGCGCACCGTCGCGAAGATCGTCGAAGGCAAGAAGCTCCATGAGAGCCTCGACTACGGCATGATCGTTCCCGGCTCCGGCCTGGTGAAGGAGCAGGCCGAGGCCGAAGGTCTCGACAAGATCTTCATCGCCGCCGGCTTCGAATGGCGCGAGCCCGGCTGCTCGATGTGCCTGGGCATGAACCCCGACCAGCTCAAGCCCGGCCAGCGCGCCGCCTCGACCTCGAACCGCAACTTCGAGGGTCGTCAGGGCTATCGCGGCCGCACGCATCTCGTCTCGCCGGCGATGGCGGCGGCGGCGGCCCTCACCGGCCGCTTCGTCGACGTCCGCACGCTGGGCTGAGGCGAAGAGGCGGGGAGCTGACCATGTCGAACGATCCCCGCGAGGCCGGCCGCGCCGCCGAATCCAAGGCGGCGCTGGACCGGGTCAAGCGCGACAATGAAAGCCTGCTCGGCTCCTCTATGGGCCGGGCGGCCGATCATTTCTCGGGCGCCGATGCGCCCGAAGGCGACAAGGTCGAGCTCTGGGGCCGGCGGATCGGCCGTTCCCTCTCGCTCCTCGGCGTCATCGTGCTGGCCTGGTGGCTCGGCCACCAACTGAAAATCTGGTGATGGGCAAGACCGTGGACGCCAGGGTCACGACAACAGCAGAGATCGACTGGGACGGCGTCAAGGCGCCGTCGCAGGCAGCGTTCGAGGTTCTGGCCCAGGCCGCTTTCGACCGCCTGCCGGAGGAATTCCGCGCGCTCTGCTCGGACGTGATCTTCAACGTCACCGAGTTTCCCGAGGACGATGTGCTGAAGGAGCTGGAGGCGGAAAGCCCGTTCGACCTGCTCGGCCTGTTCAGCGGCATCGGCCTGCCGCAGCAGGGCTATGCTCCGCAGACCGGCCAGATGCCCAACACCATCCACCTCTATCGCCGTCCGATCCTCGACTACTGGGCTGAACATGACGAGAGCCTCGGCTCGATCGTCACCCATGTCATGGTCCACGAGATCGGCCACCATTTCGGCTTCTCCGACGAGGACATGGAAGCCATCGAAGCCGCGGCGGAGCGTTAGGCCATGTTGGACGAGCTGATCCGCAACCTGCCCGGCCTGATGCTGGTCTATTCCGCCTTCATCCTGGCGGTCGCGAGCCCCGGTCCGAGCAATCTCCAGATCATGGCGACCTCGATGGAACGCGGCCGCAGCGCCGGCTCCACCCTGGCGCTCGGCGTCACCGCCGGCTCCCTGACATGGGGTATCCTGGCCGCGATCGGCGTCACGGGTCTGATCGTGGCCCATCCGGGCGCGCTCTACGCCATCAAGATCGTCGGCGGCCTCTACCTGCTCTTCCTCGCCTGGCGTTCCGCACGCTCGGCGATGCGCGCCGAGATGCCTCCGGCGAAGCTGGTGGCATCAGGTCGCCGCACCTTCCTGCGCGGCTACCTGATGCATATCACCAATCCGAAGGCGATCCTGAGCTGGACGGCGATCATCGCGCTGGCCCTGCGGCCCGATACGCCGCCGGTCGTCCTCTACGCCATCATCATCGGCTGCATGCTGATCTCGCTCGCGATCAACCAGTTCTATGCCGTGCTGTTCTCGACGGCATCGATGATCGCGGTTTACCGCCGCATCCGCCGCAAGGCCGAGGCCTGCCTCGCCGCCTTCTTCACCTTCGCCAGCTTCAAGCTGCTGACCTCGCAACTCTGAAAAACTTCACCGCAAGAACATCGCCAAAAGGCCCATCGGAGCTTCCGCCATGCAGCCCTTCACCACCCTGACCTCGACGCCCGCCCCCATGAAGGTGGTCAATGTCGATACCGACATGATCATCCCCAAGCAGTACCTGAAGACAATCAAGCGCACCGGCCTCGGCACCGCTTTGTTCTCGGAGATGCGCTACAAGGACGACGGCTCGGAGAACCCCGATTTCGTGCTGAACCAGCCGGCCTATCGCAAGGCCGAGATCCTCGTTGCCGGCGACAATTTCGGCTGCGGCTCGTCGCGCGAGCACGCGCCTTGGGCGTTGCTCGATTTCGGCATCCGCTGCGTGATCTCCACCAGCTTCGCCGACATTTTCTACAATAACTGCTTCAAGAACGGCATCCTGCCGATCAAGGTCACACCCGAGCAGCTCGACATGTTGTTCGACGATGCCGAGCGCGGCTCCAACGCGACGCTGACGATCGACCTCCAGAACCAGACGATCAAGGGCCCGGACGGCGGCGAGATCACGTTCGAGATCGACCCGTTCCGCAAGCACTGCCTGCTCAACGGCCTCGACGATATCGGCCTGACCATGGAGAAGGGCACGAAGATCGACGCCTACGAGGAAAAGCTGAAGCAGCGCGCCTGGGCTTGAGCTCAAACGTCATTCTCGGGCCGCGCCTGGCGTCGCCCGAGAATGACAGCGCCCTTTAGACCACCAGCCCCTGCAGCGGCTTGAGATCACCGGTCTCCGGAAACACCGTCTCGGCCAGCACGGGGCCGGACACGCCGAAGAGTTCCGAGACCACGCCCTTGGCTACGGCGCGGATATCCGTCGTCGGCTTGAGATCGCGGTTCTGGTAGAGCTGCTCGGGCTTCAGGCCCGGCCAGTCGGCAACGATCCGGCCGCCCTTGACCCCGCCTCCGACGAGGAAGGCGACCGTGCCGGTGCCATGGTCGGTCCCGGTCGTGCCGTTCACAGCCGCCGTCCGCCCGAACTCGGTCGCGACCATCACGACCGTATCCTTCCAGACCGGACCGAGCCCCTGCTCGAAGGCGGCGAAGGCGCCGTCGAGCCCGCCGAGCAGATTGGCGAGACGCCCCTTGGCCCCACCCTCGTTGGCATGGGTATCCCAGCCTTCGAAGGCGAGCGCCGCGATGCGCGGCCCGTCATCGGCCCCGACCAGCGCTGCCGCGCCCTCCGCGATGCGGCGCATGCCATCGGCCGTATCCGGCCCGCCGCCGCCCTTCTGCTCACCGGCCATGCCGCGCCTTTGCGCCAGGCCTTCGGTCTCGATCGCCTGCGCCAGCGCGCGCGCCAGGCCTGGGTCGCGCTGGCCGTAGAGATCGGCGAGCCGCATCGTCAGGTCGCTGCCGGCACGCGCCATGCGTGGCGGCGCCCAGCCCAGCACCGGCGCATCGCCTCGCACCACCAGCGGCGGCACGACGCCGACGCCGAGCACGCCCTTGCGCGAGATGCCCTCACCGGCCGGCAGGTTCGCGATCAGGCAGTTGAGCCAGCCGGTCTGGGTCGCGCCCGCTCCCGGCTGGCCGCTTTCCAGAACGTCCTGCCCGTCGAAATGCGAGCGCTCGCGATAGCCGGTCGCCGCGGCATGGACGATCGTCGCCTGCCCCTGCTTGTAGAGCCGCGCGAGGTTCGGCATGGCCGGATGCAGATAGAAGAAGCCATCGAGCGGCAGCGCCGCCTCCGGCCCGTCCTTGGCGAGCGCGATGCCCTCGCGTAAGCCGGCATAATCGGGATCGCCGATCGGCGGCACGGCCGAGAGCCCGTCGAGCGCGCCGCGCAGGATCACCAGCAGGAAGCGCGGATCACGCGAACCCGCCGCCGCATAGGCGAATTTCGGCACGAAGGACCAGGCGAAGAGCGCACCCGCCGCACCGAGGATGGCGCGGCGCGATGGCGTCATCCGTTCGCAATCATCGTCGTCGTGATCGACCATCGGCGTCACCTCCGCTGGAATTCGGGCGACATCAGCAGGAGCGCGATCGCCTGCGGCTTGCTCTCGGCCCGCGCCACTGCCTGCTTCGTCTCGGGGGAGAGCAGCGGCCCCAGCACATCCTCACTGAGCACGCGCGGATCGGCGACCGATCCTGCCGCCTGCCGCCCCCATCCGGCAGCGACATCGACGCGCGTCTTCAGCCCCTCGGCCGAGGCCCAGGCCGCGTTGTCGTCGGCATAGCCATTGGGCCCGGAGGGCTGCCAGAAAGGCTGCCCCATCACGCCGGCCGGCCCGATGATCTGGCCGAAGTCGGGCTTGCGGTCGAGTGCGCGATATGACGCCAGCAGGAATTCCTGCGGCGACCTGATCTTGCTGGCCGGCGCCCGCCAGGCGGCGTCATCCTCGATCAGGGCGCGATAAACCGTTGGCAAGTCGCCGCCGCTCTGCCGGAATGTCAGGGCGAGCCTGTCGACCAATGCGCGGGGTGGCGCATCGGCCACGAAATGGCGGGCGAGCTTCATCGCGATGAACCTGGCCGTCGCGGGATGACGCGCCAGATCGGTCAGCGCGGCGATGCCCTGCGCCTTGCCCGGTTGGTCGTAGCGGCGCCCGAGCAAGGGCGTCACGCCGGGCTCGTGCAAGCCGGCGTTGAAGGCGAAGGAACCGGGAAAGCCGAGCACGCCCTCGCGCCCCACCACGGTCCAGCCCGTGATGATCCGGGCAAGATTGGTCACGTCCGCCTGGGCATAGCCGCCGGAGACGCCGAGCGTATGCAGTTCCAGGATTTCGCGGGCGAGGTTTTCGTTGAGGCCGCGCCCGCGACGGCGCCCGGCCGGCGAATTCGGGCCGACAGACTGGCGATTATCGAGGAAATCCAGCATCGCAGGATGGCTTTCCGCCGCGATCAGCATGTCCTCGAAGCGCCCGAAGACATGCGGGCGGATCGCCTCGCGCTCATAGGCGCCGGCCATGATCCGGCTCATGTTGCTCTTGGTCGCGCCGATGCAGAAATGGTTCGACCAGAACATCACCAGCCGCTCGCCGAAGCCGGTCTCGGCCGCGAGCGCGAGATCGACACGGGCTTTCACCTCGTCGCGATAGGTCCGATAGGGTAGCGCCGGCTCGTTTGCGGGCTTTGGCGCGGAAGCCATCTGGCTCTGCGGCGCGGCATTCGCGACCTGCGCGCCTTGGGGCGCCTGCGCGACGGAGACACGGCGCGCCTCGCGCTCCCGCTTTTCCTGATCCTCGAAATCATAGAGCGCCTTGCCGATCTCGGCCGCGCCGGAGAAGGTCACGCCTTCGGGCTGCGCGACGCTGCCGACCGCGATCTCGGCCAGAAGCCTGTCACGAACCTGCGCACGCGCCGCCTCGCCCTGTCCGGGCTTCGGCCCCAGACCGAACCGCTGCAGTGCAATCGCCCCTGCCTTCAGCTCGCCGGTTTCCGCCATCTGCGAGGCCTCCGCTGGTCGTGACGAAGAGGATCGATATGGACTATGGCGAAAAGCCGGCCGCTTTCATGACAATTCGGCAATGTTTGGCGGATCGATCAACGAAGCCGGGGCAAAATGAAGAGCTTTGCTCGAAATTCTGGTCAATCAGGCTCAGCGCGCTTTCTTGCCGGACATATTGAGCGCGACAGCCTCGCGAATAAGCGCTTTGAAGGCGTCGTCGTCTACCGCCTCGCCCTCGCGGATATCGATGGCGCGGCGGGCATTGCCCTCCAGGCTCGAATTGAACAGGCCGGCAGGGTCGGCCAGCGAAGCACCCTTCATGAAGGTCAGCTTGACCACGCTCTTGTAGGTCTCGCCCGTGCAGATGATGCCGCCATGGGACCAGACCGGCACGCCGCGCCACTTCACCTCCTCGACCACATCGGGATCGGCCTCACGGATCAGCCCACGCATCCGCGCCAGCGTCGCACCGCGCCAGTCGCCGAGTGCCGCGATCTTCGCGTCGATGAGCTCGGAAGCAGCCTGGCCCTGAATCTCGTCCTTCGCCATGACCGTTCCCTCACTCCAGCGCCTAGACCACGACCGTGATCGCCTCAGCCGCACGCGTCAGGCCGGTATAAAGCCAGCGCGCCCGGTGCTCGCGGAAGGCGAAGCTCTCGTCGAAGAGCACGACATCGTCCCATTGCGAGCCCTGCGACTTATGCACGGTCAGCGCATAGCCGAAGGTGAACTCGTCGGTATGCTTGCGTAGCTCCCACGGCACCTCATCCTCGGTGCCGTCGAAGAAATTCGGCAGCACCGAGACCTTCACCGCCTTGCCGCCGGCATCGTCCTCCGGCGTGACGCGCATGGTGATCAGCCCCTTCTTCGAGGTCTTGATCTCCTGTACGATCCAGGAGCCACCATTGAGCAGGCCCTTGCTCTTGTCATTGCGCAGGCAGACCAGCTTCTCGCCGGCGACGGGACTGTTATCGGCACGGCCCATCAACTGGCGGATGCGGGCATTGTAGTTGCGCCGCGTCTTGTTCATGCCGACCAGCACCTGGTCGGCCCCCATGACAATCTCGGGATTGATCTCGCCGCGCCGGATCACCCGGCTTGGGCCGTAATCGCCGAGCTCGAGCTGCCCACCCTCGCGCACGATCATCGACATCCGCACGATCGGGTTGTCAGCCGCCTGCCGGTGGACCTCGGTCAGCATGACGTCGGGCTCCTGCTCGGTGAAGAAGCCGCCGCCCTTGACCGGGGGCAACTGCGCCGGATCGCCGAGCACCAGCACCGGCGTGCCGAAGGAGAGCAGGTCCCGGCCCAGCTCCTCGTCGACCATCGAGCATTCGTCGATGATGATGAGCTTCGCCTTGGCCGCCGCGCTGTCACGATTCAGCGCGAAGATCGGACTCTCCTCGTCGACGCCGCGCGAACGGTAGATCAGCGAATGGATGGTCTGCGCGCCATGGCAGCCCTTGTTGCGCAGCACGAGCGCGGCCTTGCCGGTATAGGCGGCGAAGACGACATCGCCGTCGACCGCCTCGGCGATGTGGCGCGCGAGCGTGGTCTTGCCGGTACCGGCATAGCCGAACATGCGGAAGAGTTGCGGCTCGCCGGATTGCAGCCAGCGCGCCACGGCGGTCAAAGCCATATCCTGCTGGGGCGACCAGCTCATCGCGGGACCATCGTCGAAAAGGGCATGGCGCAGATGGGGCCGAGTCGGGCCTTAAGACAAGCCCGGCGATGTCCGAACCGTTCAGGCGGCGCGCAATCGCCTGACGAAAGCCTCGGCCTCGGCCTGTAAGGCATTGATCCGCTGGTCGAGTTCCCGTGCGCTCGCCGCGCCGGTATCCGCCTGACCGACGGTCTGCAGATTGGCGGCGGCGATCTCGCCCATGGCAAGCGCGGCGGTGCCGGTTACATCCGAAATCCGCGCCACGGTCTCGCCAAGCGAGCCCAGCAACTCGACATGCGACCCGACCATGGTCGCGATCTCGGTGCCGGTCTGCTCCACCGCCGCCACGCTGGCCCCGATCGCCGACACTGCATCGGCGGCATGGGACAGGGCCTCGTCCGCCTGCGCGATCCGGCTGACGATCCGCCCGGCTGCGTCCGAGGCCTGGTTGGCAAGCGTCTTCACCTCGGCCGCGACCACCGCGAAGCCACGGCCATGGGCCCCGGCACGCGCAGCCTCGATCGTCGCATTGAGAGCCAGCAGGTTGGTCTGGCGCGCCACCGCATCGATGATCCCCACGACATCGCGGATCTGCGCGGCATTCTCGGTGAGGCGCGTCACCAGCGCATGGGTGCCAGCCGCCTCCCGGGTCGCCTCGGTTGCCATTTCCGAGACGCGCCGGACCTCGGTATTGATCTGGCCGACGACGAAATCCAGCCGCATGGCGGCCTCGCTGGAGCGGCGCGCATCGATCCCCGCACCATCGACGGAAGCCGCCGCCGTCTCAGTGCTCCGCGAGATCTGGTGCACGCGAACCGCCGCGTCCTGCAAGGCCATGCGCAGCACCTCGCTCTCCCGCCCGATCTCGCCGAGCAGGACGCCGAGCCGCATCTCGAACTCATCGGCGATCCCGGCCAGTTCAGCGTTGCGGAGCTGCTCCAGGCGCCGCGCATCGTCGGCCTCGCTCTCGCGTGTCACCAAGGTCGCCCTGACCTCGCTGAGCTGGCGCACGACGCGGGCGAGCTGGCCGATCTCGTCGGCCCGGTCGCGATGCGGCACGTCGATGACCCGATCCGATGCCACGGCCTGCCGGATCGCCTCCATCAGGTTGCGCAGGGGCCTGGTCAACTGGCTGCGCAGCATCAACAACGCGAGCAGCGCGCCTCCCAGCGGCAGGAGAACCGCGAAGAGGATCGTCCGGAAGCGGACCGCCTCAGCCCGCGCCGCGGCGCGCAAGGACGCATCGCCTGCCCGCTTCGCGAGCTGGTCGCGCAGCGCGGCGGTCGTCGCAACGATCTCGTCGACATTGGTGCGCGCGTCCTCCGCGCCCGCCTCCAGCAGGGCGGCCTTGGCCGAGACGCGCTGGCCGATATCGACGATGCCGTGCTGGAAGGCGATGAAGGTCTTGATCCGGGCATCGAGCGTCGGATTGGCCTCAAGCAGGTTCTTCGGCAGGGCCGAGATCAGATGCGCGCGCGCCGCGTCGACCAGATCGATGGCCGCATCGAGCTTGCCGAGCATCGCCTCGATATCCCGAGGGGCGCTGTCCGCCTCCACCCGGCTGAGCAGCGCGGTGGCCGCGATCCGGCTGGATAAAAGCGAAGCACTGCCGGCGAGGCGGATATCCGAAAAGGCGCCGGCATCGATGCGCCGGGCTTCATCGAAACCGCGCAGGGCGCTGGCGAGGCCGAGCGCCCCGGCGAGACCCAGCAGCGCGAAGAAAATCATGATCTTCGCCGTCAGTCCCAGTCGCCGCATCGTAGCCTCGGTCTCGTAGTCCCCGCTCCTTTGACAGAGGTGAACGAACACGGAGTTAACGCAACACAAGATGGCGCAACGATATCAATATCTTAGCCGGATACACAATGACCCGCCTCGCCGCATGGGAGGTCATGTTTCGGCGAGATTGCGACGGATCGCGGGCCGGCCTAGCTTCACGCCATGAGACGCCGCGCCAAACGAATCCTCCTGCTCTGTCTCGGTCTGGCCTTCATCGGCTATGCCGCCTTCGTGCTGTCGCCCTGGCCCTCGGCCCTGCTGACGCGCCTCGCCTTCAGCTACGGAGCGTCGAAGACCACGGCCGCACTCGCCCCGCATGTCCCGGCCGGCATCCGCGAGCAGCGCGATATCCGCTACGGCAGCGCGGAGGACGAGAGGCTCGACATCTACCTGCCACCAGACGGCGACCAGCCGGGCCGCCCGGTCGTCGCCTGGATCCATGGCGGCGCCTTCGTCGCGGGCGACCGGCAGGATGTGGCGCCCTATCTCAAGATCCTGGCCGGGCGCGGTTTCGCGACGGTCGCTATCGGCTATACCCGCGCACCGACAGCCCCCTATCCCTTGCCCGTACTCCAGGCGAATGCCGCGCTCGGCTTCCTGCAGCGCGAAGGCCAGCGCCTCGGTCTCGATCCCACGCGGATCGTGCTGGCCGGCGATTCGGCCGGTGCTCATATCGCCTCCCAGCTCGCGGCCGGCCTGACCGGCAAGGACTACGCCGAGCTGCTCGGCCTGAAGCCGGCCGTCGCGCCCGCAAGCTTGCGCGGCACGGTCCTGTTCTGCGGCGCCTTCGATCCGACGGCTTTCGAACTGACAGGCCCCTTCGGCGGCTTCATCCGCTCCGTGCTGCTGGCCTATTTCGGCACCTCGAACCCGTTCGACAGCGAGCGCATCACCGAGGCTTCCGTACCGCGCTATGTCACGGAAGCCTTCCCGCCGAGCTTCATCTCGGTCGGCAACGGCGACCCGCTGGCGCCGCAATCGGTGGTGATGGCGCAGGCCCTGCGCGACCGCGGCGTCAGGGTCGACACCCTGTTCTTCCCGGCCGAGACCGAGCCGAAGCTGCCGCATGAATACCAGTTCGATCTAGGCCGCCCGGAAGGAAAGCAGGCATTGGAGCGGCTGACGGCCTTCCTGAACGGCCTCTCGCGCTGACCGGCTGGGAACCGAAGCCATGCACGTCACCGTGAACGGGGTTCGCCTCTATGTTGATGTCGAGGGCGCCGGGCTGGTTCCCGACGGCCCCCGGATGCGCGAGAAACCGACACTCGTCCTGCTTCATGGCGGGCCGGGTTTCGACCACAGCATGTACAAGCCTGCCTTCTCCGCTTTGAGCGACATTGCCCAGATCGTCTATTTCGACCATCGCGGTTGCGGGCGCAGCGAGAACGGTCCGAAGGATCGCTGGACGCTCGACCAATGGAGCGATGATGTCAGGTCTCTCTGCGATACGCTCGGGATCGAGAAGCCGATCGTCCTGGGAACGTCGTTCGGCGGCTTCGTCGCCCAGGCCTATGCGACGCGCCATCCCGGCCATGCCGCAAAGCTGATTTTGGTCAGCACGGCTGCAAAATTCGACTTTCGGCAGGTCTACGAGGCCTTCGAACGCCTCGGCGGCCCCGAAGCGGAAAAGGCGGCCCGCGGTTACTGGTCCGCCCCCTCCGATGCGACCCGCTCGATCTATGCAAAGGTCTGCGTCCCGCTCTACGCGCCTCGGAAACAAGCGGATGACGGATCGTGGGTTGCGCGCGCCATCACGCGCAACGAAACCGGCGTCCACTTCAACGGCCCCGGCAACGAGCATGGCCGCTTCGATTTCAGGGAGGCGCTTGCGCGAATATCCTGCCCGGTTCTCGTCATGGCCGGAGACAAGGACCCGATCACGCCGATCGCCTTCAGCGAGACGATTGCAGCCAGCCTCCCGCCTGACCGGGTCAGTTTCCAGCGCTTTGCCGGTTGCGGGCACGGCATCGTCGCCGACGACCGGGACGGCGCCTTGCAGGCAATCCGCGACTTCATCCTCACATAGGGCGAAGCCAGCGCGGCCTACAGCACCAGCCTGAGCAGCGGCCGGCCCGGCTTCTGGCGGGCGACCTCGACGAAGCCCGCGCGCAGGAACACGCTTTCCGGCCCGACATAGAGCCCCTCGGCGCTGCGCTTGTCCTCGTTGTCCATGGCCGCGGCCTCGATCAATCGCGCCTGGCTCTCCCGCGCGAAGACCACCGCCCCGTCGAGGAGCGCGCCGGTCACGCCCTTGCCGCGAAAGCCCTTGCGCACGAAGAAACAGGATGCCGCCCAATTGCGGGGATCCTCGGCCGGCGCATCCGGCAGCGGCGTCGAGGCGCGGCGCGGGTTGTTCCACTCGGGAACATCGGCACGCGGGCCGACCTGCAGCCAGCCGACCGCCTTGCCTTCGGCATAGGCGAGCACGCCGGGCGGCGGCCCCTTCTTCACGCGGTCTTCGAACAATTGCCGCGCGCCTTCGCCCAGCAAGGGCTTGCGCAGCCGCTGCGGCATACGGAAATGGTTGCACCAGCAGCCGTAGCAGGGGCCCTGCGGGCCGAAGAGATCCTCCAGATCGCCCCAGCGCTCCGGCGTCAGCGGCTCCACGACAAAACTCGTCCGCTCCATCGCCATCTCCCAATCCGCAGCAAGGCGGAGCATCTGGACAGGTCATCAAGATCGGCAGATCACTAGGCGACACCGCCGGAGACCAGCGCCATGTCGCTCGAAACCTATGCCGCCTATCTCATCGCCTGCATCGTCATCATCATCGTTCCCGGGCCGACGGTCACGCTGATCGTCGCCAACAGCCTGAAGCACGGTACCCGCGCCGGCCTCCTCAACGTGGCAGGAACCCAGTTCGGGCTTGGCATCATGGTTCTCGTCGCCGGCATCGGGCTGAGCTCCGTCGTCGCGACGCTCGGGCACGGGTTCGAGTGGCTGCGGCTGGCCGGCGCCGCCTATCTGATCTGGCTGGGCTGGAAGATGTTCCGTTCGGCCGGCGCCGATCTCGACGGCACGGCTCCGGCGAAGCCGCCGCGCGGCGGCTTCTTCCTGCAGGGCGCGCTGGTCGCCCTCAGCAACCCGAAGACGCTGCTGTTCTTCGGCGCCTTCTTTCCGCAGTTCCTCGATCCCGCCCGCGACCACGCCACCCAGATCGCGATCATGGGCGCGACCGCGCTGTTCTTTGCCGCGCTCAGCGACGGCGCCTATGCCCTGCTTTCAGGCAAGGCCGGGCATTTGCTGTCGCGCAATCGCGTGCGGCTTTTGTCGAAGCTCAGCGGCGGCTTCCTGATCGGCGGCGGGGCCTGGCTCGCCTCGACGCGGGCGAGCTGAAGCCGTCAGCGCTCACCAGGCGATCTTTTCGCCGGTATAGTCGCGGAAGCTGTTGGTCTCCGCCATGCCCGAAGCGTCGATGGTCCGGATCAGCCCATTGGCGCTCTCGGCCGGCGTGATATCGGCGCCGCTGCCGCCCATGTCGGTCTGCACCCAGCCGGGATGGAACAACATCACGCTGACATCGCGCGAACGCACGCTGTTGCCGAACACGACCATCGCCATGTTCACCGCCGACTTCGACGAGCGGTAGATCAGCGCATTGCCGGGGTTGGCGGCGATGGAGCCCATGCGGCTGGAGATCGTCGCGATCTTGCGGCCCTGTCCCGCCTCGACATTCGGCAGGAAGGCCTGCGCCACGCGGATCGGCGCGTAGACATTGACCTCGAAGACCTCGCGCCAGGCATCGAAATCGACATCGAGCCCGCTCTGCCGATCACGCGGACCGTAAAGGCCGGCATTGTTCAGGAGCACATCGATCGGCTGCCCGGCCAACGCCTCCTTCGCCGCCGCGACGCTGGCATCGGAAGTGACGTCGAGTTCCACCGGGATCAGCGCCGCCGGATGCTCGGCCGCAAGCTCGGCCAGCGCCCCGCCCCAGGGATTGCGCGCCGCCGCGATCACCCGATCGCCCCGGCGCAGCAATTCGATGGTGATGGCAAGTCCGATGCCGCGATTGGCGCCGGTGATCATCCAGGTCTGGGGCATGTCCGTCTCCATGGTCAGGAGACGGAGCTAAGGACGATCCGCGCATTCTGACCAGAGGCTCGAACGCGCACGCGTCATGCTCGCCCTTGTGGCGAGCATCCACGTCTTGAACACGGTCCCCGGCACGGGAAGACGTGGATGGCCGGGACAAGCCCGACCATGACGGCGAGTGTATCTCAGTCCTTCGCCTTGCCGTATCCGCCCGCCGTCGGCGTGATCACCGTCACCGCCTCGCCGGCCTGGAGCAGCGTCTGGTCGGAGGGCTTCAGCTCCTCGACCGCGCCCGAGAGCCTGCGCACCAGCGTCTTGCCAAGCTCGCCCGCCTCGCCGCCATCGACGCCGAAGGGCCGGACCCGGCGATGCGAGGCCAGGATCGCGCAATCCATCGTCTCGCGGAAGCGGATGGTACGCGAGGTGCCGTCGCCAGCGGTCCATTCGCCCTTGCCGCCTGAGCCTTTCCGGATGTGGAAATCCTCCAGCACGACCGGGAAGCGCGTCTCCAGGATCTCCGGGTCGGTCAGGCGCGAATTGGTCATGTGGACATGAACGCCCGACGTGCCGTGGAAGCCGGGGCCGGCCGGCGAGCCCGAGCAGATCGTCTCGTAATACTGATACTGGTCGTTGCCGAAGGTCAGGTTGTTCATCGTGCCCTGCGAGCAGGACATTGCCTTGAGCGCGCCGAACAGCGTGTTCGTCACCGCCTGCGAGACCTCGACATTGCCCGCAACGACGGCCGCCGGATAGCGCGGCGCCAGCATCGAACCCTCCGGCACGACGATCCGGATCGGGCGCAGGCAACCGGCATTCATCGGGATCGCGTCGTCGACCATGACGCGGAAGACATAGAGCACGGCGGCCCGCGTCACCGGGGCCGGCGCGTTGAAATTGTCCGGCCGCTGCTCGGAGGTGCCGGTGAAATCGACCGTCGCCTCGCGCTTCTCGCGATCGATGGTGATCTTCACCTTGATCGCGCAGCCCTGGTCCATCGGATAGGTGAACTCGGAATCGTGCAGCTTGGTCAGCAGCCGCGCCACGCTCTCGGCCGCGTTGTCCTGGACATGGCCCATATAGGCCTGCACGACATCGAGACCGAAGGAGCCGATCATCTTCTTCAGCTCGGCCAGCCCCTTCTCGTTGGCGGCGATCTGCGCCTTCAGATCGTTGACGTTCTGCACGACGTTGCGGACGGGATAGCGCGCGCCGGTCAGGCGCTTGACCAATTCCTCCTCGCAGAAGCGGCCCTGATCGACGATCTTGAAATTGTCGATATAGACGCCCTCTTCCTCGATGTTGGTCGCGAGCGGCGACATCGAGCCCGGCGCCGTGCCGCCGACATCGGCATGGTGGCCACGGCTCGCCACCCAGAACAGGATGTCCTTGTCCTCGGGGTCGAAGACCGGCGTGCAGACCGTGATATCCGGCAGATGCGTGCCGCCGTTATAGGGCGCGTTCAGGCAATAGACGTCGCCCGGCTTGATCACCGGGTTGTTGGCGATAACGGTCTCGACCGAACGGTCCATCGAGCCCAGATGCACCGGCATATGCGGGGCATTGGCGACGAGCGCGCCGGTCTGGTCGAAGACCGCGCAGGAGAAGTCGAGCCGCTCCTTGATGTTCACGGAATAGGCGGTGTTCTGCAGCGTCACGCCCATCTGCTCGGCGATCGACATGAACAGGTTGTTGAAGATCTCGAGCATGACCGGATCGGCCTTGGTGCCGATCGCGGCCTGCTGGATCAGCGCCTTGACGCGGACGAGCACGAGATGGTCGCGGGCGGTGAGCTTGGCGCTCCAGCCCTCCTCGACGACGACGGTCTGGTTCGGCTCAATGATGATGGCCGGACCCGCGACGCTCTGGCCGGGCCTGATAGCCTCGCGGCGGACGATCGCCGCATCATGCCACTGGCCCTTGGCGAAGAAGCGCGTGCGCTCGGCGGCAACCGGTTCGCCTGCCTGCTCGGACCCGGCAGCTTCCTCGAACTTCGCGCCGCCGCCGACAGCCTCGACCTCGACGGCCTCGACGACCAGCGCCTTGGTCTCGTCCATGAAGCCGAAACGCGCCTTGTGCGCGGTCTGGAAGGCCGTCTGCATCTCGGCGCGCGTGCCGGCCGGAACCGCGATCGCGGTATCGGTGCCGGAATAGCGGATATGGGCGCGCACATGAATCGCGATATCGCCTTCCGCCACGCCCTGGCCGACAACTTCCGCCTTCGCATCTGCGGCAAGCTTCGCGGCGACAGCTTCGATCGCGGCCTTGGCCTCGCCATCGAGCGCGACATCCAGCGCCGATGTCCGCGTCGAGCGGATTTCGGCGAGCCCCATGCCATAGGCCGAAAGCAGGCCGGAGAACGGGTGCAGCAACACGGTCTTGATCCCGAGCGCGTCGGCGACAAGGCAGGCATGCTGCCCGCCGGCGCCACCGAAGGAATTCAGCGCGTAACGCGTGATGTCGTAGCCGCGCTGCACCGAAATCTTCTTGATCGCTTCAGCCATGTTGGCGACGGCGATCTGAATGAAGCCGTCTGCAACCTCCTCAGGGCTGCGCCCGTCGCCGACCTCGGCCGCCAGCACCGCGAACTTGTTGCGGACGATGCCGACATCGAGCGGCTCGTCCTGCTTGGGGCCGAAGATCGCCGGGAAATAGGACGGGATCAGCTTGCCGACCATGACATTGGCGTCGGTCACCGCCAGCGGCCCGCCCCGGCGATAGGCGGCCGGGCCAGGATTGGCGCCGGCCGAATCCGGCCCGACGCGGAAGCGCCGTCCGTCGAAATGCAGGATCGAGCCGCCGCCGGCCGCCACCGTATGGATCAGCATCATCGGCGCGCGCATGCGCACGCCGGCGACCTCGGTCTCGAAGGCGCGCTCATATTCGCCGTCGAAATGCGCGACGTCGGTCGAGGTGCCGCCCATGTCGAAGCCGATCACCTTGTCGAACCCGGCCGAGCGGCCGGTCTCGGCCAGGCCGACCACACCACCGGCCGGGCCGGAGAGGATCGCGTCCTTGCCCTGGAACAATTCGGCAGCGGTGAGGCCGCCCGAGGACATCATGAACATCAGGCGCGCGCCGGTGCGGGCGACATCGAGTTCTTCCGACACCTGCTGCACATAACGGCGCAGGATGGGCGAGAGATAGGCATCGACCACGGCGGTATCGCCGCGGCCCACCAGCTTCACCAGCGGCGAGACCTCGTGGCTGACCGAAACCTGCGGGAAGCCGATCGTGCGGGCGATGCGGGCCGCGACCTGCTCATGCGCCATGTAGCGGTAGCCATGCATGAAGACGATCGCCACAGTGCGGAAACCGGCATCGTACTGCGCCTGCAAGGCATTGCGGATCGCCGCCTCGTCGGGCGCACGCTCGACCGTGCCATCGGCCAGCACGCGCTCGTCGATCTCCTCGACCGCATCATACAACGCCTCGGGCAGGATGATCTGCTTGGCGAAAATGTCCGGCCGCGCCTGGTAGCCGATGCGCAGCGCATCGCGGAAGCCCTTGGTGGTCACCAGCAGCGTACGGTCGCCCTTGCGCTCCAGCAGCGCGTTGGTGGCGACGGTGGTGCCCATGCGCACCTCGCCGATGATCCCGGTCGGGATCGGCTCGCCCGCCTTCAGCCCGAGATGCTCGCGGATGCCCTGCACGGCGGCGTCGCGATAAGCGCCGGGATTTTCCGAGAGCATCTTCCTGGCATGGAGATTGCCAGCCGGATCGCGGCCGATCACGTCGGTGAAGGTGCCGCCGCGATCGATCCAGAAGTCCCAATGAGCCGCCGACATAGACCCTCTCCCCCTTGGACAAGCCGGGATCGCCCGACAATGACAAATCATCGATAAATCGTCGATGAGTTGTTGACAAGGCGATTCTGCCGGCTACGATCCCGATTGTGGCTGGAACATGGCTGAGGGGCCGGGCCGGCGCGAAAGCGGAGGATGCGACCATGCGAGCAACCCTGGCAACCGGGCGCAGCTGCGCTCCCATCGGATGGGAGCGCCTTCGATGATCCGTCGCGCACTCGATGTCCTCTACCTCGCCGCCGGCTACATCGCCGGTCTGTGCCTGATCGTGATCTTCGTCCTGATGATGCTGCTTTCGGTCGGGCGCGATATCAATTTCAACGTGCCGTCCGGCGACGACTTTGCCGGTTGGGCCTTCGCCGCCATGGCCTTCTTCGGCCTGGCGCATACCTTCAAGAAGGGCGAGATGATCCGGGTGGGCTTGCTGATCGAGCGCCTGCACGGGCGCGCGAAGAAGGCGGCCGAGCTGTTCGCCCTCACGGTCGCCGCGCTCTTCATCGGCTATTTCACCTGGCAGACTGGTAAGCTCGCCTATGATTCCTGGCAGTATTTCGACATGTCCACGGGCGTGGTGTCGGTGCCGCTCTGGATTCCGCAGCTCTCCCTCGTGCTTGGCCTCGGAACGCTCCTGATCGCGATCGTCGACGAGCTCGTCATCGTCCTGCGGACGGGCCGCCCGACCTACGAGCCCGAGCCGCCGAAATCGGTGGAGGAGCTGGTCGAGCGCGTCGCTCAGGGCGGAGGCGTCTGATCATGAGCCTACCCGTTCTCTCGCTCGTCCTGCTCGGCTTCCTCGTCCTCGTCCTCGGCTCCGGCATCTGGATCTCCGTCGGCCTCGGGCTCGTCGGCCTGCTCGCCATGTGGCTCGTCACCGACGTGCCGATCGGCCAGGTTCTGGCTACCACGGTCTGGAGCTCCGCCAGCGGCTGGACGCTGACGGCCTTGCCGCTCTTCATCTGGATGGGCGAAATCCTGTTCCGTACACGCCTGTCCGAGCAGATGTTCCTCGGGCTCTCGCCTTGGCTGCAATGGCTGCCCGGCCGGCTCATCCATACCAACATCGTCGGCTGCGGCATCTTCGCCGCCGTGTCTGGCTCCTCGGCGGCGACGGTCGCGACGATCGGCAAGATCTCGCTGCCTGAGCTTCAGAAGCGTGGCTATGACGAGAAGCTCAGCCTCGGCACGCTGGCCGGCTCCGGCACGCTCGGCCTGTTGATTCCGCCCTCGATCCCGATGGTGGTCTACGCGGTGACGGCGAACGTCTCCGTGCTGCAGGTCTTCCTCGGCGGCTTCCTGCCCGGCCTGCTCGTGATGGCGCTCTATATGGGCTACGTCATCATCTGGTCGCTGCTCAATCCGGACAAGACACCGCCGCGCGACCCCTCGATGCCGTTCAGGCAGAAGCTGCGGCAGTCGATGAAGCTACTGCCCTGCCTCGTGCTGATCGCCGCAGTCTTCCTGGCGCTGATCCTGGGCTTCGCCACGGCGACCGAATGCGCCGCCTGGGGCGTCAGCGGTGCACTGTTCCTGGCTTGGTGGAGCGGCACGCTGACCTGGAGGAAGCTCTTCGAGAGCATCATGAGCGCCACCCGCCTCACCTGCATGATCATGCTGATCCTGGCGGGCGCGGCCTTCTGCACGGCGGCGATGGCCTATACGGGCATCCCCGCCGCCCTGGCGGAATGGGTCAAGGGCCAGCAGCTCTCCACGCATATGCTCGTGCTGGCACTGACCTGCATGTACATCATCCTGGGCTGCCTGATCGACGGCATCTCGATGATCGTGCTCACCGCCGTCATCGTCCTGCCAATGGTCAAGGAAGCTGGCTTCGACCTCGTCTGGTTCGGTGTCTACCTCGTCATCCATGTCGAGATGGCGCAGATCACCCCTCCGGTCGGCTTCAATCTGTTCGTGCTGCAGAACATGAGCGGCAAGGACACCTGGACGATTGCGAAAGCGGCATTTCCGTTCTTCATTCTGCTGAACATCGCCGTCATCATCATCACCAGCTTCCCACAGATCGTGCTCTACCTGCCGAAGCTCGCCTTTCCAGACTGACCACAGAAGCCAACCACAAGAGAGGGACCAGCATCATGATCAACCGCAGGACTTTCACCACGGCCGCCTTCGCCCTCGGGGTCAGCGCGCTCGCCTTCGCCGCCCCGGCCTCCGCACAGACCAAATGGAACCTGCCCGCGGCCTACCCCGCCGACAACCCGCATAGCGAGAACCTCGTGCTCTTCGCCAAGGATGTCGAGGCCGCGACATCAGGCAAGCTCCAGATCACCGTCCATCCCGGCGCCTCGCTCTTCAAGGCGCCCGAGATCAAGCGCGCGGTGCAGTCCGGTCAGGCGCAGATGGGCGAGGTTCTGCTCTCGATCCACGAGAACGAGGACCCGATCTTCGGCGTCGACGTCGTTCCCTTCCTCGCGACCTCCTATCCCGATGCCATGAAGCTCTACAAGGCGTCGAAGGCCGCGATCGAAAAGAAACTCGACGCGCAGGGCATCAAGCTCCTGTTCATGGTCCCCTGGGCGCCGCAGGGCATCTACACCAAGAAGGACATCAACACCTTCGAGGACCTGCGCGGCCTGAAATGGCGCTCCTACAATGTCGGAACCTCGCGCCTCGGCGAAATCGCCGGCATGCAGTCGGTCACGATCCAGGCGGCCGAGCTGCCCCAGGCGCTGGCGACCGGCGTGGTCAACTCCTTCATGTCGTCCGGCGGCACCGGCTATGATTCCAAGGTCTGGGAATCGCTGACCCATTTCTACGACACGCAGGCCTGGATTCCGAAGGACGCGACCTTCGTGAACAAAGCCACCTTCAACGCGCTCGACAAGGCGACGCAGGACGCACTGCTCAAGGCTGCCGCGACCGCCGAGGAGCGCGGCTGGAAGATGTGGCAGGAGAAGGCCGGCTGGTATCTCGATCAGCTCAAGGCCAAGGGCATGAAGGTGCAGGCGCCCTCGCCCGCGCTCGCTTCCGGCTTCAAGAAGGCCGGTGAGCAGCTCACCGCCGACTGGCTGAAGAAGGCCGGCGCCGAAGGCCAGGCCATCGTCGACGCCTACAAGAAGATGTAACGGCGGCCTCAAGCCCAGTCCCGACGGGGTCTTCCTTTCCATAAGGAGAGGGAGACCCTGCTTCCGCTTCCGGATCGAACCGTGCCCGCATCGCCTCCTCCACCCGACGACCTCGGCCCGATCGTCTCCTCCGGCCATCTCGCGTCGGGAGCCCTGCCGGCGCTCTCGGAATTCGAGTTCGCACTCAGCATGACGGTCCATGCCTTCCACCGCTGGATCGTGCGCGGCATGGCGGCAGCCGGCATGCCCGATCTCTCGCCGCTCGACGTGCTCGTGCTGCACAACGTCAATCACCGCGGCAAGGCCAAGCGCCTCGCCGATATCTGCCTCGTCCTCAATATCGAGGACACGCATCTGGTGAACTACTCGCTGAAGAAGCTCGAGCGGCTGAAGCTGCTCAAGGGCGGCCGCAAGGGCAAGGAGAAGACCGTCGAGGTCACGCCGGCCGGCGAGGAGGCCTGCCGGCGCTATGCCCAGATCCGCGAGCAGCTCCTGGTCAAATCCGTCCGCGCCACCGGCGCAGACCCGGCCCGCCTGTCCGAGATCGCTGCCGCGATGCGCTCGCTCTCCGGCCAGTACGACCAGGCCGCGCGCGCAGCGGCGAGCCTCTGATCAGCTCTTGCCTGGCTCGGGCAGACCGGCATAACGACCGGCATAATCCGCATCGAGCGCCGCGAACCGCGACCAGAATCCGCGCCGCTTGCTGCCGTTGAGCACATCCTCCAGCAGGCCAAGATGCATATGCCAGCCGCCGGAGACGCTGGTCATCTCCGCCTTGCTGGGCAGCTTGCGATGCGTCAGCACCAGCAGGACCTTCTCGCCCTTCGGCAGAAGCTCGAACTCGACCTCCGATTCCGGCTCCCCGCCACCGCCCCAGGTGAAGGCTATGATCCGCGGCGGCTCGTAGCGCGTGATCGTGCCGGTCGAACGCACCCCGTTCTCGTGCACCTCGCGATAGGCTTCCGGCGGCGCCTCGTCGGTGATCTCGGAATGCTTGAACAGCATCTCCGTACGGCCACCGACCTTGAGGTCGAAGGCACCGGAGGCCAGCCATTGCCCCCGCTTCTCCGACTCGGTGAGATAGGACCAGACCCGCTCGACGGGCCCCGGCAGCAGGCGTTCGAAGCGCACCGCGCCACTTTCCAGCACGACACCATATTCGTTCATTCGGTCTCTCCCTCGCCCGGTTCGGGCTTTGCGAGTTCCTGTTCCAGGATATCGAGATGGCGCCCCCAGAAGCGCCGGACCTTGTCGAGCCAGGCGTCGAACGCTTCGAGCCCGGCCGGATCGAGCCGATAAATCCGCTGCTGTCCCCGGACCTCGACGGTCACCAGACCGGCCTCTCTGAGCACCTTGAGATGCTGCGAGATCGCCGGCGCGCTCGCGCTGAAGCGAGCTCCGATCTCTCCCGCCGACAACGCCCGCTCCCCCAGCATCTCGACGATGCTGCGGCGTGTCGGGTCAGCAAGGGCGGCGAAGCGATCCATGGGCTATAATTTCGTCATCTACTTAATTAAGTCAATGCTTAATATTTGGAGATCATGAGGCCATGCGGAAACGCGGATTGCCACGCGCACCGGACTCCGCCAGTGGTGACGCGCCTTTGGGACCCTTTCGCCTGCCATGACCGCCCGCAACGCCTCGCTCGCCGGCATCGCCATGATGCTGCTCGGCATCCTGCTGTTCTCGCTCAACGACGTGATGGGCAAATGGCTGGTCGCCACCTACACGGTCGGCCAGCTCTTGGTGGTGCGCAGCCTCGCGGCGCTCGTCGTCATCCTGCCCTTCGTCTTCAAGCAGGGCGTGCAGCGGACCTTGCAGCCGGAACGCCCCGGCCTGCAGGCTTTGCGCGTGCTGTTCTCCTCGGGCGAGGTCGCGCTCTTCTATCTCGCCGTCAGCTATCTGCCGCTCGCCGACACGATGACGATCTGGCTTGCCGCGCCGGTCTGGGTCGTGATCCTCGCCGCGCTCCTGCTGGGCGAGCGCATCGACGGGCGGCGCTGGCTCGCCATCGCGCTGGGCTTCGCCGGCGTCGCCATCTCGCTCAACCCGAGCGGCGCCAGCCTGTCGATGCCCGCGCTGATCGCGCTTCTCGGCAGCTTCCTCTTCGCCGCGATGATGATCGCCGGCCGCCAGCTGCGCGGCACGCCCGATGTCACGCTCGTCGCCTGGCAGACGCTCGGCGCCCTGCTGATGGGGCTGGCCCTCCTGCCCTTCGGCTGGGTGACGCCAAGCCTGAAGGATACCGCCCTGCTCGGCCTGCTCGGCATCGTCGCGATGGGCGCGCATATCTGCGTCACCCGCTCGCTCAAGCTCGCGGAAGCCTCGGTCGTCGTGCCCTATCAGTACACGCTGATCGTCTGGGCACTGGTCTTCGGCTGGTTCATCTTCGGTGACTGGCCGACGCCGGCCATGCTCTGCGGCGCGGCGCTGATCGTCGCGGCAGGCCTCCTCCTGCTCATCCTCGAACGCAAGTCCGCCACGGCGCCGGCGGTGCTCGAAGCGACCGGAGCCGGCGCGCCCTGACGGGAACGCCGCTGCCGAGCACCCTCAATAGAGGCGCGTGCGATAACCTTCCTCAAGATTGCGATCGGCCTCGTCGCCATCGACCGCCTTGGTCTGGTCGGCGATGATGCGGCCGAGCGTCGGGAAGGAGTGGCGCGGCACCTGCGTCGCCGGGTCCCACAGCTTCGAGCGGATCAGCGCCTTGCCGCAGTGGAAATAGGCTTCCTCGACCTCGACGATCAGGCCGGTCACCGGCGCGCGCTCCTGCATCGCGGAAGGCGCCAGAAGCTCCGCATCGCGGGTTGCCCGCCCCTTGCCGTTGACACGCAGGGTCTCGGGAATTCCAGGCACCATGAAGACGAGCCCGACGCCCGGCGCCGACATGATGTTCCCCAGTGAATCGACCCGGTTATTGCCGCGCCGGTCGGGGATCAGCAGGGTCTTGTCGTCGAGCACGCGCACGAAGCCCGGCCCGTCGCCGCGCGGGCTGGCATCGGCATTGCCCTGCGCGTCGCTACTTGCCAGCACGAGAAAGGGCGAGAGCGCGATGAAGTCCTTGCAGAACTGATCGAGCCGGCGCAGCACCTTGCCGGTCGCCAGCGGGTGCACCGGCCCGATATGGCCGCGCAGGGCGTCCGCGTCCTCGATGCGCGCAGCCGGATCGTCGAAGCAGTCCATGATGTCGTTTCCCCGTGTTTCTGCCGCCAATCTGTCCGATCGCAGCTCGGGACGCCAGCGCGGGCGGCTTCTGCCGGCCCGCCTTCGCCCGCATGGCGCCCTTGTCGCGCGCATGCGCCTTGACCGGTGACCGGCACATCGCCATCGTGCGCGGCATCTTCGCCCTCCCATACGAGGCCTGATTCGATGCGCCGCGCCCTGCTGCGAACCGCCCTTGTTTCCATCGCCTGCCTTGCGGGCTTCGCAGCCAACGCAGCGAATGGCCGCGTGGTCCATCCGCTGGACCGCGCGGAGAACCGCACTTTCGCGATGTACGGAAATCTTCCGGGCTGCGACGATCCGGCCGTGCTGAGCGAGGTCACCAACCGCTTCAATTCGCGCGAGAGCACATTCTGGGGGCCGCTCCAGGCTGTGTCCTATGACCGCATCGGGCAGATCGGTTTCCGCACCTGGGGTGACGATTTCATCCCACGGCGGTTCTGCAGCGGCCGCGTTCTGCTGAACGACGGCAAGTTCCGCCGCGTCGATTACTCCGTGCGCGAGAATCTCGGCCTCTTCGGCCTCACCTGGAACGTCAACTGGTGCGTTGGCGGCCTCGACCGGCAGCGCACCCACGCGCCCGATTGCAAGATGGCCCGCCCCTGATCGCAGGCTCTCCGATGTTGAAATCGCTGGCAATCGCGGCTCTGGCGCTGTTCGGCTTCGCCGGGGCCGGCCATGCGGAGGATTTCGGCCAGCGCGGCGGCACGCCGGGCGATTTCGACTTCTATGTGCTGGCCCTGTCCTGGTCGCCGGGCTTCTGCGAGCTCGATGGCGACCGTTCGCGCAATCGCGAGCAATGCGGCGAAGGCGCCGGCCTGCGCTTCGTCGTGCACGGCCTCTGGCCGCAGAATGAACGCGGCTATCCCAGCGAATGCGGCCCGGCCGGCCGCACACCCTCGCGGATCGCGATGGAGCAGGCCGAAGGCCTGTTCCCGACCGAGGGCCTCGCCCGCTACCAATGGCGCAAGCATGGGACCTGCACCGGCTCCAGCCCGAGCGAGTATTTTCGTGACGTCCGCCGCGCTCGCGAGAAGGTCGTGATTCCCCCGGTGCTGGCCAAGGCGGACCGCGACCAGACCTGGACCGCGATCGATCTCGAACGCGCCTTCGCCGCCGCCAACCCCGGTCTGCGCCCGGACATGATGTCGGTCGCCTGCAAGCGCGGCGTGCTGCAGGAGGTGAAGATCTGCATTACCCGGGATCTCCGCGACTTCCGCACTTGCCAACAGGTCGACCGCTCCGGCTGCCGCGCCCGTGAGTTCACTGTCGTCGCGCCGCGCTGAAGGCCGAGCCAGGCAGGACTTTGCCGCTTCCGGTCGGGAGCGGCTTCCTCTACCAACGGCGGCATGAACTATCGCCATGGCTTCCACGCCGGAAACTTTGCCGATGTGCTGAAGCATGTCGTGCTGACGCGCATCCTGCTGCATCTCAACGCCAAGCCGACGCCCTACCGCATCATCGACACGCATGCCGGCAGCGGCCGCTATGATCTCGATTCGGAAGAGGCTCTGCGGACGCATGAATGGAAGGACGGCGTCGCGCGGATCGACCGTTCGCCGCTATCCCCGGCGGTCGAGGCCCTGCTCGCTCCCTATCGCGCCGCGCTGGCAGGCGCTCGCGCGCTTTACGGCACCGGCGCCTATCCGGGGTCGCCCTGGCTCTGCCGCCACGCGATGCGGCCCGATGACAGATTGATCGCCGCGGAACTCCACCCCCCGACCTACAAGAAGCTTTCCGAGGCCATGGGCCGCGACAAGCGCTGTAAGCCACTCGCCATCGACGGCTGGACGGCGCTGCGGGCCAATGTGCCGCCCAAAGAGCGCCGCGGCCTCGTCCTGATCGACCCGCCCTTCGAGGAAAAGGACGAGTTCACGACGCTTGCCGACCAGTTCATCGCGGCGCATCGCAAATGGCCGACCGGAATCTACGCCCTCTGGTACCCGATCAAGGGGAGCAGCGGCATCGGATCCGCGATGGACGCAGTGCTCGATGCCGGAATCGGCCGGCTCCTGCGCCTCGAAATCGATGTCGACCGTCCGGAAGCCGCCGGCGGTCTCAGCGCGACCGGCCTCCTGATCGCCAACCCGCCCTGGCGGCTGGCCGAAGAGGCCGAAATCCTGCTGCCGGCGTTGACCGAGCGGCTCGCCCAAGGGCCGCGCCCGCGCTATCACTGCGAGACGATCCGCCCCGACGGCTGATCGATCAGTTGCCGCTCCGCCTCAAGGATATCGCCGATGCTCGTCCTGCGCTCCTCACCCGCCTCCCCGTTCGGCCGCAAGGTCAAGATGGCGGCCCTTGAACTCGGGCTGATGAGCAAGATCGAGATCGTGGCGGCGGATACGACCGATCCGGCGGAGGTATTGCGCCAGCAGAACCCACTCGGCAAGATTCCGACGCTGGTGCTGGAGGACGGCACGACGCTGTTCGATTCGCGCGTCATCGTCGACTATCTCGACCATCTCAGCGGCGGGAAGCTGATCCCCGGCGGCGAGGCGCGCTTCGTTCAGTTGCGCCTGCAGGCTCTCGCCGACGGCATCTGTGATGCGGCGCTGCTCAAGGTCTATGAAGGGCGTTTCCGCCCCGAGGAAGCCCGCAACGCCAATTGGGTCGCCCATCAGGACGGCAAGGTCTCACGTGGATTGGCCTCGCTCGAGGCGGCACCGCCGGCCTTCCCGGGGCGCCCGCGCGTTGGCGAAATCGCGCTCGCCTGTGCGCTGGGCTATCTCGACCTGCGCTTCGAAGGCTCCTGGCGCGCTGCTCATCCGAAGCTCGTCGCCTGGCTTGACGATTTCGCCGCCCGTGTCCCGGCCTTCGAGGAGACCCGCTTCAAGGGCTGATCCAGCCGAATGGCAGCGACACGTCCCGCAAATGGCGAAAGCCGGCGACCCGATTCGCCGGCTTTTTTCTTGAGCTCAGCCGGGGCATCCCCGGGCACAGGCAACAAAAAACCCGGTGGCCGAGGCCACCGGGTCCGTTCTGTCTCCGGGAGGAGAGAATCAGAACTTGTAGCTGAGACGGGCGCGAACGACCGAGAAGTCGGTGCCGATCTTGGTGTTGGCGCCGAGAATGTTCTTCTCGCCCAGGTCGACGTAGAGGTACTCGACGCCAGCGATGATGTTGTTGGTGACAGCGTACTCGAGGCCGGCGCCGACAGCGTAACCGCCGGTGTGGCTGCGATCCGACGAGAAGCCGATGCCCGGGATCGAGGTCTTCACGTTGCCGTAAGCCCAACCACCGGTGATGTAGGGCATGAACCGGTCGAAGGCGACGCCGACGCGAGCGCGGACGGTGCCGAAGTAGTCGGTCTTGACGTTGATCAGGCCGAGGTTGTTGCCGCTGCTGAGATCGGCAGCCTGCAGGTCAGCCTCGAGGCCGACGACGAACTGGCCCATCTGGTAGTTGTAGCCGACCTGGCCACCGCCGACGAAGCCGTCGAGATCGCCGACATTGGCGAAGCCGTTGGCGTTCACGTTGCCCCAGCCGTAGCCGGCGTTGGCGCCGACGTAGAAGCCGGTCCAGGTGAAGGCGGGAACGTAGACCGGAGCCACAACCGGGCCCTTGCGCGACGGCAGGTCAGCGGCCGAAGCGGCGCCAGCGGCGACGAGACCGAGCGCGGCAACGCTCGCAAGCAGATACTTCTTCATGACAAACTCCTTAGTCGTCGCTGTCGCCGGCAAACCCGGCGGTTGATTTCGATGAACCCGTTATAAGACCGGGAGCCGGCTTTGTCTGTTGCATCGGAAGCACATCTGCCTTGCAGACCGCGGCAGAAATGCGGCACGAATGCGATAACTGAACGCAAATAGGTAAAACCAGGTTAACCAACCAGCGACTAGCCACCATGGTAAATCGAATACTAACAGTATTTCGACCCCACGCCGCCCTAGGAACATGGCCCGGCCTACAAACGCGGCTGCTTTCCCAAGGTTCCCGCGGCGATTGCGGCTTTTTTCGCCTGCCTTGCCGCTCCGTCCCGCCCGTGCTTAAGCCTTGAGACGACAGGAACCGAAGAAGAACCGTGCCGCCCCTCTCGATTTTCATCATCGCCCAGAACGAGGCAGACCGGATCGGCCGGACCATCGAAGCGGCGCGGGCGCTGAGCGATGACATCGTCGTGGTCGATTCCGGATCGAGCGACGGCACCCAGGCCCTGGCCGTGTCGCTCGGCGCCCGCGTCATCTTCAATGCCTGGCCCGGCTACGGCCAGCAGAAGCGCTTCGCCGAGGACCAATGCCGCCACGACTGGCTGCTGAATCTCGACGCCGACGAGGTCGTCCCCCCGGATCTGGCCGCCGAGATCGTCGCTCTCTTCGCCAAGGGCTCGCCGGCAAGCGACGCTTATAAGGTAAGAATCGCCGAGATATTTCCCGGCGAAGGCGCGCCGCATCGATTCGCCTATGCGCTCGCCCCCGTGCGCCTCTACCGCAAGAGCAAGGGCCGTTACTCAGCCTCTCCCGTGCATGATCGCGTCGATCTCGCGCCGGATGCGCGGGTCGGGCGTCTGCGCGGCACCGTGCATCATTTCTCCGTCCGCTCGCTCGGCGAACAGATGGACAAGCTCAACGCCTATAGCGATGCGCAGGCTGACGATCTCGATGCGCGCGGCGGCACGCTTTCCGTCTTCCGGCTGGTCGCTGAATTCCCCGCCAATTTCCTGAAGGCCTATATCGGGCGGCGCCATGCGCTGCGCGGCATCTACGGTTTCATGACCGCGATGAACTACGCCTTCTATCGTTATCTGCGCGTCGCCAAGCACTGGGAGCGTCGCCTCAAGCGGCGCGCTTCGGTCCAGACACCGACGTACCCAACGAATCGCGGTGGCCGCGATGGCTGAAGTCGCACTCGTCACCGGCGGAGCCCGCCGAATCGGTCGCGCCATCGTCGAGAAGCTGGCGAGCGCCGGCTATGCGGTCGCGATCCACCACCGCGACAGCCACGAGGATGCCGAAGCTCTGTTGAGGCAACTCGAGGCGAGCGGGGCGAAGGCCTGCCTTCTGACCGCCGATCTCGTCGATCCCGCGGCGGTAGCGACCCTGATCCCCGCTGCGGAGGCAGCGCTCGGTCCCGTCACGCTTCTCGTCAACAATGCCGCGAGCTTCGTCGCCGACGATGTCCGCTCGCTCGACATCGCCACCTGGAACCGCCAGTTCTCGATCAACCTGCGCGCCCCGTCGCAACTGGTGGGCATCATGGCGGAGCGCCTGCCCGCCGATGCGACAGGCGCCGTCGTCAATATCGTCGATCAGCGCGTCTGGAAACTGACGCCGCAATATTACTCCTACACCCTGACCAAGGCCGCGCTGCTCACCGCGACCCGAACGCTGGCGCAGGCGCTGGCTCCGCGCATCCGCGTCAATGCCGTCGGCCCCGGCCCGACCTTCCCGAATGCCTATGACGGCGCGGACCGGCTGGAGCAGGAAGCCGCGGGCACCCTGCTCGGGCGCAGGATAGCGCCTGAGGAAATCGCCGAGGCCGTTCTCTATCTCGCCCGCGCCAGCTCCGTGACGGGCCAGATGACCGCCGTCGATGCCGGGCAGCATCTCGGCTGGCGTACGCCCGACATCATCGGCTGAAGTTCAGAGAGCGCCCTCGACGCGATACGGCGCGCGGCCGCTGGCAAGCGCCGCATCCAGCAGGTCAAGCCGATCCTGCCCCCAGAACACCTCGCCATCGAGCACATAGCTCGGTGCGCCGAAGACACCGGCCTCGACGGCCTGGCCCAGTGTCTCCTCGTAGCGGAGCTTGACCGAAGCCCCCTCGGCCGCATCGAGCAAGGCCGTCCCGTCGAGACCGGCCCGCGCCGCGCAGGCCAGCAGCGCCTCGGGGCGGCTCATGTCCTCGTCCCGCGCCCACAAGCCGGCCATCACATCGCTGATGAAGGCGAAGGGATCGCCGCCCTCGGCCCGGATCGCGATCGTCATGCGGTCGGCCAATGACGGGTCGAAGGGAAAATGCTTCGGCTGGAGCACGAGCGGCAAGCTCCGCGCCGCGCGCCAGCGCTGGAGATCGAGCAACCGATATCGTTGCCTGACCGGATGGCGCTTCGGCAGCGGCAAACCGCCCGTCTCGTCGAACACTGAGCGCAGCGGCATCGGCCGATAGTCGACCCCGCAGCCATGCCGCCGGGCGATCTCGTGAAAGGCCGCATTGCCGAGATAGGTCCAGGGCGAGTGCAGCGAGAAGTAATAGGTGATCGAACGGGACAAGATCGCCTCGCGGGCTTTTGCAGACAGCGCAAGCATCGCCGCCGCTCGGCCCTTCGTGCAAGGCCGCTGCCGTGCGCCTTGCGCAGCCCGGCCCCGCGAGGAGCCGGAATTCATGAGAACGCTAGAGGCCGATCAGGCGGCCTTGTTCTTCAGCGCCCCGATGATCGCGGTGAGGATCGCTCCGCCGGCGCCGCCCGAGATCAGGTTGGTCAGGATGCCGCCGACGCTGAGATTGCCGCCCTGCGCCGCCGCGCTGATCGCGGGCAGCAGGATCGGGATCAGTTGTCCGAGCACACCGCCGCCGACGAGGCCGGAAATCGTGTTGCCGATCGTGCCGAGATCGAAGCTCGGGCTGGCCTTGCCGGCCGCGTTGCCACCGATCGCACCTGCGATCAGGTTTATCAGGATCTGTTCCATCTCGGCCCCCTGCATCTCGATGCATCGCCCGAAGAACACGTGCCTGAAGGGAGCGATGCGTCCCCCGGCCAGAGGAACGATGCTCCCACCGGAGCCATGCGACAAGCCGCCGCACTGCTCCGTCAACCGCAATCTGTTCAGTCGAGAGCGATCGCCGCGATCAGGCGGCCGTAATCGGGCTCGCCGCGATGCGTGGTGCGCCGATAGCTGAAGAAGCGCTGCTCGTCGCCATAAGTGCACAGACCCATGTCGACGAAGCGGCCGATTCCCGCCTCCTGCGCCTTGAGCCCGATGAAGGCCGGCAGGTCGAACATCGCATGCGCGGCACGCTCGGACGGCGTGAAGAAGCGCGAGTAGGTCCGGTTTTCCGCCTTGAAGCGCTCGATGAATTCCGGCCCGACCTCATAGGCCTTGGCACTGATCGTCGGCCCAAGCACGGCTGTGATGCGCTCGCGCCGGGCGCCGAGCTTCTCCATTGCCGTCACCGTCGCGCCGACGATGCCTGTAAAGGCGCCCTTCCAGCCGGAATGGGCGGCGCCGATCACGCGCGCCTCGCCATCGGCGAAAAGAATCGGTCCGCAATCGGCGGTGGAGACGCCGAGCGCGACATGTGGGGCGGTGGTCACCATGGCATCCGCCTTCGGGCGGTCCCCCGGCCATGGGCCCGTCACCACCTCCACATCGGCGGAATGGACCTGATAGAGGCTGATCAGGTTTTCCGGCGCGACTTCGAGATGGCGGGCTATCCGTGCCCGGTTCTCCGTGATCGCCGCCGAATCGTCGGCAGAACCGAGCCCGCCATTCAGCGAAGCGTAGATTCCGGTCGAGGCCCCGCCCTCTCGGGTGAAGAACGCGTGACGGATACCGGCTTCTCCGGCGAGTTCGCGGGCGGTGATGAACATGGGCGTGGCGGTCCGGTTCTGGCGCGAGGCCGCGAATGGCCCCGCTGAAATCAGCCCTGATCTGGCAGCCGATGAAGGTCAAATCCGGGCAGAGGCGGCAGGTTCCGCTGCGATAGCGCGAGAACCTTGAACAAATCGCCCATGCCGGTCTCGCCTTGCGCGATCAGGCGATCGAAGGCATCGGAGATCGCCGCGCGCTGGTCGGCGCTCGCCTTGAGCGACAAGGACTGCGCCCGCTGCGGCAACCCCAGCGCGACCAGGAAATCGCGCTGCGTCGCCGGCCCGTGCAAGGCGGCGCCCGCCTTGAGGGCGGCCTGCCCCATCCGCTCGAAATCGACATGGACGGTCAAATCCGCCTCGCCGGGCTCGGCGAGCAGCGCGACGAATTCATGCCGCTTCATCGCCTGCAGCGTATCGCCGAAGCCCGAGCGCACCGAGCCGTAATCGATGAACAGCGCGGCACCACCGGCCGAAGCGAGATGGCCGGCGAGTTGCGCGACGATGTCGAGCGCAATGGCAGGCTGCTCGAACACGGAACCGACCGGAGCCGCGATTCGCAGCGCATCCTCACTTGCGGCAGCAAGACCGAAAGCGAGATCGCCGTCATCGCGGAGCCCGACCAGTCGCTCGCGCCAGCCCTCGGGCGTCATCACGAACTGGTCGAGCGGCAGGGCGTCGAGGAACTCGTTGGCGACCGCGATCACCGGGCCATCGAGCGCGCCGGCAACCGTGTCGTGCCAGACCGGCTCAAAGCCTTTCAGCACGGCAGCCTGTCTGCCGCGCAGCACGGGGCTGGTCTCGACGAGATGGGCGGAGAGTGCCGCATGGAAGCCGGGAACGATCCGCGTCGCCCGGAGCATGTCGGCCATCAGCGTGCCGCGCCCGGGCCCGAGCTCGATCAGGCGGAAGCGTGCCGGCGCGCCCATCGCCTGCCAGGCATGGGCCGCCCAGAGCCCGATCAATTCGCCGAACATCTGGCTGATCTCAGGCGCAGTGGTGAAGTCGCCCTCAGCCCCGAGCGGATCGCGCGTCATGTAATAGCCATGGCGGGGATGGCCGAGCGCCAGCGCCATGTAGCGGCCGATGCCGATCGGCCCCTCCTGCCGGATCAGATCGACGATCTCGGCCTTGAGCGTGGTCACGCCCGCGCCTCGCCCGGCACCTCGCGCTTGCTGCGCAGCACCAGCCACAGGCCGGCGAAGAACACCGGCAGCGAGAGCAGCATGCCCATGGTGATGCCGCCCGAGAGCGCATCGACCGATGTCCCGAACAGGAAGCCGAGCTGCGGATCGGGCTCGCGGAAGAACTCGCAGACGATCCGCGCGACCGCATAGCCCATGCCGAAGACGCCGGCGACGAAGCCCGGCCGCCTGAAGCCGCCGAACCGGACCAGCACGTTCACGAGAATGAACAGCAGCAGGCCCTCGCCAAAGGCCTCGTAGAGCTGGCTCGGATGGCGCGGCAGCGGCCCGCCATTCGGGAAGACCATCGCATAGGGGAAATCAGGCGCCGGCCGGCCCCAGAGTTCGCCATTGATGAAATTGGCGATGCGCCCGAGCAGGAGGCCGATCGGCACCACCGCGGCGGCGAGATCGAACACCGACAGCGCCGGATAGCCGCGCCGCTTCGCGAAGAGCCATAGGCCGAGCGTCGCGCCGATCAGACCGCCATGGAAGGACATGCCGCCCTGCCAGATCGCGAAGATGTCCTGCGGGCGTTCGAGATAGCGCGCGAGATCGTAGAACAGCACGAAGCCGATGCGCCCGCCGAGCACCACGCCGAAGGCGACGAAGAGCAGCATGTCGTCGAGCTCGATGGCTTGAGGCCGCGCCCGCCCGCCCCACAGGCCATCGGCGGCGACCAACTTGCGCGCATACCACCAGCCACCAAGCAGCCCGACGACATAGGCGAGCCCGTACCATTTGATCGCCAAGGGCCCGAGCTGCACCGCGACGGGATCGATCATCGGGAAGGGAATGGCGAAGACGGGCATGGCAAAGTCCGGTGGCGGGCGCGGCGAGATGGCCGCGCGCCCGCTGAATGGTCAAGGAAAAAGGCTGGCGCGTGGCGCCCCTCTCAAAGCTTGACGATCAGCTTGCCGAAATTCCGGCCTTCCAGCAGGCCAATGAAGGCCTCCGGCGCGTTCTCCAGCCCGGTCACGATATCTTCCTTGTATTTGACCGCGCCCTCCGCGATCCAGCCAGCCATCTCCTCCCGGAAGGTCGGCCCCTGCGCTGCCGCGAATTCGCGCTGGATAAAGCCCCGGATGGTCAGGCTCTTCGACAGCACCTGCCGCATCATCCCCGGCAAGCGGTCCGGCCCCGGAAATTCGCCGCTCGCATTGTAATGCGCGACGAGTCCGCAGACCGGAATGCGCGCGAAGGTGTTGAGCAGCGGGAAGACCGCATCCCAGACATGGCCGCCGACATTCTCGAAATAGACGTCGATGCCATCCGGGCAGGCGGCAGCGAGCTTCGCCGCCATCTCGGGATCGCGATGGTCGATCACGGCGTCGAAACCGAAGGTGTCGCGCACGAAGGCACATTTCTCGGGGCCGCCGGCAATGCCGACTGCCCGCGCGCCCTTGATCCTGGCGATCTGCCCCACGGCAGAACCGACCGGCCCACTCGCCGCCGCGACCACGACCGTCTCGCCCGGCTTCGGCTGGCCGATGGTGAGCAGGCCGGCATAGGCGGTGAAGCCGGGCATGCCGAGCACGCCGAGCGCCGTGGTCAACGGCGCTGCTTTCGGGTCGAGCTTGCGCAACTGGGCGGCATTGGCGACCGCGTAGGACTGCCAGCCGGAATGGGAGAGCACGATGTCGCCCGGCTTGAAGGCCGGATCACGGCTCTGGATCACCTCGCCGACGGTCCCGCCTTCCATGGGCTGCCCGATCTCCGTCGCGGCCGCATAGGACTTCGCCGCGCTCATTCGCCCGCGCATGTAGGGGTCGAGCGAGAGATAGAGAATCTTGAGCAGCACCTGCCCCTCGGCGGGCGCCGGGATCGCGGCATGCTCCAGCCGGAAATTCTGCGGCGCCGGACGCCCCTCGGGCCGGGAAGCGAGAACGATGCGAACGCTGTCGGACTGGGACATGGGTTTCGATCCTCGTAGTGAATGGCGCAGGCCAGTGTCCTCATATTGGCTCGGCCCGAAGCGATCGGCAGTCCCCTCGCCCTGCATTCGCAGCCAACGCAAACGCGTCGACGACATGGCGACCTGGTCGTCGAACCTGGCTCAGCCGCCGTCGCGACGCTCGCGCAACCTTTCGAAGGCAGACGGCAGCAAACGCGCCCGCCATGCCGCGATGACGGCGTCGGCATTGGCGTCCCGATCCTGCATCGCATCCACCTCGGCATCGTAGAGGCAATAGGAATGAATGCGGTAGAAGTCGCGCCGAGCATCGCCGATCGGCCTGTCGCCGCGCTCACGCTCGCGTCGTTCCAATTCCTCTAGCGCGCAATGCACCCCGACGAAGAACACGTCATGGCCGGCGAGCGTATCGGCCAGTCGCAGCAGCCAGGCCTCGCTCTCCATGATGTTCTCGACGATCAGGTCGTTGCCGGCCTCGACATAGGCCAGCAGCGAGCGTTCGAAGCCGAGGAAGAAGGCTTCCCGCATGGCTCGCCAATCGAACTCACCGCTCTTGATCCGGGCGCTCGGCAGCACGCCGGCATCGCGCAGGTGATCGATCGAGATATGCCAGAACGGAGTATCGATCCGCGCCTGGATGGCGCGAGCGACTGAAGACTTGCCGCTGCTCGACGCGCCGTTGAGCAGGATGATGCGGCCGGGTGCCGGAGAGGAATCGTTCATGACACGCGTTCTCCCGGCAAAGCGCAGGCCCCGTCGGCAGAAACGCAAACGGGCGGCACATCCTGATGGCCGCCCGTCCGAAACCTCGTCAAGGGAAGAACGTCAGAGCGCCTTCGCGGCGGCTCGGCTCGGGCGCTTCGAAGCGACCTTGCGAACCGGGGCGGCCGCCTTGGCAGCGGCCTCCGCGGCGTCCCGGGCCAGCCGCAGCGCCCGCAGCTTCTCGGTCTTGAGGCGGGCCTGACCGGCCTCATCCTCGAGCGCCTGCCACGCATCGAGCGCGTCCTGGCGGCGCTGCTCGGTCGCCGAGACGGCCTCCTGCGCGCGGGCAGCGATCTCGTCCAGCTTCATGCTGCGGCTCGACATGCGAAACTCCTGCTCAACGGCGCGGATCGGCCTTCCGTCGATCAGACGGCAGACGGCGGACGCGGGGCGCCAGGACGGGCCTTGCCGGCCGGCAGCTTGCGCTTCGGCGCCGGCAGCAGGCCTTCGCGCTGCGCCTGCTTGCGGGCGGCCTTCTTGGCGCGACGAACCGCCTCGCCCTTCTCCCGGGCCCGGCGCTCGGACGGCTTCTCGAATTCGCGACGCTGCTTCATCTCGCGAAACACGCCTTCGCGCTGCAGCTTCTTCTTCAGGACGCGCAGCGCCTGCTCGACATTGTTGTCCCGAACGAGAACTTGCATGGTCATCCTTTCCAGAAAGCACAAAGGGCCGGGCTTGTTGGTCCCGACCCTCCATCAACCGCTTGTGCGAAACGTCGTGTCGTGGCGCCGGTACGTCCGTGGTCGCCTCAAAGCGTCGTCGTTCCGCCTCCAGGCGGCTTATTCGGCCCGCAGGTTGTCGGCCGAGCTCTTGCCCGAACGCTTGTCCTGGACGATCTCGTAGGAGATCTTCTGGCCGTCGCGCAGATCGCGCATGCCAGCGCGCTCGACAGCGCTGATATGGACGAACACGTCCTGCCCGCCATCGTCAGGCTGAATGAAACCGAAACCCTTGGTGGCGTTGAACCACTTGACCGTACCAGAAGCCATCTGAGCCTCCCGCAAACATGCTTATCCAAGCCCCATGGAAAACATGCGGCGGCGAATTCGATCAGAGGAAGAAAATCATCAGCGTGTCGCGCTCAAGAGGCGCGAATGGCCAAGTCATCAGGCCTAAATCGAGACCAAGAGATAGGCTCCGACTACCCCGATGTCAAATCGACAACAACGATGCCGCTGCCGGAAAACGAAAATGACCGGCCTGAACAACCAAGAACAACCGTGGAAGACGATCGCCGCGCTCAGCTTCACATCGGTTTTATCAGGCGGATCACGACCGTTCATTCGACGCAGGAAACCGCACCTCTCCTGACATGACGAAGTGGCTCCGGCATCCTACATGGAGGCCGAGACAACGCAGGCCCAAGACGGCGCAGGCAAGACGACGCGGGATAGAGTACGCAAGCGCATGAGTCGCGAACGCCAGGACGATCTGCCGCAGGACGAGTTCGAGGACGAGGAGGACACCCTCCCCGGCGCCGAGCCCGCGCTCGCCCTCGCGGAAGCCGCGCCCGGCGCGCTCAAGGCCGGCATCGAGGTCATCCAGCAATTCGCGAAGCACCTGCCGAACCGGCCCGGCGTCTACCGGATGTTCGATCGCGCCGGCGAGGTGCTCTATGTCGGCAAGGCAAAGAGCCTGAAGAACCGCGTGACCTCCTATGCCCGCGGCATGGCGCATACCAACGCCGTCGCCCGGATGATCGCCGAGACGGCGAATATGGAGTTCGTCACCACCGGCACCGAGACCGAGGCTTTGCTGCTCGAGTCGAACCTGATCAAGCAGCTCCGGCCGCGCTACAACGTGCTGCTGCGCGACGACAAGTCGTTCCCCTATATCCTGCTGACCGGCGACCATGACGCGCCCGCGATCCTGAAGCACCGCGGCTCGCGCCAGCGCAAGGGCGACTATTTCGGCCCCTTTGCCTCGGTCTGGGCGGTGACCCGCACCATCGACGCACTGCAGAAGGCCTTCCTGATCCGCACCTGCGCGGATTCCTTCTACGAGAACCGCACCCGCCCCTGCCTGCTCTTCCAGATCAAGCGCTGCGCCGGCCCGTGCACCGGCGAAATCTCGATTCCCGAATACCAGGCGCTCGCCGGCCAGGCCCGCGACTTCCTCTCCGGCCGCTCCTCGACGGTGAAGCAGCTGCTCTCCGCCCGGATGCAGGAAGCGGCGGAAGAGCTCGAATTCGAGAAGGCGGCGCGCTATCGCGACCGCCTTGCCGCGCTTTCGGCCGTGCAGGCCGGGCAGGACATCAACACGCAGGGCGTCGAGGAAGCCGACGTCTTCGCCATCGACGAGCAGGCCGGGCAGTTCTGCGTCGAGATCTTCTTCTTCCGCAATCACCAGAACTGGGGCAACCGCGCCCTCTTCCCGCGCGCCGACCGCTCGCTGACGCCGGCCGAGGTTCTGGCCTCCGTCGTCGCCCAGTTCTACGACGACAAGCCGCCGCCGCGCCTCGTGCTGCTCTCGCATCCGGTCGAGGAGATCGAATTGATCGGGCAGGCACTGTCGGCCCGCGCCGGCCGCAAGGTCGAGGTGGCCCATCCCAAACGCGGCGAGCGCGCCGACCTGATGGCCCATGCCGTCAAGAACGCTCGCGAGGCCCTCTCCCGCAAGCTCGCCGACAATGCCGGCCAGAGCGCGCTGCTCGCTGCGCTCGGCGCCGCCTTCGGCATGGAGGCGGCCCCGCGCCGCGTCGAGGTCTACGACAACTCGCATATCATGGGCACGAACGCGGTCGGCGGCATGATCGTCGCCGGCTCGGACGGCTTCATGAAGAACCAGTACCGCACCTTCAACATCTCGACCGAAACCATCGCCGGCGACGATTTCGGCATGATGCGCGAGGTGCTGACGCGCCGGTTCGCCAAGCTGGCGAAAGAAAGCGGCATCGCCCTTGATCCGATAACCGAGGAGCATCCCCCGGCCGACGACGAAACCGGAGCGATCATTCTCCAGGATGCGCCCGACCGCGCGATGAAGGACGAAGCCCCGCGGAAGAAGCCCCGCAAGGCGGCGAAACCGCGCAAGGACGAGGACGGCTTTCCGTCCCGCCCCGACCTCGTCATCGTCGACGGCGGCAAGGGCCAGTTCACCGCCGCGCTCAAGATCATGAAGGACCTCGGCGCGGCCGACATCCCGCTCGTCGCCATCGCCAAGGGCGAAGACCGCAACGCCATGCGCGAGACCTTCCACATGGAGGGCAAGGAGCCCTTCAAGCTGCAGCCTCGCGACCCTGCGCTCTATTTCATCCAGCGCCTGCGTGACGAGGCGCATCGCTTCGCCATCGGCACCCACCGCGCCAAGCGCAAGCGCGAGACGATGAAGAATCCGCTCGACGAGATCCCCGGCATCGGCCCCTCACGCAAGCGCGCGCTGCTGCTGCATTTCGGCACGGTGAAGGCGATCCAGCGCGCCAAGCTCGACGACCTCATGCGCACGCCGGGCGTGAATGCCGCGACTGCCAAGGCTGTGCATGATTTCTTTCACGATGCTTGAAAGTTCTGCCACATTCACGCGGTTGCGTGTTGACGCTGCGACGACCGGCTTGCTTTGGTGCATCTCGTGACGATTCTTCCAGACGCCATCAGGCGGCGCGGCCCCTGGTCGCTGCCCAATCTCCTCACCTACGGGCGGATCCTGGCGATCCCGGCCCTGGTGGCGATCCTGTTCTGGCCGCGGGACGACTGGATGCGCTGGCTCGCGCTCGGCATCTACACCGTCGCCGCCATCACCGATTATCTCGACGGCTACATCGCCCGTGCCTGGAGCCAGCAATCGGCGATCGGCCGCATGCTCGATCCGATCGCCGACAAGCTGCTCGTCGCCGCCCTGCTGCTGATGCTGGTCTATACCGGCCAGATCGAGGGCTGGACGCTCTGGGCCGCGATCGTGATCCTCTGCCGCGAAATCCTGGTCTCGGGCCTGCGCGAGTTCCTGGCCGATCTCAAGGTCAGCGTCCCCGTCAGCAAGGTCGCGAAGTGGAAGACGACGGCGCAGCTCTTCGCGCTCGGCTTCCTGATCGCCGGTCCGGCCGGCGACAAGGTCCTGCCCGGCAACACCACCATCGGCATCGTCCTGCTCTGGGCCGCTGCCGGCCTGACGATCTATACCGGCTGGGACTATTTCAACGCCGGCATCCGCCATCTCGTCGCGGAAGACGAGCGCGCGCCATGAGCACCGCGACAGCGACCGCCGCGGCGGGCACACGCCCGGTCCGCATCGTCTATTTCGCCTGGGTGCGCGAGCGCGTGGGCCTGCCCGAGGAAACGCTCGATATTCCCGCCGATCTCGCCACCATCGCCGATCTCGTGCGCTGGCTGAAGGCCCGCGGCGAGGGCTACGAGGCTGCCTTCGCCGACGCGACAATCGTGCGGGCAGCGCTCGACCATGTCCATGCCAAGCCTCAGGCCCGGCTGGGCCAGGCCCGCGAGATAGCCTTCTTTCCGCCAATGACCGGCGGCTGAGGCCGTGATGACGCCCCTCGTCCGCATCCAGCGGGAAGATTTCTCGCTCCAGGACGAGATCGATGCGCTCTCGGCCGGCCGCGCCGATATCGGCGCCGTCGTCTCCTTTACCGGACTCTGCCGCGACGAAGCCGGCACGCTCGCCGCGCTGGAACTTGAGCATTATCCCGGCATGGCCGAGGTTGAGATCGCCCGCGTCGCGGCTGAAGCATCGGAGCGTTGGCCATTGCTCGGCCTCGTCGCGATCCATCGCTACGGGCTGGTCAGGCCGGGCGAGCAGATCGTGCTGGTATTGGCGGCCTCGGCCCATCGCCGCGCCGCCTTCGAGGCCGCCGATTTCATGATGGACTATCTCAAGACCCGCGCCCCATTCTGGAAGCGCGAGCACCGCGCCGACGGCACGCTCGGCGGCTGGGTCGAAGCCAAGGCGGATGACGACGATGCGGCGGAACGCTGGAAACAGGATTCCTGACGGCTGGAAGGGCGCCGCGCTCGGCGCCGGCCTCGCTCTTGCGCCGGCCCTCGCTTTCGCAGCTGACCCGGAACCGAAGAGTTTCCGCGATTGGATGGCCGGCTGCGACAATCTCAAAAGCTGCACCGCTTTGTCGCTCCCGGCTGAGACGGCAGACCCGGTCGCCTATTTGCGCCTGGAGCGCTCTGCCGGGCCGGACATGCCGGCCGAACTGACCTTGCGCCTGCGCGGCGACTGGAAGACCCCGCCCCGGTCCGTCCAACTCAAGCTCGATGGCGCGCCCTTCCCCGCCGGCGGCAAGGCGATGCCGGCGGAAACCGATGGCGACCTGCTGTCCCTGACCTTCAAGCCGGCCGAAGTCACGGCCCTCATCGAGGCTGCCCGCAAGGCCACGAAGCTCGCCATCGCCGCTCCGCAGGTATCAGCCGAGGTTTCGCTGTCGGGCTCGGTGGCGGCCCTGCTCTGGATCGACGAGCAGCAGGGGCGCCTCAACACGACCTCCGCCCTGATCCGCAAGGGCAGCGGCACGAACGTTCCGGCCGCCCCTGCCCTGCCGGTCGTCACCGCGAAGCCCGCAAGCGGCACACTGTCGGAAAGGGACGGCAAGGCGCTCGCTGCCGCGCTGCGCAAGGAACTCAAGCAGCGCGACCCCGACGGCTGCGAGGACGACGAAACCCTGATCAGCATCGACGAGGCCTGGACGCTCGACGGCACGCACAGCCTCGTTTCGCTGGCCTGCTCACGCGGCGCCTACAATGTCTCGCATGCATTCTGGATGATCGAGCGTGGCGACGCGAAGACGGCCAAGCCGGTGGTCTTCCCGCAAGGCGACGGCGACGCGAAGAATACGCTGGTGAATGCCGAGTTCGACCCGAAGAGTGGCCGCATCAATTTCTTCGCCAAGGGACGCGGCATCGGCGATTGCGGCGCCTCGGGCGGCTATGCCTGGACCGGCAGCACCTTCGTCCAGACCGATCTCAGTCTGATGGGCGAATGCCGTGGCATCGGTTCCGAGGACTGGATCACGCTCTATCGCAGCGAGATCAAGTAGGGAGCGGCGTTGCCCCTAGAAACGCGCGTCATCCCGGACAGGCCGCCTCTGGCGGCGCTGATCCGGGATCCATGCCTGAACCGTTCCGACATGGATCCCGGGTCTTCACTTCGTTACGCCCGGGATGACGGCGAACGATGATGCGATCGGGCGCTCAAGCCGCCTTCGTCTGCGGGCGCACCGCAGCCGAATAATCTTCCATGATCACCTTGCCCATGTTGCCGGTGATGAAGTTGTACGGGCCGATCTCGGAAACCAGCGTCACCTCGGCGGCAGAACCGGTGATGAAGCACTCGTTGAAGCTCTCCAGCTCCTCCGGACGGATGCGCCGCTCCACCACCTCGAAGCCGCGCTGGCGGCACAGGTCGATCACCGACTGGCGGGTAAGCCCGTTCAGGAAGCGGTCGGCCAGCGGCGTATGGATCACGCCGTCCTTGATAAAGAAGATGTTGGCGCCGGTGCATTCGGCGACATTGCCTTCCCAGTCGAGCATCATTGCGTCGGCATAGCCGCCGCGCTCAGCCTTGTGCTTGGAGAGCGAGCAGATCATGTACAGGCCCGCCGCCTTGGCATGAACCGGCGCGCAGGCCGGGTCCGGCCGGCGATAGTCGGCGACGTCGAGGCGGATGCCCTTCAGCTTCGCCGCCATGTCGAACATGCTCGGCCATTCCCACACGGCGATCGCGGTATGGATCGTGTTGTTGCGGCCGGACACCGCCATCATCTCCGAGCCGCGCCAGGCGACCGGGCGGATATAGGCGTCCTTCAGGCCGTTCTCCTTCAGGCAGAGATACTTGGCCTCGTCGAGCTCGGCGACCGAATAGGGGATCGTGAAATCCATGATCTCGGCGGACTTGTGCAGGCGCTGCGAATGCTCGGTGCTCTTGTAGATCACGCCGTCATAGGAGCGCTCGCCCTCGAAGATGCACGAGCCGTAATGCAGCCCATGGGTCAGTACGTGAATCCGGGCGTCCTTCCACGGCACGAGCTTACCGTCGAACCAGATGACGCCATCGCGCTGGTCGAAAGGAATGACTGACATGGACCTTCTCCTGGGTGCTTGTTTCCGGAACTCCGGCACAGCCGTTTTCGGAACGCAAGCTCAAGTCTAAAACTGCGCTGCAGCGGCACGCTTTGAAATAATCGTTCGCTCAGCGCCCTTGACCGGTAATCTTCCGTCTGAGATATGTCAATAAGGCTGACCCAAATTTTTGGAAGCGCGTTTTGGCCCCATCCTCTCCCGACGTCGAAGACTTCCCGCTCAGGCCCTCTTCCGAGGCGGTGCCGCACGACCTGATCGAGCTCCTGTTCTTCGCCTATCGCGACTTCGTCGGCGATCCCGACCGCATCCTCGCCGATTACGGCTTCGGCCGCGCCCATCACCGCGTCCTGCACTTCGTCCAGCGCCGGCCGGGCCTGACCATCGCCGAATTGCTCGACATCCTGCAGATCACCAAGCAGAGCCTCAACCGCGTCCTCAAGGAGCTGGTCGAAAAGGGCTATATCGAGCAACGCACCGGCCGGCAGGACAAGCGCCAGCGCCACCTCCACACCACGCCTTCAGGCCAGGACCTGGCGCTGCGCCTCGTCCGCCTGCAGGCGAAGCGCATCAACCGCGCGCTCGAAGGCGCCACGCCGGAGACCGCCGCCATCGCCGCGCGCTATCTCGCCGCCCTGATCGATCCCGCCGAACGGCCGAAGGTGGAGCGACTTCTCGACAAGCCTTAGCGGCGACCGGCTCCCTACGTTATGCTATGGGAGCCCTGCACCGCGAGCGCGCCGGCAAGACCGGCGCAGGAGAAAGGCGCGAGATGATCGCAACCGAGACCCTGGCGAAGCCGGCCCGCAAGCCCGTACCCGACGAGGCGCCGCATATCCTCGTCGTCGACGACGACCGGCGCCTGCGCGAATTGCTGGGCCGTTTCCTCAGCGATAACGGCTACCGGGTGACGACGGCCGCCAACGCCGCCGAAGCCGATACGCGGCTCGGCAATCTCGTCTTCGACGCGATCGTGCTCGACGTGATGATGCCCGGCGAGAACGGCTTCGATTTCGCCCGCCGCTTCCGCGGCGGCTCGGCCGTGCCGATCCTGATGCTGACCGCCCGCGCCGACGGCAAGGACCGCATCAACGGCCTCGAGATCGGCGTCGACGACTATCTCTCAAAGCCCTTCGAGCCGCGCGAATTGCTGCTCCGGCTCGGCAATATCCTGAAGCGCACGCTGATCGTCGAGGCCGCGCAATCCGGCACGCGGCCGGATTTCGTTCGCTTCGGCCCCTTCATCTACGGGCTGGCGCGCGGCGAGTTGCGCAAGGGCGAGGAGACCATCCGCCTGACCGAGCGCGAGCGCGAAATCCTGACCGCGCTGGCCGAGCGTGCCGGCGAGGTCGTGCCGCGCGAGGAACTGGCCGCGCAGGGCTCGGCCGCCAATGACCGCACCGTCGACGTCCAGATGAACCGCCTGCGCCGCAAGGTCGAGCGCGACCAGACCGATCCGCTCTATCTCCAGACCGTGCGCGGCGTCGGCTACAGGCTGGTGACGGACCGGACGTGACACCGCTGCAACCCGGCAGGAAAGGCCCATCCGCGCTGCGCGTCGCTGCGCGCGCGCTGGCCCGCGTCCTTGCCTGGCTGGAACAAGCGCTCGAAAGCCTCGGCAAGGCCGTGAGACCGGCCGTCAAGCGCATCGGCCGGCCCTTGCAGATCATAGCGCGCTACATGCCCAAGGGGCTTTACCCCCGCGCGCTGGTCATCGTCATCGCGCCGGTCGTGCTGCTGCAATCCGTCATCGCCTATGTCTTCATGGAACGGCACTGGCAGACGGTGACGCAGCGCCTCTCCTCGGCCGTTTCCGCCGACATCGCCATGCTGATCGATGTCTACGAGAGCTATCCGCAGGATGCCGACACCGCGACCCTGTCGCGCATCGCCGCCGAGCGGCTCGGCATGGACCTCGACATCATCCCCGATTCCGACCTGCCGGCCCCGGGGCCGCGCCCGTTCTTCTCGCTGCTCGACAACGCGCTTTCGACGGAGCTCAGCCAGCAGGTCGCACGCCCCTTCTGGCTCGACACGGTCGGCCGCTCCAGCCTGATCGAAATCCGCATCAAGCTCGGCAAGAACGTGATGCGCATCCTGACACGGCGCAACTCGGCCTATGCCTCGAACAGCCATATCTTCCTGCTCTGGATGATAGGGACGTCGCTGATCCTGCTGACCATCGCGGTGCTGTTCCTGCGCAACCAGATCCGCCCGATCCTGAAGCTCGCCGATGCGGCGGAAGCCTTCGGAAAGGGACGCGACGCCGATTTCAGGCCACGCGGTGCCCGCGAGGTCCGCCGTGCCGGCAATGCCTTCATCGAGATGAAGCGGCGCGTCGAGCGCTCGATCGGCGAGCGCACGACGATGCTGAACGGCGTCAGCCATGACCTGCGCACCATTCTCACCCGCTTCCGGCTCTCGCTCGCCCTGATGGAGCGTTCCTCCGAGATCGAGGCGCTGGAGAAGGACGTCGACGAGATGAGCCGCATGCTCGAGGACTATCTCGCCTTCGCCCGCGGCGATGCCGGCGAGACAGCGGTCGAGACCGATATCCGCTCGCTGCTCGAGGAGCTGAAATCCGATGCCGAGCGCCAGGGCCACCAGACCGAACTGACGGTGATCGGCGATCCGCTCGTGGTGATCCGCCCGGACGCCTTCCGCCGCCTGCTGACCAACCTCGTCTCAAACGCCGCCCGCTATGGCGACCGCATCGCGATCCGTGCAACGCATGACGCGCGCTACCTGATCGTGATGGTCGACGACGATGGTCCCGGCATCCCGCCCGACCAGCGTGAGGACGTCTTCCGCCCCTTCTTCCGGCTCGACGAGGCCCGCAACGTCGATGGCGGCGGCACCGGCCTCGGCCTTGCCATCGCCCGCGATATCGCCCGCGCCCATGGCGGCGACATCATGCTCACCGATTCGCCGCTCGGCGGCCTGCGCGCGACGGTGCGGTTGCCGGTCTAGGGCTGGCTGTCGGCTCTGATCGGCGCGAGCGCGGGCAAACGCGCCACCGCATGGTCGATGAAGGCCCGCACGCGCGGCGCAGGCTGCCGGCCGCCCGGCACCACGAGCTGGACCGGCAGTGGCGGCGGCTCGAATTCAGGGAGCAGGCGCACCAGCGTACCAGCCGCGAGATCATCCGCCGCCTGATAGGACAGCACGCGCGCCAGCCCGCGGCCGGCCCGCGCCGCGATCAGCACCGATTCCACCTCATTGACGATGAGCCGCGGCGTCAGCACGACGGCGCTGCCTGAACGCGGCCCGCCGAAGCGCCAGGTCAGCGTCTGGTTGGCAGCGACGCTCACGACGGTTTCATGCGCGGCGATATCGGCAGGACGCCGCAAGGACGGGCAGTCGGCGAGATAGGACGGCGCTGCGACGAGGATGCGCCGGACCTCACCCACCTTGCGCATCAGCAGGCCGGAATTCGGCAAAGGACCGATCCGCACCGCCAGCTGCAGGTCTTCCTCGATCAGGTCGAGATTGCGATCGGCCAGCACGAGCTCGACCTGCACCTGCGGATAGCGATCGAGGAACTCGCTCACCAGCGGCGTGACATGCCGCCGGCCGAAGGAGAGCGGCGCCGTGATCCGCAGCAAACCGCTGACCGGCTCGGCCGCAGCGACGCCGAGCGCCGCTTCATAATCCGAGAGCAATCGCCGAGCCGTCGCGGCGAGCTCCCGGCCGGCATCGTTCGGCGTCAGGTGCCGTGTCGTTCGCGCGATCAGTTGCGTCCCGACGCGCTCCTCCAGCCCGGCCAGCGCGCGCGTCACGGCCGGGCGCGACTTGCGCAAACGCCGGGCTGCACCGGCGAGACTGCCGGCGTCGACGATCCCAACGAAGATCGCCAGCTCCTCGATCCGGTCCATCTTATCATTCCGCAGATTGAAATTCTGAGTTCAACCGATAGCAGGTTTCTGCTGATCTTCGAAACGATCATGATGCCCGGCACAAGCAGGAGCACCGCCATGCCATCGTCAGAGATCATCCTCCACGGAACACCCCTTTCGGGCCATGCTCACCGCGTCGAATTGCTGCTGCTGGCGCTCGGCTTGCCCTATCGCAGCGAGGAGACCCCTGCCGATGTCCGTCGGGGGGCCGCCTTCCGCAAGCTCAACCCGCTCGGCCAGATCCCGGTGCTGCAGGATGGCGACCTCACCTTCGCCGACAGCAACGCGATCATGGTCTATCTCGTCCGGCGCTATGCCCCGGACAGCGCCTGGTTGCCGCTCGATCCCGTCGGCGCCGCCCATGTCCAGCGCTGGCTCTCGATCGCCGCCGGCGAAGTCATGCATGGCCCCTCCATTGCCCGCCTCGTCACCCAGTTCGGTCTGAAGGACGACAAGGCGCGCGCGCAGCGGATCGCGGCGCGGCTGCTCACCTTCATGGAGGAGCATCTGGCAATGCGCGACTATCTTGCGGTCGCCCATCCGACGATCGCCGATCTCGCCTGCTATTCCTATGTCGCGCATGCACCCGAGGGCGGCATCTCGCTGCGCCCCTACCCCGCCGTGCGCCGTTGGCTAGCCCGCATCGAGGCCCTGCCCTTCTTCAAGCCGATCCCGCCTTCGCCCCTGCCGCCGGAGCTCGACGACGATGCTGCCTGACGGCCCCTTCCACACCGGCGAGCTGGCCGCTCAGGCACTGGCCGGCGTCGCCTCGCGCGGCGCTGGTATCCGTCCGTTCATGCCGGATCAGCACCGCATCTTCTTCGGCCAATTGCCCTGGCTCTTCGCGGGCGTGCTCGACGAGGGCGGCTGGCCGGTGGCGACGGCGCTGGCCGCCGCGCCCGGCTTCGTGGAAAGTCCGACGCCGACCATGCTGTCGATTGCGACGCTGCCCTCCAAGGACGATCCGGCCTTTGAGGCGTTCCAACCGGGCAGCCTCATCGGCCTGCTCGGCCTCGAACTGGAAACCCGCCGCCGCAATCGCGCTAATGGCCAAATCGGCACGATCGCTGCGCATGGCTTCACCGTCGAGATCGCGCAGAGCTTCGGCAACTGCGCGAAGTACATCCAGGTGCGCAATCGGGTTCAGGACAGCGACGAACCGGCGGCAGCGCCCGTCAACCTGTCAGGCCTGGATACAGAGGCGCGCGCACTGATCGCCGGAGCCGACACGCTGTTCATCGCCAGCGCCGCCGCGCTCGAAGCCGAGACCGGCGGCGTCGACATCTCGCATCGCGGCGGCCGGCCCAGCTTCGTCCGCATCGATGGGGACACGCTCACGATCCCGGACTTTGCCGGCAACAACTACTTCAACACCTTCGGGAATCTGCTGCGGGAGCCGCGCGCCGCGCTGCTCTTCGTCGATTTCGCGACGGGCACACTGCTGCAATTGCAGGGCGAGGTGGAGATCGTCTGGCAGGGACCGGAGCTGGCACAGCTCGATGGGGCCGAACGCTTGTGGCGCTTTCATGTGAAGCGCGGCTGGCGCCGGCCCGGCGCGCTCCGCCTGCGCTGGTCGGCACCTGAATTCGCGCCGACCACTTTGCAGACCGGCCTGTGGTCGGTGGCGGCCTAGAAGAGCCTGCCGCCGATCGGGACCTCGTGCCCCGGCCCGATCAGCACGACTTCACCCTCGGCGTCGGGAATGCCAAGGGTCAGCACCTCCGACATGAACTTGCCGATCTGGCGCGGCGGGAAATTCACCACCGCGAGGACCTGCCGGCCGGGAAGCTCTTCCGGCCGGTAGTGTTTCGTGATCTGCGCCGAGGATTTCTTGCGGCCGATCGTGCCGCCGAAATCGATCACGAGCTTGATCGAGGGCTTGCGCGCCTCAGGGTAAGGCTCGGCCTCGACGATTGTGCCGACACGGATGTCGACCTTCAGGAAATCATCGAAGCCGATCGGTGCGGCTGGGGCCGCAGGCGTGCTCAAAACTCCGCCCAACCGTCGTCGCGAGAACCGGTCTTGGGCGCCGCAGCAGCGCCGTTAGCAGCCTTGGCCCGCGGAACCGCCGGGCGCGGCGCCGAGGCCACCGCCGCCCGCATGGTCTGCGAGATCGCCTTGAGCCGGGCGACGTCGCCGCCGAGCTGGAAGCGCGCGACCAGCGAAGAGAGCCGGTCGGCTTCCTGCGAGAGCGAATGCGCGGCGGCGGTCGACTGCTCGGCCATCGCGGCGTTCTGCTGCGTCGCCTGGTCCATCTCGCCGACGGCGGAATTGACCTCCTGGAGGCCCGAGGCCTGCTCCTGCGCGGCGCCGGCGATCTCGGCGACCAGCGTGGTGACACGCGTGATCTCGGAGGCCATGCGCTGCAGCGCTCCGCCGGTCTGGCCGACCAGCGTGACGCCCTTCTCGACCTCGATGGTCGAGGCATCGATCAGGGTCTTGATCTCCTTGGCCGCGGAGGCGGAGCGCTGCGCCAGCGCACGCACCTCGGAGGCCACGACCGCGAAGCCCTTGCCGGCATCGCCAGCCCGCGCCGCCTCGACCGAGGCGTTGAGCGCGAGCAGGTTGGTCTGGAAGGCGATTTCGTCGATCACGCCGACAATCTGCGAGATTTCCTGCGCGGATTTCTCGATGCCGCCCATCGCCGTCACAGCATCGCGGACGATGCTGGTCGACTGCTCGGCCTCGGTCTTGACCTGCTCCGTCGCCTGGTTGGCAAGGCGGGCGCTCTCGGCCGTCTGGCGGACGGTGGCGGTGAGCTCGTCGAGCGCCGTGGCGGTCTCTTCAACGGAGGAGGCCTGCTGCTCGGTGCGGCTGGCGAGGTCGTCGGCCGCCTGGCTGATCTCGGTCGAGCCCGCCTTCATGCTTTCGGTATTGGTCGCGATCTGGCGCATCGCGTCCTGCAGCTTGGCGATGGCCCCGTTGAAGTCGTCCTTGAGCTTGACGTACTCGGCGGTGAAATTGTCCTCGATCCGGTAGGTCAGGTCGCCGTCCGAGAGATGCTCGAGGCCCTGGCCGAGCGCATGGACGACATCGGCCTGCACGCGGGCATGCTCGGCGCGGTCGGCCTCGTTGCGACGGCGCTCGCCATCGGCAGCGTGGCGGTGGCCGGTGGCCTCCTCCTCCATGCGGATCTTGTCGGCCTCCATCGCCTCCTTGGCGAGGGCGGCGTCACGGAAGACGACGAGCGTGCGCGCCATGGCGCCAATCTCGTCGGAGCGCTCCTGATGCGCGATCGGGGTGTCGAGCTGGCCGGCGGCCAGACCTTCCATCGAGCCGCGCACCGAGTGCAGCATGCCGGAAGCGCGGCGGCTGAGCACGATCACGAGGCCGAGCATGATGAGGCCGAGCGGCACCAGAACCTTGGCCACGCCGCCGACCATGCCCATGAAGGCGGCATCGACGTCATGCACGTGCAGGCCGGAGCCGACGACCCACTGCCATTGCGGAATGCCGATGATGTAGGAGATCTTGAGCGAGGGCTCCTTGTCGCCAGGCTTGAGCCAGCCATAGTCGACGAAGCCTTCGGTCTTCGCCTTGGCGAGCGAAATCATATCCTGGACGAAGAACTTGCCGTCCGCGTCCTTGAGCGGCTTCATGTCCGTCGACTGGATCTTCTTGTTCGCGTGCAGAACGCTGATGCCGTCGTAATTGATCAGGAAGTAATAGTTGCCGCTGTCGAAGCGCGCGCTGTCGAGCGCGGCCATCGCCAGCTTCTTGGCCTCGTCTTCCTTCAGCTCGCCGCTCTGGACGCGCGCCAGATAGCCCTTGACCGTCGTTGCGGCCGACTCGACGGCATTCTTCATCTCGGCCCGCTTGAGCGTGATCATCTCGTTGCGGGCGGCGTTGAGTGTGTAGCCGACGCTGCCTACGGCGATCAGCACGGCCAAGGCGGCGATCAGGCCGAAGGAACGGCTGATCGAGAGGGTAGCAAGCTTCCGGGTGAACGACATTCGCGTATCCTGCGCGGATGGGGATTCCCCTCATTCGCTCAAAATTGGCTAAGGTACGCTTAACGTTGACCCGATTTCGCCACATTTTGTCGCAGGGCCGCGAAGCCGCCCCTGCGTTCAGATCGCCGGCGCGTAATCCTCGTTGTCTTCCCCACGCTCCGACGCCCGCTCGCGGCGGCGGCCCCTGAGAGGGCGTCCCGAACAGATCGCCCGCGCCAGCCCGCGGAACGGCGCCGTCAGCCGGTGTACGTCCTCGACGCGGGCCATGATGCGCCCGGCCGTCTTCAGCTCGCGATCGAGCCGCGCCATCGTCTTCGACAGCTCCGGCTCGTCATCGTCGAGCCAGGCCTCGGAGACCCGCGCCATCAGCAGCACCGCGCCCTGCACGCGCAGGTGCCCCAGCGAATCCTCGGTCGGGATGCCGGCCGAGGCCAGCATGTAGCGCCAGGAATTGACCGCGCCGCGATTGAGCGCCGCCAGCGCCAGCGGATCGCGGCGGATGACCGGCGCGATCTTACGCAAGCCGGCCTTGTAGGGCGCCATCGCATCGAGCCGGCGCATCACGAGGTCGAACATCCGCTCCTTGACCGGCTCGCCCGCAAGATCGTCCGAGGCATTGGCCAGAACGGCATCGTCGACGATGCGGGTCACACCGCCGAGCATCGCGAGCTTCGACGGGAACAGCCCGCGCAATTGCGCCAACGTCAGCCCGGCCTCGGCGGCGATGTCCGGCAGCTCGATCTGGTCCCAGGGCCGCTCGGTGGCGAGCTTCATCAAGGCATCGACCGCGCGACGGCGCGGATCGATCACGGGCGCAGCCTCGGGCTGGGTGGAAACGGGTTTGCGGGCCATGGGACAGCTCCTCTCGCTTCGCGTCGAGAGGAGGTTAGGCCGCTATCGTGGCGGGTGGAAGGCTGTCGGCAGCATTTTCGAGCGAAGTGGAAACCGGTTCGCGTGAAGAAAATGCGTCATGCAACAATCTGAATTTTCTGGCCTTTCGACAGAAAGGCAGGAAAATTCAGCCGGAAAGCTCGCCGGCGCGACGTTTGGCAGCAGCCACCGCCTTGCGCATGAGCGGCTTCATGCCGTCCTCGGCCATCAGCACCTCGAGCGCAGCGGCGGTGGTCCCGCCGGGCGAGGTCACATTCTGGCGCAGCGTGCCCGGAGGCAGCGGCGACTGGAACAGCAATTCACCAGCGCCTTCGACCGTCGCCCGCGCCAGCCGTTCCGCGACATCGGCCGGCAGGCCGGCATCCTTGCCTGCGGCGGCAAGGCATTCGACGAGATGGAAGACATAGGCAGGGCCGGAACCCGACACGGCTGTGACCGCATCGATCAGCCCCTCGTCGTCGAGCCATTCGACCTTGCCGATGCTGCCGAGCAGCGCATCGGCGGTGGCGCGCTGGGCGGCACTCACACCCTTGCCGGGAGCAGCCGCCGTGGCGCCGCGCTGCACGGCCGCCGGCAGGTTCGGCATGGCGCGGATGATCGCGCCGGCATTGGGCAGGCGCGCCGCGAGATCGCCCAGCGTCTTGCCGGCGAGGATCGAGATCAGCAGCGTGCGGGGATGAATGAAGGCCTGCACGGCCGGGGCCGCCGTATCGAGCATCTGCGGCTTGGTCGCGAGCACGACGACATCGGCGGCAGGAATCTCCTTGGCCGAAGGATTGACCCTCATGCACTTCTCATTGGCGAGCGCGACCATCTCGTCCGACGGCTTGGGATCGATCAGGCTGATGCCCTTGGGATCGATGCCGATGCGCAGCCAGCCCTCCAGCATCGCGCCGCCCATCTTGCCCGCGCCGATGAGGACGAGCGATTGCGGCAGGGAAGCGGTCATGGCGGTTCTCATCGCTTGGAGACAGGGCACGCGCCCGGACTTGCTCCCGGGCAGCACAAGACCAGAGCCTGCAAGGGCTGACCGGGTCAAGCCCGGTCAAGGTGGCGGCGCGGCGGCTCAGGCCTCGCCGACCGTCTCCAGGATCGCGCCTTCCATGCCTTCCCGGGCGGTCTTGCCGGCCCAGACGACGAACTGGAAAGCCTGGTAGTAGCGCTCGCAGGCCTCGACCGCGGCCTTCACCAGCGCCGCCGCCTGCTCCTCAGTCGGCTCGGCCCCACCGGAGAGCAACAGGCCGTGGCGGTACATCACCACGCTTTCGCTGCTCCAGAGATCGAAATGGCCGAGCCAGAGCTGCTCGTTGACGAGGCTGACGAGCTGAAGCACCTCGCCGCGCCGCCGCTCCGGCACCTTCAGGTCGAAGGCGCAGGCGATATGCAGCGCCTCCACCTCGGCGAGCCAAGTGACGGCAACCTGGTATTCCGACCAGCCACCGGTGACGGCGACCGAAAGCTCGTCCTCGCTGTCGCGGTCGAACGCCCAGTCATTGAGTGCGGCGAGGCGTTCGAACAGGTCGAGCGGGTTGGAAGGCCGATCGAGCTCGGCGTCCATATCGAGGTCTATCATGCCCTAAGGTCCACCTTCCGGATGCGGGTGCATCCGGCGCGTTCGAGAAGAGGAACACGGCGACTGGAAAGCCGAAGGAACGCAACACACCTCCGGAGCCTCTCGACGGAGAGGCTCCCATCCGGCGCGGCAGGACGAATCCGCCCGACGAATCAATTCTTTCCACCGACGATAGCGCAGGCGCTGTGACGCTCCCAACACGGCGCCAAGCTCCGCGGATTCGGCCGGCGGGCTCAATCCCTCTGGAGGGCTGTCCACAGCACATGGCTGTGGACATAACCTCAGGGCGATCAGGCCTTGCCGAGCTTCTCTTCCAGCGCCGTCAGCCGCGCGGCGAGCTTGTCGTTCTCCTCGCGGGCGATCAGCGCCATCTCGCGCACCGCCTCGAACTCTTCGCGGGTGACGACGTCGAGGTCGCGCAGCAGGCGTTCGATCTGCGTCTTCACCACCGTCTCGACCTCGCGCCGCACGCCCTGCGCCGCACCGGCAGCATCGGTGGCGAGCCGGGCGATATCGTCGAGGATGCGGTTGCCGGGGTTGACCATGGCTCTCTCCCTTAGGGGCGAAATTGTCTGACGACAGCCTATAGGCAGCCTGCACGAGGGCCGCAATTGCGACCGGTTGTCGGACTTGCTCCTCGGCAGCCGGCACGCTCACATGCGCGACCGCCCGGAGGAACAGCGCCATGGCTCTGCATTTCACGCCCGCCGAATTCGCCCGCCGCCGCGAGGCCCTGCTGGCCGCGATGCAGAAAGACCGCCTCGACGCGCTCTTCCTGTTCCAGCAGGAATCGATGTTCTGGCTGACCGGATACGACACCTTCGGCTTCTGCTTCTTCCAGTGCCTCGTGGTCAGGGCCGACGGCACCATGGCGCTGCTGACCCGCTCCGCTGATCTCCGGCAGGCGCGGCAGACCTCGAATCTCAGCGATATCCGCATCTGGAAGGACGGCCGCGACGCCGATCCCACAGCCGACCTGCTGGCGCTGACCCGCGATCTCGGCCTCGCCGGCAAGCGCATCGGCGTGGAATTCGAATCCTATGGCCTCGTCGCCTCGAACTACCGCAAGCTGGAAGCCCGCTTCGCCGGGCAGGCCGATCTCGCCGACGCCTCGCTGATCGTGACGCGCCTGCGCGCCGTGAAATCGGCGGAGGAGATCGCCTATGTCAGGCGTGCCGCCGTGCTTGCCGACGCGGCCGACCGCGCGGCGCTCACCGCGATCCGGGCGGGCGCCGACGAGGGCGAGATCCTCGCCGCCCAGCACAACGCGATCTTCGCAGGCGGCGGCGACTATCCCGCCAACGAGTTCATCATCGGCTCCGGCCGCGATGCCCTGCTCTGCCGCTACAAGTCCGGCCGGCGCCGGCTCGATGCCAACGACCAGATCACCCTCGAATTCGCCGGCACCGACCGGCACTATCACGTCGCCGCGATGCGTACCGTCATCGTCGGCGAGCCGCGCCCGCTCCACCGCCCCTATCACGCCGCCGCCCGCGACGCCCTGCTCGCCTGCGAGGCCGAATTGAAGCCCGGCCGCACCGCTGGAGACGTCTTCGCCGCCCATGCCCGCGTCTTCGACGAGCATGGCCTGGCGCAGCACCGGCTCAATGCCTGCGGCTATTCGCTGGGCGCCAAATTCACCCCGTCCTGGATGGATTGGCCGATGTTCTACGAGGCCAATGACTGGCCGATCGTGCCGGGCATGGTGATGTTCGCCCATATGATCCTGATGGATTCCGCCAGCGAAACCGCGATGTGCCTGGGCCGGACCTATCTGGTCGGCGAAGGCGGCGCCGAGGCCTTGAACCTGCCTGATCTGGACCTCGCCATCCGTTGAGCTTACTAAGGGCGCGCAGGGAATCTCGAAGCAGTCCACAGCCCAAAGGGCGGGAGGCGTCATGATCAACCGTTTTAGCGGCCTCGCTTTGGGGCCGGTTTTCGCGCTGGCGCTCGCCGGCTGCCAGGAAACCACCCAGACCGCCGCCCGGCCGCGCGTCGATGCGCCCGGCGTCCCGGTCTCGGTCCAGAGCATCTCCGGAGCGCCGGAAAACGTCACCACCAGCTTCGCCGGCCTGCTCGGCGAGGCGGCGGCCGAGCGCAAGATGGAGATCGTCCCCGGCAACAAGCCGGCGCGCTTCCGCGTCAAGGGCTACCTCACGGCCCAGCCGACCGAGGACGGCCAGACCGCGCTCGCCTTCGTCTGGGACGTCTATGATTCGACCAAGCAGCGCGCCCAGCGCGTGCAGGGCGAGAGCATCGGCAAGCGCAGCGGCGGTTCCGACCCCTGGGCCGGCATCGACCAGACGATCGTCGCCAAGGCGGCCTCCGACTCGATGGACGCGATCGCCGGCTTCCTCGTCACCGCGCCGGGCGTCGAGACGCTCGCGATCGACGACAAGCCCGCGAAACCCGCGAGAGCGGGCACCCGCGTCGCCGCGACCACCGACAAGAAGAGCTGAACCTTGCAGGTCTGCGTCGCCTCCCGGCGACGCTGCGGCAGTGGTTTCCGGGTCACGGCGCACCGCCCTGCGCTTTTTGACGACCGATATTGCACTGCAACGGTCGACTCCGTCCGACCGCGCTGTTAAGAGCCGTTCGAATTGAGCCGGCAATGCCGGCCCTCCCTGCTCAGCCTTACTGCAACGGTGCGCTACGGCATGGCCTCCCACTTCAAAGTCGTCGCCGGCAACTCCAATCGTCCGCTGGCCGAGGCGATCTGCAACCATCTCAGCATCCCGCTCGCCAAGGCCTCCGTCCGGCGTTTCGCCGACATGGAGGTCTTCGTCGAGATCCAGGAGAACGTGCGCGGCCAGGATGTCTTCATCATCCAGTCGACTTCGTTCCCGACCAACGACCATCTGATGGAGCTGCTGATCATCACCGATGCGCTGCGCCGCTCCTCGGCCAAGCGCATCACGGCGGTGATCCCCTATTTCGGCTATGCCCGCCAGGACCGGCGCGCCTCGGGCCGCACTCCGATCTCGGCCAAGCTCGTCTCCAACCTGATCACCCATGCCGGCGTCGACCGCGTGTTGACGCTCGATCTCCATGCCGGCCAGATCCAGGGCTTCTTCGATATTCCGACCGACAACCTGTTCGGCGCCCCGCTGATGGCGCGCGACATCAAGGACCGGCTGGAATGGAAGAACGCCATGGTCGTCTCGCCGGATGTCGGCGGCGTGGTCCGGGCGCGCGCGCTCGCCAAGCGCATCGACGCCCCGCTCGCCATCGTCGACAAGCGCCGTGACCGGCCGGGCGAGTCCGAGGTCATGAACATCATCGGCTCGGTCGAGGGCCGTTCCTGCATCCTGATCGACGACATCGTCGATTCCGGCGGCACGCTGGTGAACGCGGCCGATGCCCTGCTCGAGCAGGGCGCCAAGGAAGTCTTCGCCTATATCACCCATGGCGTGCTCTCCGGCGGCGCGGTCGCCCGCATCGCCGGCTCCAAGCTCAAGGAGCTGGTCATCACCGACTCGATCATGCCGACCGAGGCCGTGAAGGTTGCCCGCAACATCCGCGTCATCTCCATCGCCGGCCTGATGGGCGAGGCCATCGAACGCACGGCGAGCGAGACCAGCGTGTCGAGCCTGTTCGACTGAGAGGTTCGGCTTGGGCAACTCCCGCGCCCTCGTCCTGTTCTCCGGCGGCCAGGACTCCACCACGACGCTCGCCTGGGCGCTCGACCGCTTCGACGCGGTCGAGACGATCGGCTTCGACTACGGCCAGCGCCATCGCATCGAGATGGAGTGCCGCGAGACGATCCGCGCCAAGCTGCCCGCGCTCTCTGCTCGCTATGCCGAGCGGCTCGGGCCCGACCATGTCGTCGATCTCAAGGCGCTCGGCGCGATCTCCGAAACGGCCCTGACCCGCGAGACCGAGATCGCCTTTGCCGAGACCGGCCTGCCCACGACCTTCGTGCCCGGCCGCAACCTGATCTTCCTGACCTTCGCTGCAGCGCTGGCCTATCGCCGCGACCTCAAGCACATCGTGCTCGGCGTCTGCGAGACCGACTATTCCGGCTATCCCGACTGCCGCGACGACACGATCAAGGCGATGCAGGTCGCGCTTGGCCTCGGGCTCGACCGCCGGCTTGTGCTGCACACGCCGCTGATGTGGCGCGACAAGGCGCAGACTTTCGCCCTGGCGCGCGCCATCGGTGGCAAGCCTCTGCTCGACCTCGTGATCGAGGACAGCCATAGCTGCTATCTCGGCGACAGGACGACCCGGCATGACTGGGGTTACGGCTGCGGCCATTGCCCGGCATGCGATTTGCGAGCAAAAGGCTTCGCGGCTTACCTCGCAGCCCCCGACGATACTGGACTTATTCCATGACCCGTGACCGCCAGCGCCAGACGGAGGGCTTCATTGCCCTGGCCCTGTTCGCTCTGACCATCCCCGCCGCCAACTGGTTGATCGGCAATGCCGGCGCGGTCTGCGTGCCGAATGGTCCCTGCCTCGTCCCGGTCTGGCCCGGCATTATGGCGCCGAGCGGCGTCCTGATGGTCGGCCTCGCGCTCGTCCTGCGCGACATCGTCCAGCGCCGCCTCGGCCCGTTGGCCGGTCTCGGTGCCATCGCGGTCGGCACGCTGATCTCGGCCATGCTCGCCCCGCCCGCGATCGTGCTCGCCTCGGTCGCCGCCTTCCTGCTCTCGGAGCTGGCCGATTTCGCGGTCTATACGCCCCTGCAGCGCCGACGCTTCGTCACCGCGGTCTTTGCCTCGAGCGTGATCGGCCTCGTCGTCGACAGCCTCGTCTTCCTGCATCTCGCCTTCGGCAGCCTCGACTTCCTCGCCGGCCAGATCATCGGCAAGGCCTGGATGGTGCTGCTCGCGCTACCGCTGATGCATCTCCTGCGCCGCCGCGACGAGCGGCTGGGCCTCGTGGCCGCCTGAAAACCGGAAAGCGCGGCGCCGCATAAACTTTGCAGCCGCGCCTCAATCTGACCTTAAGGCATTTGCGATAGGGAACGGGTTCTTCGACGAGCATTCAGTCGGATAATCCGTGATCAGACCTTCGGGCCGCCTGCAGGCTCTTCAGAACGATATTCTTGAAGATATCGCGCGCGGCGAACCGCTGATCGCCTGCATGGAGCGGCTTTGCCATCGCGCCGAGGCGATCTCCCCCGGCGTGATCTGCTCCGTCGTCACCGTCGACGACCAGGGCTGCCTGCAGCCCCTCGCCTCCCCCAGCCTGCCGGCTCATTATGTGAATTGCGTCAGGGGATTGCCTGTTGGCCCCAATGTCGGCTCCTGCGGGACCGCGGTGTTCCGCGGCGAGCCCGTCGAAGTCATCGACATCGCCACCGATCCGCTCTGGGCGCCCTATACCGGGCTTGCCCTGCCGCTCGGCCTGCGCGCCTGCTGGTCGACGCCGATCAAGGCGCGCGACGGTCGCGTCGTCGGCGCCTTCGCCTTCTATTTCAACCGCCCCCGTTGCGCCCAGTTGCTCGAACGCCAGATCGTCGCGACCTGCGTCCATCTCTGCGCCATCGCCATCGAGCATGACGAGGTCCGCACCCGCAATCACCGCCTCGCCTATTTCGACACGCTGACCGGCCTGCCGAACCGCAGCCAGTTCAACGGCGCCATCGCGGAGATGAGCGCCGCCGGCCGCCGCTACGGCCTGATGCTGATCGATATCGACCATCTCAAGCTGGTCAACGATACGCTCGGCCACGCCGCTGGAGATGCCTTGATCGCCGAGGTCGGCACCCGGCTCGGCACGGCGCTCGCCGATTGCCTGACCTGCCGGATCGGCGGCGACGAATTCGCCGTCCTGATCCCGGATTGCGAGGGGCCAGCGCGCATGCGCTCCCTAGCCTCCGCAGCGACGGCCGCGATGGCTCTGCCCCTCGACCATGACGGTCATAGCGTCGTTCCCAGCGTCACCATCGGCGGCGCGATCGCCGGCGAGGACGGGCTCGACAGCGTCACATTGCGGCAGAATGCCGATCTCGCGCTCTATCACGCCAAGGAGACGCGGCGCGGCCGCTATGTCCGCTTCCGCCGGCAATTGCGCAGCGCGATGATGCAGCGCATCCGCGTGCGCCGGGACGTCGATGGCGCGCTCGGCGACGAGCGCATCATTCCCTATTACCAGCCGGTCATCCGCCTCGACACGACCGAGGTCGTCGGCCTTGAGGCCCTCGCCCGGATGCGCCTCGACGACGGCCGCATCGTCACTGCCGGCGAATTCCAGGACGCGCTCCGCGATCCGAAGATCGCGCACCGCACGACGACGCAGATGCTGACGGCGGTCGCCGCCGACATGGCGGAGTGGCGGGCGAGCGGCCTCAACTTCCAGCATGTCGCGGTCAACGTCACCTCAGCCGATTTCCAGAAGGGCGACCTGGTGCAGCGCGCCGGCCGCATCCTGGAGAAGGCCGGCGTGCCCATGCGGCAGCTCGTGGTCGAGGTCACCGAGCAGGTCTTCATGGGCGGCCGCAAGGACGGCGTCGCGCGTACCATGGAGGCGTTGCGCGCCTGCGGCTCGCCGGTGGCGCTCGACGATTTCGGCACCGGCTTCGCCTCACTGACCCATTTGCTCGATTTCCCGATCGATATCATCAAGATCGACCGCTCCTTCGTCGGCTCGATCGATAGCGGTGCCCGCAGCGAGATCATCATCGAGGCGCTGCTGACGATGACCCGCCGCCTCGGCATGAAGATCGTCGCCGAGGGTATCGAGCGTCAGGCGCAGGCCGAGCGGCTGACCGAAATGGGCTGCCGTCTCGGCCAGGGCTATCTGTATTCGCCGCCGGTTCCGGCCTCGGTCATCCGCGAATGGCTGCTGCGCTTCGCCCAGCCCCTGCAGGCAACGCCCCTCGCCGACAGCAAGGTTGCGAACGCAGCCTGAGCCGGGCTTGAGATCGCGGCGGTTTTCGCCTATGAGCACCCCTGCGTTCGGCTGACACCCTTGGAGGCTCTGAACGCGCCAGCCCATGGCCGCCACGAGGCGGCCTTGTCATTTACAAGTCAAGGACATCCAACATGACCGCCGTGAAGCAAATCGAGGCTTCGGCGCGCGCACAGGTCGGCAAGGGGGCCGCTCGTGCTGTTCGCCGCCAGGGCCAGACGCCTGCCGTGATTTATGGTGGGGGCGCTGCTCCCGAAGCCATCGCGCTCGACGCCAACAAGACCCGCCAGCTGATTTTCGGCGGCCACTTCCTGACCACGATCTTCGAGATCAGCGTAGCCGGTAAGAAGCAGCGCGTCATTCCGCGCGATTACCAGCTCGACCCTGTCAAGGATTTCCCGATCCATGTCGACTTCCTGCGCGTCGCCAAGGGCCAGACCGTCACGGTCCAGGTTCCGGTGCACGTCGTCGGTCAGGACAAGAGCCCGGGCGTCAAGGCCGGCGGCCTCGTCCAGATCGTCGAGCACGCCCTCGAAGTCACTGTCGAGCCCGACAGCATTCCGGAATCGATCGACGTTTCGGTCGCCGGCCTGAACATCGGCGACTCCGTCCATGCCGACGCGATCAAGCTCCCGGCCGGTGCCAAGCTCTCGGTCGGCGCTGAAGCCACGATCGTCACGGTCTCCGCGCCGACCGTCGAGGCCGAGCCGGCCGCCGACGCGGCCGCCGAAGCTTCGACCGAAGCCAAGGCCTGATGAAACGGCGCCAGCCGGCGCCGCTTCCATCCTGGAACGATCACGAGACGGCCGGGCCAGCCCCGGCCGTTTTGCTATGGCATCGGACCGAAAAGTGGTTTCCGGTTTTCGGACCAATCCGATGCTGAACTGACACGCCTGCCGGAGTCCCGCCATGCTGATCTTCGCCGGCCTCGGCAATCCCGGCGCGCGCTATGCCCGCAACCGGCACAATATCGGCTTCATGGCCGTCGATGAGATCGCGCGCCTGCATCGCGCCTCGCCTTGGCGCGCCCGCTTCCAGGCCGAAGCCTGCGAGGCGACGATCGGGGCTGAGAAGGTCATCCTGCTCAAGCCGCAGACCTATATGAACGAGTCGGGTCGCTCGATCGGCGAGGCCGCGCGCTTCTTCAAGATCGCGCCGGCCGATGTCGTCGTCTTCCATGACGAGCTCGACCTCGCGCCGGCCAAGCTGCGCGTGAAGCTCGGCGGCGGCAATGCCGGGCATAACGGCCTGCGCTCGACGACGGCCGCCATCGGCAACGACTATCGCCGGGTTCGCATGGGTATCGGCCATCCCGGCGACAAGGCACTGGTCCATGCCTACGTGCTCAACGATTTCGGCAAGCCCGAGCAGCCCTGGGTCGAGGATCTCTGCACGGCCTGCGCCGACCATGCCGCCCTGCTCTCGGCCCATGACGACACCGGCTTCCAGAACAAGGTGCATCTCTTCATGGATGCGCGCGGCCACGCCGCCGTGAAGCGCCTCGGCGAGAAGAGCGACGGCTGATTTCGCTCAGAGCGGCAGCTTCGCGCCCGCCTTCGCCACCGTCACCCGGCTCGTGCTGAAGCTGCCATCGGCCTGCCGGCTCGCCGTCATCGCAACCTGCGCGCCGGGCTTGAGTTCGCTCGCCTCCGCCGGCGCCGCCATCAGGATCGTCGCCTCCGACGTGATCGCGACCTTCTGCTCGCCGCCGGGATAGCTCAGCACGAGATTGGCGCCGTCGACCTTGGAGACCGTCTCCGCCACCGTCGCATTGGTCATGGTCGCGTCCGGCAGCACGCCCCAGGGCCGATGCCCCTCACCCGTGCCGCGCATCGCCTCCGGGAAGATCACGACCTGCACGGCCAACAGAGTGCCGTCGGGTTGCGGCTTGGCGCCGACGCCGATGAAGCTGCCCTTGGCGATATCGGAGGTCTTCGCAGCCACCATGCCGCCGACCGAGAAGCCCGGCGCGAGCGCGACCTTGATCTCCCGCCCGTCCGCGGCCTTGAGCTCCAGCGTCGCGCCTTCCATCCGCTCGACCGTGCCGCGCAACCGCGTTCCCGGCGCCTGGGCGACGGCCACGCCGCCGGCAAAGGCAACGATCGACAGGGCGAGCGCGAGGCGAATGCGGTTCATGGCGAGGCTCCGAACGATGCGGGCAGGCATACCGACCGATCCAGCACCCGCGCCTGCCACACCGCCATGCACGTTCGCGTGAAGGGCACAGCCGCCATAAGGCCCGCGGCACTTGTCTTTATCGCGCAAGCCCCCCAATAAGGCCGCAACTTTCAAAGCTTCACGCCCGGCCGCGGCTGATCCGCCACGGGCAACGGAACAGGCGATCCATGGGTTTCAAATGCGGTATCGTCGGCCTGCCGAATGTCGGCAAGTCGACCCTCTTCAACGCGCTGACGCAGACGGCCGCGGCGCAGGCCGCGAATTACCCGTTCTGCACGATCGAGCCGAATGTCGGTGACGTCGCCGTGCCCGACGAGCGGCTGGAGAAACTCGCCGCTATCGCCGGCTCCAAGGAGATCATCCCGACGCGATTGACCTTCGTCGATATCGCCGGCCTCGTGCGCGGCGCTTCACGCGGCGAAGGGCTCGGCAACCAGTTCCTCGCCAATATCCGCGAATGCGACGCCATCGCCCATGTCGTGCGCTGCTTCGAGGATGGCGACATCACCCATGTCGAGGGCAAGGTCTCGCCGGTCGACGATATCGAGACGATCGAGACCGAGCTGATGCTCGCCGATCTCGACAGCCTCGAGAAGCGCGTGCTGCCGCTGGAGAAGAAGGCGAAGTCCGGCGACAAGGAGGCCAAGGAAGCGGTCGACCTGATGAACCGCTGCCTCACCCTGCTGCGCGACGGCAAGCCCGCCCGCCTCGTCCAGCTTTCGGCAGAAGAACGTCGCCCGTTCGAATTGCTCGGACTGCTGTCGTCGAAGCCTGTGCTCTATGTCTGCAATGTCGAGGAAGCCAGCGCCGACAACGGCAACAGCTTCTCCGAGCTGGTCAAGAAGCGCGCCGCCGAGGAGGGCGCCGTCGCTGTCGTCGTCTCTGCCAAGATCGAGAGCGAGATCGCCGTCCTCCCGGCCGAGGAGCAGACCGAGTATCTGGAAGCCGTCGGCCTCGACGAACCTGGTCTGAACCGCGTCATTCGCGCCGGCTACGCCCTGCTCCATCTCGTCACCTATTTCACGGTCGGCCCCAAGGAGGCCCGCGCCTGGACGATCGAGAAGGGCACCAAGGGGCCGCAGGCCGCGGGCGTGATCCATACCGATTTCGAGAAGGGCTATATCCGCGCCGAGACCATCGCCTACGAGGACTACATCGCCAACAAGGGCGAGTCCGGAGCGCGCGAAGCCGGCAAGTTCCGGCTCGAAGGCAAGGAATACGTCGTCGCCGATGGTGACGTGCTGCATTTCCGCTTCGCGAACTGAGAAAGCCGGCGATGTCGTATTTCGAGGATTTCGTTCCAGGTCAGAGCGCACGCTCGCGCAGCCTCGACGTCTCGCAGGACGATATCGTCGCCTTCGCCTCGCGCTATGACGCGCAGGATTTTCATGTCGATCCCGAAGCCGCCAAGGCGAGCTTCGTCGGCCGCCTGATCGGCTCGGGCTGGCATAGCTGCTCGCTGCTGATGCGCCTGATGGCGGAGGATTTCCTGCTCGACGCCGCCAGCATGGGCGCGCCGGGCATCGACGAGGTGAAATGGCTGCGCCCGCTCCTGCCGGGCGACAGCGTCAGCGCGCGCCGCACCGTGCTGGAGACCAAGGCCTCGCGCTCGCGCCCGGAGATGGGCCTCGTTCGCTTCAAGCTTGAGCTGCTGAACCAGCGCGACGAACCGATCCTGGAACAGACCAACTGGATCATGTTCGGCCGCAAGGGCTCCGGCATCGGCACGCACCCGGCCGGCCCCTGGCTCGACCATGCGCCGATCTATGAGCGCCCGCTCGTCGAAAGCCCGCTGGAAAACCCGGCCGAACCACCCGGCCCGCCGCGCTTCTTCGAAGAGCTTTCAATCGGCGACAGCCACGAGCTCGGCAGCTTCGTCTTCACCCCCGAGGAGATCGTCGCCTTCGCCCGCAGCTTCGATCCGCAGCCGTTCCACATGGACGAGGCGGCGGCGCGCAACAGTTCGTTCGGCAGGCTGGCTGCCTCCGGCTGGCATACGGCCGCTGTCTGGATGGCCTGCATGGTCCAGCATCGCAGGCGCCAGCTCGCGGCCGCATCGGACCGCCCCGCACGTCTCGGCCCCTCCCCCGGCTTCAGGAACCTGCGCTGGACGAAACCTGTCTTCGCCGGGGATCGCATCACCTACCGCTCAGAGGTGATCGACAAGCGCGAAAGCGCTTCGCGCCCGCAATGGGGCCTGTTCTTCCACCGCAACACCGGCACGAACCAGCACGGCGAAGAGGTCTTCAGCTTCGACGGCTGCGTTTTCGTCGAGCGTAAGCCGAGCTGAGCTCAGCCCGCTTTCAGACCTGCCGCTGCCGGCAAATGCGCGATCTCGATCCGGTCGCGGCCATTGCGCTTGGCGGCGTAGAGCGCCGCGTCGGCATGAGCATAGAGCGCATCGCCATCGAGCGGCCCATGCCCGCAGCATAGCCCGATCGACACTGTCGCAGCCCGCAACTGCGCATCGACCGCCCGCCAGGGCGCCTGCGCCAGCGCCTGCCGGATCGCCTCCGCGACCGCCATCGCCTCGCCCGGTGTCGCATCCGCTATCAGCACGCCGAATTCCTCGCCACCGAGCCGTGCGACCAAACGTGCGCTGCCGGTCGGCGGCCCGGCGATGATCTGCGCCACCAGACGCAGGCAGGTATCGCCCGCGACATGGCCGAACTGGTCGTTGATCGCCTTGAAATGATCGACGTCGACGATCAGCAGCGCCAGCGCCTGCGGACGCGCCGCTTCGCTCGCGAGGCACTCGATGAAGCGGCGGCGATTGGCGAGCCCGGTCAGCCCGTCCGTCTGAGCGAGCTTCACCAGCTCGGCATTGGCCTCGCGCAGGGCATCCTGCGCGCTGATCAGCGCGGCCTGCTGGCGCTTCGCCGCCGTCGTATCGGCATGGATGAAGCAGCTCAGGCCTTCCAGCGTGTGCCGGGCGACGACGCGCCGCCAGCGCTGGCCCGGCAATTCGATCTCGAAGGGCGCCCCGTCATAGCGCAGACCGTTGAGGATGCTGGCGCGCAGGCCCGCGACAGCCGAGACGCCGCGCCAGCACTCGTTGACAATCTCATCGAACTTCAACCCGACGACCAGGGTATCCGCCGGAATGTCGTAGAGATCCCGGAAGGCATCGTTGGTGGCGATGATCCGGTCCTCGCTATCGAGGAGCATGGCGCCATCGGGAATGAAGCGCAGCGCCTCGAAAGCCGGCAGCAGCGCCTCGGCGCCTGCTCCCGCACGGCGGGGCGCCTCGAGCATCTGCCACATCCTGACACGGCCACCACAGGGCGCCAGCAGCGAGGTCGCGCGCAGCCGCCGGCCGTTATGCAGGAATTCGAAGGCCTGCGTCTGGTGCTCGTGCCGCGCCATGCCCTCGGCGATGTAGCGGTCGATGTCGTGCATCTCCTCGGGCGCGAGCCTGAGCGTGTAGAAGCGCCGGAGGTTCTCGATATAGGGCTCGCCGGGATAGATCAGCCCGTCGTCTTCCGGGAAGAAATGCAGGAACGTGCGGTTCCAGCCGACGGCACGATGCTCCGCATCGTACTCGCAGACGCCGACCGACAGTACATCGAATGACTCGTGCAGGTAGCGCGAAACGATCATGCGCCACCCTATGGTGGTAGTATTTAACGGAGCGTAAGACGATTGGGCTCAGGTCAACCGACCTTGCCGTAGCCCGCGAATTTGGCGCCGACGCGCTCCATCTCGGCTGCGTCGAGGATGACCGGCTCGATCCCCGCCGCCAGGATATCGAGATACTGCCCCGCGAGGTTTTCGACCTCCGCGACGATGGTATGCGCGCCCGCCAGCGTCTGGCCGAGCGCGATGACGCCATGGTTGGCCAGCAGCACGGCCTTGCGCCCCTCCAGTGCCTTCACGGCGTTCTCGGCCAGCTCCGGCGTGCCGAAAGTAGCGTAATCGGCGCAGCGCACATCGGCGCCGCCGCAGAGCGCGACCATGTAGTGGAAGGCCGGGATGCCGCGCCGCGTGGAGGACAGGGCCGTGGCCCGTGGCGAATGGGTATGGACGATCGCCTGCGCGTCCAGGCGCGCCTTGTAGATCGCGACATGGAAGGGCCATTCCGAGGATGGCTTGCGGCTACCATTCAGCACCGTGCCGTCAAGCCCGAGATGGATCAGGTCTTCCGGCTTCGTCTGCGCATAAGGCAGGCCCGAGGGCGTGATCAGCAGGCCGTCGCCGAAACGCGCGGAGACATTGCCGGATTTCGACGGGCAGAACCCCGCCCGGTCGATCGCCTGCGCGACCGCGACGATTTCCTGGCGCAGTTCCTGTTCGATCATGTCTTGTCCCTGTTCGCCAGATCGGGGAAGAGCCGCGCGAGGCCGTCAGCGCTGGCCGTGCAGACGCCGCGCTCGGTGATCAGCCCCGTGACGAGCCGCGCCGGCGTCACGTCGAAGGCGGGATTGGCCGCGCCGCTCCCCAGCGCGACGACGCGCACGGTCCTGACCTCGCCGTCATCGGCGAGCCCCGAGAGATGCGTCACCTCGCGCGCCGCGCGCTCCTCGATCGGGATATCGGCGAGGCCATCGCGGATGCTCCAGTCGATCGTCGGCGAGGGCAACGCCACATAGAAGGGCACGCCATTGTCATGCGCGGCGAGCGCCTTGAGATAGGTTCCGATCTTGTTGGCGACATCGCCGGAAGCCGTCGTCCGGTCGGTTCCGACGATCACCATATCGACCTGCCCGCGCTGCATCAGGTGCCCGCCGGCATTGTCGGTGATCACCGTATGCGGCACGCCATGGGCGCCGAGTTCATAGGCCGTCAATGCCGTGCCCTGGTTGCGCGGCCTGGTCTCGTCGACCCAGACATGGACGGGAATGCCGGCATCATGGGCAAGGTAGATCGGAGCCAGCGCCGTTCCCCAGTCCACAGTGGCGATCCAGCCGGCATTGCAATGGGTGAGGATGTTGACCGGCGCGCCCGCGGGCTTCCGCGCCGCGATCTCCGCGATCAAGGACAGGCCGTGCTCGCCGATCGATCGGCACAGCGCGACATCCTCGTCGCAAATCGCGGCGGCCTCGGCATAGGCGGCCGCGATGCGGGCCTCCGGAGATAGGGGAGCCAGGGCACCGCGCATCCGTGCCAGCGCCCAGTGCAGATTGACGGCGGTCGGCCGTGTCGCGCCAAGCAGCTGGAGTGCAGCTTCCAGCGCTGCGTCGGAAGCATCCGCTCGCATGGCCAGCGCCACGCCATAGGCAGCCGTCGCGCCGATCAGAGGGGCGCCGCGCACGACCATGCTGCGGATCGCATCCGCCGCCTGTTCGGCCGAGCCGAGCGCCACGGTCTCGAAGCGGAAAGGCAAACGCGTCTGGTCGATCACCACGACGCGCCAACCATCCTGCGCGAGCCAGATCGTCCGGTAGTGCTGGCCATTGATCTTCATGGTCGCTCAGTCGCCCGCGAAGGAGACCAGCGTCCGCACGGGCACGCCGAGCCGCCGGATCTTGTCGGCGCCGCCGAGCTCCGGCAGATCGACGATGAAGCAGGCCGCCACGACCTCGGCGCCGAGCCCTGCGAGCAGGTTGACCGCGGCTTCCGCCGTGCCACCGGTCGCGACGAGATCGTCGACCAGCAGGACGCGCTCGCCCGGCTGCACCGCGTCGCGATGGATCTCGATCTCGTCGGTACCGTATTCGAGCGCATAGGTCGCGCGCAGCGTCTCCAGCGGCAGCTTGCCCTTCTTGCGGACCGGAATGAACCCGGCCGAAAGCTGGTGCGCAACCGCCCCGCCCAGGATGAAGCCCCGCGCCTCGATCCCCGCGATCTTGGCGATCTTCAGACCCGCGAAGGGCTGCACCAACTCATCGACGGCACGACGGAAAGCCCGCGCATCGCCGAGCAACGTGGTGATGTCGCGGAAGACGATGCCGGGCCGGGGATAATCCGGGATCGCGCGGATGCTGTCGGCGAGGTTCATGGACACCGTCTCGGAAACTAAGGCGGTCGCCTTGGTCGGACGCCGGGCCGGCTTCGTCAAGGGCGCCGACATCACGCCGCCTTGAGCACACGCCCAGCGACGGCATCGAGCTTCGCCAGCAGGGCCGGATCGCGGAAGGCCGGCGCCGTCACGATGGCGTTGTCGAGCGCGTTGTGGGAGCCAGCCGGACACGGCTCGCGCTGCGTCGGGAAATCGGCGGCGAGCCGCGCCACGAGGCGCCGCGCCTTGTCGGCATTCTCGTGCAGCACGGCAATGACCGAAGCGACATCGACGGCGCCATGGAGCTCATGCCAGCAGTCGTAATCGGTCACCATCGCGACCGTCGCATAGGTGATCTCGGCTTCCCGGGCGAGCTTGGCCTCAGGCATCGCCGTCATGCCGATCAGGTCGTAGCCGAGACCGCGATAGGTCGTGGATTCGGCATAGGTGGAGAATTGCGGGCCTTCCATCGTGACCAGCGTGCCGCCGCGCACGAAGGGCAGTTCCTCCGCTTGCGCCGCCGCCGCGATCCGAGCCTGCAGGGCCGGGCCGACCGGATGGGCGACCGAGACGTGGGCGACGCAGCCCTTGCCGAAGAAGGAGTTCTCGCGCCGGCTCGTCCGGTCGACGAACTGGTCGACCAACACGAACAGGCCGGGATAGAGCTCGGCCTTGTAGGAGCCGCAGGCCGAGAGCGAGACGAGATCGGTCACGCCCGCCCGCTTCAGCACGTCGATATTGGCGCGGTAGTTGATCTCGGAAGGCGGGATCGAATGGCCGCGACCATGACGCGGCAGGAAGACGATCTTGGTCTGACCGATCCGGCCGATTCGCAGTACGTCCGAAGGCTCGCCCCAGGGGCTTTCGATGCGCTCCTCGCGCAGGTCGGTCAGGCCCGGCAGATCGTAGATGCCCGATCCGCCGATGATTCCGAGAACGGCTTCGCTCATGGTCGATTCCCTGTTTCGGCGCGGAAAGGACCACCTTTCGATGACGGTCGCAATACGCCCGGCAGGATGCCGTCATGCTCGCGCTTGACCCGCGCGCCTCCCGCCGGCGGAAGCTCCGGGACTTTGCCCTGCTAGAGCTTCTCGGATCTGCGCTTCGCTTCGTTCGAGAGTGACGGATGCCATAACGAAAAAGGCCCCGTCACCGGGGCCTTTCCTGAAACGATATCCAGCCGGATCAGTGAGCCGGCGAGCCGTCCGGCATGCGCGACCACACCTTCTTCTTGGTGTAGTAGAGCAGCCCCGCGAAGATCACGAGGAAGAGCATCACCTGCAGGCCGATGCGCTTGCGCGCCTCGAGATGCGGCTCCGCCATCCACATCATGAAGGCGGTGACGTCGCGGGAATACTGGTCGACGGTCTCCGGCACCGGCGACTTGCCGTCCGGGCCCTTCGGATACTCGACCTGACCATCGGCGAGCGGCTTCGGCATCGCGATCAGGTGGCCGGGCATGTAGCGGTTGTAGTTCTGCCCCGGCAGCAGGGTCACGCCCGCCGGCGGGTCCTCGTAGCCGGTCAGCAGGGCATGGATATAGTCCGGCCCCTGCTCCTGATACTGCGTGAAGATGTCGAAGATGAAGGTCGGGAAGCCGCGGGTATAGGTCCGCGCCTTGGCCAGCACCGAGAAGTCCGGCGGATAGGCACCGCCCTGGGCCGCGCGTGCCGCCTGCTCGTTGGCGAACGGCGACGGGAAGCGGTCGGCCGGACGGCCGGGCCGGTCGAACATCTCGCCGGCGTCGTTCGGGCCATCCTTGATTTGGTAGGTCGCGGCAAGCGCAGCGACCTGGCCCTGCGTGAACTCGGGGCCGCCGGGCTGCGACAGGTTGCGGAAGGCGACCAGGCTCGCGCCATGGCAGCTCGCGCAGACCTCCTTGTAGACCTTGAAACCGCGCTGCAGCTGGGCCCGGTCGAACTTGCCGAACGGCCCGGAGAACGACCAGGTCAGCTGCGGCGGCTTCGGGCCGGCTTCGGCGGCCTGCGCCGCCGGCTGGATCAGCGCCAGCGAGAGGGCAGCTGTGAGCCCGGTCAGGGCGAGACGAAACGAGATTCTGCTCATGGTTCCGTCAGCCCTTGACGTTCGGTTCGGCAGCGGTAGCGGCCGCGACGCCGGCCGCCGACCCGCCCTTGGCGGAAGCAAGCACGGAGTCTGCGATCGAGGTCGGCAGCGCCTTCGGCCGCTCGAACAGGCCGACGACGAAGAGCGCCACGAAGAAGCCGAAATACAGCACGGTGAAAATCTGCGAGGCGATGACGTAGCCGCCCTCCGCCGGCATGGCGCCGAGATAGCCGAGGCCGATGCAGACCACGACGAAGGCCCAGAACAGCTGGCGCCCGATCGGCCGGTAGCTCATCGACTTGACCTTGGAGGTATCGAGCCAGGGCAGGAAGGCGAGCACGACGATGGCCGCGCCCATAGCCAGCACGCCGCCGAGCTTGTCGGGAATGGCGCGCAGGATCGCGTAGAACGGCAGGAAGTACCATTCCGGAACGATGTGGGCAGGAGTCGAGGCCGGGTTCGCCGGAATGTAGTTGTCGGCATGGCCCATGAAGTTCGGCTGGTAGAACACGAACCAGGAGAACAGGATCATGAACACGACCATGCCGAAGATGTCCTTCACGGTCGCATAGGGCGTGAACGGCACGGTGTCCTTCTGGACGTTCTTCACCTCGACGCCGGTCGGGTTGTTCTGCCCGACGACATGCAGCGCCCAGATGTGCAGCACAACGACGCCGAAGATCATGAACGGCAGCAGGTAATGCAGCGAGAAGAAGCGGTTCAGCGTCGGGTTGTCGACCGAGTAGCCGCCCCACAGATAGGTGACGATCGTCTCGCCGATCACAGGCAGCGCCGAGAACAGGTTGGTGATGACGGTCGCGCCCCAGAAGGACATCTGGCCCCAGGGCAGGACGTAGCCCATGAAGGCGGTGGCCATCATCAGCAGGAAGATGACGACGCCGAGAATCCAGAGCACCTCGCGCGGCGCCTTGTACGAGCCATAATAAAGCCCGCGGAAGATGTGCACGTAGACGGCGATGAAGAACATCGAGGCGCCGTTCGAGTGCAGGTAGCGCAGGAGCCAGCCGTAGTTCACGTCGCGCATGATGTGCTCGACGGAGTTGAATGCCATCGACGCATGCGGGGTGTAGTGCATCACCAGGATGATGCCGGTGATGATCTGCGCCACCAGCATGAACACGAGGATGCCACCGAAGGTCCACAGGTAGTTCAGGTTGCGCGGGACCGGATAGGACACCGCCGAGTCATGCGCGAGGCGGATGATCGGCAGGCGCGCGTCGAGCCAGCGCTCGATACCGGTCTTCGGGACGTAGGAACTGTGACCACTCATGAAGAATGCCTCAAGGCTGTCTCATCTTGGCGGGAAAGCGTCGAGCGCATGGCTCAGCCGATCCGGATCTTGGTGTCGCCGTTGAAGGCGTAGGGCGGCACCGGCAGGTTGAGCGGTGCCGGGCCCTTGCGGATGCGGCCGGAGGAATCGTAGTGCGAGCCGTGGCAGGGGCAGAACCAGCCGTCGTAGTCGCCCTTCGATTCGCCGGGCGCGGTGCCCAGCGGGATGCAGCCGAGATGGGTGCAGTTGCCGAAGATCACGAGGAACTGCTCGTGGCCTGCCTTGGTGCGCTGGGCATCCGTCTGCGGGTCGCGCAGCGTGGCGACATCGACCGCCTTGGCCTCCTCGATCTCCTTCTTGGTGCGATGGCGCACGAAGATCGGCTTGCCGCGCCAGAACAGCTTGATCGCCTGACCTTCGGCGATCGGGGTCAGGTCGACATCGACCGGGGCGCCGGCGGCGACCGTCTGCGCGTCGGGCGCGAGCTGGCTGATCAGCGGGATGACAAGTGCGCCGACACCCACCGCACCTGCGGCGCCGGTAGCGAGCATCAGGAAGTCGCGGCGGGTTGTTCCGGTCGATGTATCGGTCGCGTGCGCCACGATCCAATCCTCTTACACGTCTTGCGAGCTGGAACAGCTCGAAATTATCGCCTCTCGCCCTCATAGGGGCGCGCCGCTGCCGCCGCAATGCGGCGGTGCGTCACCTTCGGCTCTTTGACATGCAGATTGGACGAAGTCTACTGTCTGGAACGCCCCGGCCATGCATGGCGCACAGTCCTTCGGCGTAGACGTCAGACGGCGAGCTTTTCCGGGTCCGCGGCGGCCAGGAATCCGCCCGATTGGCGGGCCCAGAGCCGGGCATAGAGCCCGCCCCGTGCGATCAGCTCGTCGTGGCTGCCTGTATCGGCGATCCGCCCCTGATCGAGCACGATCAGCCGGTCCAGCGCGGCGATGGTCGAGAGCCGGTGCGCGATCGCGATCACGGTCTTGCCCTGCATCAGTGCGGCGAGCTGCTGCTGGATCGCTGCCTCGACCTCCGAGTCGAGCGCCGAGGTCGCCTCGTCGAGGATCAGGATCGGTGCGTCCTTGAGCAGCACGCGGGCAATCGCGATGCGCTGGCGCTGCCCGCCCGAAAGCTTCACGCCGCGCTCGCCGACGCGCGAATCGAAGCCCTTGCGCCCGTCCTGATCGCCGAGGCCGAGAATGAAGTCATGCGCCTCGGCCTGCTGCGCCGCGAGCGCGATCTCGGCCTCGCTCGCACCGATCCGGCCATAGGCGATATTGTCGCCGATAGAGCGGTGCAGCAGCGAATTATCCTGCGTCACCATGCCGATCTGGGCGCGCAAGCTATCCTGCGTGACATGCGCGATATCCTGCCCGTCGATCAGGATGCGGCCGCCTTCGAGCGGATAGAGCCTGAGCAGCAGGTTCACCAATGTCGACTTGCCCGCGCCCGACGGACCGACGAGGCCGACCCGCTCGCCGGGCCTGATCTGCAGGTCGAGCCCCTCGAACAGCCCCTGCCCTCGCCCGTAATTGAAGCGGATCTTGTCGAAGCTGATCGCGCCCTTGTCGACGACGAGCGGTACGGCATCGGCCGCATCCGGCAGGTCATGCGGCTTGGCGATCGTCTCCATGCTCTCCTGCACGGAGCCGATATTCTCGAAGATGCCGCGCACGAGATGGATCAGCCAGCCGGACATCTGCACCAGCCGGAGCACGAGCCCGATGGCGGCGGCGACCGCGCCCGGCGTCATCTCGCCCTGGCTCCAGAGCAGCAGCGCGAGCCAGGCCGTGGCCACCACGAGCAGGCTGTTCATCGTCTGCAGGATGACGCTGACGCCGGTGATCAGGCGCGACAGGTTGAGGAAGGAGGCGTTCCACCGCGTCAACGAGTCGCGGACGGCCGAGCGCTCGGCATCGGCCCGCGCGAACAGCTTCACCGTCAGGATGTTGGTGTAGGAATCGACGATGCGCCCGGTCGTCGTCGAGCGCCCCAGTGAATTCGCCTCCGAGCGCTGCTTCGCCCGCGGTACGAAATAGATCAGCAGCGCGACATAGGCCGACAGCCACAGGATCACCGGCAGCGCCAGCCACAGGCTGGTCTTGCCGAAGAAGCCGATCGCAACCGTGGCGAAGACCAGCGCGTACCAGAGATCGTCGATGACCTCGATCGTCGCGCCACGGATCGACTGGCCGGCCTGGATGACGCGGGCGGAAAGGCGCCCGGCAAAGTCGTTCTGGAAGTACCCGAGCGCATGGCCGAGCGTGTAGACATGGTTGCGCCAGCGGATCTGGTTGGTGATCTGCGGCACCACGACCTGGTCTACGATGGCGTGGTTGGCGAAATAGATCAGCGGCCGGACGACGACGAGCAGGAATGCCGCGCCCGCTAGCAGCCAGCCATGGTCGCGGAAGATCGTCTCCGGCGACTGCGTCGAGAGCAGGTCCACGAACCAGCCGACCATCAGGTACATCGCCGCCTCGATGCCGCTGAAGCCGAGGCCCGTCAGCATGATCAGGGCCATCCAGCCCTTCACGCCCTTGATGTGATGCCACATGAAGGGCCAGACGCCACGCGGCGGCGTCTCCCGCTCGTCGAATGGAGCGAAGACGTCGATTCGGCTTTCGAGCCAACGGAAGAGCGGAGCGAACATGCCTGCTTCGCTAGCGAGAATGAGAGGACGGAACAAACGACAATTCGGGATACCGGCTTCCCGGTGCCATCCCTTGTCAGGATTCGGTCGGGCAGGCGTCGCCACAGATGCAGCTAGGCGCCTCCGATGGCGGGATTAGGGCAAGGGCAAAGACTCCGGCCGCCCGAAACCAGATGCAGACGCCAAAGATCGAATAATCATAAAATCGTCGCGGCGGCGTATAGCGCCTGATATCCTTTGGAAACACTCGAAAGGAACCCGAAAGCAACGGATCCTGTTCTCGGCTGCATAGACTAACCGCCAAGGAGAGAGCCATGCGGCTACGAATACTCGGCGCGTTGAGCGCCTGCACACTTCTCGCTGCTTGCAACAGCGTAGCTGAATATGCCTCGTTCGATGGATGCGACGGCCTGCGCGGAGCGGCGATGAGCAAATGCCTCAAGCTCGCCGCATCCTATAGCCCGACCGTAAGTTCGCGCGGCGCGATGACGGGGCCCGGTTCGAACACCAATCCGGGAAGCCCTGGTAGCCCGGGCACGCCCGGCAACCCGAACAATCCGAACAACCCCGGCAGTCCCGGCTCCCCCGGTGGCGGCACCTCGGGCGGCATTCTCGGTCTCGCGCTTGGCCTCGGCGCCAATGGCGGCGGGCTCGGTGCCGATGCCGGAGCCAACGCCGGAGTGGGCTCGGGCGGTCTTGGTGTCGGAGCCGGAGCGAATGCGGGTTCCGGTAGTAGCGGCGTCGGTGCAACCGCAGGAGCCAGTGCCGGCAATGGCGGCATCGGTGCCGGAGTTGGCGCCGGTGTGGGCAATGCCGGCACGGGTGGCGTTGGCGCCGGAGTCGGTGCCGGCGTCGGCAGCGGCGGCATTGGGGCCGGCCTTGGTGCCGGGCTCGGCGACGCCACGGGCGGCCTCGGAGCAGCGGCCGGCGTTGGCATCGGCAGCGATGGCGTCGGGGTCGGCGCGGGCGTCGGCAATTCCTCGGGCGGTCTCGGGGTCGGTGTCGGCCTCAACTGATCCGCGAAACCACAGAGCCGGGAGCGCTCGCCGGCGGCAAGCCGGAAAGCCCTCCCGGTTCAACGCGGCCGGACCAGCAAGAGCAAGCCGAACCCATCTGCCGCCTTGACGTCTCGCAGCACGACCCGTCATCACCCCGGCATGCTTCGTCTCGCCCTTTTCCAGCCGGACATCCCGCAGAACACCGGGACGATGATCCGCATGGCCGCCTGCCTCGGCCTCGCCGTCGATATTGTCGAGCCCGCTGCTTTCGACGTGTCGGACCGGCATTTCCGCCGCTCCGGCATGGACTATCTCGAACGCGCCGCCGTTGCCCGGCACGATTCCTTTGCGACCTTCGACCAGTGGCGGCGCGAGCATGGCCATCGCCTCGTCCTTGCCGAGACCGATGGCGCGATCCCGCTTCCGGATTTTCACTTCCAACCCGGCGACATCGTCCTGCTCGGACGCGAATCGGCCGGCGTCACGGCCGAGGCTCGCGCAGCGGCGGACACCAGCCTTCACATTCCCATGCGCACCGGTTTGCGCTCGCTCAATGTCGCATTGGCGGCAGCAATGGTAATGGGCGAGGCATTACGACAGACAGGCGGCTTCCCGGGCCGCGATGGAACAGACGATGACCACCTCGAAACCCGTTGAATCCCCGTCCGCCGATCCGGCCGTCGTCGAAGCGCTCAAGCCGCGCGCAGCCGCCTGGTTCGAGAGCCTGCGCGACCGCATCTGCGCCGCCTTCGAGGCGGTCGAGGATGAGGCCGCCGGCCCCTTCCCGCCCGAGGCGGGCGCGGCCGGGCGCTTCGTTCGCACGCCCTGGCAGCGCACCAACCATGACGGCGCGCCTGGCGGCGGCGGCGTCATGTCGATCATGAAGGGCCGCGTCTTCGAGAAGGTCGGAGTCCACGTCTCCACCGTGCATGGCAGCTTCCATCCCGATTTCGCGGCGCAAATTCCGGGCGCGGCGCAGGACCCGCGCTTCCATGCCACCGGCATCTCGCTGATCGCCCATCCCTGGAACCCGCACGCACCGACCGTGCACATGAACACGCGCTTCGTCGTCACGACGAAACCCTGGTTCGGCGGCGGCGCCGACCTGACGCCGGTGCTCGACGCTCGCCGCGATCAGGACGACCCCGACGCGCGTGATTTCCACGCCGCGATGCGCCAACCCTGCGACGATCACCCGGCCGTGGCGGATTACCCGCGCTTCAAGAGCTGGTGCGACGAGTATTTCTTCCTGAAGCACCGCAACGAGCCGCGCGGCATCGGCGGCATCTTCTACGACTATGTCTGGACCGGCGATGCCGAGGCCGATCTCGCCTTCACCCGCGCCGTCGGCGAGGCCTTCCTCGACAGCTACCCGACGATCCTGAGCCGCAATATCGGCAAGCCCTGGAGCGAGGCCGAACGCCACGAGCAGCAGGTCCGGCGCGGCCGCTATGTCGAGTTCAACCTGCTCTACGACCGCGGCACGATCTTCGGGCTGAAGACCGGCGGTAATGTCGATTCCATCCTGTCCTCGATGCCGCCGACGGTGCGCTGGCCCTAGGCCTCCATTTGCTTGATCGCGGCATCGAGCAACGCGAGTTGGGCGTCTGCCGAAGCCGGGCAACCGGCTTTGATCCAGCCTCGCCGGGTCGCCTCAAGGGCCTGCCCCACACTCGGTCCGGGGAGAACTCCCCGTCCGATGACGTCCTTGCCCGTCGGCAGGAAGGGCGGCGTCCGACCGAGCTCGGCGATGAGCCGCTGCACCCCGTCCCTGTCCTCGCCCCCCGCTGACGCATTGAGCAGGACGAGGGCCGCAGCCGCCGCGTCGCTCCCGGCACCATGGGCGACATGGCGCAACGCGGCGATGCCGGGCAGTCCCGCCCGGCCTCCCAGACCTTCCAGCGCCCGCGCGATCCGTTCGAGCCGGTCGAATTCCTCGTTCGATAGCCGCAAGCCTTCGCGCAGGCGCAAGGCGTCCTCGCCGACAGAAACCGCCAGCGCCGCCAGCCGGAAAGCCGGATAGACGCCCGCGCCATCATCTCCCGCGATCGCGGCGAAGCGCGAGAGATGCGGCACGCCGCCGATCACCGGCATCAATAACCCGGCGCCAGCCATCGCCCTGATCGTCGCGACGACGCCGGGCGCCACCAGGAGCTTCAGCAACTCCGCCCGCACCCGCTCGCGCGATAGCCCATCGAGTCCATCCCGGCCGGCGATGCAGGCGCTCAAGCCCGCTGCATCGGGCGCGCCTATCCCATAGCGAGCGTGGAAGCGAAAGAAGCGCAGGATGCGCAGATAGTCCTCGCGGATACGCGTACCGGCATCGCCGATGAAACGGACGCGCCGCCGGGCAAGGTCGTCGAGCCCGCCGCAATAATCGTGCAATTTGCCGTCCCGGCCGAGCCCGAGCGCATTGATGGTGAAGTCGCGCCGCAGCGCATCCGCCGTGAAATCCCGGCCGAACACGACCTTGGCCCGGCGCCCATCGGTCTCGACGTCGCGCCGCAGCGTCGTCACCTCGAAGCTCGTGCCATCGCCGACGAGCGTCACCGTGCCGTGCTCGATCCCGGTCGGCACCGCCTTGAAGCCGGCCGCCTTGCCGCGTCGCATCGTCTCCTGCGGCAGGGCAGTGGTCGCAAGATCGATATCGCTCGCCGGTTCCCCAAGCAGGAGATTGCGCACCGCGCCACCGACGACGCGGGTTTCCTCGCCGTCACCGTCGAGCGCGGAAAGCAGCCGCGAAAGTGCCGGCTGGGCCAGGAAGCGCGCGATGTCGCCACCGCGTTCCCCGCTCATTTGAAGCGGCCGGGCACCAGCACCCCGTTTTCCATATGCGGCGGCTCATAGGCGCCCTTGCTGCGGGGGGCGATGAAGCCGCCATAGACCAGCACCGCAATAGCCAGCAGGAATCCGGCTACCGCCAGGGCAAAGACATGGCGGCTCCAGTGCTCGACATCGAAGGGGTTGCGCCGCTTGATGACGAGATAACCTGCAAAGATGCAGAAGGGCAGGACGAAGAGCAGGACCTCTTCGATGATCGCGCGCAGCATTAGCTTCGTCGTTCCCAGGCGCGGCATCCGCGCAACACAGTTCTAGCCCGCCAGCCGCTCATAGAGATTACGGATCATGCCAGCAGTCGCGCCCCAGATATAGCGACCCTCGAACGGCATCGCATAGTAGGTGCGGAAATGTCCCTTCCACTCGATGCCCTCGCGCTTGTGGTTGGCGGGATCGAGCAGGAAGGAGAGCGGCGTCTCGAAAGCCTCGTCGACCTCGTTATGATTGATCGTCAACGAGAAGGGCAGCTCGACCAGCGCCACCACCGGCACGATCCGGTAGCCGGTACCGGTGAGATAGGCGTCGAGGAAGCCGAGCGTGCGGATATGCGACCGCGACAGGCCGATCTCCTCTTCGGTCTCGCGGAGCGCCGTGACGACCGGCGAGCCATCGACGGCATCGACCCGCCCGCCGGGAAAGGCGACCTGCGCCGAATGGTTGCGGAGCGCCGCCGCGCGCTGCGTCAGCAGCACGGTCGGCCCCTCCGGGCGCGGCACGATGCCGATCAGGACGGCCGCCGGCACGGCGCGCTTCTCGTCGGGGATCGGCACGGATGCCGCCTGATGCTCGTGATCGCCGCGCGGCCGGCTGATCACGTCGCCCAGTAGGGGCGGCTCGGCTCGCAGCCGCTCACGCGCCAGCGCCGCAAAACCCTCGCTGCTCAGGTTGAGGGCGGTTTCCGATCTCATCAACGCTAGAGGCCCTCGATCTCGCTCGCCGGCACTGCCGGATAGAATTGTCCTGCGGCGGCAACCCCGAACATCGCCTCGCCTTCGACCTCCCTGATCTCGCCGAGCGCCAGCAGGTCATAGGTCAGCGCCCGCGTCAGCCGGGCCCAGAGGCCGCGCCGGACATGGACATAAGGCGTCAGCCCGTCCTGCGCAGCCCGCGCGAAACGCAAGGCGTGGTCCGGACCCATGCAGACGAGATCGTCGACCTGCGTCCGGAAGGCGAGCGTCCTGCTATCGCCCGTACCATCGACCTGCATCTCGACCGCCTGGAACGGCGCGTCGTCGACGGTGATCCCGACCTTCTCGACCGGGGTCACGAGAAAGTAATCGTCGCCTTCGCGCTTGAGCACCGAGGAGAACAGCTTCACCAGCGCCGGCCGGCCGATCGGCGTGCCCATGTAGAACCAGGTGCCGTCGGCAGCGATCCGCATGTCGAGATCGCCGCAGAAAGGCGGGTTCCAGCGCTCCACCGGCGGCAGGCCGCGCGTCTGGCCAGTCCCGAGCGAGGCCATCAGGCGCTCCATCGCATTGCCCGGTGCGATCATCGAAAGGCCAATCCCCACTTGCTGCGGCATCGTGCTTGCATCGCGTTTCCGCCTTGAACTCCACATAATCGTGAAGCCGAGTTGATGTGTACCATTCCATTCGGCGCTTGAGCCGCCGTGATGGCCCGTCCACACTGAACGGCCGAACGCATCGACGGTTCGCAGGACGGCGCAACGGCCCGCGACAGTGAAGGAGACCGACATGGCGGCGCAAGCCCGGGCAAACGAGAGCACTTCGCCGATCGACCTCGACACAGGCATCGTCGAGGCGGCCGAAGCCGCTCTCGGCGCCATCGGCGCGGCGCGCAAGGAGATCGGCCAGGTCATCTTCGGCCAGCAGAAAGTCGTCGATCTCTCGCTGGTGACGCTGCTTTCGGGCGGCCATGGCCTTCTCGTCGGCGTCCCTGGCCTCGCCAAGACCAAGCTCGTCGAGGCGATGGGCACCGTGCTCGGCCTCGCGGCGCGGCGCGTCCAGTTCACGCCGGACCTGATGCCCTCCGACATCCTCGGTTCCGAGGTTCTCGACGAATCGAGCGACGGCAAGCGCCATTTCCGCTTCATCAAGGGCCCGGTCTTCGCCCAATTGCTGATGGCGGACGAGATCAACCGCGCCTCGCCCCGCACCCAGTCGGCCCTGCTCCAGGCGATGCAGGAACACCATGTCACGGTGGCCGGCGAGCGCTACGACCTGCCGGCGCCCTTCCATGTCCTGGCGACGCAGAACCCGATCGAGCAGGAAGGCACCTATCCCCTGCCAGAGGCCCAGCTCGACCGCTTCCTGCTCGAGATCGACGTCGGCTACCCCGACCGCGAGGCCGAGCGCCGCATCCTGCTGGAGACCACCGGCGCCGCCGAATACAAGCCCTCCCCGGCAATGACCTCCGAGACGCTGATGTCGATCCAGCGCCTCGTCCGCCGCCTACCAGTGGGTGACGCCGTGGTCGAGGCCATCCTCGACCTCGTCCGCTCCGCCCGCCCCGGCGAGGGCGAAGCCTCGGTCACCGACAAGCTTTCCTGGGGCCCCGGCCCGCGTGCCAGCCAGTCGCTGACGCTGGCGGTGCGCGCTCGCGCGCTCGTCGAGGGCCGGCTCGCCCCTTCGGTGGATGATGTCGCGGCGCTCGCCATTCCCGTTCTGAAGCACCGCGTCGCCCTGACCTTCGCCGCCCGTGCCGATGGCGAGACGGTCGAGGGCCTGATCGGCAAGCTCGTGGAACGGCTGGGATAGGCCGATGTTGCGCACGCGCGTCCTGGGTCCGAGCGAAAGGCGGCCGTCGCGGCCGGTCCTCACGGATGCGCTCGACCTCGCCGCGCGCCTGCCGCGCCTGATCCTGGAGGCGCGCCGCGTCTCGGCCAGCATCCACGGCATCCATGGCCGACGCCGCTCCGGCCCGGGCGAGACCTTCTGGCAATACCGCCCGCTGGTCGCCGGCGAATCGGCCTCGCGCATCGACTGGCGTCGCTCCGCCCGCGACGGCCATCTCTTCGTCCGCGAGCGCGAATGGGAAGCCTCGCACTCGATCTGGCTCTGGATCGACCGCTCGCCCTCGATGGGCTTCGCCTCCTCGCTCGCCATGGCCTCGAAGCTCGACCGCGCGCTGGTCGCAGGCTTCGCGCTGGCCGAGACGATGGTCGAAGGTGGCGAGCGCGTCGGCCATCTCGGGCTGACGCGGGCGCTCGCATCGCGCCGCATTGTCGAGATGCTTGCGCAGGCGATCCTCGCGGATGAGCGCAACGCCTCCTCCGACCTGCCCCCGGAAGCGCCGCTGCCCCGGCTGTCGGACGCGATCATCATCACCGACGGGCTCTCGCCCGCCTCCGCGCTCGCCCAGCGAATCGCCACGCTGGCTTCGTCAGGCGCACGCGGCCATGTCCTGCTGATCGCCGATCCGATCGAGGAGACTTTCCCCTTCAGCGGCCAGGCCGAGCTGTTCGACCTGGAAGACGGGCTGACCTTGCGCGTCGGCGATGCCGGCGCCTGGGGCGATGAATATCGCCAGCGCCTCGCCGCCCATCGCGAGGCCATCGCGGAGGCCTGCCGCAAGGCCGGCTGGACCCTGACCTTGCATCGCACGGACAAGCCGGCCAGCGAAGCGGTACTGCGCATCGCGAGCCTCATTGCCGCCTCGCGCAGCGCCTCGGGCTTCTGAGGGGAAACGCCGATGCTCAGCGCCTTGCCCTTCAGCTTCACCGCCCCGCTCGCTCTCGCCGCGCTCGCTTTGCTGCCGGCGCTCTGGCTGATCCTGCGCGTCACGCCGCCGCGCCCGCGCCGGATCGATTTCCCGCCGCTCAAGATCATGGCGGATCTGATCGCCAAGCGCGAGACGCCGGCCCATACACCCTGGTGGCTGCTCGCCTTGCGCATGGCCGTCGCCGCGCTCGCCATCCTCGCCGTCGCCGGCCCGGTCTGGAATCCCGTGCGCGATGCCGCCCCTTCGCGCGGCCCGGTCCTGCTGCTGATCGACAATGGCTTCGGCGCCGCCACCGATTGGCCCGAGCGCGTCGCGGTCGCCGAATCGCGCATCGCCGCCGCGACCCGTGAGGGTCGCCCGGTTGCCGTGCTCGGCCTCGCCGAAGCGCCGGCCGCGATTGCATTGGCCGAGCCGCGCATCGCGCTCGATCGCCTGCGCGCGCTTCCCCTTCAGCCGCATGCCCCGGACCGCGCCGCCCATCTCACGCGCATCGAGGCCTTCCTGCAGGGCTCTCCCGGCGCCGAGATCGTCTGGGTCGCCGACGGGCTCGGCGTCTCCGACGACGGCAGCTTCCTCGCCCGCCTGAAGCAGGATGCCGAGGCCCGCCGCCTCGCTGTTCATGCCGCCCCGGCCGCACAGCTCGCTCTGTCCGCCCCCGAAAACCTCGCGGGCGCCCTCACCGTCAAGGTGCTGCGCCCGACCACCAGCGCCGCCGCGACCGGACAGGTCCGCGCGCTCGATCTCAAGGGCCTGCCGCTCGGCAACGCGCCCTTCATCTTCGAGGGCAGCAACCTCGAAACGACCGCGCGCCTAACCTTGCCGATCGAGGTCCGCAACGCCGTGTCGCGGCTGGAGATCATCGGCGAGCGCAGCGCCGGCGCCGTGGCCTTGCTCGACGACCGGGCCAAGCGCCGCCGCATCGGCCTCGTCTCCGGCGCGACCGCCGACACCGCGCAGCCGCTGCTCTCGCCGACCTATTACCTCTCCCGCGCCCTCCAGCCCTTCGCCGAGATCCGCGAGCCGCGCCAGGGCTCGACCGATCCGATCGGCGAATTGCTGGCGCAGAACCTCTCGGTGCTCGTCCTCGCCGATATCGGCGCGCTCGATCGCGAGACCGCCGAGAAGGTCACGAGCTTCGTCGAGCGCGGCGGCGTGCTGCTGCGCTTTGCCGGCGCCCGCCTCGCCGCCGCTTCCGACGACCTGACGCCCGTGCGCCTGCGCCGTGGCGGCCGCACGCTCGGCGGCGGCCTGTCCTGGGAGACGCCGCGCAAGCTCGCGCCCTTCACCCGCGAGAGCCCCTTCTTCGGCCTGACCATCAGCGACGACATCCGCGTCAGCCGCCAGATCCTGGCCGAGCCCGAGCCCAATCTCTCGCGCAAGACCTGGGCGGCGCTGGAGGATGGCACACCCGTCGTCACCGGCGAGCGGCGCGGCGACGGCCTGATCGCCATGGTCCATGTCACCGCCGACACCACCTGGTCGAACCTTCCGCTCTCGGGCCTCTTCGTCGACATGCTCCGCAAGATCGTCAATCTCGCCGGCAACGGCCCCGCCGCGGCCGAGGCGCAAGCGGACGACGCGCGCGTCGAGACCCTGTCGCCGGCCCGCGTGCTTGACGGCATCGGCCAGTTCCGCTCGGCACCTGCGACCGCCCAGCCGGTGGCGCGCAACTATGCCGGCCGCGCGACGCTCGCCCATCCGCCCGGCCTCTATGGCCCAACCGACGGCTCGCTCGCGGTCAATGCGCTGACGCCGACCGACACGCTCGCGGCGCTCGACCTCGCCAGCCTCGGCGTCGCCGTGCTGCCGATCGACGAGCCGGTCGCACGCGATATCCGCCCGCTGCTCCTCGTCCTGGCCCTGCTCCTGCTCGTCGCCGACACCCTGGCGACGCTCTGGCTCGGGGGGCGCCTCAGCTTCGCCCGCCTGCGCAAGGTCGCAGCACCGGCCGCGATCCTGCTCGCGCTCGGCGCCTCGCTTGGCCTCGCGCCCGATACTGCCCGCGCCCAGCAACCCGCCCCGAACGCACAGGCCGATACACGCCCGCCGATCCCGCGCGCCCTGCTCGCCAATGGCGCGCAGACGCGGCTGGCTTATGTCGTCACCGGCGAGACATCCGTCGACAACATGTCGAAGGCCGGGCTCCTCGGCCTCAACACGGTCCTCGGCGCCCGCACGGCGCTGGAGCCGGGCGAGCCGGTCGGCGTCAGCGTCGAGCGCGACGAACTCGCCTTCTTCCCGGTGCTGTACTGGCCGATCGTTGCCGGCCGGCCGCTGCCCTCGGCCGAGACCCTGCGCAAGCTCGAAGCCTATATGAAGGGCGGCGGCCTCGTGATCTTCGACACCCGCGACGCGATGAGCGCCCGGCCCGGCGGCGGCACCACGCCCGAGGGCGACCAGCTCAAGCGCATGCTGCAGACGCTCGACATTCCCGAGCTGGAGCCCCTGCCGCGCGACCACGTCCTGACCAAGACCTTCTACATCCTCGACGAGCTCGTCGGCCGCTACGACACCGGCACGACCTGGGTCGAGACACTGCCGCCCGCAGACAGCGACGGGCGCCGTCCGGCCCGCGCCGGCGACAACGTCTCGCCGATCATCATCACCGCCAACGACCTCGCCTCCGCCTGGGCGATCGATCGTCGCGGCGAAGGGCTGGTGCCGCTCTCCGGCGGCGATCCGCGCCAGCGCGAGATGGCGCTGCGCGCCGGCGTCAACCTCGTGATGTACGCGCTCACCGGCAACTACAAGGCCGATCAGGTCCATGTCCCGGCCCTGCTCGAGCGTCTGGGACAATAGCCATGTGGAGCGTCTCCCTCGCCCCGATGGTGCCTTTGCCGCTGCTGATCGGCCTGGCCGTGCTTGCGGCTTTGGCCGCTGGCGCCGCAATCGTACTGGCCGGTCGGAGCGCCATCCTGCGCGCGCTCGCGCTCGTCGTGCTGACGACCGCGCTGGCCGATCCCTCGCTGGTCTTTGAGGATCGCGAGCCGGTGAAGGACGTCGTCTCCGTCGTGGTCGACCGCTCGGCCTCGAACCGCCTTGCCGACCGCGCGGCCCAGACCGATGCGGCCGTCGCCGAGATCGAGCGGCAATTGCGCGGCATCCCGAATGTCGAGCCGCGCATCGTCGAGCTGCGTGATGCCCAGGGCACGAATGACGGCACCCGCCTGTTCGAGGCCCTGTCGTCGAGCCTCGCCGACATACCCTCGGAGCGCGTCGCCGGAGCCATCGCGATCACCGACGGCCTCGCCCATGACGCACCGGCCACGGCCGAGGCGCTCGGCCTGCGCGCGCCACTGCATGTCCTGACCACCGGCCGCAATGCCGAGATCGACCGGCGCATCGTGCTGATCGATTCGCCGCGCTTCGGCATCGTCGGCAAGGACCAGATCATCCGCTTGCGTGTCGTCGACAAGGGCGGCCCCGGCCGCGCCGGCCTGACCATCCGCCGCGACGGCGAGATCGTCGCCCGCCGCGAGGTCGCGACCGGCCAGACCGTGCAGGTCCCCGTCCGCATCGACCGGGGCGGGCCGAACGTGGTCGAGATCGAGGCGCAAGCCATCGACAACGAACTGACGCTGGCGAACAACCGCGCCGTCATCACCATCGAGGGCGTGCGCGACAAGCTTCGCGTCCTGCTGGTCTCGGGCGAGCCGCATCCGGGCGAGCGCACCTGGCGCAACCTGCTCAAGGCCGACGCCAATGTCGACCTCGTGCATTTCACCATCCTGCGCCCGCCGGAGAAGCAGGACGGCACGCCGATCAACGAGCTTTCGCTGATCGCCTTCCCGACGCGCGAGCTGTTCCAGGTCAAGATCAAGGAATTCGACCTGATCATCTTCGACCGCTACGCCAACCAGTCGATCCTGCCGCTGCTCTATTTCGAGAATATCGTGCGCTATGTCCGCGACGGCGGCGCGCTGCTCGTCGCGGCAGGTCCGGAATATGCGGGCTCGCAGACCTTGGCCCGCACGCCGCTCGGCCAGATCCTGCCGGCCCTGCCGGATGGCAGCGTCATCGACGAAGCCTATCGCGCCACGGTCAGCGAGCCCGGCAAGCGTCACCCCGTCACCCGCGACCTGCCGGGCTCGGAAGTCTCGCCGCCGCGCTGGGGCGAATGGCTGCGCATGGTCGGCGCCCAGGCGCGGGCCGGCGGCGCACCCGTCATGACCGGCCCCGGCGAGCGTCCACTGCTGATGCTGGCGCGCGAGCAGAAGGGCCGCGTCGCGCTCTTCCTCTCCGATCATGCCTGGCTCTGGGCGCGCGGCTTCCGCGACGGCGGCCCCTATCTCGACCTGCTGCGCCGCCTCAGCCACTGGCTGATGAAGGAACCGGAACTGGAGGAGGAGGCGCTGCGCGCGACCGTCCGCGGCGCGACCGTCGAGGTCGAGCGCCAGACACTGCGCGACAATCCAGGCCCCATCACCATCACCGGCCCCGACGGCCAATCGCGCACGATCACGCTGGAGCCCGGACGGCCCGGCCTGTTCACCGCCCGCATCCCGACCGGCGATCTCGGCCTCTACCGCCTGACCTCCGATAACCTCACCGCCTTCGCCAGCGTCGGGCCGGAGAACCCGCGCGAACTGATGGAGGTGGTCAGCGATCCCGGCGCCCTCCAGACGTTAGCGCAAGCTACCGGCGGTTCCTCGCGCCGCATCGGCCGCGAGAGCGGCTCGGCCGTCAACGTGCCGCGCATCGTGCCCGTGCGTTCAGGCAGCCAGTTCGCCGGCAATGACTGGATCGGCCTGCGGATCAGCGATTCCGGCATCGTGCGCGGCGTGCGCATATCGCCGCTCTTCATCGGATTGCTCGGCCTGGCCGTTCTGTTCGGCGCCCTCGTCGCCGGCTGGCTCGGCGAGAGCGGCAGGCGCCTCAGGCGTCAGGGCTGAAGCGCATCGAGGTCACCGACCCGCTGCGCTGCTTCAGCACGCCCTCGACCAGCTCCAGCGCCAGGAAACGCGCCGGATCGGCCGGGCCAGGCAGCACGAGTTGGCCGGGCGGCAGGACCTTGAAGCCGAAGCGGGCGTAATAGGGCGCGTCCCCGATCAGCATGATCAGGTCATGCCCGGTCTCGCGCGCCGCCTCGATCGAGCGGTTCATCAGCGCAGCGCCGATGCCCCGGCCCTCGAAGGCGGGATCGACGGTGAGCGGGCCGAGCATCAGGGCCTTATGACCACCGGCCAGCACCGCCGTCACCTTCACGGAGCCGACGAGGAAGGTTCCGACATGCGCGGCGAAGGACAGGGCGTGATCAGGCGGCACGCCCTCGCGCAGCCGGAAGGCGGTGCGGGCGAAGCGGCCGGGGCCGAAGGCGCGCTCATGCAGGCGCTCGATGGCAGCAGCGTCCACCGGGAGTTCGTGGCGGATGGTCAGAGGCAGGGATGTCATGATGATCGACGCTTAGGCGGGAGGCGGATCGGCTGAGCGATGGCAGGCGCGTGCGGGCGCATGAGCGGAAGGGCGCATTCAGCGCGCCGGTCGTCGCAGGTCTCGCAGGCTCAGCCGGATCATCATGGAAAGCGCGTCTAGCAGAGCACCCGAGCGGCGTCCATCCGTCTTGTGTCGATCATCTGCGGGGGCTTGTCGGTCTCGCGGCTTTGGTCTCAACTCCGGTTTCCAAGCGGGGGAACAGGCCACGGAAGCGGCAGGCGATCTCGCCTGTCGGAACGGAGACGACCGATGCCCGGATATAAGCCGCTCGCCGCCGCCCTGCTTCTGGCGGCGATTGCCCTGCCCGCTCATGCCCAGCAGCCGGCGCCGCCGAAAGAGCCCGTCCGGGATGAGTTCTTCTGGCTCGGCGAGATCAACAAGGCGAGCACGGTCATCAATGCCGAGCAGGGCCTGCTCGACCGGGCGTTGGCGCCGAAGCTGGCGCAGGGCATCGCCAAGGTGATCGAGGCCGGCAACCAGCCCGGCGCCAGGCGGCCTTCGACCGTCATCACCTTCGAGCCGCTGATGATCAAGGAAGCCGGCGTCGAGGTCACGCTGATCCACGCCGGCCGTTCCAGCCAGGACATGCACGCGACCTATCGCGCCGCGATCATGCGCGACCGGCTCCTGACCTTGGCCGAACAGCTCAACCGGGCGACGCGGACCATGGTCGAGCTCGCCGGGACCCATCGCGACACGATCGTGCCCAACTACACCAACGGCGTCGCCGCCCAGCCCAACAGCTACGGCCATTACCTGCTCGGCCTCGTCGCCGGGCTCGACCGCGACGCACAGCGCATCCGCGAGACCTATGCCCGCGTCGATCGCTCGCCCATGGGCACGACCGTGCTCAACGGCACGAGCTGGCCGCTCGATCGCCAGCGCATGGCCGACTATCTCGGCTTCGCCGGCCTGGTCGAAAATGCCTATGACGCCTCGCAGATCGCCGCAGCCGATCTGCCCGTGGAGGTCGGCGGCATCGTCACCGGCATCGCGCTGCATGTCGGCGGCTTCATCGAGGACGTGATGACGCAATATGCGCAGTCGCGCCCCTGGATCATCCTGCGCGAGGGTGGCGGCAACACCTATGTCTCCAGCGCCATGCCGCAGAAGCGCAATCCCGGCCTGCTGAACGGCACCCGCGAGGACGCCTCGACCGCGCTCTCGCTGGCGATGGGACCAGTCTTCCGGGCGCATAACATCCCGCCCGGCATGCCCGACGCCAAGGACGCGAAAGCCAACAGCGCCATGACCGACAGCGCGACCAAGGCCCTGCAGGGCCTCGACCGCATCCTGAAGGCGCTCGCAATCGACCCGGAACGTGCGCTGGAAGAGCTGAACAGCGACTGGACCGCGTCGCAGGAACTCGCTGACGTGCTGATGCGGAAATACAAGCTGCCCTTCAGGGCCGGCCATCATTTCGCGTCGGAGGTCGTCGACTACGCCAAGCTCAACAACATCAAGCCGACCGAATTTCCCTATGCGCAGGCGCAGGCGATCTACCGCAAGGCCGCGCCGGAGATGGGGCTCGCCGCTGCCGATCTGCCGATGAGCGAGGCCGAGTTCCGCTCGACGCTCGATCCCCTGGCGATCATCAAGAACCGCGCGACATCGGGCGGTCCGCAGCCGGCGGAGATGGACCGGATGCTAGTCGAGGCGAAACAGCGCCTCGACCGGCAGGATGTCTGGATCAAGGATCGCCGCGCCAGGATCACCGCCGGCTTGGCCAAGCTCGACGCCGATTTCGGCACGCTGGCGAAAGGCGCGAACTGAACGGCCGGGCTCCCGCCCTCACCACTCCGCGGCAGGCGGCTGTCCGGAGATGATCTCCGCCAGCCGCCGCCGCGTCGCCGGTGTCGTCCCCTCCGGCAGGCGGTCCAGCGCGAAGAAGCCGGCCTCGGCGATCTCGCGATCGGGCTGCTTGGCCTGCTCGATCGAAAAGGAGCGGACGACGAACAGCGCAACATGGTCACGCCGCGAGATGCGCCGGTTCAGGAAGAGTCCGTGAAGGCTTGGGCTTCCGCCCAGAATAACACCGGCCTCCTCCGACAGCTCCCGCTCCAGCGCGTCAAGCATCGTCTCGCCGACCTCGACGCCGCCGCCCGGCAGATACCAGCCGGGGATATAGGTATGGCGTACCAGACAGACCTCGCCGCGATCATTGAGCACGGCGGCCCGGACCCCGAGCGTCATGCCTCGCGCGAAGCGGAAATAGACATGCAGCAGCCGGCTGAGCAGGCGCTGCCCGAGCGAGCGCGGCTTCTCCAGATCGATCTCGGCTGGTTGGGGCGTCGCTGATTGCATCCGATCGAGTCTCAAGGGCGAGTTAATTGTCTATGCAAAAATCGCATGACGGACCGTCAAGTAGATCGGTTGTTCTGCCACAAACGCGCCCCAAATGAGGCAGATATCGCTGCCCAACCACAGGACACCAGGACCATGCTGCTCTCTTTCATCATCGCTCGCTTCAAGGCCAAGCCGGCCTATGTCTGGAAGCCCGCCGTCACCATGACCGATTCCCGCATCGTGTCGGAACTGACCGGCGCCGCCAACTGAGGTCTTCCGACCTTTCCGCAGTCCAGGCGCGCCATCGGCGCGCTTGACTGACGGCCTCTTGCGAGGGCAAGCGCTAGAGCGTGTTCAAGCTCGCGCATCTGTCCGACCCGCATCTCGGCCCGCTCGCCGGGTTTTCGCTGCATCAGCTCTTCGGCAAGCGCGCGACCGGCTACGTCAACTGGCGTCGCAAGCGCAGGCACGCCCATGACATGGATATCCTGGCGCGCATCGTCGCCGATATCCACGCCCATGAGCCGGACCACGTCGCCTGCACCGGCGATGTCGCCCATATCGGCCTGCCCGACGAATTCAAGACCGCCATCGCCTTCCTCGACGAGCTCGGCCCGCGCGAGACGGTCAGCTTCGTGCCGGGCAATCACGATGCCTATGCCCGCTCCTCGCTGAAGCCACTGGCCGGCCTGCTCGCGCCCTGGATCGCCGATGACGAGGGCAAGCCGGGCTACCCCTGGTATCGGCGCCGCGGCCCCGTCGCGCTGATCGGCGTCAATAGCGGCGTGCCCACCTTGCCGCTGATGGCCACAGGCCGCGTCGGCAGCGAGCAGATCGCCCGCACCGAGGCGCTGCTGGACCGCGCCCGCGACGAGGGCCTGATCCGCGTCGTGCTGATCCATCACCCGCCCTATACCGGCGGCGCCAAGCGCGGCCGCGAGTTGGTCGACGCCGCCGCCTTCGAGGCGATGCTCAAGCGCAAGGGCGCCGATCTCGTCCTGCATGGCCATAATCACAGCTTCTCGCTGGCCTGGCGGCCAGGCCTGCTTCGCGATGTGCCGATCGTCGGCGTACCCTCGGCCTCGATCGGCCCGCGCGGGCATGGCGAACTCGGGACCTGGCACCTCTTCCGCATCGAGGGCGATGCCGGCGCGCCACGGATCACGCTGGAGCAGCGCGGCTTCGAGCCGGACGGCACCGTCATCCGCCGCCAGGAGATCGCGCTGCACGCAAAGGCAGTCTGACGCGATACCGCGAGGTTTCGAGAGCGCCGTTTACGGGTCTTTCACGGCCGGCGCCTAGAATTCCCTTGCGGAAGGAATGCGCCATGTTCGCTGGGACGCTCGGCAGAAGCCAGTTCTTCGTCAGATCCTGCCTGGTCGGCATCGCGGAAGCCGTCCTGCTCATCATTTGCGTCGCCGTGCAATACGAGGCGTTCTTCGGCCCTCCCGGAGAAGGGCGGCACCGGCTTGCCGCGATCACCTTCCTGATCAGCGCCTTCTTCGGCTTCAAGCGCATCGGCTTCGCCATCCGTCGCAATCGCGATGCCGGCGGCGGCGATATCCTGCCCGGCCTCTATGCAATCGGCATCTGCACGGCGCTCGTCCTGCAGACCCAGGCCCTGATCGTGCGGACGAATGACAGCCCGTTCAACAATACGCAATATGCCGGAATTCTCGCCTTCATCCTGATCGGCATGTGGCTCTACCTGCTGTTCGCCGCCTCCGCTCCGGGCGCCGCAACCGCGAACAGCCCATTTTTCTCAGGCTTCGGCCGCGGCAGCGAGGGCGACACGACCGCCGCCCCCTCTCATCTCTCGCTCGCCATGGAGCAGGCGATCGCCGGCACCAAGCCGATTCCGGCCGCGCCCATACCGGTCCAGCCGCAGGGCTTTCTCGGATCGGTCCGGCGGCCCCCACCGCCGCCCCAGCGAACCGAGTTCGGCCGGCGCGGCGTCAAGTAACCCGTCTGCGATCAGACGCAGCGGCCGCCATCGACGGCGAGCACCGAGCCCGTCACCATGTCGGCCTCGTCCGAGCACAGGAACAGCGCGGCATTGGCGATGTCCTGCGGCGTCGAGAACCGGCCCCACGGGATCGAGGCCGTGAACTGTGCGCGGCGCTCAGGCGTGTCCTCGCCCATGAAGGTGGCGAGCAGCGGCGTCTCGCCGGCAACCGGCGCGATGGCGTTGACGCGGATCTTGTCCGGCGCGAGCTCGACCGCCATCGACTGCGAGATCAGGTTCGCGGCGCCCTTCGAACCGTTGTACCAGGTCAGGCCCGGACGCGGGCGCACACCAGCCGTCGAGCCGATATTCAGGATCACGCCGCCGCCATGCTGCCGGAAATGCGGCACGGTCGCGCGCGCCATCAGGTAGATCGACTTCACGTTCACCGCGAAGATCCGGTCGAACTCCTCCTCGGTCACCTCGGTCATCGGCTTGTTGCGATGGGTGGTGCCGGCATTGTTCACGACGATGTCGAGCCGCCCGACCTTGGCGAGGATCTTCTCGACCGCCTTGTCGACGCTCTTGGCCTTGCCGACATCGCAGGTCACGGCGAAGGCCTTGCGGCCGATCGCCTTGGCGGCTTCCTTGGCCTTGTCGCCGTTGATGTCCAGCACCGCGACGCGCGCGCCCTCGCGCACGAAGGTCTCGGCGATGCCGAAGCCGAACCCTTGCGCCGCGCCGGTCACCAGCGCGGTCTTGCCCTTCAGTCTCATGGTCGCTCCTCGTGCTCTGCGATTGCGCGATGTTTGAAACGATTGAGCGCCCCGGTAAATGCGCTTTCGCGCGCAGGCCGATACGGAAATCGAATAGCGGGGCTTTAGGCCCCGATCTCCTCGCGCAGCATTTCCAGCTCCAGCCAGCGCTCCTCGGCTTCGCCGATCTCGCGAGCGACCTCTTCCAACCGCGCCGTCGCCTTGGCGAAGAGCTTCGGATCGCGGGTGTAGAGATCGCCGGCAACCGCCGTGTTGAGCTTCGCGGCTTCCGCCTGCAAGGCGTCGATCTTCTTCGGCAGTGTCTCCAGCGCATGCTTCTCGTTGAAGGAGAGCTTGCGCTTGGAGGTGGATGCGGCCTGCGCCGACGCAGCGGTCTTGGGCGCGGCAGGCGCTGCCTTCTCGACCGGCCGCGCCTTGGCCCCGACGCCGCGCCCGCGCTGCGCCAGCATATCGGAATAGCCGCCGGCGAATTCGGTCCAGACGCCGTCGCCATCGGAGATCAGCACGGATGAGACGACACGGTCGATGAAGTCGCGGTCGTGGCTGACCAGCAGGACGGTGCCCTGATAGTCGGCAAGCAGTTCCTGCAGCAGGTCGAGCGTCTCGAGGTCGAGATCGTTGGTCGGCTCGTCCAGCACCAGCAGGTTCGAGGGTTTGGCCAGCGCGCGCGCCAGCATCAAACGTCCGCGCTCGCCGCCCGAGAGCGCACCGACCGGCGTGCCGCGTTGGATCGGCTGGAACAGGAAGTCCTTCATATAGGAGATGACATGGCGCGGCTGGCCGCCGACCATGACCTGGTCCGAGCCGCCGCCGGTCAGGACATCGCCGAGCGGCGTCTCCGGATCGAGGCTCTCGCGGCGCTGGTCGAGCGTCACCATCTCCAGCGCGGTGCCGAGCTTCACCTTGCCGGAATCCGGCGCGAGCGCCCCGGTCAGCAGGTTGATCAGCGTGGTCTTGCCGGCGCCGTTCGGTCCGACGATGCCGATCCGGTCGCCGCGCGCGACGCGCAGCGACAGGTTCTTGACGATGGTATTGTCGCCATAGGCCTTGGCAACGTCGATCGCCTCGATGACGAGCTTGCCGGAGGCCTGCGCCTCGCTCGCCTCCAGCCGGACATTGCCTTGCGCGGCTCGTGCGGTGCGGCGCTGGTCGCGCAAGGCATGCAGCTCGCCGAGCCGGCGCTGGTTGCGCGTGCGCCGGGCGCTGACGCCATAGCGCAGCCAGTCCTCCTCGCGGGCGATCTTGCGGTCGAGCTTGTGGCGATCAAGCTCCTCCTGCGCCAAAACCTCGTCGCGCCAGGCCTCGAACTCACCGAACCCCCTCTCGGCTCGCTTGGTCACGCCGCGATCGAGCCAGATCGTCGCGCGCGAGAGCGAGGTCAGGAAGCGCCGGTCGTGGCTGATCAGTACCATGGCCGAGCGCAGCGATTTCAGCTCCTGCTCCAGCCATTCGATGACGGGCAGGTCGAGATGGTTGGTCGGCTCGTCGAGCAGCAGGATATCCGGCTCCGGCGCGAGCACCCGCGCCAGCGCCGCGCGACGCCCCTCGCCGCCCGACATCGAGGCCGGGTTCTCCTGCCCGGTCAGGCCGAGTTCGGCAAGCAGGTATTGCGCGCGATAGGCGTCGTCGCCCGGTCCAAGGCCAGCCTCGACATAGGCGAGCGCCGTATCGAACCCGGTGAAGTCAGGCTCCTGCGGCAGGTAGCGGATGGTCGAGCCCGGCTGGACGAAGCGCTCGGCATGGTCGGGCTCGACGAGCCCCGCCGCGATCTTGAGCAGCGTCGACTTGCCCGAGCCATTGCGGCCGACAAGGCAGACGCGCTCCCCGGCCGAGACCGCGATCTCGGCGGCTTCGAGCAGAGGCTGTCCGCCGAAAGTGAGCGCGACGTCGCGCAGATGCAGCAAGGGGGCCATGATCCGTCCTGTGTTCGCCTGCGGGATAGACCGCCACTGCTCCGCTGTCACGCCCGCATGCCATGGCACGGCCCTTGCCAGCTCCTACCCACCCCTTATCGTGATCGGGAGCGGGGCCTGATGAGTCCAAGAGCGATGCCCAGCGAACGCCCGATCGGGATCGGCCATAATGGCGGCCCGCCCTTGAAGGAGCGCAAGCGCCGCGCCGCCACCGGCTCAGGCAGTATCGGCCGCTATTTCGATTGGCGCTTCGCCCATCGCAAGGCCTGGAAGAAGCCGCGCGAGATCGCGCTTCGGCGCGAGGAGAAGGCCTCGGCGCTCGGCCTCACCTATGAGGAATATTCGCTGGAGGTCATGGAGCGCGGGTATTTCCCGCAGCCCGAACATGTCGAAACGATCAAGTCGAAACGGGCCCAGCGACGCAAGGATGGCGGCGTGGTCGGCCAGTCCCTGAAGGGCATGAAGCTGAGCTGAGCCGCCTCAGCCACCGAGCCAGCGCCGGGCCAGACGCGTCGCCGGCTTCTCGAAGAAGCGGTAGAGCAGCAGCGCGGCAATGACGGAACCGACGAGCGCCAGCGCGATATAGAGCGCCGGCGAATGCAGTCCGAGCCGCAGCACGACCTCGCGCACCCCCCGGATCACGAAGGGGTGGACGAGATAGAGCGCATAGGAGGCGTCGCCGACCGCTGCCAGCGCCTTCACCGGCGGCAAGGGCACTATGCCCTCACGGCCGCAGCCGGCGGCGAGCATCAGCAGGACGGCGGCCCCACCGCGCCACAACACGCTGCTCCACGGCCCATCCGTGCCGGGAATATGGGCAGCCGCGACCAATAGTGCGGCACCGGCCATCGCAATGGCTATCCGCAATGCCCCATGCAGCCGAAGGCCCTTCTGCCTGAGAACCGCGATCCCCATACCCGCCGCGAATTCGAGCACGATCGGCTGGCCCCAGAAGCCGAAGGGCAGCGAGAGCGGCCCCTTCAGGCTCTCGGCCGAGACCAGCAGCGCCAGCACGAGCGTGATCGCCGGCAGTGTCCAGCGTCGCGGCAGCATCAGCCCGGCCGCGAACAGGACGTAGAACAGCATCTCGTAATTGAGCGTCCAGCCCAGCGAATAGACCGGCTGGACGAAGCCTTGCGTCGAGACCACCGGCCAGAACAGGTAGGAGCCGAGGATTTGCTGGAGGTTCGGCACGCCCGAGTTGAGCACGGCCGGAACGGCGAGACCGACCAGCAGGAACAGCGTCGTCATCGCCCAGTAGAGCGGCACGATCCGGGCCAGCCGCCGTTTCAGGAACAGGCTGGAGGCGCCATCCCGGCCGAACAGGTCCTGCGAAGCATGGACCATGATGAAGCCGGAGACGACAAAGAAGATGTCGACGCCCGCCATCCAGGGCAAGAGGTCGCTGCGCGTGAAGCTCAGGCCCGCGCGCGCCGCGACCACGGCCGCATCCGGCTGGACATGGTGAATCGCGACCATGAAGGCCGCGAGCGCGCGCAGGACCTGGATCGAATGGATGGGCTGCACGCGAACCTATGCGACGTGGTGAGAAGGCCGCTCAGCCAAACCACAGCCGCTTGGGATCGTCGAGCCCGAAGCGATGCAGATTGGCGGCGATCGCCGCCAGCCCCTGCTCGGCCGCGTCCGTCGCGGTGATCACATGCAGCGCGAAACGCTCCGCAAGCTCCTCCATCGGCGGCTTGCCGGCGAAGGCCGTGCGAATCGCCGTCTTGTCGGCGAGCGGCAGCAGATGCGGCGCGATGCCGCCAGCGATGTAGACGCCGCCGGTCGCCTTGAAGACGAGGGCAAGATCGCCGGCGACACGCGCCAGCAGGCGCCAGAAGCAGACCACCGCCATCAAGGCCGCCGGATCGCCGTCATGCGCGAGGCGGGAGACATCCGCCGCGCTGACCTCCGCCTCCAGCATGCCGGAGGTCCGGGCCACCGCCTTGTGCAGGCGCACGAGCCCGTCGCCGCTCAGGAGATGCTCGACCGTCAGGCGTGGAATGCCTTCGCTCAGCGCCGGCCAGATCTTCTGCTCGGTCTGGTCTTCCGGTCCGATGCCGATATGGCCGGATTCGGTGGGGATCAGCACGCCGCGCTCGCCCCGCATCAGCAGGGCGGCCGCGCCAAATCCGGTCCCCGGCCCCAGCACCAACTTAACGCCTTCGGGCTCGGGATCACCCTCGACCAATGTCGTGAGATCGCCGGGCTTGAGCACCGCGAGCGAGGCCGAGAGCGCCTCGAAATCATTGACCATCAGCCCTTGAGTCAAGCCGAGCGCTTCCGCGATCCGCGGCCCGTCGAGATGCCAGACCGCGTTCGTCAGTTGCGCCTGCCGGCCATCGAGCGGGCCGGCCACCGCCAGCACGGCGGAGCGCGGCTTCTCCGGGAGATCGGCGAGGACGGCGGCAAAGGCTGCTTCCGCCGTCGGGTGGCTGCCCGTGCCGATCCGTGCCAACGGCCGGTGCACGCAATCCGCATCGCTCACCAGCGACAAGCGGCAGTTCGTACCGCCGATATCGGCGACCAGCACCGGATAGGAGATCGAGGGCGGGCGCATCAGAGCGGCTTCCGCCAGGGCGCGAACCAGCCGAGCCCTTCGAGCGTGCCGGCCTCCGGACGGTACTCGCAGCCGACGAAGCCGTCATAGCCAAGGCCGTCGAGCTGGTTGAACAGCGTCGGATAGTCCGGTCCCGAGGCGTCCGGCTCATGCCGGCCGTTGGCGCGGGCGATCTGGACATGGCCGACGAGCGGGTAGAGCGCCTTCAGCCTGGCCGAGACGTCGCCATGGATCAGCTCGCAATGATACATGTCGAATTGCAGCCGCACATTCGGCCGACCGGATTCACGGACAAAAGCCGCCGCCTGATCGAAATCGTTGAGGAAATAGCCCGGCATGTCCTTGCCGTTGATCGGCTCCAGCAGGAGGTCGATGCCCTGCTCGCCGAGCTTGTCGGCGGCATAGGCGAGCGAAGCCCGGTAGGTCTTCTGCGCGATGGGGTCGTTGGGGTCGGCAAGCCCCGCCATCATGTGCAGGCGCTTGACCCCGGTCTCGTGCACATAGGACAGCGCGGTCTCGACCGAGGCCCTGAATTCGTCCTCGCGGCCCGCCAGCGAGGCGATACCACGCTCACCCTTGGCGAAATCGCCGGGCGGCAGGTTGTAGAGCGCCTGCGTGAGGTTGCCGCCCGTCAGCGCGAGCCCGACCTGCTCGGGCGTATGCTCATAGGGAAACAGGAATTCGACCGCCTCGAACCCCGCCTCGGCGGCCGCCTTGAAGCGATCGAGGAATTCCCATTCGGTGAACATCATCGACAGGTTGGCGGCAAAACGCGGCATGGGTCTCTCTGCAGGCTCGGCGGTATCGGTCGCCGCAGGCTAAACCGATGCGCCCGCCGCGTCATGGCCAAACGCGACGGGGAGGCAATGCGTTCCGCTACGACCCGCCTGGCCTCACTTCTTCTCGGGCTTCGGCGGCGGGTTGGGATCGGTCGAGAAGCGCCGGAACACCATGTCGGGCGAAGAGGTGTTGTGGCGCGAATGCGTCGTGCGCCCCATCCAGATGTCGGTCGCCTTGCCGCCGGGATAGGACATCAGCGCCTCCTCGCGCCAGCCCTTGGCGCCAGGCTCGCGCAGCGCGATGCGGGCGACGTCGTTGTTGAACTCGGTGACATACATCGAGCGCAGCGCCAGGAAGCCCTTGCCCCCCGTCACCGGCTTGTCGAGCACGGCATCGAGCACCATCCGGTTCTCGTCGACGCTGTCCAGCTTGAGGCTGCCGGACGAGCCGTCCTTGAAGTTCAGCTTGAAGGTCAGCGTCTTCGGATCGAATTCGATCTCCTTGATGTTCACGACCGGGCGCCCCTCTTGCTCGATCGGCCCGAACAGGAAGGAGGAGCCATAGGAGGAGAAGCCGAGATGCTCCGGCGGCAGCGGCCTTGCGCGCCAGTTGCCGTCCTGCGGATAGACGACGAGCACCTCATGCGACTTGTCCTTGCCGAGCTTCCAGAGCTGGACGAGGTGCAGCCCCTTTTCCACGCGCTCGCCGACGCGGAAGGTCGCCTCGGCCGGGCGCCAGAAGCTCGGGAAGGTATACCCGACCAGCCAGTAGTCGATCGATTCGTAGAAGGTGACGCGGCGCGGCGGCGTCGGCGGCGCGAAGGACGGATCGCCCTTCATGTCGCAATTCGTCCAGTCGGCATCCCAGTTGTCGCGCACGAGCCCCGCGACATAGGCCGGATGCGCTGCCTCGATCTGGAAGCGCCGCACCTCGGGCGAGACCGCCTTGATCGTGACGTTGTCCTTCTCGGCGCAGAGCACCGGCTCGGATTCGTTCTTCACCTCGACGGCAACCTCGCCTGCTGCCCGCGCGACCGTCAGCGAGGCAAGGAGAGCGAGCGAAACCGCGAGTGGGCGAAGACAGCGAGTCATGGTGATCCCTGATAATGAGGTTCGGCCAGCCTGAGCGCTATGAGATGAACCGCGGCTGACCGGCTTGTGGCGAAACGGCGGCAGCCGCGACAACGAGCCCGCTTCCGGCAGCCGGCACCGCACTGCTACGAACGGGAGACGCAGAAGTTCCCATTTCCGCAACGCACGGAGCGATCGATGCAGCCGCTGCTTTTGGGTGCCGGGGTGGTGATGGCGTTGACGGCGCTGGTCCATTCGGTCGTCGGCGAACTCCTGATCTTCCGGCAACTGCGCCGCGGCAACATCGTTCCGACCGAAGGCGGCCCGCTGCTCCGGGAGCGCCATGTCAGGATTCTCTGGGCGAGCTGGCACCTCGTCAGTATCCTGGGCTGGGCGCTCGCCGCGATCCTGATCGCGATGGCGCAGACGCCGGCCACGCCTCTGCCGAACGCGTGGCTGCTGAAGGTCGCGATTGCCGCCTCGCTGGCAGGCTCGGCTCTGGTGCTGTTCGCGACGCGCGGGCGCCATCCCGGCTGGTTCAGCCTGCTGGTCGCCGCGATCCTGGCCTGGCTCGGCGGTAGCAGCCTCTGAAGCCGCGCTTCAGCCCGTCAAGATGGCGTAGACATCGCCCGAATTGGCCTCATGCGGCAGGCTGCGCAAGTAATCGCCCATCGCCTCGGCGCTCGCCGGCTCAGCGAGCTCGAGCACCTGGCTCTCGCCGATCGCGACATTGAAGCGATAGGGGCCGAGCGTTTCCAGCAGCACGAGGCAAGCCTCCGCGACATCGCGCTGGATCGTCGTGAACTCGAAGGAAATCACCGGCACCGCCTTGGTCAGCCCGGCCAGCACATGCGCCTCGAAGCCCTCGACATCGATCTTGAGCAGCTTCGGCAGGCCATAGCGCTGGATCAACCGATCGAGCGTCGTGCAGGGAACGGTGATCTCATGATCCCAGACCTGTCCCTCCCAGCCTCCGGCCCCCGCGGCGGCGCCGATGAAGGCGGCCGAGGCGGTCGAGACCGTGGGGTTCTTGCTGTTGATCCGGAGCGCGATCGAGCCCTCATGGTCGCCGCAGGCCGCCTCGACCAGCGTCACCAGCGGGTCGCGCCGATGGATCAGGCGGATGACGCGGGCGGGGCCCGGCTGCGGCTCCAGCGCGACGACACGCGCGCCCAGCCGACGGAAGGAGGAGATCCGGTCACCGACATGGGCGCCGATATCGAAGGCGAGGTCGCCCGGCTTCAGGAAGGCCCCGTAGAGGCGGTCCATCGCCGCATGGCGCTCCTTGTCGCCGTGATAGATGCGCAGCGAGCGCGACAGTGCCTTCACCGTTCCCTTGGGGTAGGTGACGGCGTTCATGCCGCCTCTCCATCGCGGATCGCCGCGAGCACGGGCGGCAGGTCGAAATCCTCGGGGATGCCGCAGAGCCCGCGCCGCGCCAGAAAGGCGCCGCAAGCCGGCGCTGCCGTCAGCATCGCGAAGGGGATCGCCAGCACATAGCCCGCGGTCAGCGGCAGCGACCAGACCAGCACAGCCGGCGCCATCAGGCCCAGCGTGACGAAGAGATAAGCCCCGAACAGCAGATGCGGCCACAGCCCTGCTAAAGCGGTGGCGAAGGACAGCGCGCGGGCGTCGCGCGCCTGCCCGTTCCAGCCGATCCTCACCCGCCCGAACGCGAGCCCGATCATGAACAGCGTCGTCCGGAAGCTCGACACAGCGCCCTGCAAGAAGGCAAAGACGAGTTCGATCGCCGCCGAGACGAGGAACCGCGCCTTGCCGCCATAGCGTGCGACGCCGCCGCGCGTCAGCAGGATGTCGGCAAAGCCCGCGAGCTTCGGCGAGAGGTACATCGCCAGGAACAGCAGGTAGAGCCCGCCGGCCAGCACGACCGGGTAGTCGGCAATCGCCCGATCCTCGAAGACCTTGAGCGGGAGAAGCGCGATCATCAGCGTCCAGGCCGGCAGCCCGAGGAACATCAGAATCGCCCAGACCAGCTGGAAGCGGCTCATCGGCTTGAGGCCGGGGAGGTCGAGGAGCTTGAGATATTGCAGGTTGCCGAGGCACCAGCGCAGGTCGCGCGTGGCGAAGTCGAGCATGGTCGGCGGGTTCTCTTCCCAGCTTCCGCCCTCGACCGGCAGCACGCGCACCTCATAGCCGGCGCGGCGCATCAGGGTCGCCTCGACCTGGTCATGGCTCATCACCGCGCCGCCCAGCGGCGGCCCGCCCGGCAGTAGCGGCAGATGGCAGTGATCGCGGAACGGCGCGATCCGCACCAGCGCGTTATGTCCCCAGAACGGCCCGCAATCGCCGCCCCACCAGGCCGAGCCCATGGTGTAGGGCCGCATGCCATGACGCATGCCGAACTGGAAGATACGGGCGAAGGCCGAACGGCTGGGCATGCCGACCACGAGACTCTGCAGGATTCCGAGCTTCGGATGGGCCTGCATCATTCGGGCCATCCCAAGGATCGTCTCGCCCGCCATGACGCTGTCGGCATCGAGCGGCAGCATCAGTTCGTAGCGCTCGCCCCAGCGCTCGCAGAAATCGCGGAGATTGCCGGCCTTGAACCCGGCATTGTCGCTGCGACGGCGATAGGTCAGCCTCGCCGGATCGCCGAGTTCTCGCGCCCAGGCCTCGGCCAGCCTTTTCTCGGCTTCGGCAACCGCCGGATCGTTCGTGTCCGACAGCACGAAATAATCGAACCAGCCGCCCTCGCCGGTCGCATCGAGACTGTCCTTGACGACCTTCAGGCGACGGAAGGCGCGCGCCGGGTCTTCGTTGCGCAAGGTCATCAGCACGGCCGTGCGCAGGGTGAGCGGCACCGCCTCTGCGTTGGCCGAGGCAAAGGGCGTGACCTCGGCGAGCCCGTCCGCCTTGCCATGCAGGAGCCAAAGCCCGATCGCGGCATTCCAGAAGCCGAGCACGGTCCAGGGAGCGCCGAACAGGAAGGCGATGAAGATCGCGACATCCGCGACGCTCCAGCCGCCCGCACCCAGCACGCGAGCAAGCCCGGCAAGCAGCAGGGCCAGCGTGACGAGATTCAGGACAAGGACGAGGAACCGCCGGCGGCGCAGCACCGTTTCCGCCTGCAGCCCGGCCGGGGTCAGACCGTTCGGCCCGGCCTCTTGCGCCGCCCGCCGGAACGTGGTCGGAGCGGGACGCTGGTTCATGGCGGTCTCTGTCATGGTAGGCAGACAGGCTCGGACGGACGGGATCGGACGCGAATGGCGCGGGAGCTAAAGCCTGCAACACCGATTGACGCAAGGACCAAGGCTCTTGCGCTTTGGTATACAGCGCCCCGTGAATGCAACCTGAACGAGGTCGCCCTGCCCGCGCTGGGGCCGCAGGATTGCCTGCTCACGACACTCTGGAGCGGCGTCAGTCGCGGCACCGAGCGGCTGGTCTGCGAGGGCCGCGTGCCCTGTTCCGAGCACAAGCGCATGCGCGCCCCCTTCCAGGAGGGCAGCTTCCCGTTCCCCGTCAAATACGGCTATTGCGCCGTCGGCCGCGTCGATGCCGGCCCTCGGGACATACTCGGCCGCGTCGCCTTCTGCCTGCATCCGCATCAGGACCGCTTCGTCGCCCCGCGCGACAGGCTCGTCCTCGTGCCCGCTAGCGTCCCGCCCCGGCGCGCCATCCTCGCCGCCAACATGGAGACCGCGCTCAATGCCCATTGGGATGCCGGTTCCGGCCCCGCTGACAGGATCGTGATCGTCGGCGGTGGCGTTCTCGGCCTGCTCGTCGCCTGGCTGGCGGCCCGGTTGCCCGGAGCCGAGGTCACGCTCGTCGATGTCGAACCAAGCCGCGCCGCGCTCGCCGCCGAACTGGGCTTCGGCTTCGCGCTACCCGATGCCACGCCGCGCGATGCCGACATCGTCTTCCACGCCAGCGCGACAGCGGCGGGCCTCGCCACCGCCATCACAGCAGCGGGCACCGAAGCGCGGATCGTCGAGCTCAGCTGGTATGGCGAAGGCGCCGTTCCCGCCGCTCTCGGCGGCGCCTTCCATGCGCGGCGCCTCCAGCTCATCTCCTCGCAGGTCGGCCTTGTCTCGGCCTCGCGGCGCGCGCGATGGAGCTATGCCCGCCGAGCGGAAGCCGCGATGGCCCTGCTCGCCGACGACCGGCTCGATGCGCTGATCACCGACGAGATCGCTTTCCCCGATCTGCCGCAAAGGCTGCCCGGCCTGCTCGCGCCCGGAGCGGCTGGCCTGACCGCCGCGATTTGCTATGAAACGCGGCCCTGACCGGGCCGCATCGCCAACCCATCTCCGGGAGATCGCATGTTTTCCGTCGAAGTCCGCGACCGCATCATGATCGGCCATTCCCTGCCCGATCCCTTCTTCGGTCCGGCGCAGAAAATGCACGGCGCCACCTTCGTGGTCGATGTCGCCTTCTTCCGGGAGACGCTGAACAGGCAGAACGTCGTCGTCGATATCGGCGCCGCGCTCGACACCCTCGCGGAGACGCTGAAGCCGTTAAAGTATCAGAACCTCGACGCCCTCCCGCAATTCGCCGGCGTGCTGACCACCACCGAATTCCTCTGCAAGCACATCTTCGATGCCATGGCGGCGGCGGCGAAATCCGGCGCGCTCGGCGCCGACGGCGCGGGGCTGGACAGGATTCGCGTCACCTTGCACGAGACCGACCTCGCCCGCGCCAGCTATGAGGGCGCGCTGGCGTGAGTGCCATCGTCTTCGCCATCCCCGGCGACATCGACGCGCCGACAGGCGGCTACGGTTACGACCGGCGTCTCCTGCGCGAATGGCGTGAAGCGGGTATCGAAGCCCGCCATCTCGCGCTGCCCAGCTCCTTCCCCTTTCCGACTGAGGCCGATTTCACAGCAACGGAAAAGCTCCTCGCTGCAACCGCACCCGACGACATCCTGCTCGTCGATGGCCTCGCCTATGGCGCCTTTCCGGAAGCACTTGCCGCACGGTTTGCGGACCGGTTGGTCGCACTGGTCCACCATCCGTTGGCGCTGGAGACCGGACACAATCCGGCAGTAGCCACGGCACTGCGTCGCAGCGAAACCCTGGCGCTGCGCCATGCACGCGCCGTCGTGGCCTCCAGCCCCGCGACGAAGCTGACCCTGGCGACGGAATTCGATGTCCCCGCCGACAAGATCGCCGTCGCGATCCCCGGCACGGACCCGGCGCCACGATCGAAGGGGTCCGGTCGCGGCGAGGCGCTGCATATTCTCGCCGTCGGCTCGCTGATCCCGCGCAAAGGCTACAGCGTCCTCATCGCCGCGCTGACGGCCATCGCGGACCGGCCCTGGACCCTGACCATCGCTGGCACGCCCGATCACGCGCCCGCGACGGCAGCGGAATTGCGCGATGGCATCGCCCGTGCCGGCCTCTCGGAACGGATCTTGCTGGCCGGAGGTATCGGTGCCGACAGGCTCGCGCAACTCTATGACGAAGCGGATCTTTTCGTGATGTCATCGCTCTATGAAGGTTACGGCATGGTGCTGACCGAGGCGCTGGCACGCGGCCTGCCGATCGTCACCACGCTGAGCGGCGCCGGCGCCGAGGCCCTGCCCGATGCTGCAGCCCTCAAGGTGCCGCCCGGCGACGCAGCGGCACTTGCCAAGGCACTCGCGAGACTGATTGATGCGCCGGCAGAGCGTCGGCAGCGTGCCGATGCAGCGTGGACCGCAGCCGGCGACTTGACGCGTTGGAGCGAGACCGCGCGCATCGTCGCAGACGTCTGCCTGCGCGGCGACGGCCGAAAGGTGGGGTAATGGCTGGTTTCTCTCCGGAATGGCTCGCCTTGCGCGAGCCCGCAGATCATGCGGCGCGCAATCCGCAGGTTCTCGCGGCGGTCGGCAGCTACTTCGCCGACAAGGCCTCGCTCTCGGTGCTCGATCTCGGCTGCGGCGCCGGCTCCAACCTGCGCGCGACCTACGCCGCCCTGCCCGACCGCCAGCACTGGACGCTCGTGGACCATGACGCGGAACTCCTCGCCTTCGCCCGCGAGCGCCTGACGGGCTGGGCCGACGAAGCGCGCGAGCAGGGCGAGGAACTCGTTCTCGCCAAGGGCGACAAGACGATCACGGTCGACACCCGTAAGGTCGACCTGAACACCGATCTAGAATGGGTACTGGGTTGGCAGCCTGACCTCGTCACCGCCGCCGCGCTGTTCGATATCGCCTCGAAGCGCTGGATCGAGCGCTTCGTCGCCGCGCTCGCCAGCCAGCATCTACCCCTCTACGCCGTGCTGACTCATGACGGCCACGAGACCTGGCTGCCGGAGCATCCGGCCGATATCGGCATCCATGCCGCCTTCACCGATCATCAGCATCGCGACAAGGGCTTTGGCCCCGCCGCTGGCCCGGATGCCTGCGAGCTCATGGCCGAAGCCTTCCGCAAGTCGGGCTTCGCCGTTTCCAGCGGCGACAGCAACTGGCTGCTCGATGCGAAGCGCCGGCCTCTGCAGGAGGCCTTGGCTGAAGGCATCGCCATGGCCGTCGGCGAAACTGGCCGCCTCGATGCCAAAACGATCGCGGATTGGCTCGCCGCACGCCGCGAAGCCCAATCAGCTATGGTCGGCCATCAGGACCTCTGGGCTCGGCCGATCTAGCCGGGCGCTACTTCAGCCATGGCAGCATGCGCCGCATCACGCCATCCTTGAGGATCAGGTAGTGATGCAGGGCGGCGCCGATATGCATCAGCGCGAGCGCCCCGATCGCCAGCGCGAGCTTGCCGTGGATGTCGAGCACGCGCTTGGCCGCGTCCTCGTTGGGCTTCGCCAGCGCCGGCAGGTTGAACAGATCGAAGATCGTCAGTGCCGGAAACAATGACACTCCGATCCAGCCGAGCAGCGGCACGACGATCAGCAGGCCGTAGAGCAACCAGTGCACCAGATGCGAGGCGGCCTTCTGCCACCAGGCCAGAGTCGGCTCGTCCAGCGGCGCACCGTGCAGCAGGCGATAGGCCAGGCGCCCGACCATCAGCCAGAGCAACAGGAAACCGACGAGCTTATGGGCGCTGTAGAGCCCGTTGGTCAGCCCATCCCAGATATTCAGGACATTGCCGCGATAGCTCATCGCGAGCCCGACCGGGATCATCGCGAAGACCGCGACCACGGTGATCCAGTGCAGGGCCCGGGCAACCGGGCTGTAGACGCGGGTTGCCGGCATGTCGCCTTGCATCGGAAAGCCTCCTCACCTGCTGCCGAAACGATATTCATCTCACGTTCAAGCGCGTGCGCCCATAGGACGACGACATGCTCCGAAAGTTCCCGTTTTCGCTTGCCGACGGACATCATCTGACGCGGTTTTGATCATGGAACCGGCGCCCCGCCCGCCACGTTGCTGGCAGAGCGCACTGCAAGGCCCTATATCGATACCCGATGGTGCCCTGGATGCCCCCTCGGCCGTTCGCCGGCCCAATCTGACGGACTTTTCGATGCCTGAGTCGCGTACGCTCTTCGGCCCATCCCTCCAGACGGATCTCGTGAAGGTCGAACGGGCGATCGCCGAGTTTCGCGCCGGCCGCCCCGTCCTGCTCCGCGATGGCGAGCGATTGGCGCTCGCCCTTGCCGCCGAGCTCGCCGACGCCGAACTCGCCCGCCGCTTCGATGGCCTGGCACAGGGCCGCGGCCATCTCGTGCTGAGCGCTGCGCGCTTGCGCCGGCTCGGTGCCAAGGGGCGCCTGGAGACCGGGATTTTTGCACTTCCGACCATCGACACCAGCCGCATCGAAACACTCGCACTCAAGCTCGACGGCCGCATGGATGCGCCCGTCGCCCCGGCCTCGGCCTTGGACGAGGCCGCGCTGGAACTCGCCCGCCTCTCGCTCGTGCTGCCGGCCGTGATCCTCGTTCCCGTAAGCGCCGAGACCGTCGCGAACGAGCCGCTCGTCGAGGTCGCGATCGCCGCCGTAAACGGCTACCGCGCCGAGCAGGCGGCGACGCTGAAGATCGTCGGCCGCGCCCCGGTGCCGCTCGAAGGCGCGCCCGACACCGAATTCGTCGTCTTCCGCGGCGGTGAGGGCCTGCGCGATCAGGTCGCGATCATCGTCGGCAAGCCCGACCTTGCGTCTGCCGTGCCGGTGCGCCTGCACTCAGCCTGCCTGACCGGGGACCTGTTCGGTTCGCTGAAATGCGATTGCGGCGACCAGCTCCGCGAGACCGTGCAGTGGATGGCCGAGAACGAGGGCGGCATCCTGCTCTATCTCGACCAGGAAGGCCGCGGCAACGGCATCTCCAACAAGATGCGCGCCTACAAGCTGCAGAGCCAGGGCTGGGACACCTATGACGCCGACGAGGTCCTCGGCTTCGATCTCGACCAGCGCCATTTCGACTTCGCCGCGACCATGCTGAAGCAGCTCGGCGTTGCCAGCGTCGTGGCGCTGACCAACAACCCACAGAAGATCGGCGCGATCGAGGCCGCCGGGCTCGAGGTCGCCGCGACCCAGCGCGTGCTCGGGCGCCCGAACGCACACAACGTCCGCTATCTCGCCTCCAAGCGCGACCGCGCCGGCCATTTCATCGACATGGACGCGCTGATGGCGCGCGCCGCCCCGACGGATTGACCCCGATCCCGCCCGTGATCAGGCCAGGCTGATGCCCGCGCCCGACGACACCCTGCCCGACAGCCCCGGACGCTGGCCGCTCGCCAGCGTCTGCGCGATCGTGTTCATCGCCTGGCTCGCTCTGTCCTGGCCCTGGCTTTCGGGCACGCTGACCATCCCCTGGGATGCCAAGGCGCATTTCCATCCGCAGCTCCAGTTTCTCGCCGATACCTTCCACAAGGGCCTCTCGCCCTTCTGGACGCCCTATGTCTTTTCCGGCTCGCCACAGGTCGCCGATCCGCAATCGCTGATCTTCTCGCCCTCCTTCGCCCTGATCGCGGCGCTGAACCCGGCTCCGGATTTCCGCTGGAGCGACGGTGCCCTGCTCGGCACCTTGCTGCTTGGAGCGCTGTCGATCGTCGTGATCTTTCGGGATCGCGGCTGGCATCCAGCGGGAGCAGTGGTTGCGGCCCTGTCCTTCGCCTTTGGCGCAGCGGCGGCCTGGCGTATCCAGCATGTCGGGCAAGTGCTGAGCCTCGGCTATTTCGCGATCACGCTCTTCCTGCTCTCGCGGGCGCTGGAGCGCAGCTCGATCGGCTATGGCTTCGCCGCCGGCATCGTCTCCGGCTTCATGGTGCTGGGGCGCGATCAGGTCGCACTCCTCGGCGTCTATGTCCTCGCTGGGCTCACCATCGCCGCCATCCTGATGGCGCGAAGCCCATGGCGGGCCTTCCGCGCCAGCCTGCCGCCGCTCGTCGCCGGAACGCTCGGTGCCATCCTCGTCGCGACCGTGCCGATCCTGCTGACTGCCTTCATCGCGCAGGAATCGAACCGTCCCGTCATCGATTTCGTCGAGGCCGGCAAGGGCTCGCTCCATCCGGCTGCCTTGCTGACCGGGCTTTTCGCCAATCTCTATGGCGCGGCCGGGCCACTCGCCGATTTCTGGGGTGCCCCTAGCCCGGCCTGGGAAGCGCGCTTCGGCCCCCTCAGCCTCTTCCTCGCGCGCAACATGAGCCAGCTCTATCTCGGCCTGCTGCCGATGGGCCTGATCCTCACCATCGGCCTCGTCCGCGGCGCGCTCTGGCGTCGCGAGATCGTCCCGCTCACCGTCGCGGCGATCATCGTCCTGCTCTTCGCGCTCGGCCGCTACACGCCGGCCTTCCGCGTACTGTTCGAGCTGCCCGGCATCAGCTTCTACCGCCGTCCCGCCGATGCGCTCTTCATCCTCGGCGCCTTGCTCGCCCTGCTCGGCGGCTATCTGACCCATCTCGTCATGACCGGCACGGCGCCCAAGGCGCGGCCTTGGCATCGCGCCCTGGAGGCGCTCATCTTCGCCGGCGCGCTCGCGCTCGCGCTCTGGCTGGCCTGGACGGTCGGGCGCATCCCTGTCGCAACCATGCCGCTCGTCATCGCGGCGCTCTGCGGCCTGCTCTCGCTCGGCGGCCTCGTCGCCGCGCGCGGACTGGCGCAACGCGGTTCCGTTCTGGCCGCGACCATGGTTCTGGCGGCGACGCTGACCATGGACCTCTCGGTCAACAACGGCCCAAGCGAATCCACTGCCCTGCCCGCCAAGACCTATGACGTCCTGCGCAAGGACAGCAGCAACGATACCATCGCCCTGTTGAAGCGCGAGACGGCTCGCACGGCCGCTCCCGACCGGCGCGACCGCATCGAGCTCGCGGGCATCGACTTCCATTGGCCCAATGCCAGCCTCGTGCACGATCTCGACAACACGCTGGGGTACAACCCGCTGCGGCTCGGCCTCTACAGCAAGGCGACCGGTGCCGGAGACCATGTCGCCCTGCCCGACCAGCGCGCCTTCTCAGCCCTGATGCCGGGCTACCGCTCGCTGCTCGCCGACATGCTCGGCCTGCGTTTCATCGCGACGGGCGTACCCGCCGAGCAGATCGACAAGCGCCTGAAGCCCGGCGACCTCAGGCAGATCGCCCGCACCAAGGACGCCTTCGTCTACGAGAACCCGCGCGCCCTGCCGCGCGTGCTGCTGGTGACCGACGCCCGGAAGGCGGATTTCGACGCGATCCTCAGGACCGGTGCATGGCCCGAAGGTTTCGATCCACGCCGGACCGTCCTGCTCGACCGTGATCCCCCGCCGCTGCCAACCGGCCCGCTCGGGCAAAACAGCGTCGCGATCCGCGACTACGGAACCACGACCGTGACGCTCGCGGCCGAGACGGCGCGCGGCGGCTATCTAGTGCTCAACGATGTCTGGCATCATTGGTGGCAGGTCGAGATCGACGGCCAGCCGGCCGAATTGCTGCGCGCCAACGTCCTGTTCCGGGCGGTCGTCGTGCCGCCCGGCAAGTCGACGGTGCGCTTCGTCTTCCGCCCGCTGCACGGCCTCTGGCAGGACATCGCCACGCATCTGCGCAAGCCTCCGGCAACACAGCCGGGCTAGCGGCGGGCCTCGGCCAAGCGGCGAAAACGCCTCTCCTGCCAGTTTTGGCCGCGCTGTCGTGGCAGAGAGCCCCGCGTGATAACCAGACTTGCGAGACAACCATGACGGCGGCACCCGCTTCGACCCGGGGTGAGAAGGCGACGCGGCGCGAATGGCTCGGCCTGATCGCGATCGCCCTGCCCTGCATGCTCTATTCGATGGATCTGACGGTGCTGAACCTCGCGGTGCCGACGCTGACGCGCGAGTTGAGGCCGAGCGCCAGCCAGCTCCTCTGGATCATCGACATCTACGGCTTCATGGTCGCCGGCTTCCTGATGACCATGGGCACGCTGGGAGACCGCATCGGCCGGCGCCGCCTGCTGATGATCGGCGCCGCCTTCTTCGGCGTCGCCTCGACGGTCGCAGCCTTCTCGAACAGCGCGGAGATGCTGATCGCGATGCGCGCCGTGCTCGGCATCGCTGGCGCGACGCTGGCGCCCTCCACCCTCTCGCTGATCACCGTGATGTTCACCGACGAGAAGGAACGCACCTTCGCGATCTCGATGTGGATCGCCAGCTTCTCGGCCGGCGCCATCATCGGCCCGGTCGTCGGCGGCTTCCTGATCGAGTATTTTTGGTGGGGCTCGGTCTTCCTGATCGCCGTGCCGCCGATGCTGCTGCTACTCGCGATCGGCCCGATCCTGCTGCCGGAATACCGCGCCCCCAACGCCGGCAACCTGGATGTCTTCAGCGCATTACTCTCGCTCGCCGCCGTGCTGAGCCTTGTCTACGGCATCAAGCATTGGGCAGCCGAAGGCTTCGACTGGCTGGCCGCAGCGGCCATCCTTGTCGGCCTTGCTTTCGTCCTGATCTTCATTCGCCGTCAGAAGCGGCTCGCCGATCCGATGGTCGATCTCGCGATGTTCCGGATTCCCGCCTTCCGGGCGGCGCTGGCGATCAACCTCGCCGGCATCCTCTTCATGTTCGGCAGCTTCATCTTCATGGCGCAGTATTTCCAGCTCGTCGCCGGTTTGACGCCGCTTCAGGCCGGGCTCTGGTCACTGCCTTCGGCTATCGCCTTCACGCTCGCCTCCTTCGTCACGCCTGCGCTCGTCGGGCGCTACAAGCCCGCGACATTGATGGCCGGCGGCATGGCGCTCTCGGCGCTTGGCTTCGTCTGGCTCGTCTTCGCTCCGAATCTGATCCAGATCGTCGCGGCCTCGGTCGTGTTCTCGATCGGCTTCACGCCGGTGATCACGCTGACGACCGGCATCGTCGTCGGCTCCGCCCCGCCCGAGCGCACCGGCGCGGCCTCGGCCATGTCGGAGACGTCAGCCGAACTGGGCGGCGCGCTCGGCATCGCCGTGCTCGGCAGCCTGGGCGCCGCGCTCTATCGCAGCCGCATGGCGGATGTCGCGGTGTCCGGCGTCAGTGCGGATGCGCTGGCTCCCGCACGCTCGACTTTGGGCGGTGCGCTGGCACTGGCAACGGGGCTCTCGCCCGATCAGGCCGGGCCGATGCTGGCGCGGGCCAGCGAAGCCTTCATGGTCGGCTTCCGCGCGGCAGCGATCCTGTCGATCATCGGCATGCTGCTCTGCATCGTCATCACGCTGACGACCCTGCGCGACGCCCGCACGGGCGACGCGCACTAATAGCGCTGGCCTTCAGGCCAGCGCGCCCATCGCCGCGATCGGCTGGACGGGAAGCTCGTCCAGCACCCTGGCGAGGCCGGCCGCGTCGACCTCCCCGCCTCGCATCGTCTCGTCGCGATGGATGCCTCCCGCAATGAAGAGGCTGTCGAAGCCCATCAGGCGCGCGCCGGCCAGATCGGTGCGCACCGCATCGCCGATCACCAGCACCTTGCTGGGCTCGACCGAGCGGCCGCCTCGCGCGTCGGCAGCGGCTGCCAATGCGAGGTCATAGGCCGGGCGGTAGGGCTTGCCGGCCCAGGCGACGGAGCCGCCGAGTTCTTCGTAGATCGTCGCCAGCGCACCGGCGCAGGGCAGCAGGTCCTCGCCGACATGCACGACGAGATCGGGATTGCCGCAGATGAAGGGCAGGCCGCGCCGGGCGAAGCGCTCCAGCAGCGGGCGGTACTGCTCCGGCGTCTCGGTGCGGTAGTCGTTGAGTTCGGTCGCGACGACGATATCGGCCTTGTCCTCGCCCACCAGTTCGACATCGAGTCCGTCGAACACGGCCCGGTCGCTCTGCCAGCCGATATGATAGGCGCGCTTGTGGTGGCTCTGCGCGATCAGGGCGCGCGTGACGTCGCCGGAGGTGACCAGCCGGTCCCAGGCCTCGCGCGGCACGCGCTTGGCGTCGAGCAACCCGGCGACCTGCTGCGACGGCCCCGGCGCATTCGAGAGCAGCACCACCGTGCCGCCGCGCTCGCGATAGGCCATCAGCGCCTCGCAAGCCGGCTCCAGCGCCCAGAGCCCGTCATGCACCACGCCCCAGACATCGCTGATCAGCACATCGTAGCGGGCGAGAAGATCGCCCGCCCGCTTCAGAACCGGAACGCTCATCAGGAACGCGCCTCCGCGGCGATGCGCGCCTCGACATCGGCGCGGCGCGGCAAAGGCGCCACCGCGCCATAGCCCAGCGTCGACAGGGCTGCCGCGACATTGGCGTAGGCCCCGGCTGCGAAGGCATCGCCCGTGCGCAGGTATTCGGCGAGGAAAGCGCCGTCATAGCAATCGCCCGCACCGGTCGCATCGATCGCATCGACCTTGATCGGCCGGAAGCGCTCGCGGCGGACCGGCGTCGCCACCAGCGAGCCCTCATGGCCGAGCGTCAGGGCCACGACCCGCGCGCCGAGGCCGAGATAGAAATCGACGATGGCATCGGGGTTGTTCAGGCCCGTGAGCTGCGCCGCGTCGTCGAGGCCGGGCAGGATGATGTCGGCCATGGCGCAGGCGGCATGGATGATTGCCCTCGCGCGGGTCAGCGGCCAGAGCTTCAGGCGCAGGTTGGTGTCGTAAGCGGTGAGCACCCCGGCCTTGCGGGCGGTATCGAACGCGTCGAACACCGCGTCGCAGGCGCTGGCCGAGATCGCCTGGCTGATGCCGGAGGCCTGGATGATTCGGGCGGAACGGATCAGCTCGCGCGGCAGGTCGCGCGGGCCGTAGAGGCTCGCGGCCGAGCCGGCGCGCAGATAGGAGAAGACATGGCCGGAAGGGCCGTGATCGACGAAATAGAGCCCGGTCGGTGCGCTCGGATGGGTCGAGACATGGCTGTCGTCGACACCTTCGCGCTTCCACAGGCCGCGGATCGAATGGCCGGCGCTGTCATCGCCGAGCGCCCCGAGATAGCCGACCGACATGCCCTGGCGCGCCGCCGCGACCGCGCAGTTCGAGGTATCGCCGCCATGACCGAACAGGAAGGCACCGCTCTCGGCGCGGGTCGCGTTGAACTCGCCGAGCGGTTCGCCGAGGCAAAGGAGATCGAAGCGGCTATCGGTCACGTTTCAAACCATTCAGATGGCGCGGGAACGCCGGGGAACACAGCCTTCCTAGAACATCGAATGGCAAAGTGAAATCCGCTGTCGGCGAAGAATTGGGCAGCCGGGGATGCCCGGGCTCGACCGGCTACTCCGCCGCTTCCCGCTTCGGCGCCGTGCTCATGAGCCGGTCCGCCAGTGAAACGATCTCCTGGCGCAACGCTGCATGGTTGACCCTCGCGCCTTCGCTTCCGGCCCTGCGCAAGGTCGATATCTCGTCCATCAGCTGGGTCCGGTCGGTCCGCGCCTGGGCCAGCGCGCCCTGAAGCGTCTGAAGTTCGGCCCGCAGCATCGCAATCTGGCCGTCCCGCTCGATCTGGGCGTCCTGCAAGCTCGCGATCTCCTCCCGGTTCTTCTGCATGGCGGCCTCGTGATCGGTCTTCGCGGCGGTCAGCGCCAGGTTCAATGCTTCGCGTAGGTCCTGGGTCGCGGCATGTTCGGCCCGTTCCTGCCGGAGTTGCGTGTCGAGCTGCTGCGCCGCCACGCCCGCCCCGCTGGCGCGGGCATCGGCCGCCGCGAGCCCGGCCTCAGCCTGTGCGGCCCGCGCATCGAAGGCATCGGCCCGCACCCGCTCGCCATCACGCTCGCCGGTCATCGTGCGAAGGGCCGTCTCGCTCTGGGCAAGACGCTCCTCGGTCGATGCGAGCTTGCCGGCAAGCTCGTCACCCTTGGTTTGCAGCACCATGATGCGGGTTCCGTCCTCGACATGCGCGACGCGCAGCTTCTCGAAGCCGCTGCGGCTCTCGGCCAGCTCCCGTTCGCGCTCCGCCAGCAGGGTCTCGATCCGTCTGACGGTCTCGCGCTCGCGCTCCAGCTCGCCGTTGCGCGCGACGAGGTCGGCCCCGGTACCGGTCAAAGCCGAGCGCGTCTCTTCCAGGTTGCGCTCGAGGCTCGCAAGGTCCGCCACCCGCTTCTCCAGCGTAGCAGTGGTTTCGGCATGGCCCGTGCGCTCAGTCGCGAGAGCGCCCTGCGTATCGGCAAGCTCGCCGCGTGTCTGCGCGAGATCGCCCTCGAGCCCGCCGATCCGTGTATCACGCTCGCCAAGCTCGCGTTCCAGCCGGCCGATCGTCATGTCGCGCCGGCCGAGTTCCTGCATCGCACCGGCCTTGGCGGCGAAGCCGCGCTCGGCATCCTGCTCCGCCGAGCGCATGCGCAAGGCAAGCTCGGCGCGCAGGTGGTCGCGATCGGCGGCGATTTCGGCGAGCGACAGCGGAAACGCGGCCTCGGCCCGCTTGCGCGCCAGCCTGTCGGCCCGCCGCGCCAGCGCCGGCACGGCCGCCAGGGCCATGAGGGCGGCACAGAGGAAGCCGAGCGCGAACAGCATGACGGCTTCGATCAAGTCTCAGGACTCCCGGCTATGGGCTGAGGCCGAATCTGCCATGGCGACGGCGCCATGGCCAGAGATAGTCGCCCCGGCCTAGAACGGATTCCAGGTCGCCTGCGGCGTGAACTTGAGATAGCCGAGATTGACGCCGAGCCGCCAGCCGACGCCGGTGCGGATCGGTACCACCATGATGCCTTCCGCCGTCAGAGCGGTAAAGCCGAAGCCGCCGATGAAATAGGCCGAGCCGTCGATACCGGCGAAGCGCTGGTAGAGCGCATCGACCACCGGCAGGTTGTAGACCAGCATCATCGTGCGGGCGCCTTCGCCGCCGAAATCGAAGCCGATCGAGGGGCCCTGCCAGAACACGCGGCGGTCGCCGGCATTGCGGGTGTAGAGCTGTCCCTCGCCGAAGCGCAAACCGCCGACGAAAGCGCCGGAGGCTTCCTGGCCGAGGACATAACCGTTCGGCTCGCCCCAGCGACGCACCGCTTCCTCGATCGTCAGCGCGAGGCCGCGCGACACGTTGCCGAAGAACTTGTGGCCGGAGCCGACGAGTTCGTTCTGGCTGAACGATTGCTGGTTCTTGTAGTTCTGGGCGAGCGCGGGAAGCGGCGCCCCGGTCAGGCTCGCGCCGGCCACGGCGAGACCGCCCGTGATCAGGTTGCGGCGGGTCTGGGTCATCAGCGACATCTCCAGGCAGGGCGCCAGACAAGGCAGAGCGCCGGGGCGGTTCGATCGTCCGTCCGCTCGGCACCGGCGGCGACTGCGCGGCAGCCGGCCCGGGATGGATGCGATACGGGCCGGGGGGCGGGCCGATCCTGGGCCATCCGCCGCCCGACCGAACGTCGAATCGTGACGCTCGGCGAATGCGAATCAATTCGGTAACGGATTTGATACGCCGTAAATCTATCCAAGGCGTGAAGATTCCGGAGAGCCGCTCGGCCCGGGATGAGGTCCCATTGAGGATTTGATGCGATGAAGGCCGCAACAAGGCAGCGCTGGGTCTTGCTCGCAGCCGGCCTCGCAATCCTCTCCCCGATCGGAGGGCCAGCCCTCGCGAGCACTCCGCCCGCCGCGCCCAACACGGCAACACCCGTGCCCTTCCCGGCCTTGCCGGACATGCCCTCCCTCGGCGAGGTGATGCAGCGGGACCTGCACACCGGCCTCGCCATCAACGGCCTCGACCCTGTTTCCTATCGTCTGGGATCCAAGCCACTGGCAGGACGCGCCGAGCACGAACTCATCCAGGACCGCTTCGTCTGGCGTTTCGCCTCGCAGGCCAATCTCGAAGCCTTCCGCGACGCTCCACAGGTCTACGCGCCCGCCTTTGGCGGCTTCGATCCGACCGGCGTCGCCAATGGCCTCGCAATCGAGAGCGATCCCAGCCAGTTCGCGGTGATCGGATCGCGCCTTTACCTGTTCCGCTCGGCCGACAATCGTCAGCGCTTCCTGCGGGAAGCCGGCTTGCTGGCCCAGGCTGAAAGCCGCTGGAACGCCGTGCTGCGCTCCGTCGCCCGCTAGCCGCCCTGCCTCAGCCGCCGCAATCCCCGGCGATCGCCTGTCGGGCCAACGCTTCGCTCGATGCTGCCACGAAGGGCGGATTGCGGAATTGCCGCTCGCTGCGGCCGTAATCGGGCAGTGCGCCGTCCAGCGTCAGCACGATCCCGCCCGCCGCCGAGAGGATGGCATCGCCGGCGGCGATGTCCCATTCCATCGTCTGCCCGCAGCGGACATGGATATCGGCCTCGCCCGAGGCGATCATCCCGAATTTCACCGCCGACGAGACCGGGATGCCCTTGCTGCAGCACATCGAGGCCGCGATGCCGTCGCTGCGGCCGTCGCCATGGAAGCGGCTGACCAGCGCGACCGGCCCCTCGCCCGGCACGGCCCTGACGCTCGTCCGCCGCGCTTCGCCCAGAAGGGCACCGTCCGGAGCAAAGTCCTGTTCAAAGGCATGCTCGCCCGAGAACCAGAGCCGCCCGATGGCCGGGGCCGCGATCGCGCCCGCGATCGGCCGGCCGTCGCTGACGACAGCGATCGCCACGCAATAGCTGTCGCCGCCCGCAAGGAACTCGCGCGTGCCGTCGAGCGGATCGAGCAGGATGAAGATCGCGCCGGGCGCCGCGTCCTGCGCGGTTTCCTCGCTGACGATCGGAAAGCCCGGCAGCAGACGCGCCAGGGCGTCCTTCGCGGCATGGTCCGCCGCAAGATCGGCGGAGCAGACCGGCGTGCCATCGCTCTTCAGCCTGACATCGCGCGCCGCCCGCTTCGCCAGCAGGACGGCGGCGCTCACGCCGGCAGCTTCCGCCAATTTGCGCCCAAGCCCGTCACGGTCGCGCAGGCGGGGATCATCATGGCCGATCATCGCGGCCTGTCCTTCTCATAACCGCCCTCATATGGCGATTAACCACATGAAAACCAAGATAGCAGCATATCAAGCGGCAACGACGCCCCAATCCGGGCGCGCCCCCGTTTCCAGGACCTCGCCCCCATGACCGACATCTCGCTCGAGCCGCTCGATCTGGCTGCGCTTCTCTGCAGCCGCGTCTGTCATGACGTGATCAGCCCGGTCGGCGCGATTGTCAACGCTCTCGAGGTTCTGGAGGAAGACGATCCGTCGATGCGCGATTTCGCGCTGGAGCTGATCAAGAAGAGCGCGCGCGCCGCCTCGGCCCGGCTGCAATTCGCCCGTCTCGCCTTCGGCGCGGCCGGCTCTGCTGGCGCGATGATCGATCTCGGCGATGCCGGCAATGTCGCCAACGGCTTCCTCAACGACGAGAAGCTCTCGCTGGACTGGGAGGCCCCGCGCGCCCTGCTGCCGAAGAACCAGGTCAAGCTCCTGCTCAACCTGCTGGTGCTGGCGACGCAAGCCGTTCCGCGCGGCGGCAAGCTCGTCTCGCGCGCCACGGTCGAGGGCGAGCAGGGCACGTTCGAGATCACCGCGACCGGCTCGCATGCCCGGATTCCGGCTCATGTCGAGGAGCTCATCGCCGGCCGTTCCGAGACCGGCACGATCGACGCCCACGCCGTCCAGCCGCTCTATACCGGCATGGTCGCCCGCGCCGCCGGAATGGGCATCACCTTCGCCATCGAGGGCGACACGGTGACGATCAAGGCCGCGAAAGCGGCCTGAATGATCGTTACCGGTCGAGACGCGATCTCAACCGATCATAAACCGTTCTCCTGCTTTAGTTCCTGCAGCGTTCCGCGTTGAGTGAAGTTCCTGCATGGACGAGCTGCTGCAAGAGTTCCTGACGGAGACCGGCGAGAATCTCGACACGGTTGATCGGGAACTCGTTCGCTTCGAGCAGGACCCCAATAACCGCGATATCCTGCGGAACATTTTCCGGCTGGTCCACACGGTCAAGGGCACCTGCGGCTTCATCGGCCTGCCCCGGCTGGAAGCGCTGACCCATGCCGCCGAGTCGGTGATCGGGCAGTTCCGTGACGGCGCGACCGTCAAGCCCAGCGCCGTCACCGCGATCCTTGAGACCATCGACCGGATCAAGGACATCCTCGCCGAGCTCGCCGAGAAGGGGCAGGAGCCGGAAGGCAATGACGAGACGCTGATCGGCGAATTGTTCGCGCTTGCCGAGCACGCCAAGGGCGAACTCAAGCTGAATCCGCCGGCCGATCCTTCGCTCGATCCGGTCGCCGCCTATCTCGCGCGCCACGGCCAGGCCGCTCCTGTCGCGAGCAGCGCGGAAGACATCATCTTTCGCAGCGCGCCGGGCCCGCAGCGTGGCCCCGATGGCCGGATCGAAGGCACCGAAATCGCCGCCCCGGCCGAGGAGACGCATGGCCCGGCGCGCAGCAGCAACCCGGGCCCGGCCACGCTGCGCGTCAACGTCGATACGATCGAGCATCTGATGACGATGGTCTCGGAGCTCGTGCTGACGCGCAACCAGCTCCTCGAGGTCTCAAGGCGGCAAGAGGATGCCGGTCTCAAGGCCCCGCTCCAGCGCCTGTCGCTGATCACGGCCGAACTGCAGGACGGCGTGATGAAGACGCGCATGCAGCCGATCGGCAACGCCTGGTCCAAGCTGCCGCGTATCGTGCGCGATCTCAGCGCCGAGTTGGGCAAGCGTATCGAGCTGATCACCGAAGGCGCCGAGACCGAACTCGACCGGCAGATCCTCGACCTGATCAAGGACCCGCTCATCCACATGGTCCGCAACTGCGCCGACCATGCCATCGAACTGCCGGCCGACCGGCGCGAGGCCGGCAAGCCCGAGCACGGCACGATCCGCCTTGCCGCCTATCACGAGGGCGGCTCGGTCACGATCTCGATCGCCGATGACGGGCGCGGCCTCAACATCGAGCGCATCCGCGGCAAGGCGATCGCCAAGGGCCTCGCCACGGAGGCGGAGCTTGAACGGCTGAGCGACGGGCAGATCGGCCGCTTCATCTTCCATCCCGGCTTCTCCACCGCCGACAACGTGACGGCGGTCTCGGGTCGCGGCGTCGGCATGGATGTCGTCAAGGCGAATGTCGATTCGATCGGCGGCACGGTCGATGTCGCGAGCCGCCCCGGGCTCGGCACGACCATCACCATCAAGATTCCGCTGACCCTTGCCATCATCTCCGCCCTGATCGTGGTCGCGGGCGAGGACCGCTACGCGATCCCCCAGATCGCCGTCCGCGAGCTGGTGCGGGCGAAAGCGGGCGACGACAACCGTATCGAGGAGATCAACGGTGCTCCCGTGCTGCGGCTGCGCGGGCGCCTGCTGCCGATCGTCTCCCTGCCGGGACTGATGGCCTCCAACGGCGAGGAGCATGCCGGGCGAACGGATGGCGAGGGCTTTATCGTCGTTACCCAGATCGGCGAGCGGCAATTCGGCATTCTTGTCGACAGCGTCTTCCACACCGAGGAAATCGTGGTGAAGCCGATGTCGAGCAAGCTGCGCCACATCCACCTGTTTTCCGGCAACACGATCCTCGGCGACGGCACCGTGGTGCTCATCGTCGACCCCAACGGCGTCGCCCGCCTGGTCGGAGCGGCGATCAGCGAGGATGTCGAGCAGGAGCCGCGCGAGGCCGCGGCCCAGGTACATCGCGGCGAGCGCACGACGATGCTCGTCTTCCGGGCCGGTACCGGCACCCTGCAGGCCCTGCCGCTCTCTCTCGTGACGCGGCTGGAGGAGATCGAGGCCGGCGAGTTCCAGCGCAGCGGCAGCCGGACGCTCCTGCATTATCGCGGACGCCTCGTTCCGGTGACACCGGTGGCTGACACGCAGCTGCGCGACAAGGGCATCCAGCCACTGGTCATCGTCTCGAATGGCGATCTCACCGTGGCGCTTGCCGTCGAGGCGATCGTCGACATCGTCGAGGATACCTTCGAGCTGGAAATGGCGGCGGCGGAGGAGCGTGGCATCATCGGCTCGGCCATGATCCGCGGCCGCGCCACCGACGTGCTCGACCTCGCCCATTACCTGCCGCTGAACGAGCCCGGCTGGTTCGCCGCCGGGCGTAGCGCGGAGCTTCCCGGCCGGATCCTGCTGGTCGAGCCCTCCGACTTCCTGCGCGACATGCTCGGCCCAGTCCTGAAGGCTTCGGGCCGGACCATCGCGACACTGTCCGACTTCAGCGAGACGGGATTGACCGGCGGCGAGCCGGTCATGACCGCGATGCTCGATCTCGATCGCGACAGCGACGCCGCCTTCGCCTTTGCCGCGATCCTGCGCGAGCGCGCCACGGGCGAGCGCCTGCGCATCATCGGGCTCACCACCTGTGCCACGCCGGATCTGCACATGCGGGCTGTCCAGGCCGGTTTGGACGATGTCGTCGCGAAATTCGACCGCCGCGCCCTGCTGAGCGAGCTCAATACGGCCAGCGCCGACCTGAGGCATGCAGCATGATGGCGAACGAACCTCATTCTCCCGTGCCCGCCGCGCCTGGCTTCGGCGATTCGCTCGACTACGTGACGATCCGCGTCGGCGAGCAGCTGCTCGGTCTGCCGATCGGCCGCGTCCAGGACGTCTTCATCGCCAACCGCATCACGGTCGTCCCGCGCGCGCCCGACGAGATCGTCGGCCTGATCAACCTGCGCGGCCGCATCGTCACGGCGATCTGCCTGCGCAAGCGGCTCGGGCGCCCCGCTCCCCTGCGGCTCGACGGCCAGGGCCGCACCGAATTGACGGCGATCGGCATCGACCACGGCGGCGAGGCCTATGCGCTCATCGTCGATGCGGTCGGCGAAGTCATCCGGCTCGACCGCTCCACCTTCGAGCCGCTTCCGGTCCATCTCGATCGCGTCTGGGCGGCGCTGGCGACGGGCATCCATCGCCTCGCCGACGAGCTTCTCGTCGTCCTCGACCTCGACGCCGTCCTCGATCTCGACCTTCGCAGCGCGGCCTGACGGCGGCGCCACAGCTTTTGGAGACCCAGTCATGAAATACTGCCTCGTCGTCGACGACTCAGCGGTGATCCGCAAGGTGGCCCGCCGCATCCTGGAAGGGCTGCAGTTCCGCATCGCCGAGGCCGAGGACGGCGCGCGCGCCATCGACGCCTGCAAGGGCGAGATGCCGGATGCCGTGCTGCTCGACTGGAACATGCCGATCATGGACGGCTACGAGTTCCTGCGGACCCTGCGCCAGATGCCGGGCGGCAAGCGCCCCAAGGTCGTGTTCTGCACCACCGAGAACGACATCGCCCATATCGCGCGCGCCATGCATGCCGGCGCCGACGAATACATCATGAAGCCCTTCGACAAGGAGATCGTGGCTTCGAAATTCCATCAGGTCGGACTGCTCTGAACGAGGGTGTGCCGATGCGATCCCGCATCGGCCGCGCCTTGACCGAGACGCCTTCGCCTATGTAGCCGGCCTAGAGAGAAACATGCCGATGTTGTCTCCCCGCGCGCTTCCCGCAAGCCCCGCCTCACGGCACAAGACCGTGGTGATCGCCGACGATTCCGTCGTCGTGCGCGGGCTCTTCGCGCGCTGGCTGGGCGAGGCCGGCAATTTTCATGTCGTCGCGGTCGCTGGCGACGGCGAGACCGCGGTCGCCCACGCGACCCGCTTCAAGCCCGACGTTATGGTGCTCGACCTCGACATGCCCGGCGTCGACGGCGCCGCCGCCCTGCCCCAGATTCTCAAGGAAAGCCCGAATACGGGCGTACTGCTCGCGGCGACGCTGAACGAGCGCAACACGCGCCTCGCTCTGGAATGCATGACCCGGGGTGCGATGGATGTCGTCTCCAAGCCGGACAGCCGCAGCGGCATGACCTTGTCGCTCGACTTCCGCAGCGAGTTCCTGCTCAAGCTCGGCAACATCGTCCACACGCCGATCAGACCAGGCGCGCTGCCGCCGGAGCTCGACACCGACCTGCCGCATGCCGGGCCGACGAACCTGCGCCCCCTCGTCTCGGTAATGCCGCGCTATCTCGTGATCGGCGCCTCGACGGGTGGCCCTCGCGCCGTTGCCAAGGTGCTGTTCGACATCGGCGAGGGGCTCAACGACCTGACGACGATCGTCGTCCAGCATATGCCACCGCTCTTCACCGCCTCCTTCGCCGAGCAGGTCGCCAACCATATCGGGGTTCCCGCCCGCGAGCCTTTCGACGGTGAGCGCCTGATGCGCGGCACCGTCTATATCGCGCCCGGCGGCCGCCATCTCGGCATCGACCGCCGGCTCGGCCATATCGTCGCCCGCATCGGCGACGAGCCGCCCGTCAATTTCTGCCGTCCGGCCGTCGATGTGCTGTTCAGCGATGCCGCCCGCCATCTCGGCGCGGCCGCGCTCGGGCTCGTTCTCACCGGCATGGGCAGCGATGGCACCGACGGCGCCGGGGCCTTGCGCAAGGCTGGCGCCGCCGTCATCGCCCAGGACGAGCCGAGCAGCACGATCTGGGGCATGCCGGGTTCAGTCGTGCGGGCCCGCCATGCCAGCACCGTCGTCGCGCTCGACGAGATCGGCGCTTCGATCCGCTGCCTCGTGCGGGGGGTGCAAACGGCATGACCGAAGCCGATTTCGCCTTCCTGCGCCTCCTGCTGCAACAGCGCTCCGGCCTGTCGCTGACAGCGGACAAGCGCTATCTCGCCGAGAGCCGGCTCGGCATCCTCTGCCGGCGCCGAGGCATCGCCGATCTCGAGGCCCTCGTCCGCCAGCTCAGGCTCTCGCGCGATCCGGGCCTGGAAAGCGCAGTGGTCGATGCCATGACCACGAACGAGACCCTGTTCTTCCGCGACCAGACGCCGTTCAACCTGTTCCGCGACGTGATCCTGCCGGAGCGGCTCGCCGCCAATGCCGCCAGTCGCTCGCTGCGGATCTGGTGCGCCGCCGTCTCCAGCGGCCAGGAAGCCTATTCGCTGGCCATGCTGATCGACGAGTTGGGCGACCGGCTCGCCGGCTGGAAGATCGAGATTCTCGGCACCGATATCTCCTCGGAGATCCTGGAAAAGGCCCGCGCCGGCATCTACAGCCAGTTCGAGATCCAGCGCGGCCTGCCGATCCAGATGCTGCTGAAGCATTTCCAGCAGGTCGGCGACAAATGGCAGGTGTCGCAGCGCATCCGTTCGATGGTCGAGTTCAAGCCGCACAACCTGCTGGAGCGCAACGACCCGTTCGGCCGCTTCGACGTGATCTTCTGCCGCAACGTGCTGATCTATTTCGACGTGCCGACCAAGGTGAAGGTGCTGGAGCTGCTGACGCCACGCCTCGTGCCGGATGGAGCCTTCGTGCTCGGCGCCGCCGAAACCGTGCTGGGGCTGGCGACGAAGCTCACCTGCGACCCGCAGCACCGCGGTCTTTACCGGCATCCAGCGATGACGGCGGCTCCCCTTGCCTCTTCCCCCGCGCCGGGTCTGCGGCCGCGCCCTGTCGTCGCCGTCTCCGCACTACGCGGCTGAAGCGGCCTTACGGCTCCCGAGGCTCATCGCACAAACAAAAACCCCGCCTCTCGGCGGGGTCCCCATCGACCTGTCGTGTACATCCGACGATCAGGTCAAGAACTGGTCTAGCGTCGCTTCATGACCGCCCGATGACGGGCGGGCGACGGAAATGCGTCAGGCAGGGATGCGCTCGTCGACATCGGACGGCTCGCGCAGGACGTAGCCACGGCCCCAGACGGTCTCGATGTAGTTCTTGCCGTCCGACGCGTTGGCGAGCTTCTTGCGCAGCTTGCAGATGAAGACGTCGATGATCTTGAGCTCGGGCTCGTCCATGCCGCCATAGAGATGGTTGAGGAACATCTCCTTGGTGAGCGTCGTGCCCTTGCGGAGCGAGAGCAGCTCCAGCATCTGGTATTCCTTGCCGGTCAGGTGCACGCGGGCGGCATCGACCTCGACCGTCTTGGTGTCGAGATTGACGACCAGGTCGCCGGTGGTGATGACCGACTGGGCGTGGCCCTTCGAGCGGCGCACGATCGCGTGGATGCGGGCAACCAGCTCGTCCTTGTGGAACGGCTTGGTGAGGTAGTCGTCGGCGCCGAAGCCGAGGCCCTTTACCTTGTCCTCGATGCCGGCAAGGCCGGAGAGGATCAGGATCGGCGTCTTGACCTTCGCCACGCGCAGGCTGCGCAGAACCTCGTAACCCGACATGTCGGGGAGGTTCAGGTCGAGCAGGATGATGTCGTAATCGTAGAGCTTGCCGAGATCGACGCCCTCTTCGCCGAGGTCCGTCGTATAGACGTTGAAGCTCTCCGATTTGAGCATGAGCTCGATGCTTTGAGCGGTCGCGCTATCGTCCTCGATCAGCAGAACCCGCATGTCCACGTCCCCAATTTCGCCCGCAGGGCAGGTTTGACCGTTGTTTCCGCCCGAGCCTTCCCGGCCCTCGGCGACGACGCACTTGCCCAATGAAACGCCACGCGACACGCTACGAGGAAACTGGTTAACAAACCGTGATTCCCGAGCGCAAGCGCTTCCTCGGAGAAAGTGAACGATCCTTGTCGAGGTGAGTCGAATTTGACACGGATCGCTGAACTTCTCGGCCGCGAAAGCGCCTTTCGCGGAAGCTAGCTTCGGGAAACAGGGCGATAATCGCCTTGCGACACGCGGCAGCCTCGATTTGCAGTCTTAACCACAGAGCTTAACAGCTGGTAAATGAGCGCAATTTGTTAGGAACCCTTACCAAATCATCCACAGGGCTCCCGGCGGCGGCTATGATATGCGCGAACCCTGCCGATCAAGCTGACACGACCCGATGAATTCGCCCTCCCACGGCCATGACCGCCTGTCCGCTTTGGCGACCGCCATCGAGCATATCGAGGGCGTGACCATCTATGGCCGCGTCATCGGCGTACGCGGCCTGCTGGTCGAGGTCGCCGGGCCGATCGGCGCGATGAGCCTGGGCGGGCGCGTCGGCATCGAGATCGCGCCGGGCACGCGCGTTCCCTGCGAGGTCGTCGGCTTCTCCGGCGACAAGGCGCTGGTCATGCCCTTCGGCGGGCTCGACGGCGTCCGCCGCGGCTGCCCCGTCCATGTCGACCGGGCCCAGCCGGGCCTGCGTCCCACGCCAGCCTGGCTCGGCCGCGTCGTCGATGCGCTCGGACGGCCGGTCGATGGCGGCCCGCCCTTGCCGCAAGGCGACACGCTCTTCGCCTATCGCAACGATCCCCCGAACGCCCATAAGCGGCGCCGGGTCGGGCGCCCGCTCGATCTCGGCGTGCGCGCGCTCAACACCTTCCTGACCTGCTGCATCGGCCAGCGCATGGGCATCTTCGCCGGCTCCGGCGTCGGCAAGTCCGTGCTGCTCTCGATGCTCGCCCGCTATGCCCAGGCCGATGTCAACATCATCGGCCTCGTCGGCGAGCGCGGCCGCGAGGTGCAGGAGTTCTTGCAGGAGGACCTCGGGCCGCAGGGCCTCGCCCGCTCGATCGTCGTCGTCGCGACCTCCGACGAACCGGCCCTGATGCGCAAGCAGGCGGCGCTCACCACGCTGACGCTCGCCGAATATTTCCGGGATCGCGGCCTGCAGGTGATGTGCCTGATGGATTCGGTGACGCGCTTCGCCATGGCGATGCGCGAGATCGGGCTGGCCGCCGGCGAGCCGCCGACCACCAAGGGCTATACCCCGACCGTCTTCGCCGAACTGCCGCGCCTGCTCGAACGCGCCGGCCCCGGCACCGGCGACGGCGCGATCACAGGCCTCTTCACCGTGCTGGTCGACGGTGGCGACCATGACGAGCCCGTCGCCGACGCGGTGCGCGGCATCCTCGACGGCCATATCGTCATGGAACGCTCCATCGCAGAGCGCGGCCGCTATCCGGCAGTCAACATCCTGAAGTCGGTCTCGCGCACGATGCCGCGTTCCTGCGACCCGGCCTACTATCCGGTCGTGCAGAAGGCGCGCTCGACGCTCGCGACCTATGCCGACATGGAAGAACTGATTCGCCTCGGCGCCTATCGCCAGGGCGCCTCGGCCGAGGTCGACGAGGCGATCCGCCTCCATCCCGCGCTCGAAGCCTTCCTCAAGCAGGCCAAGGACGACGCGACCCCGCTGCATGAATGCTACGCCCGCCTTGCCGCCATCATGAGCGGCACGGTCTGATGGGCGCCAGAATCTCCCGCCGCAGGATGTCCGACCGATGATCGCAGCCCTTCTGATCGGCCTCGTCGCCCTCATCCACGTCTACATCGTCATCCTGGAGGTGGTCTGGTGGGACACCCCGCGCGGCCACAAGGCCTTCGGCCTCACGCCGGATTTCGCCGCGCGCACGAAGGTGCTCGCCGCCAATCAGGGGCTCTATAACGGCTTCCTCGTCGCCGGCCTCATCTGGGGGCTCTGGCTCGGCCCGGAAGGCTTCGCGATCAAGCTGTTCTTCCTGGCCTGCGTCCTCATCGCCGGACTGTTCGGCGCGGCGACCGCCAGCCGCAAGATCCTCTACATCCAGGCCCTGCCCGCCGCATTGGCCATCGCAGCCCTGCTGGCCCGGATATGAGCGGCCTCAGCCTCGCGCCACCACCCGCACCAGAACGAACATCGCGATGAAGCCGACGGCCTGAATGGCCGCCGAGATCATCAGCGTCGGGCTGGCGCCGAGCCGCTCGACCATCACCGCGAAGAGCAGCGGCGCGGCGGCGAAGGTCATGTTCTGCGGCACGGTGAGCTTGCCGAGCATCGTCGCGAAGCCGTTTCGCCCGAACAGCGCCAGCGGCAGCGTCGCCCGCGCGATCGAGATCACGCCGAGCGCCGCGCTGAACAGCGTGACGAAGATCGCCGCCGCCGTGATCGTCATCGCCACGAAGGGCAGCGCCAGACACAGGACCGGCCCCAGCAGCAGGCCGAACAGCGCAACCTTCTCGGCCGGCAGCCGCTCGCCGAGCGTCGCGTCGATGGCCCGCGCCGCGAGCGTCGCCGGGCCGCTGAGCGTCGCGACCCAAACCGCTTCGGCCTGCGTCAGCCCGGCCTCCTGGAACAGGCTGATCAGGTGCAGCGGCAGTCCCCAGGAAACAAGCCCGCTGGCGGAGAAGGCGAGCGCCACCAGCCAGAACGCCGCTCGCCGCGCATGCGCCGGCACGCTGCCATGTTCGCCCGCCGATCCGGCTCCCTGAACGGTCGCCGAGGTGGGCGCCGGCGCGGCAGCGCGGTGGTAGCGCGGGATCGCCGCATAGATCGGCAGCACGATCAGAAGCTGCATCGCGGCGAAGATGACGAGCGTCATCCGCCAGCCGAAGGCATTCATCAGTGCAGCGGTCAGGGGCCAGAACACGCTGGAGGCAAGCCCGGTGACCAGCATCATCAGGCCGATCACGCGCCGCGTCCGGTCGCCCATCAACTGGGAGATCGTGACGTTGCCGGTATTGGCCAGCGACATCGCATGGCCGAGCCCGATCACGAACCAGCTCGCGAGATAGCTAACCGGCCCCTGCGCCAGCGACAGCACGCCGAGGCCGAGCGCGCAGATCACCGCGCCGATGCACATGGAACGGCGCGTGCCCTCGCGATCGAGGATGCGCCCGATCGCGGGCGCGACCAGCGCCCCGGTGATCAGCAGGATGGTGATGCCGCCGAAGACGATCTCGGCATTGAGCCCGATCTCGCGGTCGAGCGCGCCGACCAGAACCGAGGGCGAATAGAAGGTCGAGCCCCAGCCGATGATGCGGGTCAGCGCCAGGCCGGAAAGCAGGGGGCCGTGCCCGCCGAAACGAGAAGAGGCAGCCAAGACAGGATATCCGCGGGAGGCAAATCGGCCGAACGGCCACGCCCCCTCACTCACTAGATCATCCCGACAGCCGGCGGCAGCAGCCGCCACGCGGGCGGATCATGCGTCAAAGGCAGCCCGTTCCGGTAAGGAAAGGTCAACCTCCTTGCGCCATGTTGCTCCTCGTCTCGCGGATGGAGTTCTGGCGTGCGCCGAGGGGTCGGTGCCGCCGATGCGTAATCAGGAGTTGAAAACGACATGAAGTCGCGAGAGACGCTTCTTCGGCTCAAGCGCTTCCAGGTCGACGAGAAACGTCGCCGGGTAAGCCAGATCGAGATGATGATCGCCGATTTTCACCGGATGGCGAGCGATCTCGATCGCGAGATCCAGGCCGAGGAATCGCGCGCCGGCATCGCGGACCCCGCCCATTTTGCCTATCCGACCTATGCCAAGGCCGCGCTCGGCCGCCGCGACAACCTGCGCCAGTCGGCCGACAACCTGAAGGGCCAGCTCGACGAGGCCAAGGCCGAGTTGCAGGAAGCCTTCGAGGACATGAAGAAGGTCGAGATCCTCGACGATCGCGAGCGAGCTTCGGAGCGTGCGGCGGAAGCCGCCCGCGACCAGGCCACCATGGACGCGATCGGGCTGCGCTCGCGCGTCTGAGCCGGTTTCCAGAGTTCAGACGAAAGGGCGGCGTCCTCGGGGCGCCGCCCTTTTGTCATGCGATGACGGGATGGTGCTCGACGGAGTCGCGCCGCAGCTTGCCCGTCAGGCGCGGGTCATCGTCGACCTCGACCCCGCGCTTGAACACCGTGAAGCCCGAGCGCTGGTAGAAGGCGAGCGCGGCGGGGTGGTCGAGCGTGCAGGTATGCACCCAGAAACGCGCGATCGGCTTGGCCCAGGCGAGCGCCAGCGCCCGGTTCATCAGCCAGCGGCCGGCACCCTTGCCCACCACGGCCTCGTCCAACCCGAAGAAGGCGAGTTCGCCTTCGCCGGCCACCCGGAAATCCAGCTCGAGCAGGCCGACATCGCGCCCTTCGAAGCGAACCGCGTAGAACTCGACTGCGGGGTCAGCGAGGATCGCCTCGATCTCGGCGCGCGGCTTGGTCAGGCGGCTGAACCACATCCAGCGCTCGCCGAGCAGCCGATAGACGGCAAGATAGCGCTCGACATCGGAGCGGCCGATCGCATCGAGCGAAAAGCCTGCGATCCCGGCCGGGTCGGGCCGCTCGGGAGGACGCCCCAACATTTCCAGCGAGGTCACGATGGTCGCGATCTTGCCGGGCGGCAGGTCGGTCGTTCCGGTCAGGGTGATGGTCAGGCTCTGGGTCATGAAAGGCTGTTCGATCGGCTCACAAGGGAATCTGCCGCGATCATGACATGATCGAGGTCGAAAGATCACCGCACGCCGATGCATGCCCGGCGTCACGGCATCGCGCCCCGTCCCGCCTCCCCGGCCGGACATCACGATGGATCGAACCGCCGGGAAGGCGCGATCCGCCTTCACGCCTGACCGAGGATGAGACCAGATGAACCGCACCGCCGCCGTCCTGGCAGCCCTTCTCGCCGCCGGCCTGCTTGCCGGCGCGGCCAAGGCCCAGCCATCCCATGGCGGCCATGCCGGCCACGGGGCCGCTGCGGCCGCCAAGCCCGGCGACAGCGCCTCGACCAAGGCCTATCGCGACGCAAACACCAAGATGCATAAGGACATGGACATCCCCTATTCCGGCGATGCAGATGCCGATTTCGTCCGCGGCATGATCCCGCATCATCAGGGCGCGATCGACATGGCCAAAATCGTCCTCGCCCATGGCAAGGACCCTGTAATCCGCAAGCTCGCCGAGAACGTCATCCGCGACCAGGAGAAGGAAGTCGCGATGATGCGGGACTGGCTGAAGAAGAACGGCAGGTGACCTCAGTTTCGCCCCCTGACCTTGGGTGAGGGCGAGCAAGCTCAGGCGCTTGCCCTCGCCCTTCCCCGCTGGCACAGAGAGGGAAGGTTCGCGCCGCAGCGGTGACGACGTGGACCATCCTACCCGTCGCCACCTTGTCCCGAGCCCGCGGCCTTTCATGAAACGCTATCTCGATTACCTCTGGCCGATCATCGGGCTCATCGCGGTCGTCTGGTCCGTCGAATTGCTCTGGGACAAGCTGAAGGCCGAGGCGGGATCGGACGCCGCGATCGAGGCGCTGCTCGCCGATGCCGGGCTCTGGCAGAGCGTGAAGATCATCGCTCTCCGGATCGGCCACAAGATCGCGGTGATCCCGCCCGAGGCCTTCCTCCATGCCGCGCTTGCAACCCTGGTCGCCTATGCGGCACTCGCCTGGTACGACCGCATCGCCCTGATCCATCTCGGCAAGGAGAAGGGCATCTCCTGGTTCTATATCTCGCTCTGCTCCTTCGTGACCTATGCGCTCTCCCACAATATCGGCGCCTCGGTCTTCTCGGGCGGCATGGTGCGCTACCGCGCCTATACGGCGAAGGGCCTGACGGCGGCGGAGGTCGCGGTGCTCGTCGCGCTCTGCTCCTTCACCTTCGCCTTCGGCACGATCTTCCTGATGGGGCTCGTGCTCATCTACGAGCCGCAGATCCTGCATCCGCTGGAACGGATGTCGAAATGGTTCGCGATATCGGACAATACCGCGCGCCTGATCGGCGTCGGCATGCTCGCCTTCGTCGCGCTCTACACGATCGGTTCCTGGCTGCGCTTCAAGCCGCTCAAGATCGGCAAGTTCGAGATCATCTATCCGCGCCTGCCGATCGTCGCCCGGCAATATCTCGCGGCTCCGCTCGAGCTCGCGGGCGCCGCCGGCATCATCTATTTCGCGCTGCCGGACCAGGGCAATCCGGGCTTCCTGATCGTGCTCGGCGCCTTCCTGCTCTCCTTCTCGGCAGGACTGCTCAGCCAGGTTCCCGGCGGCGTCGGCGTGATGGAGGCGGTCTTCCTGGCGGTGATGCCGGGCGTTCCGGCGCCGGCCGTCTTCGCCGCGCTGCTGGTCTGGCGGATGTTCTATCTCATCCTGCCGCTGGTCTTCTCGCTGCCGATCGTGCTCGCCTTCGAACGGACACAGCTCAAGCGCAGCACCCGCATCGCCCCGCCGCCTTGAGAGCCGACCTTACCGCTTGAGCGCGATCGCGGCCGCGCCGAACATCAGCAGCGCGCCGATCGCTTCCGACCAGCCGAAGGGCTCGCTCAGCGCGACGACGCCGACCGCGACCGCGATGGCGGGGCTGACGAAGGCATAGAGCCCAGCCCGGAACGCCCCCCAGTCGCGCAGCAGCCGCATATAGATGGTGAAGCCCATCAGCGAGCCGCCGACGATCAGGAAGAGCACGGCCGGCAACACCGGCCAGCTCGCCAGCGCCCGGACATCGGCAAGCCCGACCGGCTCCAGCGTGAGCGACACTGCGGTCAGCCCGATGCCACCGATCAGCGTCTGCCAGCCCGCCAGCGTCAATGTCGGCATCGTCCCGGCGATCGGCCGCGAGAGCACGGCGCCGACGCAATAGAACAATGTGCCGCCGGCCACCGCCGCGAGCCCCATCGCCTCCAGCGGATCGCCATGGGCCGCAGCGAGCCCGCCCATGGCCCGCGTCGCGAACAGGAAACCCAGGCCCACGGTGCCGAGCGCGATCGCAACAAGCTTACGCCCGTCGATCCGCACGCCCTCGATCGCGCGGCTGGCCAGCAGCGTGTAGATCGGGATGGTCGCAAAATTGACAATGGCCGCGAGCCCGCTCGGGGCATGCTTCGTGCCCCAGAACAGCAGCGCGTAATTGGCGGTGTTGAGCAAGAGCGCGGTAGCGATCAACCGGGGCCAGGCCCCGGCCGAAACCTTCGGCGCATCGCGCCCGGCCCAGAGCAACATGATGAGTCCGGCGAGCGAAAAACGCGCCGCCGCCAGGAAAACCGGCGGAACATACATTGAGCCGACCTTGACCGGCAGCCAGGTCAGCCCCCAGACGAGACACATCACGGCGAAGAGGGCGGCGTTGCGCGACATCTCTCCCGCTTAGCCCCGGGCCCTCAGGCTGACCATTGCGCGGCAGGCATCGGGGCCCCGTGGAAAGCGGAGGCGCGCCTCAGACGCTGCCGACCGTCTTGAGCCGCACGCGCGGATGGATCTCCGCCTGCGACAGCACCGGCGTCTCCCGGCGGAAGCGCTCGATGATCTGGCGGGCGAAGGGCCGCGCCATCGCCGAGGTGACCAGCGCCGGCATCTCGCCGATGCGGGCCGCATCCTCGAACTTGTCGCGGACGTGATGCACGAATTCCTGCAGCCGCGAGGGCTGCATGGCCAGATGCCGCTCCTCGCCCTGGCCGATGATCGACTCGGCGAAGACGCCCTCCCAGGCCGGCGAGAGCGTGATGATCGGCAGCACGCCGAGCCCGTTCGAGAACTGGGCGCAGATCTGGCGGGCGAGCCGGGCGCGGACATGCTCGGCGATCTCTCGGGGATTGCGCATGCCGGACGAGACCTCGGCGATCCCCTCGATGATGGTCGGGAGATCGCGGATCGAGATGCGCTCGGAGAGCAGGAGCTGGAGCACGCGCTGGATGCCGGTGGTCGAGATCTGGCTCGGTACGATCTCCTTGACGAGATCGGCATGGTCCTTCGGCAATTCGCGCAGCAGTTTCTGCACCTCGGAATGCGAGAGCAGCTCCGGCATGTTCGACTTCAGCACCTCGGTGAGATGCGTCGAGATCACGGTGGCGGCATCGACCACGGTGTAGCCGCGCAGCTGCGCCTCGTCCTGCAAGGCCGCGTCGATCCAGGTCGCCGGCAGGCCGAAGGTCGGTTCCAGCACGTTGTGGCCGGGCAGGTTCACGGCGCCGCCCATCGGGTCCATCGCCATGTACTGGCCGGCATAGACGATGCCCTGCCCGGCATCGATCTCCTTGATCTTGATGAAATAGTGGTTCGCCTCGAGCTGGACGTTGTCGACGATGCGCACCGCGGGCATGACGAAGCCGAGCTCGGCCGCGAGCTGCCGGCGCAGCGCCCGGACCTGATCCGTCAGCCGGTCCTGCCCGCTCGGCGCATTGACCAGCGGCAGGAGCCCGTAGCCGATCTCGATCTTGAGCTCATCCATCTTGAGGAGGTCGTTCAGCGTCTCCTCGCGCGGCGTGCCGTCGGCCGAGACCGCGCCGCCGGCCTGTGCCGGATCGAGCACGCCCTGCTCCGCCTCGCGGGCCTTGGCCGCCTTGCCGAAACGATAGGCCAGGTAACCCGCACCACCTGCCAGCAGCAGGAAGGGCAGCATCGGGATGCCCGGCAAGAGCGCGATCAGCAGCATCACAGCCGCCGACATGCCGAGCGCCTTGGGATAGCCCGAGAGCTGCTTGCCGAGCGCCTTGTCGGCCGCGCCGCGCACGCCCGCCTTCGAGACGAGCAGGCCGGCCGCGGTCGAGACGATCAGCGCCGGGACCTGGCTGACGAGGCCGTCGCCGACGGTGAGCAAGGTATAATTCGTCGCCGCCTGGCCGAAGCTCAGCCCCTGCTGCGCGACGCCGATGACGATGCCGCCGAGTACGTTGATGAAGGTGATCAGCAGGCCGGCGATGGCGTCGCCGCGTACGAATTTCGAGGCGCCGTCCATCGAGCCGAAGAAGGACGACTCGTCCTCCAGCGCCCTGCGGCGGACCTTCGCGGTCTCCTGGTCGATCAGGCCGGCGGAGAGGTCGGCGTCGATCGCCATCTGCTTGCCGGGCATGGCATCGAGGCTGAACCGGGCTGCGACTTCGGCGATACGGCCCGAGCCCTTGGTGATGACGACGAAGTTCACGATGATCAGGATCGTGAAGACGATCACGCCGATCACGAAATTGCCGCTCATCACGAAGCCGGCGAAGGCCTCGATGACGTGACCGGCAGCCGAGGTGCCTTCATGGCCATGAGCGAGGATCAGGCGCGTCGAGGCGAGGTTCAGCGCCAGCCGGAACATGGTGACGATCAGCAGCACCGTCGGGAAGGCCGAGAATTCCAGCGGCTCCTCGATGAAGAGCGCGGTCATCAGCACCAGTACGGACAGGATGATCGACAGCGCCAGCAACAGGTCGAGCAGGACCGCCGGCATCGGGAATACGAGCACCACCAGGATGCCCATGACGCCGATGGCGAGGAACAGGTCCGGACGGTTGAAAAGCTTTCCGAGCGCCCCCCGGTCGGGAACGGTAAAGCCTCTGCCTTGCCCTGCCGTCACATCGGTCATCGACCGTTCCGCCCCACGCCCGTTGCCTGTCCATGACAGGACGCGCCCCGAAGCAGGGCGCAGCTCGGCAATTCTTGCCGGGCCTATGGTGAACGATTGGTTAAGCCGGGCCTCAGGAGCCTGTCCCCGAATGCGTCACCGGAACCTTAGCCGCCGGAGGCCGTTGCCTTCGGACGCCATCTCCGCCGCGTCGGCCCGCCTTTCAAAGCGCCGCAAGAGCGCCGTTTCCATCCGGGGGCAACCCGTGCAACAGACTCAGCTTCAGGGAACCGACCCCGGCATCGTCACCACGGATGTGCCCGCACGGCTCGACCGCCTGCCCTGGTCGCGCTTCCACACGCTCGTCGTCGCCGCGCTCGGCATCACCTGGATTCTCGACGGGCTTGAGGTCACCCTCGCCGGCTCGGTCTCCGGCGCCCTAAAGGAAAGCCCGGTCCTCAAATTCACCAATACCGAGATCGGGCTTGCCGGCGCCGCCTATATCGCCGGCGCGGTGCTGGGCGCCATCTTCTTCGGCTGGCTGACTGACCGGCTCGGGCGCAAGAAACTCTTCACGATCACGGTTCTCGTCTATCTCTCGGCGACGGCGGCCACCGCCTTCTCCTGGAACGTCTGGAGCTTCATCCTCTTCCGCTTCCTGACCGGCATGGGTATCGGCGGAGAATACACCGCGATCAACTCGACAATCCAGGAGCTGATCCCGGCCCGTGTGCGCGGCTGGACCGATCTCGTCATCAACGGCTCGTTCTGGGTCGGTGCCGCCATTGGTGCGCTGGGCTCCATCGTCCTGCTCGACCCCGCCTGGATCGACCCCGAACATGGCTGGCGCCTCGCCTTCTTCATCGGCGCGGCGCTCGGCCTGATCATCCTCTTCCTCAGGCAATGGATTCCGGAAAGCCCGCGCTGGCTGATCAGCCACGGCCAACCCGAGCGTGCAGCGGCCATCGTCGCCGATATCGAGCGCCGCGCCGGCTTCGTCGCGCCGGCCGGCGAGGTCCTGCCGCTGACCCGCCTGCGCCCGCGCGCCGCGACGCCACTCGGCGAGGTCTTCCACGCCCTCTTCGTCGTCCATCGCGAGCGCGCGCTGGTGGGCCTCGCGCTGATGCTATCGCAGGCCTTCTTCTATAACGCGATCTTCTTCACCTACGCGCTGATCCTGACCGATTTCTACGCCGTGCCCGCGCAGAACATCGGCTGGTTCATCCTGCCCTTCGCCGCCGGCAATTTCCTCGGACCCCTCCTGATCGGCCGGCTCTTCGACACGATCGGCCGCCGCGTGATGATCGCCGCGACCTATGCACTGTCGGGCCTGCTGCTCACCGGCACCGGCTATCTGTTCTGGAAAGACTGGCTCACCGCTTCGCAGCTCACCCTCTGCTGGAGCGTCGTCTTCTTCTTCGCCTCAGCTGCCGCGAGTTCGGCCTATCTCACGGTTTCCGAGACCTTCCCGGTCGAGATGCGCGCGCTGGCCATCGCGATGTTCTATGCGATCGGCACCGGCGCGGGCGGCATCGCGGGCCCCTGGCTCTTTGGCATCCTGATCGATACCGGCTCGCGCGGCAGCGTCTTCGGCGGCTATCTGCTCGGCGCGTTCCTGATGCTGGCCGCTGCGGCCATCGCCGCGCGCTTCGCCTTTCCGGCCGAGCGCAAGCCGCTCGAAAGCGTGGCGCGGCCGCTCAACGCCGTCGACTGACGCCATGGCATTCCGTAACCATCGCGGGCGAAAACCGGCCCGATGGAACAAAGCATCATTTAAATGCATTATTCCCCACCGGCATTCCCTCTCTAAGAATGTCGTTGGAGATGTGGTGACAACAGTCTGGAGGCCGTCGTGGACAGACGCTCATTCCTGATGACATTGGTCGGTGGCTTCGCCGCGGCTGGCATGGGCGGGATCGCCGCAGCCGAGGCCGCCCAGCCTGTGCTGGCACCGAAGCCGGAAGCCGAGCCCGCCAAGGATGGCGAGGCCGTAACCGCCGAGGTGAAGGAGGCGCTCGACAAGACCGACGCCGAGTTCAGCCAGTACTACTACTATCGCCGGCCGCGCTACTATGCCCGACCCCGCTACTATGTGCGCCCGCGCTACTACTACCGCCCGCGCTATTATGCCCGGCCGCGCTACTATTACCGTCGGCGCTACTATTGACCGGCTCTCGGGTCAGGCTGCGCTGATGCGCGTCTGACCCGGCTCGGCGACCGTGATGCCGGCCGAGGTATATTCGCTGAGCTTGTTGCGTAGCGTGCGGATCGAGATCCCCAGGATCTTGGCCGCATGAGTCCGGTTGCCGAGGCAGTGATCCAGCGTATCGAGGATCAGCTCGCGCTCGACATCGGCGACCGTATGCCCAACCAGCGAGCGCGTCATCGCCTCCGCCGTCTGGGCTGCGCGCGCCGCGGGGTCGCGGGACGGCGCCGGTGAGAGCGCTTCCCCTTCCGGGCTGAGCACGGCTGAGGCCGCGATCTCGGTTCCGCTCGCCAGCAGCACCGCCCGGTGCATCGTGTTCTCCAGCTCGCGAACGTTGCCGCGCCAGGCGCTGGCCAGCAGCAACTTGCGGGCGTCGGCCGCGATCGGCCGCGCCGGCAGCCCGTTCAGATCCGCGTATTTCTTGGCGAAATGGTCCGCCAGAGCCAGGATGTCGCTCGGGCGCTCGCGCAGCGCCGGCAGGCGCAGATGCACGACATTGAGCCGGTAGAGCAGGTCCTCGCGGAAGGAGCCCTCGCGCACCGCATCGGCCAGGTTGCGGTTCGAGGTCGCGATGATCCGGATATCGACCTTGACCGGCTGCGTGCCGCCGACGCGGTCGATCATCCGTTCCTGCAGCGCGCGCAGCAGCTTGGCCTGCAGGCGGACATCCATCTCCGAGATTTCGTCGAGCAGCAGCGTGCCGCCATTGGCCTCCTCGAACTTGCCGATGCGCCGCGCGATGGCGCCGGTGAAGGCGCCCTTCTCATGGCCGAACAGTTCGGACTCGAGCAGGTTGTCAGGGATCGCGGCGCAGTTCACCGCGACGAACGGACGGTCCTTGCGGCCGGATTTCTGGTGAAGGTGCCGTGCGATCACCTCCTTGCCGGTGCCGCTCTCGCCGGTGACCAGCACCGGCGCTTCCGAGCGCGCGATCTGCGAGGCGAGCTGCACGACCCGCTCCATCGCCGGATCGCGCCAGATCAGGCTGGACTGGTCGGCGGCCACCGCCTCCAGCACCGCCGCGATCAGCTCCGGATCGGGCGGCAGCGGCACGTATTCGCGCGCGCCGGCCTGGATCGCGGCCACGGCGGCGCGGGTATCGGTCGAGGTGCCGCAGGCGACGATCGGCGTGCGGATGCGCTCGCCCTCCAGCGCCGCGACATAGCCCGCGATCGGCTGGGCGACGTCGACCATCAGCAGGTCGGCACCCTTGGCGCGCAGCACTGCGAGCGTCTGGTCGAGGCTTTCGGTGTGGGTCACGGCCGCGCCATGCGACATGGCGATCTTGGCGGCTGCGATGATCTGTCCCTTGAGACCGCCGGCGATGATGAGGCGCATGGCTCAGGTCCTTCCGTTCGTCGATGTCATGGGGCGGGCCGTCACCGGTCCGCCTTGATGATTTCCGTCATGGTCACGCCGAGCCGGTCCTCGACCACGACGACCTCGCCGCGCGCGACCAGACGCTCATTGACGAAGATGTCGATGGCCTCGCCGACGCGCCGATCGAGTTCGAGCACCGCACCCGGCACGATCTGGAGCAGGTCCCCGACCGCCACTTTCGAAGAGCCGAGCACCGCTGAAACCGTGACCGGCACGTCGAAGACCTGTTCCAGGTCCTCGGCCGTCTTGACCGGGACCGGGCCCGAGCGCGCAACAGACATGTCCCCCTGGTCGAAGGACAGGTCGGCCTGGTTCAGCGGCGGCAGGTTGAGATCGTTCTCCTGGCTCATGGCTCAGACCTTCATGGTTCCGCATGACCATGGCCAAACACGCGCGAGACCGCCTGTTCGACCAGAGCCGTGAGTTGCTGGCTGTCGAGGACGAAGCCGCCCTCCGCCCATTCGATGCGCCCGTCGCCGGGCGTGATGTCGGATTGCCCGAGCACGATCAGCTTGCCGGAGAAGCCGTGTTCGGCTGCGAGCTTGCGGACCAGCTCCTCGGCGGCCTCGACCATGCTCTCATGCACGCGCAGCACCAGATGCGGCGCCATGCGGGCATGGCTCAGGCACTCGCGGATCGCGCCGGCAAGCAAGGCCAGCGGCTTCTCGGCAAGCGCCGCCCCGGCCAGCGCCTTCGCCGTCACGAGCGCGACCTGGGCCGCATGTTCCTCGATAGCGGCCATGCGCGCAGCCTCCTGCGCGAAAAGCCGCTCGGCGGAACGCGCGAGCTGCCCGGTCAGGCCGACGAGCTGGGCCTGCGCCTCGCGATGCGCCTGCTCGTGCCCGGCATGGAAGCCCTCGGCCCGCGCCGCGGCAATATCGGCCTCGCCAGCGGCCTTGCGGCTGCCTTCGCGGAAATCCGTCCCGAACATGAACTTGGTCGCGGATGCCATGTCAGTACACCAGCTCGTCTTCGGCGCTGCCCTTGGACAGCACGATCTCGCCCTTCTCGGCGAGGTCCTTGGTCAGTTGCACGAGCTTGGTCTGCGCCTCGTCGACCTCCTTGAGGCGCAAGGGCCCCATGGATTCCAGGTCGTCCTGCATGTTCTTCGAGGCGCGCTGCGACATGGCGCCGAAGAAGAAGTCGCGCATCGACTGGCTGGCGCCCTTGAGCGCGCGCGCCAACGTTTCCTTGTCGGCCTGGCTCACCAGCGTCTGCAGCCCGGCCGAGTCGAGCTTGCCGAGGTCCTCGAAGGTGAACATCAGGGTGCGGATGCGCTCCGCCGCTTCCTGGTTCGAGGCGTCGAGCGCAGACAGGAAGCGCAGCTCGGTCTGCCGGTCGAAGCCGTTGAAGATCTCGGCCATCATCTCGTGCGGATCACGGCGGCGCGTTTGGGTCAGCGTCGAGACGAACTCGGTGCGCAGCGTATTCTCGATATGGTCGAGCGCCTCCTTCTGCACCGATTCCAACCGCAGCATGCGCCCGACGACCTCGATCGAGAGATCGTTCGGCAAATTGCGCAGCACATTGGCGGCATGCTCGGCCCGGATCTTCGACAGGATCACGGCGATGGTCTGCGGATACTCGTTCTTGAGGAAGTTCGCGAGCACGACCGCGTCGATATTGCCGAGCTTCTGCCACATGTTGCGGCCGGCAGGCCCGCGGATTTCCTCCATGATCAGCGCGACCTGATCGGTCGGCAGGATCTTCTCGAGCAGCGAGATCGTGCGGTCGAAGGAGCCCGTCACCGCGCCGGCGCTGGAGAGCTTGCCGACGAAATCGAGCATCAGGCGCTCGACCTCGTCGGCATCGACCGTGCCGAGCTCAGCCATGGCGCGCGTGATGATGCGGATCTCGTCGTCGTCGAATTCCTGCCAGATCTTGCGGCCGTGCTCTTCGCCCAGCACGAGCAGGATGACGGCGGCCCGCTGCGGGCCGGTCATCTCGGCGACGGTGGTCACACCGAAGCCGCCGCCTTCGATGGCATCCGGGAGGCCGGGATTGCGGGTTGCGATCGATCGGGTATCGGCCATGTCTCAGCGCCCCGTCACGCCGCGGACTTCTCGTGGATCCAGCTTCGCAGCACCGCGACCGAGTCGGCCGGATTCTGCGAGACCAGGGCCCCGATCTTTTCCACGGACTGCGCCTTGAGCTGCCCCTTGACCTGGGCGATCGCCAGCATCCGCTCGGAGGGCGGCACATCGACGTCGACGGGCAGCGGCGCGCCATCGGCACCAACCGTCATCGCCCGCCCGCTGCCGGCCGGATCGCCGGTCTCGCCGGGGGGGCCGGCCAGGACGGCGCCATTGCGCATGAAGGAGGGGATCGCGCGGACATTGCTGTTGTCGGCTGCCAGCACCTGCTTCAGCAGCGGGCGCACCACGGTCATCAGCACGATCACGGTGAGCAGCGAGATCACGCCGAGCTCGGCGAAGCGGATCAGGTCCTCCCGGGTGAAGGAGGTGAGCTGCTGCAGCAGCGTCTGCTCGGTGAGATCGGCCGGCGGCGGTGGCGCCTCGGCAAAGCGCAGGTTGACGACCTCGACCTTGTCGCCACGGCCCTGGTCGAAGCCGACCGCGGTGCGCACCAGCTCGCCGATGCGTTCCAGCTCCTCGTTGTTGCGCGGCTGGTAGGACATCTCGCCGGCCGGGCTGCGCGTGTAGTTGCCGTCGACGAGGACCGCGACCGACAGCTTCCTGACGCGCCCGCCTTCCAACACCTCGGTGCGGGTCGTGCGCGATATCTCGTAATTGGCGACTTCCTCGTTCTTCTGGGAGTTCTCGCGCTGGTTCTGCTGCGCGCCTTGCGTCTGCTGCGCGCCCGGCAGTTCGTTGCCCACGGTGACCGTGCCGTTGCCGCCCTCGGTCGTGGTCGAGGCTTCCGTGCGGTTCTGGCTCGACCGCAGGACGCGGCTTTCCGGATCGTAGCTCTCGGAACGGCTCTCGACGCGGTTGGTGTCGAGCGCGGCCGAGACCTGCACCCGCGCCCGGCCGTAACCGACGACGCTGGCGACGATGTCCTCGACCTGGCTCTTGATGCGCTTCTCGATCGCGGTCTGGCGCTCCTCGATGCCGAGCCCGATCAGGCCCTGGTCGCTCTGTGCGCCGTCGGCCAGGAGCCGGCCGCGCTCGTCGACGATCGAAACCCGCTCCGGCTTCAGGCCATCGACCGCCGAGGCGACGAGATGGCGCACGGCCCGGACCTGCGCGGCATCGAGCTCGCCGGCGAGCTTGAGCGCGATCGAGGCGCGCGGCGGCTCGCGGTCGCGCTCGAACAGGCGCCGCTCCGGGATGACGAGATGAACACGCGCCGACTGCACCCGCCCGATCGAGCGGATGGTGCGCGACAGCTCGCCTTCGAGCGCGCGCAGATGGTTGATGTTCTGGACGAAGCTGGTCGAGGAGAAGGCGTCGCCCTTGTCGAAGATCTCGTAGCCGACGCCGCCGCCGGCCGGGATGCCCTTGCTGGCGAGGTCGAGCCGCAGGCGCGGTACGTCGGCCTTCGGCACCAGCACGGTCTGGCCGTCGCCGCGCAGCTCGTACTTGATGCCGCGCGCATCGAGGTCCTTGAGGATGGCGCTCACGTCCTGGCTACCCAGCTCGGAGAACAGCACGCTCATCGCCGGCTGCGACATCCGGAGCATGACGAAGCCGAAGAAGCCGACGAGCACCAGCGTGACGGCAAGCATGGCCGCCAGGCGCGCCGCGCCGAATTTGGCAAACTGCTCGATCAGGCCGTTCACGCCGCCATCCGTCCCACAGAATCGCAGGAGACGGCACACCTGTCCCGCCCCACTAGGCAAGTTTTTCCCGGTGCATGGTTAGCGGCTGGTTAATTTTTGGGTGCGGGTCGTTAAACTTTCTCGCAGGCCAGAGCATTTTCGAGCGAAGTGGGAACCGGTTCGCGTGAAGAAAATGCGCCAGACAATAATTCAGAGCGGTTCAGCGTTCCGAAGGAACACGGAACCGCTCTGGTGAGCTAAACGCCGAAGGCGCCGACCCTGTTCGGGCCGACGCCTTTGAAAGGAAACGAGAATATCTGCTTCTTACTGGCGGTAGTGCTGGATGCGGGTCGTCCGCAGGCCGGCGAGGCCGTGCTGGTCGATCGACATCTGCCAGCTCAGGAACTCATCGACGGTCAGCGTGTAACGCTGGCAGGCCTCTTCGAGGCTGAGCAGCCCGCCGCGTACGGCAGCCACCACCTCGGCCTTTCGCCGGATGACCCAGCGCCTGGTATTCATCGGGGGCAGGTCCGCGATCGTCAGCGGACTTCCGTCCGGTCCGATCACGTACTTTACCCGCGGTCGCAATGGCTCGGTCATGGTACTCTCACACAACTCAACAGAGCTACTGAGGGCAGCATAGGCGGGTGGCTTTAAGAATTGGCTAAAACGATCGCCTCGGATGTCCACGACTGATTCGCGCCCGCTCACTCGCTGCGCACCACGCTCTTGACCTTGTCGATCGGGACGCTGATCCCGCCGATCTTGAGCATCGGGATCGACGAGGTGAAATCGACGCCGTCGACCACGCCGCTGATCTGCGTCTTCGCCGTGATGCTCTCGCCAGCGACGTTCTTGGCGTCGATCGAGATGCTGTATTCGCCGTCCGGCGCCTTGGTGCCGAGCGAGGTCGAGCCATCCCAGCTGAAGGTCTGATCGCCGGCGGTCAGCGTCCGGGTCATCGTCTGGACGACGCTGCCCTTCGAATCCTTGATCGTGATCGTGGCTGTGCCGGCCGAGGCCATGTTGACCTTCCAGTCGGCCTTGTTGTTGGCCAGCCGCGTCGTGGTGCCGTCGGCTGTGATCGTGGCCCCGATGAAGCCGACCGCGTTCGTCGCCGTTCCCGCAGCGCTGAGGCTGAGCAGCGAGCCCAGCGTCTCGTTGGTCTTGAGCTGCTGCTCGACGCCGGCGAACTGCACGAGCTGCTGGGTGAACTGGTTGGTGTCGAGCGGGTCCAGCGGTGACTGGTTCTTGAGCTGCGTCGTCAGCAGCAGCAGGAACTGGTCGAAATTGTTGGCAATGCCGCTCGTGGAGCCGGTCACCGTGCTGTTGCTGGTGCCCGATGTGCCTGATGTGCCCGATGTACCGGAGACCGCCATGGCGCTTGTCCTCGTTCAGATACTGAGATCGACGCCGCCGAGCCGAACGAAGCGGCGCTGCGGGACGGGGTCGATGGAAAGGGGAGCGTCCTCGGCCAGCTCGGTGCCGTCGGGCTGGCGCGCGCGCTGCGGCGCCTCGTCCTGCTGACGGTTCTGGCGGAAGGCCGACTGGTCGGACGGGTCGCGCAAGGTGATATCGACGCCGCCATCGGACGGTTTCAGGCCCGCCTGCTCGAAGGCACGCTCCAGCGTACGCGCATCGCGCTGCAGGAGATGCAGGGTCTCGACCCGGTCGACGACCAGCTTGGCGCTGACCTCGCCCTTGTCCGAGATCGACAGGTTGACATCGACGCGGCCGAGCTCATCCGGATCGAGCCGAATGTCGAATTGCCGCGAGCCCGCCATCGCGCGCAGGCCGATCTCGATCGGCACGACATGGATCGGCGTCGGCTGACCGCTCGCCGTGCCCTGCCCCGGAGCGCCGGGAGTGGCATTCGGATCGAACGACTGGACAAGGCGGTCTTGCCCGGATTTTCCGGATGTCTGCTGCAGCAAGGTCGAGAGATCGAACGGCGTTGCCGGCTGCTGAAGGCTGTCGAGCGCCTTAGGCTCGGGGGCCGCCTGCGTGCCGTTGGCGATCGCAGGCTGGTCTACCTTGGTCAGGATGTCCGCAAGCTCTTTCACGCCCAGCCCGGCAGTTCCGACGGCATGCACGCTCTGCGCGGTCTTGCTCGCATCGGCGACGGCGCTTGCGGCAGACGCCTGGTCCGTCGCCGGCATCGCAACAGACAGTTCAGCGGCTGCAAATTGCGGCCAAGCGGCATTTTTCTTCGCGCCGCCTTCCGCGGCCATCGCTTCGACAGCCTCGCCCTCGGCGGCATCGACGGCCAGGAGCGGGCCCTGCGGCAACAGCGCAGGCGCAATAGCGACCGGAACCGGTACAGCCGGGGTCTGGGTTTCGACGACAGGGACTGAAGTCGCGACCGCAGCCTCGCCCTCGCCTGCGGCCTTCGCGTCCTTCTTCGTCGAACCGTCCTGCGCCTCGCCGGTCTCAGCCGCCTCGCCTTCGCCGACAGGCTTGGCCTGCGCCTCCATCTGGGCAGCAGCCATCGCGAGCAGGAAAGCAACCCCGCTCGCATCGGTCTTTAGCTCCTGCGGCGCAGCGGTGCCGGTCTGGGCAGGGGAGGAGGTCGGAACGGCAGACGAGACGACGGCCTTCGAAGCTTCCAGCTGCGCCTTCACCTTGGCGGGATCGACGACCTGCTCCGCAGAGGTCACATCCTTGGCCGCTGCGGCTTCCGGCGAAACCGCGCCCTTGCCGGCCGCGCCCGCCTTGCTCGACCCGGCGGTTGCCGTCTCGGCTTCGGGCAGCGCAAAGACCTCGCCGCTCTCGCGCTGCTCGGTTTGACCGGCGCGCGACCGGGCAACCGGCGCTTCGGCTGGGGCCTGACTTGTGAACGCAGACTGGATCGGCATGAACGGTCCCGTGACGCGGGCAACAACGCGCCCGACCCGGTCCAGCAAGTTGCGAGCCAGAAACACCCCTTGCTGAATCAAAGGCTTACAATCATCTGGCATCAGGAGCGGGCAATATGAGCCCGGTTCCATGAGCCCAGACCGGCAAGATTTGCCGATCCTGCTGGCGGCATCGGAGCAAAGCCGGTATAGAGCCGGCAGACGCGCCGACGCCGCCTTTCGAGCCCCCCGAGCCAGCCACGACACAGCCGAGAATGACCGCGCCCCTCCGTAATTCCCTCGACATCGCCAAGCCGCCCTCGGCAACGCGCGTCGTCGCGGCGATGTCCGGCGGCGTCGATTCCTCCGTGGTCGCGGCCCTGCTCAAGCGCGAGGGATACGATGTCATCGGCGTCACGCTCCAGCTCTATGACCATGGCGCGGCCGTCCATCGCGCGGGCGCCTGCTGCGCCGGGCAGGACATCCACGATGCCCGCCGCGTCGCCGAGACGATCGGCATCCCGCATTACGTGCTCGATTACGAAAGCCGCTTCCGCGACGCGGTGATCGAGCGCTTCGCCGAGAGCTATCTCGCCGGCGAGACGCCGATCCCTTGCGTCGAATGCAACCGGACCGTGAAGTTCCGCGACCTGCTCGATCTGGCCAGGGAGCTCGGCGCCGACGCGCTGGCGACCGGCCATTACGTGCTGAGCCGCGATCTCGGCAACGGCCATCGCGGCCTGTTCCGCGCCGCCGATGCCAGCCGCGACCAGAGCTATTTCCTCTATGCCACGACGCAGGAGCAGCTCGACCTGCTGCGCTTCCCGCTCGGCCATATCGACAAGACGCAAACCCGCGCTCTCGCGGCCGAGCTCGGCCTCGCCATCGCCGACAAGCCCGACAGCCAGGATATCTGCTTCGTGCCGAACGGGCGCTATGCCGATGTCATCGAGCGGCTGAAGCCCGGCGCTTCCCGTCCCGGCGACATCGTTCATCTCGACGGCCGCATCCTCGGTCATCACGACGGCGTGCTCCACTACACCGTCGGCCAGCGCAAGGGCCTCGGCATCAGCGCGAGCGAACCGCTCTACGTGCTCCGGCTCGATGCCGACGCCGCTCGCGTCATCGTCGGTCCACGCGAGGCGCTGAGCGTGCGCGAGGTTCGCCTGCGCGACCTCAACTGGCTGGGCGAGACGTCGCTCGACGCCCTGCCGCTGGCAGGGCTCGATGTCGCCGTGCGCGTGCGCTCGACCCGCGCCCCGCGCGAGGCCCGGCTCTTCCGCGACGCGGACGGCCTGCGTATCGAGCTCGCCAGCGACGAGGAAGGCGTGTCGCCGGGCCAGGCCTGCGTAATCTATGCCGATGCCGGCCCCGGCTCCCGCGTCCTTGGCGGTGGCACCATCCTGCGGCGCCCCCTCGCCTTGCCTGCCGCGCCCTCGCCGGCCGCCCTCGCCCTGTCCTGACCGCTCAGGCCCGCTCTTCCGCTCGGATTCCCCATCATGCCGGTGACTTACGATCTCGACGGCCAGAAGCGCGTCTACGCGACCTGGGCCAAGTTCTACGACCGGATCTATCAGAAGATGCTGGCGCGCCCGCAGCGCGAGGCGGTGGAAGCGGCCTGCGCCTGCGGCCCCGACATCCTCGAGATCGGCGTCGGCACCGGTCTCACCCTGCCCTATTTCACGCCGAGTTCGCGTGTTCTGGGCGCCGATCTCTCGCTCGACATGCTCAGGGTCGCCCATCGCAAGGTGGTGAACCAAAGGCTCGACCATGTCCGCGGCCTGATGGTGATGGATGCCTGCCGGCTCGGCTTCGGCGACGAGCGCTTCGACGCCGTCACCGCGCAATTCGTGATCACGCTCGTTCCCGATCCCGAACAGGCCCTGGCCGAGATGGACCGCGTCCTGAAGCCGGGCGGCGAGATCATCATCTCCAGCCGCCTCGTCGATGATGGCGGCGTGCTGGCGCCGTTCTGGAGCGCGGTCGCGCCGCTGTCGAAGGCTGTCGGCTGGAGCTCCGACTTCAAGGTCAGCCGCCTGACCGACTGGGCGAAGGCGACGGGCCGCTACGAGACGGTCCATGTCGGGCGCGGCTATTTCAAGGTCGTCCGGCTGCGCAAGCTCGCCTCTGTTGACAAGAGCTGAGCACGAGGCTTGACGAGGCCGGGTCGTGGCGCCTATATCGCGCCTCGACGACGAGCCGGCTTGCCGGCTTCGGCCCTGTGGCGGGGTAGCTCAGCTGGTTAGAGCAGCGGAATCATAATCCGCGTGTCGGGGGTTCAAGTCCCTCTCCCGCTACCACTTCTCCCTTATATGGAATTCCGCTGAAAGCCTGGGCATCTGCCGGGCTTTTCGCGTTTTTGGACCTTGGATTGGACCTTTGCTCCCTTCCGAGAAGCCCCGTTTGCCTCAACCGCAGTTTCCCGCCCGTCACGATCCTGGCCGCGGCTGCAGGATGTCCTCGACGAGCCGGACACCGTCGGCGGCGGGGAGAAGACCGCACTCTGGAAGCGGATCGACGGCATCGCCTGGCGCGTCATCCTGAAGGCCAGCACCGAGGGCGAGATCTTCGTCAACAGCGTGCATCGGGGCTGTGATGCGGTTCTGGAGAGGCTTATGCGCGAAGGGGGGCTAGCGGTCGGGAGGTTGGCACTCCTCCTCGGCACGGGGCCGGTTATCCGTGGCTCGACCGCAAGGCAAATATACGTCAATCTTCGACGCGAGCCAACAAGTGGAGAACGCGAGCCCGTGAAACACTCGTTATTGGTCGCTGGGCTCCTGTCCTTGAGCGCTAGCTCCGTCTTCGCTCAGGGCGATCGGTATCAGATGGTTCCGCTGCCCAGTAGTGGGAACGTCGCGAGCATGGTGCTGATCTTGGACACTCAAGAGGGCCATATGTGGCGTTGGGTCGATATCACCACCACGCCGTCCAGCAAGGGCGGCTTCACCGTTCGATACGTCGGCAAGATTGCCCCTGGCTCGAAAACCGGCGATATCGTTATACAACAGCCGCAGTGAGCAATCTCGACTGAACAGCTGATGGCCCCGGACGCGCGTCCGGGGCCTTTTCGTTTTGGGCCGCCGCCATGGTCCAAGCATCTCGCCCTCTGCAACTAGCTGCCCGCCGGCCTCGACGGCGTCGCGTTCGCCGTCGAGGCCGGCGGGGCAGGACGGCGCCCGCACCGCTCCCGGATGGGTCCAGCTGATGCCGCGCGGCCAGGTCACCGCCCGCGATGGCCAGGTCTTCATCTCCGAGCCCGAGATGGCAATGATCACGGGCACGAAGCCGGCGCGCGGCTGGATCGTCGAGCTCGCGGCGCGTCCGGCGGGCTTGTTCGGCCGGCTCGACTGGCTTGACGACGCGGTCCGGACAGGTCCTTCTGCCGATCCTGGCCAATCCAGCTTCGATCGTGCTGAACACCTCGGTCAATGCCCATATCGGCATGCCGAATTCGAGCGTTTACGCCGCCTCGAAAGCCGCCCTGCAATCCTTCATCCGGACCCTGTCGGGAGAACTGATCGGCCGCGGCATTCGCCTCAACGCCGTCGGCCCGGCAAGCTCAGGCCTCCCAGTAAGGCGGGCTGCTTAAGGCCTCGCGGAGGCAATCGGCAAAGGCGCGCAGCTTGGCCGAGAGGCGCCGGTGTTGACGCGCAAGCCAGAGCGCCCGCGCACGCTGGTCATGCCTTGCGGGCCGCGGAAGCGTCAGTCGCCGACGCCCCGCCCATGCCACGCACCGACCAGCCCCGACAGGCCGCCGGGGGCATTGTTGCGCCGTTCGGCCGATGCGAGCCCGGGCTCGCGACGGCACATTCCCAGAGGTCGTTTTTGAGAGGCAGGCTTTCAGTCTCGCCGGCTGCCGCATGTAATCCGGCGCGCCTAGTTTCCTCCGCATCACGAAGCGCCCGACGGCGTCGCCGTCGGATCGATGAGGAAAACGAACATGTCAGAACTATTGGGAACCGCCGTCATCACCGGCGCATCGAGCGGCATCGGCGCGGTCTATGCCGACCGCCTGGCGCAGCGGGGCTATGATCTCGTCCTGGTGGCGCGCAGCGCGGACAAGCTGGCCGAGGTCGCCGGCCGGATCAGCGCGAAGACCGGCCGCAAGGTCGATGTCCTGCCCGCCGATCTCGGCGATGCGGCCGACCTCGCCCGCGTCGAAGCCTTCCTGCGGGAGACCCCGGATATCACCCTGCTCGTCAACAATGCCGGGCTCGGCGGCGCGCTGAAGCTGGTCGACTCCGACATCGACCAGATGACCTCGCTGATCACGCTCAACGTCACGGCACTGACCCGCCTGACCTATGCGATCGTGCCGCAGTTCATCGCCCGCGGCGCCGGGACCATCGTCAACATCGCCTCGATCGTCGCGATCAACCCGGAAGCACTGAACGGCGTCTACGGTGGCAGCAAGGCCTTTGTCCTCGCCTTCAGCCAGAACCTGTGGCACGAGCTTGCCGACACCGGCGTCACCGTGCAGGTCGTGCTGCCGGGCGCCACAGCCACGGATTTCTGGGCGATTGCCGGCGTCCCGGTCGAGCATCTCCCTAGCGAGATCGTGATGCGCAGCGAGGACTTGGTCGACGCCGCGCTCGTCGCGCTCGACCGGGGCGAGTTCGTCACCATCCCCCCTCTTCAGGACGGCACGCTCTTCGACACTTACGAAGCCGCCCGGCAGGCGATGATCGGCAAGCTCTCGACCGCTACACCCGCCCCTCGCTACCGCAAGGCGGCCTGACCGGCTCAGTTGGACAAGGGCACAGGAGCACGCGGTGGCCGGTTCCCGCTCGGGGACCTGTGATGGTCTCGATCGACCTCGACGAGGCGGCGTTCTCCTGAGGCAAGCCTGTATCGGTGGCGCTGGCGCCCGCCTCACTCGGTCGAATCGAAATCGTCCTCCCTGGCATGCAGCAAGGCGGCGAGGGTGTGCAGGCCGAGGTCGAGCTGCTCCATGCTCGGCGTCGCCAGCGCCAGCCTGACGGCGTTCGGCGCATGGCCCGGCGTCACCGCGAAGGTGCTCGACGGCGTCAGCGCGATGTCGCGCCGCGCCGCGGCCGCGACGAAGCTCTGCGAGCGCCAATGCCCCGGCAGCGTCAGCCAGAGATGATAGCAATTCGGGTTGGCCTGGATCTCGAAACCGGCTAGGCGCTCCGCGGCGAGCGCCTGGCGCGCACGGGCATCGAGGCGCTTGAGCTTGGCGAGCTCGGCGATGGTGCCGTCGCTCATCATCCGTTGCGCCGCCGCGAAGGCGAAACCCGTCGCCGTCCAGCCGCCCGACCTCACCGAAGCCTTGACGGTCTCGCGCAGGCGCAGCGGTGTGACGACGAAGCCCAGCGTCAGGCCCGGCGCGACCTTCTTTGAGAGACTGTCGATAACCAGACAGCTCTCCGGCGCGAGCGCCGCCGAGGGCGGTTCGTCTTCGAGGAAGCCGTAGACATTGTCCTCGATGACTGGCAGGCCGAGCGCCTCGACGACTCGGAGCAAATCGGCCCGACGTGCTCGGGGCATCGTCATGCCCAGCGGGTTCTGCACCGCCGGCTGGACATAGAGCGCCGAGAGATGGGCCTCGCGATGCGCCCTCTCGACCGCGTCCGGCCGCATGCCATGCTCGTCCATCGCCAGCGGCACCAGCGTGACCCCGAGCCGGGCCGCGATCCCCTTGATGAACGGATAGGTCAGAGCCTCGACACCGCAGCGGCCGCCGGCCGGCACCAGGGCGGCGAGCGCCGCGGCGACGGACTGGCGGCCATTGCCGGTGAAGACCAGTTGCTCCGGCGCAGGCGACCAGCCCCCCTGTGACAGAAACGCGGCGCCGATGCTGCGGATCGCCGGGGTGCCGACGCTGGTCGCCTGTCGCAAGGCGGCATCGAGGGCCGCGCTCTCGTCCAGACCGGCGAGGCTCCTGGCGATCAACGCGGCCTGCCTGGGCAGGATCGGGTAGTTGAACTCGAGATCGATCCTTGTGCCGGTCGGCTCGCCGGGCGCCGCGACACCGCGCCTGCCCTCCCCCGAGACGAAGGTGCCCCGGCCGACCTCGCCGACAACGAGGCCGCGGCGCAGCAGCTCGGCATAGACCCGGCTCGCGGTCGAGACCGCGATCTTGCGCTCATAGGCGAAATTGCGCTGCGGCGGCAGACGCTCGCCCGGCTTCAGTCTGCCCTCGGCGATATCAGCCGAGATCACATCGGCCAGCTTGAGATAATCGGATTTCGACATTTATTGCACCGAGTACAATGTTTTTATTGCTCCGATCAATGTACCGGATCATTTTGTTCGCATCAACCCAGCCGCACCGGAAATCGCGAGGGTTACGACGGCTGGCGACGACCTCGCCAACGTGATGGGGGCTTGTTGCCGATGTCAGCCCGGTGCAACCCAACGGAGGCCAATATGTCCGCAGTTCTGCCGATCATCACCCGCCCCGTCAGCACAAAGCGCTCCGAGGCATTGCTCCGCCTACCGGGCGCGCTGTACCAGGCGGCCTCACGCTACTTCGTCAACCGCGCCGCCATTGCCGACCTGTACGAGTTCGACGAGCATGCGTTGCACGACATCGGGATCGCCAGAAGCCAGATCGAGGCGGCCGTGCACGGCCTCGTACCACGGCCCGACCGCAAGCCGATGTGATGCGAGGGCGCGAGCAGCCATCGCTTTGGGGCGCATCGTCATGGACCTGACGCTAGCAATCGTCTTGGTCGCCTTTGCCGGCGTCTTCCTGATCAGCTTCATGAGAGGTGCATTCGGCGGCGGCTTCGCCATCGTCGGCATCCCGCTCCTGTCGACCGTGATGGATCCGGTCACGGCCGGCGGTATGCTCGCGCCGCTGTTCGTCGCGATGGACCTCTACGCCCTGCGCTATTGGAAGGCCTCGACCTGGTCGAAGCCCGATCTCGTCCTGCTGGTCCCGGCGCTCGTGATCGGCATCGGCTGCGGCTACCTGCTGTTCCGCCTCCTCGACCATCGCGCCATCGCCATCGTCATGGCTGCGATCACGCTGGTCTTCGTCAGCCTCTGGTTCCTGCGCGGCGGAGAGGTCACGGTGCAGCCTCGCTCGACGCCGAAGGCGCTCGCGGCGGGCTTCACCTCCGGCATCACCACCATGGTGGCGCATTCGGGCGGCCCGCCGCTGGCGATGTATCTGCTGCCTCTCGGCCTCAGCAAGGAGATCTACGCCGGCACGACCAGCCTGTTCTTCACCGTCGGCAACGCCACCAAGCTGGTGCCCTGGCTGATGCTGGTCCAGCCCGAGGCCAAGGTCTGGGCGCTGATGGCGATCTGCCTCCTCGCCATCCCCGCCGGAATCTGGCTGGGATGGCGGTTGCACGGCGCGCTGGACCAGCGCCAGGTCTATCGCGCCTGCTACGGCCTGCTGGTCGTCACCGCGCTGAAGCTGCTCTGGGACGGCGTTTCGGGATATCTGTGACCGCGAGCCGGATCGGCTCGCGGTCACAGCAGGCTTCGCATGGTGCAGCGACCGAGCGCTCAGGCAACGCGAAGCCGACGCCGTGAAGCCTTCCGCCCCCAGAGATGACGGAGGCTTAAGGTTATGAGGCGCTCCGGGAGCCCTGGCCTGTCCTACGCTGCGACGGCGAGCGCGACGCGGGCCTCGATCCCGTTGCGGGTCATCTTCGAATAGGGGCAGGTCGCATGCGCACGATCGACCAGCCGCTGCGCGACATCCTCGGCGATGCCGGGAATGCTGACGTTCAGACGGGCCCTCAGGAAGTAGCCATCCACCTCGTCGAGCCCCAGATCGACCTCGGCATCGACGGCGGTTTTGGGCCGCAGCCTGACGCCCTGTTCACGAGCGGCATGGGCCAGGGCGCCCTCGAAGCAGGCGGACCAGCCGGCAGCGAAGAGCTGCTCGGGATTGGTGCCGGGGCGGTTCGAGCCAGGGATCGACAGCTTGACGTCGAGCTGGCCGTCCGAGCTCTTCGCCCAGCCTTCGCGGCCGCCGACAGTATGAACATTCGCAGTGAAAAGGGTCTTTGCGGGCATGGTCAAATCTCCTGCTGGAGTCTTCGGGATGCCCGATAGTTAGGAAAACCCTCGAACCGCCATCAGCCGGCAAAGGCGATAGCCAGCCTCTCATGCCACGATAGAAGAGGCTCGGCTGGATCTCACGCCGAGCCGGCCTCCAGCGGCTTGGCGCCCTGCGAATCTCCCGCAGGCACGGGAGCGACGAGTTCCTTCAAGGCCCGCCGCAACCGTGGCACCATCCAGTCGATGAACACCCGCACCTTGAGCGGGAGAAGGCCCTGACGCGCATAGATCAGGTGCACCGGAAACGACGGGCTCTCATAGGCATCGAAAAGGGAGATCAGCGCGCCCGATTGCAGCGCCCTGGCAACTTGATAGCGGGGAGCCCGGATGATCCCGGCCCCGCGCAAGGCGGCGGTCAAGGCAGCGGTGGCGGTGTTCGCGCGGATCCGGACATCCGGCTGCGCTTCCAGCCTGCGGCCTTCCCGATGGTAGACCCAGCCCGGCTGGGTGATCTGTCCGAAAACCACGCCGTCATGGCCGGCGAGATCCTCCGGCCGCGCCGGATACCCCTTGCGCGCCAGATAGTCCGGACTGGCACAGGTCACGAAGCCGAACTCGCCGATCTTGACCGCATGCAGCGAACTGTCGGCGAGCGCACCCAACCGGATGCCGACATCGACATGCTCGTCGATCAGGCTAACGGTCCGGTCGAGGCAGAGCACGTTCAGCCTGATCTCGGGATGCTCGCACAGGAAATCATAGGCGAGCGGCAGGATGTGATCATGGCCGAACGAGATCGGCATGGTGACCGTCAGGACGCCCCGCGGCTCTTCGTATTCACCCGAAGCCCGCAGCTCGGCGTCATCGAGCTGTGCCATGATCTGGCAGGCGGCATCGACATAATCGCGGCCCGCATCGGTAAGCTGGATATTGCGGCTCGTTCGCACGAGAAGGCGGGTACCGAGATAGCGCTCGAGCTCCGCGACCTTCCGGCTGACGCTCGGCAGCGGCGCATTCAGCTTGCGGCTTCCAGCCGACAGGCTGCCGGCATCGACCACCGCCAGCAGAACCTGCATTGCATCGAAGCGGTCCATGGCCCGCACTCCTTAGGCTGGCGACGACCGCGCGGCCCCGCGATCACGATCCGATGTGATTCCGTGTCGCCATGCCAGGACCGCGAAGAGAACCTGCCTCGCGAAGCGTCCCGGGCATCCAGCGCAACGCGCGGATGTCCGCATAGCGCAAAGGCCGGCGATCTGAGCCGCGACGATCACGCCTGCGCGTGCTTGATCAGATTGTTACGGAGCTTGACGATCGATTTCTGCGTCTTCGCGAACTCGTCCGCCTCCATGCCTGTCGCCTTGACCAGACTCCGCTGTGCTCCCCGCTCGCGCAGGCGCCGCCCCTCCTCCGTCAGGCTGACGATCACCTGCCGCTCGTCGCCGGGATCGCGCTGGCGGCGCAGGTAGCCGAGTTCCTCGAGCTTCTTGAGGAGCGGTGTCAGCGTGTTCGATTCGAGGAACAGCTTCTCGCCGAGGCTCTTCACCGTCTGATTGTCATCCTCCCACAGTGCCACGATCGCGATCCACTGAGTGTAGGTGACGCCCAGCTCCTCGAGGATCGGCTTGTAGGCCCGGCCAAAGGCGAGATTGGCCGAATAAACCGCGAAACACATGAAATCGCCGAGATTCCGGGTTGCAAGGTCCGGCGGCTTCGATTGCGTCATGAATGTCTCCCATATCCAGGCCAGGCTGCATGCCAACCATATAAATCGCATCCGATTAAATCGGAAGGGATTGACAAGAGGCGGCGCATTCCCAGATAAAGCGTATCCGATTAAAGCGGATACGATACAAATAGGAAAAGGCAGCTTCATGAGCACCAAGGTTCTCTATACCGGCCGAACCCACACCACCGGCGGGCGCGACGGCGCCGCTCGCAGCGCCGACGGCCGCCTCGACGTCACGCTCTCCCCGCCCGGCTCGTCCGGCGCCGGCACCAATCCGGAGCAGCTCTTCGCGGCAGGTTGGTCGGCCTGCTTCATCGGCGCGCTCGGCCATGCCGCCGGCGCGCGCAAGCTCCGGCTGCCCGCGGACACCGCCGTCGATGCCGAGGTCGATCTCGCCAACACCGACGGTGCCTATTTCCTGCAGGCGCGGCTCAATGTCAGCCTGCCCGGGATCGAGCGCGAGGTCGCCGAGGCTCTGGTCGAGGCGGCGCACCAGACCTGCCCCTACTCGAAGGCGACCCGCGGCAACATCGACGTGGTGACCACCATCGCCTGACGCTCCAGCCGATGGCCGCTTCCCTGCCGGGGAACAGCCATCGGGTCATGGATGGCCGGCTCGAGCACCCCGAGCCTGTCACCGACGACGCCACCGCCCGAACGGGAGCGCCCCGATGTCGCTTTTCATCCTGTCCTATCTCGCGGGCGTTCTGACGATCGCGTCGCCCTGCATCCTTCCCGTCCTGCCCTTCATCCTGGCGCGTGCCGATCGGCCCTTCCGCCGGAGCGGCCTGCCGATGCTGCTGGGACTCGCCATCGCCTTCGCGGCGGTGGCGAGCCTTGCCGCATTCGCCGGCGGCTGGGCCGTGGCCGCGAACCAGTTCGGCCGTGCCGCTGCTCTGGTCCTGCTCGCCATCTTCGGCCTCGGCCTGGTGCTGCCGGCGCTGTCTGCCCGGCTCGCAGCGCCATTCGTCGCGGCGGGATCGCGGCTGGCCCTCTGGGCTCGGGACGGACGCTCAGGCCTGATCTCCTCAGTCGCACTCGGCGTAGCCACCGGGCTGCTCTGGACGCCCTGCGCCGGTCCGGTGCTGGGTCTCATCCTCTCGGGTGCCGCCTTGAGCGGCCCCGCCCCCCAGACCGGCGCGCTTCTGCTCGCTTACGGCATCGGCGCCGCCACCTCGCTGGCAGCCGCGCTCATGGCCGGGCGGCTGGCGCTCATGCGCCTGCGCTCGTCGCTGCCTTGGGTCGAACGGGCGCGCCGGCTCGCCGGTATCGCCGCGATCGGCAGCGTCACTGTGCTGGGCCTCGGCCTCGATACCAGCCTGCTCCAGCGCCTTTCCACCGAACAGACCAACAAGCTGGAGAACACGCTGGTGAAGCTGGTTTCGGATCCCGCGAGCCTCTGGCCTAACTCTGCGGTGGCTGCGAGCCCCGACACGATCGCCGCCCCCCTCGCCTCGCTGCTTGGCCGAACGGGCTGGGTCAACTCGGCCCCGCTTCGCGCCGAGTATCTTCGCGGCAAGGTCGTCCTCCTCAATGTCTGGACCTATTCCTGCATCAACTGCCTGCGCGCGCTGCCGCATGTGAAGAGCTGGGCGGCCAAATACGAAGCGCAAGGCCTCGTCGTCATCGGCGTCCACGCCCCGGAATTCGCCTTCGAGAAGGTCCAGGACAATGTCGCCCGAGCCAGCGCCGCGCTCGGCATTCGCTACCCGGTCGTGCTCGACAATGATTTCCGCATCTGGCGCGCCTTCCGCAACAGCGGCTGGCCGGGTCTGCATATCCTCAGTGCCGATGGCCGCATCCGCCATCAGGCAACCGGCGAAGGCCGTTACGAGCAGACAGAGCGGGTGATCCAGCGCCTGCTGGCCGAAGCGAACGCCACCGGCATCGCCAGTCCCAGCCAGCCCGTCGAAGGCCAGGGCACGCAGAAGGAGGCCGACCGGAGAAATCTGCGCTCCCCCGAGACCTATCTCGGCCATGACAAGGCCGAGCGTTTCGCCTCCCCCGGCCCGCTCACCCGCGACCAGCCGCGCGAATACCGGCATCCGGCCACCCTGCCCGCGAATTTCTGGAGCCTGTCGGGCAACTGGACGGTCGGCCCCGAATTCGCTGCGCTGAATGCCGCCGGTGGGGGACTGCGCTACCGTGTCCATGCCCGTGACCTGCATCTCGTGCTGGTCCCCGGCACGCCCGACCGGCCCGTCCGGTTCCGCGTCAGGATCGACGGCGCAGCACCAGGAGCAAGCCACGGCTCCGATACCGACGAGCAGGGCTTCGGCACCGTTCGCGACGGCCGGCTCTACCAGCTGGTGCGCCAGGCAGGACCTGTCGGCGACCGAATCGTCGAGATCGAGTTCCTCGACCCGGGCGTACGTGCCTACGCCTTCACCTTCGGCTGACCGGACCGGTCGCGGCGCGGTACGCAGGATGCGCCCGACCGTGCCCGCGCATCCTGCTGCCATCCGCGCAGGTGACCCCGACGACCAAGTGTTTTACATGCAAATCGACCGAGGACAGCGAGTCGGGATGCCATGCAAGACGCAGCGGATGCGGAAACGCAGCACAAGAACCACGCGGTGTATTTCGTGCCGGGCCTGCATCGCGGCCTGCGCGCGCTGGAAATCGTCGCCGGCGCCGGCCGCCCGCTGGGCATTTCCGAGATCGCGGCCGAGCTCGGACTAACGCGTTCCTCGGTCTTCCGGCTGGTCTACACGCTGCGGCATATGGGCTTCCTGGAAGAGGAGCAGTCCAAGCAGTTCACGCTGGGGCCGCGCGTGCTCAATATCGGCTTCGCCTTCCTCGCCTCGAAGGACATCATCGAGATCGCGCGGCCCGAGCTGGAGGCGCTGCGCGACGAGACCCAGGTCTCCGCGCATCTGGCGATCCGGGACGAGCGCGACGTGCTCTATCTGAGCTGCGTCCAGACCCGCTCGGGCTTCCTCAGCAACATGAATGTCGGTTCGCGGGTACCGGCCTATGCCTCGCCGATGGGCTGGCTGCTGCTCTCCGGCCTGCCGCAACCAGAACTCGCGGATCTCTTCCGCAACGCGGTGTTCGAGCCGCTGACGAACCAGACCCCGACCTCGCTTCAGCAACTGACCGAGGCCGTCTCGGCGGCGCGCACGCGTGGGCACGTCGTCAGCCGGGGCATCATGGAGGCGGCGGGCAGCTCGATCTCGGCACCGGTCGTCAACCGTCGCGGCGAGGTCGTCGCGGCCATCGACATCTCCGGTCCCGATTCCGCGTTCGATCTCGACGCGATCGAGGGGCGCTATCTGGCAGCGGTACGCGCGGCGGCCGCGCGCATCTCCGTCCGGCTCGGCTAGCGTAACCCCGGCAGTCTAGAGCCCGAGGATCGCGCGCGCCTCGGCCGCCGTCGCGAGCGAGCCGCCGAGATTCTCGACGATCGTTCCGGCCTTCTCGACCAGCTCGGCATTGTCGCGGGCGAGCACGCCCTTGCGGATATAGACGTTGTCCTCCAGCCCGACCCGGACATGGCCGCCGAGCAGGAAGGCCTGCGCCAGCAGCGGGAACTCATGGCGGCCGATGCCGAAGGCCGCCCAGATGCAACCCGGCGGCAATTGCGAGACGAAGTAGAACAGCGTCTGCGGATTGGGGATCGCGCCGTAGCGAACGCCGAGCACGATCTGGATCAGCAGCGGGTTGCGCAGCGTGCCGTCCTCCTGCAACGCCTTTGCCAGTTGCAGGTCGCCGCCGTCGAATATCTCCAGCTCCGGCAGCACACCGGACGCATAGATGCGCCGGGCCATTTCGGTGACGTTGCCCGGCGTGTTGATCACGACGGCGCTGCCCGAGAACATCGTGTTCAGATCGAGCGTGCAGATCTCCGGCTTCAGCGCCTCGACATGGGCGACACGGCGCTCCGGCGTGGTCAATGTCGTGCCGGGAGCGGCGACGGCCGGGTTGTCGAGACTCGGGATATAGCGCCCGCCCTCCCCGGTCGAGAGGTTGAGGATCACGTCGGAGCCGGACTGGCGGATGCGGTCGACGATCTCCCGGAAGAGAGCGAGGTCCATGCTGCCCTTGGTCGTCGCGGGATCGCGGGCATGGATATGGACGACAGCCGCGCCCGCCTTGCCGGCCTCGATGGCGGCAGTGGCGATCTCGGCCGGCGTCACCGGCAGTCCGGGATGCTGGTCGCGGGTCGTCAGGTTGCCGGTGACGGCGCAGGTGAGGATGGTCTTGCGGGACAAGGCGGGGCTCCTCAGGCAGCGGGGTCGGTCGTGGAAAGGGTCGTGGCGAGCGCGCGCCCAAGCTTGCCGACGATCTCGTCGACATGGCCGGCATCGATGATGAAGGGCGGCGCCAGCAGGACATGGTCGCCATCGGCGCCATCGGCCGTGCCGCTCGACGGGTAGCAGATCAGCCCGAGCTCCTGCGCCTCCTGCTTGATCCGGGCAGCCAGGTTCCGCTTCGCCGCGAAGGGCCGCTTGCTGTCGCGATCGGCGACCAGCTCGATCGACTGGAACAGGCCCCGCCCGCGGATATCGCCGACATGCGGATGCTGGCCGAAGGCCTCATGGAGCCGGCACGATAAGAGCGCACCCATCCGCTGGACATTGTCGAGCAGGCCTTCCTGCTCGATCGTCTCGATCACGGCGATCGAGGCGGCGCAGGCGACGGCATGGCTCATATAGGTATGGCCATTTGCGAGCAGACCGGAGCCGTCTTCGATCGCTTTGGCGACGCGCTCGCTCGCCAGCATCGCGGCGATCGGCTGGTAGCCGGCGCCGAGCCCCTTGGCGATGGTGATGATGTCCGGCCGCACGGCTTCCTGTTCGCAGGCGAAGAAGGCGCCGGCGCGGCCCATGCCGCACATCACCTCGTCGGCGATGAAGAGCACGCCATGACGGTCGCAGATCTCGCGGATACGGGCGAAATAGCCGGGGACGGCGGTGACGGTACCAAGCGTCGCTCCGACGATCGGCTCGGCGACGAAGGCAGCGACGGTCCCGGGGCCGAGGCGGCGGATCTCGGCATCGAGTTCGTCCGCGGCGCGCAGGCCGTAAGCCTCCAGCGTCTCGTCGTCACGCCGGTTGCGATAGGCATGGCAGGGCGCGATCTGCGAGGTCTCGATCAGTATCGGCTGATACAGCTTGCGCCGGCCGGGATGGCCGCCAACCGCGAGCGCACCCAGCGTATTGCCGTGATAGCTCATCCGCCGCGAGATGAAGCGGCTGCGCTGCGGCTGGCCGATCTCGACGAAATACTGCCGGGCGAGCTTCATCGCCGCTTCCATCGCCTCCGAGCCGCTGCCGAGAAAGGCGACGCGCCCTTGCCCGAACCCCGGCGGAGCACGGTCGATCAGCATCTGCGCCAGGGTCTCGCTCGGCCCGTTCGTGAAGAAGGAGGTGTGGGCATATTCGAGCTGGCCGAGCTGGGCCGCGATCCACTCCATGACACGCGGATGGGCATGGCCGAGGCAGGAGACGGCAGCGCCGCCGCTGGCGTCGAGATAGCGCTTGCCGTTGGCGTCGATCAGATGGACGCCCTCGCCTTTCACCGCGAGCGGCGGCGTGCTGCGAAGGTTGCGGTGGAGCACGGCGGACCGCTTCGGCATGCTGTTCGACGGTGGCACGACGCTCTCCGCTGTTGTCACAATCATGTTGATATACAAAACATAGTTCCATATAACAAACAATAACGGAGTGGCCGCCCCTTGAGCCTGCCAGCGCAACGCCCCTTTCACGGTATCCGGGTGCTCGACCTGACCCATGTCCTGGCGGGCCCGTTCTGCGCCTATCAGCTCGCCCTGCTCGGCGCCGACGTGATCAAGATCGAGCCGCCCGGCATGCCCGACACGGCGCGCGGGCGCGGGCCGGACGATGCGCTCAACGCGGCGGGGCTCGGCATCAATTATCTCGTTCAGGGCGCGAACAAGCGCTCGCTGGCGCTCGACCTCGCGACAGGGGAAGGACGAGCCATCCTGCTCGACCTCGTCGCCGATGCGGATGTGCTGGTCGAGAACTACCGAACCGGCGCGCTGGCGGCACTGGGGCTCGGGCCGGAGACCCTGCAGGCGCGCAATCCCCGGCTCATCTGCTGCTCGATCACCGGCTTCGCCCGCGGCCATGAGCGCGAAGCCGTGAACGCCTATGACAATGTCATCCAGGCCGCCTCCGGCGTCATGGCGCGGACCACCGGGCGCGCGGGCGAGCCGGTGAAATCCGGCGCCTCCTTCATCGACTACGCGACCGGCTATGCCGCTGCATTCGCAATCTCCGCCGCATTGTTTCAGCGGCAGGCGAGCGGGGTCGGACAGGTGATCGACTGCTCGATGTTCGAGACCGCGCTGACCCTGATGGCACCCGAAGCCGCCGCCGCGCTCTATGAAGGCCCGAGCCAGCCGCGCCCGAAGGAGGCCGGGCTCGGCACCTACGAAACGGCGGACGGGCTCCTGATGCTCGGCGCCTTCAACACCCGGCAGAACAAGCGGTTGTGGGAAGCGCTCGGAAGTCCCGACTTCGCCGCTCTCGATAGCTGGCCGGAACTCTGGGCGTCCGCGCAGACGATGCGCGAGGCGCTCGTCCCGATCATGCGCACGCGCACCGCTGCCGAATGGGAAATCTATCTCCACCGCATCGGCATTCCGGCCGAGCGTGTCCGGACCCTCGAGGAAGCCGTGTGCCTGCCGCATCTCGACAAGCGCGGCTTCTTCCACGCCTTGCAACCGGGCGAGGCAGGCGCTGCTCCGGTCTCGGTGCCGCTGGCGCCCTTCTCCTATGCCACAGCCGGCCCGGCGATCGACCGCGCCCCGCCACGGCTGGGCGAGCACAGTGACGAAATCCTCGGCAATCTCGGCCGCTCGCCGGCCGAGATCGTTGCGCTGAGGGAACGAGGCATCGTCGCATGATCGGCCCCTTTCCCCGTCACGATGCCGAGCTGTTTACGCGCCTGCCCGAGGCGCTGCACTGGACGGGCGAGCCGACCGACTGGGTCCGCACCACGCGGCCCGGCCAGCGCCTGCATTCCTTTCTTGAGGGCCCGTGCTTCGATGCCGACGGCCATCTCTGGCTGGCGGACGTGCCCTATGGCCGGCTGTTCCGGATCGCGCCGGACGGAAGCTGGCAGCTCGCCTTCGAATATGACGGCGAGCCGCACAGCCTGCGCCCGCGCGGCGACGGCACCTGGCTCATCGTCGACTACCGTCACGGATTGCTCGTCTGCGATCCCACGACGCAGACCGTCACGACACTCTGCGGGCGGGTGAATACCGAGCCCTTCCGGGGCCTGAGCGACCTTACGGTCGCGCCCAATGGCGATGTCTGGTTCACCGATTCCGGCCGTTCCAGCCTCTCGGATCCGAGCGGCCGGGTCTATCGATTGCGACAAGGCGAGACGCAGCCGGACCTGATCCTGGCGAACGTGCCCTATCCCAACGGCATCGCGCTCTCTCCAGACGGCAAGCTCGTTTATCTCGCGGCCACCCGTGCCAATGCGGTCTGGCGCTTCATGGCCGAGGCGCCCGATCCGGCCTGGCCGATGGTCGGCACCTTCCTCCAGCTCTCCGGCGGCCTCGGTCCGGATGGGCTGGCCGTCGATGCTTCCGGCCGGATCGCGATCGCGCAGGCACAGGCCGGGCGGCTCTATCTTGTCGATGCGCTCGGCGATCCCGTCGCCGTGGTCCACACGCCGGGTGGACTCTGGACGACGGCCTGCGCCTTCTCACCCGACCAATCGACGCTGTTCATCGTCGAGGCCCAGACCGGCGCCATCTTCCGCATGCCCATGGCCCGGCTCCTCGCCACCTCCCCTTCAGGACGACCCGCATGACGCTGCTGACGAAGGACACGCTCAAGGGCTTCGTGCCGGCCGTGGTCACGCCCTTCGACGAGCGTGGCGAGATCATAGAGGACGCCTTCGCCCATCTGGTCGAGCACCTGATCGGTATCGGCGCGCAGGGCATCTGCGTGGCCGGCGACAATGGCGAGAGCTGGGCGCTCGATCGCGACGAACGCGCACGGCTCACCCGCATCGCCGTCGATCGCAGCGCCGGGCGGGTGCCGGTGATGATGGGCTGCACCGCGCCGGGCTCGAAGCAGACGATTCAATATGCGCAAGCCGCGCGCGATGCCGGCGCCGCCGGCATCCTCGTGATGCCACAGACCTATGTGATGAAGGCGACGCGCGAGGAATTGCTGCGCCGCTTCGACCTGCTGGGAAAGGCGGTCGACATGCCGATCGTGCTCTACAACTCGCCGCGCCGCGCCGTGATCGAGCTTTCGATCGATGATGTCGCGGCGATCGCGGGCGTCGCCCCTGTCGTCGGCATCAAGGAATCCAACCGCGATATCGGTCATCTGACGCGATTGCTGCGCCGGATGGGCGACCGGATCGCGGTGATGGTCGGCCCGGCTTATTACATCCTCGCCGGCAGCGCGCTCGGCGCCTCCGGCTTCATCGCGACCGGTCCCGAGCTGCTCGGCAAGACGGCCGGGCAACTGATGGAGATCGGCCGCAAGGCGCCGGATGCCGCCTATGTCGACGCCCACCACAAGCTCACCATCGTCTACGAGACGCTGATGTCGCTGGGCACCTGGCCCTCCTCCTTCAAGGCGGCGCTGAACCTTCAGGGCCTGCCGGCCGGCGTGCCGCGCGATCCGTTGCTGCCGCTCGCCGGGCCGGCGCTCGACAAGCTGCGGGCGACGCTCGACGAGCTCGGCCTTTTGCCCGGTCATTGAGATGGAGGGTGATCTGCGCATCGACGCTGCTGGCGCCTGGAAGCGAAAGGTCGGCTTCAGCTTCGACGGCGAGGCGCTGACGGCCTCCGAGGGCGAGACGCTGGCCGCCGCGCTCCATGCGCAGGGGCGGCGCACATTGCGGATCCATCGCGACGACGGCGGCCCGCGCGGCGCCTTCTGCTTCATGGGTGTTTGCCAGGAATGCGTCGTGCTGATCGACGGCCGGCAGACGGAAGCCTGCCGCACCCTCGTCCGCGAGGGCCTCGTGGTCGAGAGGTTGCGATGAGCCCCCCGCTCGATCTCATCGTGCTGGGCGCAGGCCCGGCCGGAGCCACGGCGGCGATCAAGGCGCGCGCGCTCGGCCTGTCGGTCGCGGTCATCGATGAGGCGCCGGAAGCGGGCGGGCAGGTCTATCGCGCGCCCTCCGCCGGGCTGGCGAGAGCCCCGGCCGATCCCGAGCTGAAGAAAGGCGATGACCTTCGCGCCAAGCTCACGGCCAGTGGTGCCGCCCTTCACATGAACCAGCGCGTCTGGTCGCTGACGGCGGGTTTTTCCGTCACTGCGGTCGGCCCCGACGGCCCCCTGACGCTGGAAGCGCCCAACCTGATCGTGGCGGCCGGCGCGGTCGAGCGGCATATCCCGGTGTCCGGCTGGACATTGCCGGGCGTCATCGGGCTCGCCGGCGCCACGATCCTCCTCAAATCGCATGGCGTCCTGCCGGGACGGAGGGTGGTGGTCGCAGGTTCGGGGCCATTGCTCCTGCTCGTCGCCAGCAAGATCGTCGCGGCCGGCGGAGAAGTCGCGGCGATCGTCGATGCCGCGCCCCGCGCAGGCTGGTTTGCCCGGCTTGGGAGCATGGCGGCGCGGCCTGACCTTATGGCCAAAGGCGCGGGCTGGCTGCTGCAACTCCTGAAAGCGCGGGTTCCGATCCATTCCGGCGCTGCCATCCGCGCGATCCATGGCACGGATGGCGTCACATCGGTCGAGATCGGTCGTATCGATGGAGATTGGCAGCCGGTTGGCGATCCGTTTCAGACGATCGAGGCCGACGCGGCTTGTATCGGCTTCGGCCTCTTGCCGTCGACAGAGGTCACGCGGCTGCTCGGCGCCCGGCACCGCTATGAACCAACGCTCGGCGGCTGGGTGCCCGAGGTCGATGCTGCGCTGGAAACCTCCGTCCCCGGCTTGTTCATCGCCGGTGACGGCGGCGGCGTCCGCGGTGCCGATGCGGCTCCGCTCTCGGGCGAACTCGCCGCCATCGGCGTTGCGCGCCGGCTCGGGCGTGGTCGCGATCTGGAGCGGCAAGCTGCGGCAACGACGACGCGCTGGCGCCGGTCGGCCCGGTTCGGCGCGGCCATGTCGGCGCTCGCCATGCCGCCGCCCGGCGCCGCCGCTCTGATCGACGCGAAAACGACCGTCTGCCGTTGCGAAGGCCTGACCCGCGCGACACTGGACACCGCTATCACGGCCGGCGCGAGGACACTCGCCGACCTCAAGGCGATGACGCGTTGCGGCATGGGGCCTTGCGGCGGCCGCGTCTGCGGCGAGGCAGCGGCAATGCTGATCTGCGCCGCGACAGGCTTGAGCCGCGAGACGATCGGCCGCCCAGCGCCCGACCTCCCCTGCGCCCGGTCCCGCTCGCCGCGATCACCGGCGCTTTCAACTACGACGACCTCCCGATCCCCGCCCCGGTCCCGCTATGAGCGACATCTACGATCTCGCCGTGATCGGCGGCGGCATCATGGGCAGCGCCGCCGCCTGCCGTGCCGCCGCAGGTGGGATGCGGGTGATCGTCATCGAGCAGCAGACGATCGGGAGCGGAGCCTCCGGCGTCAATGCCGGGACGCTCTCGCTGCAGATCAAGCGGGTCAAGCTGATGCCCTACGCCGTCAAGGGGCACGAACTCTGGGAGCATGCCGGCGCGCATGTCGGCTTCCACAAGACCGGCGGCATCACGCTTGCCTTCAACCAGCGCGAAGCGGACCTGCTGCATGAGCGCATGGCGCTGAAGCGGGAAGCAGGCGCACCGATCGAGCTGATTTCGCCAGCCCGCGTCGCGGAACTCGAACCCAACCTGTCGCGTAAGGTCGTCGCGGCGAGCTGGTCCGCCGAGGACGGCTACGCCAATGCCAGCCTGACAGGCGCCTACTATCGCGCACGGATGGAGACGGCCGGCGTCGCGATCCGCGAACACACGCCCGTCACGGCCATCGACAGCAATGGCGGCAGCTTCGAACTCGCCACCTCGGCAGGCCCGATCCGCGCCACCCGCCTGCTCCTAGCCTGCGGCGCCTGGCTGAAGAGCGCCGCCGCGATGATCGGGCTCGACCTGCCGGTGCGGGCGCGGGTCAACACGGTGTCCGTCACCGAGCGAGGGCCGCCATTGGTTGGCACCGTGATCGGCCACGCCACGGGTCTCCTCACGCTTAAACAGAAGCCGAACGGCAGCGTGCTGATCGGTGGCGGCTGGCAAGGCACCGGCTCGCCGGAACAGGGCCGTGGCTGCGTCGATCCCGAGACGCTGCTGCCGAATCTCAGGCTTGCGATGTTCGCCGTTCCGGGTCTCGACCGCTTCCGCGTGGTGCGCTCCTGGACCGGCTTCGAGGCCAATGTCCCGGATTTCTACCCGCTCGCCGGTGCCGCACCCGGCATCGAGAACGCCTTCCTGCTCGGCTGCGTGCGCGGGGGCTACACCATCGGCCCCTATATCGGCGCGCTGATGGGCGACCTCATCCTCGGCCGGGAACCGGAGCTGCCGCTCTTCGACCCCGGCCGTTTCGCAAACCCAGCCGCCGCCGCGGCCTGATCGCACAGGTGACTGCACCCATGGCCAAGGATTTCAATCGTCTCGACGGGCGTGTCGCGATCGTCACCGGCGGCGGCACCGGCATTGGCAAGGCGATCGCCGAGGCCTTCGCCCAGGCCGGCGCCCATGTCGTCGTCTCCGGCCGCACCCGCGAGACGATCGAGCCCGTCGCGCAGGCGATCGGCGGCACGGCGGTTCTCTGCGATGTCGCGAAGCTCGACGAGGTCGAGGCGCTGTTCACGCAGGCGCTGGCGATCAGCGGCAAGGTCGATGTGCTCGTCAACAATGCCGGCCAGAGCGGCCCGATCGGCAATATCGCCGATGTCGATCTCGATGCCTGGCGGACTTGCGTCGAGATCAACCTGTTCGGCACGGTGAACTGCCTGCGCGTCGCCAGCCGGATCATGAGCAGGCAGGGCTCGGGTTCGATCGTCAACATGTCGTCGCTGATGGGCCTCAAGGGTTATCCGATGCGCAGTGCCTACTGCGCCACGAAGTTCGCGGTCATCGGCCTCACCGAGACGGTGGCACGCGAGGTCGGGCCGGCCGGCGTCCGCGTCAACGCGCTCTGCCCCGGTGCCGTCTCGGGCGAACTGATGGACCGCGTCGTCGCCCGGCGTGCCGCCGCCGAGGGGCGCGACCCGGCCGAGATCATCAAGCAGAACTACACCGATGTCGCCGCGTTGCGACGCTGGGTGACGCCCGAGGAGGTCGCGGCCGCCGCGCTGTTCCTCGCCTCCGATGCCTCCTCCTCGCTCACGGGCGAGCGCATCAGGACCGATGCCGGGCGCTTCTGACAGCGTACCGGCGCGTTTGATTAAAACAAAGTTTTGTATATAAACAAAACGAAATAGGGGAGCGGAACGATGGGCAAATGGTTCGGCGAGGCCGCGCGATGAGCGATGCATCCGGCACCACCAATCGGCTGGCTCCTCTCGCCGAGGATACGGTCGGCCCCTACTATCCCTATTCCTTCATAGACGGTGACCGCAGCGACCTGACACGGCTCCACCACGGGCTGAGCGTCGGCCCTCAAGGCCGGCAGATCATCCTGCGCGGGCACCTGCTGGATAGCGACGGACAGCCGGTCGAAGATGCGCTGGTTGAATTCTGGCAGGCCAATGCCGCCGGCATCCTGCGCACGCCCGACAGTGACGGCCATCCCCTGCTCGATCCGTTCTTCGACGGCTTCGGCCGGCTGATCACGACGCTGCAGCCCTTCGACTTCAAGACGGTCAAGCCCGGCCCGATCCGGACGGATGATGGCACCGCGGCGCGGGCGCCCCATATCACGCTGACGATCTTCTCGGACGGCATCACCCGGCTCGTGACGCAAGTCTTCTTCGACGACGAGGCCGAGACCAACGAGGCCGACCCGCTGCTGGCGAGCCTGCCCGCCGCGCTGCGCAAGCGGCTGGTGGCCAGGCGGATCGTCACGCCATCCGATGGCCCAGCGCTCTACGAGATCGCGATCGTGCTGCGCGGCGAAGGCGAGACGCCCTTCTTCGACGATCTTTCGAGCTGAGCGGAGAAGCCCATGACCCTGAATCGCGGACGCCTCATGTTGCCCGGCCCAACCGATGGGGCCGCCGAGCGGCGCGTGCCGATCGAACGCCTGCACCTGATCCCGGAGGCCGCACGGCAGAGCTTCGTGCCCTGGCTTTCCGATCTGCCGGGGCTCAAGCTCGGTGAGAACGACCTGACCCGCATCGCACCGGGGCGGCCACAGGCCGAGGGCGAAGTCATGGAGATTTCCGGCCGCGTGGTCGACGAGTTCGGCCGGCCGGTGCGCCACACGCTGGTCGAGATCTGGAACGCCAACAAATGGGGGCGCTACACCCATGTGAAGGACCCGGTGCGCGAACGCCTCGACCCGAATTTTCTCGGCTTCGGCCGGACGATGACCGACGAGGCCGGGCGCTACCGCTTCCGCACGATCCGGCCCGGCTCCTATCTGGCGCGGCCCGACATCGACCGCTGGCGGCCGGCCCATGTCCATGTCTCGATCCGCGGTGGCTCGGCCCGATTGATCGCCCAGATGTATTTCGAGGGTGACCCGCATCTCGCCCGCGACCCGATGTTCATCCTGCTCGGCGAGGCGCAGGCCCGGCACTTCGGCCAGCCTGTCGGCCAAGGTCCAGGCGGCGAAGCACTCTACAATTGGGACATCGTGATCGGCGGACGCAACACCGCCTATTTCGAGACGTGACAGGTCAGGATCAGCACCTCGGCGCAGGTCCGCCCGAGGCTGTCGATGGTCATGGCATGCCCGGAAGGCGCGCCTGCAGGATTTGCCCGGTCTCGGATTCGGTCAGAAGCAGCGTCACTCCGTCGGTCAGCAGCACCGCATTCGTCACGGTCCGCCCGGCGCAGGAGATGACGCGATAGAGCGGCACGCCGAGCGGCGAGAGGACCCAGGCACAGCCGTGACCGGGATCGCAGACGATCAGGCGACCATGGCCGTCGACGACGAGGCCGTCCGGACCCGATAGGCCGCCCGGCAATTGGGCGAAGACCTGCGTCTTGCCAGCCTGGGCGCTCGGGGCGAGCGGCACCCGCCAGATTTGGGCGGCGCGGGTCAGCGCCAGGAAGACATGACTGCCTTCACGCGAAACAGCGACACCGTTCGGGCTCGGCGCGTTGGCGATGATCCGGTCGAGACGGCCGTCCGGCCACAGGCGATAGAGGCGGCCGCTGGGGTCGTGCATGCCGGTCTGGCCCTGGTCGGTGAAAAGGATCGACCCGTCCGGCAGGAGCTGAAGGTCGTTCAGCCCCTTGAAGCCTTCGCTGTTGACGGCACCGAGGATGGTCTCGATGGCCCCGCTTCCGGGATCGATGGAGAGCAGGCCGCGACGGTAATCGGCCACGATCAGCCGGCCGTCCGACGCGACCTTCATACCGTTCGGCCAGCCGTCATAGGCGATGACGAGATGCCACTGTCCGGCCGGATCGATCGCGAAGATCCGGCCGAACGGAATGTCGACGACATAAAGCGTGCCGTCGAGTCCGAGGCAGGGGCCTTCCAGGAACGAGTCGACCGCCTGCCCACCCTTGTTGGCATCGCCCCAGGCGTTCGGCTGCCGAACTCGAAAAACCTCGGGAAGGCGAGCATGGACCGTGGTTTCGATCGGCTGCGGCGGTGCGAACCAGGTCATCGCTCGGGTCTCCAGCGCGGGATTTGCCGTATGATGCGGCTAGGTCTGCGAGGCCCGGACGACCTCGCCCCAGGTCTTGATCTCGCTCGCGATAAAGCGCGCGAAATCATCCGGCGAGCCCGGCTGCGGGAAGCCGCCCTGGTCGGCGATGCGCTTGGACAGAGCAGGATCGCGCGTCGCCCGCACGGCCATCTCGTTGAGGCGTGCGACGACCGGCTCCGGCGTGCCGGCCGGCGCAAGCAGGCCGAACCATTGCGAGGAGACGAAGTCCTTCACGCCGGCTTCGACCAGCGTCGGCACCTGCGCGGCGATGGGCAGACGTTCGGCGCCCGTTGTCGCGATCAGCCTGAGCTGCCCGCCCTCGATGAACGAGAGCGCGGTCGGCGCCGCGGTGAACAGCATCTGGATCTGCCCGGCGACGACGTCCTGGAGGGCGGCCGCCGCGCCACGGTACGGCACGTGCTGCAGGCTTGTGCCGGTCTTCAGTCTGAACTGTTCGCCCTGCAGATGCGGGACGGTGCCGACGCCGCCCGAGCCGAAGTTGATCTTGCCGGGGTTCGCCTTCGCATAAGCGATCAGTTCGGCCACCGTCTTCGCCGGCACGCTGGGGTGCACGACGAGAACCGAAGGGAAGGTTGCGACAAGGCTGATCGGCCTGAACATCTTCAGCGGGTCGATGCCGGCGGCGGGCGTCAACGTAGGCGTGACCGCCATCGTGGAATCGCCGAGCAGGACGGTGTAGCCGTCGGGCTTGGAACCGGCGACGTCCTTCATGCCGATCGCCCCGGCCGCACCCGCCTTGTTCTCGACGAAGAAGCGCGGTCCGTTCGCTGGTGCGCTCATCGCCTCCGCGATCAGCCGGCCGACGAAATCGGTGGTGCCGCCTGCGGCATAAGGCACGACCATCCTGACGTTGCGCGACGGATAGGTTTCGGCCCGTGCGGCTTCCCGAAACGGGACGAGAGAGACAGCGGCGGCGCCCAAGGACGCCCGCAGGACAGAACGGCGAGTCAAATGCGTCATGGCTTCCTCCCAGAAGCGGCTTTTTGGTTATGGAATTGGACAGGGCCCCCGGCTTAAGCCTCCGGCAGCCGGCGCTCCGGCGCCCCCTGGTAGGCCCAGAGCCATTCGCGCGGCAGCGGCCCCTTGTTGCGGTCGGGCTTCTGGGACTGCTCCCAGGCATGGGCGAGGATCCCGACCGAGCGGGACAGGACAAAGAGGCCGCGCGTCAGCGGCGGCGGAAAGCCCAGCTCGCCATAGATCACCGCAGTGGCGCCATCGATGTTGAGCGGGATGCGCTTGCCCTTGGCGTGCGCGACGGCGGCCTCGACCGCCTCGGCGATAGCGGCGAAGCGTCCGGACACCGTGCCCGCGGCGGCCGCTTCACGCGCCAGTGCCAGCAGCCGCGGCGCCCGCGGATCGATCGGATGGAAGCGGTGGCCGAAGCCGGGCAGATAGCCGCCTTCGGCGAGGAACCGTGCGGCATGGTCCGCGGCAGCGGCTTCCAGCGGCACGCCCGCTTCCATCGCGGCGGCGATCGCTCCGAAGAATTCCAGCGCCTGTTCGCCGGCGCCGCCATGCACGTCGCCGAGCACGTTGATGGCAGAAGCCATGGCGCTGTTGATGCCGACGCCGCAGGTCGCGGCGATCCGCGCGATCGCGATCGATGGCGCCTGCGGGCCGTGATCGACCGCCGCCCCCAGCGCCGTGCCGAGGAGCGCGGCCTGAGCTTCACTCGGCAATTCGCCGCGCAGCATCAGCCAGATCATCGCCGGGAAGCTGACCCGGCCAATCAGGTCCTCGATCGGATAGCCGCGCAGGCGGATCAGCCCGGGCCGCATCTCGATGATCTCGGTCGCCCACCATTCCTCGCCGCGCTCGCGGCCTTCCTTGCGGGTTGCGTCGCTCATGCCTGCCTCCTGGTCTCGCGCTGCCGGCGGGCCTCCGCCAGAATCTCGTCGCTGTGTTCACCGAGTTTCGGGGGCGGCTGCGCGGGGCTCGGCGCATCGCCATCCACCAGGAAACCGCCACGGATCACCGTCAGCGGACCGTCCCCCGCACCTGCCTCGAAGCGGGTGGTCATGCCCCGGGAAGTGACCTGCGGCTCCTGCAGGACCTGGGGGATGGTCAGCACGCGCCCGGCCGGCACCCCCGACCGGTTGAGGCGGTCCTCCCATGTCGCGGCGGGGGCGGTGGCAAGCGCGGCCTCGATCAGGCTCTTGAGTTCGGCGCGATGGCGCTTGCGGGCCTCGCGCTCGCCGAAGCGCGGATCGCTCGCGAGTTCGGGCCGCCCGATGACGCCGCACAGGGTGACGAACTGTTCCTGCTTGTTGGCGGCGATGTTGAGCAAGCCGTCGCCGGTCTCGAAGGCGCCGGAGGGCGCCGCCGTCATGTTCTCGTTGCCCATCGCCCGCGGCTCGACGCCGGCCGTCAGATAGTTCGAGACCGGCCAGCCCAACGCGCTGAGCGTGCATTCGAGCATGGAGACGTCGAGGAAGGCACCCTCCCCCGTGCTCGCCCGGCGCAGCAGCGCGGAAACCACGGCGAAGGCGCCGAATAGGCCGCCGAGCGTGTCGCAAACGGGGTAGCCGACCCGCAAGGGTGCGGTCTCCGGCGTGCCGGTGATGCTCATCACCCCGGACAGACCCTGGATGATCTGGTCATAGGCGGGGTTGTCCCGCATTGGCCCGGTCTGGCCGAAGCCGGAGATCGCACAATAGACGAGGTCCGGGCGGAGCTTGCGCAGGCTCTCGTAACCGAGGCCGAGGCGCTCCATCACGCCCGGCCGGAAGTTCTCGACGAGAGCATCGGCCGTAGCGACGAGGTCGCGGAACTGCGCCCGACCTTCCTCGCTCTTGAGATCAAGGACGACGGAGCGCTTGCCGGCGTTCTGCGCGAGGAAGGACGCGCCCATCGCCGCCTTGTTGAGTGCAGGCGAAGCGCCGAGCTGGCGGGCGAGGTCGCCCCCGTTAGGCGCCTCGACCTTGATCACATCCGCGCCGAGCAGGGCGAGCTGGTAGCCGCAATAGGGGCCCGCCAGCACATTGGTGAGGTCGAGGACGCGAAGGCCATGCAGGAGCTTTGTCATCGGAAATCTCGCTTGCTCAGGCGCCGCCGGGGACATGATCCGGACGCGGGCCGCGCCAGGCGAGGATCAGGCGATAGAGGCGCGGGCCGAACAGCGCCGCAAAGGCAAGCGCCAGCAGCGCGGCTGACAGCGGATGGGTGAACAGCACCGTCCAGTCGCCGTTGGAGATCGTCATCGCCCGGCGGAACTCGGTCTCCGCCATCGGCCCCAGGATCATCCCGATCACGACCGGCGCGGTCGGGAAATCGAAGCGGCGCATCAGGAAGCCGATGCCGCCGAGGATGTAGAGCAGGACGAGATCGATCGGCGATTGCGAGATGCCGTAGGTGCCGACCGTCGCGAAGACCAGAATGCCGGCATAGAGCTGCGGCGCCGGAATCTTCAGGATGCGGACCCAGAGCCCGACCAGCGGCAGGTTGAGGACGACGAGCAGGACATTGGCGACATAGAGGCTGGCGATCAGGCCCCAGACCAGCGCGGGCTGGGTGTCCAGCAGCAGCGGTCCCGGCTGGATGCCGTAGCTCTGGAAAGCCGAGAGCATGATCGCGGCGGTCGCCGAGGTCGGCAGGCCGAGCGTCAGCATCGGCACCAGCACGCCGGCTGCCGAGGCATTGTTGGCGGCCTCAGGCCCGGCGACGCCTTCGATCGCGCCGGCCGTGCCGAATTCCTCCGGCTTCCTCGACAGGCGCTTTTCCAGGACATAGGACAGGAAGGTCGGGATCTCCGCCCCGCCGGCCGGCATGGCGCCGATCGGAAAGCCGATCGCCGTGCCGCGCAGCCAGGGCCTCCAGGAGCGCGACCATTCCTCGCGCGTCATGTAGAGCGAGCCGCGCAAGGGCACGATCTCGTCCCGGCCGGCATGGCGGCGGGCGGCGACATAGAGCGTCTCCCCGACCGCGAACAGGCCGACCGCGACGACGATGACATTGGTGCCGTCGAGCAGCTCGGTCAGGCCGAAGGTCAGGCGCGGCTGGCCGGTCTGCAGATCGATGCCGATCATGCCGAGATAGAAGCCGAGGAACAGGCTGGCGAGGCCACGAACGGCGGACGAGCCGAGCACGGCAGAGACCGTGACGAAGGCGAGCACCATCAGCGAGAAGTATTCGGCCGGCCCGAAGAGGAGCGCGAGGCCGACGACGACAGGCGCCAGGAAGGTGACGCCCATCGTCCCGATCGTGCCGGCGACGAAGGAGCCGATCGCCGAGGTCGCAAGCGCGGCACCTGCCCGGCCGGAGCGCGCCATCCTGTTGCCCTCGAGCGCGGTGACGATCGTCGCGCTTTCGCCGGGCGTGTTCAGCAGGATCGAGGTGGTCGAACCGCCATACATCGCGCCGTAATAGATGCCGGCGAAGAGGATGAAGGCTGCCTCCGGAGCGACCTGGAAGGTGATCGGCAGGAGCAGCGCGATGGTCAGCGCGGGCCCCAGCCCCGGCAGCACGCCGATGGCGGTGCCGAGCGTTGTACCCACGAGACACCAGAGCAGATTCGCCGGCGAGAAGGCGACGGCGAAACCGTTCGCAAGCTGGGCGAGCGTGTCCATGCCTCAGCCTCCCAGCAGGTTTTCGATGAGGCCGGCGCCGATATTGACGCCGAGCGCCCTCGCGAAACCGAAATAGGCGGCGAGCGCGAGACCAAGCCCGATCGCGACATCCCGGAGCGGCCGTCGGCTGCCGAAGCCATGCGACACCAGCACGAACATCGCGGTCGATGCGGCCGAGAAGCCTAGCGGGCCGATCAGTGCGACATTGGCGACGAGCCCTGCGGCGACGAAGGCCACGGCGCGCCAGTCCAGCACGACCTCCTTCTCCTCTTCGGGCTGCCAGCCGCCGCGGGCCGCCTGCACGAGGAGGAGAACGGCGAACAGGGCAAGGCCTGCCGTCGTGATATAGGGGAAGACCCGTGGGCCGACCTGGGCATACATCGGCGAGACCGGGATCGAGAGCGTCTGCCAGAGGGTGAGCCCGGCGAAGAGCAGAAGCCCGAACCCGATCAGGGCTTCTGCCGGCGCTAGGCGCGCGCGCCGCCGCTGCCGCGGATGAACGTCGGTCATCACGGTTCTCCTGGGAGAGGATGTCGGGAACGCTTCGCGGTGGCGCTCAAGCCGCCAGGCCGAGATCCCTGAGGATCGCCTCAATGCGCGCGGTCTCGTCTTGCAGGAAGCGGGCATAGGCATCGCCGGTCAGCAGGATCGGCGTCCAGTCGCGCTTCTTCACCTCGTCGAACCAGGCGGCGCTGCCGGCCATCTTCTCCATCAGGGTGATCATCGCGGCGCGCTGGTCGTTGCTGATGCCCGGCGGGGCGAAGACGCCGCGCCAGTTGAACAGCTCGACATCGATGCCCTGCTCCTTCAGCGTCGGCGCATCGATGCCGGGCTGGCGCGCGTCGGCCGAGATCGCGAGCAGGCGCAGCTTGCCGGCCTTGATCTGCTCCGAGAATTCGCCATAGCCGGAAATGCCGGCCGCGACCTGGTTGCCCAGCAGCGCCGCCACGGCCTGGCCGCCGCCGGCATAGGGGACATAGGAGAGCTTGGCCGGAGCGACGCCGACCGATTTCGCCATCAATCCGAGCAGGATATGGTCGGAGCCACCGGCCGAACCGCCGCAGACCGGAACCTTCGCCGGATCGGCCTTAAGTGCGGCGATGAAATCCTTCGCAGTCCTGAAGGGGGAGGCCGCTGGCACGACGAGCGCGAGGAACTCGCCGGTCAGCCGAGCGATCGGCGTCGTCTGCGCCAGCTTGACAGGCGCCTTGTTGGCGATGATCGCACCGACCATCACCATGCCGGAAATCATCAGCGCGTTGGAGCGGCCCTTCCACTGGTTGATGAACTGCGGCAGGCCGACCGTGCCGCCGGCGCCACCGACATTGGTGATCTGGGCGCCGCTGATCAGCTTCTCCGCGCGCAGCACCTGCTCCATCGTGCGGGCGGTCTGATCCCAGCCGCCGCCAGGCGCGGCGGGCACGAACATCTGGAGCTGGGCTAGCGTCTGCGCGCAGGCGGCGCCGATCGGCCCTTGCGCCTGGATGGCAGCCCCAGCGGCGAGCGAGCCCAGCAGAATATGGCGGCGAGACAGCATCGATTTCCTCCGGGATTTCGCGCCGGATGTACCGGCATCCTCCAGGACAGAGCCGCGTCGGCCTGAAGGCGCTTCTTCATCTGAGCCTGTCCGGAGACGCTTTTGTCATTCCATTATCGTTCTGTCAATCAGAATTATATTCTGCTAGACAGAACGATCTGGACGAAGCTGACCTGATCCGATATCGCTCGGCCATGGCTAGGAAGACCGACGAGACGAGCAAGATCGGACGGGCGGACGGGACATCGCTGCCGGCATCTTCGGATGGCGTCGCGGCGCTGGATCGCGCCATCGCGATCCTCAACGCCTTCACGCCACAAGACCGGAGCTTGTCGCTAGCCGAGATCGCGGCCAGGACCGGTCTCTACAAGAGCACGATCCTGCGCCTGGTGGGTTCGCTGATCCGGGGCCATCTGCTCGAGCGCCTGCCTGACGGCCTCTACCGGATCGGCTCGGGAGCGTTCCGGCTTGGTGCGATCTACCAGCGCTCGGTCGCTGCTGCCGACATTCTTCTGCCGGTCATGCGCGACCTCGCCGAGGAGAGCGGCGAGAGCGTCGCGTTCTACGCTCCGGCAGGAGATTTGCGTACCTGCCTTTACCGCATCGAGTCCAAGCACCCGATCCGCTACCATGTCCGCGAGGGCGACGTGCTGCCCCTGCATCTGGGCTCGGGCGGGCGGGTGCTGGCGGCCTTTTCGGGTGAGCCTGGCGAGCCTTACGAGTCGATCCGGCGGAGCTATCACTATGTCTCGCTCGGCGATCGCGATCCCGATACGGCCGGCTTGTCGGCTCCTGTGTTCGGCCCCAGCGCTACGCTGGTCGGCGCAATAACGCTCGCCGGACCGCGGACGCGCGTCGACGGAGCCTTCATCGGACAGATGAAACGGCCGCTTCTCGTCGCAGCGGCACGGGCGACGCGTGCCTTCGGCGGAGAGCCATCCGGTCTGGAGCGGATCGCCAGCCAGCTCTGAAGAGCGCCGCTCATGCGAATCACTCCCTCAGGCGGCACCGCAGCACAACGGAGCTCTCACGCGGGACAAAGCGTTGATAGCGCACCACAATTCCTGCGTGCTTGCCGGAAATCGCTCCTCGGTTATGCTGAAAAAAAACGCATAATCCTGGGAGGGACGATGATAATCTGGTCGATGATTGTCTGGCTGGCCTGTGCGGCGATCTTTCTCGAACTGGTTGAACGGGCCCCATCCATCGACAATTGAAGTGCGCGCTGAACAAACCAGCGGCGTTATCAACCGGCTCATATGAGTCGCTCGCCCGCAAGTCCGCTGCCTGTGGCTTAGGCGGCCCGACATGGCCGGCCGCCCTTGCCGGTGGCCCGAAGATCGGCCGGATCACCGCACCATGGCGGCGTTTCTCAGGCTGCCCCCGCCGCAGCGAAGGCTTTTCCGACGATCTGCCGCGCATCCTCCTGGATCGCAGCGAGATGAGCTTCGTCCCGGAAGCTCTCCGCGTAAATCTTGTAGACCTCCTCGGTGCCCGACGGGCGCGCCGCGAACCAGCCATCCGCCGCCGTCACCTTGACGCCGCCGATCGGCGCGCCGTTGCCCGGGGCGTGGCTCAGGATCGCGGTGATCGGCTGGCCCGCGAGCTCCTTCGTCGCGATCTGCTCAGCCGACAGGTTCTTGAGCACCGCCTTCTGGCTGGCGCTCGCCGGCGCATCGACGCGCGCATAGCGTGGCTCGCCCAGCTCCGCCGTCAGTTGGCCGTAGAGCACGCCGGGGTCGCTGCCGGTCTTCGCGGTGATCTCGGCGGCGAGCAGGCCGAGGATGATGCCGTCCTTGTCGGTGGTCCAGGCCGAGCCATCCATGCGCAGGAAGGAGGCGCCGGCGCTCTCCTCGCCCGCGAAGCCGAAGCTGCCCGAGATCAGCCCCTCGACGAACCATTTGAAGCCGACCGGCACCTCGACGAGCTTGCGCCCGAGCTTGGCAGCGGCGCGGTCGATGATCGCGCTCGACACGGCCGTCTTGCCGATCGCGGCATCTGCGCGCCAGCCCGGCCGGTTGGCGAAGAGATAGGCGCTCGCCGCCGCGAGATAGTGGTTCGGGTTCATCAGCCCGCTGCTGCGCGTCACGATGCCGTGCCGGTCGGCATCAGTATCGTTGGCGAAGGCGACGTCGAAGCGGTCCCGCATGCCGATCAGGCTCGCCATCGCATAGGGCGAGGAGCAATCCATGCGGATCTTGCCGTCCCAGTCGGCGGTCATGAAGCCGAAGGCCGGATCGACCTCCTTGCTGACGATCGTCGCGTTCAGACCGTAGCGGTCGATGATCGGCTGGTAGTAGTCGAGCCCGGCGCCGCCGAGCGGATCGATGCCGATCACGACGCCCGCCTGCCGGATCGCCTCCATGTCCACGACGCTGGCGAGGTCGGAGACATAGCCGGTGATGTAGTCGTGCCGGTGGACGTTCTCGCTCTTCAGCGCGGTCTCGTAGGGGATGCGCAGAACCCCCGCGAGCTTATCAGTGAGGAAGGCGTTGGCCCGCTTCTCGATCCAGCCGGTCGCGTCGGTATCGGCGGGCCCGCCATGCGGGGGATTGTATTTCAGGCCGCCATCGGCCGGCGGGTTATGCGAGGGCGAGATCACGACGCCGTCGGCGAGCCCTGCGGTCCGGCCGCGGTTATGCGTGATGATCGCATGCGAGATCACCGGGGTCGGCGTGAAGCCGAGCTTCTCGTCGATGATCGTGGCGACGCCATTGGCCGCGAAGACCTCCAGCACCGTCTCGAAGGCGTTGCGCGAGAGCGCATGCGTGTCGATGCCGAGGAAGAGCGGGCCGTCGATGCCCTGCTCGCGGCGATAGAGGCAGAGCGCCTGCGCGATCGCGAGGATATGCGCCTCGTTGAACGAGCGCAGCAGAGCCGAGCCGCGATGGCCGGAGGTGCCGAAGGCGACCTGCTGCGAACGCTGCGAAGGATCGGGCTGCTCGTAATAGGCTTTGGTGAGGGCCGCCACGTCGACGAGTTGGCCGGGTTCAAGCCGCTTGCCGGCCAGGGTACTCACGGAATCGCTCATGTAGGCTCTCGTTCTAGGCACGTCAGGACGCGACATCCCTTTATAGACGCCGGCATGAACAGAGTTGCAACGGAATGCGACAGTCTCGCGGCACAGGCGAGGATTACGCGCCGGCAGCGCGTTCCTTGGCAGCTCTGTCCTGCATCAGCTGCCGCTCCCTCGCGTTCTGCGTCATGGCCACCGCGATGTCGAATGCGTCTGCCGCCTCCCGGTGGCGGCCGAGCTTGGCGAGCAGATCGCCGCGCACGCCCGGCAACAGGTGATAGCGTTTGAGCGCCGGCTCGCCGGCCAGAGCCTCGACCAGCGCGAGCCCCGCTTCCGGCCCATCCGCCATGCTCACCGCCACAGCGCGGTTGAGCTCCACGACCGGCGACGGCGTCACCTGCCCCAGCACCGTGTAGAGCGCCACGATCCGCTTCCAGTCGGTCTCTTCGGCGGTCCGGGCGCGGGCATGGCAGGCAGCCAGCGCCGCCTGCAGCAGATAGGGGCCGGGCGCCGGTCCGGCGAGCCGCTGTGCCTGTTCCAATGCCGCAAGCCCGCGCCCGATCAGCAGCCGGTCCCAGCGAGCGCGGTTCTGGTCGAGCAGCAGGATCGGCTCGCCATCGGCACCGACGCGGGCCCGCAGCCGCGAGGCCTGCAATTCCATCAGCGCCACGAGGCCATGGACCTCGGGCTCGCCAGGCGCCCGCGCTGCCAGGATGCGCCCGAGCCGCATGGCCTCTTCGCATAAACCCGGCCTGACCCAGTCCTCGCCGGCTGTGGCCGAATAGCCTTCGTTGAAGATGAGGTAGACGACCTCCAGCACCGAGGCGAGCCGCGCGCCAAGTTCGGCGCCGGCCGGCACCTCATAAGGCACCTTCGCCTCGCTCAGCGTCTTCTTGGCGCGCACGATGCGCTGCGCCATCGTCGGCTCGGGCACCAGGAAGGCGCGCGCGATCTCGTCGGTGGTCAAGCCGCCGAGCAGCCGCAGCGTCAGTGCGATCCGCGCCTCCGTGGGCAGCACAGGATGGCAGGCCGTGAAGATCAGGCGCAGGAGATCGTCGCCGACCTCGTCATCGAGCGCCGCGTCGATATCCGGCATCGCCGGCCCTTCATTGTCGATGTCGCGGCCGATCTCGTCCTGCTTGCGCCGGGCCATGATCTCGTGGCGGGCGGTGTCGAGCGCGCGGTGCTTGGCGACCTGCATCAGCCAGGCCGCCGGATTGCGCGGAACGCCCTCTTCGGGCCATTGCTTCAGCGCCGCGACCAGCGCGTCCTGCGCCAGCTCCTCGGCCCGGCCGACATCGCGGGTCAGGCGCGCCAGCCCCGCGATCAACTTCGGCGCTTCCATGCGCCAGACCGTCTCGATGGTGCGGTGTGCATCGCTGCCCGACATGGGAAGCGATACACACCATCAGCCCATCGGCTGGCAAGGGGCGCAGGCGAGGCGTCGAGCGATCAGGCCTGCCCTTCGGACTCGGCCTTGAGCCGGTCCCACTGCGCCGCGGTCTCCGGCGTGACGATCTCGCCGAAATCGGCCAGCTCGAACAGCGGCCGGATCTCGATCTCGGAAGGGCCGGGCATCGGGTTGGGGCAGCGCTTGACCCAGGCGATCGCCTCGTCGAGCGAGGCGCATTCCCACAGCCAGTAGCCGGCGACCAGCTCCTTGGTCTCTGCGAAGGGCCCATCGACGACAGCGCGCTTGGCGCCGTCGAACTGGACGCGCGCGCCCTTCGCGCTGGGCTGCAGGCCGTCGCCGCCCTTCATGATGCCGGCTTTCACCAGCTCTTCATTGTAGGCCATCATCGCCTCGAGCAGCTCCTGGGTCGGCGGCGCGCCGGCTTCGCTGTCCTTGGTCGCCTTGACCATCACCATGAAACGCATCGGTTTTCTCCTTTGAAAGGCGGAGGCTCAGCTCGCGCCTGGATTTAGGTTTCGGGAATTCTGTCGTTCAACCGGCGAGCTTCGCCGCGGCGGCCTGGATGCGCTCTTCCTGCTCCCGCAGTTCGGGCGTCAGCGCCTCGCCGAAATCCTCCATCTCGAAGATGCGGCGCAGTTCGATCTCGGTGCCGCCGTCGAAGGGCGCGCGCTTGAGCCACTCGACCGCCTCCTCGAAGGACTTCACCTGCCAGATCCAGAAGCCGCAGAGCAGCTCCTTGGTCTCGGCGAAGGGGCCATCCGTGATCGTCCGCTCGCTGCCGGAAAAGCGCATGCGGATACCCTTCGCGCTCGGATGCAGGCCGTCGCCCGCCAGCATGATGCCGGCCTTCACCAGCTCCTCGTTATAGGCGCCCATCTTGGTCAGGATGTCCTCGCTCGGCATCACGCCGGCTTCGGTATCCTTGTCGGCCTTGACCAAAACCATCACACGCATCGGTATTCTCCTTGGGTTTGGGAGAACCGGGCGGCTCCGGCGACAGCCGCCGAAACCCGTTCTCTGACTGCACGTCGAACGGGCGCGACCGGAATCGACAACGCCGGGAATCTTTTTTCGATTTTTTTTTGCGAAGCCACGCGCGCGCTCATCCAGAGCCGAACGCGGGCGGCTTCGATCCGCTTCAGACGCTGCGCGGCAGCGCCTCCAGGAAGCGCGCCGGCTCGCCCTGCGACGGGGTCGTCAGCTCGCCCTCCCACATGACCTTGAGGCCGCGCACGAAGGTGCCGACCGGCCAGCCGGTGACGGTGACGCCGTCATAGGGCGTCCAGCCGCATTTCGAGGCGCTCCATTCCTTGGTGATCGTCTCGCGGCGCTTGAGATCGACGATGGTGAAGTCGGCATCGTAGCCGGCCGCGATCCGGCCCTTGCCCTCCAGCCCGAATATGCGCTGCGGCCCGGCGCTGCTGAGATCGACGAAGCGCTCCAGCGTCAGCCTGCCGGCATTCACATGGTCGAGCATGATCGGCACCAGCGTCTGCACGCCAGGCATGCCGGAATGGCTCGCCGGATAGGCGTGGTGCTTCTCTTCATGGGTATGCGGCGCATGATCGGAGCCGAGCACGTCGACGATGCCCTGCTCGACCCCCCACCAGATGCGCTGGCGATGGCTGTCGTCGCGGATCGGCGGGTTCATCTGGGCATAGGTGCCGAGCCGCTCGTAGCAATCCGGCGCGACCAAGGTCAGGTGGTTCGGCAGCACCTCGACGGTCGCGACGTCCTTGTGATCCCTAAGGAAGACCATCTCCTCGCCGGTCGAGATATGCAGGATATGAACCCGCGCGCCGGTCTCGCGCGCGATCCGCACGAGCCGCTTCGTGCAGGTCAGCGCCACCTCTGGCGAGCGCCAGACCGGGTGGCTCGACGGATCGCCCTCGACCCGCAGGGGCATGCGCTCGCGCAGCATCATCTCGTCTTCGGAATGGAAGGCGGCGCGGCGGCGCGTGCGCTTCAGGATCTCGGCGACGCCCCGGTCATCCTCGACCAGCAGGTCGCCGGTCGAGGAGCCCATGAAGACCTTGATGCCGGCGGCGCCGGGAAGGCGCTCCAGCTCCGGCACGTCGTTGGCGTTCTCGTGCGTGCCGCCGACCCAGAAGGCGAAGTCGCAATGCATGCGATGGCGCCCGCGCCTGATCTTGTCGGCCAAGGCCTCCGGCGTCGTCGTCTGCGGAATGGTGTTCGGCATCTCGAAGACGCAGGTCACGCCACCGAGCGCCGCCGAGCGCGAACCGCTCTCCAGGTCTTCCTTGTGGTCGAGCCCCGGCTCGCGGAAATGCACCTGTGAATCGATCACGCCGGGCAGGATGTGCAGGCCGGTGCAATCGACGACCTCGCCGGCCGAGGCCTGCGAGAGATCGCCGAGCGCCATGATCTTGCCGCCGGTGATGCCGACATCGCGCACGACGCGGCCATCCTGGTTCACCACCGTGCCGCCCTTGAGGATCACGTCGTATGTCTGGGGCATGGCTGTCTCCGGGCGGTTGAGTGAAAGACCGATGCAGCCTACCTATCGGCCAACGCGTCGTCCCGGAAGCCCAAACAGGTTTCGGGTGGCGCCAGCGTCTCCTTTTCGGCTGTCGAGACCTCGACCCGAAACCAGAACTGGAACGGCCTCATGTCCGCCACACGATTGATCGATCGCGGCGTCATCCGCGTCAGCGGCGACGACGCGCGCGACTTCCTGCAGAATCTCGTGACCAACGATCTCGATCCGGTCGCGCCCGGGCAGGCCGGCTACGGCGCACTGCTGACGCCGCAAGGCAAGATGATCTGCGATTTCTTCATCCTCGCGCTGGCGCCGGAGGATGGCGGCGGCTTCCTGCTCGACACGCCCCTGCTCCAGACCGCCGACCTGATGAAACGCCTGAAGCTCTACAAGCTCCGCGCCAGGGTGGCGCTGGAGGACCTGACCGAGACCAGCGCCGTGCTGGCCTCTGCCGATGGCGCTGCGCTGCCCGAGGATGCCGGCTTCGTCTATGACGACCCGCGCCTGGCGGCGCTCGGCCAGCGCGCCATCACCGATGCCGATGGCGTCGAAACCCTCGTAACGGCCGAGCCGGACGCCTATCACGCCCGCCGCATCGCGCTCGGCGTGCCCGCGGGCGGCCGCGACTTCGCCTATGGTGACGCCTTCCCGCATGAGGCGCTGCTCGACCAGCTCGGCGGCGTATCCTTCAAGAAGGGCTGCTATATCGGGCAGGAGGTCGTCTCCCGCATGCAGCATCGCGGCACCGCCCGCACCCGTGTCGTGCCGATCGTCTTCGACGAGGGCATCGCGACCGAGACCGGTGCCGAGGCCACGGCCGGCGGCAAGCCGCTCGGCACCATCGGCTCCTCGGCGAACGGCCGGGCGCTCGCCATGCTCCGGCTCGACCGGCTGGCCGATGCGCTCGCCTCGGGCACCGCCCCGCTCGGCGGCGGGCTCGTCTTCCATCTCGCGGAGAAGCCCGGCTTCATCCGCTTCCCCTTCCCGGGCGAGGCAGGCTTCGGAGCCGCCGCAGGAGCTGCCCTATGAGCGACACTGGCATCGTCAGCGAGGAGCGTATCGCGATCCAGGGCGCGGACGGCAAGTTCCGCTGCCGCTGGCCGGGCACCGAGCCGCTTTACCTCGCCTATCACGACACCGAATGGGGCGTGCCGGAATACGATTCCCGCGCGCTCTGGGAGAAGCTGATCCTCGACGGCTTCCAGGCCGGCCTGTCCTGGATCACCATCCTCAGGAAGCGCGACGCCTTCCGCGCCGGCTTCGCCGGGTTCGAGCCGGAGGCGGTCGCGCGCTTCACCGAGGCCGATGTCCAGCGCCTGCTGGCCGACCCCGGCATCATCCGCCATCGCGGCAAGATCGAAGGTACGATCAGGAGCGCGCAGGCCTATCTCAGGATCAGCGAGCGCGAGCCCTTCGCGGATTTCCTCTGGAAGCATCTCGACGGCCGCGTGCTCCAGAACAGCTACCGGGCGCAGGGCGAGGTCCCGACCCAGACAAAGCTCTCCGAGACGATCTCGAAGGAGCTGAAGAAGGCCGGCTTCACCTTCTGCGGCCCGACCATCGTCTATGCCTTCATGGAGGCCTGCGGGCTGGTCAACGACCATCTGACCGGCTGCTTCCGCTGGAGCGAATGCGCCGCGCTTGCCCGCGACTCGCGCCCCGCTGCCTGATGGCCCGCAAGCCCGCTCCGCCCCGCGCCTGGCAGCGCATGCTCTCGGGCCGAAGGCTCGACCTGCTCGATCCCTCGCCGCTCGACATCGAGATCGAGGACATCGCCCACGGCCTTGCCCGCGTCGCCCGCTGGAACGGGCAGACGCGGGGCGCCCATTCCTTCTCCGTCGCGCAACACTCGCTGCTGGTCGAGGCGATCGCCGCCCATCTCAATCCGGACTGGAGCGAGGGCTGGCGCCTGATGGCGCTGCTGCATGACGCGCCGGAATACGTGATCGGCGACATGATCTCGCCGTTCAAGGTGGTGATGGGCGACGCCTACAAGAGCGTGGAACTGCGCCTGCTTGCGGCAATCCACCTGCGCTTCGGCCTGCCGGCTGCGACGCCGGCCATCCTGAAGCGGAAGATCAAGGAGGCCGATACGATCGCCGCCTTCTTCGAGGCGACGCGCCTCGCCGGCTTCGATCGCGAGGAGGCCCTCAAATTCTTCGGCCGGCCGCAAGCGCTGCCGGCCAAAGTTCTCGCTTGGCTCGATCCGCTCGATACCGAGGCGGCGCAGGCGCGCTTCCTGGCGCGCTTTGCCGCGCTCGGCGATGCCGGGCTTACAGGGTCAGGCGCACCGCGCTGATCTCGCTGGCGATCGCCTTGAAGACCGGGCTGAGCTGCGAGGCGTTCTTGACGTCGTAATACATCTCCGGCCGGGTCGCGCAGTTCTTCAGCAGGGTCGCGTCGCCGTCGATGACGCGGATCGTGTAGAGGTTGATTCCGGCATTCTTGACCCCGGTGCAGGCGAGGCTCGTCCGGGCGTCGATGGCGGCACCGTTGGTCGTGAAGCGGTTCTCGGTGTTTTCGCCGTCGGTCAGCAGGATCATGTACTTCTTCAGATTTGGCTCGGTTGCAGGCTTGGCCTCGATGAAGGGAGCGGGAGTCGACAGCGTGGCCCAGCCCCAGACCGCCCCGATCGTGACGTTGGTATTGCCGACCGGCGTCATGGTATCGACGCGGGTGTTCAGCGTGTTCCAATTAGACGTCAGCGGCAGGACTTCAGCCAGCGAGGTCTGGCCGCACCAGGTCGCGGGATATTGCTGCGCGCTGGCCGCATAGGAGCCCGCATCCGTGACGTCGTAGTTCTGGTCGCGGTCGGCGATGCAGCCATGGCTCTGCGCCCAGACGGCCTTGGTCAGCGCCTCGTTGCAGGTCCTCACGCCCTTGTTGTTGGTCTTGCAGCCTGAGAGCGTGGAATCCGGTTCGGCCACACCACCCGGCGTCTTGCAGTTGTTCCCGTTCTTGTCGCAGGTCATCGTCACCGACCGGGTCATGCCATAGCGGATCCACTGCTCGTCCTTGAGCCCGCGGTCGATGCGGACCTGGGTATTGAACGGCACGATCGAGATCTTGATCTGCTCGGGGTCGAGCGACGCATCCTTCATGATCTGGATCAGATCCTTGGAAGCCTGCTTCAGCGCCGTCATCTTGCCCGAGGAGGCCATCGAGCCCGTATTGTCCAGCACGAGGGCGAGCTCGATCTTGTTGGTTCCCCAGGTCGACTGGCTGCTGGAAGCGACGGGCATCTCGGTGTTGCCGAGCACGCGGGCAACGGTCGTCGGCACATTGGCGTGGGCGGTGACCTTGATCGTCCGCGCGGTCCGGTCGATCGTCACGGTCGCGGTCGAGAACTGGTCCTTCACATCGGCCGGCAGGTTGTCGCGGATCCAGGCGTTGACGCGGGCGGTCACCTGCGCATCCGTCAACTTCTGGGCATCGCGCGCCGCCATCAGCGCCGCGGAGTCGATTGCCGCATTGAGCGCCTGCCGGGCGTTGCTGGCGCGGGAATAATCGACGGCAACGCCGACGACGCCCATCAGCGGGACAAGCGCGAGCCCGAACATCATCAGGAAGTTGCCGCGCTGATCCTGCCGGAAGCGCCGCATCATCTCAGGCAGGGAACCGAACGTCATCATGTGCCTCATCCAGGGCCGAATTGCCGCATTCGGCCCTGGAAGCGTTGGCGGCCGGAGCTTACGAATTGCTGAAACCGATTTGTGGAAGTCGGGCCTATCTGCACATTTTGAATGGAATCTCTCTGCCGTTACGTCATCTTGCGCTTGCTGCGCAGGATATACAATCATAGCGTGCAATCATGGTTTCTCGCCCGGAAACAAAATTCTTTCCGCAAATGAACAAGTGATCGTCATTTTCTCCTGATTTTATAAAACTCACTTTCGCGGAATGATGGCCTCAACCTGATCGGAGGACCATCCATGTCGGACACCCCTACTCTCGCCCCGCCAGCCGGCGTCGTCGTCAAGGGCGCCCTGCAGCCCGGCTTCGAGCAGATCCTCACCACGGAGGCGCTCGCCTTCGTCGCCGACCTGCACCGCCGCTTCAACGAGACCCGCAAGCGCCTGCTCGCGCTGCGCGCCGAGCGCCAGAAGCGCTTCGATGCCGGCGAAACCCCGGACTTCCTCGCCGAGACCAAGCATATCCGCGAAGGCGACTGGAGCGTCGCGCCGATCCCGGCCGACCTCCTCGACCGCCGCGTCGAGATCACCGGTCCGGTCGACCGCAAGATGATCGTCAACGCGCTGAACTCCGGCGCCAAGGTCTTCATGGCCGATTTCGAGGACGCCTCCTCGCCGGTCTGGGCCAACATGGTCGAGGGCCAGATCAATCTCCGCGACCGCTGGGCGAACAGGATCGACTTCACCGATCCGACGAACGGCAAGGACTACAAGCTCAAGGCCAAGCCCGCCGTCCTGATCATCCGCCCGCGCGGCTGGCACCTGCCGGAGCGCCATATCGAGATCGACGGCGAGGAAGCCTCGGGCTCGCTGGTCGATTTCGGCCTCTATGTCTTCCACAACGCCAAGGCGGCGCTGGCCGCCGGCTCCGGCCCGTATTTCTACCTGCCGAAGCTGGAGAGCCATCTCGAGGCCCGTCTCTGGAACGACGTCTTCGTCGCGGCGCAGTCGGCGCTCGGCCTGAAGAACGGCACGATCAAGGCCACCGTCCTGATCGAGACCCTGCCCGCCGCCTTCGAGATGGACGAGATCCTCTACGAACTGCGCGAGCACATCGCCGGCCTCAATTGCGGCCGCTGGGACTACATCTTCTCCTTCATCAAGAAGCTCGCCCGCAACAAGGCCTTCGTCCTGCCGGACCGTTCGCAGGTGGTGATGTCGAAGGCGTTCCTGCGCGCCTATTCGCTGCTGCTGATCAAGACCTGCCACAAGCGCGGCGCTTTCGCGATGGGCGGCATGGCGGCGCAGATCCCGGTCAAGAACAACCCGGAAGCGAACGCCGCCGCCTTCGCCAAGGTCAAGGCCGACAAGGAGCGCGAGGCCGGCGACGGCCATGACGGCACCTGGGTCGCCCATCCGGACCTCGTCCCGGTCGCGATGGAGGTCTTCGACCGGCTGATGCCGCAGGCCAACCAGCTCGACAAGAAGCGCGACGACGTCGAGATCGGCGCGAAGGACCTGCTGGAGGTCCATCAGGGCACCCGCACCGAGGAAGGCTTCCGCGAGAACATCCGCGTCGGCGTCCAGTATATCGAGGCCTGGCTGCGCGGCCGCGGCGCGGTGCCGATCTACAACATGATGGAGGATGCCGCGACGGCCGAGATCAGCCGCGCCCAGATCTGGCAGTTCTGCCAGTACGGCGTCGACCTCGAAGGCGGGATCAAGGCCGATGCGGCGCTGTTCAAGCGCTGCCTGCCGGAAGAAATGGAGCGTGTGAAGGGCGAGCTCGGGTCTGAGAACTATGCCAAGGGCCGCTTCCCTGAGGCGATCGCGCTGTTCGAAACGCTCTCGCTGGCGCCGAACTTCGAGGATTTCCTCACCGTCCCCGCCTACGCCAAGCTGAACTGAGCGAGCCTGGGGCAACGAACTCGAAAGGGCGTCGCGGCAACGCGGCGCCCTTTTTTGCGCGGTCAGTTCATATGCCACCAGACCCGCGCGCCGATGAGCACGGCAAGCAGGACGATCGAGCCGCACAGGTGCAGCAGATCGGCCTTCAAGCCGCCCGCCGATGTCCGCGGAACGGAGCGATAAACGGCTTCGCGGCGGCGGCGATAGGTCCCGATTGCGGTCATGAAAACCTCCATCCGGTTCGCGGCGGGCGCAGCCGCGCCCGCTGTAGGTTCAAAATCTGCGGGCTGCCGCGACGCCGTTGCCCGCAGGCTTCGTCACCATGCCGACCAGCGGATGTGGCAGGTCCTCGATGGCGTCGCAAAGCAGGGGCACGCATTCCGGGCGCGGCGGCGCGAGCGGCGCGCGGCAGGCGGCGCCGACCTCCGGATGCAGCATCGACAGGGCGAGCTTGATCAGAACCGGATCAGGCTCCCGCGCGAGCAGATCGAGCAGCGGGACGAGCCGCCGCTGCAGGATCTCCGCCTGCCCGTAGAATTCGGAGCGCGCCGCGCTGTCCAGCCGCGCCAGCCAATGCGGCGCGAGATTGCCGACGCTGGTAATCGCGCCGCAGCCGCCGGCGAGCAGATAGGCGGGGATCGTCTCGGCAGCGCCCGTCAATCGCATGAAACGGCGGTCGCGCGCGCGAGCAATCCGGTCGCAGCGGACGAGATCGCCCCGCCGTTCCAGGATGCCGACGATGTTCGGCGCCCCTTCCAGCATCTGCAGCGTCTCCAGCGCGATCTCGACGCCGCATCGATCCGGGTCATTGTCGAGGATGATCTCGAGCCCTGTCGCCTGCGCCGCCGCCAGGGCATGGGCCGCGAGCCCCGCCTGCGTCGAGCGGTTGTAATAGGGCATGCGCAGCAGCAGGGCCGAGGCGCCAGCCTTCTCGGCGGCCGCGATCTCGGAAACCGTCCCGGCGGTCGAATAGCTGCCGACGGCGGCGATCACAGGGTAATGCCGGCCGGCGATGCGGCGGGCGGCGGCGCAGAGCGCCTCCCGCTCCGCGCCGCTCAGCGTCGGGCTCTCGCCCGTGGCGGTGCCGACCACGATGCCGTCGGCGCCCTGCGCGATCTGCCAGATAATGAGGCGTTCCAGCGCGCCATAGTCGATCCCGTCCTCGTCGAAGGGCGTGACCAGCGCGGTGAACATGCCGTGAAGCCAGTGGTTCATGGCATGCCTCAGAGCAGCGAGAGCGTCTTGGCGGTCACGCGGACCGCACGCGCCCGGTGCCCAGTCTCGAAGACGGCATAGCGGAGCGCGGCGCTGCGATCGCAGAAGATGCCGCCGCCACGCCCATGCGTCTCGACGGCGAGCCAGTGGCCTTCCGCGTCGCGCCCGACCAGGAACTGGAGCGGGCCGCCGAAGGATTTGCGAGGGATACTGAACATCATCCTGTTTCCCGAACGGCCTCCAAGGGCCGCCCGGACAAGCTAGGGGCGACACCATAGGCGTTCGAGACGAGGCAAGGGGCGATACCATCAAGATTCCATAGGGATCGCGCCCGCCGCACTTTGACATCCACCAGCCGGGCGCGCTCAATCCGCGCCCCTCCTTCCGGATTCGCCCGATGCGTTACCGCCTCTTCGCCACCCTCGTCGCAACCAGCCTGCTGGGCGCCTCAATCGCTCAAGCCGCGACGCTTGCACCGGAACAGCGCTTCAGGACGCTCGGGGATTTCTCCGCGAAGAAGGCAGGCAAGCCGGCGCGCGATGTCAGCGGCCTCGCCTGCATGCCGGCCGCGAACGGAACGCAGCGCTGCCTGCTGATCAATGACGAAGGCTCCTTCGCCCAGTTCGCCCGCATCGCCGAGAATCGCATCACCCCCGATGCGACCCTGCCCATCATCGGGACCGAGGCCTCGTCCGATACGCTCGGTCAGCCGCCGCAAGGCATCTGCAAGATGCCCGGCCGCTTCGCCGAGCTCGATGGCGAGGCCGTGGCCTATGCCGATGGCGCCTTCTACATCGCCGGTTCGCATGGCTGCTCGCGCAAGAGGGGCGAGTTCCGCCTCTCCTCCTTCCACCTCGCCCGGATCAAGGTCGATGCGGCAGGCTCACCCGCAGGCAAGGTCGAGCGCACCTATCGCCTGAGCGACATGCTGCGCACCGCCGGCCCGGCCGCCCCCTTCTTCGGCCGAGGGCTGATGGATGATAACGGCCTGAACATCGAGGGGATCGCCGTCGTCGGCGACACGCTCTGGGCTGGCCTGCGCGCGCCCTCGCTCGGCAATCGCGCCTTCCTCGTCGGCGCCTCGCTCAAGGCCCTGTTCGCGCCGGGCCATGCGCCGGCGACGGAGGCGCCACGGGTCTTCGAATTGCCGGCCGGCAGTAATCGCGGCATCCGCGACCTCGCGCCCCTGCCCGACGGCCGCCTGCTCGCCCTGCTCGGCCCGGCCCAGGAACAGGCCCTGCCCTATTCGCTGATGCTGATCGACCCCGCCAAGCCCGATGCCTCAGCAACGCTCGGCGATCTGCCCGGCCGTGGCGATGACAAGGCAGAATCCCTGACCGTGCTCTCGCCCGATGGTAAGGGCCTCGCGGCCCTCGTCGGCTATGACGGCCCGAAGAACGGCCATTTCGAATCCTATCGCCTGCCGATCGAAGCGCGCTGACCCGATGGAATTCCGCAACGCTCTCACCCACGCCGTCGAGCGCTATCGCGCCGAGGTCGCCGATCCTCGCGAGCATCTTGCCCTGCTGCGCTGGCAGATGGCGGCAGGCCATGCGCTCGACCGGCGCGACACCTTTCCCGGCCATCTCACCACCAGCGCCTTCGTGCTCTCGCCGGACCATGCGCAGGTGCTGCTGATCGACCATGTCGTGATCGGCCGCTGGCTCCAGCCCGGCGGGCATTGGGAGGAGGCCGAACACTTCCATCTCTCGGCGGCACGCGAGGCGGTCGAGGAAACCGGCGTGCAGGGCCTTGTCCTGCATCCCTGGCACCGGAGCGGCGACCTGCCCTTCACCATCGACAGCCATGACGTGCCGGGAAAGCCGTCGCGCGGCGAGCCGGCCCATGTCCATCACGACCTGCAATATCTCTTCCTCGCCGACCCGGCTTTGCCGCTCGTCGCTCAGGTGGAGGAAGTGCACGCCGCCGCCTGGAAGCCGATCGACGCGCTGGCCGGGATCGCGCCGCGTGCGCTGGAACGCCTCTCCAGCCTGCCGAAACCCTGACTGTTGCAGCGCAACAACAGCGGGGCGGATAGCGGAAACGACTATGGCTCTTTTATCGCGGCGGGATCGGGCTCGCGGCAGGGTTCGCTCGAGGATGAAATAGTTATTGCAATTGATTTGCATTAGCGTATCAATCCGAGGCCTCCCCGGAGCACACCTATGTTTTCGAAAGCCACCGCTCTCGCCCTGACCGCCGCGGCCCTCTCGGCCCCCGCCGTCGCCGCCGACCTGTCTTCCCGCAAGGGCGCGCCCGTTGCGCCGCCCCCCGTCGTCTCCGTCTGCACGGAAAGCGAGGGCATCCCGACCGACGCCTTCGGCTTCACCACCGGCTCCGATGTCGCCGATACCGGCTCCTTCGGGACCAGCCTGACCTATGGCGGCGCCTTCGGCACCCGCACCGGCAGCTCGAACGGCCATGGCCTGACCCTGCAGGGCTCCTATGGCCTCTTCCCCTGCTTCGAGATCGGCCCCTATCTGCTGGGCAATATCACCAGCGCCTCGGCCGGCGGAGTCAGCGCCGACTCGCGCGCCTTCGGCGCCGGCGTCGAGATGAAGTACAAGCTGCTCAGCCGCAACATGCATGGAATCGGCCTGACTCTGGTCATCGACCCCAGCCTGAACCGCGCCGATCCGGACGGCGCCGGCCGCTTCACCACCTACAATACCGGCATCCGCATCTTCGCCGACAAGACCCTCATCCCGAACACGCTCTATGCCGGCCTGAACATCTCGCATGACCTGACCTGGACCGGCCCCTCGCCCTATCAGCGCTCCTCCACCTTCACCGTCGGCGGCGCGCTCGCCTGGCAGGTGCAGGAAGGCCTCTATCTCAGCGGCGAGGTCCGCCACATGCGCTCCCATAACGAGCTCGGCTTCGGCAACGAGGCGGGCTACGCCACCTTCGTTGGCCCGGGCGTGTTCTGGCAGGCGACGAAGCAGCTCGCTTTGTCCGCCGCCTATAACATCCAGGTCTCCGGCAAGGCCAAGGGCGAGCCGGGCAATCTCGACCTCACCAATTTCAGCCAGCATCTGGTGAAGGTGAAACTCGGCTACAGCTTCTGAAGCAGCCTGACGACGCATCCAAGAAAGAGCGGCAGCGGCAACGCTGCCGCTCTTTTCGTTTCGGTTCGCCTTGCGCGTTGACATACTCCCCCTCAGTACCATAGCGTCGCGGCAACCGGAGCCTCGGTGCCCATGCCTCATACGCCCGAAGAGAAGAAGCGCGCCGTGACGCGGCTGCGCCGCATCAGGGGGCAGACCGACGCCCTGATCGCCGCCGTCGAGCGCGGCGAGGAATGCGGCGCCCTCCTGCAGCAACTCGCCGCCCTGCGCGGCGCTGCGACCGGGCTGATGGCCGAGGTGCTGGAAAGCCACCTGCGCGAGACCATGGCCCGCCCGGCCGAGGCAGCACAGGCGGATGCCGGGAACGACGACGAGATCGCCGCGATCATGCGGGTCATCCGCCCCTATCTGAAATGAACGCTCGAACAGAAGGAAACACCCGATGAAGACCCGCGCCGCCGTCGCCTGGGAAGCCGGCAAGCCCCTCACCATCGAGACCATCGAGATCGGCGGCCCCAAGGCCGGCGAGGTGCTCGTGGAGGTGATGGCAACCGGCATCTGCCACACCGACGCCTACACGCTCTCAGGCCTGGATTCGGAGGGCAAGTTCCCCGCGATCCTCGGCCATGAGGGCGCAGGGATCGTGCGCGAGGTCGGCGCTGGCGTCACCACGCTGAAGCCCGGCGACCATGTCATCCCGCTCTACACACCGGAATGCCGCAGCTGTAAGTCCTGCCTGTCGCGCCGGACCAATCTCTGCACCTCGATCCGCGCGACCCAGGGCCAGGGCGTGATGCCGGACGGCACCTCGCGCTTCTCCTGCGACGGTGGCGAAGTGTTCCACTACATGGGCTGCTCGACCTTCGCGAACTTCACCGTGCTGCCCGAGATCGCGCTCGCCAAGGTCCGCGAGGACGCCCCCTTCGACAAGATCTGCTATATCGGCTGCGGCGTGACGACCGGCATCGGCGCGGTGATCTACACGGCGAAGGTCTGGCCCGGTGCGAATGTCGTGGTCTTCGGGCTCGGCGGCATCGGCCTCAACGTCATCCAGGGCGCCCGCATGGTCGGCGCCGACAAGATCATCGGCGTCGATATCAACCCGGCCAAGCGCGCCATGGCCGAGAAGTTCGGCATGACCGACTTCATCAACCCGAGCGAGATCGGCAACGACAAGGTTGTGCAGGCGATCGTCGACCTGACCGGCGGCGGCGCCGATTTCTCCTTCGATGCGACCGGCAACACCAATGTGATGCGCCAGGCGCTGGAATGCTGCCATCGCGGCTGGGGCGAGTCGATCATCATCGGCGTCGCCGAGGCCGGCAAGGAGATCGCGACCCGTCCGTTCCAGCTCGTCACCGGCCGCGTCTGGAAGGGTACGGCCTTCGGTGGCGCACGCGGGCGCACCGACGTGCCGAAGATCGTCGACTGGTACATGGAGGGCAAGATCAACATCGACGACCTGATCACCCACAAGCTCTCGCTCGACGAGATCAATACCGGCTTCGACCTGATGCACGAGGGCAAGTCGATCCGCAGCGTGGTGGTCTATTGAGCGGCCGTTCCACCGCCTCATTCGGCAGGCACTGAAGCACCACCTTTATCATTCCGGGGCTGCGCAACCCGCGGAACCCGGAACCCACGACCGGGTGAGACATTTGAATAGGCCAACCGGGCAAAAGCTCGTCCGGTCGTGGGTTCCGGGTTCGGCACCTGGCCGCCCCGGAATGACAAGCGCGCCGCAAGAAAGGAATCGCCCATGGAACTGCTCTCCTCCTCCAAGGCTTTCGGCGGCTCGCAACGCGTCTATCGGCATGACAGCGCGGCTTGCGCCTGTCCGATGACCTTCGCGATCTACCTGCCGCATCAGATCGAGGACGGTCCGGTTCCACTGCTCTGGTATCTCTCGGGGCTGACCTGCACGCACCAGAACGTCATGGACAAGGGAGAGTATCGCGCGGCGGCGGCCGCCAACGGCATCGCCATCATCTGCCCGGATACGAGCCCGCGCGGCGAAGGCGTGCCGGACGAGCCGGAAAACTGGCAGTTCGGTGGAGGTGCCGGCTTCTATCTCGATGCGACCGAGGCACCCTATGCGAAGAACTACCGCATGGAGACCTATATCCGCGACGAACTGCCGGAGCTGATCAGCCGGCATTTCCCGGTCGACATGAAGCGCCAGGGTATCTTCGGCCATTCCATGGGCGGCCATGGCGCGATCACGCTCGCCCTGAAGAACCCGGAGCGCTACCGTTCCGTGTCCGCCTTCGCGCCGATCGCCCAGCCCTCGACGGCCGGCTGGTCGCGCCCGGCATTCGAGAAGTATCTGGGGCCGGACGAGACCAAATGGCGTGCCTATGACTCGACCCTGCTGATCGCCGATGGTCATCGCGTCCGCGACCTGCTGGTCGACCAGGGCACGGCCGACGGCTTCCTCGAAGAGGGCCTGCGCCCACAGCTTCTCGACATCGCCTGCGCCGCTGCCGGTATCCCGCTCCAGCTGACGATGCGCGACGGCTACGACCACTCCTACAACTTCATCTCGACCTTCATGGCCCAGCACATCGCCTGGCATGCCGAGCGCCTGACGGCGTAACGCCGCCCCTGCAGAAGCCTGACGGATATCGGGGCTTCGGCATCACCTTGCCGTCGTTCACGCGCCGGTAAGGTTAGCTTTTAGGGTTAAGTGTCATTTAAGAAATCACTGCCATGGTCCTTCCCGTGGGTAACAAGCGCGGGCTTGCGTTCTCTGCGCCGCGCAAACGTGAAGGACACTGCCATGGGCAGCCTGAAAACTCTCGCGCTGGCGGGCGGCCTGGCCCTCGGCGTCTCCGCCGCGGCACAGGCCGCGGATCTCAACTACGCTCCGCCTCCCCCGCCCGAGCCGCTCGGCCTCAAGGGCACGATCTCCAGCGGCATCTACCTGCGCGGCGATATCGGCGTCGGCGTCCAGAGCGTTGGCAAATATCATCAGGACGACGTCGCCCAGTTCGGCGGCCGCTTCTTCGGCAAGAGCGACAATTCCGCCTTCTTCGGTGGCATCGGTGTCGGCTACCGCTTCAACAACTGGCTGCGCTTCGACGTCACCGGCGAATATCGCGGCGCCGGCCAGATCGGTGTGAACGACATCGTCTTCAATCCGTTCAACAACGGCAACCAGACCAATACCTACAAGGGCAACCTGACCTCGCTGGTCACCTTGTTCAACGGCTATTTCGATCTCGGCACCTGGAACTGCCTGACGCCCTATATCGGCGCCGGTATCGGTTTCTCGCAGAACCGGATCAGCGGCCTGACCGACCAGGGGGCCCTGCTCGGCAACTTCGTCGGCCCGACGCTGGGCTATGCCAATAGCGGCAGCAAGACCGACCTCGCCTGGGCCCTGATGGCCGGCGTCGGCTACGAGGTGAACAAGAACCTCACCCTCGAAGTCGGCTACCGCTACCTGAACCTTGGTGATGCCCAGTCGGGCCGTCTGGTCAACGCCTTCACCGGCCAGATCCAGGCGCCGCTCAAGGCCAAGGACATCGAGAGCCACGATTTCCGCATCGGCATGCGCTGGAACTTCGGCGACCCGAACTGCTGCGGCACGCCGGAGCCGGTCGCCTACGCGCCGCCGGTGGTGCGCAAGTACTGATCCGAAGCATCGGACAAGGATAAGAAGCGGCGCGGGCCAACCCCGCGCCGTTTGGCTTTTCTCAGCGCAGCAACGACTGCCCGGTCATCTCGGACGGCTGCGCCAGCTCCATCAACGCGAGCAGCGTGGGCGAGATATCGGCGAGCCGCCCGTCGGCAAGCCCCCTGCCCTGCCCGCCGACCAGCATCAGCGGCACGGGATTGGTGGTGTGGGCGGTATGCGGCTTGCCCGTCGCCGGATCGACCATCAACTCGGCATTGCCATGGTCTGCCGTGACGAGCAGCGCTCCGCCCTGCCGCCCGATGGCGTCAGCGATGGCGCCCAACCCGGCATCGACCGTCTCGACCGCCTTGATCGCAGCCGCCAGCACGCCGGTATGGCCGACCATGTCGGGATTGGCGAAGTTGAGCACGACAAGGTCGTAGCGGCCGGAATCGATCGCCTCGACCGCCTTCCGGGTCAGTTCCGGCGCCGACATCTCCGGCTGCAGGTCATAGGTCGCGACCTTCGGCGAAGGCGCCATCACCCGATCCTCGCCCGGATAGGGCGTCTCCTCGCCGCCGTTGAAGAAATAGGTGACGTGCGGATATTTCTCGGTCTCGGCCATGCGGACTTGCGTCCGCCCGGCCTTGGCGACCGTCTCGCCCAAGCCGTTGGCCAGCGTCTGCGGGGCGAACAGCATCGGCATGACCTTGTCGAGTTCGGCGCTGTAGGAGGTCATTCTGACCGCCTTGACCAGCACCGGCCGGCGCGGCCGGACGAAGCCGGTGAAATCCGGCTCCAGGACGGCGGCGAGAATCTCGCGGATGCGGTCCGAGCGGAAATTGAAGCTGAGCAGACCGTCGCCGTCCCTCATCCCTGCATAGGCACCGATAACAGCCGGCAGGATGAACTCGTCGGTGACGTTCTGGGCGTAAGCCGCGGCGATTGCGGCCTGCGCATCCGCGAAGCGCTCACCCTCCCCCAGCACCATCGCCCGCCAGGCCTTCTCGACCCGCTCCCAGCGATTGTCGCGATCCATGGCATAATAGCGGCCTGAGACGCTGGCGATGGTCGCGCCCGCCGGCAGAGCGGCGGCGAAGGTCTTGACGTATTCGACCGCCGATTGCGGTGGCGTATCGCGCCCGTCGGTGAAGACATGGACATGCACGGTGACGCCCTGCGCGGTCAGGATGCGGGCGAGCGCCACCGCATGGTCCTGATGGGCATGGACACCGCCGGGCGAGACAAGGCCGATGAGATGGCAGGCGCCGCCGCTCGCCTTCAGCCCCGCAACCAGGGCGGTCGCTTCCAGCGCCGTGGCGATCGAGCCGTCTGCGATCGCCTGATTGATGCGTGGCAGATCCTGCATCACCACCCGGCCGGCACCGAGATTGAGGTGGCCGACCTCGGAATTGCCCATCTGGCCCGGCGGCAAGCCGACATCGAGCCCGGAGGTGCGCAGGAAAGCATGCGGGTTCGCCGCCCAGAGCCGGTCGAAATTCGGGGTGTTCGCCAGCTTGACGGCGTTGTTCTCGCTCTCCTCGCGCCAGCCCCAGCCATCGAGGATCATCAGCATCACGGGGCGAGGCGGCATCGGCTTGACCTGTCGGCATTTGTGAAAACTGCTTGTGCGGATACCACGCGCCACGCCGCCGATGCGAGTGCTAAGAAGGCTACGGACCACCACGGAGCATACCGATGTCGATCAAGGCGCTGGTTTTCGATGCCTATGGCACGCTTTTCGATGTCCAGTCGGTCGCCGCCGTCACCGATGCAGCCTTTCCCGGCCATGGCGCGACGATCACCCAGATCTGGCGCCTGAAGCAGCTCGAATACACCTGGTTGCGCGCCCTGATGGATCGATACGAGGATTTCTGGACGGTCACGCGCGACTCCCTCGATTTCACGCTGCGGACGCTCGGGCTCGCCTCCTCGCCCGAGCTCGTCGCCAGGATCGCGGCCGCCTATGACGCGCTGTTGCTCTACCCGGAGGCCCGCGCCGCACTCGAAGGCCTTGCCTCCCACCGCCTCGCCATCTTCTCCAACGGCAGCCCGGACATGCTGAAGCGGCTCGTCGCCCATGCGGGGATTACCGACCTGCTGGAGACCGTGATCAGCGTCGACGAGATCGGCGTCTACAAGCCCGATCCGCGCGGCTATGCCCATGTCGAGAAGCGGCTCGGCCTCGCGCGCGACGAGATTCTCTTCGTCTCCTCGAACGGCTTCGACATCGCCGGGGCCAAGGCACATGGCTTCCATGTTGCCCGCATCGAACGCATTCCCGCCGGTAGGCTGCGCAGCGAACTGGCGGCGGCCACGACGATCGACCCGGCATTGATGTTCAAGGCGCTCCGCATGCAGCCGGAGCAGCTCGGCTTCCAGTCAGACGCCACCATTGCCGCGTTGACCGATCTCGTCTCCTATGTCGCCGGACTGCGGCAGGCCTGAAGCGCCACGCGAGGAGACCCCGATGATCAAGCTTTATTACCACCCCTCGCCGAACCCGGCGAAGATTGCGCTCTTCCTCGAGGAAGCCGGCCTGCCCTACGAGATGGTGCCGGTCGACACCCGCAAAGGCGACCAGTTCAAGCCGGAGTTCCTCGCGATCAACCCCAACGCCAAGACGCCCGCCCTGACCGATGGCGACGTCACAATCTTCGATTCCAACGCGATCCTGCTCTATCTCGCAGAGAAGACCGGCCAGTTCCTGCCGGAGGACACGCCGAAGGCACGCGGCGAGATGCTGTCCTGGCTGATGTTCGTCGCGACCGGCATCGGCCCCTATTGCGGCCAGGCCGTGCATTTCAGCCGCTTCGCCCCGGAGAAGCTGCCCTATGCCATCGACCGTTATGCCCGCGAGGCGGAGCGGCACTGGGGCATCGTCAACGACCTGCTCGCAGACCGACGCTACATGCTGGGCGACCGCTACACGCTGGTCGACATGTCGATCTGGGGCTGGGCGACGCGGCTCTCCTTCGCCATCGGCGAGACCTGGCCGGAAATGTTCCCGCATGTGAAGCGCCATCTCGACGAGATCTCCGCTCGTCCCGCTGCGCAACGTGCCGTCGCGCTGAAAGACCAGTTCGCCTTCAAAACGGATTTCGACGCGGAAGCGCGTAAATTCCTGTTCCCGCAGAACGCCCATCTGGCGGGCTGACCGACGGCCGACACCGCCTGTGCATCATGCCTGCCCCGCCTGCGAAAGCGCTGGCGGCGGCGGGGTTTTCGGGCCAGTGTCCGCCCGGTTCCGCGCTCGGGAGGCGCGGGCGGAATAGCCTCCGAGAGGACGAATGCCGACCGATATCGAGATCGCGCGCGTAGCCACGCTGCAGCCCATCGCCACGATCGCCGAAAAGGCGGGCATCCCCTCCGAGGCGCTGAACCCCTACGGCAAGTACATCGCCAAGATCGACACCCACGCGATCCCCGGCTTCCAGGCGAAGCCGGACGGCAAGCTCATCCTCGTCACCGCGATCAGCCCCACGCCCGTCGGCGAAGGCAAGACCACGACGACCGTCGGCCTCGGCGACGGGCTCTCCCGCATCGGCAAGCGCGCGATGATCGCCCTGCGCGAGCCCTCGCTCGGCCCGAGCTTCGGCCTGAAGGGCGGCGCCGCCGGCGGCGGCTATGCCCAGGTCGTGCCGATGGAGCAGATCAACCTGCACTTCACCGGCGATTTTCACGCGATCACCAGCGCCCATAACCTGCTGGCGGCGATGGTCGACAACCATGTCTACTGGGGCAACGGCCTCGGCCTCGACACCCGCCACATCGCCTGGCGGCGCGTCATGGACATGAACGACCGGGCCTTGCGCTCGATCGTCTCCTCGCTTGGCGGCGCCAGCAACGGCTTCCCGCGCGAGGACGGCTTCGACATCACCGTCGCCTCCGAGATCATGGCGATCTTCTGCCTCGCCCGCGACGCCGCCGATCTCGAAACCCGTCTCGGCCGCATCGTCGTCGGCCGCACGCGCGACAAGCGCCTCGTCACCGCCGCCGACATCAAGGCGACCGGCGCGATGAGCGTGCTGCTCAAGGACGCGCTGATGCCGAACCTCGTGCAGACGCTGGAGGGCACGCCCGCCTTCGTCCATGGCGGCCCCTTCGCCAATATCGCCCATGGCTGCAATTCGGTGATCGCGACAAAGGCTGCGCTGAAGCTCGCCGACTATGTCGTCACCGAGGCCGGCTTCGGGGCCGATCTCGGCGCCGAGAAGTTCTTCGACATCAAGTGCCGCAAGGCCGGGCTGAAGCCCGCCGCCGCTGTTGTCGTAGCCACCGTCCGCGCCCTCAAGATGCATGGCGGCGTGGCCAAGGACGCGCTCGGACGCGAGGACCTGAAGGCGCTGGAAGCAGGGCTCTCCAACCTCACCCGCCATGTCAACAATGTCCGGAAATTCGGCGTACCGCCGGTCGTCGCGATCAACCATTTCACCACGGACACCGCCGCCGAGCACGAACTGATCCGCAACTATTGCCGCAACCATCTCGGCGTCGAGGCGGTGATCTGCCGGCACTGGGCCGAGGGCGGCGCCGGCGCCGAGGAGCTCGCCCGCAAAGTCGCCGCATTGGCTGATGAAGGCGAGGCCGATTTCGCACCGCTCTACCCCGATACGATGCCGCTTCGGAAGAAGCTGGAGACGGTCGCGCGCGAAATCTACGGCGCCGAAGGCGTCAGCGTCGATGCCAAGCTTCAGGCGCGTTTCGCCGAGCTGGAGGAGGCCGGTTTCGGCGACCTGCCGGTCTGCGTCGCCAAGACCCAGTATTCCTTCTCGGCCGACCCGACCCTGCGCGGCGCGCCCTCCGGCCACATCGTGCCTTTGCGTGAGCTCAGGCTCTCGGCCGGCGCCGGCTTCGTGGTCGCGATCTGCGGGGACGTCATGACCATGCCCGGCCTGCCGCGCGAGCCCGCCGCCGAGCGCATCCATATCGACGCGCAGGGGCGCATCGAAGGCCTGTTCTGAAGCGTGTCATGATTCTGAAGCGCGTCATCCCGTGTCTGCGCTGCAGCGTGAAACGCTGCGGCGCAGACACGGGACCGCGTGACAAGAGGGCGCCTTTTCCGGGAGACGGTCACGTGTCTGCGCAGCGGCATTCACATGCCGCAGCGCGCACGGGATGACAGCCCGAGCAAACGCCGCCGATGCATTAGCCATTCTTAAAGCTTACGCAACGGATCGGTCTCTACCTTGCGCCATCCCGCAAGGAAGCCGACCCGATGAGCCAGGCCGAAACCGGTCTGCCCCGCACGCATAGCCTGAAGGCCCGGGTCATGGGCTGGACGCTCGCCATACTCGTGGCGATCGCGATTCCGGCTGGCGCAGCCTTCCTGTGGATCGTCGACGCGACCGTGGTGAAGCTCGGCACGCTCGTCGCCGAGAAGCAGATCCTGTTCGATCGCTATCGCGGGCTGGAAGCGCTGATGCGCGAGGTTTCGCTGGCAGAAACCGTCGCCCGCGCCCCCACGATCGTCGACTGGGCCGAAACCGAGGGTGATCCGGACAAGGCCGAGCGCGGTCTGGCCGAGCTGGAGCATTACCGCCAGTCCTTCCGGGATCGTAGCTACTTCGCCGTCATCGCCGGCTCCGGCAACTACTACTTCAACGACAAGGACAACAGCTACGAGCACGCCCGCAAGCGCTACACGCTCTCGGCCAGCAACCCACGCGACGGCTGGTTCTACAAGACCGCGGCCCTCGGCTCCGGCTGCCATCTGAACGTCGACAATGACGACAATCTCCGCGTCACCAAGGTCTGGATCAACTGCATCATCCGCAAGGATGGCCGCGTGCTGGGCATCATCGGCACCGGGCTCGACCTGACGCAGTTCATCCGCGAGGTCGTCGATATCCCGCAGACCGGCGTCCAGAGCATGTTCGTCGATCGCAGCGGCGCCGTGCAGGCCCATCGCGACGCCAGCCTCGTCGACTTCCACAGCCTGACCAAGGACATCTCGTCCAAGAAGACGATCTACCAGATCATCGACACCGACCCGGACCGCAGCCTGCTCGGCCAGATGATCGCCCGTGTCGGGGCTGGCGACGACCTCGTGCAATCTCGCTTCATGACCGTCGACGGCAAGCGCGTGCTCGTCGGCGTCGGTTATCTCGATCGCCTCGGCTGGTTCAACGTCACGGTGATGGATATCGACCGCATCATCGACCGCAGCCTGTTCCTGCCGCTCGGCCTGCTCTTCGGCGTGGTCCTGCTGGCGGCGGCCGCCCTGATGACCCTGCTGTTCAAGCGTGCGGTGCTCGACCGGCTCGCCCGCGTCGAGCATGCCGCCAGCCATGTCCGCGCCCGCGAGTTCCGCGCCGTCGCGATCGATGCCGGGCGCGACGAGATCGGCCGGCTGTCGCAGGCCTTCGGCATGATGGCGCGCAGCGTCGAGGAGAACACCGCCCGTCTCGAGGAAGCCGTGCGCGAGCGGACCGAGCAGCTCGAGAGGCTCGCCCATGCCGATCCGCTGACCGGCGTCTTCAACCGCCGCGGCTTCGAGCGCGCCTTTGCGAAGAGCCGCAGCCGCGCCGGGCGCACCGGGCATCAGGCCGGGCTGCTGCTGGTCGATCTCGACAATCTCAAGCCGCTCAACGACCGCCACGGCCACCAGAGCGGCGACGAGGTCATCGCCGAACTCGCGAGGCGGATGACCGCGCTGCTGCGCGACCGCGACATCTGCGCCCGCTGGGGTGGCGACGAGTTCATCCTGCTGCTCGACAATGTTGATCGCGACGCCATGTCGAGGATCGCCGCCGCGATCGTCGCTGCCGCCGCGGAGCGCCCTGTTGCCCTGAGCAGCGGCGCGACCGTCCTGGTCACCACCAGCATCGGTGCGGCCCTCATGGAACCCTCCGACACGCTGAGCGAAGCCACGCGCCGCGCCGACGAGGCGCTCTATGTCGCCAAGCGCAACGGCCGCAACGGCTTCGCCGTCAGCCAGCCGGAGGAACTGCCGCTGCGTCGGCGCAGCAGCGGCTAAAGCGCGTCATCCCGTGCGCGCTGCGGCGTGTAAATGCCGCTGCGCAGACACGGGACCGTCATCAGGAAAAGGTGTCTTCTCGTCGCGCGGTCCCGTGTCTGCATCGCGGCACTTCGCGCCGCAATGCGCACGGGATGACACGCTCAAGCGAAGTCGAGCTGGACCTTGATCGCCTTCGACTTGTCGGCAGCGAGATCGAAGGCCTCGACCGCCCGGTCGACCGGGATCGACGCCGTCAGCAACGGCGACAGGTCGATCGAGCCCGAGCCGATCATCGCCACCGCCCAGTCGAACTCCTCATGGAAGCGGAAGGAGCCGCGCAGGTCGAATTCCTTGGCGACGACGACGTTCATCGGCAGCGTGAACTGGCCGCCGACGCCGATCTGGACGATGACGCCGCCCGGCCTGACCACGTCGAAGGCGCCGGTCAGCGCATGCTGGTTGCCGGAGGCCTCGAACATCACGTCGAAGGCGCCCTTCTCCGCGCCGTACTCGGCCTTGAGCCGCTCCGGCTCCGCCGCGACATTGACCGTCGCCGTCGCGCCCATCTTGTGGGCAACCGGCAGCGGCCCATCGACCACGTCGGTCGCGACGATCTCGGAAGCGCCGGCAGCCTTGGCCGCAAGGATGGTCAGCGCGCCGATCGGCCCCGCACCCGTCACCAGAACGCGCTTGCCGAGCAGCGGCCCGGCGCGCTTGGCGGCGTGGAGGCAGACCGAGAGCGGCTCGGCGAAGGCGGCCTCGGCCGCCGTGACACCAGGCGCCACTTTCACCGCCTGCCGCTCCTCAACGACCAAGACGTCACGGAAGCCCCCCTGCACATGCGGGAAGCGCATCGCCGAGCCGTAGAACAGCATGTCCGTGCAGTGCTGCTGCAAACCCATCTGGCAATAGCGGCAATGGCCGCAGGCCCGGCTCGGATTAACCGCGACCCGGTCGCCCGGCTTCACCCGCGAGACCTCGCCGCCGATCGCCTCGACGCGGCCGGCGATCTCGTGGCCGAGGATCATCGGTTCGCGCACGCGGATCGTGCCGAAACCACCATGCAGATAGTAGTGCAGGTCCGAGCCGCAGATGCCGCCGGCCTCGATCCGCACGCGCACGTCGCGCGGCCCGAGCTCGGGTGCGGTGGTCGGCTCGACCCGCAGATCCTTCTCGGCATGGATGACGACGGCACGCATGGGACGCTCCCGGATTCGCCGCGCGATGGCGCGCGGCACCATTGTCTAATCGATTGAAACCTGCTTACCCAAGACAGCGCCCCCGGCGCAAACCGAAATCGCCGCATTCGGCATTTTGCGAGGATAAGCCATGTCGCTGTCGCTGTTCAGTCTCGCCGGCAAGATCGCGCTCGTCACCGGCTCGGGCCAGGGCATCGGCCTCGCGCTCGCCGAAGGGCTCTCGGATGCCGGCGCCCATGTCGTGCTGAACGGCCGCGACAGGGCGAAGCTCGAGCGGGCGCAGCAGGCCCTTGCCGCCGCCGGCCGCAAGGCCTCCATCGCCCCCTTCGACGTCACCGACCACGCGGCGGTCGAGGCTGGCGTCGCCATGATCGAGGCCGAGATCGGCCCGATCGATATCCTCATCAACAATGCCGGCATGCAGAAGCGCGCGCCGATCACCGAATTTCCGGTCGATGGCTGGCACGAGGTGATCAACACCAACCTGCACTCGGTGTTCTACGTCACCCAGGCCGTGACCAAGCGCATGGTGCCGCGCAAGCGCGGCAAGATCATCAGCATCGGCTCGGTGATGAGCGAGCTCGGCCGCGCCACGATCATCCCCTATACGGCGTCCAAGGGCGCGGTGAAGATGATGACGCGGGGCCTCGCCGCCGAACTCGGCAAGCATAACATCCAGGCCAACGCCATCGGCCCCGGCTATTTCGCCACCGAGATCAATGCCGCGCTGATCGCTGATGAGGCCTTCTCGAACTGGGTCTGCACGCGCACGCCGGCCGGGCGCTGGGGCGAGACGAAGGAGCTGGCGGGCGCCGCGATCTTCCTGTCCTCGGCGGCGTCCGACTATGTCAACGGCCACCTGCTGATGGTCGATGGCGGGCTCACCACGGTGGTGTGAGGCAGCCGTTCAGGCCGCGGCCTTCGTCACCGCCTCGACGACATCATCGACCGCGCGCTCGACCAGATCGCGATCGTCGCCTTCGGCCATGACGCGGATCACCGGCTCGGTACCGGACGGGCGGATGACCAGGCGGCCGCTCTCGCCGAGGAGCTGCTTGGCCGCCTCGATGGCGCTGACCACCGGCTTCTCCTCCAGCGGGCGACCTTTCTTGTAGCGAACGTTCTTGAGGATCTGCGGCAGCGGCTCGAAGCAGTGGCAGACCTCGGAGACCGGCTTGTCCATCCGCTTGACCACGGCGAGCAACTGCAGCGCTGCGACGAGGCCGTCGCCGGTCGTGCCGAAATCCGAGAGGATGATATGGCCGGACTGCTCGCCGCCCAGGTTGAAGCCGTGGTTGCGCATGTGCTCCAGCACATAGCGGTCGCCGACAGCGGTCCGCGCCAGCGTGAGGCCCAGGCCCGCGAGATAACGCTCCAGGCCGAGATTGGACATGATCGTCGCGACGATGCCCGGCGCCGAGAGCCGGCCATCCTCCAGCCAGGAGCGCGCGATGACTGCCATCAGCTGGTCGCCGTCTACGATCTGGCCCTGCTCGTCGACCACCAGCACGCGGTCGGCGTCGCCATCGAGCGCGATGCCGACATCGGCACGCAATTCCCTGACCTTCGCCACCAGCGTCGCGGGATGGGTCGAGCCGACATCGCGGTTGATGTTGAAGCCATCGGGCTCGTCGCCGATGACGATGACCTCGGCACCCAGCTCCCAGAGGGCTTGCGGCGCCACCTTGTAGCCGGCGCCATTGGCGCAATCGAGCACGATGCGCAGGCCTTCCAGGCTCATGTTGCGCGGCATGGTCCGCTTGGCGAACTCGACATAGCGCGCATCGGCGCTGTCGATGCGCTTGGCCCGGCCGAGCTTGGCCGAACCGGAAAGGCGCGAGGTCAGATCGCCGTCGATCAGCCCCTCGATCTCGCGCTCGACCTCGTCATTGAGCTTGTAGCCGTCAGGCCCGAACAGCTTGATGCCGTTATCCTCATAGGCGTTGTGCGAGGCCGAGATCATCACGCCGAGATCAGCCCGCATCGAGCGCGTCAGCATCGCGACCGCCGGCGTCGGCATCGGGCCGAGCAGCATCACGTCCATGCCGACCGAGGTGAAGCCCGCGACCATCGCGTATTCGATCATGTAGCCGGAGAGGCGGGTATCCTTGCCGATCACCACCCGGTGGCGATGCTCGCCGCGGCGGAAGGCGATGCCCGTGGCCTGGCCGACCTTCAGGGCGAGGTCAGGCGTGATGACGCCGTTCGCCCGCCCGCGAATGCCGTCCGTTCCAAAGTATTTGCGCGTCATCGTGATTCGGTTCCGAGGGGCGGATCACGCCCGGTTTTGCGCGTTCTATAGCCAAAAAACCTTTCCGCCTTCTCACAAATTGTGACGGAGCGTGACATCGCCTCCGCGCAAAGAGAAAGGGCGGCCTCGCGGCCGCCCTTTCGTATTCCGTCAAAGCCAGCCTCAGCCCTGCGGCTGCGGCTCCATGCCGGCATCCGGCTCGCCGCGCTTGCGGCCCTTGCCGGCGCTCGGCACGGCCGAACCGCGCGGGGCATGCGGCGTGTCGTCGAGATCGCGCGAGGGGCGCTTGCCGGCGATCAGGTCGCGGATTTCCTCGCCCGTCAGCGTCTCGAACTCGAGCAGCGCCTCGGCCACCGCCACGAACTCCTCGTGATGGTCGGTGAGGATCTTCTTGGCATCGGCATAGCCCTCGTCGACAAGGCGCTTCACCTCGGCGTCGATCTTCTGCGCTGTCGCCTCGGAGAGCGACTGGCTGCGGCCCATCGACATGCCCAGGAAGACCTCTTCCTGATTGTCGCCATAGGCGACCATGCCGAGTTCGTCCGAATAGCCCATCTGCGTGACCATGGCCTTGGCCATCTTGGTCGCCTGCTGGATGTCGCCGGTGGCGCCCGAGGTGACGTTCTCGCGGCCGAAGGTGATCTCCTCCGCCACACGCCCGCCCATGGCGACCGCGAGCTGCGAGGTGAACTCCTTGAACTTCATCGAGTAGCGGTCGCCCTCCGGCAGGAACTTGACCATGCCGAGCGCACGGCCGCGCGGAATGATCGTCGCCTTGTGCACGGGGATGCCGGCCGGGACATAGAGGCCGACGATGGCGTGACCGGCCTCGTGATAAGCGGTCAGCTTCTTCTCTTCCTCCGACATGGCCATGGACTTGCGCTCGGCGCCCATCATGACCTTGTCCTTGGCGTCCTCGAACTCGCCATGGGTGACCATGCGCTTGCCGCGGCGGGCCGCCAGCAATGCCGCCTCGTTGACGAGATTCATCAGGTCGGCGCCCGAGAAACCGGGCGTGCCGCGGGCCAGAATCTTGAGGTCGACATCCGGCGCCATCGGCACCTTGCGGACATGGACGCGCAGGATCTTCTCGCGGCCGGCGACATCCGGATTCGGGACGACGATCTGGCGGTCGAAGCGGCCCGGACGCAGCAGCGCGGGGTCGAGCACGTCCGGACGGTTGGTCGCGGCGATGATGATCACGCCCTCGTTCGGCTCGAAGCCGTCCATCTCGACGAGGAGCTGGTTCAGCGTCTGCTCGCGCTCGTCATTGCCGCCGCCGAGACCGGCGCCGCGATGACGGCCGACCGCGTCGATTTCGTCGATGAAGATGATGCAGGGCGCGTTCTTCTTGGCCTGCTCGAACATGTCGCGCACGCGGCTCGCACCGACACCGACGAACATCTCGACGAAATCGGAGCCCGAGATGGTGAAGAACGGCACGTTCGCCTCGCCCGCGACGGCACGCGCCGTAAGGGTCTTACCGGTACCGGGAGGGCCGACGAGCAGGACACCGCGCGGGATGCGCCCGCCCAGTCGCTGGAACTTCTGGGGATCGCGCAGGAACTCGACGATCTCCTGCAGGTCTTCCTTGGCCTCGTCGATGCCGGCGACATCCTCGAAGGTGACGCGGCCATGCGCCTCCGTGAGGAGCTTGGCCTTGGACTTGCCGAAGCCCATCGCCCGGCCGGCGCCGTTCTGCATCTGGCGGGACATGAAGATCCACAGGCCGATGAAGATGACGAAGGGCAGCGAATTGACCAGCAGCGCCATAAACCAGGGCGTGCCTTCCGACGGCGCCTTGGCCGAGACCTGCACGCCCTTCTGGGCCATGGTCTTCAGCAGGTTCGGATCGCCGTAGGGCGCATAGGTCACGAAGCTGCGACCGTCCGAGAAGGAGCCGGAAATCTCCTGGCCGGCGACGACGACGTTCGACACGCGTCCGGCCTCGGCCTCGTTGATCAGCTGGCTGTAGGGGATTTCATTGGTGCTGGCACGCTGGCTCGGGCTCTGGAACAGAGTGACCAGCGCCAGCACCAGCAGGAAGATCACCACCCAGAGGGCGAAATTGCGAAAATTCGGATTCATTCCCAGTCCGATCGGGCCTCCCGGAGCAACCGGGCGAGGCCTAGAGTTTCCCGACGATCAATTTAGGTGTCGCATACGTGCTTGCCAAGGGAAAGCAATGGCGTGGCGGCACTATGACGCCGAAGGGTGAACACCGCGTCTGCGCGGGGGCTCGGCTTGCAGCGTCAGAACGCCGTCGCGACCAAGCGAAAGAACGCAGCCCGACAGTGTCCGCCGCGCGGTCGAACCGGCGCGGGCCGCCTCGATCAGAACGGCCCCACAGGCTTCCAGCCGCTCCAGCCGGCCATACCCTTCGCCCTCCGGCCGGACCGCATCGAGCGCCAGCCCAAGAACCCGCAAGACGATCTCTTCCGGCTCGACGACAAGCGCTGAAAAATCCAGACGCAGACGACTCCCCGCTGCCTCGTTCGGCAGCACGGCCTCTACGAAAATCTTGCTGGCACGATGCGCCGCGGCCTCGTCCAGTCGCGCCATTCTCTCCGCCAGCCGCCCCAGTCGCTCGGCCGTCAGCCCCTGCTCGGCCAGAACCGGCATCACCTCCCGCCAGCGCACCCGCTCGAAACGCGGGTCGCGATTGCTGGGATCGCGGACGAACGGCAATCCGCGTGCCTCTGCTGTCGCGACAAGGCGCTCCTTGGGGATGCCGAGCAAGGGCCGGACGAGCGGAATACCGTCAACCTCGCTGCGCTCCCGCATCCCCGCGAGCCCGGACGGTCCCGAGCCATGGGCAAGCCGCATCAGCATCGTCTCGGCCTGATCGTCGAGCGTATGGGCGGTGACCAGCGTCGCGCTACAGAGCCGCCTCGCCTCGTTAGCCAGCAGCGCATAGCGGGCGCGGCGCGCCTCGGCTTGCACGCGGCTCGCGGGCTTCGCCCCCTCCCAGCGCAAGGTCGCATGGCTGACACCGAGCTTCGCGCAAAGCCCGGCCACGGCGGCGGCCTCCTCCGCCGATCCCGGGCGCAACCCGTGATCGACCGTCGCGGCATGAAGTGCCGGCCGGCCGGGCATCTGAGCCCATGCAGCCAGCAGTGCCAGCAGGGCTACTGAATCCGGCCCGCCCGAGACAGCGACAAGCAGGGCCGTCTCACCCGACAGCCCCTCAAAAGCAGCGCCGGCCTCGACTGGCGAAACCGGCGCAATGTCTTCTGCGAGCGGGGCCGCGCTCAAGCGCAGCCGGAGCGGCGGCGCTCGCGGGCGATGCCCTGGCGCACGGAATTGGAGGCGGAGGGATAGTCGATGCCGACCTTGGCATAGGTCGCGCAGGCCTGTTCCTTGGCGCCGAGCCCGTTCAAGGACATGCCGAGCTTGAGCAGGCTGTCCGGGGCCTTGGCCGCCTTCGGCGATCCTTGCGAGATCTTCAGGAACTGCTCGGCCGCCTCGCGATAACGCTGGCGCTGGAGATAGCTCTCGCCAAGCCAGTAGGTCGCATCGACCGCCTGCCGGTCGCGCGGATAGCTCTGGAGGAACTGGCGGAAACCCATCTCGGCCTGCTCGTACTCCTTGCGCTGGAGCGAGGCGAAGGCGAGGTCGTAAGCGTCCTTGGCGCTCTGCGGACCGCTCGCGGCAGCGACGCTCGCGCCGCGCGGCCTGTCCTGCGGCAGCCCGCCTTGCGGCACCGGGCGCCCGACGCCCTGCAGGTCGAGCGGCTGGCCCGTGGCCGGGCCGCCGGCATAGTCATCCTCGATGATGCCGACGATCCCGGCACCACCACCGAGCTGCTGCGGTGCACCGGCAGCGCCCTGCTGCATCGTCGGGTCGAAGGCGTCGCCGCGGCGCTGGCGCTGCGGCTGCGGCGCTCCGCCGGCAGGCGGCGCGCCCGTCGGGCCCGGGGCCGCCGTGCTCGGCCGGCCGCCGCCCTTCTCGTTCAGGCGAAAATCGACGTCTTCCTGGAACTTGCGGAGCTGGTCGGAGAGCCGCCGGTTCTCGAACTGGAGCTGCTCGATCTGGCCGGACATCTGGCGCAGCTGGTTTTCCAGCCGCGTCGTGCGGACCAGCAGATCGGCCGCATCCTGCGCCGAAGCCGGCACCGCGCCGCCAGCAAGGGCAGCGGAGAGCGCCAAAGCGGCCAGTCCCGGACGGGAGAGATGGCGGGCTAGGAGAGAACGAAGCATCGTTGAAACCGGTTTCCGTACATGTCGCGCGCGTCTCTATACCATCAGCTCACCACGGCCAAAATATGAACGTTTTCATGGCCGGCCTGATGGCGGCGCGCGCCATGTGCAAACGCGTAAAGAACCACTGGCGCTTTGCCGGCGACGTCCCTACATTGGCAGGGCGGGGCTGCCTGGTGCGTGAGAGACAGCATTCCCCGGGCCCATACGACTCCCTAGGGAGCTGTCCCTGACCGGTTCCATTGGAGCCGGACACACGGCGCCCACCTACTTTAGTAGGTGTCCCGGGATTCAAAACTCCACGGCCGAGGTGGCTCCGCAGCCCATATGACGATGACGTCCGACACGCCGGTAACTCCTTCCTCGCGCAAGGCGGCTCTCCGCGCGGAAGCGCTGGCCCGCCGCGACGGGCTCGATCTCGACAACCGGCTGGAATGGGACGCGGAGATCGCGGCCCACGCCCTTGCCCTCCCCGTCTGGAAGGGCAGCACCGGCCCGGTCTCGGCCTATTGGCCAATGCGCTCGGAAGCCGATCCCCGCCCGATCCTCGAAGCCCTGCATGAGCGCGGCCTGCCGCTCTGCCTGCCGGCGATCGTCGAGAAGCGCATGATCTTCCGGCGCTGGGCGCCCTATGAGCCGATCGTACCCGGCGGCTTCGGCACGCTCGTTCCCGCGCCCGACCAGCCGGAGCTGAAGCCCACGATCCTGTTGGTGCCGCTCGCCGCCTTCGACCGGCGCGGCTACCGCATCGGCTACGGCAAGGGCTATTACGACCGGGCGCTGACGGAACTCGGCCCGACCATCAGCATCGGCATCGGCTATGCCGCGCAGGAGATCGACGCCGTGCCGGACGAGCCGCATGACCGGCGCCTCGACTGGATCGTGACCGAGCGCGAAACCCTGCGCTGCGGTTGATTCCCGCGCGGCTTCGCGCGAGGGAGAAAGCCTTCCCGGTTTTCGAGTCTGTTTCATGCGTCTTCTCTTCCTCGGTGACATCGTCGGCCGCCCCGGCCGGATTGCGGTTCAGGAGCGGCTGCCCGCCCTGCGCGAGGCCTGGAAGCTCGATTGCGTCATCATCAATGGCGAGAATTCGGCCGGCGGCTTCGGCATCACCGAGGCGATCTGCGACGAGATCCTCGCCGCCGGGGCCGATGTCGTCACGCTCGGCAACCATTCCTGGGACCAGCGCGAGGCGCTCGTCTTCATCAACAGGCAGGACCGGCTGATCCGCCCGGCCAACTACCCGCCCGGCACGCCCGGCCGCGGTGCAACCGTGATCGAGGCCCGCAACGGCGCCCGCGTCCTCGTCGTCAACGTCATGGGCCGACTGTTCATGGATGCGCTCGACGACCCCTTCGCCGCGGTCGAGCGCGAACTCTCCGCCTGCCCGCTCGGCGAAGTGGCGGACGCCGTCATCGTCGATGTCCATGCCGAGGCGACCAGCGAGAAGCAGGCCATGGGCTATTTCCTCGATGGACGCGCCAGCCTCGTCGTCGGCACTCACACCCATGCGCCGACATCCGATACGCGCATCCTGCCGGCCGGCACCGCCTACCAGTCAGATGCCGGCATGTGCGGCGACTATGATTCCGTGCTCGGCATGCAGAAGGACGAGCCGGTGCGCCGCTTCCTGCAGAAGGTGCCGGGCGCCCGCCTGGAGCCGGCGACCGGCGAAGGCACCCTCTCCGGGGTCGCGGTCGATATCGACGACGCGACCGGCCTGGCCAAGGCGGTCTGGGCCGTGCGCGTCGGCCCGCATCTCAGCCAGGCCGTGCCCGACTGGGCCTAGGGCTGATCGCTCGCTGATCGCGCTTCGGGCTGCGCGGCTCAGACAGCGCGGTTCTGTCGAATCAATTCGTCGAAGGCGTGGTTCAGACTCTCCGCCTGCCGCGAGAGCGTTCCGGCGACGTCGAGCACATCATGCACCGCCCGTCCCGCGTGCTGGGCCCTGTCGTTCAGCTGCACGATGCTTTCGGCGCTGGCTTGCGTGCCGAGCGCCGCCTGATCGGCGCTGCGGGCGATCTCCTGCGTCGCGGCACGCTGCTCGTCTATGCTGGCCGCGACCGCACCCGCAATGCCGTTCACCTGGCTGGCGAAGGCGACGATGCTCTCGATCGCCGCGACGGCCTCCCGCGTCGCCGCCTGCATGGCGGGAACCTGGGCGGCGATCTCGTCCGTGGCCTTGGCGGTGCGGGAGGAAAGCTGCTTCACCTCCGTCGCCACGACGGCGAAGCCACGCCCGGCCTCACCCGCGCGCGCTGCCTCGATCGTCGCATTGAGCGCAAGGAGATTGGTCTGACTGGCGATAGTCTGGATCATCTCGACGACCGAGCCGATCGTCTCGGCCGAACGCGCCAGGCTTTGGACGATCGCGTCTGTCTTCTGGGCGGCGGCATGTGCCTCATGCGCCATTGTCGACGCCCGCACCACCTCCGCGGCGACATGGTCGAGCGAAATCGACAACTCGTTCGTAGCCGTCGCGACATTGCTGACGTTGTCCGAAGCGTCCCCTGCCGCCCCCGCGGCGCGCTCGGCCTGCGAACTGGTCTCACCGACCACGTTCTCGACCGAGGCGGCAAGCCGCTCCACCTTGCCGGCGCTGGCATTCACCGCTCCGACGACTTCCCGGACCGTGACCTCGAACGTCTCGATCTGGCGGCGCGTGCGGTCGCGGTTCTCTTGCTGAACCACGGAATAGGTCTCCAGCAGCAGTTCGAGATCGAGCTGCGTCGCCTTGGACAGTGCCGTGCGTATCGCAATCCGCCGGTCGAGTTCACGCCTCTTCCAGAAGCTCGACAGCCCCATCATGCTTTGCCGGTCCAGGCCAAGCTCGACGATGATGGCGTTTGAGACGATCGCGTGGCAGATCACCACCGCATAGATCGGTACTCCGTGTTCATGGAACACGCTCGCCAGGCGGTGCGCCGATTCGGTGTAGCCCTCCTGGAGACGGCCGGATGCAAGCATGATCCAATGCGCGAGCCGCCGCTCATGAACATCGGGCTGCCGCAGGGCACGCGCGATTTCCGGCCAGGGCGAGAACTGGTCGTGCAGATTGTCCAGCAGATGCGGCAGCCGGCTGCGGGCGAAATCCGACAGTGAGCCGAGAAGAACGATGTCCTCGTTGAAGATCCGGAAGGCGCGGAAGCGGTGTTCCTGCGCGGCAATGGAATTGGATGTCACGGCTTCGCGGGCTTGAGTGAGGACGGCGCGGCGGGTGATGGCATCATGCCCCGTCATGGCAAAGAATGGCTTAACGGCCTGATCGCCTCCGATTTGGGCCAAGATCGACCACAGGCGCTTGCCTGTCACGGAAACCGGCGCCTATAAGGCCCTCCGATCGCCCCGGCACGCACTGCCGGCGGTGTTTCCATGGTTCCATCTCATCAAAGGGCAGCGAGCTCCCATGGCCGGCCATTCACAGTTCAAGAACATCATGCACCGCAAGGGCAAGCAGGATGCCGTGCGCTCCAAGCTGTTCTCGAAACTGGCCCGCGAAATCACCGTCGCCGCCAAGATGGGCATGCCCGACGTCAACATGAACCCGCGCCTGCGCATGGCCGTGCTCGCCGCGCGCGCCGAGAACATGCCGAAGGACAATATCCAGCGCGCCATCAACAAGGCGGCCGGCGGCGAAGGCGACAACTATGACGAGGTCCGCTACGAGGGCTACGGCCCGGGCGGCGCGGCCGTTATCGTCGAGGCACTGACCGACAACCGCAACCGCACCGCTTCCGCAGTGCGCTCCTACTTCACCAAGTCGGGCGGCGCGCTCGGCGAAAGCAACTCCGTCTCCTTCATGTTCAACCGCGTCGGCGAGATCAGCTATCCGCCGGAGGCCGGCGACGCCGACAAGCTGATGGAAGCGGCGATCGAGGCCGGCGCCGACGACGTGATCTCGGACGAGAACGGCCACACCATCCTCTGCGCCTTCGACGCGCTGAACGAGGTCTCCAAGGCGCTCGAAGCCTCGCTCGGCGCCCCCGCCTCGGCCAAGCCCGTCTGGCGCCCGACGACGAGCGCCCCGCTCGACGAGGACAAGGCGGCCTCGATGATGAAGCTGATGGAAGCGCTCGACAACGACGACGACGTCCAGAACGTCTTCGCCAATTTCGAGATCGCCGACGACATCATGGCCAAACTCAGCGCCTGAGCCGAAGCCAGCGCCTTCCGCATCATGGCCGGGCTCGCCCCGGCCATTTGCATTTTTGCGGCCTCGATATGGCGTTGAGAACGTGGATGCCCGCGACGTCTTCTACCGCCCGATCACGACATCCCAGAGCGGCAGGCTGATCAGCGCGCTCAAGAAAATCACCAGGTAGGCCCCGCGCCGGAACGTCTCCTCCGAGGCCAGCCGGAAGCCATGCGTCCCGGCCCAGAGCCCGATGCCGTAGACGGCGAAGAGCGGCACCGCCATCAGCAGGGCACCGCCGGTGAGGATGCCCTTCCACCACAGCACCGCGCCGCTGATCAGCGTCGACACGCCGAAGAAGGCCTGCAGGTTGGCCCGCGTCTTGTGCCGGTCGTTGCGCTGCGCGCCGAGCCAGAACACCGCGAGCGGCATGCCGCCGATTGAGGCCATGCCATTGAACAGCCCCGACAGCGCCCCGACCCCGAGCGAGAGCGGGATCGTCGGCCGTCCGTGATAGCGCCAGCCCGACGCCATCAAGGCGACTGCGATCAGCACGAGCGAGGCCAGCACCCAGCGCATCGTCTCGCGATCGAGCCAGATCAGCAGCCAGATGCCGGCCGGCAAGGCGAGCGTCGCGGTCAGCAGCAGCGGCAGGATTTCGCGCCATTCCGCCTGCCGGGCGCTGCGCGCCGCGATCGGCAGCGCGAAAGGCAGGTCGATGAACCAGATCAGGCCGAGTGCCGCGACAGGCCCGAGCACGACCGAGGCCAAGGGCATGAACACCATGGCGAAGCCGAAGCCCGTAAAGCCGCGCACGAGCCCGCCGAGCAAGGTCGCGGCCAGCAAGACGGCGATGCCGTCGGCGCTGACGCCCGGCATGAAGGTAGACAGAATCGAGGACATGGAGCCGGCTGGAGACGAAAGATGCGGCGAACCATGCCCGCGAGCCGGCAGCAAGAACAACTTTCCTTTTTGATGTCATCGATCAGGGGAATTCATCCCGCCCCGTGCCGTCGCCCGTCTCGGCGCGGGACAAATCCGAAACATCCGCTAGGTTGAGCCCGTCATGGCACCTCCGATTCGCATCCTCGGCATCGATCCCGGCCTCCGCAAAACCGGCTGGGGCATCGTGATTTCGGAAGGCAGCAAGCTCTCCTTCGTCGCCTGCGGCTGCATCGAGAGCGACGGTGCCCTGTCGCTCGGCCAGCGTCTGCGGCAATTGCACGAAGGCCTCAACAAGGTCCTCGCCGCGCATCGCCCGCATGAGGCCGCCGTCGAGGAGACCTTCATCAACCGCGACCCGCAATCGGCGCTGAAGCTCGGCCAGGCCCGCGGCATCGCGCTGGTCGTGCCGGCGCTCGCGGGGCTCGATGTCGCGGAATACGCCGCCAATCTCGTCAAGAAGACCGTGGTCGGCGTCGGCCATGCCGACAAGAAGCAGGTCCAGGCGATGATCCGCGTGCTCCTGCCCAAGGCTGAGACCTCCTCGGCCGATGCGGCGGACGCGCTCGCCGTCGCGATCTGCCATGCCCAGCATCGCGGCATGAAGGCATTGGTCGCGCAGATGCGCGTGGCAGGTTGATGAAGACGGCCGGGGGAACGAGACGATGATCGGCAAGCTCAAGGGCCTGATCGATTCCTATGGCGAGGATCACGTCATCATCGACGTGCAGGGCGTCGGCTATGTCGTGCAGTGCTCGGCGCGGACGCTCCAGCGCCTGCCCCAGCCCGGCGAGGCCGCCGCGCTCTCGATCGAGACCCATGTCCGTGAGGATGCGATCCGCCTCTACGGCTTCATGTCCGACAATGAGCGCGACTGGTTCCGCCTGATGCAGGTCGTTCAGGGCGTCGGCGCCAAGGTCGCGCTCGCCATCCTCTCGACGCTTGAGCCGGGCGCGCTCGCGACCGCCATCGCCACCAACGACAAGGCCGCCATTGCCCGTTCGCCCGGCGTCGGCCCCAAGCTGGCGCAGCGCCTCTGCGCCGAGCTCAAGGACAAGGCCCCGGCCTTCGGCCATATCGATCCCGGCGTCGTGCAGTTGTCCGGCGCGCTGGAAGACAGGAAACTGCCGCAGCCGATCGCCGACGCCGTGTCGGCGCTCGCCAATCTCGGCTATCCTCAGGCGCAGGCGGTGGCTGCCGTGGCGGCTGCCGCCAAGGTCGCCGGCGATGGTGCCGGCACGGCCCAGCTGATCAAGCTGGGCCTGAAGGAACTGGCGAAGTGAGCGAAGCGCCCGACGAGCTTCAATTGCGCGTCGTCACCGACAAGACCGAGCTCTGCCGCATCATGCTGGCGAGCTGGGGCTCCCAGAGCATGATGATCGACCTGCACGTTTACGACGTCGCCGAGATCGACGCGCTCGGCCTCTACGAACCATCGGGCCGCACCGCGGCGCTGGCGAGCTGGACGGTGCGCGGCGAGAACGCCTATCTCTGCGCCCTCCATTCGCTGCGGCCGGGCGAAGGCGTCGCCATCCGCATGCTGGACGCCGTGATCTTCGCCGCGCGCAAGGCCGGCGCCAAACGGCTCAAGGCCATGCTGACCAATGACAACATGCCCGGCATGACCTTCTACCAGCGCCGCGGCTTCCGCCTCTCGGGGCTTTATCTCGAGGCGATCGACCACTATCGCTCGGTCGAGCCTGATATCATCAAGACAGGGTACAAGGACATTCCGATCCACGACGCCATCGAGCTGGAGATCGCGCTGTGAGCGAACCGAAGCGCTCCGGCCTGATGACGGCCGAACGCCGCGATGACGACAGCGAGACCTCGCTGCGTCCGCTGTCGCTGTCCGATTTCACCGGACAGGCCGCGGCGCGCGCCAATCTCCAGGTCTTCATCAACGCCGCCAAGAGCCGGGGCGACGCGCTCGACCATGTCCTCTTCGTCGGCCCGCCCGGCCTCGGCAAGACGACGCTAGCGCAGATCGTCTCGCGCGAACTCGGCGTCAATTTCCGCTCGACCTCGGGCCCGGTCATCGCCAAGGCCGGCGATCTCGCCGCCCAGCTCACCAATCTCGAAGAGCGCGACGTGCTCTTCATCGACGAGATCCACCGCCTCAATCCGGCGGTGGAGGAAATCCTCTATCCCGCGATGGAGGATTACCAGCTCGACCTGATCATCGGCGAAGGCCCGGCCGCCCGCTCGGTCAAGATCGACCTGCCCAAGTTCACGCTCGTCGGCGCCACCACCCGCGCCGGCCTGCTGACCACGCCACTGCGCGACCGCTTCGGCATCCCGATCCGCCTGCAATTCTACACGGTCGAGGAATTGCAGGGCATCGTCGCCCGCGGCGCCCGCGTGCTCGGCGTGCCGATGTCTGACGACGGCGCCAACGAGATCGCCAAGCGCTCGCGCGGCACGCCGCGCATCGCCGGCCGGCTGCTGCGCCGCGTGCGCGACTTCGCCATCGTCGACGGCGACCCGATCGTCACCCGCAAGGTCGCCGACAAGGCGCTCTCGCTGCTCGATGTCGACGCGATCGGCCTCGACCAGATGGACCGGCGCTACCTCACCACGGTCGCGGTCAATTTCGGCGGCGGCCCGGTCGGGATCGAGACCATCGCCGCCTCGCTCTCCGAGCCGCGCGACGCGATCGAGGAGATCATCGAGCCCTTCCTGCTCCAGCAGGGCTTCATCCAGCGCACGCCGCGCGGGCGCCTGCTGACGCCCCATGCCTTCCGCCATCTCGGCATGCCCGAGCCCTCGCGCGAGACGGCGCAGTTCGGCCTGTTCGGCAGTGATGAGGACGAAGCGTGAAGCGGAACTGGCGAAAGGTCGCGCTCGCCATGATCGGCCTGCCCGCATTCGTGGCGGTCTCGGCCCGCGCCGGCGACGACATGCCCCGCGGCCCGGTCGAAGAGGCCTACGCCATCACGATCCGGATGCTCGCGGCGAAAGGCAGAACCCCGCCGTCGCCCTGGCGCCCGCCGCATCGCGACAAGCTGATGAGCAAGAGCTTGGCCGCCCTCTTCGCCCGTGACGACCTTTATCAGGAGGAGAGCGGCGACATGGGCCAGATCGGCGCCGATCCTTTCCTCAACGGCCAGGACGGCGAGGTGAAGAAGCTGAGCCTCGACACGATCCCCGTCGCGGCGGGCAAGGCGACCGTGATCGCCAGCTTCCGCAGCTTCGGCAAACCTGTCGGCGTCCAGTTCCGGATGATCAGGGAGGATGGCGGCTGGCGCATCGACGACATCGTCAACAGCTTCGAAGGCAAGGCCTATTCGGTGCGCGACGAGCTGTCGAAGCCCTATGACTGCGGCTCCTTCATGAACAAGCCCTGCAAGCGCTGAGCGCTCGCAGGGCTTGATGCCGTCTTAGGATTGCCGCGCGATCTTCGAACGCATCATCGCCGGCCGCGCGCCGGCATCGTTCAGCGCGCCCGATTTCGCCGCCTTCGGATTCTCGACCGGCCGCATGCCCTTGCCGGCCGTGCGGCTGGCAGGACGTTCGGCCGCGAGCTGGCGCTGCTTAAGGGCGAGGGCCTTGCGCGCGAGGCTGCGCTGGCTCGGCAGCTTGGCCTTCTCCTCCCGCCGCGTGCGCTCGGCGCCGACGCGCTTCAGCGCCGCCGTCAGCGCATCGGCCTTCGCCTTGGTGCCGGTATTGTCGGTCGCCGCCCTGGCGCCCTTCGGCTCGGCCTTGCCGCGCATCTCGCGCTTCTGGCGCCGCGCGCCGTCACGGGCCTTGTCGCGGCGTTCGCGCAGCTTGCTGGCCAGATCGCGCAACGCGTCATCCGGAAGAGCTCCGATCGCACTGCGATGGGTGCTGGCGACGAGATCGGCCTCCGCCTTGTCGAGCAGCCTCGCGGTCGCCTTGCTGGATTGCGCCATGACAGATCCTCCCTTGTTGTGATCACGCAATCGGGAACGCCGCTCCGGCAGAGCAGTTCCAGCCTTTCCGAAGCCGCCTCTCCTGGTTTATGGCAGCCGCAACCATTCTGAACCGCTCCGGAGCGCCATGAGCAGGGTCCATCGCATCGAGGTCCGCGTCTATTACGAGGACACCGATTTCTCCGGCGTCGTCTACCACGCCTCCTATCTGCGCTTCATGGAGCGCGGCCGCACGGAACTGATCCGCGCGCTCGGCGTCGAGCAACGCGAGCTCTTCGACGGCGAGACGGCGCTGGGCTTCGCCGTGCGCAAGATGACGATCGACTTCCTGCGCCCCGCCGTGATGGACGACCTGCTGACGGTCGAGACCCGCTCCGTCGAGGCGCGCGGCGCCACCATGGACGTTGAGCAGCGCGTGCTGCGCGGCGAGGAGGTGCTGATCACCGCCGCGGTCAAGGTCGCCTGCGTCGGCGGTGGCCGCGCCCGGCGCATCCCTGACGGTTTGCGCAAGCGCCTGATGCTCGACGACTGACAGTCGACGCAGCCCCCGCCCCCATGTTAGCGCTCCTTACATGAGCTGGAAGCGCGACCGCCCCGAAACACCCCGCGGCTATCACCATGGCAACCTCAAGGAGGAGCTGGTGAAGGCCGCGCTCGGACTGATCGGCGAGAAGGGTCCGAACGGCTTCACCTTCGCCGAGGCCGCCCGCATGGCCGGCGTCAGCCCGGCCGCACCCTACCGCCATTTCCGCGATCGCGATGAGCTTCTGGCCGATGTCGCCGCGCGCGGCTTCCAGGCTTTCGAGGCGGCCCTGTCGCGCGCCTGGGACCAGGGCCGGCCCGATCCCGAGACCGCCTTCCACCGGCTGGGGCGCGCCTACCTCGCCTTCGCCCATGACGAGCCGGCCTATTACTCGGCGATGTTCGAGGCCGGCGTGCCGCTCGATGCCAGCCCGGAACTGCGCGCCGCCGCCGACCGCGCCTTCGCCGGCCTGCGCCAGGCCTCCGAGGCGCTGATCGCGCAGCTCCCGCAGGGCAAGCGCCCGCCGGCCCTGATGATGGCCCTGCATGTCTGGGCGATGTCCCACGGCGTCGCCGCCTTGTTCGGCCGCGCCGATGGCGGGCGGCGCCCCCTGCCGATGTCGGCCGCCGAGCTGCTGGAGGCCGGCATGCTGATCTATCTCCAGGGCCTGGGCATCGGCCGCAACGGCCCCGCCACGCCCGGCTGAATCTTTTCCGTAGGCCGGCTTCTTGACAAGTGGCAGGGTCGAGCGCATCTATGTAAATGTGATTTACATTCACGCTGGCTCAGTGAGGGAGCAATGCCGATCGTCGAGAAGCTGGACGAATATGGAAAGGGTGCCTGGATCGCGTTCGCGGTTCTCGGCTTCATCCTGTTCTGGCCGTTGGGTCTTGCGACCCTGGTCTTTCTTTTCTGGAGTGGACGCATGGGTTGTGGATATGCCGGAGACCGGTATGAGCACCGGATGAACCGCCTGCAGGGCAAGATGGAGCGCCTGCGCGAGCGCATGGCCGGCCGCGACGGTCGTTTCGGCGGCGGCTTCGGTGGCTGGGGCGGCCGCGGCGGCCCGACCAGCGGCAACCGCGCCTTCGACGAATACCGCGAGGAGACGCTGCGCCGGCTCGAGGATGAGCAGCGCGAGTTCCACGACTTCCTGGGCCGCCTGCGCATGGCCCGCGACAAGGCCGAGTTCGATCAGTTCATGACCGAGCGCCGCAACAACCCGCCGGCTAACACCCCGGCCCAGCCCGACGCGGCCTGAACCGCCGGTTCGACCAAGACAGGCCCGCCTCCTCACCGGGGCGGGCTTTTTCTTGTCTGGCGGTCGCCTCGCTATGAAACGACGACGGGCTCCAGCACCGCAAGCAATTCGCGATAGGTCGGCGCCAGCGCCCTCAAATGAGCCGCCGCCGTAGCGTCATCCCGGGCGACCAGCGGATGTTGCAAGGCGCCGATCAATTGCGCCTGGCGCCCCATGATCCCGGCAGCTTCATCGAGCCCGATCCGTGTCAGGCAGCGCGCGGCATCGGCAGCCCGCCGCGCGCCGACGCGCACCGCGAAGTGGATGAGGTGCCCCCTGAGGTCGTCGTCGCAGCCGGCCGCAACCCGCTCCGCCAAGGCGAGCGCCGCCGCTTCGTTGCCGAGCGTCCCCGCCTGCGGCTGCATATCCCGATCCATGGCGAGCCAGCGAATGCCGGCGGAAAGCGCTCGCCGGATCGCCTCGTCCTCCGGCACGGTCTCGACGCGCTGGAAACCCGTCCGCATCGTGTAGGGCTCGCCGTAATCCACCGTCTCACCGCGCCACGCCGCCATGAAATCGGCAAGCGGCAGGGTTGCATGCGGATAGCCCTGCGGATCGTGCATCTCGATCATGCCGTCGCGCAGGGCGAGCCCGACAACGTAGTGATCGGCCCCGATCGCTCCGTGCATGCCCGGCTGATGTCGCAGATGACCCATTTCGAGCGGGCCGGCCCAGACTGGTCCTGCGGCAAGTGCATCCACGAGCCGGGAAAGCGCCTCTGCTTCGCTGCCCCCTCGCATCACGGCGGAGCTCCAGCCCATGGCGGCAAGCGCATCCTCGAAACCCGCTTCCGGTGTCCAGCCATAGGGGTCGAAGAACGGCATCGCCCCGCCATGCAACTGCATGCCGAAAGGACTTCCCGTCGCGAACTCAATGACGGCGGGCGATAGCGAAGCCTCCCCGAACATCATCGAAAATGAATTGGCGTAGCAATAAGGGCCGGAGCCCACATATGAGCAATATTTCATGGTTTTAACTGGCCTTCCTGTCCTGAAGGCCAGCACAGATCTGCAAATTGAAAATTTCTGTCAAGAGCATTGTTTTTGCGAAGACTGCTACCGGCTCATACGTTTCTGCTTTTAAGTTTTGAATGAAACGGATCGCCGCTCGGCTAGTGCCTAATCTCCACCCGGCAGCAGCAACATGGTGCGCCGCAATTGATGCCCGCCCCGGTCTGCCGGAGCGGGCTATGCGTTTCGGAGAATCGAACAGACGCGATGCGAGCGGAGCCCTATCGCAGCACGATATAGAACGCCTCTTCGAAGGAGAGATCGACCATGTCCCCGCGCCGGAACCGCCGCAGCCGCTCCTTCACGGCCGGGTCGGCCACGGTGAGCGTGCGGGGTCCGAGCGGCCCCACATAATTGACGGTGCTGTTGGCGGTATCGAAGCTCTCGAAGCGCGCGGTCAATGTCAGCGAACGCGTGACGAACCGCTCCGGCAGGTTCTGGAAGGCTGGAGTGCTCGCCGTCTCGGTATAGGTGATGCCGGGCTTGGAGCCCCGCCTGTTGGGTCGAACCTCGACAACGACGCCCTCGACGCGGTTGATCTCGACCATGTCGCCTTCGCGGACATTCTCGAGATTACCAAAGACAGGAGGAACATGGACCAGCCAGCGCAAGCCGCGCTGCTCGACCAGGACGCTACGATTAGGTGCGTCGACCGAGACAACCCGGACATTGAGTCGCTCGATCTCGACCGGCCCCACGCCGGCAACAATGACGGTACGTGTCGTGATCTCTGGCGAGGTGGCGCAACCGGCGACAGCCGCTGCGAGCGATATGGCAACAATCAGACCAATACGCTTCGACATAGGAAACCTCTCCACTCAAAAAAGCAGTTTCGGTTCAAGTCTGGCATCGTGCCGCGGATGACCACAGCGCAGGGATTCCTAGACCTTTCCGCAGACGGTTTCAGCCAGATTCTTCCGGCTCGGCCTCGGCAGGGAACGCACGGCCTCGGTGGAGCCCAAAGGCTCGAGAGAGCGTTCGGCGGGCGCCCGCAGCTTTTTCGCCGCCGCGCCTCACGCCGCATCTCCGGCGTATACCCCACATTAACCTTGCCGGATGCTTAACTCGCTCTGGAGCATGCGTTCCGTGGGAAACCCAGTTTCGGCCCATCTTTCGCCGGATTCACGCGCGATTGGAGGGATACGGCATTTCCCCGGATCGCGGATCGGGCGGCGGCGTGGGTCTCCCGCGACGCAAGCGGCGGGGTTTGGGCCGGGGCTGGAGCCAGTGGAGTCCAGCATCGGCCGTACCGCCTGGGTGAGAAGGATGACAGGATGAACCCCGCCGACGTCGCGCAGGCCGCGCCGCAGATCGACATGTCGTTCTGGACGCTGTTCTGGCACGCCCACATCGTCGTCAAGCTGGTCATGATGGGCCTGCTCGCCGCTTCGGTCTGGTGCTGGTCGATCATCGTCGACAAGACCCTGCTCTATCGCCGCACGCGCAAGGACATGGACGCCTTCGAGGAGGTGTTCTGGTCCGGCCGCTCGCTCGAGGAGCTCTATCGCGACCTCGCCAGCAAGCCGGTCAACGACATGGCCGCCGTCTTCGTCGCGGCGATGCGCGAGTGGAAGCGCTCCTTCGAGAATGGCGGGCGTTCGGTCGCCAGCCTCTCGCAGCGCATCGACAAGGTGCTCGACGTCACGATCCAGCGCGAGACGGAGCGGCTGGAATCGGGGCTGCTCGTGCTCTCGACCATCGCATCGGCTGCCCCCTTCATCGGCCTGTTCGGCACGGTCTGGGGCATCATGACCTCGTTCACCGCGATCGCGGTCTCCAAGAATTCCTCGCTCGCGGTCGTCGCGCCGGGCATCGCCGAGGCGCTCTTCGCCACCGCGATCGGCCTCTTCGCCGCTATCCCTGCGCTGATGGCCTACAACAAGCTCCAGTCCGAGGTCGCCAAGGCGCAAGGGCGTCTCGAAGCCTTCGCCGACGAGTTCTCCGCGATCCTGTCGCGGCAGATCGACGAGCGCATGGCAGCGTGAGGAGCTGACCGATGGGTATGTCAGCCGCTTCAGGCGCAAAGGGCGGTTCCGGCCGCCGGGGCCGGCGCGGACGCCGCCACGGCGCCATCGCCGAGATCAACATGACGCCGTTCATCGACGTCATGCTGGTGTTGCTCATCATCTTCATGGTCGCCGCGCCGCTGATCGCGACCGGCGTCCCGCTCGACCTGCCGCAGACCGGCGCCAAGCCGATCAATGTCGACCAGAAGCCGCTGACCATCGCCATCGACAGCAAGGGCCAGATCTTCCTGCAGGACGAGCCGACGCTCGAGCCCGACCTCGTCGCCAAGCTCCAGGGCCTGGCCAAGCAGGGCTTCGACGAGCGCGTCTATGTTCGCGGCGACAAGCAGGTCGATTACGGCCGTGTCGCCTCGGTGATGTCGACCATCACCGCCGCCGGCTTCAAGCGGGTCGCGCTCGTCACCGAGCCGAGCCGCTGAGAGCTGAGAGTTAGAGAGTAAGGACGTTAAGGGCGTGAAGCTTTCGACCTCCGAACCTGGCATGCTGGTGTCGGCGCTCGGCCACGCGACGTTCCTCGTCGCGGGGCTGCTGGCGTTCTCGTCGCCTGCGCCGCTGCCGGATAACGAGGAGGCGATCGCCGTCGAGGTGATCGACCCCAGCGCGCTGAACCAGGTCACGCGCGGCGAGCGCAGCGCCGAGAAGGTCCAGGCCCAGCCGACCCCACGCGCCGAGCGCCAGTCCGAAACGGTCGAGCGCAAAGAGGCAGGCGAGGCCAAGGCCGATACGCCGGCCCCGCCCTCGCGCCCGCCCGAATTGAAGACCGCCGAGAACAACGCCACGACGCCCCCGCCGCCGGCCCGCCCGACGGAGCCGCCGAAGCCCGAAGCCAAGCAGCCCGAGCCCGCCAAGCAGCCGCCGCAGAAGAGCGAGGCCGCCGCCGCCCGCGAGGCCGAGCAGAAGCGCGAGGAATTGGCCAAGCTCGCCGAGGAGGCCGAGCTCGCCTCCAAGGCGAAGAAGGCCGAGGAGGAGGCGAAGGCCGCCGCCAAGGCCAAGGCGGAAGCCGATGCCCAGGCCGCCAAGCGCGCCGCTGATGCGAAGGCCAAGGCAGAAGCTGTCGCCAAGGCGGAAGCGGAGAAAGCCGCGAAGGAAAAGGCGGAGGCTGCCGCCAAGGCGAAGGCCGAGGCCGAGCAGAAAGCCAAGATCGCAGCCGAAGTGAAGGCCAAGCAGGAAGCCGAGGCCAAGGCGAAGAAGGAGGCGGAGATCGCCAAGAACTTCAACGCCAGCGACATCGCCAAGCTGCTTCAGTCGAAGGAGAAGGCGCAGTCCTCGGGCTCCTCGGCGCCGCAGGTCAACCGCACGGCCTCGCTGGGCACCGAGCGTGGCTCTTCGCAGAAGCTCAGCCCCTCGCTCCGGGCCCAGCTCATCGGCATCATCCAGGATCAGCTCCTGAAGTGCTGGAACGTGCCGATCGCGCTCGCCAACGCCCATGGCAGCGGCAATGTCGTGCCGTCCGTGCGGATGAAGCTGAACACGGACGGCTCGCTCATCGGCCAGCCTGGCGTGATCAACTCCTCCGCGGACCCGCTCTTCCGCGTCGCCGCCGATTCGGCGCTGACCGCCACCCGCCGCTGCGCGCCCTTGCGCATCCCGGCTCAGTTCGCCTCCTATTACGACGACTGGCGCGATGTCGTCGTCAATTTCGACGCCAGGGACGTCATGTGACCCCGATGATCGACCGTACCCCCCTCCCCTTCCTCGCGGCAGCGCCGACGCGCCGCCGCCTCCTCGCCACCGCCGGCGCGGCGCTGCTCGTGCCCGCCGCGGCCAAGGCCGAACTCGTCATCGACCTGCGCGGCGGCGCCTTCCAGCCGATGCCGATCGCCATCGCCGATTTCGGCGGCGAGGGCGGCGTGCTCGTCTCCGGCGTCATCACCAACAACCTGAAGCGCTGCGGCTACTTCACGCCCGTCGACAAGGGCCGCTTCCCGGAAGCGAACCCGCCCTTCGATGCCGCTCCGCGTTTCGACGCCTGGAAGGCGGCGGGCGTACAGGCCCTCGTCACCGGCCGCGTCGCGCGCGAAGCCGGCCGCATCCGCGCCGAGTTCCGGCTCTGGGACGTCGCCACCGGCACGCAGACCGACGGCCAGCAGTACTTCACCGACCCGAGCAATGCCCGCCGCGTCGGCCACATCATCTCGGACGCGATCTTCTCGAAGGTCACCGGCCTCGGCGGCTTCTTCGACACCCGCGTCGTCTTCGTCGACGAATCCGGCCCGAAGGAAACCCGCCGCAAGCGCCTCGCCATCATGGACCAGGACGGCGCCAATGTGCGCTACCTCACCAATGGCGACACCTCGGTGGTAACGCCGCGCTATTCGCCGGTCTCGCAGGACGTGACCTTCATGACCCAGCGCCTGGGCGAGCAGCCGCGCGTGCAGGTCCTGAACATCGAGACCGGCCAGCGCCAGATCGTCGGCAACTTCCCCGACATGAGCTCGAGCCCGCGCTTTGCGCCCAACGGCCAGCGCGTCGTGCTCTCGCTCCAGCAGGGCGGCAACGCCAATCTCTACGCCATCGATATCGGCTCGCGCTCGACGACGCGCCTGACCTCGACGGCAGCGATCGACACCTCGCCTTCCTATGCGCCGGACGGCTCGCGCATCGTCTTCGAAAGCGATCGCGGCGGCCAGCAGCAGCTTTATGTGATGGGCGCTGGCGGTGGCGAGGGGCAGCGCATCTCCTTCGGCCAGGGCCGCTATTCGCAGCCGTCCTGGTCGCCGCGCGGCGACCTCATCGCCTTCACCCGCCAGGGCGGCGGCGGATTCGCCATCGGCGTGATGCGGCCGGACGGCTCGGGCGAGCGCATCCTGACCGAGGGCTTCCACAACGAAGCCCCAAACTGGGCGCCGAACGGCCAGTACATCATGTTCTTCCGCGATCCGGGCGGCCAGTCCGGCGGCAAGCTCTATATGGTCGACATCACCGGCCGCGTCGAAGTGCCCGTGCCGACCCCGGCCTTCGCTTCCGACCCGACCTGGTCGCCGCTGCTCAGCGGCCAGCGCTGAGGCGCAAGGCGCTCGTCAGCCACATCCTCTTCGAAGCCGCCCGACATTCCGGGCGGCTTTTTCTTTGGCGATCCTGCCGGCTCAATCGCGATAGACCGGCTCCTCCGCGTCGAGCTGGCGGCGGATCGAGGCGAGATGCAGGCGCGCCGATTCCGGATCGCCCTCGCGCATCTGACGATAGGCGGCTTCCGCGATTTCGGGCTTGACCGGCTTGACCTGCCGCCCCGTCGAGAGCGCCAGCGTCTGCACCTCGCAGGCCCGCTCCAGATAATAGAGATCGTCCCAGGCCTCGGCGATATTCGGCCCGAGCACCATCACGCCGTGATGCTTCATGAAGACGATATCGGCATCGCCGACCGCTGCCGCGATGCGGTCTCCCTCGCGCTCGTCCAGCGCCAGACCGTTATAGTCGCGGTCGACGACGGTGCGGCCGTAGAACTTCAGCGCCGTCTGACCGGCGAAGATCAGCGGATCGCCCTCGGTCATCGAGAGTGCCGTCGCATAGGGCATATGCGTATGGAAGGCGACCTTGGCGCGCGGGATGTTCTTGTGGATGCGGGCATGGATGTAGAAGGCCGTCGCCTCCGGCTGTCCCTCGCCCGAGACGACATTGCCGTGGAAGCCGCAGATCAGGAGCTTCGAGGCGGTCAGTTCGCGGAAGGCCCAGCCATAGGGATTGACGATGAAGAGGTCGTCATGGCCCGGCACCAGCGCCGAGAAATGGTTGCAGATGCCCTCCTCGAAGCCATAGCGCGCCGCCATCCGGAAGGTCGCGGCAAGGTCCCGGCGCGCCTCCCAGACGATATCGGAATCGAGATCGGGCTGGTTCGGACCACGAAGCGGCGTCACGTTCGCGGTGCCGGACTTGAGGGAATGGGCCATCGCGATCTCCGGTCGAAGGAAAAGACGGGAAAGAAGCAAGTATCGAGCCGATGCTCAGGGAACGATAGAGCCCTTCCGGCGAAACAGGCGCTGCAATTGGCCGGGCTATCTGCAAGCTTCTTTCACGGGTGAGCGCGGATGTGTCCGCCGCACCACAGCTCCTCCCGGAGTAGCCTTTCGCCATAATTGGTTAACCATAAGCCGCAATGCCGCCACTTCGCCCTGATTTGGCAAGGTCTCGTTTAGGTTGACACTTCATTGATGAGGCATCGCGAAGCCTTCCTCGAAGTGCCCCGCCACATGAATTCGATTGCCCGGAGTCCAGCCATGTTGACCACTTTCGTTTCCGGCGGCCGTGCCGTCCGTTTCGCTGCCGCCATCGCCGCCACGCTCGCGCTCGGCGCCTGCGCCAAGGACCAGAACGCCGACGGCTCGGGCTTCGGTGCCGGCGGCGCCGCGACCCCGGGCAGCGCGCAGGACTTCGTCGTCAATGTCGGCGACCGCGTCTTCTTCGAGACCGACTCGACCGACCTGACCTCGACCGCGACCGCCACCCTCGACAAGCAGGCCGGCTGGCTGCAGCGCTACCCGCGCTACAGCTTTACCGTCGAAGGCCATGCCGACGAGCGCGGCACCCGCGAGTACAACTATTCGCTCGGCGCCCGCCGCGCCCAGACCGTGCGCGACTACCTCGCCTCGCGCGGCATCCAGGCCAACCGCATGCGCACCATCTCCTATGGCAAGGAGCGCCCGGTCGCGGTCTGCAACGACATCTCCTGCTGGTCGCAGAACCGTCGCTCGGTCACGGTGCTGGACGGCGCCGGCGGCGCGCCCGGCGTCTGATCGCCCAGCGTAGAGACAAAAGAAAAGGCCCCGGATGGCGACATCCGGGGCCTTTTTCATACCTGAACGGCGCGATCACCCCACCGCGGTCGGGATCAGGCTGCGCGCCACGCCCTCGATCCGCTCGGCCGCCGCGACCAGGGCTTCCGCCGCCCGGTCCTCGACCTCGCTGAGCCGCTCGTCGGCGGCGCCGGCATTGCCCTGCGTCGCCGCGAGATCGGCCTCCAGCTTCGCCAATCGCTGCTTCAGTTCATGGACCTCGTCGGCCACCATCAGCGCCGCCATGACATGCAGCCGCATGTCGCCGATCTCGCCGAAGGCCTGCCGCATCTCGCCGATCTTCTCGTCATAGAACCGGGCGAGCCCCTCGAGATGGGCCTCCTCGCCCTCCCCGCAGGCCATGCGATAGGCCTTCCCGGAAATCATGACGTTGACTTGCGGCATTCGAGCTCCAGTCCTTGTTCTAGCCTTGCGTTGCCTCGGGCTCCGGCGGCTGCTGCGCCTCCACCCGCGCGATCACCGCACCGACGACGTTCATCGCCCGCTCCAGCCGCTGGTCGACATCGGCCGCAGCCGTCTCGACCTGGCCGAGACGCGACATCGCGCCGTCGAGCTCGGCCGCCAGCCGCGCCCGGTCGTCCTGCATCAGGGCGAGTTCGGTTTCGAGGTTGCCACGTCCACGCTCAGCCTCGACCCGCCGCCGCGCCGCCGCCTCCAATTGTCCGAGCGCCGTATCGAGACGGGCCAGGGCATTGTCCAGCATCAGGCTCGCCACCGTCGCTCTCCTTTCAGATCGAAGCCGGCTCACACGATTCGTGCCGCAATTTACAGCAGAACGCCGGAAAACAGGAATCGATCTCGCAGCCTGTAAACACGTCCTCGCAACGGCTTGCCGGGCGGGGCTGAAGCGCCGCCTGCGGAAAACCGACCAAAAGCGTTGCCTGCGACCCCGAAAGCAGGGTTTCGCGAATTGACTCGCAGGGAGGGGCGGGCCTAATCCACCCCGTCCTTTCCAAGCCTGCCGCAAGCGGCGGCAAGACTGCCTTCCCCCTCGCCGGCCCGCTGTCGCGCAGGCCGGCCCGGTCCTCCCGCCCGCCCGACGGAGCCCTGTGAGATCATCATGACCACCATCGATCGCGCCCAGCACGACAAGCTCGCCAACGCCATCCGCGGCCTGGCGATGGATGGCGTCGAGAAGGCCAAGTCCGGCCATCCCGGCCTGCCGATGGGCGCCGCCGACATCGCCGCCGTGCTGTTTACCCGCGTGATGAAGTATGACGCCGCCGATCCGCGCTGGCCGGACCGCGACCGCTTCGTGCTCTCCGCCGGCCACGGCTCGATGCTGCTCTACGCCCTGCTCTATCTCACCGGCGCGCCCGGCATGCAGCTCGACGACCTCAAGGCCTTCCGCCAGCTCGAGTCGAAGACCCCCGGCCACCCCGAGAACTTCATGACCGCCGGCGTCGAGACCACCACCGGCCCGCTCGGCCAGGGTCTGGCCACCGCCGTCGGCATGGCGATGGCCGAGCGCATGCTCGCCGCCGAGTTCGGCAAGAAGGTCGTCGACCACCACACCTATGTGCTGGCGTCCGACGGCGACCTGATGGAGGGCATCAGCCAGGAGGCGATCGCGCTCGCCGGCCACCAGAAGCTCAACAAGCTGATCGTGCTCTGGGACGATAACGGCATCTCGATCGACGGCCCGCTCTCGATCACCGACAATGTCGACCAGGTCGCGCGCTTCAAGGCCTGCGGCTGGCGCTCCGAGCGCGTCGACGGCCATGATCCCGATGCGATCGAGGCCGCGATCAACCGCGCCCGGAAGTCGAACAAGCCGACCATGATCGCCTGCAAGACCGTGATCGGCTTCGGCGCGCCGAAGAAGGCCGGCACCTCCAAGGCCCATGGCGAGCCGCTCGGCGCCGAGGAACTCGCTGCCGCCAAGCAGAAGCTCGGCATCACCGGCGGCGCCTTCGAGGTCGCGGCCGACACGCTCAAGGCCTGGCGCGCCGCTGGCTCCGCCGGCTCTGCTGCCCACAAGGACTGGAACGGGCGCTTCGCCACCCTCTCCGAGCGCAAGCGCGGCGAATTCGACCGCCGCCTCGCCCACACCGTCCCGGCCAAGCTCGACAAGGCGATCCTCGCCCACAAGAAGGCGCTGATCGCCGCGCCGCAGGCTGTCGCCACCCGCAAGGCCTCGGAACTGGCTCTCGAAGCCATCACCCCGATCATGCCGGAGCTGGTGATGGGCTCGGCCGACCTGACCCCGTCGAACAACACCCGCACCAAGGCCGCCGAGGACTTCACCCCGAAGACCCCGAAGGGCCGCTATGTCCGCTACGGCATCCGCGAGCACGGCATGGCCGCCGCGATGAACGGCATCACGCTGCACGGCGGCTTCCGCACCGGCGGCGGCACCTTCCTGGTCTTCGCCGACTATGCCCGCCCCTCCATGCGCCTCGCCGCGCTGATGAGCCTGCCGGTCGTCTATGTCATGACCCATGACTCGATCGGCCTCGGCGAGGACGGCCCGACCCACCAGCCGGTCGAGCAGGTCGCCTCGCTCCGCGCCATGCCGAACATGCGCGTCTTCCGCCCGGCCGACACAATCGAGACGGCCGAGGCCTGGCAGGCCGCGCTGGAGCGCACCGACGGCCCGACGGTCCTCGCGCTCTCGCGCCAGAACCTGCCGCAGCTGCGCACCGACGCCACCGCGAAGAACCGCTCGGCCACCGGCGCTTACGAGCTGCTGGCGGCCGAGGGCGGCAAGGCCCAGGTCTCGCTCTTTGCCTCGGGCTCCGAGGTCGAACTCGCCGTCGCCGCGCGCAAGCTGCTCGCCGAGAAGGGCATCCGCGCCCGCGTCGTCTCGGTGCCCTCGCTCGAACTCTTCCTCGAGCAGGACGAGGCCACGCAGGCTGCTGTCATCGGTTCGGCCCCGGTCAAGATCGCGATCGAGGCCGGCGTGCGCTTCGGCTGGGATGCCGTGATCGGCCATGACGGCACCTTCATCGGCATGAACTCCTTCGGCGCCAGCGGCCCCTACAAGGAGGTCTACAAGCATTTCGGCATCACGGCGGAGGCGATCGCCGACGCCGCGATGAAGAAGCACAACGCCTGACGGTCTGTTTGCCGCAGGCAGGGCTGATTTTCCCGAAAGACATCTTGCGTTCGGCCATTCTTTGGCCGAATTGCCCGCGTGGATAGCGACGGCTTACGCCGGACGCTCGGCGAAGGAGAGGAAGACATGACGGTCAAGGTGGCGATCAACGGCTTCGGCCGCATCGGGCGCAACGTTCTGCGCGCGATCATCGAGTCGAAGCGCAAGGACATCGAGGTCGTGGCGATCAACGATCTCGGCCCGGTCGAGACCAACGCCCATCTCTTCCGCTTCGACTCCGTCCACGGCCGCTTCCCCGGCACCGTGACCGTCTCCGGCGACACGATCGATGTCGGCCGCGGCCCGATCAAGGTCACCGCGATCCGCGACCCCAAGGACCTGCCGCACAAGGCGCTGGGCGTCGATATCGCGCTGGAATGCACCGGCTTCTTCACCAGCAAGGAGAAGGCCTCGGCCCATCTCGCCGCCGGCGCCAAGCGCGTCCTGGTCTCGGCCCCCTGCGACGGCGCCGACCTGACCGTCGTCTTCGGCGTCAATCAGCACGAGCTGACCAAGGACCACCTCGTGGTCTCCAACGCTTCCTGCACCACGAACTGCCTCGCTCCGGTCGTGCGCGTGCTCCATGACGCCGTCGGCATCGACAAGGGCTTCATGACCACGATCCACGCCTATACCGGCGACCAGCCGACGCTGGACACGATGCACAAGGATCTCTATCGCGGCCGCGCCGCCGCGCTCTCGATGATCCCGACCTCGACCGGCGCCGCCAAGGCGATCGGCCTCGTCATCCCCGAGCTGAAGGGCCGTCTCGACGGCACCTCCGTGCGCGTGCCGACCCCGAATGTTTCGGTCGTCGACTTCAAGTTCATCTCGAAGCGCAAGACCACGGTCGAGAAGATCAACGAGGCCCTCATCAAGGCGTCGAAGCGCGGCCCGCTCAAGGGCATCCTCGCCGTCACCGACCAGCCGAACGTCTCGATCGACTTCAACCACGACCCGGCCTCCTCGACCTTCGCCCTCGACCAGACCAAGGTGATGGACGACAAGTTCGTGCGCGTGCTGTCCTGGTACGACAACGAGTGGGGCTTCTCGAACCGCATGAGCGACACCGCCGTCGCCATGGGCAAGCTGCTCTGAACCAACATATTCGTGCCCCCTATCGAGGGCATGATCCATCAATGGGAAGCCGCGCTGCCAAAGCGCGGCTTCGTCCGACACCTCCCAGCTACGGAGCGCCTATGGCCAAGATCGAGCCGACCGTCGTGACCCCGGCGAACACCGAGCCGCCCGTCGCTTCGCCGCCCCCCGCCTTCAGCCCCACGCTCGTGGCCACAGAGACTGCCGCTCCCGTCACTGAGCCGCGCAAGCTCGACCAGCTCTCCCGCATCGAGGAGAAGGCGGCGCGCATCGAGGAGAAGTTCGCCCGCTACGAGGCCGTGCTGACCCGTGCGGAAGCCTCGCTGGAGCGTAGCGCCCACAAGGTCGACGCCGCCGCCGGCACCATGGATTTTGCGGCGATCCGCGGCGAGATCAATGCGCTCCGCAACCGCGTCGATGCCACGCCGCGCGCCGGCACGTTGTTCATGACCGCGATCGTCACGGCCGTGCTGACCGTGATCCTCACCATCCTCGTGCTGAAATTCGGCGTGCCCGGCCTGTTCGGAGGCCTGCTCGCCCGATGAGCTTTCGGGACGTCGCCCTCCTGGCCGTGCCGCGCAGCCTGCGCTGGCGACCGGTCGAGGGCGTCGGACTGGAGCATCTCACGCTCGCCACGACGCAATCAGGCATCCGCGCCGAGGCCGTGGTCATCGGCGAGCGCGGCGAACCGCCCTATGGCGTCTCCTACCGTATCGACTGCACAGCGGATTTCGCGGTCACCAGCTTCGCCATCGCGACGACCGATGGCCGCCGCCTCGCCATGGAGCGCCGTGCCGGCCGCTGGCGTGATGCCGCCGGCACGCGGCTTCCCGCCTTCGACGACTGCATCGACATCGACCTGCAGGGCTCGCCCTTCACCAACACCCTGCCGATCCGGCGCGAGCGTTGGGAGATCGGCCAGAGCCGCACCTTCGCGATGCTCTACATCCCCTTCGACGATTTCGTGCCGACCATCGATCGGCAGACCTATACCTGCCTCGCCCCACGCCTGTTCCGCTACCAGGCGGCCGATGGCAGCTTCGAGGCCGAATTGCCTGTCGACGAGGACGGCCTCGTCGTCGATTATCCCAGCCTGTTCGAACGCATCCGATAAGAGAGCCCGATGACTGCCTTCCGCACCCTCGATGACGCCGATCTCGCCGGAAAGCGCGTGCTTGTCCGCGTCGACCTCAACGTTCCCATGGAGGATGGCAAGGTCAGCGACACCACCCGCATCGACCGCATCCTGCCAACGATCCGTGAGATCGCCGACAAGGGCGGCAAGGTCGTGCTGCTTGCCCATTTCGGCCGCCCGAAGGGCCGCGACGACAAGAACAGCCTGCGCCAGGTCGTGCCCGCACTGACGCAGGCGCTCGGCCGCCCCGTCACCTTCGTCGAGGACTGCATCGGCGATGACGTCGCCAAGGCCCTGACGGCCGCGAAGAACGGCGATGTCCTGCTGCTGGAAAACACCCGCTTCCATGCCGGCGACGAGAAGAACGATCCTGATTTCGTCAAGGCGCTCGCCACCAATGGTGATCTCTATGTCAATGACGCCTTCTCGGCCGCGCACCGGGCGCATGCATCGACCGAGGGTCTCGCCCATGACCTGCCGGCCTATGCCGGGCGCACCATGCAGGCGGAACTTGAAGCCCTCTCTGCCGGCCTCGACAACCCGGCCCGCCCGGTGATGGCGATCGTCGGCGGCGCCAAGGTCTCGACCAAGCTCGAGTTGCTGGGGAACCTCGTGAAGAAGGTAGACGTGCTCGTCATCGGCGGCGGCATGGCCAACACCTTCCTCGCCGCCCGCGGCGTCGATGTCGGCAAGTCGCTCTGCGAGCATGACCTCGTCGTCACCGCCCGCGAGATCGAGGAAAAGGCCAAGGCCGCCGGCTGCGAAATCGTCCTGCCCGTCGATGCGCTGGTCGCGCGCGAGTTCAAGGCGCATCCCGGTCATCGCGTCGTAACGGTCGGCGAGGTCGCAGCCGACGAGATGATCCTTGATGCCGGCCCGCTCAGCGCAGCCGATGTCGTGTTGCGCCTGGACAAGGTGAAGACGCTGGTCTGGAACGGCCCCTTCGGCGCCTTCGAACTGCCGCCCTTCGACACCGCGACGGTCGCCGTCGCCAAGGCCGCGGCCAAGCGCGTCAAGGCGGGGCAACTCGTTGCGGTCGCGGGTGGCGGCGACACCGTCGCAGCCATGAACCATGCCGGCGTCGCCGACGACCTCTCCTATGTCTCGACAGCCGGCGGCGCCTTCCTCGAATGGATGGAAGGCAAGGCCCTGCCCGGCGTCGAGGCGCTCCGGAAGGCGTGAAGCGCGCCGCCTTCTTCCTGCTGTTTCATGCGGCCATGGCGTTTCTCGCCGTGGCCGTGATCCTCGGCCTTGCCGATCTCGCGGGTTGGCAGGGATCGCGCATCTGGCCTATCGGGCTGGCAGCGTTGATTTTGACCAGACCCGTCCATGCTTTGGCCGAACAAGCTTGGGCGCGCTGGCTTGCTTGAACACCGGCGTGAACGACGCGCGCCGCTCGCATTTTAAGGTTTTCGCCGGTTTCGCTTTGCGCGACTGGCGCTTCCGCACTAAATCCACCCTCAGACCGATGAACCAAAGGGGAGTGCCATCGTGGCCCGCATCACGCTTCGCCAGTTGCTCGATCATGCCGCCGAGAACGACTACGGCGTGCCCGCCTTCAACATCAACAACATGGAGCAGGCGCTGGCGATCATGGCGGCGGCAGACGCGACCGACGCGCCCGTCATCATCCAGGCCTCGCGCGGCGCCCGATCCTACGCCAACGACATCATGCTCAAGCACATGATGGACGCCGTCACCGAGATCTATCCGCATATCCCGGTCTGCGTGCATCTCGACCACGGCAACGAGCCGGCGACCTGCATGACCGCGATCCAGGCCGGCTTCACCTCGGTGATGATGGACGGTTCGCTCAAGGCCGACGGCAAGACCCCCGGCGACTGGGACTACAATGTCGGCGTGACCAAGACCGTCACCGACATGGCCCATCTCGGCGGTATCTCCGTCGAGGGCGAGCTCGGAGTGCTCGGCTCGCTCGAATCCGGCGAGGGCGAGAAGGAAGACGGCCACGGCTTCGAGGGCAAGCTCTCCCACGACCAGCTCCTGACCAACCCGGACGAGGCCGTGAAGTTCGTCGCCGAGACCAAGGTCGATGCGCTCGCCATCGCCATGGGCACCTCGCACGGCGCCTACAAGTTCACCCGCAAGCCCGACGGCGCGATCCTGGCGATGCATGTCATCGAGGCGATCCACAAGCTGCTGCCGAACACGCATCTCGTGATGCACGGCTCGTCCAGCGTTCCGCAGGACCTCCAGGACATCATCAACCAGTATGGCGGCAAGATGCCCCAGACCTGGGGCGTGCCGGTCGAGGAGGTCCAGCGCGGCATCAAGCACGGCGTGCGCAAGATCAACATCGACACCGACAACCGCATGGCGATGACCGGCCAGATCCGCAAGATCCTGTCGGACAACCCCGGCGAATTCGATCCGCGCAAATATCTGAAGCCCGCCATGGAAGCGATGACCAAGCTCTGCAAGCAGCGTCTTGAGGAGTTCAACACCGCCGGCCAGGCCTCGAAGATCAAGCGCGTCATCACGCTGGCCGACATGGCCAAGCGCTACGCCAAGGGCGAGCTCGACCCGACCTTCGGCGCCAAGAAGGCGGCCTGAACCAGCGCTGCGAGCGCTACCACGCTCACGACATCGAAAGACGCTAGCGAACGCCGCCGGGCCTCCGGCGGCGTTTTCGTTATGGTGGCTTGCCTGCTTGACGCTCTAGGTCACTTGTCCTAATAAAGCAATTAGGACAAGTGACCTAATTCATTTCGCTTCGAATGCCGTAGCGTGCACGAGGGATAGGATGGCAGCAGCCTCGACCAGGCAGCAGATCGTCGAGACGGCCGACCGGCTGTTCTACGAGAACGGCTTCGGAGCGACCGCCTTCGCCGACATTGCGGCGTCCATCGGCATCTCGCGCGGCAATTTCTACTACCACTTCAGAACGAAGGACGAGATCCTCGACGCCGTGATCGGGTTGCGGCTGCAAAAGACGGAAGCCCTTCTTGCCCATTGGGAGAGCGAGACGGAGGCGCCGCGTGATCGCGTCCGCCGCTTCGTCCACATCCTGGTCGCCAACCGCGCGAAGATCATGCTTTACGGCTGCCCGGTGGGAACTCTGTGTAGCGAGCTTGCGAAGCTCGACCATCTCGCCCTTGGTCGCGCCGGAGAGCTCTTCGCACTCTTCCGAAGTTGGCTCTCCAGGCAGTTCGACGCACTCGGTCGCTCTGCCGACGCCGATTCTCTGGCAATGCATCTGCTGATGCGCAGCCAGGGCGTCGCGACCCTCGCCGCCGCCCTGCGCGATGAAGGTTTTATCGAGCGAGAGGTGCAGGCAATGCATCTCTGGCTCGACGCACAATGCCCAGCCACCCCGCCGCAGACCATCTGATCCAATTGTCCGAGGGCACCGCCATGTTCGTCGTCACATTGCGCTTCTCCGCCAACAAGGCACAGGCGCCAAACCTGATGCAGGCTCATAACGACTGGATTCGCAGTGGTTTCGACGATGGCGTCTTCCTGATGACCGGGAGCTTGAAGCCGGGCCTGGGCGGCGTTGTCCTCGCCCACCGGATCACGCGCGCAGAACTTGAGGCGCGCGTGGAGAAGGACCCGTTCGTGGCCGAAGATGTCGTCAGCGCCGACATCCTTGAGATCGCGCCGGGCCGCGCCGACGACCGGCTCGCTTTCCTCATGGCCTGAGGTGCGCCGGGCCGGCGGGTCGCCGCCTCAAACCCCGATCTTGCCGCCGCCCTTCTTGGTGATAGCCACCACGGAGGGCCGCACCGGCATGTCCGGCTTGAAGTCCGGCCAGCGGGTCGAGAGGTCCTCGTAATAGGAGCGGCGGCCGAACTCCGGCCAGTCCGGGCCGTCATCGCCGGGATGCTGCACGGCGACGAAGGCGGTGGTGTCATCCGGCGTGAAGCACGGTCCGCAGAGCTCCGCGCCATGCGGCACGCGGTAGAACAATTTTGATGTCCGGCGCGCGCCGCCCTCGGTATCGACCGCCCAGAGCCCGTCGGTGCGCCCGGTCACGTCGATGCCGTTGCCGTCGGTCGAAACCCAGAGCCGTCCGGCGGAATCGACCACGGCATTGTCGGGCATGCCGAACCAGCCGTTCTTGGTCGTATCCGTCGAGAAGCTGGCGCCGACCGCCGCAACGGACGGATCGCCGCATTTCAGCAGGATCTCCCAGCGCCCCTTGGTCGCGGTGTGGTCGCCATCGGCCTCGGCGATCTCGATGATATGGCCAAAGGCGTTCTTGGCGCGCGGATTGGCAGCATCGACCTCACCATCCTTGCGGCTCGTATTGTTCGTCAGCATCACATAGACGCGCCCCGTCACCGGGTTCGGCGTGATGTCCTCGGGCCGGTCCATCTTGGTCGCGCCGAGCAGGTCGCCGGCGCGTCGCGCCTCGATCAGCACATCGGCCTGGCTCTGGAAGCCGTTGGCGGCCGTGAGCGGGCCCTGACCGAAGACCAATGGAAGCCATTCGTGCGTGCCATCAGCCGCGAACTTGGCGACGTAGAGCGTGCCGGAATCGAGCAGGTCGAGATTGGCCGCGCGATTGTTCGGGTCGAACCGGCCGGCCGTGACGAACTTGTAGACATAGTCGAAGCGTTCGTCGTCGCCGAGATAGGCGACCACCCGCCCGTCCCTGGCGACGACCATGTCGGCGCCCTCGTGCTTGAATCGGCCGAGCGCGGTGCGCTTCTTCGGCACCGAGTTCGGGTCGAACGGATCGACCTCGATCACCCAGCCGAAGCGGTTGGCCTCGTTCGGCTCCTTGGCGAGATCGAAGCGCTCCTCGAAGCGGCCCCAGGCATAGGGCGAGGACGGCACGGCGAGGCGCTTGTAATTCGCCTCCTCGCGATGGCCCTCCGGCAGCTTGCCGGAGAAATAGCCGTGAAAGTTCTCCTCGCCGGAGACGAAGGTGCCCCAGGGCGTCAGCGCACCCGAGCAGTTGTTGAGCGTGCCCAGCACCTTGCGGCCGCTGGCATCGGCCTTGGTCTGCACGCGCTCGGTGCCGGCGACCGGCCCCGAGAGCTCCATTTCGGTCGCGGCAGTGATGCGGCGATTGTATTTGGAATCCCTCACCAGTGCCCACTCGCTGCCGGTCTTGCGGATTTCCGCGACCGTCGCGCCATGCGCCATCGCCTCGATCGCGAAGCGCTCCGGGGTCGCGTTCTTCAGGACGGGCTTGCCGTCCTTCATCTCGACCACGCCCGGGAACATCAGATGCGGGTTGGTGTATTCGTGATTGACGAAGAGCAGCCCATGCGCGGACGGGTCGGCCGCGCCGGTCATCGGCACATAGCCGACGAAGTCGTTGTTGTAGCCGAACTGCTTGCTCTGGGCCTCGGCGCTCTGCCTCGCCGGGTCGAAGGTCGGCGCATCGGCCGTCAGCGGGTCGCCCCAACGCAATAGCACCTGCGCCTCGTAGCCATCGGCGACATGGTGATCGGCATCGACGCCGACCTCGACCTCTTTGAAGGAGAAGGCCGATTTCGCGCCTTGCGCCTGCGCTTCCGCGGCGCTCTCCAGCGCCAGCGTGCCGACCGTCGCCGAGATCGCCGAGACGGCAAGAGCACCTTTGAGCAGCCCGCGCCGCGAGAAGCGCTGCGAGATCAACTCGCCCATCGTCGGGTTCTCGGTCGGGTTCCGCGGCTCCGCGTCCTCATGCTCCAGCATGCTGGCGCCGAAGGTGGATTCGTGATCGTCGTCGCGCATGGTCGGCCTCGGTCGCTTCGGATTGGAATAATGCGCAGCTAGACTTAGGCTTTGACAGCCGCATGACATCCCCGTCCAGCGGCAGGCCATCTTCGGGCAAGCGTCGTGCCTGAAGCTGGCCCCGGCCTTGCGCCTGCCACCCTTTCCGTGTCTCGCGTTTTCTGGTTCAACGCTGGCTTGCTTCCGTTCCAGCCGGCTTCCCGCACCATGTCGATCGTCTTCTCTGCCCTGGTCGCGGTGTTCGTCGGCTTCGCCGCCTCCGTAGCCGTCATCCTGCAGGCCGCGCAGGCGCTGGGCGCCACGCACGGCCAGACCATTTCCTGGATCGCCGCGCTCTGCCTCGCGACCGGCGCCTCCAGCCTCTTCCTGTCCTGGCGCTACCGCATGCCGATGATCTGCGCCTGGTCGACGCCGGGCGCAGCACTGATCGCGGCCGTGACCGGCTTCGACATGGCGTCTGCCGTGGGCGCCTTCCTGGTCGCCGCCGTGCTGATGATGCTGACCGCCGCCTTCCGCCCGCTCGGCAAGCTGATCGAACGCATCCCGATGCCGGTCGCGGCTGCCATGCTCGCTGGCGTCATCTTCCGCTTCGTCGTCGCGGTCTTCGACGAGATGCGGCTCTCGCCCGGCCTCGTCCTGCCGCTGCTCGCCGTCTTCCTCATGGCGCGGCTGATCAATCCTTTCCTTGGCGTCATCGCCGCGCTGGTCGCCGGCATCGCGATCAGCTTTCTTGGCGGCCTCAGCGCTTGGCCTGCCGGAGCAATGACGCTGAGCGGCCTCGAATTCGTCACGCCGCGCTTCGATATTCCCGCCATGCTCGGCATCGGCGTCCCGCTCTACCTCGTCACCATGGCCGCCCAGAACCTGCCGGGCTTCGCCGTGCTGCGCGCCGCCGGCTACAATCCGCCGACCGCGCCCTCGCTATTCGTGACGGGCCTGACCTCGCTCCTGACCGCCCCTTTCGGCGCCCACATGACCAACATGGCGGCGATATCGGCCTCGATCTGCACGGGCGGCGATACCCATCCCGACCCGGCCCAGCGCTGGAAGGCCGGCGTGCTCTATGGATTCGCCTATTTCGTCGTCGCCGCCTGCACCGGCCTGTTGATCGCCCTGCTGCTGGCCTTGCCCAAGGCTTTGATCGTCGCTGTGGCGGGCCTGGGCCTCGTCGGCTCGCTGACAGGCGCGCTCGGGCAGGCCATGGCCTCCGACAAGGAGCGCTTCGCCGCCGTCGTCACCTTCGCCGTCGCCGCCTCCAGCCTTTCGCTTTTCGGCATCGGCTCGGCCTTCTGGAGCCTCGTTGCCGGTCTTGCGGTCTTGACATTGGACTTCGCTGCGGGCCGTTTGCGCAGCAAATCATGACCACACAACCTTTCTCCACTCGCCTGATGCTCGTCACCCCTCCCGTCGCGGACGCGGAGGCCATGGCCTTTCGCCTGATGCAGGCCATGGCCGGCGGCGATGTCGCCGCCGTGCTGCTGCGCCTGACGCCCGGCGACGACCGCAGCCGGATCGAGCGCGTCAAGCGCCTCGCCGGCCCGGTCCAGGCCAATGGCGTCGCGCTCGTCGTCGAGGACAATGCGCTCGTCGCCGCGCGCGGCGGCGCCGACGGCGTCCATCTCACCGGCGGCCCGACCACGGTTGCCGAGGCCCGCTCCAGCCTCAAGAGCGAGCGAATCATCGGCATCGGCGGCCTGCGTGCCCGCCACGACGCCATGGATGCGGGCGAGGCCGGCGTCGACTACGTGATGTTCGGCGAGCCCCGCCCGGACGGCTCGCTGCCGCCGCTGGCGGCCGTGATCGAGCGCGCCGGCTGGTGGGCCGAGATCTTCGAGACGCCCTGTGTCGCCTACGCCCCCGATGCCGAATCCATCCCGGCCCTGGTCGAGACCGGCGCGGAATTCGTGGCGCTCGGCGCCTGGGCCTTCGAGGAAGGCCAGGATATCCGCGCCCTGGTTGAAGCCGCCAATGCCGCAACCGCAGCCTGCGCGGCGCGGAAGGCGGCCCGATGAAACGGCTGGCCGGGCTCGTCCTGCTCGCCGGCGCCCTGCTTGCGGCTCCGGTTGGGGCGGCGCCAGCGCCGGACATGGCCTATGGCGCCTATCAGGCCGGCCATTACCGCCGTGCCCTGACCGAGGCGATCAAGCGCATCGAGGCGGACAATAACGATGCCGCGGCGATGACGCTTCTCGGCGAGCTCTATCGCCAGGGCCTCGGGGTGCCGCCGGACCAGAAGATCGCGACGGAATGGTATGAGCGGGCCGAGGCGCGCGGCGACATCAACGCCGCCTTCGCGCTCGCGACCCAGCTTCTCGACGAGAAGAGCGGCAAGCGCGATACGGCACGCGCCGGGGGCTTGCTGGAGAAGGCCGCCGCCGCCGGCCACCCCGCCGCCAACTACAATCTCTCCCTCGCCCTGCTCGCGGCCAACAAGGAAGCCGAGGACAAGCGCGCTGTCGCCAGCCTCGAAATCGCGGCGAAGGCGCAGGTCGGCGATGCCATGTATGCGCTCGGCATCCTCGCCAAGCAGGGCCGCGGCATGCCGGCCAGCGAAGAGGTCGCAGCCCGCTGGATGAAGCAGGCCGCGACGGCCGGCAATGTCCCCGGCGAGGTCGAATACGCCATCATGCTGTTCAACGGCACCGGCGTGGAGAAGAACGAGACCGCTGCCGCGAACTTGTTCCGGCGCGCCGCCTGGCAGGGCAATCCGATCGCCCAGAACCGCCTGGCCAAGCTCTATCAGTTCGGGCTCGGCATCGCGCCCGACACGATCGAGGCCGCTGCATGGCATCTCTCCGCCCGCGCGCAGGGCCTCAAGGACGCCGCGCTCGACGACCTGTTCGAGCGCCTGAAGCCCGAACAGCAGGCCCGCGCCGCCCGCATGGCCGCCAGCCGGATCAGCAGCGCCGTCTTGACGGCGCCCTAAGACCCGCGCAAGTGACGGCTCGCTAAATTTTCGCCGGGCGCAAGGCTTGCGCCGCTGGCTCACCGCGCCTCTCCGGCGCGCAAGAGGTTTCCGATGATCCGCTCCCCCCTGATGACCGTGATGACCGACGCCGTGATGAAGGCGTCCCGTTCGCTGAAGCGCGATTTCGGCGAGGTCGAGAACCTGCAGGTGCTCGCCAAGGGCCCGGGCGACTTCGTCTCCAAGGCCGATCACAAGGCCGAGGAGATTCTGCGCGAGGCACTGGAGAAGGCCCGCCCCGGTTACGGCTTCGTCCTGGAGGAGAGCGGCGTCGTCCACGGCACCGACGAGAGCAACCGCTGGCATATCGACCCGCTCGACGGCACCCATAACTTCCTGCGCGGCATCCCGCACTGGAACATCTCGGTCGCGCTGGAGCGCGACAACCAGTTCATCGCCGGCGTGATCTACGACGCCGCCAAGGACGAGATGTTCATGGCCGAGAAGGGCAAGGGTGCCTTCGTCAACAACCGCCGCCTGCGCGTCTCCGGCCGCAACGAGCCCGCCGACATGCTGATCGGCACCGGCATCCCGCATATCGGCAAGGGCGGCCACGGCCAGTTCCTGCGCGAGCTCGCGGCCGTGATGCCGCGCTTCGCCAATGTCCGCCGCATGGGCTCGGCCGCGCTCGACATCGCCTATGTCGCCGCCGGTCGCATGGACGCCTATTGGGAACGCGGCCTCAACACCTGGGATTTCGCGGCCGGCGCCGTGCTGATCCGCGAGGCCGGCGGCACCTTCGGCACGCTCGACGGCAAGCCGGTGACCAGCGCCAAGGACATCATCTGCGGCAACGAGGCCGGCGAGCGCGCGCTCGCCCAGGCGCTCAAGACCGCTGCCGCGTGAAACCCAACAGCCAATAAACTGTTGCTCTTTCGTGCTTGATCCCGGCGGCGTGGGAGGCGACAGTCCTCCCCGCACTCCGAGGCGAACGGAAGACGACGCATGGCGATTGAGGATTTCGCGGCCGAGCCGGCAACGGCCGCAAGCGTGCGGACGCAGGTCCGTTTCTCCAGACCGCTCCGTTACGTCGTCCGCGCGGTCCTCTTCCTCGCCCTGATCGGCTTCCTCGGCTACATCCTGCAGCGCGGGCTGGTCGATGCCTTCATGACCAACCCGGGGCTGAACGGCCTCATCCTGGGCGCCCTGCTCGTCGGCTGCCTGATCGCGCTGCGCGAGCTCTGGCGCCTCCATAGCGAGGCGCGCGCCGCGACGAACCTCGCAGCCTCCCCCGCGTCCGCCGAAGTCCGCCGCGGTCAGGTCATCGCTCCGCTGGGCTCCGTCCTGCCGGCGCTGGAGCACGGCACGCTCGCCCCGGTCCAGGCGGCCTCGACGCTCGAATCGATCGCCGTCAGGCTCGACGACGGACGCGAGGTGCTGCGCTATCTCAGCGGCCTGCTCGTCTTCCTCGGCCTGCTCGGCACCTTCTGGGGCCTGCTCGATACCGTCGGCTCGGTCGGCGGCGTCATCAAGTCGCTGCGCACCGGCGCGGAAGCCGGTGTGCTCTTCGACGAGCTGAAGGCCGGCCTCTCCGCTCCGCTCGCCGGCATGGGCCTGTCCTTCTCGTCCTCGCTCTTCGGCATCGCCGGTTCGCTGATCCTCGGCTTCCTCGACCTTCAGGTCGGGCAGGCCCAGCGCCGCTTCCGCAACGAGGTCGAGAGCTGGCTCGGCAGCCGCACCGGCACGCCCGAGGCGCCGGCCACCCTGCTGGGCGCCGGCAACCCGCTGGCCGACCGCTTCGAGCAGCTCAGCGCCGCCATGGCCGACGGCGCCTCCAACAACCGCGCCGCGACCCAGGCCCTCTCCAACTTGGCCGAGGGCATCCAGGGGCTCGTCCAGCATATGCGTTCCGAGCAGCAGATGATCCGCGACTGGGTCGAGGCGCAAGCCGCCCGCGAGAAGGACCTGAAGCGCCTGATCGACCGCCTTACTGCCGACCAGGTCACCGAACCATGATGGCTTCGGACAGAGCAGGAACCTGACGGATGGCCCTCTCCCGCGCCCATCGCCGCGAGGAAACGAATTTCTGGCCCGGCTTCGTCGATGCGCTTTCGACGATGCTGATCGGCATCGTCTTCCTGCTCACCGTCTTCGTGCTCGGCCAGTTCTTCCTCTCGCAGGAGCTGACCGGCAAGGACACGGCGCTTGAACGCCTCAACAGGCAGATTTCGGAACTGACCGACCTGCTCGCCCTGGAGCGCTCCTCCAACCGGCAGGCGCAGGAAAGCCTCCAGCTCATGCAATCGACCCTGGCGCAGGCCCAGGGCGATCGCACCCGCCTGCAGGGCCTGATCGACACGCAAGCCGGCAGCAATGCCGGCGCCCAGCTCGCCGAATCCCAGAAGGCCCTCGACGCCGAGAAGCAGCTTTCCGCCCGCGCCCAGGCCACCGTCGATCTGGTCAACCAGCAGATTCAAGCCATGCGCCGCCAGCTCGCGGCGCTGGAGGAGGCGCTCGCCGCCTCCGAGGCCAAGGACAAGGATTCGCAGGCCCGCATCTCCGAGCTCGGCTCACGGCTCAACGTCGCGCTGGCCCAGCGTGTGCAGGAACTGGCGCGCTATCGCTCGGACTTCTTCGGCCGGCTGCGGCAGGTACTCGGCACGCGGCCCGATATCCGCGTCGTCGGCGACCGCTTCGTCTTCCAGTCCGAGGTCTTCTTCGATGCCGGCCAGGCCGTGCTGAAGCCCGAGGGCAAGGGCGAGCTCGACAAGCTCGCCACCATCCTGCTCGATCTCGGCAACGAGATGCCGCCCGACCTGCCCTGGATCCTGCGCGTCGACGGCCATACCGACAACCGCCCGATCAAGACCGCGCAGTTCCCCTCGAACTGGCATCTCTCCTCGGCCCGCGCCATCGCCGTCGTCGAATACCTGATCTCGCGCGGCCTGCCGACCGACCGCGTCGCCGCGACCGGCTTCGGCGAGTATCAGCCCCTCGACGTGGCCAATACAGACGAAGCCCACCGCCGCAACCGCCGCATCGAGTTCAAGATCACCGAGCGGTGAGGCCGCCGCTCAGGCCGCCTCCAGTCCGAACTGCAGCGCCGCCAGCCGCGCATAGAGCCCGCCGCGCGCCTTGAGCTCGGCATGGCTGCCCTCCTCGACGATGCGTCCGTCCTCCATGACGAGGATTCGGTCGGCCGAGAGGATGGTCGCCAGCCGATGCGCCACCACCAGCGTGGTCCGGCCCTGCATGAGGCGGTCGAGCGCGTCCTGCACCGCCCGCTCGCTCTCGGAATCGAGTGCCGAGGTGGCTTCGTCGAGCAGCAGGATCGGCGCGTCCTTCAGGATCGCCCGCGCGATAGCGAGGCGCTGCCGCTGCCCGCCCGACAGCGTCACGCCGCGCTCGCCCACCACCGTCTCGTAGCCCTCAGGCAAGGCACGGATGAACTCGTCCGCCGCCGCAAGTCTCGCTGCAGCCTCGACCTCCTCCTGCGAGGCCTCGGGGCGGCCATAGGCGATGTTATCGCGCACCGAGACCCCGAACACCGTTGGCTCCTGCGGCACCAGCGCGAAACGCTCGCGCCAGACCTCGGGATCGGCCTCGGGCCCCGCGACGCCATCGACGACGACGCGCCCGTCCTGCGGATCGTAGAAGCGCAGCGCCAGTTGCAGCACCGTGCTCTTGCCGGCTCCTGAAGGCCCGACCAGCGCGATCCGCTCGCCTGGCCGGACCGAGAAGCTGAGATCCGACAGAGCCGGCCCGACGCGGCCGGGATAGCTGAACGAGACGTTCTCGAAGGCGAGTTCGCCGAACGAGGGCGCCGGCATCGGCTTGGGATGCGGCGGCGCGGCGATGGCCGGCTTCAAGGCCAGGATCTCGCCGAGCCGGCTGGAGGCACCGGCAGCGGCGCTGATATCGCCATAGACCTCGGAGAGCTGGCCGAGCGAGCTGGCCGCCAGCACGGCATAGAGGATGAACTGCGACAGCCGCCCGCCGCTCATCCGCCCGTCGAACACCTCGGTGGCGCCGACCCAGAGCACGCAGACGACGCTGGCGCTGACCAGGAAGATCGCGACGCCCGAGAGCAGCGCGCGTGAGGCCGTCGCCTCCCGCGAGGCGCCGTAAGCGTCATCGGAGGCCGCCTCGAATCGCGCCGAGGTCTGGCGCGCGGCGCCGAAGGATTGCATCGTGCGGATGGCACTAACCGCCTCGGCCGCAAAGGCGGAGGCATCCGCCAGCCGGTCCTGCGCCGCCCGCGAACGCCGCCTGACCGAACGTCCGGACAGGACCAGCGGAATCACGATCAGCGGAATCACGCCGATCACGATCGCGGAAAGCCGCGGGCTCGTCGCCACCATCATCGCGAGCGCCCCCAGCGCCATGATGGCGTTGCGCAGCGCGATCGAGGCGGTCGAGGCGAAGGTCGACTTGATCTGCGTGGTGTCGGCGGTGAGCCGCGAGACGAGGTCGCCCGCGCGGCTCGAATCGAAGAAGGCCGGCTCCAGCCGGGTCAGGTGGCGGAAGACGTCGGCGCGCAGCGACGCGACAATGCGCTCGCCCACCGTCATCACCAGATAGAACCGCGCCGAGCTTGCCAGCGCCAGCACTCCGACCACGCCGATCAGCAGGATGAAATAGCTGTCGGCGAGCTGTCGCTCGCCGCCGGCAAAACCGACATCGATGACGCGCCGGACCGCCAGCGGCAGCGCCAGCGTCGCCAGCGACGCGATGATGAGGGCGACCAGCGCCAGCGCGATCCGGCGCTTCTGCGCCCGCGCATAGGGCCAGAAGGTCGCGAGCGAGCGGAAATCGGGCCGGGCCTTCTTGTCGTTCTTGTCAGCTTCGGCCACGCACTGGCCCTCCCGCATCTCGCGCACGCGCCGCGCGCGTTCTTTCGACCAATCTCAATCTTGCCTCCGTGAAGCCGATCATGGCCGGATTGGCAAACGACGCAACGCCGCAGGGGAGCCCCCGAAAGCGCGTTGTGCTTGCGCTGAGGCGCCGGCTGCGATATGTGCACGCGACTTCACGACAGGCTCATCCGAATTCTTTCGACGGGCCGGGCAGGCTCGCCTGCTTGTCGATGCGCCCGTTTTTGTAGCTCCGAGGACTTCGTCATGGCCAAGGCCGGCATCCACCCCGATTATCACACCATCAAGGTCGTCATGACCGATGGCACCGAATATGCCACCCGCTCGACCTACGGCAAGGAAGGCGACACGCTGAACCTTGACATCGACCCCAAGACCCATCCGGCCTGGACCGGAGGCACCCAGCACATGCTGGATCGCGGCGGCCGCGTCTCGCGCTTCAACTCGCGCTTCAGCGGCATCGGCGCCATCGGCAAGAAGTGATGCTGCGGCGCTCCGGCGCCGCCGTCATTGATCTCGAACAAAAAACCCGGCCTCGCGGCCGGGTTTTTTGTTCGAGCATGATCGGGTCGCGGCGCCCATAAGACGCCGCGCATCTGAAAGGGTCAGCGGCCGAAGCCCAGCCGCGCTTCCAGGCTGGCGAGCTGGTTCAAGACGGGATTCGCGTTGGCGCGGACAGGGGCCACGCCCGACATCTGGCCCTCGAGATGACGGATGCGCTCCTGCAAACGGAAAGAATGCGCCATCAGGTCGCGCAGCCGCTCCGGCAGTTGAGCCACGATATGCTCGGCCGGGGGCGGCATCGGATCGCCCATCTTGACCTTGTTATGCTCGGTGCGGGCCTGCTCGGCGGTAAGCTCGCCTTCAGCCACGGCCCGCTGCACCAGGAGCCATGAGGCGATCTGCATCAGCCGCGTCGTCAAGCGCATGCTTTCGGTGGCATAGGTCAGCGAGGCCTCGCGCGGCAGCGCGGCGGCGTCCTTGCGCCCGTCCCCGTCGAGATAGCTCGCCGTCTGCTCGACCAGCCCCATCCCCTCGCGAAACAGCAGCATGAAGGCATCGGAGCGCACGAAACCCCGAGCAAAGGAAATCGCGCCCTCTTCCGTCTGCGGATCGAGCAACTGGGCGTCGTTCATTGGTGTCTCCCATCGGCACAAACCCGTGCGCCTCTGGAACGCGTCACGGATATGGCTGCCGATGTCGCAAGGATAGCGCCGATCACGGTTTCCGGCGTCGGTAAGGTGCCGTTAACCTTAACGAGGCTAAACCGCTGTGGCGACAACAAGGCAGGCGGCTCCACAGGAGCTTATCGACCAGCCGACGCAAGGGAACGCGCGGGCAAAAAAAGAGCCGCCAAAGGCGGCTCGAAGGTCAACAGGGAGGCGTCAAACAGAGTGGGCAGGAGCCACTCGACATCCAGACAAACTGGATGATGCGATTCATACTTTGGAATCATTAACGCCCGGTAAACGGGCGTTTCTTTTTGACGCTTTTTCAGGCGGGCTTGCGGAAGAACGCGTCCGCCGCAGAGCGCGAGGCATCCTTGCGCGCCCGGGTCTCGATCAGCCTCTCGATCTCGGTCTTGAGCGCGGTGATGCGCTCGTCGATCTCGGCCAGGGACAGCATCGACAGGTCCTGCCCGATCTCATGCACGCTCTTCGGCTTGGGACGGTCGTCCTCCGGGAATATCGACATGGCGGCCTCGCATCTGCTCAAACTGCGCGCGGCACGCTACCCAAGTTTCGACCGCAGTCACGCTGCGACGCACCAAACGAGGACGAGACGCATGACGACCCTTCCCGAGACGATGACGGCGATCGGCATGGCGGCGCCCGGCGGCCCCGAGGTCCTGCGGCCGGAAACGCGCCCGGTGCCGAAGCCCGGCCCCGGCCAGATTCTCGTCGCCATCGCCGCCGCCGGCGTCAACCGCCCGGACGTCCTGCAGCGTCAGGGCGGCTACAATCCCCCGTCCGGCGCCTCCGACATCCCCGGCCTCGAATTCGCCGGCACGGTCGTCGCGCAAGGTGAAGGCGCCAATCGTTTTCCTGTCGGCGCGAGCGTCAGCGCCCTCGTCGCCGGCGGCGGCTATGCCGAATATGCCGTGGTCGACGAGAGCAACGCCCTGCCCGCCCCCAAGGGCCTGACGCTGACCGAGGCCGGCGCGATCCCTGAGACCTTCTTCACCGTCTGGACCAATGTCTTCCAGCGCGGCCGCCTGCAGGCCGGCGAGAACTTCCTCGTCCATGGCGGCTCGTCGGGAATCGGCACCACGGCGATCCAACTGGCCAAGGCCTTCGGCGCGACCGTCATCGCCACGGCCGGCTCCAACGACAAATGCGCCGCCTGCCTGGAGCTCGGCGCCGACCACGCCATCAACTACCGCACCGAGGATTTCGTCGCGGCGGGCAAGGCCATGACCGGCGGACGCGGCACCGACCTGATCCTCGACATGGTTGGCGGCGACTATATCGACCGCAACTACGAGCTCGCCGCCGATCAGGGCCGCATCGTCCAGATCGCCTTCCTCAACGGGCCGAAGGCCACCGTCAATTTCAGCCGCCTGATGCTGAAGCGCCTGACCCATACCGGTTCGACACTCCGCCCCCGCACCGTGCCCGAGAAGGCCGCCATCGCCGCCGAGCTGCACGCGAAGGTTTGGCCGCTGCTGGAGGCCGGCCGTTGCAAGCCGCTGATCCACGCGACCTTCCCGCTGGCGCAGGCGGCCGACGCCCATCGCCTGATGGAGTCGAGCGCCCATATCGGCAAGATCGTACTGACGGTGTGACCTTCTGCAATCACACGCTTTTCATGGACACTGGCCCCGCCCTCGCCTATAAGGCGCGCCATCCTGCTCATCGTCGATGATTTGGATGGCCGGCCGGGGAGGCCGGTCTGCGCATGAGAGCTATTGTCCGCGACCCTGCCTTTTGGAGCCCCTGCGAGCGGCGGCGCGAAGGCGAAGAGGAGACCGTCCCGTGTCACAAACCCCGCTGATGCCCAAGGCCACCGCGGTCTGGCTGGTCGAGAACACCTCGCTGACCTTCGAGCAGATCGCCGAGTTCTGCAAGCTGCACCCGCTCGAGGTGCGCGGCATCGCGGACGGCGAAGTCGCCGCCGGCATCAAGGGCCTCGACCCGATCACCTCCGGCCAGCTCACCCGCGAGGAGCTGGAGCGCGCCGCCAAGAACCCGAACCATCACCTCAAGCTCGCCGAGCGCAAGGTGAAGGTGCCGGAGATCAAGCGCACCAAGGGCCCGCGCTACACCCCGGTCTCGAAGCGCCAGGACCGTCCGAACGCCATCCTCTGGCTGCTGCGCAACCATCCCGAGCTCAAGGACGCGCAGATCATCCGCCTGATCGGCACGACCAAGTCGACCATCGCGCAGATCCGCGACCGGACGCACTGGAACGCCCAGCAGCTCACCCCGATCGACCCGGTCAGCCTTGGCCTGTGCTCGCAGATCGACCTCGATTTCGAAGTCGGCCGCGCCGCCAAGGACCGTCCGGCCGCGCTGGCCGAAGCCGGCTCGACCCTGCTCACGGTGGAAGAGGCGATCGCTCCGGAGCCCGCACGCAGCGAGAGCCAGCCCTTCGCCGACATGAGCCGGCCGAAGCGCGAGGAAGAGGCCGCGATCGACGTCGATTCCGTCTTCGCCAAGCTGAAGCAGCTCAAGCGCCCGGCCGAAGACGAGGACGACGAGGGCTGAGCTTAGGCTCCGGCTCAGCCGTCATGGTCGGGCTTGTCCCGACCATCCACGTCTTCGCTGCTCGAAGGTCGTGTTCAAGACATGGATGCTCGCCACAAGGGCGAGCATGACGCGGTAGCGCGACCGCTTCTACCCGATCCCCCTGCCCTTCAGCGCCGTGCCGATCTCGCCGAGCACCGCGACATCCTCGATCGTCGCGGGCACGGCGTAATCCTCGCCGTCGGCGATCTTCTTCATCGTCGCCCTGAGGATCTTGCCGGAGCGTGTCTTCGGCAGGCGATTGACCGTCAGCGCCAGCTTGAAGGCCGCGACCGGCCCGATGCGCTCGCGCACCAGCGCGACCAGCTCCTTCTCGACCTGCTCGGGCGTCACGGTCGCGCCGGCCTTCAGCACGACGAAGCCGCAGGGCTGCTCGCCCTTGAGCGCGTCGCGGATGCCGACGACCGCGCATTCCGCCACGGCCGGATGCGCCGCCAGCACCTCCTCCATGCCGCCGGTCGAGAGCCGGTGGCCGGCGACATTGATGATGTCGTCGGTGCGGCCCATGATGAATACATAGCCGTCCGCATCGATGAAGCCGGCATCCGAGGTGTTGTAATAGCCCGGGTAGGTCGCGAGATACGCCTCCTTGAAGCGCGCATCGTCGTTCCACAGCGTCGGCAGCGCGCCCGGCGGCAAGGGCAGTTTCAGCACGATCGCGCCCATCTTGCCGGCCTCGACCGGCCGCCCGCCCTCGTCGAGGCATTGCACGTCCCAGCCCGGCAGCGGCACCGTCGGGGAGCCGTGCTTCACCGGAAGCAGGCCGAGCCCCATGGGGTCGCCGACGATCGGCGAACCGCTCTCGGTCTGCCACCAATGGTCGATCACCGGGACCTTGAGCATCTCTTCGGCCCATTTCAGCGTCTCGGGGTCGGCCCGCTCGCCGGCCAGGAACAGCGCCCTGAAGCGCGAGAGGTCGTGTCCGGCGAGATATTTGCCCTCGGGGTCCTCCTTGCGGATGGCGCGGAAGGCGGTCGGCGCCGTGAACAGCACCTTGACGCCATGTTCGGCGATCACCCGCCAGAACGCCCCGGGATCGGGCGTGCCGACCGGCTTGCCCTCGTAGAGCACGCTGGTCGCGCCCTGGATCAACGGCGCGTAGACGATATAGCCGTGGCCGACGACCCAGCCGACATCGGAGGCGCAGAACATCACCTCGCCCGGCCCGACATCGAAGAGCTGATCCATCGTCGCCTTGAGCACGACCATATGCCCGCCATTGTCGCGGACCACGCCCTTGGGCCGGCCGGTCGTGCCGGATGTGTAGAGGATGTAGAGCGGGTCCGTCGCCGCGACCTCGACACAATCCGCCTTGCGCCCCGCGGCCTTCGCAGCCGCCACCAGCGTGCGCCAGTTCCTGTCGCGGGTCACATGCATCGAGGCATCGACCTGGGGCCGCTGCAGCACCACGCAGGCCTGCGGCTTGTGCCTGGCCATCTCGATCGCGCCGTCGAGCAGCGGCTTGTATTCGACCACGCGCGTCGGCTCGATGCCGCAGGTCGCGGTCAGGATGACCCTGGGCTCGGCATCGTCGATCCGCGTCGCCAGTTCCTTGGCCGCGAAGCCGCCGAACACCACCGAATGCACGGCGCCGATCCGGGCGCAGGCGAGCATGGCGAAGGCCGCCTCCGGCACCATCGGCATGTAGATCAGGACGCGGTCGCCCTTGCCGACGCCGAGATCCTGCAGGACGGCGGCGAGCGTCGCCACCTCCTCCAGCATCTGCGCATAGGTATAGCTCGCCTTGGTCCCGGTGACCGGGCTGTCATGGATCAGCGCGACCTGCTCGCCGCGCCCATCGCGCACATGCCGGTCGAGCGCGTTGAAGCAGGTGTTGCAGGTCGCATCCGGGAACCAGCGGCCATAGATGCCGGCCGCCGGATCGAAGGCCTTCTCGGGCGGCTTGATCCAGTCGATGCCCTTGGCCATGTCGAGCCAATAGGCGTCCGGATCGGCCTGCCAGCGTGCATAGGTTTCGCGATAGCCTTCGGAGCGGGCGGGCGCCGCATGGGAGCCATTCATCGGAAGCGTTCCTCTGCGCCGGGTTTCAGCCTAAAGCCCCGTGAGCGAGCCGGCGATGGCGGGGCTGGTTTTGCGCAAACCCTGCGCTCTTCCCCGCGCCCAGCGCAAGCGCGCCGCCTTAAGACTTTCGCCGATCCCGACCTGCATTTCCCGGCCCTGCGACGCAGTACCACATGCCCTTCGACCCGCTCTTCTTCGCCGCGATGGTGCCGGCCGTCGTCCTGACCGGCCTGGCCAAGGGCGGCTTCTCCGGCATCGGCCTGCTCTCCCTGCCCTTGATGGCGCTGGTCGTCTCGCCGGTGACGGCAGCCGCGATCATGCTGCCGCTCCTGATCGCGCAGGACGTCGTCTCGGTCTGGTCCTATCGGCGTGATTTCGACCGCCGCAATCTCGCGACGCTGGCGCCCGGCGCCCTCATCGGCATCCTCGTCGGCTATCTCTTGGCCGCGAAGGTCTCGGATGCGGCGGTCGTGCTCGCCGTCGGCCTGATCTCGGTCGGCTTCGCTTTGCGCCGCATGCTGAGCGACGGCAGGAAGCCCACTGTCGCGACGCAGGCGAACTGGAGCGCCGGCAGCCTCTGGGGCTTCTTCTGCGGCTTCACCAGCATGGTCGCCCATGCCGGCGGCCCACCCTTCCAGATCTATGTCATGCCGCAGAAGCTGAAGCCCGCCGTCTTCGTCGGCACCGGCGCGGTCTTCTTCGCCGCGATGAACCTCGTGAAGCTCATCCCCTATCTCGCGCTCGGCCAGCTCAACGGCCAGAACCTGCTGGCCTCCGCCGCGCTGCTGCCCTTCGCGGTCGCCGCGACCTTCGCCGGGGTCTGGCTGGTCCGTCGTGTCCCGCCCGAGCGCTTCTACGGGATCATCTACTGGCTGCTGCTGTTGGTCGGCGCCAAGCTCGTCTATGACGGCCTGCGCGGCCTGCATCTTCTCGGCTGAGCCGCATCCGCGCGATTGCGCCGCATCGGAAAAAGGGATGGATTACCTGGGAGCGCGCCAGCCGCTAAGGCTTTCGGCGCTTGCGAGGAAGGCTCCCGATGACCCGTTCGGCCTATGACACCGATCTCGACCGCAACCCGGCGAACTACCAGCCGCTGACGCCGCTCGCCTTCCTGGAGCGCGCGGCCTCGGTCTTCCCCGGCCGCACCGCGATCATCCACGGCCCGCTGCGCCGCTCCTATGCGGAATTCTACGCCCGCTCGCGCCGCCTCGCCTCGGCTCTGGCGAAGCACGGCATCGGCAAGAACGATACGGTGGCGGCGATGCTGCCGAACACGCCGGCCATGCTGGAATGCCATTACGGGGTGCCGATGGCCGGCGCCGTCCTCAACACGCTGAACACCCGGCTCGACGCCGCGATCATCGCCTTCTCGCTCGACCATGGCGGCGCCAAGGTGCTGATCACCGACCGCGAGTTCTCCGGGACGATCAAGGCGGCCCTCGCGCTCTGCAAGGCCAAGCCGATCGTCATCGACTATGACGACCCCGTCTATGACGGCCCCGGCGAGCGGCTGGGAGAGGTCGAATACGAGGAGCTCATTGCTTCAGGAGACCCGGAATTCGACTGGCTGATGCCAGCGGACGAATGGGACGCCATCGCGCTGAACTACACCTCCGGCACCACCGGCGATCCCAAGGGCGTGGTCTATCACCATCGCGGCGCCAACCTGCTGGCGACGTCGAACGTCATCACCGGCAATATGGGCCGGCACCCCGTCTATCTCTGGACGCTGCCGATGTTCCACTGCAACGGCTGGTGCTTCCCCTGGACGATCTCGATCGTCGCCGGCACCCATGTCTGCCTGCGCCAGGTCCGCGCCAAGGCGATGTACGATGCGCTCGCCGACCATGGCGTCACCCATCTCTGCGGCGCGCCGATCGTGATGTCGACGCTCCTCAACGCGACGCCCGAAGAGCGCCGCGACTTCCCGCAGACAGTCTCCTTCTTCACCGCCGCCGCCCCGCCGCCCGAGGCCGTGCTCGCCGGCATGAAGCAGGCCGGTTTCGAGGTGACACATCTCTACGGGCTGACCGAGTGCTACGGCCCCTCCGTCGTCAACGACTGGAATGACGACTGGAACGCCCTCTCGCCGGCCGAGCAGGCCGCCAAGAAGGCCCGCCAGGGCGTGCGCTATCCCGCGCTCGAAGGGCTCGACGTGCTCGATCCCGAGACGATGCAGCCCGTTCCGCGCGACGGCCAGACGCTGGGCGAGGTGATGATGCGCGGCAATGTCGTGATGAAGGGCTATCTCGGCAACCGGAAATCGACCGAGGCCGCCTTCGCTGGGGGCTGGTTCCACACCGGCGATCTCGGCGTGCGCTACCCGGACGGTTATATCCAGCTCAAGGACCGCTCGAAGGACATCATCATCTCCGGCGGCGAGAACATTTCGTCCATCGAGGTCGAGGACGCGCTCTACAAGCATCCGGCCGTGCAGGCCGCCGCCGTCGTCGCACGCCCCGACGAGAAATGGGGCGAGACGCCTTGCGCCTTCATCGAATTGAAGCCGGGCAAGACCGCGACCGAGGCCGAGATCATCGCCTGGTGCCGCGAGCATCTCGCCTCGTTCAAATGCCCGCGCACGATCGTCTTCGCCGAGGTGCCGAAGACCTCGACCGGCAAGATCCAGAAATTCCGCCTGCGGGAGATGGCGCGGGCGCTCTGAGCACCGACTTCAGCCGCAATTAGCCGCCATTCCGAGCGAAGCCCGGGATAGCGCTATCGTCTGCGGTATCAGACCCCCGCGCGATCCAGCCGCCCATCCGGCGTATAGCGATCGACCGCCTCCGGCAGCACCTGCGACAGCCGCCCCAGCAATTCGTCGCGCGACAGGCCGGTGCGGCGCGCGATCGCGTCGATCACCTGCGGGCCGAGCGCCTGTTCGAGATCGCTGGGCGCGACCTCCTGGTTCGGTCCGTTCTGCACCCAGGAATCGACCTTCTCGCCCTGCCCGGCCTGCCTGAACCGGTCGGCCAGCTCGCCGAGCCCGCCATTCAGCATGCCGCCGATGCCGCCGGCACCCAGCAATCCCCCAAGGCCACCGAGAAGTCCGCCGCCATCGCCCTGCGGCGCGGCGCCAGCCTGTCCGGGCTGCGGCGCCGGAACCTGTCCCGGCTCGGGTTGGCCGCGCCCGCCCAGCCATTCCGCGATCTTGTCGCGATTCTGGTAGCCGGCGACGGCGAGGAGCCCGAGAAGGGCGGTCAGGGACGGGAAACCGCTGCTGCTGTTGTCGTCACTCACGGCGCTCACTCCGTTTGGGAAAAGGAAGGTCGAACTCAGACAGCGCGGTTGCGGCCGCTGATCGCGCCCCAGACCACCAGCACGATTATGGCCCCGACGACCGCGCCGATCAGCCCGGCGCCCTGCCCCGGCGCATACCAGCCGAGCGACTGGCCGAGATAGGTCGCGACGAAGGCACCGATGATGCCGAGGATCGTCGTCAGCACGAAGCCGGCGGGCTCGTTCGAACCGGGCATGATGAACTTGGCGATGACCCCGGCGACGAAACCGATGATGATGGTCCAGACGATGCCCATGGCTGCCTCCCCTCGCGATGCGCGCCCGGCTTCAACGGGTCATCGCCAAAGAAGTTCCCGCCGATTTGTGTCATTCCGTTGACGGCGCCCGCCCCGGCCTGCCGCCAACGAAAAACCGGCCCTTTCGGGCCGGTTCATCCGCATCTTCATCGCATTCAACGGGCCATTCGGCCCGCCGGCTCAATGCAAGGTTCGCTCCGGCATGGTCATCCGTACGCGTTCGATCTCATCCTTCAGTTGCAACTTCTTCCGCTTCAGCTCTGCGAGGCTGAGGTCACTGGAGGACGGGCTCGCCACAGCCTGGGCGATAGCGTCCTCGAGTTGACGGTGCTTGCGCTCGAGTTCCGCAAGACGGGTCTGCAACGACATCTGGATCCTCCTGATGAGCGGTTGACGTCCCAATCTGGCATAGAGCCGGCTTCACGTCTTCCCTGCGCCGTCACACGGCATTCATGAGATTCTGTGATCGTGACCGGTCCGTTTCCGGAAAGCCGTGAATAGATGGCTTCCCTATGCCTTCAGCTGCCCCACCCGCACTTGCGGGACGCAGGGCGGCACGCGCATAGTCGCCCCCGATCAAGGCGATGATGAGATGCCCATGGGATTCGAGCTCAGCCCGGAAGAGGTCGAGACCTTCACCTCCGAACTCGCGCGGCTGCGCGAGGAGCATCGCGATCTCGACAGCGCCATCGATGCGCTGGAGCGCGTGGGCTCGATCAATCAGGTCCAGGTCCAGCGCCTGAAGAAGCGCAAGCTCTACCTCAAGGACCGCATCTCCCAGATCGAGGACGCGCTGACGCCCGACATCATCGCCTGACGCGGCGTTTTCCAGCTGCCTCAAGCCGATTCGCCCTTGCTTACCCGGCGTCTACCGGTCTAGATCGCGCGCTTCCGGAGCCGAGCCCGAGCGCATTCCATGGCAGCCAGCAGCACCCCCGTCGCCATCATCATGGGCAGCCAGTCCGACTGGGCGACGATGCGTCATGCGGCCGAGGCGCTCGACGCCCTCGCGATCCCCTATGATGCGCGCATCGTTTCGGCCCACCGCACGCCGGACCGGCTGTTCGACTTCGCCAAGGGCGCCAAGGCCGAGGGCTTCAAGGTGGTCATCGCCGGCGCCGGCGGCGCGGCGCACCTGCCCGGCATGACGGCCTCGCTGACTCCGCTGCCGGTCTTCGGCGTCCCCGTCGAATCCAAGGCCCTTTCGGGTCAGGACAGCCTGCTCTCGATCGTGCAGATGCCGGCGGGCATCCCGGTCGGTACGCTGGCCATCGGCCGCGCCGGCGCCGTCAACGCCGCCCTCCTCGCCGCCGCGGTGCTTGCCCTCTCGGACAGCGCCCTCGCCGAGCGACTCGACGCCTATCGCGCCCGCCAGAGCGCCGGTATCGCCGAGCGCCCCAACAGGGACGAGGCATGAGCGCGCCTGTTCCCACCGGCCTCGCCCCCGGCGCCATGCTCGGCATCCTCGGCGGCGGCCAGCTCGCCCGGATGATGGCGCTCGCAGCCGCCGATCTCGGCATTCGCTGCCATATCTTCGCGCCCGAGACCGACAGCCCGGCCTTCGACGTTTCGGCACGTCACACCGTCGCGGAATACGAGGACGAGGAGGCGCTCGCCCGCTTTGCCGATGCTGTCGACGTCGTGACCTACGAGTTCGAGAACGTCCCGGCTGCGACCGCTTCCTTCCTCGCTGCGCGCGTGCCGCTCCATCCCGGCGCCCGCGCCCTGGCGGTGACCCAGGACCGGCTCAGCGAGAAGCGCTTCGTCTCCGAACTCGGCCTCGCCGTCGCGCCGTTCCGCGCAGTCGACACGCTGGCCGATCTCGAAACGGCCGCCGCCGAGCTCGGCCGCCCCTCGGTTCTGAAGACCCGCCGTTTCGGCTACGACGGCAAGGGCCAGGTCAAGATCGCGCCGGGCAGCGACCTCGCCGAGGCGCATGAGGCGATCGGGCGCTTTCCGGCGATCCTCGAAGGCTTCGTCTCCTTCGTGCGCGAGGTCTCGGTCGTCGCCGCGCGCGGGCTCGACGGCTCCTTCGCCGCGTTCGACGTCTGCGAGAACGAACATCGCGACCATATCCTCGCCTATACCCGCATCCCCGCGAATCTCTCGGAGGGCGCATCGCTGCAGGCGATCGAGGCCGCCCGTCGCATCGGCGAGGCGCTCGGCTATGTCGGCGTCTTCACGGTGGAGCTGTTCGTGCTGGAGGCCGAGGGCGACCTCGTCGAACGCGTCGTCGTCAACGAGATCGCCCCGCGCGTCCATAATTCCGGACACTGGACCAGCGAGGGTGCCGACACCTCGCAGTTCCACCAGCATGTCCGTGCCGTCTGCGGCTTCCCGCTCGGCTCCACCGCCCGGCGTGGACGCGTCGAGATGGAGAACCTGATCGGCGCGAGCGCGCTGCGCTGGCGCGAATTGCTGGCCGAGCCGGGCGCGCATCTGCATCTCTACGGCAAGCGCGACGCCCGCCCGGGCCGCAAGATGGGCCACGTCACCCGGGTCACGGACGAGCGCATTTGAGCGTCCAGCCCGTATCCATGTCCGAACTGCATGCGGCCCCGCATTTTCAAGGGATCGCGGCGTGGACAGGCGAAATGAATTCTGCTATCCGCACCCATCTTCGCGCGGTGGGCTATGCCTTACCGCCGGCCCCATTTCTGGATCAACCCGCTAAGGACGGACGTTTCACGTGCAGGTTCTCGTTCGCGACAACAATGTCGATCAGGCGCTCCGCGCCCTCAAGAAGAAGATGCAGCGTGAGGGCATCTTCCGTGAGATGAAGCTTCGTGGCCATTACGAGAAGCCCTCCGAGAAGAAGGCGCGCGAGTCGGCCGAGGCCGTGCGCCGCGCCCGCAAGCTCCAGCGCAAGAAGCTCCAGCGCGAAGGCCTCCTGCCCGCGCCGGTGAAGCCCAAGCGCCCCTGAGACCTTTCGGGCGGCCCCAACGGGCCGCCAGGACAGGGCCGATAGCGTTTCGCGCCTGGAGTCCGCTCCGGGCGCGTTGTCTTTTCAGCGACGTTAACCAAGTTTTGGCGGGTTTCGGGCGTTTTCTCCGGCACGGCGCTGTCGGTTGGGAGCGCGATCACGCCGCGACGGCCGCAAGGCCGGGCAGTTCCGGAAATCGGGGCATCGCGGCAGGCGAAGCACGAAACCGATGAGGCAGAGCATGATCCGAGGCAGTAACTGGTTCGCCGCAGCCGGCATGGCGCTGGCGCTCGCAGGGTGCGACACGGTCTCCAATCTCGGCTCCCAGCCCGCCGTCGCCGAGCTCGATACCCGCGACAGCGCCGATGCCAGCGTCAATATCGGCTCGCTCAGCGAGGTCATCTCGCGCAATCCGAACGACCCCGGCGCCTACAACACGCGCGGCGCGGCCTATGCCCGCGTCGGCCGCTTCTCGGATGCGATCTCGGATTTCACCAAGGCGATCCAGATCGACCCGAACCTCGCCTCCGCCTACACGAATCGCGGCCTGGCGCTGCGCCAGAGCGGGCGGGCCGATTCGGCATTGGCGGATTTCAACCGCGCCACCACGGCCAACCCGAACTATGCGCCGGCCTATATCGCGCGCGCCAACCTGCTGCGTCAGCAGGGCAATAGCCAGCAGGCGCTGGGCGACCTCAATACCGCGATCCGGCTCAACCCCGAATCGGCGGAAGCCTTCCATGCCCGCGGCCTCGTCTACCAGAAGGAAGGCCAGCACCAGCATGCCGTCACCGATTTCGACTCGGTGATCGACCGCAATCCCTACACCGCCCCGCCCTATATCGCGCGCGGGCAGAGCCTGAACGTCCTCGGCAAATACGATGCCGCGCAGGAGGACTTCACCGCAGCCCTCAATGTCGACAACCGCAATGCCGATGCCTGGGCGGGTCGTGGCTTCGCCTTCGAGAAGCTCGGCAAGAAGGCCGAGGCCTCCGAGGCCTACCAGCGCGCGCTGGCGATCGACGGCAACAATGCCCAGGCACGCGCCGGTTCCTCGCGGCTCGGCGGCGGTGGCGTCGGCGGCTTCTTCCGCAGCTGACAAAGATCGGGCGCGGCGTCAGGGATCCGCGCCTGCCACCTCTCCGATCGCGCGGCTCTCCGCTCCGGCGAGGCTACCCGACGCGGCCTGTGCCAGAAAACGCCGGATCTCCCCGAGCGACCCGTATCGCGGCAGGTCCGAATGCCGTCCCGCCGGAAAGCGCAGGAAGCGCTTGGGCGCGTTCGCGAGTTCATAGAGCTGCTGCCCCTCGGCAAAGGGAATGACCTGGTCGCGCTCGCCATGCAGCACCAGCAGCGGCGCCTTGACCCGGCCGATGACCGCGTCCGAGCGGAACTGGTCCTTCATCAGCAGACTGAGCGGCAGGTAGGGATAGGTCCCTTGCGCCACCGACAGCGTCGACCGGTAAGGCGCCTCCAGCACCACCGCCTGCAACGGGACTTCGGCCGCCAGCTTCAGGACGACGCCGGTGCCCAGCGACTCGCCGTAGCCGATCAGGTTGCCGACCCCGAAGCGCGCGGCCGCAACCTCATAGGCCGCACGCGCATCCTGCAACAGCCCCTCCTCGCTCGGCGTCCCCGAGGAGCCGCCATAGCCGCGATAACTGACGGCGAAGAGCCCCGTGCCGTCCTCCGTGAGCCCGCGAAAGCGCTCGATCCGCCCGGCCCGCCCGAGATTGCCGGAATTGCCGTGAAAATAGAGCAGGACTGGCTTGCCCGCGCGCGGCGGCACCACCCAAGCGACGAGCCGCTCGCCGTCGGCGGTGGCAACGCTCACCTCCTCGGCAGCCGGCAGCCCAGCCAAGGCTATCTCGGCCTTCGCCGGGTCGCGCGGGAACACGAGCTCGCGCTGGCGCATGTAGAGCGTGCCGAGCACCGCCAGATAGGCCGTGAGGCCCAGCAGCAGCACCGGTTTCAGCAAACGCATGATCATCGTGCGGCACGGGTTCCGAAAACGAAAGGGCCGGCGATCAAGCCGGCCCTTTGCAGCAATCCGATGACGGGGCGGTGCCCGCTCAGTGGGCCATCGCCTTGACGATCTCGTCGGTGACCTTCTTGGCGTCACCGAAGAGCATCATCGTGTTGGGACGGAAGAACAGCTCGTTCTCGACGCCGGCATAGCCCGCCGCCATGCCGCGCTTGATGAAGAGCACGGTCTTGGCCTTCTCGACGTCGAGGATCGGCATGCCGTAGATCGGCGAGGACTTGTCGGTCTTGGCGGCCGGGTTGGTGACGTCGTTGGCGCCGATGACGAAGGCGACGTCGGCCTGGCCGAATTCCGAGTTGATGTCCTCAAGCTCGAAGACCTCGTCATAGGGCACGTTGGCTTCGGCCAGCAGCACGTTCATATGGCCCGGCATGCGGCCTGCGACCGGATGGATGGCGTACTTGACCTCGACGCCTTCCTTCTTGAGCAGGTCCGCCATCTCGCGCAGCGTGTGCTGCGCCTGCGCCACCGCCATGCCGTAACCCGGCACGATGATGACCTTGCCGGCGTTCTTCATGATGTAGGCTGCATCGTCCGACGAGCCCTGCTTGACCGGGCGCGCCTCGACCGCGCCGCCCGCGCCGGCTGCGGCGTCATCGCCGCCGAAGCCGCCGAGGATGACGGAGATGAAGCTCCGGTTCATCGCCTTGCACATGATGTAGGACAGGATCGCGCCCGACGAGCCGACCAGCGCGCCGGTGATGATCAGCGCCATGTTGCCGAGCGTGAAGCCGATGCCGGCGGCAGCCCAGCCGGAATAGGAGTTCAGCATCGAGACGACGACCGGCATGTCGGCACCGCCGATGGGGATGATCAGCAGCACGCCGAGCACCAGCGAAACCGCGACGATCAGCCAGAAGACGGTGTGGCTCTCGCTCTTGATGAAGATCGCGAGCAGCACGACGAGCGCGATGCCGAGCCCGATATTGATGCCGTGGCGCTGCGGCAGCATGATCGGCTTGCCGCTCATGCGCCCGTCGAGCTTGAGGAAGGCGATGATCGAGCCGGTGAAGGTGATCGCGCCGATGGCGACGCCGAGCGCCATCTCGAACAGGCTCGCGCCCTTGATCGAGCCGACGCGGCCGATATTGAAGGCCTCCGGCGCATAAAGCGCGGCAGCCGCCACCAGCACGGCGGCGAGGCCGACCAGCGAGTGGAAGAAGGCGACGAGCTGCGGCATCTGCGTCATCTGCACGCGCTTGGCCATCACGGCGCCGATGCCGCCGCCGATCGCGATGCCGAGAAGCACGAGCAGCCAGCCGGAGAATCCGGACGGCGGAAAGAACACCACGGTCGTGACGATGGCGATCGCCATGCCGATCATGCCGTAGCGGTTGCCCTGTCGCGAGGTCGTCGGATGCGACAGGCCGCGCAGGGCCATGATGAAGAGGACGCCGGAGACGACGTAGAGCAGGGCTGAGAGGTTCGCGGCCATGGCGATCAGCCCTTCTTCTTGTACATCGCGAGCATGCGCTCTGTGACGAGGAAGCCGCCGAAGATGTTCACCGAGGCGAGGATCAGCGCGAGGAAACCGAAGACCTTGGCCCAGATCGGCCCATCACCGAGCGCGGGTAGCGCCTCGACGCCGACCGCCAGCAGGGCGCCGACGACGATGACCGAGGAGATGGCGTTGGTGACCGACATCAGCGGCGTGTGCAGCGCCGGCGTCACCGACCAGACGACGTAGTAGCCGACGAAGACGGCGAGCACGAAGATCGCGAGGCGGAAGACCGTCGGGTCGACGCCGCCGGTCGCGATGCTGGCCGCGGCCGCGGCCTGGTCGGCATATCGCTCGGCCAGCTCGGCTGCCTGTTTGGCGAGCGCAGCCGCATTGCGGGCCTGTTCGAGAGCCTGTTCGGTGGAGGGAGTTGCCATGGTCGGAATTCCTTACGCTCAGGCCTTCGGCGCGAAATTCGGGTGGATGACGGCGCCGTCCTTCGTCAGGGCGGTCGCCTTGACCAGCTCGTCGTCCCAGTTCACCGCGAGCTTTTTCTCGGCCTTGTCGATCAGCGTCTCGACAAAGGCGAGGAGGTTCTTGGCGTAGAGTGCCGACGAGGTCGCAGGCAGGCGCCCCGGCACATTGAGATGGCCGACAATCTTGACGCCGTTATCCGTCGTCACGACCTCGCCCGCCTTGGCCAGCTCGCAATTGCCGCCGCGCTCGACCGCGAGGTCGACGATCACGGAACCGGGCTTCATGCTCGCGACCATCGCCGCCGAGATCAGCTTGGGCGCCGGGCGGCCCGGGATCAGCGCGGTGGTGATGACGATGTCCTGCTTGGCGATGTGGCTGGCCGTCAGCTCGGCCTGCTTCGCCTGGTATTCCTTGGACATCTCCTTGGCGTAGCCGCCGGCGGTCTGCGCCTGCTTGAACTCCTCGTCCTCGACAGCGAGGAACTTGGCGCCAAGCGATTCGACCTGCTCCTTGGTGGCGGGGCGCACGTCGGTCGCGGTCACGATGGCGCCGAGGCGGCGCGCGGTGGCGATCGCCTGCAGGCCGGCGACGCCGACGCCCATGATGAAGATCTTCGCGGCCGGCACCGTGCCCGCCGCCGTCATCATCATCGGCAGCGCCCGGCCGTATTCGGCGGCGCCGTCGATCATGGCGCGATAGCCGGCGAGATTGGCCTGCGAGGACAGCACGTCCATCACCTGAGCACGGGTGATGCGCGGCATGAACTCCATGGCGAAGGCAGCGACATTGGCTTTGGCCAGCGCCTGGACCTGAGCCTCGTTGCCGTAAGGGTCCATCGTCGCGATGACGAGCGCGCCGGCCGGCAGGCCGGCGATCTCACCCTCGGACGGACGGCGCACCTTCAGCACGATCGCCGCGCCGGCGAGCGCGTCCGCCGCCGTTTTCGCGACCGTTGCCCCTGCCGCCTCATATTCCGCATCGAGGATGCCGGAGGCTTTGCCCGCCCCCGTCTCGACCACGACCTCGGCACCGAGGCCCTTGAACTTGCGGACGGTCTCCGGCGTCGCTGCGACGCGGGTTTCCGCCCCTTGCGTTTCGGCTGGGACAGCAATGCGCATGGCGGGGGCAGGCCTTTCCGGCGTTATGGGGAGAGTGTCAGAGCAGGAGCAGCGCGAGCAGCATCAAGACGAGCGCGACGAGCGGCGCACGCCAGCCGATCGAGGGAGCGGCGATACCGACGCCTGTCCCGAGGACGGTGAGCAGCGTGCCGATCAGCGCCGTGCCCCAAGCATGCTTCGTGCCACCGACGGCGAGCGCCGCGACGATGGCAAGGCAGGCGACCGTTCCGACCTCGGCGAAATGAATGAACCCGGTATAGGTCCGCTCATGCTCGGGGTAGTCCATCGCGGGAGCGTCGGCGTGATGGGCGTGGTCGGCCATGGTCTCGATCCTGAAAAAGACACAGTCTCTCTAAGCCTGTAGCGCACCCGCGACGCACGGGCAACGCGGCTGCGCGTTGCAACCGTGAAGCGTGGCGCGACCACACCGCATTCTTCCTCTCTAGCGGCGACGACGAGGCAATTCAATCGATTTAAATAGAAGGAAATTCTCTCGCCGCTGCAATATTTGAAGTGATTAACGCCAGCCGAAGCCAACGCGGGGCCCCGCTCGGCGGATTCGCCTGTGCTTGGATCACCGAAAGGAGACGCTGGTGGACGATCGGGCCGGGCAGCCGGCGAAGGAGCGCCTTCTGGACCTCGACCCTGCCCTGCGCGAGAAGGCCAAGCGCTGGTTTGCCGAGGCGCGTGAACAGGCGAAACGCGACGACGAGGATATTGCCGCATGGAACCGACGCCGCTGCGACGGCAACGGCGGAGGGTTCGGCTGGCTCGATGCAGGCGGCGATGGTGGCGGGGGCGGAGGCGACTAAGCCTCGCCTACTGACATCGCCCTGCTTAGGAACGAGGCGCCGAAAGCCCTGCCGCGACCAACGCCGCATTCTGCCGCTCGGCGACGCGCTCGACCGAGAATCCCTCGATCTCCGCCTCGAACAGCCGATGGAAGTTCAGTTCGGCGTCGAGATGCAGGAAGACGCCGCCGAGCCCGATCGCGGCGCGGTCCATGAAGACGAACTCGCGCGGCACCGTCACCGGTCCGCGCGCCTTCAGCGCCTGATGCACCTGGAAGGCCTGCTTGCGGCCATATTCGGCCGGGCTGACATCCTCGGCGATGCGCCTGACCCGGTCCTCCAGGAGCGGTCCGTAGATGAAGCGTGCCCAGATGTTCAGGGTATCGACCAGGTCCTTGGTCAGGCCCTTGAAGCCCCAGGTCTCATAGGCATGGACAACACGAGCCTCCTCGCCGTCGCGCAGGCCCTTGTAGAGATCGACCACGCCGCCGACGAAGCTCTCAGGGAAGATGCGGATGCAGCCATAGTCGAGCAGGTTGATGCCCTCCGGCTCGCCATCCTCCGAGAACACCGTGTAGTTGCCGAGATGCGGGTCGCCATGGATGACGCCGTGATGGCTGAACGGGCGCCACCACGCCTTGAACATCGCCGTCGAGATCCGGTCGCGCACGACCTGCCCGTCCTGCTTGTGCGAGAGGATCGGGCTCCCCTCCAGCCAGTGCATCGTCAGAAGCCGCCGGGTCGACAGCGCCGGCTCCAGCGCCGGCACGCGCACCTCCGGCGTATCCGACAGGATCGCCTGATAGAGCGCGGCATGCTTCGCCTCGCGCTTATAGTCGAGTTCCTCGCGGACCCGGGCGCCGATCTCCTTGGCGATCTCGGTGGTGTCGATCACCGCCCCCATGCGCCGGTGCAGCGAGAACAGCACCTCGAGCTGCACGATATCGGCCTCCACCGCCGATTCCATGTCGGGATATTGCAGCTTGCAGGCGAGCACCGCGCCATCCAGCGTCGTCGCGCGATGCACCTGCCCCAGCGAGGCCGCCGCTGCCGGCTTGAGGTCGAATTCGCCGAAGCGCTCGCGCCAGCTGGCGCCGAGCTCCGCCATCATTCGCCGCTTGACGAAGGCCGCGCCCATCGGCGGCGCCTGCGATTGCAGCTTCTGCAATTCGGCGGCGTATTCCGGCGGCACGACGTCGGGAATGGTGGCGACGAGCTGCGCCACCTTCATGATCGGCCCCTTCAGTCCGCCCAGCGCCTTGGCCAGCGCCTCTGCATTGGTGGCATCGCGCCCCTCGACGCCGAAAAGCCGGGCACCCGCGATCCGGGCCGCCACCCCGCCGACATTGGCGCCGACGCGGGCATAGCGCGCCGCGCGGGCGGAGAATCGGTTGGCTTCGGCGTCGCGTTCGGACATGCGGATCGTGCTTTCGCTGTTCCTGCCCACCTCATGTAGGCGCCGGCAGGCCGTGCGCCAATGCGACAAGCCGCGCTAGGCGTTCTGCCCCGCCAGCAGGCAGATGCGGCGCGCCACCTCATAGGAGGTCTCGAAGGCCGACAGCGGCAGGAACTCGAAGCGCGAGTGGAAATTATGCGCGCCGGTGAAGAAATTCGGCGTCGGCAGCCCGCGCGCCGAGAGCGCAGCGCCATCCGTGCCACCGCGCATCGGAATGAGTTTCGGCGCGATCTGCAATTCGGTCAGCGCCGCCATCAGCAGGTCAACCGAGCGCCGGTCCTCGCCCAGGCTGTCTGCGATATTGCCGTAGACATCCGTCACCTCCGAGGTGACGCGCCCGGTTGGATAGCGCTTGGCGATCTCCGCCGCGACCTCGCCGATCCGGCGCTTGCGCGCCGCGAAGGACGCCTTGTCGAAATCGCGGATATTGGCCCGCAGCACCGCCTCAGCCGGCGTGGCAACGAGTTCGAGGAACCACGTATAGCCCTCGCGGCCCTCGGTATGCTCCGGCGTCTGCGCCCGGTCGAAGGCTGCCATGAAGTCCTGCGCCATCATCAGCGGGTTCACCAGCACACCCTTGGCCGACATCGGATGGGCGGTGACGCCGGTGAAGACGATCTCGGCCATGGCGGCGTTGAAATTCTCCCAGACGACCTCGCCGACCTCGCAACTGTCGATCGTATAGGCGAAATCGCAGTCGAACCGGGCAAGGTCGAGTGCCTTGGCGCCACGCAGGCCGATCTCCTCGTCCGGCACGAAGGCGACGAGGATGTCGCCATGCTGGTCCTCGGGACGCAGTTCCGCCAGCAGCGTCATGACGATCGCGACCGCAGCCTTGTTGTCGGCGCCGAGCACGCTGGTGCCGTCGCTGAAGACGATCTCGCTGCCCTTGTAGGGGGCGATCTCCGGGTGCTCGGCGACGCGCAGCCAGATGTCCTTCTCCGCATTGAGGCAGAGATCCTCACCAGCGAAGCGCAGCACCTGCGCCTTGACCACCGGCGACAGGCCGACATCGACCGTATCGACATGGGCGATGAAGCCGATGCGCGGCGCGCCGGGCCTGGTGCCGCGCTTCAGCGCCGTCACCGTGGCGCGGTCGTCGATGACGACATTCTCCAGCCCGAGCGCACGCAATTCGTCCGCGAGCAGTTCCGCCAGAACCTGCTGCCCCGGCGTGCTCGGCAGGCTCGTCGCCTTCATGTCGCTCTGGCTCTCGACCGCGACATAGCGCAGGAACCGTTCGAGCAATTGGTCGCGCACGCTCACAGCGCCTCTCCCTTGGCCTGTCGCGCCAGCCAGTCCCGCACCTCGGCCGCACTGACAGGCTTTCCACCCGCCGCCTCGACCAGGCGGACGGTGTCCGCGATCAATTCACGATTGGTCTTCTCGCAGCCGAAGGGCGCATCCTCCAGCCCGCCGCGGACATGGACGCCCCGCGCCACCGCCGGGCCGATCAGGTCGCGGAGATCGACGCCGAGCCCGGCGATCATCACCGGCGCCTCAGGCGCATCCTCGGCGAGCAGCCTGAGATGGGCCTCCAGCGCCCATTCGCGCGGCGGGAAGCCCCAGGCGAAGGCCTCCGAGAACATCAGCCGGTAGATCGGCATCGGCATGCCCGGATAGGCCTTGGCCAAAGCCGCGCCGAGGCGCGTGAAGCCGGGCTCGTAGATCGCATAGCTCGGATGGACCTTGTGGCGCTCGGCCACCTCCATCCCCTCGCGGATATGCTCTCCGGGATTCTGGTAGATGAAGCCGGCCTCGCCCTGCGGAATGCCCGCGAAGGTCGTCCAATTGCAGGAGCCGGGATCGAGCACGCCCCATTCGGCAAGGCCGCGCTTGGCCAGCTCTTCGAGATGGGTGTAGCGGCCCGACCCGATCATGTCGCCGGCATAGCCCGAGCCCAGGATCGGGATAGTCGGATAGACGATGGCATCGACCCTGGCCCGGATGCCCTCGATCGCCTGCGCATAGAGCTCCCAGTCGTCGCGCTGCCGGCCGGTCGCCATGTCGTAGACATGCAGATGCACGATCGCGGCGCCCGCCTCGACCGCAGCGATGCCATCCGCGACGATATCGGGAATGCTGATCGGAATGCCGGGCTGGCGCTCCTTGCCCCATGGGCCGTTGATCGCGGCCTCCACCCAGATCGGCTTGGTCACGGCGTTTCCTCTCGTTCCGCAATTTTACGCAGACCGTAAGCTGCTCCGCTCGGGCTTGTCAGCCCACAGGCCGGCTGGGCAGGATCGGCGCAAACGCATGCGAAGACCGGAGCCGATCATGCTCGAACGCCGCGCGACCTATCGCGGAACCGTGGACGCCTTCACCTGGCGCATCCCGGAACGCTTCAATATCGGCACGGCCTGCTCGGACGCCCATGCCGACGGCAGCGGCAAGCCGGCGCTGATCTTCGAGGAGGACGGAGGCAAGGTCGCAACGCTCTCCTTCGATGAACTGTCGCGCGCCTCGAATCGCTTCGCCAACCTCCTCGCCCATCACGGCATCGGCCCGGGCGAGCGCGTCGGCATCCTGCTGCCGCAATCGCCGCAGACCGCGATCGCCCATCTCGGCGCCTACAAGCTCGGCGCCATCGCGCTGCCTCTCTTCATCCTGTTCGGCCCCGAGGCTCTGGAGCACCGCCTCGGCCATAGCGGCGCCAGCGTTCTGGTCACCGATGCCGAGAATATCGGCAAGGTCGAGGCGATCCGCGACGCCCTGCCGAACCTGCGCAAGATCTTCGTCGTCGGCGGCTCCGGCCATCTCGATTTCGAGGCGGAAATGGCGAAGGCCTCCGACCGCTTCACTGCCGTCGACACGCGCGCTGACGACCCGGCCGTGATCATCTACACCTCCGGCACGACGGGTAAGCCCAAGGGCGCGCTGCATGCTCACCGCGTCCTGCTCGGGCATCTGCCCGGCGTGCAGTTGCCGCAGGAGTTCTTCCCGCAGGTGAACGACCTGTTCTGGACCCCGGCCGACTGGGCCTGGATCGGCGGCCTGCTCGACGTGCTCCTGCCCAGCCTCTATTGCGGCGTGCCGGTGCTGGCCTCCCGCGCCCGCAAGTTCGATCCCGAGGCCGCCTTCGCATTGATGGCGCGGCACAAGGTCCGCAACGCCTTCCTGCCGCCGACGGCGCTCAAGCTGATGCGGCAGGTGCGCGATCCCAGGCGCTTCGGTTACGCCATGCGCTCGATCGGCACCGGCGGCGAGACGCTCGGCGCCGACATGCTCGACTGGAGCCGCGAAACCTTCGGCTTCCCGGTCAACGAGTTCTACGGCCAGACCGAGGCGAACCTGCTCGTCTCGAACTGCGCGAGCCTCTATCCCGTGAAGCCCGGTTCGATGGGCCGCGCCGTACCGGGCCACCGCGTCGCGGTGATCTCGCCTGAAGGCCAGGAACTGCCTGATGGCGAGCAGGGGCTGATCGCAGTGGCCCGGCCCGATCCCGTGATGATGCTGGAATACTGGAACCAGCCCGAGGCCACCGCGGCAAAGTTCATCGGCGACTGGCTCGTCACCGGCGACAGCGGCGCGCGCGACGAGGAGGGCTATTTCTGGTTCCAGGGCCGCGACGACGACATCATCTCGTCAGGCTCCTACCGCATCGGGCCGGGCGATATCGAGGACTGCATCATCCGCCATCCGTCCGTGCTGATGGTCGCGGTCGTCGGCGTGCCCGATCCCGTCCGCACCGAGATCGTCAAGGCCTTCGTGCTGCCGAAGCCGGACGTCACCCCGACGGCGGAGCTGGCGACAGAAATCCAGGCCTTCGTGCGCGACCGTCTGGCAGCCTACCAGTACCCGCGCGAGGTCGAGTTCGTGACGGAGCTGCCGCTGACCGCGACGGGCAAGATCATGCGCAAGGACCTGCGCAACAGGGAGATCGCGAAGCAGCGAGGCGGCTAACGCCTCGCAACGTCAGACCGCCTCCAGCACCAGCTCGAAGGTCATCAGCACGGGATTGTCGCCGCGTTTCAACCGCCCGCCGGCCAGCGCACCGCTATAGTCGACCAGCGCGACATCGATCGCCGCTTCGAATCCGTCGGCGCCGCGCACGACCCGCCCTCCCGTGATCGCAACCTCCGTCGCGAAGTTCTCGACAACGCCGCCATCAACGAAACGCGCCCCGATGGTCGAGCCGACACCGCCATGGATCACCGCCTCGCGGATGCCGCGCTCAGCGCAGAACGCTTCCAGGGCGCCGCAGAAATCGACATTCGGCTTCACGCGCAGCGCGAAGAAGCGCCCTTGCCCGGCGCCACCGGGCGCAGCCACCACCGGCCCGAACAGCTTGAAATGCGTCTCGCTATCCGGCTCGGCTGCAAAGACCGCGCCATCAAGTCCGATCGCCTCCACCGTGATCGTCTCGGCGATTGCCGTCTCGTCCGGCAGGATATGTCCGCCTGTGCGCTTGCCATCGCCCTCGACCCACAAGGCATGGGCATGGAAGAACGGTGCTCCATCACGCTGGCCGAAGGTCATCGCGCCGACCTCGATGCGCGCCTCGCCCTTCGGCCGGAACGTCTCGCTGTAGAAGGCGGCATGCTCTGGCGTCTTCGACAGCGCCGGCATCACATAGGCGAAGGGCGCGAGTTTAAGCCCGTCGAGTTTCACCACGCCCGAAGCAAATCCCTCGGCCGCGAAACCGCTCCTCACGGCCTCCAGCAAAGGCACCCCAGCCGGCAGCCTCAGCGAAAACGCCCGCCCGCCGCATTCTACCGACTGGATGCGCTCCGGAGTGCCGATGCCGGGCTGCTGGATGCGCCTCACGACGCCTTCCCCTTCAGGAAATCGAGCTCGCCGCGCTTCTCCAGCTCGTCCTTGACGAGGCGCTTGGGCACCTTGCCGTAACCCGATTTCGGCAGGGCCTCCCAGAACAGGAAGCGCTTCGGCATCTTGTAGCGAGCGATCTTCGGCCCGAGGAAATCGGCGATCTCGGCTTCCGTCGCGTTCTGTCCGGGCCGGTTGACGCAGACCGCTATGCCGATCTCGCCCCAGACCGGATCGGGCACGCCGAGCACGGCGACCTCCGCGATCGCCGGATGGGTCAGGATCTTCTCCTCGATCTCGCGCGGATAAATGTTCGAGCCGCCGGAGATGTACATGTCCGAGGCCCGGCCGGTGATGTAGACGAAACCCTGTTCGTCCATATGGCCAAGGTCGCCGGTGCGGAACCAGCCGTTGCGGAACGACTTCGCATTGGCTTCCGGGTTGTCGTAATAGCCGGCGAAGACAGCCGGCCCGATCACGCAAATCTCGCCCTGAACGCCGGGCTCGACCTCTTTCCCCTCATCATCCTGGATCTGCACCTGCATGCCCGTGCGCTCGAAGCCGCAGGTTCCGATGCGCGCGTTCGGCCCATCCTCGGCCTCGTGCAGGGCCGGCGGCAGCACGGTGATGTTTCCGGTGACCTCGCCCAGCCCGAAATACTGCACGATCACCTTGCCGAGCTTTTTCAGCGCCGCCTTCTGGTCCTCGCGATACATCGGCGCGCCCGCATAGATGACGTAGCGCAGGCTGGAATGATCATGGCTGTCGACGGCCGGATGCTCGACCAGCATCTTCAGGATCGTCGGCACTGTGAAGATGTTGCTGACGCGATGCTTCGCGATCAGCCGATAGGCCTCGTCGATATCGAAGCGCTCGGTCGGCAGCAGGATCGAGGTCGCGCCGCGCGCCGAGATCATGAGCTGGTGCACGCCCGCGCCATGCGAAAGCGGCGCCACGACCAACGAGGCGTCCTTTTCGGTCGAGCCCGGCACGAGGTCGCAGAGATGGTTGGTGATGACGAAGCCCATCTGGCCATGGGTCAGCACCGCGGCCTTGGAGCGCCCGGTCGTGCCGGAGGTGAAGAAGAACCAGCAGGGATCGTCATGCTCGACCGCGGCGTTCTCGACCTTTTCGCCGCGATGGCGTTGGATCACCGCACCGACCTCGTCCTCGCCGAACGCCCCCGCCCCGATGCGCCAGATGAATTCCGGCGCCGAGCTTGCGGCAGCGACGGCGGCCGCATGCTCCGGGAAATCGCCATGGCAGAGGAAGCCCTTGGCGCCGGAGGCCGTGGCGAGATAGGCGACTTCATCGGGCAGCAGGCGGAAATTGGTGGGCACCCAGACGGCGCCGAGCCGGAAGGTCGCGAACATCGAGACGAACATCGCGTCGCAGTTCTTGGAATGGACGAGCAGGCGGTCGCCCTTGCCGATGCCGCGCGCCTTCAAGCCTGCGGCCAGCGCCGAAACCTGCGCATCGATCTCGGCCCAGTCGAGCGTCTTCTCGCCCCAAATGAAGGCGGGATGCGCGGGCAGGCGCCGCGCGTTCTGCGTCGCGATATGGGCGAGGTTCATCACGCGCCGTGTCATCGGCACGACGCCCCCGGTCGGGGCTGGCTTTGCAGAGCTCATTTTGCGGCTCTCCCTGTCTCGATGGGTCGCGGGGCGGCAGGCACGATCGGCCGCGCAGCCCCTTTGGATAAGAACATCTGCTTGAGCAGCGCTTCCAGCCGCTCGGCCTCGCGCGCCAATGGCACCGCAACCTCCGCCTGCCGAGCAGCGGTCATCCGGCTGTCGATCGCCGCGATGGAAAGCGCCCCCGCGACCCGCCCGTCCGGATAGCGGAAAGCCCGCCCGATGCCCCATGAGCTGGCGACCAGCCGGCCGGGATTGAGCGAAAAGCCGCGCTCGCGCGTCGCCGCGATATCGACCCGCAAAGCCTCCGGCGCAAAGCCCGGATAACGCGCCAGCAACGCGGCCTCGTTCGCGGCGATCACCCGGTCCACATCGTCATCGGGCAGCGCCGCCAGCATCGCGAGCGAGCCCGCACCGACGCCGAGCGGATGCTGGTCGCCGGTTTGAAGCGCATGGGTGCGGACGGGGTAGGTCCCCTCCTCGCGATGCAGGCAGATCGCGTAGTTCTCGCGCCGGACGGTCAGGAAGCTCGTATCCTGCGTCTCGGCCGAAAGCCGACGCAGGCCATCCATCGCGATCTCCAGCAGGCCGTGGCGACGCGCCGCCAGCACGCCGAGCACGAAGGCTTCTTCGCCCAAACAATAGCGCCGCGTCAGCGGCTCCTGCTCGACGAGCCCGGCCCGCATCAATGCCATGAGCAGGCGCCGCGTCGTCGGCTTGTTGAGGCCGCTGCCGGAGACGATCTCGCCAAGCGGCAGGCCTTCGGCCGGCTCCCGCCCGATCAGCGAGAGCAGCCCCAGAGCGCGATCGACGCTCTGCGAGCCGGACAACCCGGTTTCCGGCACGGAATTCTGCGGCAAGCGCTCCTCCAAATGGTCCATGATATGGACCTTATTCTTATCTCCCAACCGTAGATGGGCGCTTTGCGGATTGCAATGCCGCCCCCCCTCGTGTAATCTGCGCCCTGTCCCGCTGCCCAGCTATTCACAGTGTGGACCGCAATCGACGCCGACGACACCACAAGATCGGCGCGAAGGGAGGAACGGAACGATGGCCCTCGAGGCATCCTTCATGACGGGCGCGCTGCGCCCGGCGACCGGCATCTGAGGCCGCCGCATGGTCGATGTCGTCGATACGCTGCATATCCCCGAGAACCTGAGCGAGAACGAAGGCGCGCGCCCCGGCTCCGCCATCATGCGCCCGGTCGAGATCGTCGCAGCCGCTCTGGTCGCCCTCATCATCGGCGTACTGCTGCTCGGCGTGGTCTCGCGCTACGTTTTCTCGCTGCCTTTCGTCTGGGTCGATGAAGTCGCCTCGATTTGCTTCATCTGGCTCGCCATGCTCGGCGCCGCCATCGCCGTCGACCGCAACGAGCATCTGCGCCTGACGCTCTTCGTCGGCATGATGCCGCCGCGCCTGCGCGAATTCGTCGAGACGCTGGCGCTGCTGGCGGTTGCCGCCTTCCTGGCGGCGATGGTCTATCCGGCCATCGATTACGCGGTGGAAGAGAGCTACGTCACCTCGGCCGCGCTCAACATTCCCGTCAGCTGGCGGGTCTCGGCCATCGCCGTCGGCATCGTGCTGATGCTGCTCCTGACGATCCGCTATGCCTTCAAGACCGGGCGCCTGGCGGACATCGCGGCGTCCGTGCTGATCATCGGTGGATTCGGCCTTGCCTTCTGGCTGCTGGGGCCGACGCTGAAGACCCTCGGCTACTACAACATCCTGATCTTCCTGGTCTGCGTCGTCGCCGCCTGCCTTGTCGCGGGCGTCCCGATCGCCTTCTGCTTCGGACTGGGCACGCTCGCCTTCCTCGCCTTCTCGACCAATGTCCCGATGATCGTGATGATCGGGCGGATGGACGAGGGCATGTCGAGCCTCATCCTGCTCTCGGTGCCGATCTTCGTGCTGCTCGGCTGCATCCTCGACGCCACCGGCATGGGCAAGGCGATCGTCGACTTCCTGGCCTCCCTGCTCGGCCATGTCCGCGCCGGCATGTCCTATGTCCTGTTGGGCTCGCTCTATCTCGTCTCAGGGATCTCGGGCTCCAAGGTCTCGGACATGGCGACGGTCGCCCCCGCGCTGTTCCCGGAGATGAAGCGGCGCGGCTACAAGCCCAAGGACCTGATCGCGCTGCTCTCCACCGGCGCCGCGATGGCCGACACGGTGCCACCGTCGATCGTCCTGATCGTGCTCGGCTCCGTCGCCGGCGTCTCGATCGCGGGCCTGTTCAACGCGGGCTTCGTCATCGCCGGTGTCCTGCTGATCGCGCTCGCCGGCCTCGCCCGCTGGAAGGCGGCGGCGGAGGACATGAAGGGCGTGCGCCGCGCCCCGCTCGCGGTGATCGGCAAGGTCGCGCTCGTCGCGGCGCCGGCCCTCGTCCTGCCTTTCATCATCCGTGCCGCGGTCGGCGGCGGCGTCGCGACCGCGACCGAGGTCTCGACCATCGCGGTGCTCTATGCGCTGGTCATCGGCATCGTGCTCTATGGCGGCATCAGCCCGCGCAAGTTCTACCAGATGCTGGTCGAGACGGCCGCGCTTTCGGGCGCGATCCTCGTCATTCTCGGCACGGCGCTCGCCATGGCCTGGGCGCTGACCCAGACCGGCTTCGCCCGCGATCTCGCCACCTTCATGGCGAACCTGCCCGGCGGCTGGCTCACCTTCATGGCGGTCACCATCGTCGTCTTCATGATCCTCGGCTGCGTGCTGGAGGGCCTGCCGGCGATCGTGCTGATGGCGCCGCTGATGTTCCCGATCGCCAAGAATCTCGGTATCAACGACGTGCACTATTCGATGGTCGTGGTCACCGCGATGAATATCGGCCTGATGGCGCCGCCGATCGGCATCGGCTTCTACATCGCCTGCAAGATCGGCAACGTCTCGCCCGACGAGGCGATGGGCGCGATCTGGCCCTATCTCATCGCCCTGATCTTCGGCCTCATCGTCATCGCCCTCGTGCCCGGTCTCTCGACCTGGGTGCTGTGAAGCTCACAACAAGAAACCAGACAATCCCCGAGGAGAAACGCTCATGACCATTTCGCGCCGCACTCTGCTCCAGGCCTCGGCCGCCGCCTCCGCCATCGGCACCTTCCATATCGGCCGCGCCAATGCGCAGGCCGCCGAGTTCACCTATAAATACGCCAACAACCTGCCCGTCGCGCACCCGCTGAACGCCCGCGCCAACGAGGCCGTGGCGAAGATCAAGCAGGAGACCAACGGCCGGGTCGACATCCAGATCTTCCCGAACAACCAGCTCGGCTCCGACACCGACATGCTGAGCCAGGTCCGCTCGGGCGGCGTCGAGTTCTTCACGCTCTCGCCGCTGATCCTGTCGACGCTCGTCGCCAACGCCTCGCTCTCTGGCATCGGCTTCGCCTTCCCGAACTACGACGCCGTCTGGAAGGCGATGGACGGAGAGCTCGGGACTTACGTCCGCGGCCAGATCGGCAAGGCCAATCTCGTCGTCATGGACAAGATCTGGGACAACGGCTTCCGCCAGATCACCTCGTCCAAGGGCCCGATCAACACGCCCGACGACCTCAAGGGCTTCAAGATCCGCGTGCCGGTCTCGCCGCTCTGGACCTCGATGTTCACGGCCTTCCAGTCGGCCCCGGCCTCGATCAACTTCGCCGAGGTCTACACCGCGCTGCAGACCAAGGTCGTCGACGGCCAGGAGAACCCGCTCGCGATCATCGCGACCGCCAAGCTCTTCGAGGTGCAGAAGTATCTCTCGCTGACCAACCACATGTGGGACGGCTTCTGGTTCCTGGCCAACCGCCGCGCCTGGGAGCGCCTGCCCGAGGATCTGCGCGCCATCGTCGCCAAGAACATCAACGCCGCCGCGCTGCTCGAGCGCGAGGACGTCGCCAAGCTCAATGCCGGCCTGCAGGGCGAGCTCGTCTCGAAGGGCATGGTCGTCAACGAGACCAAGGCCGACGCCTTCCGCGACGCGCTGCGCAAGGCCGGCTTCTACGCCGAGTGGAAGAAGAAGTACGGCGACGAGGCCTGGGCGATCCTGGAGAAGGCCGTCGGCAGCTCGCTGAGCTGATTGGCTGGCGCCGCCATACTCCTCGGCGTCATCGGCACAACGAAAAGGGCGCGGGAACCCCTCTCCTGTAAGGAGAGGGGTAGGGGTGAGGTGTAGGCCGTTCGACCAGTCGAGCACGGCCTCACGGCGGTAGCGGCAAGGTCACAGCTCAAGCATCCAGCGACCTACCCCTCACCCTGCCCTCTCCCTCCGGGAGAGGGTTCCCCGCGCCTTTCGCACTCCTGATACATCAAAAGAGACCCACCATGGCCGACAGGCTGAAGGGCAAGATCGCCATAGTCTTCGGCGCCGGCTCCTCCGGCCCCGGCTGGGGCAACGGCAAGGCCGCCGCTGTCGCCTATGCCCGCGAGGGCGCCGGCGTCGCCTGCATCGACCTCAACCGCGATGCCGCCGAAGAGACTGCCGCGATCATCACCAGTGAAGGCGGCAAGGCCCTGGCGCTCGCCGCCAATGTCACCGATCTCGCCTCGGTCGAGGCCTGCGTTGCGGAAACCGCCCAGCATTTCGGCCGCATCGACATCCTCCACAACAATGTCGGCGTCACCCATATGGGCGGACCGGTCGAATTGTCGGAGGAGCAGTTCAACGCCTCGCTCCAGCTCAATCTCGGCTCGGTCTATCGCTGCGCCAAGGCGGTGATTCCGGAAATGCTGAAAGGCGGCGGTGGCGCCATCGTCAACATCTCCTCGCTCGCCGCCATCCGCTGGACCGGCTACCCGTACTTTGCCTATTACGCGACCAAGGCGGCGGTGAACCAGGCGACGGTCGCGCTCGCAATGCAATATGCGAAGCAAGGCATCCGCGCGAACTGCATCATGCCCGGCCTCATCGACACGCCGCTGATCTACAAGCAGATTTCCTCGCAATACGCCTCCGTCGAGGACATGGTCGCCGCCCGCGACGCGCAGGTGCCGATGGGCAAGATGGGCACCGCCTGGGACATCGCCAACGCCGCGATCTTCCTCGCCTCCGACGAGGCGAAGTTCATCACGGGCGTCTGCCTGCCGGTCGATGGCGGCCAGAGCTGCACCGCCGGCCTGCCGGGATAAGCCATCGCCGAGCGTTCATTCCTCCTTTGGAATGCTTGCTCCATTTCCGCTTCGCTGCCAGAACTGTCGCAACAGGGACGGCAACGAGAATCCTTAGATGAGCGAAACCGCCGTTGCGGAGCTGCCGCGCGACTTCGACGAGTTGCGTGCATCGATCCTTGCCCAGCGCGAGAGCCTGCCCAAGCGTATCGCCCAGATCGCGGCCTATGCTCTCGACAATCCCGACGAGATCGCCTTCGGCACGGCCGCCAGCATCGCGATCTCGGCCGGTGTCCAGCCCTCCACCCTGATCCGCTTCGCCCAGCATCTCGGTTTCGACGGCTTCACCAGCCTGCAAAGCGTCTTTCGCGAACGATTGCGCGAGCGCAATTCCAGCTATGAGGAGCGCCTCAACACGCTGCGGGGCGGCGATGACGCAGCCGCCGGCAATCACCGCATCCTCGACGGCTTCCTCACCGCCTCGCGCAAGTCGCTCGACGTGATGAGCCGCACCCTCGACGAGGCGACGCTCGACCGCGCGATCGACGTGCTCGCCCGCGCCGAGACGATCTATATCCTCGCCCGGCGCCGTTCCTATCCGGTCGCGAGCTATCTCGCCTATGCCCTCGGCAAGCTCGAAGTCCGCAACCAGCTCGTCGAGTCGGCCGCCGGCCTCGATCCGGAGATCATCGCCTTCGCCACGCCGAAGGATGCCGTCCTCGTCATCAGCTTCTCGCCCTATGCGCCGGCGACGATCGAGGACGCGCGCGGCCTCGCCGAGCGCGGCGTGCCGCTCGTCGCCATCACCGACAGCGCCTTCTCCCCGCTCGCCAGCATCGCCAAGCTCTGGTTCGAAGTCGCCGAGGCGGATTTCGGCGGATTCCGCACGCTGGCCTCGACCATGGCGCTCTCGATGGCGCTGGCGGTCGGCGTCGGCGAAGCGCGCCGGGCCGGGCGCGGCAAGGGCAGGCGTGGCGGAGCCGCCTAAAGCTTTAGGGAACGTACATTCCGCATTGACGAGAAGCTGGAATTATTATTTCATTCCGGCGACAGGAGCCGTTCGGCTCCGATGACCAGCGCAGCCGGGAGAGACACATGACGGGACCGCTCGGCGGATCGGCGCAGGCGCTCGACGTCATCACCATCGGCCGCGCCTCGGTCGATCTCTACGGCCAGCAGATCGGCTCGCGGCTGGAGGATGTCACCTCCTTCGCCAAGTCGGTCGGCGGCTGCCCGGCCAACATCGCGATCGGCACCGCCCGGCTCGGCCTGCGCTCGGCCCTGCTCACCCGCGTCGGCAACGAGCAGTTCGGCCGCTTCCTGCGCGAGCAGCTCGCCCGCGAGGGCGTGAATCTCGACGGCCTCAAGACCGATCCCGAGCGCCTGACCGCGCTCGCCATCCTCTCGGTCGAGAGCGACAAGTCCTTCCCGCTGCTGTTCTACCGCGAGAACTGCGCCGACATGGCGCTTGAGGAAGGCGATATCGACCCGGCCTTCATCGCGAAGGCCCGCGCCGTCGTCGTCACCGGCACGCATTTCGCCCGCCCCGGCCCCGAGGCCGCACAGCGCAAGGCGATGAAGCTGATGCGCGGCAACGGCGGCAAGGTCGTGCTCGATATCGACTACCGTCCCAATCTCTGGGGTCTCGCCGGGCATGATGCCGGCGACAACCGCTATATTGCCTCACAGGCCGTCTCCGAGCGGATGAAGACCGTCCTGCCCGGCTGCGATCTCATCATCGGCACCGAGGAAGAGGTTCTGATCGCCTCCGGCGAGAGCGAATTGCTGCCGGCGCTGAAGACGATCCGCTCGCTCACGCCCGCGACCATCGTGCTCAAGCGAGGCCCGATGGGCTGTATCGTCTATGAAGGCGCGATTCCCGACGACCTCGAAAAGGGCATCGTCGGCAAGGGCTTCCCGATCGAGGTCTATAACGTGCTCGGCGCCGGCGACGCCTTCATGTCCGGCTTCCTGCGTGGCTGGCTCGGCGGCGAGAGCCTCCAGACCGCCGCGACCTGGGCCAATGCCTGCGGCGCCTTCGCCGTCTCGCGCCTGCTCTGCTCGCCGGAAAGCCCGACCTTCGAGGAACTGCAGTATTTCCTGAAGAACGGCAGCCCGCATCGCGCGCTGCGCAAGGACGCCGACATCAACCACATCCACTGGGCGACGACGCGTCGCCGCGACATCCCCTCGCTCATGGCGCTCGCCTGCGATCATCGCTCGCAGCTCGAAGACCTCGCCGCAAACCTCGGCGCCGAACCGGCCCGCATTCGCGACTTCAAGGTGCTGGCGGTGAAGGCCGCCGCCCGCGTCGCCGATGGCCGCCCGGGCTACGGCATGCTGCTCGACGAGAAGCATGGCCGCGAGGCGATGTTCGAATTCGCCCGCCATCCCTTCACCTGGCTCGGCCGCCCGGTCGAGTTGCCGGGCTCGCGTCCTCTGCGTTTCGAGACCAGCCAGGATATCGGCTCGTTGCTGCCGGAATGGCCGGTCGATCACTGCATCAAGGCGCTCTGCTTCTACCACCCGGACGATTCCGAGGAGCTGAAGCGCGAGCAGCAGGAGAAGTTGCGCGGCCTGTTCGAGGCGGCCCGCAAGGTCGGCCGCGAATTGCTGATTGAGATCATCGCCAGCAAGAACGGCCCGCTCGGCGCCGACACGATTTCGCGGGCGCTGGAGGAAATCTACGCGCTCGGCATCAAGCCCGACTGGTGGAAGCTGGAGCCGCAATCCTCCCCCGCCGCCTGGGCCGCAATCGAGAAGACCATCGCGAAGCACGATCCGTGGTGCCGCGGCGTGCTGCTGCTCGGGCTCGATGCGCCGGCCGAGGAGCTGGAGGCCGGCTTTGCCGCCACAGCCGCCGCGCCGATCGTCAAGGGTTTCGCCGTCGGCCGCACCATCTTCATGAGCGCGGCCGAAGGCTGGCTCTCGGGCAAGCTCGACGACGAAGCGGCGATCGCAGACATGGCCAGGCGTTTCGAAGCGCTGACCGGCCTCTGGCTTGCCACGCGCGGCCGCAAGGCGGCCTAGCGCATCGGCCCGAAAAGTAGGAACCGATTTTCGGACCAAGCCGATGCTAAGAAGACTCCCGATCGGAGACAGATCATGAGCACCGTCCGCCTCACCATGGCGCAGGCGCTGACGCGCTATCTTAGCCGCCAGATGACCGAGATCGACGGGCAGCGCCTGCCGATCTTCGGTGGCGTCTGGGCGATCTTCGGCCATGGCAATGTCGCCGGCCTCGGCGAGGCGCTCTGGCACGAGCGCGAGAGCCTGCCGACCTTCCGCGCCCATAACGAGCAGGCCATGGCCCATGCGGCCATCGCCTATGCCAAGGCCAACATGCGCCGCCGCTTCATGGCCGCGACCACCTCGATCGGCCCCGGCGCGACCAATCTCGTCACCGCTGCCGCGCTCGCCCATGTCAACCGCCTGCCGGTGCTGCTGCTGCCGGGCGACGTCTTCGCCAACCGCATCCCCGACCCCGTCCTCCAGCAGGTCGAGGATTTCGGCGATGGCACCGTCTCGGCCAATGACTGCTTCAAGCCCGTCTCGCGCTATTTCGACCGCATCACCCGGCCGGAGCAGATCATCCCCGCGCTGACCCGTGCCATGCAGGTGCTGACCGATCCGGCCGAATGCGGGCCCGTCACGCTCGCGCTCTGCCAGGACGTGCAGGCCGAGGCCTACGATTATCCCGAGAGCTTCTTCGCCGAGCGCCTCTGGACGCCGCGCCGTCCCCGTGCCGACCGTGACGAACTCAAGGCTGCTGCCGAGGCGCTGAAGGCGGCGAAGAAGCCGCTGATCGTCGCCGGTGGTGGCGTGCTCTATTCCGGCGCCAGCGACGAACTCGCCCGCTTCTCGGCCACGACCGGCATTCCGGTCTGCGAGACCCAAGGCGGCAAATCCGCCCTGCCCGATGACGACGCGCTCAACATGGCCGCGGTCGGCGTCACCGGCACGGAAGCCGCCAACCGGCTCGCCGCCGAGGCCGATCTCGTGCTCGCCGTCGGCACCCGCCTGCAGGATTTCACCACCGGCTCCTGGGCACTGTTCGGCGCGGCCGAGAAGACGATCATCGGCCTCAACGTCCAGTCCTTCGACGCCGGCAAGCATCGTGCGCTGCCGGTTGTCGCCGACGCCCGCGAGGGTCTGGCCGAGCTGGCCGAGGCTGTCAGCGGCTGGAAGGCGCCTGAGAGCTGGACGGCCAACGCCAAGACCGGCAAGGCCAATTGGCAGAAGGAAGCCGGCAAGGTGACTGCCGCCAGCAATGCCGCCCTCCCCTCGGACGCGCAGGTCATCGGCGCGGTCCAGCGTACGCTGGGCTCCGACGTCGTCCTGCTCCATGCGGCGGGCGGCCTGCCCGGCGAATTGCACAAGCTCTGGCAGGCCGGCGCGCCCGGCTCCTACCATGCCGAATACGGCTTCTCCTGCATGGGCTACGAGATCGCCGGCGGGCTTGGCGCCAAGATGGCCCGGCCCGACAAGGAGGTCGTCGTCATGGTCGGCGACGGCTCCTACCTGATGCTCAATTCCGAGATCGCGACCTCGGTGATGCTGGGGCTCAAGCTCACCATCGTCCTGCTCGACAATCGCGGCTATGGCTGCATCAACCGCCTGCAGATGGCCACCGGCAGCCAGAGCTTCAACAACCTGCTCAGGGACAGCAGGCACGAGACGCTGCCGGAGATCGACTTCGTCCAGCACGCCGCCAGCATGGGCGCGCTCGCTATCAAGGCAGCCTCGATTGCAGAGCTGGAGACGGCGCTGGCGCAGGCCAAGGCCAACACCCGCACGACCGTCGTCGTGATCGACACCGACCCGCTGATCTCGACCGGTGCCGGCGGCGCCTGGTGGGATGTCGCGGTGCCGGAAGTGAGCCAGCGTGAGCAGGTTCGCACGGCGCGAGCGAATTACGACGAACGACGCAAGCGTCAGACCATCGGCAACTGAAGCCGTTCCCATAGGCAAGAAAGACCCGACACATGATCCGCATCGGCGCGAACCCCATCGGCTGGTCGAATGACGACATGCTGGAAATCGGCGGCGACATCCCGCTCGAAACCTGCCTGAACGAGGCCCGCGAGGCCGGCTTCACCGGCATGGAGCTCGGCAACAAGTTTCCGCGCGAGGCCGGCAAGCTGAAGCCGATCCTCGACGCGCATGGCCACGCGCTGGTTTCCGGCTGGTATTCGACCGAGCTGCTCGTCCGCGACGTCGCCGCCGAGATGGTCGCCGTGAAGGCCCATGCGACGCTGCTGCGCGACATGGGCTGCTCGGTCCTGATCGCGGCCGAGACCTCGAACGCGATCCATTCCGACATCGCCAAGCCGCTCTCGGCCCGGCCTGTCCTGCCGAAGAACCGCTGGGACGATTTCGGCACGCGCTACTCCAATTTCGCCGAGGCGGTGAAGGCCGAATACGGCCTTCAGCTCGTCTATCACCATCACATGGGCACGGTGGTGCAGACCGAGGCCGAGATCGACCGGTTCATGGGAGTCACCAGCCCGGCCGTCGGCCTGCTGCTCGATACCGGACACGCCACCTGGGGCGGCGGCGATCCCGCCCGCATCGCCCGGCACTGGAAGGCCCGCATCCACCATGTCCACTGCAAGGACATCCGCGAGGCCGTGATGTGGCGCTCCAACCGCGAGGACTGGTCCTTCCTCGAATCCGTGCTCGCCGGTGTCTACACCGTGCCGGGTGACGGCCTGATCGACTATGTCCGCGTGCTGCGCGAGCTGCAGGGCTATTCCGGCTGGATCGTCGTCGAGGCCGAGCAGGACCCGAAGAAGGCGGAGCCGGCAACCTATGCCAAGCTCGGCCACGCCAATCTCAGCCGCTTCATCAAGGAAGCCGGATTGGCTTGATCGCCATACGGATAGGAAACAGCCGATGTCCCATCTCAAGGTCAAGCCGCAGGGCAAGAGCGGTCGCGTCACCCATGTCACGCCGGAAAGCGCCGGCTGGACCTATGTCGGCTTCGACCTGCACCGTCTGAAGGCGGGCGAGACCGTCTCGGCGCAGACCGGCAGCCGCGAGACCTGCCTCGTCTTCGTCACCGGCAAGGGCAAGGTCACGGCCGGCGGCGAGGCTCTCGGCGAACTCGGCCAGCGCATGAATCCCTTCGAGGGCAAGCCCTGGTCGGTCTATCTCCCTGAGGGCTCCGACTGGTCGGTCACCGCCACCACCGATCTGGAGCTCGCCGTCTGCACGGCGCCCGGGCTCAAGGGCGGCCTGCCCATCCGTGTCATCAGCCCGAACGATCTCGGCCAGGAGGTCCGCGGCAAGGGCTCCAACACCCGCCACGTCACCAACATCCTGCCCGAGAACGAGCCGGCGGATTCATTGCTCGTGGTCGAGGTCATCACGCCGGCCGGCAATACCTCGAGCTATCCGCCGCACAAGCACGACCAGGACGACCTGCCGCGCGAATCCCATCTGGAAGAGACCTATTACCACCGTCTCAACCCGCCGCAGGGCTTCGGCTTCCAGCGCGTCTATACCGATGACCGCAGCCTGGACGAGGCGATGGCGATCGAGGACGGCGACGTCGTGCTGGTGCCGAAGGGCTATCACCCCTGCGCCACCTGCCACGGTTACGATCTCTATTATCTCAATGTCATGGCCGGCCCGAAGCGGACCTGGAAATTCCACAACGCCGCCGAGCACGAGTGGCTGCTGAAGGGCTGAGCCCTCGCTGTCGAGGCGCGGCCCGGCCGCGCCTCAGGGCTTGCACTTGTAGACGGTGCCGTTCGTCTCCGGCCCCTTCCATTTGATGTCGGCGACCTTGGTCAGGACATGGGTCCCGCCCTGCTCCGCCGCGGCGATCTTCAGGCGCGTGATCACCGAATCGCGCGTCTTGTCGAGCGGCATGATCGAGTGGGAGCTGTCATGCCCGTCGATCTCGCCGAGCTTCGTGCAATTCTCCACAACGCTTTGCGCATCGGTGACGACGACGATGCTGCTGCGCGAGGTGTGATAGGCGCAGGCGCCAAGCAGCAGGGCCGGCAAGAGGATGAAAAGGCGGGGCATCGTCAGGTCCGGACTGTGCTGATCGGGTCTGCACCCATGTTCAGCCGCTTCGATGCAAAAGCAAGCCCAGCCATCGAGAAACCGCGCCAAAGCCGCTGCTGCCTCAGCAAGCTTCACCGGATTGTCGCGATTGCAACGGAATTGTCGCGATTTGACGCTGCGAACTTTAACGCAAAGACCGCGTCATTCTTGACCTGCCGTCGCAGCTGCTCTTAAGTCGGATCAGGCCAATGGGAGGCTGAAAAGGATAAAATATGCGTAGCATTCTGATTGTTGGCGCGATGGCCGCGCTCCTCGCCGGTTGCCAGACCGCGCAGGAGTCGATGGCCGACGCCGAAGTGACCTGTGAGTCCCAGGGCTTCCGCCCCGGCACGCGCGCCTATCAGCAGTGCCGCTCGGCGAACTATGTCGAGAACCGTCGCGCCTCGAACGAGGCCGGTTCGGCCGTCGCTGCCGGCGTGGCCGCTGGTGTCATCGGCGGCGCCCTGATCGCTGCCGACAACCGCGCCTACTACCGTGGCGGCTACTACGGCCGTCGTGGCTACTGGTGGTGAGATAACGGGGCGCCTTCCTGAGGAAGATGCCCTTGGAACAGAGAAGCCCTCCGGTGCTTGGCACCGGAGGGCTTTTTCATGGGATGAGCGGCCGAAGCCGCGTCAGCGCCGGGCAGCGCGCTTGCGGGCCGGCGCGGCCGGGCGCTCGCTGGCCGAAGCCGAGGTCAGCAGCGAGCCGATGACATAGGCCGCCAGCCCCAGCCCGACCACGACAGCCATGGGTTCGCGCTCCGCCCGCTTCGCCAGTATCCGTCCGCCCCGGTCGGCATAAGCGCGCGCCACCGCAGCATAGTCACCGGCACGGTCGGCATAATCATCCGCGACGACGCGTTGCGAGCGCAGCCAGCTGCCGCCCGACTTCAGGGCGCGGTTGCCGGCATCGGCCGCCTCCGAGCCATAGTCCTGAAGCCAGCCGCGCCAGCGTCCGTAATCCGGCTGATAGCGCTCCCAGCCTGATGAAGGCTGACTGCGCAGCGCCGCCCAGGCCACGAGTCCGATACCGGCAAGGCCAAGCCCGATCGCGGCGAGCGGATGGCGCTCGACGCCCCGCACGACCGCCTGCCCGCCATCACGGACAGCCTCGAGCGGCTCAGCCTCGTCCCAGGCCTCCCTGGCGCGCTCATAGCCGCCCTTGACGGTCTCGCTGGCCTTGCCGGCGAATTCCGCCGCCTTGCCACGCAGGCTGCTCACGCTGGCGCCCACAGCCTCGCGCGCCTCGTCATCGGCCTTCGGGACGTCGGGCGGGAAGCTGTTGCTGCTGATCGCCATGGCGGTCTCTCCGTTTCTGAAAGGGGTCATGGCAGAGAACGAGGCCAGCGCGAGAGGGTTCCAAGCCCGCGGCAAAACAGCTGGGTCACGATTCGTCACCTGTTCGGCCATGACCGCGTCATGATTGGATGCAATTGACCGCGGAACAGGGGCATTCAACGAGAAGGAGAAGCGCATGCATGTTCAGCACCTCCAGATCGCTCACCCGTTCGTTCTCTCCGATCCCGAATGGATCGCTCTGGAGAGCATCGAGGAGGAAACCCGCCACTTCATCTTCGACGAGACGATGCTGCATTCCCTGCAGGATCGCGGCCTCGTCGAGTCGGATGGCAGTATCTGGCGGGTCACCCAGTCCGGCCAGAAGCGCCTGAGCAACCGCGACTGAGGCGAATGAAAGCCGGCTGTTCCGGCAAGGCGATCGAGAACCAGGCCCGCCCGTTCGGCGGGCTTTTTCATGCGGCGCTGGCAAAGCGCCCACCCCATGGCCATATACCGGCTTCCTTCCCTTACCGATGAGCTGACATGGGCAAGCCCGTTTCGATCACCATCTCGCATGATCTCGGCCGGGACGCGGCGCTGGCACGCCTGCGCGGCGGCGTCGACAAGATCCGCGACCGGCTCGGCATGGTCCGGATGCAGCTCATCGAGGAACGCTGGGAGGGTGACGCGCTGCATTTCGGTGTCGGCGCGCTCGGCCACACCGTCCATGGCCGCGTCGAGGTCGAGGACAGCTTGATCCGCGTCGAGGTGAGGCTGCCCTGGATGCTCGCGGTCTTCGCCGAGAAGCTCAAGATCGGCGTCGAGAAGCAGGGCCAGATCCTGCTGGAGAAGCCGAAGGCCTGACCGTACCGGCAGCCACTCCCGGCGGCCGGAATTTTCGGCAGCGAAAGCCTGAAAAGTCGTACGTCTTTCGGTTGAAATCGCCGCCTCGAGACCCCATGCTCGGAATGTTCAAACAATCTTGATTTCTTGACCTTTCGGATTCGGGAGACCCATGCATCACGGCCCGCTGATCGCCATCATCGTCGCGGGCCTTGGCCTTGCTTTCGTCTTCGGGGCTCTCGCCCAAAAGCTTCGCATCTCTCCCCTCGTCGGCTACCTCATCGCTGGCGTTGCCGTAGGCCCGTTCACGCCGGGCTTCGTCGCCGACCAGAACCTCGCCAACGAGCTGGCCGAGATCGGCGTCATCCTGCTGATGTTCGGCGTCGGCCTGCATTTCTCCCTGAAAGACCTGCTCTCGGTGAAGGCGATCGCCGTGCCGGGCGCCGTCGTCCAGATCGGCATCGCGACGCTGCTCGGCCTCGGCCTCGGCACGCTGCTGGGCTGGAACTGGTTCTCGGGCGCGGTCTTCGGCCTTGCCCTGTCGACCGCCTCGACCGTCGTCCTGTTGCGCTCGCTGCAGGAGCGCCGCCTCGTCCAGACCGAGCGCGGGCGCATCGCGGTCGGCTGGCTCATCGTCGAGGACATCGCGATGGTGCTGGCGCTGGTGCTGCTGCCGGTGCTGGCCGAGATCATCAACGGCACGCCCTCCGGCGGGAGTGCTCCGCTCGCCACCCGCTTCGATCTCGGCGTCTGGGGCGTGCTCGGCCTGACTTTCGCCAAGCTGATCGGCTTCCTCGCCTTCATGCTGCTGATCGGCCGGCGCGTCATCCCCTGGGTGCTGCACTGGGTCGCCCATACCGGCTCGCGCGAGCTGTTCAGGCTGGCGGTGCTCGCGGTCGCGCTCGGCGTCGCCTATTCGGCGGCGACGTTGTTCGGTGTCTCCTTCGCGCTCGGCGCCTTCTTCGCCGGCATGATCCTCTCGGAATCGCCGCTCTCGCAGCGCGCGGCCGAGGAAACCCTGCCACTGCGCGATGCCTTCGCGGTGCTGTTCTTCGTCTCGGTCGGCATGCTGTTCGACCCCGGCATCATCCTGCGCGCGCCCGGCCCGCTGCTCGCGACGCTCGCCATCATCCTGATCGGCAAATCCATGGCCGCCTGGATGATCGTGCGGGCCTTCGGCCGCTCGCAATCCGTCGCCCTGACCATCTCGGCCTCGCTCGCCCAGATCGGCGAGTTCTCCTTCATCCTTGCCGGGCTCGGCACGGCACTCGGCATCCTGCCGGCGCAGGGACGCGACCTGATCCTCGCCGGCGCGATCCTGTCGATCCTGCTGAACCCGGTCGTCTTCGCCCTGGCCGAGCGTCTGGCACCAGAAGCCCCAGCCACGAAGCCGAAACCGGCTACCGCTCCAGAAGCCAGCGAGCCCGAGGCAAAAGCCCCGGAGCCTGAAGCCGAAGCCCCGCCGGAGCGCGACATCACACCGACCAGCCTCGCCGACCATATCGTCATCGTCGGCTATGGCCGCGTCGGCAGCCTGCTCGGCGCCGGCCTGCTCTCGCAGGGCGTCAAGCTCCTGGTCATCGAGGACAATCCCGACGCGGTCGAGACGGCGAAACGCGATGGCGCCGAATTGCTGGTCGGCAATGCCGCCGACCCCGAGGTCCTCTCGGCCGCCGCCGTCGGCCGGGCCGTGCGCCTCTTCGTCGCCATTCCCGGCAGCTTCGAGGCCGGGCAGGTCTGCGAGCAGGCCCGCGCCGAGAATCCGGCCCTGCCGATCGTCGCCCGCGCGCATTCCGATGCCGAGGTCGCGCATCTCACCAAATGCGGGGCGACGCTGACGATCATGGGCGAGGCCGAGATCGCCCGCGCCATGCTCTCGCTCTGCCAGAACCTCAGTGACACCGCCAAGCCCGAGACGGCGCCAGACACAACCAAGCCTGACACGATTGCCGAATTGCCGGCTCCCAAGCCGCCTGCGGCCAAGCCGGCGGAAGACCCGCCGGCCGATCCTCCGGCAGCTGCATGAAAAAGGGCGGGACGCGCTGCGCCCCGCCCTTTCCGTATTCAAACGCGGGACTGCGCTCAGTCGACGAGGTCGAAGCGCACGTCCTGCACGCCTTCGTAGAGCGTCTTGCGGCCGAGCGTGTAGAGGTTCTCCAGCCCCGAGGTCAGGGTGATGAAGTGGTTGCCCGAGAGCACGCCGGCCTTGCTGGCGAACTGCACGCCGCCATAGGCGAGCAGGATCTCGGTCTCGCTGACACCGCCCGGATACAGGATGATGTGGCCGGGAGCCGGATAAGCGGTGTTGTTCTCGTAGCCGACGCCGAAATCGAGATCACCGAGCGGCATCCAGACGCCCTCGCCGCTCCAGCGCACATGCACCATCTTGCTGATGAACGGCATCTGCTTCTTGAAGGCGGCGCAGGTCTTCGGCGCGGCTTCCAGCTCGAACTTCGCGTCGAACTTGAACGGCCCGGCGGTGACGATCAGCTTGCTCATGAAATCCCCGTCTTCTTGGAAGCGTTTCGGACCCGCTGAATGACATCACGCCCGCGGGCCGCGCAAGAGCACTCCCGGAACAAGTGAGACGCCGGAACGTGAAGGATGCCGGCGGCGCCGAACTCAGCCGATCGCTTCCCGGAGGTCGAGCGTGCCGGTCTTGCCGATCGCCTCGTAATTGCGCTTCAGCCAGCGCCGGCCGGCCGTTCGGCCCATGTCGCGCAGCTTGAGCAGGAAGGACCACTCCGCGTTCATCCGCGACGACGAGGTCAGCTCCGCCAGCGGCGGACCGCCATCGATGCGATGCATCAGCACGCGCTTGTATTCCTCGCGCGGCAGCTTTCCGTCGTCGATCAGCCGGTTGACGAAATCGATCGCGCGAAGCTCGCGCAGCATCGAGGCGTTGAAGGTGATCTCGTTCAGCCGGTCCTGAATCTCGCGCGCCTTGGTCGGCAACTCGCGCCGCTGGATCGGGTTGATCTGAACGAGCAGGATATCGTCGCAATGCGCCTGGTAGAACAGCGGGAACAGGGCGGGATTGCCCATGTAGCCACCGTCCCAATAGGCCTCGCCATCGATCTCCACGGCCTGGAACACCATTGGCAGGCAGGCCGAAGCCATCACATGGTCCGGCGTCAGGTCCTTGCCATCGAACACCGCGATCTTGCCGGTGCGGACATTGGTCGCCGCGATGAACAGCTTCACCGCATCGCAGGCCCTGACCTTCTCGAAATCGATGAGATCGGCGACGACCCCGCGCAGCGGGTTGATGTTCAGCGGATTGACGTCATAGGGGCTCGCGACCTTCGCGAACATCTCGAAGAACAGCATGCCCGGCGGCGTGCCGTTATTGTTGCCCCAGGCGCCAAGCATGGTGTCGATGAGCGAGCGCTCCGAGCCGCCATATTTGCCGTCGACGCTGATCGCCCGCCAGAAGGCCTCGAGCTTGGCCCGCGCGCCGTCGATACCGCCATCGATCCAGCCCTCGGCCAGCACGACGGCGTTCATCGCGCCGGCGCTGGTACCGGTCAGCGCCTCGATGCCGAGGCGCCCGTCTTCCAGGATGGCGTCGAGCACGCCCCAGGTGAAGGCGCCATGCGCGCCTCCGCCCTGCAGCGCGAGCGAAACCGTCTTCTCCGCCTTCGGCCCGACCAGCCCCTTGACCGGCTCGGCCTTGCGGGAAGGGCGCCCGCTCACGCCGCGGTCCAGCCGCCATCCATCGGCAGCGTCGTCCCGGTGATCGACTTCGCCGAATCCGTGCACAGGAACAGGGCAAGCGCCGCGACCTGCTCGACTGTGACGAATTCCTTGGTCGGTTGCGCCGCGAGCAGCACGTCGTTCATGACCTGCTCCTTGGTCATGTTGCGCGCCTTCATCGTGTCCGGGATCTGCTTCTCGACCAGCGGCGTCCAGACATAGCCGGGCGCGATGGCGTTGACGGTGATGCCCTTGGTCGCGACTTCGAGCGCCACGGTCTTGGTCAGGCCGGCGATGCCGTGCTTGGCCGCGACATAGGCCGACTTGAAGGGCGAGGCGACGAAGGCATGCGCCGAGGCCGTGTTGATGATCCGGCCCCAACCCTTCTCCTTCATCTTAGGCAGCGCGGCGCGGATGGTGTGGAAGGCCGAGGACAGGTTGATCGCGATGATCTGGTCCCATTTCTCGATCGGGAACTCGTCGATCGGCGAGACGAACTGGATGCCGGCATTGTTGATCAGGATGTCGATGGCGCCGAAGACCTTCTCGCCCTCGGCGATGAAGCCGGCGATCTCGGCCGGCTTGGTCATGTCCGCGCCCGAAAACACCACCTTGATGCCGAATTCCTGCTCCAGATCGGTGCGCAGCTTCTCGGCATCGGTCGGGGGCATGATGCCATTGATGACGAGGTTGGCGCCCTCCGCGGCTAGCGCGCGGGCATAGGCGAGGCCGATGCCGGAGGTCGAGCCGGTGATCGCGGCGGTACGGTCTTTGAGGAACATGAGCGTCAAGGCTCCTGACAATCGGGGAGAAAATGCTTAGGTTCGGGCCGGACAGGGCAATGGAACGGCTGGATATCGCCGCACGTTGCCCGATGACCCTTCGCAACGCAACATGACGAAAATGCAGTCAGACGCGCATATGCATGACGACCATGTGCACCACACACATGACGGGCACGATTGCCGCCACGCCGAGGATCACCGCCGCCACGCGGCGGAGGCTCTCGCCCGGGCCGAACGAATCTGCCGCGAGCGGGGCCTGCGCCTGACGCCGATCCGGCGGCAGGCGCTGGAGGCGCTCCATGCCGATCATCGCCCGGTCGGGGCCTATGACCTCGCGGACCGGATCTCGCCGGCTGGCGGGCGCCGGCTCGCGCCGATCTCGATCTATCGCGCGCTCGATTTCCTGGTCGAGCAGGGCTTCGTTCACCGCCTCTCCTCGAAGAACGCCTATATCGCCTGCCTGCACGGCCATGGCGCGAACGAGGTCGTCGCCTTCCTGATCTGCGAATCCTGCGGCGGCGTCGACGAGGATTCCTCGCCCGCGATGAAGAAAGCGGTGGCGGCGATCGCGGAAAACCGGCAATTCTCACCCTCGCACCAGATGGTCGAGATCGTCGGGCGCTGCGAGCATTGCCGGAATGCCGGATCATGATAGAGAGCCCGCATGAATGAGCGCGCCTTTTCCTATCTGACGCCGGAACGCGCCGGCCCGCAGGGCCGTCAGCTCACCGTCCCCGTCAAGGTCGGCCATGTCACCGTCGGCGGCGGCGCGCCCATCGTCGTGCAGTCGATGACCAATACCGACACCGCCGATATCGCGGCGACGGTCGCGCAGGTCGCCGCGCTCGCCAGGCAGGGTTCGGAGCTTGTCCGCATCACCGTCGATCGCGACGAGGCCGCGGCGGCGGTACCGAAGATCAGGGAGAGGCTCGACCGCATCGGCGTCGACGTGCCCCTCGTCGGCGACTTCCACTATATCGGCCACAAGCTGCTGACCGACCATCCGGCCTGTGCCGAGGCGCTGGCCAAGTACCGGATCAACCCCGGCAATGTCGGCTTCAAGGACAAGAAGGACAAGCAGTTCAGCCAGATCATCGAGCTCGCGATCAAGCACAGCAAGCCGGTCCGCATCGGCGCCAACTGGGGCTCGCTCGATCAGGAACTGCTGACGGCGCTGATGGACGAGAACGCACGCGCGGTGCGCCCGCTCGATGCCCGCGCCATCATGCGCGAGGCGATGGTACAGTCCGCCCTGCTCTCGGCCGAGCGCGCCGAGGAACTCGGCCTCGCCCGCGAATACATCATCCTCTCCGCCAAGGTCTCCGGCGTGCAGGACCTGATCACGGTCTACCGCATGCTGGCGAGCCGGGCGAATTACGCGATCCATCTCGGCCTGACCGAGGCCGGCATGGGCTCGAAGGGCATCGTCGCCTCCTCGGCCGCGCTCGGCATCCTCCTGCAGGAAGGCATCGGCGACACCATCCGCTATTCGCTCACGCCCGAGCCCGGCGGCGACCGCACGCTGGAGGTCAGGACGGCGCAGGAGCTGCTCCAGACCATGGGCTTCCGCGCCTTCGTGCCGCTGGTGGCCGCCTGCCCCGGCTGCGGCCGCACCACCTCGACCGTGTTCCAGGAGCTGGCGCAGGATATCCAGAGCTGGATTTCCACCTCCATGCCCGAATGGAAGACCCAGTATCCCGGCGTCGAGAACCTCAACGTCGCGGTGATGGGCTGCATCGTCAACGGCCCCGGCGAGTCCAAGCATGCCGATATCGGCATCTCGCTCCCCGGCACCGGCGAGGCGCCGACCGCGCCTGTCTTCGTCGACGGCAAGAAGGTCGCGACGCTCCGCGGCGCCGGCATCGCCGCCGAGTTCAAGGCCATGGTCGCCAGCTATGTCGAGCGGCGCTATGGCGTCGGTCTCGGTGCCACCGGCTGATCCCGCCTTTGCGCGCCGCCCGCAACGTGCTAGAGGCCCCGGCCTTTCGCTGCACCGCAGCATGCGCGGAGATCCCTGATGGGGCATGAGAACCCGAATCCTGCGACCGTTCGGCCGGAGGATTCACGCTTCGGCCTCGATGCCGGGCACGGCCAGAACGGTGGCCACGGCAAGATGGGCTATGGGGCGCTGGCGCTCGGTGCCCTCGGTGTCGTCTACGGCGATATCGGCACGAGCCCGCTCTACGCGCTGCGCGAAACCCTCTTGGCCGCGACCGGCGGCGACGAGAAGGCTGCGATCCCGCCCAGCGTCGTCATCGGCGTCCTCTCGTTGATCCTCTGGTCGCTCGTCGTCGTCGTCACGCTGAAATATGTCGTGCTGCTGATGCGCGCCGACAATAATGGCGAAGGCGGCATCCTGACGCTCGTCGCATTGGCGCAGCGCAGCCTCGGCCGCTCCCGCAGCTATGTCGCGCTCTTCCTCGGCATGATCGGCGCCGGCCTGTTCTACGGCGACACCGTCATCACCCCGGCGATCTCGGTGCTTTCGGCGATCGAAGGCATCAAGCTGATCACGCCGGCACTGAACGACTATATCCTCTGGATCGCCTCCGCGATCCTGATTGGCCTCTTCCTTGTCCAGAGCCACGGCACGCATCGCGTCGCGACCTTCTTCGGACCGATCATGCTGATCTGGTTCGTGACGCTGGCCGGGCTCGGCATCTACCACATCGCCGACGACCTCAGCGTCTTCCGCTCGATCAATCCGTACTACGCGCTGCTCTTCTTCCGCGACCATGCCGGCGTCGGGCTCGCCGTGCTTGGCTCGGTCTGTCTGGCCGTCACCGGCGCCGAGGCGCTCTATGGCGATATGGGCCATTTCGGCCGCGGCCCGATCCGGGGCGCCTGGCTCTATGTCGTCTTCCCGGCCTTGTGGCTGAACTATCTCGGCCAGGGCGCGCTGATCCTCGCCGACCCCAGCGCCATCGACAATCCATTCTACCGCCTGGCGCCGCAGGGCTTCCTGCTGCCCTTCGTGATCATGGCGACGGTCGCCACCATCATCGCCAGTCAGGCTGTGATCACCGGCGCCTTCTCGCTGACCCGGCAGGCGATTCAGCTCGGCCTCTTGCCGCGCATGGAGATCCGGCACACCTCCGAGCAGACTTCCGGCCAGATCTACGTGCCGCGCGTCAACCTGCTGCTGCTCGTTATCGTGCTGATCCTGGTCTGGTCGTTCCGGACCTCGTCCAGCCTGTCGCACGCCTATGGCATCTCGGTCTTCGGTACGATGGTGGTCTCGTCCCTGCTCGCGGCCATCGTCATCCGCCGTCACTGGGGCTGGAGCGCGCCGGCCACCGCCGCGATCATCCTGCCTTTCCTGCTGGTCGATGTCGCATTCTTCTCCGCCAACATGCTGAAGCTGTTCCACGGCGGCTATGTGCCGATCCTGCTCGCCATGGGCCTGACATTGGTGATGTGGACCTGGATGCGCGGCACCAAGATCCTCTTCGACAAGACCCGCAAGACCGACGTGCCGCTCCTCGAGCTCGTCACCATGCTCTCGAAGAGCCCGCCCGCCCGCGTCAAGGGCATGGCCGTCTTCCTGACCAGCGACCCCGAGACCGCGCCGGCCTCGCTGCTGCACAACCTCAAGCACAACAAGGTGCTGCACGAGCGCAACATGATCCTGACCGTGCGCTCGGCCGATACGCCGCGCGTGCTGGAAGAGGAGCGCGTGCGCCTCGCCCGCATCACCGACGATTTCTGGCGCGTCGACATGGTCTACGGCTACATGGAGAGCCCGAACGTGCCGAAGGGGCTGGCCATGCTGCGCAAGCAGGGCTTCAAGTTCGACATCATGTCGACCTCGTTCTTCCTCTCACGCCGCTCGATCAAGGCCTCGCCGCAATCGGGCATGCCGATGTGGCAGGACAATCTCTTCATCGGCCTGACCAAGAGCGCCACCGACGCGACGGACTTCTTCCAGATCCCGACCGGCCGCGTCGTCGAAGTCGGCACGCAGGTCACGGTCTGACACGGATCGAGTCGTCGCTCCGAGGCATTGCCAAGCAATCACCTTGGAGGGAACGAATAGCGCGCCGCAGAGACTGCTTGGCAAGTCGCTGCGGAGAGTCGAATGGCGGTGTTTTCGAGAACCGGAGCGGAGCGTACTACAGTACGTGAGCACCGGAAGCGCAGAAAGCGCCGTCAGTCGGCCGCCGCAGTAGAGTTGCCGAGTAGTCTCTCAATCCAGCCGTGCCGAAGCCGCTTCCTTCGGCACGTGCTGCACCCGCTCGCGATAGAGCAGGTAGAGCCCGGACGCGATCACGATGCCGGCGCCGACGAAGGTCCAGCGATCCGGCAACTGGTCGAAGACGAGCCAGCCGAGCAGCAGCATCCAGATGATCTGCGAATAGATGAAGGGCGCCAGCACCGTCGCCGGCGCCAATCGATGCGCCAGGATCAGCAGCCAGTGGCCGAAGCCGCCGAGCGCGCCGACGGCGATCATCAGGAGCCAGGGCAGCAGCGTCTGCGGCGTCTCCCAGATCCAGGGCAGCAGCGGGATGGTCGCCAGCGTCCCCGCAGCGCCGGAATAGATCATCGTCGTTTCCGATGAATCATGGCCGGAGAGCATCCGGGTCGAGAGCGAGTAGAAGGCGTAGCACAGGCAGCCGAGCACGATCAGCAACGCCGCCGGATGCATGCCGCCGATGCCGGGCCGCGTCACCACCAGCACGCCGATGAAGCCGACGCCGATCGCCGCGAGCCGGCGCGGCCCCGGCCATTCGCCGAGCAGCGGCCCCGAGGCCAGCGCCACCAGCAGGGGCGTCGCGAACATGATCGAGATCGTCTCGGCGAGCTGGAGATAGCGCAGCGCCACGAAGTTCAGCGCCGTCGAGCCGAGCAGCAGCAGCGAGCGGCTCCATTGCAGCCAGGGCCGCTTGGTCCGCAGCACGCCGGGGCGTGTCCACGGATTGATGACGGCCAGCACCAGGATCATGCTGCCGGCATAGCGCGCGAAAACCACCTGCAGCGGGTTCATCGACTGGCCCAGCCATTTCGCGCTGGTATCCAGCATCGAGAACAGCAGGACGGCCGCGCACATCAGGCCGATCGCGGCCATGCGGGTGCGGCCCGTCTCGGAAGGCGCCACTGAAGGGGAGGACACAGAGTCTCGCCATGCTCTGGAGGAATGACGAGAGCAGATTGAACCGATTTAGACAGCCTGACCACTACACTGAAGCATGCGTTCCATGCAGAAATCAGGCGTCGCTATCGGCCTCGTCGAGATCGCCGTCGGCATCCTCATGCTCGGCGCCCGCCTTGGAGAGACCCTTGGCCGCCTTGCGCAGGAGCTTGCGCAACTGCTTGCGCTCCTTGCCGTCGAGCTTGTCGAGCAGCTCTTCCTCGACCTCGTTCCAGACCGCGTCGAGCTCGGCCGCCGTGCTCTGGCCCGCCTCGGTCAACGCGACCTGCACAAGGCGGCCGTCGCGATTGCCGCCCTCGCGGGTCACGAGGCCTTGCAACGAAAGCCGCCCGATCGTCTTCGACACGGTCGGCGGCTTGACGCGCAGCAGCGCGGCGAGCTCGCCCATCGTCATCGGGGCCGGCTGCAGCGCCTTCAGCGCCTGCTCCTGCCCCGGAAACAAGCCCAGGCCGTTCAACCTCTCGCCCATCCGCGAGCGGTGCAGCCGCGCGGTCACGAGCAGGGCACGGCCGACACTCTTCTCGATTGCCTTGGTCATGGGGTCGATCCTTCGGGCCGATCCTTGGACGGATAAGCAAGACGCTTCGCCGGCTGCGTATTCGCGCGCGAACATGACAGACGGATGACAGTGATATGTCAGAGCTACGAGAGCGTGAGTTTGGTCGCGACTTTTTTCAGGAAAGCGGCCCGGCTTGCCGGAGTCGAGAGATTCATCTCGTGATGGGCGAGATAGGTCGTGCGAGCCAACGGGTGGCAGACCGCCCGCAGAGCTCGGCAGACCGCCTTGCGCGGCGGGTCGCCCATCAGGAAAGCGCGCCAGCGCGAGCCGCCATAGCTGGTCACCGCGACCAGCCGGCGAATATTGTGCAAAGCCGGCTGCGCCTTGCCATCGACCATCTTGAACGAGACGCCCGGCAGGAAGACGCGATCCAGGAAGCCCTTGAGAATCGCGGGATAACCGAAATTCCAGACCGGGAAGCACAGCACCAGCGCCTCGGCCCGCTTCACCCGCTCGACATAGGCAGCGACCGGCAGCGTGTTGCTGTCGAGATCATGATAGCCGCGCCGCTCCTCCCGGCTCAGCACCGGGTCGAAGCCCTCGGCATAGAGATCGCAATCGTCGACCTCGTGCCCGGCCGCCTTCAGGCTGGCGACGACCGTCTCGTGGATGGCGGCGCCGAAGCTTTCCGGCACCGGATGGGCATAGAGGACGAGGACGCGCATGCTTAGCCGACCCCGGCCTCGCTGAGGCTGCGGAACAGGAAGGTCTTGCCCGAGCGGTAGTCGTAGGACGGGTCTTCCCAGGCGATCATCTTGCCGGGGTTGAGCAGGCCCTGCGGATCGGCCTCGCGCTTGAAGGCGAGCTGCGTTTCGTCGGTCTGCTTCATGCCCCCTTCCTCCAGCGTATAGCGATGCGGGTTGAAGATCGGCGCGCCCATCTCCTCATGGATCGCCATGATCTCCTCAAGCCGCTCCTCCGTGGTGAAGCGCACCAGCGGCAGGCCGAAGCAGGTGATCTTGCCGTCGAAGCGCACGAATTCGAGATGGCAGGTCACCTCGTCACCGAACCGGGCATGGATCTTGTCCACCAGCTCGACCTGATTGGGATAGGGGTAGAGCACCTGCAGATAGGTGATCGCCGGATCGACGCGCAAAGCCCTGAGCGTCGTGTGGTTCCAGCCGAGTTCATAGGCCGGCGGCAGGCCCTTGGCATCCTCGGGCGAGAGCTTGTCGGTGCGCAGCAGAAGCTCCGCGCCCTTGAAGCGACGGGCATAGGCGCAGAGCGCATCGACCGCGAAATCGGCAGCCATGACGATGACGAGATGGCTGTCGCGCGGCAGGAACTTGCGGTGACGCAGGAAGTAGTCATGCGGGGCCGGCGCGGCGACGACGCAGAGGTTCTTCAGCGCGAGCCCGTCCTGCTCGCCGACGGCGTTGGCGAATTCGGTCGCGGCCCGCAGGTCCTCGAAGCCGACGATGACATCGACCCAATTGTAGGCCGGGCCGAGCGGCATCTCGACCTCGGTGATGATGCCGTTGGTGCCATAGGCATGGGCGACCTTGTGCAGGTCCTCGCCGGAGAATTCGAGGATACGCGGGCTTGCCTCCATCGTCGCGACCTTGAGCCGGATGATATTGCCCCAGTCGCGCAAGCCGCCCCATTTGATCGAGCCGACGCCACCCGAACCGCCGGCAATGAAGCCGCCGATCGAGGCCGTCTGGTAGGTCGAGGGGTGCAGGCGCAGCTCCTGCCGCGAATGCGCACGCGTCTCGTCGTCGATCCGGGCCATGATCGCGCCGGGCTCGGCGACATAGCGGCCGGCGGCGATCTCCTTGACCTTGTTGAAGCCGGAGAGATCGAGCAGCACGCCACCCGAGAGCGGCATCGCCTGGCCGTAATTGCCGGTGCCGGTGCCGCGCGGCGTCACGGGAATGCCGAGTTCGTGGCAGGCGGCGAGCACCTGCACGACCTCAGCCTCGCTCACCGGTGAGACCACGATATCGGCGACGACATGGTCAAGCTGGCGCTTCAGGATCGGCGAGTACCAGAAGAAGTCGCGGCTCTTCTGCTTCACCAGCGCCGGGTTCTCCTCGGTGCGGATGCCGCCGAGGCGCGTCTTCAGCGTGGCGATGTCGTAGCGTGCGGTCATGATGCTCTGCCCATCAGATGGTCGAGTTCGCGGTAGTCCGGCAGCGTCCGGTCGATCGCCTTGCCGGCAACCAGCACGGTGCGATCGGCCTGCGGCCGGGAGAAGAATTCGGTCCAGTCGCGCGCCCGCGTCAGGATGAGATCAGCCGGGGCGCCGACCGCGATGATGCCGGCTGCGATGCCCATCGTCTCAGCTGGCGTACGTGCCACGGCATCGGCCCAGTCCGGTTCGGAATGGTCGAGCTGGAGGATGCGGGTGCCCTCGCGCAGCACCTCGACGAGATCGAGATCGCCATAGGCATAGAACGGGTCACGCGTGTTGTCGGAGGCGATCATCACCGGCACGCCGGCGGCCTTCAGTTCATGCAGAGCCGTGACGCCACGCCAGCGCGGCGTGCGGCCTTGCTGGCGGTCCTGCAGATACATATTGCACAGCGGCAGCGAGACCACGGCAATGCCGGCTTCGCGCACCTTGGCGATGATGCGCGCCGCGTCCTCCGGCGCCTGAAGCGCAAGCGAACAGCAATGCCCGCAGAGGATCTTGCCCGCGAAGCGATGTCGCAGGGCCGCATCCGCGATGTGTTCCAGCGAGCGCGCCGCCGGGTCATTGGTCTCGTCGACATGGAAATCGAGATCGAAGCCGTTTTCGATCGCCGCCCGGAACAGGATGTCGAGCGCCCGGTCGAGCTCGGGGATCATGTAGGTAACGCAGCCGAGCAGCTTGTCGCCATGCGCCTTCACGGCAGCGACGATCACCTGCATATGCGCGGGATCGAGCGCAGCATCGGCCCCGAAAAGCGGCGAGGCTTGGAGCGCGATACGCCCGGCCCATTCCGCCCGCAGTTCCGCATAGACCGGCCAGGAGATGCCGATCTGCTTGCCCAGCGAATCGAGATGCGTCCGCATCGCCGCCGTGCCATGGGCGAAGGCGCCGCGCAGCGAGAAATCCATGCGTGCCCGCACGTCCCCGGCCGACCAGTTCGCCTCGCGATCGGCGCCGACGGTGTTCAATGCCCCCGGAAAGGTGCCGTCCGGGTTGGGGCTGCGCGGCCAGATATGGCCCTTGTCGAGATGGACATGCGCATCGACGAGCCGCGGCAGCACGATGCCGTCGGCGAGGTTCAAAACGGGGCCTGCTCCTGTGGAAGCCGCACCGGCAGAAGAGATCGCGGCCACGCGACCATCCGCGATCGCGAGATCGACACGCGCCAGCCCGTTGCGGTCAGCCGGGATATCGATGCCTTCGACCAGACAGGCGGGCACGCGCAGATCGGTCAGGCGAAAGGCAGGCGCATCGGGCAGGCGGGCGAAACCGGTCGTCACGTTGTCTCGCCTCTCCTGCCCCTCAAGCTCCGGTTCGGAGATACCGGGCCGATGGAACAGCCGCAAGCCGCGCCGGCCTCTCCTCCCCCGCTGATGACGTCGCAGCCGGGAAAGCCGCGCATTCGGGCTTGTTCATGCCGGCCGGATCGCGCATGAGGGCGGCGTCATCAGCCAATACGAGGTCGGACCCATGACCGGCGAAGCCCGCATCATCGACGGTAAGGCCACCGCGGCCGCGCTCAGGGCCGAGATCGGTCGCGCGGTCGCGGCGATCAAGGCGGCGCGGGGCATCGTGCCCGGCCTCCATGTCGTCCTCGTCGGCGAGGACCCGGCCAGCAAGGTCTATGTCGCCTCGAAGGAGAAGCTCGCGGTCGAGATCGGCATGAACTCGGTCGCGCACCGGCTGCCGGCCGAGACGACCGAGGCTGAGCTCCTCGCCAAGCTCGCCGAGCTGAACGCCGACGACAGCGTCGACGGCATCCTCGTCCAACTCCCGCTGCCGAAGCACATCAATACGGGCCGCATCATCGACGCCATCGACCCGGCCAAGGATGTCGATGGCCTGCACCCGATCAATGCCGGCCTCCTCGCCGGCGGCAAGAACGGGCTTGTGCCCTGCACACCGCTCGGCTGCATGCTGCTGCTGAAGCAGGCGCTGCCTTCGCTGTCGGGGCTCGACGCCGTGATGATCGGCCGCTCGGAGCTGGTCGGCCGCCCGGTCGCGCAGCTCCTGCTCCAGGCCGACTGCACCGTCACCATCGCCCATTCGCGCACGCGTGACCTGGCTGCCGTGGTGAAGCGCGCCGATATCGTCATCGCCGCCGTCGGCCGCCCGCGCATGGTCAAGGGCGACTGGATCAAGCCCGGCGCGACCGTGATCGATGTCGGCATCAATCGCCTGCCCGACGGCAAGCTGACCGGCGACGTCGATTTCGCGGAGGCCGTGAAGGTCGCGGGCGCGATCACCCCGGTCCCTGGCGGCGTCGGCCCGATGACTATCGCCTGCCTGCTCAAGAACACGCTGACGGCCTTCCACGCGCGGCGCGGCTGAGCTCGGCAGCCAACGAGGCCGCCGCGAGCGGCCTGGCCCTTCCTCAGCTGGTCCTCCAACAAAAAAAAGGAGCTGCAATCCTGCAGCTCCTTTTTTGTTCTTGCAGCAGGGCCGCACCAGAGGCACGGCGCGTCACGATCACATATGGATCTGGCGCTTCTCGACCGCCATCGCGGCTTCCTTCACCGCTTCGGCCAGCGTCGGATGCGCGTGGCAGGTGCGGGCGAGATCTTCCGAGGAGCCGCCGAACTCCATCAGCACCGTCACCTCGGCGATCAGGTCGCCGGCATGCGGGCCGATGATGTGGCAGCCGAGCACACGGTCGGTCGCCGCATCGGCCAGCACCTTCACGAAGCCCTCGGTATGGCGCATGGCGCGGGCGCGACCATTGGCCGTGAACGGGAACTTGCCGATCTTGTAGGCGACGCCGGCCGCCTTGAGCTCTTCCTCGGTCTTGCCGATCGCGGCGACTTCCGGAGCCGTGTAGACGATGCCGGGAATGGCGTCGTAGTTCACATGGCCGTGCTTGCCGGCGATGATCTCGGCGACCGCGACGCCCTCGTCCTCGGCTTTGTGCGCCAGCATCGGCCCGCGCACCACGTCGCCGATGGCGTAGATGCCGGCGACATTGGTCTTGAAGTGATCGTCGATGACGACGCGGCCTCGCTCGGTCGCGACGCCCGCCTTGTCGAGGCCGAGGCCATCGGTGTTCGGACGGCGGCCGATCGCGACCAGCACGATATCGGCATTGAGGGTCTTGGCCTCGCCGCCGGCTGCGGGCTCGACGGTGACGGTCGCGCCCTTCTTGCCGGTCTCGACCTTGGTGACCTTGGATCCCAGCTGGAAGGTGAAGCCCTGCTTCTCCAGGATGCGCTGGAACTGCTTGGCGACCTCGCCATCCATGCCGGGCAGGATGCGGTCGAGGAACTCGACGACCGTGACCTTGGCGCCGAGACGGCTCCAGACCGAGCCGATCTCGAGGCCGATCACGCCAGCGCCGACCACCACAAGCTCCTTCGGAACCGAGCCGATCTCAAGCGCGCCGGTCGAGGTCACGACGGTCTTCTCGTCGATGGTCACGCCCGGCAGCGGAGCCGATTCCGAACCCGTCGCGATGACGATGTTCTTGGTCTCGATCTCCTGCGCCTTGCCGTCCTCGGCGGTGACGACGACCTTGCCAGCCGCCGGGATCGAGGCCGTGCCCTGGAAGGCGTCAATCTTGTTCTTCTTCAGCAGGAAGCCGACGCCGGTGACATTCGCGTCGATCGTCTCCTGCTTGTGGGCCATCATCGCCTTGAGGTCGAGCTTCGGCTTGCCGACGACGATGCCGAGCTTCTCGAAGGTGTGGCCGGCCTCCTCGAACATCTCGGACGCATGCAGCAGCGCCTTGGAGGGGATGCAGCCGACATTGAGGCAGGTGCCGCCATGGGTCTTGCGCTTCTCGACCACCGCGACCTTGAGGCCGAGCTGGGCGGCGCGGATGGCGCAGACATAGCCGCCGGGGCCGGTTCCGATGACGACGAGATCGTAGGCCGCAGCCATGGTGACTTCCTTTCCTGTGTTCGAATGCGGCGGCGCTTCAGCGCCCGCCGGTCACGTTCAAGACGGTTCCGTTGGTGTAGGAGGCTTCATCCGAGAGCAGCCAGGCGATCGCCTGCGCCACCTCGCGCGCCGTGCCCTCGCGCTTCATCGGAAGCTGGTCGCGCAAGGCAGCGACGCGATCGGGCATGCCGCCGCTGGCATGGATCTCCGTATCGATGATGCCGGGCCTGACGGCATTGACCCGGATGCCCTCGGCCGCGACCTCGCGGGCGAGGCCGAGCGTGAAGATGTCGATGCCGGCCTTGGCCGCGGCATAGTCCAGATATTGCCCGGCGCCGGCCAGCACCGCCGCGGCGGAGGACAGGTTGACGATGCCGCCACCCTGCCCGCCATGGCGGGTCGACATCCGCTTCACCGCCTCGCGGGCGCAGAGAAAGCTGCCGGTCAGATTGATCCGGAACATCCGGTCCAGCCGGCTCGTGTCCATCTCGTCGAGGCGCTGCGGGGCGTCGATGACGCCGGCATTGTTGACCAGTGCCGTCAGCCGCCCGAGCTTGTCCGCTGCCGCGAAGATCGCCGCGACATCGGCCTCGTCGCCGACATCGCCCTTGACCGCCACGGCCTGCCGGCCCTGGCCGTTGACGGCCGCGACCGTATCAGTCGCGGCCTCAGTATTGGACTGGTAATTGACGACGAGATCATAGCCGCGCTCCGCGAGCAGGATCGCGGTCGCCCGGCCGATTCCCCGGCTCCCGCCGGTGACGATCGCAACGCCCGACACGTCCTGCTCCGCGCGATCAGAGATCGAGCACGAGGCGCGCCGGGTCCTCCAGGCCTTCCTTGATGCGGACGAGGAAGGTCACGGCTTCCTTGCCGTCGATGATGCGGTGATCGTAGCTGACCGCGAGATACATCATCGGGCGGATCTCGATCTTGCCGTTCACGACGACCGGACGCTCCTGGATCTTGTGCATGCCCAGGATCGCCGACTGCGGCGCGTTCAGGATTGGGGTCGACATCAGCGAGCCGTAGACGCCGCCGTTCGAGATGGTGAAGGTGCCGCCCTGCATCTCCTCGATCGAGAGCTTGCCGTCGCGGGCCTTGCGGCCGAACTCGCCGATCTTCTTCTCCACGCCGGCGATCGAAAGCTCATCCGCATCGCGCACGACCGGGACCACCAAGCCCTTCTCGGTGCCGACAGCGACGCCGATATGGTAGTAGTTCTTGTAGATGATGTCAGTGCCGTCGATCTCGGCATTGACCGCCGGAATCTCCTTCAGCGCCTGCACGCAGGCCTTCACGAAGAAGCCCATGAAGCCGAGCTTCACGCCGTGCTTCTTCTCGAACACGTCCTTGTACTGGTTGCGCAGCGCCATCACGCCGGACATGTCGACCTCGTTGAAGGTCGTCAGCATCGCCGCGTTGGACTGGGCTTCCTTGAGGCGGCGCGCGATGGTCTGGCGCAGCTTGGTCATCTTGACGCGCTCTTCGCGGGCGCCGTCATCCGGCGCCGACGGGGCGCGGATGGCGACCGGCGCAGGCGCGGCGGCCGGGGCGGCAGCGCCGCCGGTCGCGATCGCGGCAAGCATGTCGCCCTTGGTCACGCGGCCATCCTTGCCGGACGCTGCGACCTTGGACGGGTCGACGCCGCTCTCGGCGGCGAGACGCGAAACGGCCGGGCCGGAATCGGCGGCTTTGGTCGCGACAGCCTTCGGAGCCTCGGCGGCAGGAGCCGAAGCAGCGGCCGGCTTGGCCTCGGCCTTCGGCGCGGGGGCCGCGGCAGCAGCAGCGCCGCCTTCAGCGATCGTGCCGAGCAGGGCGCTGACGCCGACGGTATCGCCTTCCTTGGCGACGATCTCGCCGAGCACGCCGGCGGCCGGCGCGTTCACTTCCAGCGTCACCTTGTCGGTTTCGAGCTCGACCAGGGGCTCGTCGGCCTTCACCGCCTCGCCCGGCTTCTTGAACCACTTGCCGATGGTGGCCTCGGAAACGGATTCGCCGAGGGTGGGTACGCGGATTTCGGTCGCCATGTCAGGCCTCTGTTGTCTCGTTCTCTGGCGGCAGGTTCGGCACCGGCTGAGGCGCCGATGCGGCAATGGAATCCGGCAGCGCGGATAGGCGCCGCCGGGTCAGTCGTCAGGCCGCGAAGGCCTCGTCGAGGAAGGCGTTAAGCTGGGCGAGATGCTTGGACATCAGGCCGGTCGCGGTCGCGGCCGAGGCCGGGCGGCCGACATAACGCGGACGCTTCGACTTCGAGCCGGCATGGCCCAGCACCCATTCCAGATAGGGCTCGACGAAGGTCCAGGAGCCCATGTTCTTCGGCTCCTCCTGGCACCACACAACGTCGGCGCCCTTGAAGCGCGCCAGCTCCTGCGCCAGCGTCTTCAGCGGGAACGGATAGAGCTGCTCGACGCGCATCAGGTAGACATCGTCGACGCCGCGCTTCTCGCGCTCCTCCAGCAGGTCGAAATAGACCTTGCCCGAGCAGAGCACGACCCGGCGGATCTTCGAGTCCTTGACCAGCTTGGTGGTCGACTTGCCGCGCTCGGCATCGTCAGCCAGCACGCGGTGGAAGGTCGAGCCCTCGGCGAGATCGGCGAGGTCGGAGATGCAGCGCTTGTGGCGCAGCAGCGACTTCGGCGTCATCAGGATCAGCGGCTTGCGGAAGTCGCGCTTCAGCTGGCGGCGCAGGATGTGGAAATAGCTCGCCGGCGTCGAGCAGTTCGCCACCTGCATATTGTCCTCGGCGCACATCTGCAGGAAGCGCTCCAAGCGGGCGGAGGAGTGCTCCGGACCCTGGCCCTCGTAGCCATGCGGCAGCAGGCAGACGAGGCCGGACATGCGCAGCCACTTGCGCTCGCCCGAGGAGATGAACTGGTCGAACACGACCTGCGCGCCATTGGCGAAGTCGCCGAACTGCGCCTCCCACATCGTCAGCGCGTTCGGCTCCGACAGGGTGTAGCCGTATTCGAAGCCGAGCACGGCCTCTTCCGAGAGCATCGAGTTGATGACCTCGTAGCGCGACTGGTCCTCCCGGATATGGTTCAGCGAGGTGTGGCGGGCTTCGGTCTCCTGGTCGATCAGCACAGAATGGCGCTGCGAGAAGGTGCCGCGCTCGCAATCCTGGCCGGAGAGGCGCACCGGGTTGCCGTCGAGCAGCAGCGAGCCGAAGGCCAACGCTTCAGCCGTCGCCCAGTCGATGCCCTCGCCGCTCTCGACCGCCTTCTTGCGGTTGTCGAGGAAGCGCTGGATCGTCTTGTGGACGTTGAAGCCGGCCGGGACGGCCGTGATCTTCTCGGTGATCTCCTTGAGCGTCTCCGCCGGCACGCCGGTGGCGCCGCGGCGCGGATCGTCCTCGTCGGCGCGGATCGCCTTCATGCCGGCCCAGCGGCCGTCGAGCCAGTCCGCCTTGTTCGGCTTGAAGGCCTGGCCGGCGTCGAACTCGACCTCCAGCTTCGCCTTCCAGGCGGCGCGCATCGCGTCGAGCTCGCCGGCCTCGATCACGCCCTCGGCGGCGAGCTTCTCGCCATAGAGCTCCAGCGTCGACTTGTGGCCGCGGATCTTGCGGTACATCAGCGGCTGGGTGAAGCCCGGCTCGTCGCCCTCGTTATGGCCGAAGCGGCGATAGCAGAACATGTCGATGACGACCGGCTTGTGGAACTTCTGCCGGAACTCGATCGCGACCTTGGCGGCGAAGACCACCGCTTCCGGATCGTCGCCGTTCACATGGAAGACCGGAGCCTCGACCATCTTCGCCACGTCGGACGGATAGGGCGAGGAGCGCGAATAGCGCGGATAGGTGGTGAAGCCGATCTGGTTGTTGATGATGAAATGCAGCGAGCCGCCGGTGCGATGGCCCTTCAGGCCCGACAGGCCGAGGCATTCCGCCACGACGCCCTGGCCGGCAAAGGCCGCGTCGCCATGGATCAGCAGCGGCAGCACCTTGGAGCGCTCGACGATGTCGCCGAACTGGTCCTGCTTGGCGCGCACCTTGCCGAGCACGACAGGGTCGACGATCTCGAGATGCGACGGGTTCGCGGTCAGCGAGATATGGACGTTGTTGCCGTCGAACTCGCGGTCGCTGGACGCACCGAGATGGTACTTCACGTCGCCCGAGCCTTCGACGTCGTCAGGCGCGAAGGAGCCGCCCTTGAACTCGTGGAACAGCGCGCGGTGCGGCTTGCCCAGAACCTGGGTCAGCACGTTGAGGCGGCCGCGATGGGCCATGCCGAAGACGATGTCGCGCACGCCGAGCGCGCCGCCGCGCTTGATGATCTGCTCCAGCGCCGGGACCAGCGCCTCGCCGCCATCCAGGCCGAAGCGCTTGGTGCCGGTGAACTTGAGATCGAGGAACTTCTCGAAGCCCTCGGCCTCGATCAGCTTGTTCAGGATCGCCTTCTTGCCTTCCTTGGTGAAGGCGATCTCCTTGTCCGGCCCCTCGATGCGCTCCTGCAGCCAGGCCTTCTGCTCGGGGTCGGAGATATGCATGAACTCGATGCCGACCGTGCCGCAATAGGTCCGCTGCAGCACCGCGACCATCTCGCGGATCGAGGCGAACTCCATGCCGAGCACGTTGTCGATGAAGATCTTGCGGTCGAGATCGGCGTCGGTGAAGCCGAAGGCGGCCGGCGACAATTCCTCATGGTCGTTGCGGCTTTCGATGCCCAGCGGGTCGAGCTTGGCATGAAGGTGGCCGCGCATCCGATAGGCGCGGATCAGCATGATCGCGCGCACGGAATCGCGGGTCGCCTGCTGCACGTCGGCGGCGGAGAGAGCGGTGCCGGCGGCCTTGGCCTTGGCGCCGAGCTTGTCGGAAATCACCTTCTCGACGACGGCCCAGTTGCCGTCCAGCGCCGAGACCAGCTCGCCATTGGCGACGACCGGCCAGTGCTGCTTCTTCCAGGACGCGCCCTTGGCGTTCTGCAGGACGGCTTCCTTGTCGTCCTTCAGCGCGCCGAAGAAGCTCTGCCACTGCTCGTCGACCGACTTGGGGTCGGCCTCGTAGCGGGCATAGAGATCCTCGATATAGGCGGCGTTGCCGCCATAGAGGAAGCCGGTCTGCGCGAGAGCCTCGTTGATGTCCTGGCGAGCCATGATGCTCCTGCCTTCCTTCGCCGCTTAAGCCATGTCCGAACCCTTGCCCGGACATCCCTTTTAATTCGCTCGGCCGGGCCTTGGCCCGACCTAATCGTTTCGTAAGCTGAGGCCGCCAGCGGCGTGCCGGGATCGCCCCGGCCGCACCGCTCGCGCGATGTCAGCCCTTCAACACTTCGACCAAGGTCTTTCCAAGGCGCGCCGGCGAGGGCGAGACCCGGATGCCGGCCGCTTCCATCGCCGCGATCTTGTCCTCGGCGCCGCCCTTGCCGCCCGAGATGATCGCGCCGGCATGGCCCATGCGGCGGCCGGGAGGAGCCGTGCGGCCGGCGATGAAACCGACCATCGGCTTCTTGCGGCCACGCTTCGCCTCGTCCTTGATGAACTGCGCCGCGTCCTCTTCGGCCGAGCCGCCGATCTCGCCGATCATGACGATCGACTCGGTCTTCGGGTCCGCCAGGAACATCTCGAGCATGTCGATGAACTCGGTGCCCTTGACCGGGTCGCCGCCGATGCCGACGGCCGTGGTCTGGCCGAGGCCCTCATTCGTGGTCTGGAACACCGCCTCATAGGTCAGCGTGCCCGAGCGCGAGACGATGCCGACATTGCCCGGCTTGAAGATGTTCGCCGGCATGATGCCGATCTTCGACTGGCCGGCGGTGACGACGCCGGGGCAGTTCGGGCCGATCAGGCGGGTCTTGGAGCCGACCAGCGAACGCTTGACGCGGACCATGTCGAGCACCGGGATGCCCTCGGTGATGCAGATCACCAGCGGGATCTCGGCATCGATCGCCTCGCAGATCGCGTCCGCGGCGCCCGGAGGCGGCACATAGACGACCGAAGCATCGGCGCCGGTCTTGGCCTTGGCCTCGTGCACGCTGTCGAAGACGGGCAGGCCGAGATGGAGCGAGCCGCCCTTGCCCGGCGAGGTGCCGCCGACCATCTGCGTGCCATAGGCGATCGCCTGCTCGGAATGGAAGGTCCCGTTCTTGCCGGTGAAGCCCTGGCAGATGACCTTGGTGTTCTTGTCGATCAGGATGGACATGTCTGCTCCTCAGGCCTTCTTGATCGCGGCGACGATCTTCTGCGCGGCGTCGTCGAGGTCGTCGGCGGGGATGACGTTGAGACCGGAGTCGCGGATGATCTGCTTGCCTTCCTCGACATTGGTGCCTTCGAGGCGCACCACCAGCGGAACCTGAAGGCCGACCGCCTTCACCGCGGCGATGACGCCGCGCGCAATGACGTCGCACTTCATGATGCCGCCGAAGATGTTGACGAGGATGCCCTTCACCTTCGGGTCGGCGGTGATGATCTTGAACGCCGCCGTCACCTTCTCTTCGGAAGCGCCGCCGCCGACGTCGAGGAAGTTCGCCGGGCTCTCACCGTAGAGCTGGATGATGTCGAGCGTCGCCATGGCGAGGCCCGCGCCGTTGACCATGCAGCCGATCGTGCCGTCGAGCGCGATATAGGCGAGGTCGTACTTGGAGGCCTCGATCTCCTTCTCGTCCTCTTCCGTGGTGTCGCGCAGCGCGACGACCTCGGGGTGACGATAGAGCGAGTTGGAGTCGAACGAGACCTTGGCGTCCAGGCACTTGAGCTGGCCCTGGGTGGTCACGATCAGCGGGTTGATCTCCAGCATGTCCATGTCCTTGGCCACGAACGCGTTGTAGATCTGGCCGAGCACGGTGCCGGCCTGCTTGGCGAGGTCGCCCTGCAATCCGAGGATGCGCGCCATGGCGCGGCCGTGATGCGGCATGATGCCGGTCGCCGGATCGACCGAGAAGGTCTCGATCTTCTCAGGCGTGTCATGGGCGACGGCCTCGATGTCCATGCCGCCCTCGGTCGAGACGACGAAGGCGATGCGCGAGGTCTCGCGGTCGACCAGCGCCGAGAGGTAGAACTCCTTCTCGATGTCCGAGCCGTCCTCGATATAGAGGCGGTTGACCTGCTTGCCGGTCTCGCCGGTCTGGATCGTGACCAGCGTATTGCCGAGCATTTCCTTGGCGTGGGCCTCGACCTCGGCCACTGACTTGGCGAGGCGGACGCCGCCCTTGGCGTCGGCCGGCAGTTCCTTGAACTTGCCCTTGCCGCGCCCGCCGGCGTGGATCTGCGACTTCACGACGTAAAGCGGCCCCGGCAGCTTCTTGGCGGCCTCGACCGCCTCCGCCACCGTCAGTGCCGGGAAACCGGCCGAAACGGGCGCGCCGAATTCCTTGAGGATGGCTTTGCCCTGGTATTCGTGGATGTTCATGTGCTCGGTTTCCCTGACAGCGACAAAAATTGACGAAAGGGCGGCCGCGCGTCTCCGCGCCGCCGCCCTCGCTCTAGATCACGCGAGTGACGAGTCGATGTTCTTGCAGGCGTCGATCAGGCCCTGCACCGAAGCCACCGACTTCGCCAGCATCTCCTTCTCGGCGCCGTTGAGGCGGATCTTGACGACGCGCTCGACACCCTTGGCGCCGATCACGACGGGCACGCCGACGAACATGTCCTTGACGCCGTACTGGCCCTTGAGAGCCGCAGCGGCCGGCAGGACGCGCTTCTGGTCCTTGAGATAGCTCTCGGCCATCGCGATCGCGGAAGCGGCCGGAGCGTAGAAGGCCGAGCCGGTCTTGAGCAGGTTGACGATCTCGCCGCCGCCCTTGCGGGTGCGCTCGACGATGGCGTCCAGCTTCTCCTGCGTGGTCCACTTCATCTTGACGAGGTCCGGCAGCGGGATGCCGGCAACGCCCGAATAGCGGACCAGCGGCACCATGTCGTCGCCATGGCCGCCGAGCACGAAGGCCGAGACGTCCTTGACCGAAACGTTGAACTCTTCGGCGAGGAAGTGGCGGAAGCGGGCGCTGTCCAGCACGCCGGCCATGCCGCAGATCATGTTGGGCTTCAGGCCCGAGAACTTCTGGAGCGCCCAGACCATCGCGTCGAGCGGGTTGGTGATGCAGATCACGAAGGCCTTCGGGGCGTACTGCTTGATGCCCTCGCCGACCGACTTCATCACCTTGAGGTTGATGCCGATCAGGTCGTCGCGGCTCATGCCGGGCTTGCGCGGCACGCCGGCGGTGACGATGATCACGTCGGCGCCCTTGATGTCCTCGTAGGAGTTCGTGCCCTTGTAGCCGGCATCGAAGCCGTCCACCGGAGCGGACTCGGCGATGTCGAGGCCCTTGCCCTGCGGAATGCCCTCGGCGATGTCGAACAGGACGATGTCGCCCAGTTCCTTGAGGCCGGCGAGGTGAGCGAGCGTGCCGCCGATCTGGCCGGAGCCGATGAGGGCGATCTTCTTACGGGCCATTGCCTAGTCCTTTGTTTCTGGCGCTACCATCGATCCGGCCACTGCCGGCTTCGACATTCAAAATGCCTTGGCGCTGCGACAGGCCGGGGACCCGGCCAAACCGTGCGTTCCTTTGGCCCAAACCGGCCTTTTGCCGCAAGCCTCGCCGCAAAAGCGGCTTTTCTCGGGCATCGGGCGCCTCGCGCGACACCGCGCGAGGCCGGCTTATATTTTTCAATAGCTTAGAAGAGGGAGGCAATCCCATTCAGTTCCATAAAGAACGAAACTCGACAATTACAATTTACAGATATTGTAATTGGTAACCGGATTATTCACACGATCCCGCTGCCGAGCACCCGCAGGATCACGCGGATCAGGGTCGAGAGCCGCGTATCGACCGAGGCCTGCGGCACGTCCGCCTCCAGCGCCAGCGAGGCCGGATGGATGAAACGGTTGGTCGCGTCGATGACGAAGGCGATCGCCCGTTCGCGGTCGCGTGGCTCGAACACGCCGGTGGCCATGCCCTCGTCGACCACGCGCTCGAACAGGGCGCGCACGCGGGTTCGGTTGCGCCGGCTGATCGCGTGTCGCTTGGCGACAGCCAAGGAGAGCGCGGCAAAGAGATGCGGCTCCTCGGTCAACAGATCGCGATTGGCCTTGGCGAGCGCCAGAATGAGACGCTCCAGCTTGTCGTCGGCCGGATCGGGTCCGTCCGCGACATCGGCGAGCCGGCGCTCGGTCGCCTTCAACCAGACATCGACGACGGCGTCGATCAGCGCGCCCTTGGACGGGAAGTAGCGGTAGACATTGGCATGGGTCATGCCCGCCTCTTCCGCCACGGCGACGACGGTGAAGCGCTTCAGCCCGAACTTGCGCAGATGCTCGCCGGCGACCGTGAGGATGCGGGTCTCGCTCGGCTCGCGCTGCGGCATCGGTCAGGTCTCGACCAGGCCGGTGGTGTCGCCGCTCGCCGCCGAATCCGGCCGGCCATGCGGCATCGCCAGATATTCCTCGGAGCGCATCTCGATCAGGCGGGAGACGGTGCGGTCGAACTCGAAGGCCTCGCGCCCCTTGCTCGCCCGATAGAGCTCATGCGGCTCGGCCGCCGCGGAGGCGACGAGCTTCACATGATGCTCGTAGAGCGTGTCGATCAGGATGATGAAGCGCTTGGCCTCGTTGCGCCGGTCGAAATCGAGGATCGGGATGTCGTCCAGCACCAGCGTGTGGAAGCGCTGCGCCAAGGCGATATAGTCGGACGCGCCATAGGCCTGCGCACAGAGATCGGCGAAACCAGCCCGCGCCACACTGCCGGCCGCCTGCGGCAGGACGAGATCGTGGCCCTGCACATTGAGCACCGTGCGCTGCCCCTGCGCCTTGCCCGACAAGGCCTTGAAGGCGGCATCGAGCGCAGCCTTGGCCTTCTCGTCGGCGGGGACATGATAGACCGGCGCGCCGCCGAGCTTCTCCAGCCGGAAATCGGTGCGCGCATCGAGCTTCAGCACCTCGACCTTGGTCTGCAGCAATTCGATGAAGGGCAGGAACAAGGCCCGGTTGAGCCCGCCCTCGTAGAGCCGCGACGGCTCGACATTCGAGGTCGCGACCACGACGACGCCAGCCGCGAACAGCGCCGTAAACAGCCGGCCGAGGATCATCGCATCGGCGATATCCGTGACGGTGAACTCGTCGAAGCAGAGCAGATAGGCCTCGTCCGCAAGGTCGGCGGCAACGGGCGCGATCGGGTCGGAATCCTTGACCTCGCCGCTCTTGATCTTCTGCCGGTAGGCGTTGATGCGGCCATGGACGTCGGCGAGGAACTCGTGGAAATGCACGCGGCGCTTGCGCTTCACCGGTGCGGCCTCGAAGAACATGTCCATCAGCATGGTCTTGCCGCGGCCGACGGAGCCCCAGACATAGAGTCCCTTCGGGGCCGCTGCCGTGTCAGGCTTCTTGCCGAAGAGCCAACCGAGCGCGCTGCCCTTGCGAGCGAGGCGGCGAGCGGCGAGCGTTTCGGTCAGCGCTTGCAGCTTCTTGACCACCGCGACCTGCGCGGGATCGCGCTCGATGGCGCCCGCCTCGACCAGGGCGGCATAACGGTCGGTGATCGAGGCTGACATGACGGCGGGCGCTGGCGATCCGGATGAGACCTGACCGGGTTACGTCAGCGCAGCCGCCCCGGCAAGCCCGAGACGAAAATCCCGGCGCAGGCAAAAGCCTGGCCGGGATCGGATTGTCGCGCTGAAGGCCGAGGCTGGCTCAGCCGGCCTCAGGCCAGGCTCACTTGCCCTGGTTGATGGTGATCGGCTTGATCGCGTTGTTGGCCAGGCCATACTTCTCGATCAGCTTGTAATAGGTGCCGTTCGCCTGGAGCCGGTCGAGGGCGCCCTTGACCGCGTCACGCAGCTGCGTGCCTTCCGCCGTCTTGGCGAAGGGGATGCCGGCCAGCGAATGGGTGAAGGGCTTGCCAAGCGGGATATAGGTGTTCGGCTCCAGCTTCTGGAAATGGCTCATCGTCTCGCTGCCCTGGACGCCGCCCTGCAGGCGCTGCGTCTTGAGCTGGGTGCGGGCGTCGACCGAGCCCTCGGTGCCGACCACGTTGATCGCCGGCTTGCCCTTGGCGACGCAGTTCGCCTCGCTCCATTCGCCGATCTGGCGGGGCCAGTTGGTCGAGCGGCTGGCGCCGACGCTCTTGCCGCAGAGGTCCTCAGGGGTCTTGATCGTGTCCTTGAAGGCGGTGACCGTGTAGAACTGCGCGCCGGAATCCATGTAGTCGATGAAGTCGGCGGTCTCGCGCCGGGCCGGCAGGTCGCTCATCCCCGCCATCACGGCATCGACGCGGCCGGTCTGCAGCGAGGGCAGCATCTGGGCGAAGGCGGTCTCCTGCCACTCGACCTTGACGCCGAGTTCCTTGGCGATGGCCTCGCCCAGCTCGATATCGAAACCCGAAAGCTGGTTGGTCGCGACATCCTTGAAGGCGATCGGCGGATAGTTCGGCTGGGTCGCGATCACGATCTTGCCGGCGGTCTTGACGCGCTCAGGCAAGGCCTGGGCATGCGCGGCGAGCGCGGTGCCGGCGAGCAGCGCGGCGGCGATGGTCAAACGAAGCATGTGGTCTCTCCCTCTTTTGAAACGAATATCGTCACCGTCACTTCAGGACGGCGGCGATGAAGTCGCGCGTGCGCGCCTGGCTGGGCGAGACGAGCACGGTCTGCGGCGGGCCCTGCTCGACGATCTCGCCCTTGTCCATGAAGACGACATCGCCCGCGACCTCGCGCGCGAAGCCGAGCTCATGGGTGACCACGATCATGGTCATGCCGCTCGCCGCGAGATCGCGCATCACGTTGAGCACCTCGCCGACGAGCTCCGGATCGAGCGCTGAGGTCGGCTCGTCGAACAGCATGAGCTTGGGCTTCATCGCGAGCGCGCGGGCGATGGCGACGCGCTGCTGCTGCCCACCCGACAATTCGCTCGGATAGGAATCGCGCTTGTCGGCAAGGCCGACGCGCTCCAGCAGCGCCATCGCCTCGGCGACGATCTGCTTGCGCGGCTGCTTCAGCACGGTGAGCGGCCCTTCGATGATGTTCTGCAACGCCGTCATGTGGTTGAACAGGATGAAGCGCTGGAACACCATGCCGGTGACGAGGCGCTGGCGCGCGATCTCGACATCGGTCAGTTCGTGCAATTCGTCGCCGACGCGGCGATAGCCGATCAGCTCGCCATCGACGCGGATCGCGCCCTGGTCGATCTTCTCGAGCTGGTTGATGCAGCGCAGCAGCGTCGACTTGCCCGAGCCCGAGGGCCCGATGATGCACTGGACCGTGCCTGGCTCGATCGAGAGCGAGACGTTGTTCAGCGCCTTCAGGTCGCCGAAGAGCTTGCTGACATGGGCGATCGTGACGATCGCACTGTCGGCCTTGGCCTGGGTCTCGACCGCGCTCATGCCGCGTCCTCCTGCACCGCCGCGCGCTTGGCGCGCCGCCCTCCCCGCCCCTTCGAGAAATGGCGTTCGAGGAAATACTGTCCGACCTGCAAGATCGTGACCACGAGCAGGTACCAGCCGGCGGCGACGATCAGCAACTCGATGACGCGCGCATTGGCGTAGTAGATGGTCTGCGCGTTGCGCAGGATCTCGGCATACTGGATCACGCTGGCGACAGAGGTCAGCTTGACCATGCTGATCACCTCGTTGCCAACAGGCGGGATGATGACGCGCATCGCCTGCGGCAGCACGATGCGGCGCAGCGTCGTGAGCCGGGTCATGCCGATCGACTTGGCGGCTTCGGTCTGCCCGGTATCGACAGAGAGGATGCCGCCGCGCACGACCTCGGCGGTATAGGCGCCCTGGTTCATGCCGAGGCCGAGCAGCGTCGCCATGAACGGCCCGATGATGTCGATCGTCCGCCAGGAGAACAGGCCGGGGATGCCGATGGTCGGGAAGACAAGCGCCAGGTTGAACCAGATCAGCAGCTGGAGGAGCAGCGGCGTGCCGCGGAAGAACCAGATGTAGAACAGCGCCACGCTGCGCAGCACCGGGTTCGGCGACATGTACATGATCGCGAAGACGACCCCGAGCACGATGCCGAGCGTCATCGCGCAGGCCGTCATGATCAGCGTGTTGCCGAGGCCGGAGATGATCGCCGGCGCGGTGAAGAACTGCCGCACCACCGGCCAGGCGATGTCACCCTCGACGAAGGCCATGACGATCCAGGCGAGGATCGCGAGGATCACGGCGGAAGCGAACCATCGCCCGTAGAAGCGCCGCGGCACGATCCTGAGCTGCGAGACCGCCGCGAGATCGCGGCTGCTGATCGGAGATGTCGCGTCGCTCATCGCCCGCCCTCCCGGCTCCAGGTTTCGAGATCGGCGAGCTTGCCGCGGAAGCGCGCGATCTGCTCGCGCACCCGCTCCGGCGCGGTGCCGCCACGGCCGCTGCGCGCGGCGACCGCGGCATCGAGCGTCAGCTGGTCGAGCACGCCGGCATCGAGCCGGGGATCGACGGCCCGAAGGTCGACCGCATCGAGCGATTCAAGCTCGCGGCCCATTTCCTCGCAATAGCGCACCAGCGCGCCGGTGATCTCGTGCGCCTCGGCGAAGGGCACGCCGTTGCGCGCCAGATGATCCGCTACCTCGGTCGCCAGCGCGAAGCCGGAGCCGGCCTGCGCCCGCATCGTCGCGGCGTCGGCGCTCATGCTGGCGATCAGCCCGGCGAAAGCCGGCAGCACCTCCTCCAGCACATCGACGGCGTCGAAACCCGTGCGCTTATCCTCGGCGAGGTCGCGATTATAGGACAGCGGCAGCCCCTTCAGCGCACCGAGCATGGTGACGAGGTCGCCGGCGAGCCGCGCCGCCCGGCCGCGTGATATCTCGGCGATATCCGGATTTTTCTTCTGCGGCATGATCGAGGACCCCGTCGCGAAAGCGTCGTCCAGCGTCACCCAGGCGAACTGACGGGAGGTCCACAGCGTCACCTCCTCGGCCAGCCGCGACAGGTTCGTCGCCAGCATCGCCGCGACGAACAGGAATTCCGCGACATGGTCGCGCGCGCCGACCGCATCGACCGAGTTCTCGAACGGCCCGTCATAGCCGAGCGCCTTGGCGCTGAGCTCCGGGTTCAGCGTGATCGCCGAGCCCGCGAGCGCCGCCGCCCCGAGCGGGGACTGCCCGGAGCGCTTCTCCCAGTTGGTCAGGCGCGAGGCGTCGCGCATCAGCACCTGGCCATGCGCCATCAGCCAATGGCCGAAGGTGACGGGCTGCGCGCTCTGGAGATGAGTAAAGCCCGGGCAGACCGAGGCCGCATGCTCTTCCGCCTGGTCGGCGATCGCGGTCAGCAGTTCCGCCAGCATCCCGGCAAGCGTGCGCGATTTTCCGCGCAGGTAGAGCTTGAGATTGTTCGCAGCCTGGTCGTTGCGCGAGCGACCGGCGCGGAGCTTGGCGCCGGTCTGGCCGATGCGCTCGGTCAGGATGCGTTCGATGAAGGTATGGACGTCCTCGTCATCCGGCCCCGGTGCGATCCGCCCCTCGACCGTATCGCGGGCGATCCCGTCGAGCGCGGCCAGAATGGTCTCGAGCTCCTGCGCCGTCAGCAGGCCGGCGCGCCCAAGCTCGGCCGCATGGGCCTTGCCGCCCGCGACATCCTGCGGCACCAGCCGGGCATGCTCGCCGGCCGCACTCGACAGCTTCATCAGGCGCGGGTCCGGCTGCTTGCGGAAGCGGCCGCCCCAGAGACGGGTCGTCTGGTTCATGATGTCGTTCTCCCCTCAGGGAAGAATGGCCTCTTGACCGAGAGACCGGCAAACGAAACGATCTCCGCCACGATAGTCCAAAAAGGAATACCCCATGGCGGCCGGCCGGCCCCCTCCGTCATCGACCGCGCTCAGGGCCTTCGCCACCGTCGCAAGGCTGGGCTCGACCGCGCGCGCCGCCCAGTCGGTCAATCTGACCCAGAGCGCGGTTTCCAAGCAGATCCTTTCGCTGGAGCATCATCTCGGCACGGTGCTGTTCGACCGCAGCCCGCTCGGCCTCAAGCTCACCGAGGCTGGCGCGATCTACCTGCCCTATGCCGAGGCTGCGCTGGAGCAGATGGAGCGCGGCACGCGGCGGCTGGCCGAACGCAGCGCCATCGCCCGCCCGATCCGACTGCATATGGTCGCGATCGCCGGAGAGCGCTGGCTGATGGCGCGCTTCCCCGCCTTCGCCGAGGCCCATCCCGGCGTCGACGTGCAGTTCACCAACTATGTCAGCGAGAGCGAGACCGAGGAGCCGGATATCGAGATCGCCCATGGCGTCGAGCCCTGGCCCGGCAAGGAGGCGCATTATCTCTTCGGCCGCGATGTGGCGCTGGTCGCCGCGCCCAGCCTGATCGAGCGCATGGGCGGCTTCCGCCGCGCCGCCGACATCCAGAAGGCGACCCTGCTCCAGCACTACCAAATGCCGACCTTCTGGGCCGAGTTCACCGAGGCGCACGACCTGCGCGGCGCGGTGCCCGAGCACACCGTGCGCTATGGCTATTATTCGGTGATCACCAGCGCCGCCGTCGCAGGCCTCGGCTTCGCGCTGGCGCCGCGCTGCTATGTCGCCGACGAGCTGGCTTCCGGTGCACTGGTCAACCCGCTGGGCCTCGGCTTCACCAGCGCCATCGGCTGCTGGCTGACACGCCCGCTCGACCAGCCGCCGCGCCCCGGGCTCGACGCCTTCATCGCCTGGCTGAAATCGGAAGCCGCGCAATTCGACGCCGCCACGCGGGCGCCAGCCCAACCCGCCTGACTGGGTCGCGAAACCTCCGCTTTCCCCGCGCGTTGGTGATGGCAAGGAGGAGCCATGCTGACCATTCTGCCCGCGCCGGACCATGTCGCAGCCTATCGCCTGATGCAGACGCTAACCGGAGAGGATGTCGACGCGATCATGGCCGATATCGGCACGAAGCTCGCCCATCACGAGAAGATCGGCGTGCTCGTCGATCTCACCGACTTCACCGACATGACGCTGACCGCCGCCTGGAAGGATGCGCGCTACAGCATCGGCAAGCTCTGGGAACTCAAGCGCTTCCCCAAGGAAGCGGTGATCACCAACAAGGGCTGGCTCGCCGGCTTCATCGACCTGCTCGACCCGGCGATTCCCTTCGTCAAGGTCCGCGCCTTCAAGCCCGAGGACTACGAGAAGGCGCTGGCCTGGGTCGGTGATATCGAAGGCGGCCCCGACGCCTGAGGCTTACGCCGCGCCGCCGCGCGCAAAGGTCTCGTCGAAGGCATAGCCCGCGCCGCGCACCGTCCGCAGCGGGTCCTTCGCATCGCCGGGCGTGATCGCCTTGCGCAGCCGCCCGACATGAACGTCGACCGTGCGCTCGTCGATATAGACGTCGCGGCCCCAGACGGCGTCGAGGAGCTGCGCGCGCGAATAGACCCGGCCCGGCGCCTGCATCAGGAATTCCAGCAGGCGGAACTCGGTCGGCCCGAGATGCAGTTCGCTGCCCGCCCGGCGGACGCGCCGCGTCGTGCGGTCAAGTTCGAGATCACCGGCCGCGAGCAGCCCCGCGACGTGGCCGGGCTTGGCCCTGCGCAGCAGCGCCTGGATGCGCGCGATCAACTCCGGCAGCGAGAACGGCTTCACGACATAGTCGTCGGCACCGGTCGCAAGCCCGCGTACCCGCTCGGTCTCCTCGCCGCGCGCCGTCAGCATGATGATCGGCACGCGCTCGGTATCGCGGCGCGAGCGCAGGCGCCGGCAGAGCTCGATGCCGGACAGGCCCGGCAGCATCCAGTCGAGCAGGACGAGATCGGGCGTGTGATCGCGCAGGTGCAGCTCCGCATCGTCCCCGCGCGCGACGCTGTCGACCTCGAAGCCCTCGGCCTCGAGGTTGTAGCGCAGCAGCAGGGTGAGCGGCTCCTCGTCCTCGACGATCAGGATGCGTGCGGCCATGTTGGCTTTGACCTTAGTTTCCCGTCACCGCTTCGACCTCGATATTGGTCGTGTCGAGCTTGGGGCGGTTCACATCGAGGGAATCGCCGGTGACGAGGTAATGGATGGTCTCGGCGATATTGGTGGTGTGGTCGCCGATGCGCTCGATGTTCTTGGCGCAGAACAGGAGATGCGTGCAGAAGGTGATGTTGCGCGGATCTTCCATCATATAGGTCAGGAGTTCGCGGAACAGCGAGGTGTAGAGCGCGTCGATCTCGTCGTCGCGCTTCCAGACCTCGAGCGCCTTCTGCTCGTTGGTCGCGGCATAGGCGTCGAGCACGTCCTTCAGCTGGGCCTGCACGAGGCGGCTGATATGCTCGAGGCCGACGACCGCGCGATGCGGCGGCTGGAACTGCCCGGCGATGGCGACGGCGCGCTTGGCGATGTTCTTGGCGAGATCGCCGACGCGCTCGATATCGGAGGCGAGGCGGATCGCCGAGATCAGCTCGCGCAGATCCTGCGCCAGCGGCTGGCGCCGGGCGATGGTGAGCACGGCCTTCTCCTCGACCTCGCGCTGGAGATTGTCGAGGCGCTGGTCGGCCGAGATGATCTTCTGGGCGAGCGCGGTGTCGCGGCGGACGAGCGCGACCGTGGAATCGCCCAGCATGCGCTCGGCCATGCCGCCCATTTCGGCGAGGCTGCGGCGGATGCCTTCCAGGTCGGCGTCGTAGGAGCGGACGATGTGATCGGTCATGGCGTTGTCCTCCTCGACGTCGATTAGCCGAAACGGCCGGTGACGTAGTCCTGGGTCTGCTTCTTGGCCGGGTTCATGAAGATCGTGTTGGTCGGCGCGAACTCGATGACCTCGCCGAGATACATGAACGCCGTGTACTGCGAGATACGCGCCGCCTGCTGCATGTTGTGCGTGACGATGGCGATGGTGAAATCGCTCTTCAATTGCTCCAGCAGGTCCTCGATCTTGCCGGTCGAGATCGGGTCGAGCGCCGAGGTCGGCTCGTCGAACAGGATCACTTCCGGCTTCTGCGCGATGGTGCGCGCGATGCACAGGCGCTGCTGCTGGCCGCCGGAGAGGCCCATGCCGGAGCTCTTCAGCTTGTCCTTGACTTCGTCCCAGAGCGCGGCGCGGCGCAGCGCGCCCTCGACACGATCGTCGAGCTCGGACTTCGGCGGCTTCTCGTAGAGGCGGATGCCGAAGGCGACGTTGTCGTAGATCGACATCGGGAACGGCGTCGGCTTCTGGAAAACCATGCCGACGCGCGAGCGCAATTCGTTCACGTCGACGTCGTTGGAGATGATGTTGCGCCCGTCGAGCATGATCTGCCCTTCCGCGCGCTGCTCCGGATAGAGCGAGTAGATGCGGTTGAAGATGCGCAGCAGGGTCGACTTGCCGCAGCCGGACGGGCCGATCAGCGCCGTGACGTGGCGGTCGCGGAAGTCGAGATTGATGTTCTTCAGCGCCTTGTGCTCGCCGTAGTAGAAATCGAGGTTCTTCACCGCGATCCGGACGGGCGCCTCGGCATCGAGCGACTGGGGGGAGAGTTCAAGGGTCGAAAGCATCGACTTAGGTCCTCAAGGTCGGTCGCGACCGGGTTGGTTTCAGGCTCACTTGCTGCCGGCGACGATACGCCGGGCAACGATCGAGAGCACGAGGATCGAGACGGTGATGATCAGCGAGCCGGCCCAGGCGAGCTGCTGCCAGTTCTCGTAAGGGGCGGAGGCGAACTGGTAGATCGTCACCGGCAGGTTCGAGACGCCGCCGACCAGCGTCGGCGAGAACCAGAAATTGTTGTTGAGCGCGGTGAAGAGCAGCGGCGCGGTCTCGCCGGCGATGCGGGCGAGCGCCAGCAGGATGCCGGTGACCATGCCGGCCTTGGCCGCGCGCCAGGTCACCGAGGTGATGACGACGGAGGGCGGCGCGCCGAGCGCGGCGCCAGCTTCACGCAAGGGGCCGGGCACGAGGTTCAGCATGTCCTCGGTGGTGCGCACGATGACCGGGATCGCGATGATCCCGAGCGCGACGCCGCCGGCCCAGCCGGAATAGCCGCGGAACGGCTCCACCAGGATGACGTAGACGAACAGGCCGATCAGGATCGACGGCGCCGAGAGCAGGATGTCGTTGATGAAGCGGATCAGGTTGGCGAGCTTCGAGCCGCGGCCGTATTCCGCGAGCCAGGTGCCGGCCAGCACGCCGATCGGCGTGGCGATGACGATGCCGAGGAAGGTCAGCACGAAGGAGCCGACGATGGCGTTGGCGATGCCGCCGCCTTCCGTGCCGGGGCCGGGCGTGACCGCCGTGAAGGTCGCGACGGAGAGCCCGCCGATGCCCTTCACCACGAGCATGCCGAGAATCCAGAACAGCACGAAGATGGCGATGAAGGTGAAGCCGGTGGCGATGACCTTCATCAGCCGGTCGGCGGTGCGGCGCGACTGGCGCACGCGCCCCCAGGGCTGGTGCGGCAATTCGCGAGGCGTGGTCGTCATGGTCATGGAATGAGCCTCAGTAGCGCTTGACGCGGGCGACCAGCAGTCGCGCGATGACGAGGACGACGAAGGTGACGAAGAACAGGATGCAGCCCAGCGCGATCAGCGCGTTGAGCTGCAGGCCGAGCGCCTCGTTGAACTCGTTGGCGATGCGCGAGGCGATGGTCGAGCCGGGATCGAGGATCGAGGCCGAGAGCCGGTTGGCATTGCCGACCACGAAGGTCACCGCCATGGTTTCGCCGAGCGCGCGGCCGAGCCCGAGCATCACCGCGCCGATGATCGAGACGCCGGCTTGCGGCACCAGCACATGGCGCACGACCTCCCAGGTCGTGGCGCCGATGCCGTAAGCGCTCTCGCGCAGCACGGAGGGAATCTGCTCCAGCATGTCGCGCGTGATCGAGGCGATGAAGGGGATGATCATGAAGGCGAGGATGATGCCCGCCGTGAAGATGCCGAGGCCCGAGGGCGAGCGCGCATAGAGCACCGTGCCGACGATCGGCATGCCTTCGACGATGTTCGAGAGCGGGATCTGCACATAGGCCGCGAAGAGCGGCACGAAGACGAAAAGGCCCCACATGCCGTAGATGATCGAGGGCACGGCGGCGAGCAGCTCGATCGCGGTCGCGACCGGCTTCTTGAACCAGGCCGGCGCGAGCTGCGTCAGGTAGACCGCGATGCCGAGCGAAAGCGGCACGCCGATCACCAGCGCGATCAGCGCCGTCGAGAGCGTGCCGACGATCGCCGGCCAGGCGCCGTATTGCTCGTTCTGGGTATCCCAGACGCTGGAGGTGATGAAGCCGAGGCCGAACTCGCGGAAGGCCGGCCAGCCGCCGACGACCATCGAGGCCATGATGCCGGCGAGCAGCACCAGCACGAGCAGGGCCGCGCCGAAGCTGGCATTGCGGAAGACGAGGTCGAAGGTCGCCTTCGGCGTCTTGCGGGCGATCGGCGTCGCGCCGGGAATGCTCGACATGTCGGTTGCTGCGGTCATCCGCGAAGGCTCCGGTGGCGTTGCCGGGATCGTCGGAGGGTCCGGTCGATCCCAGCCCTCATCCTGAACAGCCCGCCCGCAGGGGGGCCGCTCAGGATGGGGGCTTGAAGAAATGTGGCGAGGCGGGAGAACCCGCCTCGCCCTGTCGATGGCCGCGATCAGAAGATCGGCTTGCCGGCCGGATCGGTCACGCCCTTCCAGGCGTTGCGGACCTGATCCTTCACATTCGCCGGCAGGGCGACGTAGTCGAGGTCGCTCGCGAGCTTGTCGCCGGACTTGTAGGCCCAGTCGAAGAACTTCAGCGCGGCCTGCGTCTCTTCCGGCTTCTCCGGCTTGGCATAGACCAGGATGAAGGTCGCCGAGGTGATCGGCCAGGCTTCCGCGCCCTTCTGGTTGTTGAGCGAGATGCCGAAGCCCGGCTGCTCGTTCCAGTTGGCGTTGGCGGCAGCGGCCTGGAAGGCCTTCTCGTCCGGCGCCGGGAAGTTGCCGTCGGCGTTCTTCACCAGGGTGTGCGAGAGCTTGTTCTGCTTGGCATAGGCGTATTCGACATAGCCGATCGCGTTGGCGACCTGCTTGACCGAGGCCGAGACGCCCTCGTTGCCCTTGCCGCCGATGCCGACCGGCCACTGAACGGCGGTGTTGGTGCCGATCTTCGACTTCCAGTCAGCCGAGACCTTGGAGAGGTAGTCGGTGAACTGGAAGGTCGTGCCCGAGCCGTCCGAACGATAGACCGGGTTGATGTTGGCGTCCGGCAGGGTCACGCCGGCATTGAGCGAGGCGATCTTGGGGTCGTTCCACTTCTTGATCTCGCCCAGGTAGATCTGGGCGATGACCTCGCCCGAGAGCTTGAGCTTGCCCGGCTCGACGCCGGCGATGTTCACGACCGGAACGATGCCGCCCATCACGGACGGGAACTGGATCAGGCCGTCCTTGGTCAGGTCCTCGCCCTTGAGCGGGGCGTCGGTCGCGCCGAAGGCGACGGTCTTGGCCTTGATCTGGCGGATGCCGCCACCCGAGCCAATCGACTGATAGTTCAGGCCGACACCCGTCTCCTTCTTGTAGGCCTCGGCCCACTTTGCGTAGATCGGGAAGGGGAAGGTCGCGCCGGCGCCGGTGATGTCGGCAGCCTGGGCGGAACCGGCGATCCCGACGGCAACGGCCGCGAGAACGAGAATCTTGCGCATGTGAGATGTCCTCATCTGGTCGCTCTATCTAGCGGCCCTGTCAGAACACCCTCTGTATGACAGGCAAATGACAATCCGTCATGAAAGCCGTCATAGATGCCCCGCATGCACGGACTAGCCTGCGGCGTGCCCCGCCTCGAAGCGCGGCAGGATCGCCTTGAAGGTCGCGCCTTCGCCCGGCCTGCTCTCGATCGTCAGGCGCCCGCGATGGCGCAGCACGATATGCTTCACGATGGCGAGACCCAGGCCCGTGCCGCCGGCCTCGCGGCTCGCGGCGGTATCGACCCGGTAGAAGCGTTCGGTCAGGCGCGGCAGATGCTCCGGCGCGATGCCCGGCCCGTCGTCGCGCACGCTGAAGCTGGCCTCGCTCTCGCCGGTCTCGACGGTGATCGCGACCTCGCCGCCGGGCTTGCCGTACTTGATCGCGTTCTCGACGAGGTTTTCCATCAGGCGCAGCAATTCGTCGCGGTCGCCCGGCACCTGCAGCGCCTCGCGCGGCGTCTTCAGCGCCAATGTGACATCGCGCTCCCTCGCCATCAGCGTCAGCGAGTCCACGATCTCGCGGGCGATGCCGGCGAGATCGACCGGCGTATCCGGCGCGACATGGGCGCGCTGCTCGATCCGCGACAGCGAGAGCAGGTCGTCGACCAGCCGCGCCATGCGCAGGCCCTGCTCGCGCATGATACCGAGGAAGCGCTCGCGCGCCCGCTCGTCGTTGCGCGCCGGCCCCTGCAGGGTCTCGACGAAGCCGAGCAGCGAGGCCAAAGGCGTGCGCAACTCATGGCTGGCATTGGCGACGAAATCGACGCGCATGCGCTCGATCACGCGCTGCTCGCTCAGGTCCTGGAAGGTCAGCAGCGTCGCATGGCGCAGGCCGTTGTCATGCAGCGCGGCGATATGGATGCGGAAGGTCCGCTCGACCGGTACGCGCTCGACGAGCTCGACAGTCTTGCGGCCGCCTTCCAGCGCGACCTGCTCGATTGCATCGTTGAGATCGGGGTCGCGCAGCACCAGCGCGAGAAGCTTGCCGACCGCGACTCCGGGGATCAGCGCCTGCATGGCCGGGCTCAACGCCTGCGCCACGCCCTGCCCGTCGAGCAGCACGGCCGGCGCGCCGGACGCCTCGATCACGTCCCGGACCAGCGCGGCATTGGAGGCGGAAAGGTCGACCATGGGAAGCCCGGAGACAGACGGCGGATGCCGTCGGGGCCTCTTCCTGAGCGGAAGCGCGGCGGGCGTCAATTCCCTTCCGCGACCTAGCCGGCTAGGCTGCTGGCGACAAAGGAGCCTGCCGATGGCCAAGAAGTTCTCAGGTTCGGACGTGAAAGAAGCGATCGTCGCGCCGTCGGAGGATCGCGCCAAGCCGGCCAAGCCCCGCGCCAAATCCCGCAAGGCGAAGGACTTCGACATCGAGGCCGACAGCCTGCCGGAAGCCATCATCGACGCCGCCTATCACAGCGGCGACTACCCCTATGGCAAGCGGATGAAGCGCAAGCGCTACGACCGCGAGATGGAACCGCTCCAGATCGAATTGCAGAAGCTGATGCGCTGGGCGAGCAAGCATGGCGAGCGCATCGTCATCGTCTTCGAGGGGCGGGACGGCGCCGGCAAGGGCGGCACCATCGCCCGCTTCACCCAGCATCTCAATCCGCGTCAGGCCCGTATCGTCGCCCTGTCGAAACCCTCCGATACCGAGAAGGGCCAATGGTATTTCCAGCGCTATGCCGCACAGATGCCGACGGCCGGCGAAATCGTGTTCTTCGACCGCTCCTGGTACAACCGCGCCGGCGTCGAGCGCGTCATGGGCTTCTGCAAGCCGGAGGAGACAGAGCATTTCCTCGATGAGGCGCCGGCCTTCGAGGGCATGCTCGCCCGCGATGGCGTGCGCCTGATCAAGCTCTTCCTGACCATCGGGCGCGAGATGCAGATGACGCGCCTGCATGCGCGCTGGCACGATCCGCTCAAGCGTTGGAAGCTCTCGCCGATCGATTTCGAGTCGATTCCGCGCTTCGACGACTATTCCCGCGCCTTCGACGAGATGCTCTCGCGCACCTCGACAGAGGCGGCACCCTGGCATGTCGTGCGCAGCAACGACAAGCTTCGCGCCCGGCTCAACGCCATCCGCCACGTCCTGCGCATGGTCCCCTACAAGGACAAGGACGAGGCGGCGATCGGCACGCTGGACGAGGAGATCGTCATCCCCGTGAGCCGCTATCTCGACAATGGCGGCGAGCCCGAGGGACGCTGAACCTCAGCTCCAGAAGGCTGCTGCCGGATTCCGGTCACAGAATCGGGTGATCTTCCGACCCATGGCGACCATGGCTTTCGCAGCCCTGCGGCGATCCCTCGCATCGAAGCTGACGATCGGCATCGGCAGCTTGCTGGCGCTTGGGTTGACCACCGCCCAGACCCTGCGCGAGGCCATGCCGCCGGCGAGCCTCCCCACCGCGCAGGCCGGGCAGCCCATCGAGGCTGGGCGCTGGCAGGTCGTCATTCGCGAAGCCGGATCGAGCGCGGCGCCGCGCCCGGACGGCTATCGCGGGCGCCCCGGCACCAAGGCGATCAGCATCGATCTCGACCTGATGAACCGCAGTTCCGAGAGCAGCAACGCCTTTGCCCGCATCCTCAGCTTCGATCCGCCGATCGCGGGGCTTTCGCCCTCGCCCACCGCCTATCTGGTGCGCGATGGCGCCATTCTCGGCGCTTTGCAACCGGGCTTGCCGGAGCGCATCCGCATGGTTTGGGATTTGCCGGAAGCTGCGGCGATCCCTGAGGCCATCCGCATCGCCGTTACCGGCGAAACCTTCAAGCCGCGCGACAATCTCCTCGCCGCGCCCGGCTGGTTCAACCCGAAGCCCGTCGCCGCGATCACGCTGCCATTGCGCTCACAAGGCTCCGGCTCGTGATCCGCATCCTCGCCCGCGTCATCGCGCTTGCCATAGCGGCGCTGCTCCTCTTCGCCCTCCAGCAGACCACGCCGGGCTATAGCGAGATCACCGGCCCGATCAGGCAGCATGGCATCGCCGGCACCAGCATCGTCACGCGCAGCTTCACATTGCGCGTCGAGAAGGTCGTCCTGGCGGAGCGCCTGCGCTGGCAGTCCTTCGGACGCAGCTACGACCGCAACACCGGCGGGCTCTGGGCCGTGGCTCTCGTCGAGGCCGAGGGCACCCCCGCGACCATGGCGCTCAACGGCGCAACCTGGCTGGCGGCATCCGGCCTGCGCTTCGAGGCGAGCCAGCGCGCTGAACAAGCTCCCGGTTTCCTGCGTGGCAAGCGACTCGAACCCGGCCTGCCGCAACGCGGCCTGCTAATCTTCGAGGTCGGCCGGGACGCGGCACGCGGCGGTACCCTGCTGGTCTCGGAAGCACGCTGGCCCCGCCTCGACACGCAATTGCGCATCGCCCTGCCCGATGACCGCATCGAGCAGGCCGAGACCCTCGACCTCGATACGCTGAAATGAGCGACGCGACCGCAGCCCCGTCCATCGTAAAACTGCCGCCGAACTGGCGCAGGCGTTGCCTCTGGGCGCTGCCCGTCATCCTGCCGCTGGCCCTGTTCGTGCAGGCGCGCGAGCCTGTCTCGACCTGGGCCGGCGCGAGCGAGCTCTTCGCAGAGCGCACGTCCTTCGATCGCCCCGCCACGCTCGCCGGTGCCGAATGGCGCGTCGTCAGCCTCCAGCGCATCGCCGAGCGGCCGGACGGCTCCGCCGTCGCGCTGCTGCGCATCGAGGCGAAGGTGCTCGACGCGCAGGCCGTCGCGCAGCCGCCTTGCCGCATCGCCTTGCTCGCCCCCGACGGCCGGCGCTGGCAGCCTGCCTTCCTGGCGCCGAACGAGGCGAGACGCGTTCTCAGCCGCGACAAGGACGAGGGCAAAAGCTGCGGCCCCGCCTTCCTCGGCAAGCCGCCCGCCGGCGCGATTGTCGCGATCACCGAGAGCTTCATCCTGCCCGCCGCAGCTTTCGCGACGGCCGATGTCACGCTCAGCCTGCCGGCGTCGCGACCGCGCTATCTTCGCTTCGCCCGGACGAACTGAGCGCCTCGACCCGTTTCGCCGAAGCCTGCTCGACGACAGCGGCGACAAGGCAGATGCGCAAGGCATCGACAAGGATGCCACCGCGGATATCGCTGGGGCCGCCGAGGAAGAAGGCGATGATGCTGGCCAGCGCCTGCCAGGCCGGCAGCTCCTGCGGGCCGATCAGATGCGCAAGCCCGATCCAGCCCCAGGCCGCCGCCCAGCCGATGAGACGATAGACCAGCACGAAGCCGATCAGCACGGCGAGCCCGGCCCCGAAGGCGAGCCGGACGCTATTGGCGATCGGCAGGTAGCGCGAGCGGTAGCCGGCGACGAAATGCTCGATGAACTCGCGCAGGAATTTCGGCAAGCGCTCATAGCGCGACAGGGCTGCCGCGGTGCGCCGATGGCTGGCCAACGCCGCCGCATCCTTCATGTCGAAGCCGTAGATCACCGCCGCCATCAGGAGCCAGACCAGTGGCAGGAGGGCATAGAGGAAGAGTCCCTGCGCGCTGCTCTGCAAGGAAGGCGCGGCGAGATCGACGGCGACGGGCGTCGCGGCCTGCGCCTGGCCGATCAGCCCGAGGAACAGGTCGCGCAGCCTGATGAGATAGGGCAAGGGCCCGCCAGCCCCGACCCAGGCCCAGGCGGCGTTCTTCCAGCCGGTGAGCGCGTAGAGGCCGACGAAGATCCAGTTGGCATCGCAGAGCACGATGACGAACTGCCAGGCCGGCCGCGAGCTGCGCGTCTGCATCAGCTTGGCCAGCCGCCGCATCCCGAAGGCGAACGCGACGGCGATGCCAAGCCAGAGCGTCGCCGGGACATCGAACAGCGAGAGCTTCTGGCCGAAATCGGCCATCTCCAGCGCCAGCAGCGAATAGTCGCGCACCGTGTCGCCTAGGAAGCCCCAAGCCGCGTAATAGGCGAAAAAGGGGATGATCGCGATCGCGACCACGCTGAGCCAATCCGGATCCTTCGGGGTTCCCTCCGCTGCCCCGGCAATGGATTTCGCCGGAAACAGCGCAGTCACCCCCGGCATGGCCGGGCGCAGCGACAGGCACATCGCGACCACCGTGACGAGCTTCGCCAGCACGATGGCCGAGAGCACGGCAAAGCCGGCGAGCGCGTTAGTGAAGCCGGCCTTCACCGCCAGCGGCAGCAGCAGGTCGTTGACGAGCGCTCCGCAGGCCGCGATGCAGAGCAGCATCGGCCAGCCGAAGCGCCAGAGCTGGAAGAATTGCCGGAGCAGGTCGCCGATCGCGAGCATCGGCGCCAGTCTAGGCGATCGCTCCTCTCCAGCGAACCCGGCGCGGGCGCATTGCTGACACGCCCTGCCAGGAACTGCGCCTCAGCGCCCCATGATGAGCTGCGGCAGCCAGGTCGTCAGCGGCGGCCAGAGCGTGATCGCGATCAGCACGGCGACCAGCGGCGCGAGCCAGGGCAGGATCGCCCGCGACATCGCCTCGAAGGAGATGTTCGCAACCTTCGACGTTACGAACAGCACCACGCCGACAGGCGGCGTGATCGTGCCGATCATCAGGTTGAGCACGAAGATCAGCCCGAACTGGATCGGATCGATGCCGAACTGCGCCGCCGCCGGCGTCAGGATCGGGATCAGGATCAGCATCGCCGCCAACGCCTCCATGAAGCAGCCGACGAAGAGCAGCAGCAGGTTGACGATCAGCAGATAGACGATGGGGCTGCCGGCGAACTCGACGAGAGCCGGCCCGACCACTTGCGGAATGCGCGAGATCGAGAGGCACCAGCCGAGTGCCGCCGCCGCCATCACCAGTGCCAGCACGACGCCGGTGGTCTCGACCGTCTGGACCACGAGGTCCGGCAGGCTCTTCAGCGTGAAGCTGCGATAGACGAACAGGCCGAGCACCAGCGCATAGGCGGTCGCGACAGCCGCCGCCTCGGTCGGCGTGAAGATGCCGCCCATCATGCCGCCGAACAGGATGACCGGCGTCATCAGCGCCCAATGGGCATCCTTGTAGGCGACCCAGAGCTGGCGGAAACCGGGGAAAGGATGCCGCGGCAGGTCACGTTTCCGGGCGATGTAGACGACCATCGACATCAGCGCTCCGGCCATCAACAGGCCCGGAATGATGCCGGCGATGAACAACCCGCCAATCGAGACGTCGGCGGTGACGCCATAAATCACCATCGGCAGCGAGGGCGGGATAATCGGCCCGATCGTCGCGGAGGCGGCCGTGATCGCGGCGGCCGTCTCGGCGTCGTAGCCCTCGTCCTGCATCGCCTTGATCTCGAGCGTGCCGACGCCGCCGGCATCGGCCACGGCCGAGCCCGACATGCCCGCGAAGATCACGCTGGCGAGGATATTGGCATGGCAGAGCCCGCCGCGCATGAAGCCGACGCAGGCGGTGGCGAAGCCGAATATCCGGTCGGTAATCCCCGCCGAGTTCATGATGTTGCCCATCAGGATGAACAGCGGCGCCGCCAGCAGCGGAAAGGAATTGGCGGATTGCGCGATCTTCTGCGGCACGATGCCGAGCGGGAAGCCGCCGAGGACGGCGAAGGCGACGGCCGCCAGCCCCATCGAGACGAAGAGCGGCACGCCGATCATCAAGGCCAGGAACCAGACCGGCAGGATCTGCAGCATCAGCGTGGTCATAGCGCCTGCGCTCCGGGCTCTACGACAGCGACCTTGCGTCCGGCGAACACGTCGCCGATCTCGGCCAGCGCCTGCAGCATCAGCGCCAGCGCCGCGAAGGGCATGACGATGTAGAGCGCGGCTGAGGTGATCGGCAGCGCGATCGACTCCACATCCCAGGTCCGCTCGATCAGCGCCCAGGAGTAGCGCAGCAGGACGCCGGAAAAGACGATCACCGCAACTTGCGTCGCGATTTCCAATGCCGCCTGCAAGGGGCGCGGCAGCTTCTCGGCAAAGACCATGATGCGGATATGCGAGCGCCGCCGCGCCGCGATGATCCAGCCGACGAATCCGGTCCAGACCAGCAGGTACTGCGCCAGCTCGTCAGACCAGGCGAGCGGCTGGTTGATCTGGCGGAAGAACACGCCGAGCACCACGACGGCGAGCAGCGTCAGCAGCAGGACGACCGCGGCCCAGTAGACCAGCCTGTCCGCCAATGCGGCGAAGGGTTTCATCGGATGACCAGTCCTGTCGAAAAGCTCGGGTGAAACGGAAGCCATATGTGTTGGGCGCGTGCTGTCATGCTCGCCCTTGTGGCGAGCATCCACGTCTTGAACGCAACCCATCGGGAACGAAGACGTGGATGGTCGGGACGAGCCCGACCATGACGAAGTGGTTCCGCAGCTGACAGCGCTCTAAAGCGCCGCGAGCGCGTCCCAGGTGCCCTTGCCCCATTTGCTCTCGAACTGCTTGGGCAGGCTCGCCAGCACGGGCTTGGAGAAGCTTTCGAGGTCAGGCTCGGTCACGGTCATGCCGGCCGCCTTCAGCGTGGCGACGAGGCTGCCTTCCTGGCTCGCCAGCTCCGCATCCTGCCAGGCAACGCCATCCGCGATCGCTGCCTCCACCACGCTACGGTCGGCGTCTTTCAGACCCTTCCAGAAATCGCTGTTCACGATGACGAGCCGCGGCGTGATGATGTGGCCGGTCAGGATGAGATGCTTCTGCACCTCCTGCAGCTTGGCGCTGTGGATCGTCGGCAGCGGGTTCTCCTGCCCGTCGACCGCCCCCTGGCTGAGCGCGAGATAGAGCTCGTTGAAATTGACCGGCGTCGCCTTGGCGCCCCAGGCCTCGACCATGGCGCGGAAGGTATCGACCGGCGGCACGCGCAGCTTGAGCCCCGCGACATCGGCCGCGCTCTTTACCGCCTTGGAGCCGGTCGTGAGATGGCGCTTGCCGTAGTAGGTGACGGCGGCCATGCGCATGCCGCGCTTCTTTTCGAGCTCGGCATTCATCTGGGTGAACACCGGCGCCTTGGCGACCTTCGCCATATGGGCGGCATCGCGCCAGAGATAGGGCGCTTCCACCACCGAGAGCTGCGGCAGGAAGGAGCCGAGCGCCGCAGCGCCGTCCGTCGTCATGGTCAGCGCACCCGACGCAACCGATTCCATCATGTCCTTGCCCGAGCCGAGCTGACCGGCCGGGAAGGACTGGATATCGACGCGGCCGGAGGTCTTCTCCTTCACCTGCTTGGCGATGCGCTCGACCATCTGCACCTGCGGATGCGTCGCCGGCAGCATCTCGCCCCAGCGCAGCACGGTCGCCTGCGCCCTCGCGATTGCCGGCATGAACACGGCCGCGCCGGCCGCGGCGGAACCCTGGAGAAAGCTGCGTTTCGTCAGTTTCGTCATCGTCGTTTCCCTCCCGTGCGGCCGGTTTTCCGGCTCGTCGTCATGATGTGTTGCGTCCTGCGTCGTCGTCCTCGGTCGTCAGTACTGCATCGCCCGGGTGCGGGCGTTTCCGATATGGATGCTCATCTCGTCCGCGGCGCGCTCCGGGTCGCGGCTCTCGATCGCGGCGATGATCTTGAGATGGTCCTGCATCACCGGCACGAGGATGTGGTTCTGGATGCGCGTCTCGTATTGGCGGATCAGCCGGATCTTCAGCCAGGTCACGCGGAAGGCCTGGCTGACGATGTCGTTGTCGAGATGGTCGATGATCGCCTCGTGCATCAATCGATCGACATCCTCGGCATCCTCGATCAGGCGCTCGTCGCCGCCGGCCTCGGCCCGCGCAATGATCGCCTCGTGGCGGGCGCGCTGCTCGGCGATCTCGTCGTCGGTGGCGTTCTGGGCATAGAGCGCCGTCGCTTCCTTCTCGAGGAAAAGCCGGAACTGGAAGGCGTTGCGGATCAGGTTGAGGTCGACATGGGCGACCTGCATGCCGCGCTGCGGCACGGTCTTGATCAGCCCCTCCGCTTCCAGTCGCGGCACCAGCTCGCGGATGGCGCCGAGCGGAAAGCCGGTCATCGCGACGAGCTCGCGCTGGGTCACGAACTGGCCGGGCTTGATCTCGCGCGCCAGCAATCGCTCGGTGAAGGAGGCATAGGCGCGCTCCCTCAGCTTCAGCGTTTCGCCCTCGCGCGGTTCCTGCTCCGACTCGGTCACGATCCCTCCTTGCGGCATCCCGTCAGGCAGCCTTGGCCTGCCTGATCGAATCGAAGGCGGCGAAGAGCCGCTTGCGGGTGGCAGCGTCCAGCGCCTCTAGCGGCGGGCGCATCGCGCCATAGCCATCATCGCCATGAACATGGCCGACCAGCGCCTTCACTGCCGCCAGCACCGGATGCGAGCAGATCTCGTCGACCAGCGCGTTCACCACCGGGCTGTCCTTACCCTCGTAGACCATCGGGCGCAGCAGCCCAGGCACGAGATTGGCAAGTCCGCAGATCGTGCCCTCGGCACCGTTGCGCACCGCCTTGGCGAGCTGGCGCTCGTCGCCGACGAGGATGGCGAGTTCGCCATGCGCTTTCAGCAGCGCCTCGGTATTGGCGTAGCTGCCGGAGGAATCCTTCACGCCGATGACGAGGCCGGGGAATGCGGTCTTGAGCCGCTGCACGAGACCGACGCTGATATCGACCGCGGTCACCGAAGGGATGTGATAGAGCACGACATTGCGAGCCGAGGCGCCGAGCTTCTCGAAGAACTGCGAGAACCAGACATAGAGTCCCTCGTCGCTGACGCCCTTGAAGTAGAAGGGCGGCGCGACCAGCAAGCCCTTCGCCCCGGCATCGAGCGCGAGCTGTGCCTGCTCCACCGCCTCATGCATCGAGGCCGCCGCGATGCCGGCATAGATCTGCTTGGCCGGATCGATCCCCGCCCCGATCAGCGCACCCATCATCGCGGTCCGCGCAGGCAGGCCGAGCGCCGCGCCCTCGCCCGTCGTGCCGAACAGCGTGACGGAATCGCAGCCCTCGGCCAGCACATGTCGAGCGTGATGGACGAGGCGCGGCAAGTCGATCCCCCCGCCCTCCCGCATCGGGGTGGTGATCGCGCAGGAAAGGCCGAAGCGGGTCTTGTCGGAGGCCATGGGGTGAGCTTTCAGGGCTGAACGTTGACTGACATGTTAGTATGAAGACAGAACCACCCGCAAGCGGTTCCGGAAGGCTTGTGCTAGCCGTCCTTGAGGCCTCCGGCGGAGAGGCCGGCGACGATCTGGCGCTGGGCGATGACGGTGACGAGGAGCACGGGCAGCGTCACCAGAAGCGCCGCCGCTGCCAGCGGCCCCCAGGAGATCTGCTCGAAGGTCAGAGAGTTGTAGACGGCCGAGGGCAGCGTCCGGCTCGCCTTGCCGCCGAGCACCACCGAGAAGATGAAATTGTTCCAGGAGAAGATGAAGGCGAGAATGCCGCCGACGACGATGCCGGGCTTGGCCAGCGGCAGCGCGACATGGCGGAAGGCCTGCCAGGTCGTGGCGCCGTCGATGCGCGAGGCATCCTCCAGCTCCATCGGCACGTTCTCGAAATACCCGATCATGATCCAGACGATGATCGGGATGGTGATGACGAGATGGGTGATGACCAGCGCCGTAATCGAGCCCACCAGTCCCGTGATCTGGAACAGCAGGAAGAGCGGGATCAGGTAGGACAGGGCCGGCGTCATCCGCGCGACCAGGATCAGCACCGCGAATTTATGCGCCTTGCCGCGCGCGATGCCGTAGCCGGCGGGCACGCCGACGATCAGCCCGAGCAGCACCGCCCCGCCCGTGACCAGGATCGAGTTCCAGAGATAGAGCCCGAAATTGTTCTGCGCGAAGACGTCGACATAGTTCTTCAGCGTCGGCGGGTTCGGGATGAAGACCGGCGGGAAGGCGGTGTTGTCGAGCTCGTTCTTGAGCGACAGCGAGATCATCCAGAGGAAGACCAGCACGGCCGGCGAGACCATCACGAAGACCGAGGCCCAGAAGCCGAGTTTCTTGAGCGTGCGGTTCATCACGCGTTCCACTTCGACTTCTGCCGGGCATAGAGCAGCAGCAGCGAGAGCATGATGATGATCACGAAGAAGATCACCACGACGGCCGAGGCATAGCCGATCTTGTAGAACTGGAAGGCCTGCAGATAGAGGAAGATGTTCAGCGTCTCCGACGCCGTGCCCGGCCCGCCCTGCGTGATCACGAAGATCGTGTCGAAGGCCTTCAGCGCATCGATGGTGCGGATCACGATCGCCACCATGATGAAGGGCCAGACCAGCGGCAGCGTGATGTGCCGGAACATGTGCCAGTCATTGGCGCCGTCGATCAGCGCGGACTCGTAGGGTTCTCGCGGCAAGCCGGCGAGACCGCCGAGCACGATCAGCATGACCAGCGGCGTCCAGTGCCAGACCTCGACCAGAACCAATGTCGGGATCACGGTCGATGGCTCGTAGACCCAGCCCGAGGGCCCGATGCCGAACAGCGACAGCAGGTAGTTCAGCACGCCGAGCTGCGGGTGGAACATCATCGTCCAGACCAGCGCCACCGCGACCGGCGTCGCCATCATCGGCATGACGAAGATCGTGCGCAGCAGGCCCCGGAACGGAAACTCGCGATGGAACACCAGCGCCGCCGCCGTGCCGAACACAATGGGGAGCACCACTGCAAGAATGGTGAAATAGGCCGTATGCCCCATCGACTCGATGAAGCGCTGGTCCTTCATCAGCTCGACGAAATTGCCGAGGCCGACGAACTCCACCCCGCCGCCAATCTTCCAATCCTGTCCGGACATGTAGAGCGTGAACAGCCAGGGGAAGACGATCACCGCCCCGATGACCAGCACCGCCGGGAGCGAGAACAGCCAGTAGCGCGGCGTGAAATCCGCCGAAGCCGAGGCGGCGCCTGCAGGCGCCGTGCTGGCGAGATCGGCTGGCAGGGACGTGCTGGTCATGCGGTCTGCTTCACTGGGAACCAATCGTCATGCTCGCCCTCGTGGCGAGCATCCACGTCTTGAGCACCTCGGCGATCCGAAAGACATGGATGGTCGGGACAAGCTCGACCATGACGCTTCCTGCTTTGAGTTGTCTTCAGCCCTGCTCGCTCTTGGCGAGCACCGGCGCGAAGGTCTCGGTCGCCTTCTTCAGCTCGGCGGCGACATCGGCCCCGCCGATCGCATTGGTCAGCGCCACCCCGAACACGTCGCGGAACTCGGTCACCGGCACGATCTGCGGCAACCCGGCCCGCGCGACCTTGGCCGAGGCCAGCAGGCAGTCGAAATACTGCTTGCCGAACTTCGACTGCGCGATCGTCTCGGTATCGAGATAGGCCGAGGAGCGGCCGGGCGCACCCGCGCCCGCCTTGAGCATGGCGATCTGGTTCTTCTTGTTGGTCATGAACTGCAGATAGAGCCAGGCCGCTTCCTTCTTGGAGGAGCCGCGCGAGATGCCCATGCCGTCGGCGAACATGCCGGCATGATGCGCCTTTGGCCCCGGCGGCGTCACGCCATAGCCGACCTTGCCGACGATGCGCGACTTGGTCGGGTCCTCCAGCGGCGTGGCGAAGCCGATGCCGTCGAGCCACATCGCGGCCCGCCCCTGCATGAAGGTGGTCTGGCATTCGTTCCAGTTGAAGCCGACCTGGCCGACCGGCCCTGTCTCCTTGTTGAGCTTGCGATAGAGATCGGCCGCCCAGATCGCCTCCGGCGTATCGGTCTGCAGCTTGCCGTCCGTCGAGGTCGTCTCCATGCCCTGCCCGAGCATCAGCGAGGTCCAGACCGGGACGTTCGCGTTCTTCAACCCGCGCGAGACAAAGCCGGCGACGCCCTTCGCGGGATCGTGCAGCTTCTGCGCGACGGTGAACATCTCGTCCATCGTCTTCGGATAGGCCACGCCCTTCGCGTCGAAGAGCTCCTTGTTGTAGTAGACCATCCAGTAATCGACGAAGAACGGAATCGTATCGAGCGACCCGTCGGCCTGCCGCGCATAGGCGACCGGGCCCGCGCCGAAATCGGCGAAGTCGAAATCCGGCGACGTCAGCGACGGGTTCTTGATGAAGGGCTCGAGGTTCTCGAACCATTTGCCCTTGGCCGCCATCCGCTTCTGCACATGCAGCGAGATGCCGCTGACATCGAAGCTCGGCTTGCCCGAGGCGAACTCGATCACCGCCTTCTGGCGCTGCTGCTGCTCCGGCACCTGCTCGGCCGAGACCTTGATGCCGGTGAGCTCGGTGAACTCCTTCTCCGCCGCCTGCATCAGGTCGGAGCGCGGGTTCTTCACCAGCAGCACGTCGATCGACTGGCCGGAGAATTTCTTCCAGTCGAACGCGCCTTGCGCCTGCGCCTTGCGCAGCACGAAGGGCGACGCGATCGCGGCGGCCCCGCCGGCCAGCAGGACACGGCGCGTCGGCTTGAGAATGCTATCGGTCATCGGCGTCCTCCCCAGGACTTGAACACGGCCCGTTTCAGGCCTTTGATGGCGCGCGGAACATGAGGCGACGACCGCCTCCCGCATCCGTGATCGGGCTGGACGCTAATCTCCTTTCGGCCCGGTTGCAAGCTAACATGTTGGCGTGCACATAGTATCGCCGCACCATCCCTCCCCGCCGCCGGATCCCCTGCGAGAGCCGCCCGTGACGAGCCCGCCCCGCATCGATTCCCACCAGCATTTCTGGCGGCTCTCCCGCGGCGACTATGGCTGGCTGACGCCGGTGCTGAAGCCGATCTACCGCGATTTCCAGCCCACCGATCTCGCCCCGCATCTCGCGCAGCACGACATCGCCTCGACCATCCTCGTCCAGGCCGCCGCGACCGAGGCCGAGACGCATCACCTGCTCGCCATCGCCGCTGCCACGCCCTTCGTCGCCGGCGTCGTCGGCTGGGCGGATTTCGAAGCGCCGGACGCCCCTGCCCGCATCGCAGCGCTTGCCGCCGATCCGCTGCTCGTGGGCTTGCGCCCCATGGCGCAGGACATCCCCGATCCCGGCTGGCTCGCGAAACCCGTCCTCGCCCCCGCCTTCGAAGCGCTCAAGCAACATGGCCTCGTCTTCGACGCGCTGGTGAAGCCGCCGCAGATCCCCGCCCTCCTCAAGCTGCTGGAGCGCGAGACGGAACTGCCCGTCGTCATCGACCACGGCGCCAAGCCCGACCTGACCGGCGCCGACCTCTCCGCCTGGCGCGGCGGCATCGCGGCGCTGGCCGCGCGGCCGAACACCACTTGCAAGCTCTCCGGCCTCGTCACCGAAGCCGGGCCCGGCTGGCGCGAGGCGACACTGGCGCCGGCGATAGCCCAGCTCCTCGCCTGTTTCGGACCGGAGCGCCTGCTCTGGGGCAGCGACTGGCCGGTCGCGACGCTAGCCTCCAGTTACGACCAGTGGCTCGCCGCCGCCGAGCGCCTGACAGCAACGCTCAACGCCTCCGAGCGCGCCGCAATCTTCGGCGGCAACGCCGCCCGCATCTACCTGACGAAGAGGGGCCGCCGCCCGTCATGCTGAAAAACCTCGACCCCGTCCTCTCCGCCGACCTGCTCTGGGTGCTCGCCGCGATGGGCCATGGCGACGACCTCGCGCTGGTCGATGCCAACCACCCGGCGCAGACCATCGCCAGCGCCACCACGAGCGGGCGCCTGATCCGCCTGCCCGGCCTGACGATGCAGCGCGCCGCCCGCGCCATCCTCTCAGTGCTGCCGATCGACGATTTCGAGCCCGAGCCTGTCAGGCGCATGGAAGTCGTCGGCGATGCCGCCGCGATCCCTGAGGTGCAGCGCGCCGTGCAGGCCGAGATCGATAGGGCGATCGGCCGCGCTGCGCCGCTCGCCGGCATCGAGCGCTTCGCCTTCTACGATCAGGCGCGGCGGGCCTTTGCCGTCGTGCAGGTCGGCGATCCCCGGCCCTATGGCTGCTTCCTGCTGCGCAAGGGCGTCATCGCCCGCGAGCCGGGCTGAAGCGCTCCTTCACGAACCTTTGGCGATGGCCTGCTTGAGGCGCGCGACGGCCTCTGCCGCGCCGGACCTGACGTTGACCTCCAGCGTCGGCGCCTCGCGCTCGATCATTTCGATCAGCGTCTCCGGCGTGATCTCGGCCCGCTGCTGGGTGAGCTTCAGCACGGCATTGGCGATGATGTTCGGCCAGAACGCCGCCCCGCCCTTGGCCAGCCCCTTGGCCTTGCGGCCCTCGAATTCCTGGGCGAGCTGTTCGGGGGTCTTGCGGGCCATGATGTCGTCACCTCCAAGCCATTCCAGCAAAACTGCGAAGCGGTTTTGCGTCCGGAATTGCGTCACAATAGAAAGCTGTAGCTTTGGAGGCGAACTCTGTTCGCCGTAAAAGCTGCAGCGGATTATGGCGCTGCCTATCACGAAATGCCGGCTTTTGCTGTGGCATCGAAATCTTCCGGAAAACGGATTCCCCTTTCCGGTCCGATGCACTAGCAGGGGCGGCGCCCGAGGCTTGAGCCGTGATGCGGCCGCCCGTTCAGGACCAGACCATGCCCCGCCTCGCCTTGCTCGCCGCGCTCGCCGGCCTCCTCCTCGCCGCGCCCGCCGCCGCCCGCATCACCGACCGGGAGCTGAGCTGCGCCGACTGGCTGAAATCCGGCGCCCATCGCAAGAGCGAGTACCCGGCCGCCGTCACGGCAAAGATCAGGGCCTTCTGCGCCAACAATCCGAAGATGAAGGCGATCGACGCCGAAATGACGATGACGGGGGATTGAGGGCACGCGATCCGCAACGCCTCTTTCCTTCTCCCGGATGGGAGAAGGTGGCGCGGAGCGCCGGATGAGGGTGTGCCCTATCCGCAGAAGGCTCAGCGGCACACGCTGCACTCAGGCGATCAGCGGCAGTCCCTCACCCCTGCCCCTCTCCCATCCGGGAGAGGGGTTCTGCGTCGCGCTTCCCGCGCACGCCAAAACCCCGCCCGCGCTTCCACGCAGCGGCTTCGATTGAGGGGCAGCGGAGCGCCGCGAGGCGCTTAGGGTTAGGGCCGCTTCCATTGAGCCAGGATGCGGCGCGGATGGATTGAGCCACCATCCGCACGCCCCGTGGCGCTCCGCTTGCCGGCGTTCTTTAGTCTCCGGGCCGCGCTTATACGGCAGGGCGTTTCGCTGACCTGCGGACCCGGACGCCAGTTCGGCAGAGACGCTTGCGCGATCTCCTTTGTCTCGTGCAGCGGATGATCCCGAAACGGGCCAAGCCGTTTTCGGTCCGCTGCCGGCCTTGTCGCGTCCTGGCCCCGCAGATGCGGTGCCGCCATGCCTTCCAGCGAGCTCCTCGCACAGGGATCGTAATGTCCCCAGGGCGGTGCCCCGAAGCCTCCCGGGAGTGGGTCGTAACCCCACCCGCAGGCGCCGCCCCCGCCCCGCCAACGGCATACCTCCGGATGGCTGCCCCTCGGGGACGAGGTGGAGTGAGGATAGGCACGGGGTGTGAGGGCGGGGATAAGTTTTTCGCGACGGCTGCAATGCCCACTATACCCCGCCCTCGGACGGGAAAGTGAAGGGCTTTGGGCCCGCCTCGAGCCGCAGCATTCCTGCCGCGCTTCAGCAATTAAACAAGGCCCTTTCGCGCCCCAGCCGCACTAAGTCCAGATATGAACCCACGCCGGTTAGATCTCTTCCTGCCGAACCCACGTTTAAGATAAACTCGGATTTACTCCGAATCGAGTTCGACCGAGAGCGCAACCGTGGAAAGCAAGCGTCTACCTAAAACGATCGAGTTCAATCGTCCGGCAAAGTACAAGGCCTTGAGGCGCTTGGGTGCTGGAGCATGCGGAGAAACGGTCCTCATTCACGATGAAAACATGGACTGCCACTTTGTGGCAAAGAAATACAGCCCCATTTTCCTGAAAGATGAATCACCTCAGGAATTTACCGAATTACTCGAAAGATTTAACGAAGAAGCACGAATTTTATTCAGGCTCAATCACCCAAATATAGTAAGAGTCTATAGCTATTATGATTATAAGGAAAGCTTCACAGCATATATTCTCATGGAATTTATAGATGGAGAGAATATTATAGAATTTTCTCGAACAAGACCAGATCTTCTCGGAGGGCTATTTGAAAAAATAATTGACGGATTCTGTCATCTTGAAATCAAAAACATACTCCATAGAGACATTCGGCCGCAAAATATTATTATCGAACGAGGCGGAAACCCCAAGATAATTGACTTTGGTTTTGGAAAAAACATCGACAATTTGAGCAATAATGCCGAAAAAAGCATATCCCTAAATTGGTGGTGTGACGTTCCACCAGAATTCTCAGATTCAATATATGATTTCCAAACAGAGATATACTTTGTTGGGAAACTTTTTGAAAAGATAATTATTGAAGAAAATCTTTCTGATTTTAAATACAAGAAAATGATTAAAACGATGACAGAACAGGATCGCAGTAAACGTTACAGCAAATTTTCTGACATCAAAAACGACATAACCACCGGCCAATTCGAGGACCTGTCCTTTTCGGAGAGCGAAAAACTCGTATATCGACGATTTTCTAGTGAATTATGCGCCGTAGTATCAACCCTAGACCCCTCTGAAACATTTGAAAGAGATCATAACGCTATTCTACAAGGGCTTATTTCTATATATCGGCAGTCTATGCTTGAAATATATATACCAAATCCAAATAAAATTGTCTCACAATTCACGAAATCATCATTCAGATACTGGAAGAATAATCAATTTAAGACTAAAACACTTCACGATTTTATAGAAGTAATCAAATCTATGCCTCCCGGCAAGCAAAGTATCATCCTAGATAATCTGATAACGAAACTGGATTCAATGGAGCGAACAAAACCAAGCAATTTGGACGATGATATTCCATTCTGATTCCTGAAATGTCAGATTCAAGCCGAAGCTTGCCCAATACCACCGACGCCTAGGCATTGGCACTCCCGCTTGACTCCCGCCCCCCAGCGGCTCTACCCCCATCGACGGGACACGCCCCCCCAACGGGGCGCGCCCATCTGTAAGGATGGAGACATCGATGGTGAATACCGTTCCGAACACGCGCCCGCGCGTGCCTAACTTCTCGTCCGGCCCCTGCGCCAAGCGCCCCGGCTGGGCCCTCAAGAACCTCTCCGACGCCCCGCTCGGCCGCTCGCACCGCGCCAAGATCGGCAAGGACAAGCTGAAAGCTGCGATCGACCTGACGCGCGAGGTGCTGCAGGTTCCCGCCGATTACCGCATCGGCATCGTGCCGGCCTCCGATACCGGCGCCGTCGAGATGGCGCTCTGGTCCCTGCTCGGCGCCCGCGGCGTCGACATGGTGAGCTGGGAGAGTTTTGGCGCCGGCTGGGTCACCGATGTCGTCAAGCAGCTCAAGCTCGCGGATGTCCGCACCTTCGACGCCCCCTATGGCGAATTGCCGAACCTCAAGAAGGTCGACACCAGGAACCGCGACGTCGTCTTCACCTGGAACGGCACCACCTCTGGCGTGCGCGTCGTCGACGCGAGCTGGATCGCCGATGATCGCGAGGGGCTGACCATCTGCGACGCCACCTCCGCCGCCTTCGCCCAGCGCCTCGACTGGCCGAAGCTCGATGTCGTCACCTTCTCCTGGCAGAAGGTGCTCGGCGGCGAGGCCGCGCATGGCATGATCGTGCTCTCGCCCCGCGCCGTCGCCCGGCTCGAAAGCTACAAGCCGGCCTGGCCGCTACCGAAGATCTTCCGCATGACCTCGGGCGGCAAGCTGATCGAGGGCATCTTCACCGGCGAGACCATCAACACGCCGTCCATGCTCGCGGTCGAGGACTATATCGACGCGCTGGAATGGGCCCGGAAGGTCGGCGGGCTCGACGGCCTGGTGAAGCGCGCCGACGGCAATGCCCGCGTCATCGCCAAGTTCGTGCGCGAGAACGACTGGATCGACTTCCTGGCCGTGAAGCCGAAGACGCGCTCCAACACATCAGTGTGCCTGAAGTTCACCGACCCGGCCGTGACGGCCCTGCCGGCGGACGCGCAGGCGGCCTTCGCCAAGCAGGTCGTCTCGATCATCGAGAAGGCCGGCGCCGGCTACGATCTCGGCCATTACCGCGACGCCCCTCCCGGCCTGCGCATCTGGTGCGGCGCGACCGTCCAGTCGCGCGACGTGAAGGCGCTGCTGCCCTGGATCGCCTATGCCTTCGCCGAGGCCAAGGCGGGACTGGGCAAGAAGGCGGCCTGAGGCGCTAAGCCCTGTCATTCCGGGGCGCGGGCGAAAGCCCGCGAACCCGGAACCCACGACCGGGCGAGCCCTTTCCACCGCCTCTTCCAGAACCGCAGCGTTGCACCCCGTCGTGGGTTCCGGGTTCGGCTTCGCCGCCCCGGAATGACAGGCGGGGCGCCCTCCCCCTTCTCAGCGCCAGATCGCTCCCTGTGCAGCGCGGCGCCAGCCGGAGCCTCCCATGCCCGCACCAAAAGTCCTGATTTCCGACGCCCTCTCCCCCGCCGCCGTCCAGATCTTTAGGGATCGCGGCATCGACGTGACCTTCGATCCGAACCTCGGCAAGGACAAGGACAAGCTGGCCGCGATCATCGGCGACTATGACGGCCTCGCCATCCGCTCGGCCACCAAGGCGACCGCCAAGCTGCTGGAGCAGGCGACGAACCTGAAGGTCATCGGCCGCGCCGGCATCGGCGTCGACAATGTCGAGATCCCCGCCGCGACCGCGCGCGGCGTGATCGTGATGAACACGCCCTTCGGCAACTCGATCACCACCGCCGAGCACGCCATCGCCATGATGTTCGCGCTCGCCCGCCAGATCCCCTCGGCCGATACCTCGACCCAGGCCGGGAAGTGGGAGAAGAACCGCTTCATGGGCGTCGAGATCACGGCCAAGACGCTCGGCCTGATCGGCGCCGGCAATATCGGCTCGATCGTCGCCGAGCGCGCCATCGGCCTGAAGATGCGCGTCATCGCCTATGACCCCTATCTCTCGCCGGAACGCGCGGTGGCGCTCGGCGTCGAGAAGGTCGAGCTCGAAGACCTGCTGAAGCGCGCCGACTTCATCACGCTGCACGTCCCGATGACCGAGAAGACCAAGAACATCCTCTCGGCCGAGAACCTCGCCAGGACCAAGAAGGGCGTGCGCATCATCAACTGCGCCCGCGGCGGACTCGTCGACGAGCAGGCACTGGCCGATCTGATCAAGTCCGGCCATGTCGCCGGCGCCGCCTTCGACGTGTTCTCGCAGGAGCCGGCCGAGACGAACCCGCTCTTCGGCCTCGATAACGTGGTCTGCACGCCGCATCTCGGCGCCTCCACCAACGAGGCGCAGGAGAATGTCGCCCTGCAGGTCGCCGAGCAGATGAGCGACTACCTGCTCAAGGGCGCGATCACCAACGCGGTCAACTTCCCCTCGATCACGGCGGAAGAAGCGCCGCGGGTGAAGCCCTTCGTCGATCTCGCCGAGAAGCTCGGCTCCTTCCTCGGCCAGCTCACGGAAGCGCCGGTCAAGGGCATCCGCATCGAGTACGAGGGCGCGGTCGCGAGCCTCAACCTCAAGGCGATCTCGGCCGCCGCGATCACCGGCGTGCTGCGTCCGTTCCTGCCCGAGATCAACATGGTCAACTCGGCCATGGTGGCGAAGGAGAAGGGCATCGTCGTCGAGGAACTGACCCGCGAGGTCGCCGGCAATCTCGAAAGCGTCATCCGCATCGTGGTCGAGGCCGAGGACATGCCGCGCCACGCCTCCGGCACGGTGTTCCAGGACGGCAAGCCGCGCATCGTCGAGATCCGCGACATCGCTGTCGACGCCGAGTTCGCGCCGCACATGCTCTATGTCCGCAACGCCGACAAGCCGGGCTTCATCGGCCAGTTCGGCTCGCTGCTCGGCCAGGCCGGCGTCAATGTCGCGACCTTCGCGCTCGGCCGCGACAAGCCGGGCGGCGACGCGATCTGCTACGTCTCGGTCGACGAGCCGATCTCGGACGAGTTGCTCGCCAAGATCCACGAGATCCCGATGGTCAAGCGCGCCCGGCGTCTGAAGTTCTGATCGTGCTCAACCCGCTGAAGGCTCTCGTCGCCGCGCCTGCCGGGGCGGCGGAGCCGATCCACTTCGAGGTCCGCCGCGATGAGGCGGCGGGCCTCTGGTACGCGATGGACGTGGGCGAGCTCGGAATCGTCACCGAGGCCGAGACGCTGGATGCGCTGCGCGAGCGATTGACCCGGCTCCTGCCGGAATGCTTCGGCATCGAGGGCTGCCCGGTCGAGCTGTCGCTCTGCGATGCGGAGAATGGCGAGCCGGCCTGAGTGCCGCCGCAACCTTGCCGCAATATCACGGCCCTGTGATCGCTCCATCGCAGAGGACCGCCCATGCCTGCCCTTGCCCGCCTCGCCGCCGTTGCCCTCGCCTGCCTGACGGCCGCTCCAGCCCTCGCCGACTGGGACCGCGACAAGCTCGACAAGGCGATCGAGGGCATCGAGCAAGCCTCGAAGGGCCGGCTCGGCGTCGCGCTTATGGACCTGCGCGACCGCAAGCTCTGGTCGCATCGCGGCTCCGAGACCTTCCCGATGCAGAGCGTCTTCAAGCTGCCGCTGGCGGTCGCGGTGCTGCAGCAGGTCGAGGCGGGGAAGTTCAAGCTCGACCAGCCGATCACCGTCACCCGCAAGGATTTCTCGCTGTTCCACAGCCCGCTCGCCAAGAATTTCAAGGGCGAGCGCAACGATTATCCGCTGCGCGAATTGATCCGGCTTGCGGCCGGCGAGAGCGACAACACCGCCGCCGACCTGCTGATGCGCGAGATCGGCGGCCCGCAGGTGATCACGAAGATGCTGCGCGACGGCGGCGTCCAGGGCATGTCGGTCGACCGCTACGAGCGCCTGTTCCAGCCGGAGATCTACGGGCTCAAGGGCTTCAGCTGGGATGACACGGTGGACGAGAAGGCCTTCCGCGCCGAGCTCAAGGCGATGCGCCCGCGCCTGCGCATCGCCGCCCTGTCGAATGCTCTGAAGGACAAGCGCGACGCCTCGACCCCGGAAGCGAGCGCGCAGTTCCTTGAGGCCTTCGCGAGGGGCAACTGGCTGCGCGACCCCGCCCACACCGCCTTCATCGAGAAGATCGTCGCGGAGTCCAAGGTCGGCACCGACCGGCTCAAGGCCGGCCTGCCGGCGGGCACGCGCTTCGCCCATCGCACCGGACTTGGCCTGACCACGGACGGCATCAACCACGCCACCAACGATATCGGCGTCGCGACCCTGCCGGATGGCCGCCGCTTCGTCATCGTGACCTATCTCGCCGGCTCCCGCGCCGATGCCGACGAGCGCTCGGCGGCTTTAGCGGATGTGGCGCGGCTGGCCGTCTCGGCGCTGCGCTGAAAAGCGCTACGGGCTTATACTTTATCTCCTCTTGCGCCTGAGATGGCCGTCTCCCAGTCTGGCTTCGTGGGGGACCAGACATGGGCAGCTCGGCTTTCAGAGGGGGCCTCTCGCCGCTGCCGTTGTTCACGGACGACAGCCTCAACGACAATGCCCTCGTCGGCATGTGGTATTGGGACGTGCTGAACGACCGGCTCTATGCCGATGCGCGCATGGCAACGCTTTTCAAGGTCGATCCGCTGGAGGCGATGCGCGGCACACGATGCGACGCCTATGTCGACGGTATCCATCCCGACGATCGGGAAGACGTGGCGCGAGAGATCGAGCGCTGCGTCACCGCAGCTATCGATTTCCATTGCGAGTACCGCATCGTCGCTGCCGCTGGAGAGCGGCTGATCTCTGCCTTCGCCCGGTGCCATCGCACGGAAAAGGGCAGCGCCGGGCACTATGTCGGGGTGGCCTTCGACATCACGAAGCAGCGCAGCGCAGAGGCGACGACGCCGACATCGCGCGTCGCCGACCACGTCCTGCAGGCCTACAGCATCGCCAGGCAGATCACCGACGAGGAGCTCAAGCGCAAGCTCAAGGATGTGCTGATGCGGCTCGGCATGAATCTCGCGGCCGAGGTCAAAGAACGACCGATCTGACTACCGCCCCAGCCGCTCGGCGATGAAGATGCCGCCAAGCACCAGCGCCAGCGCCAGCGCGTGATAGAGCCCGAAGGGCTCGCCGATGATCAGCACGGCCAGGATCGGCGCGAAGACCGGCACGAGATTGACGAAGACGCCGGCCCGGCCGGGACCGATCAGCTCGATCGCGCGCATGAAGGAGAGCTGCGAGACGATCGACGGGAAGATCACCGTGAAGGCGAGGATCAACCAGCCCTGCGGCGTCGGCATATAGGAGCGGCCGAGCGCGATCTCGGTCGCGAGAAGCGGCAGCGAGGCCAGGCAGGCGAAGCAGGCCATCGCCGTGAAGAAGACGAGGCCCGGCACGGCCGGCCGCTTGCGCACGCCGACGGTGAAGCCGGCATAGAGCACGCAGGCCACGATCATCAGCAGGTCGCCCGGCACGAAGCGGAATGCCATGAGGATATGGATGTCACCCCGGCTCGCGGTGACGGCGACGCCGAGCAGCGTAACCGCGACACCGATCGCCTGCATCGGGGTGATCCTCGTGCGGAACACCAGGAAAGCGCCCATCAGCACGAAGACAGGGATCGCACCCTGCAAGATGCCGATATTGATCGCGCTGGTCGAATAGGCCGCGAGATACATCAGCGTATTGAATGTGGTGAAGCCGAGCGTGCCGAGCACGGCGATGAGCCGCCAATGCGCCCGCAGCACCGGCCAATGCTCTCGCAACTGGTCGCGCAGCAGCAGGGGCATGATCGCGCAGACCGCCACCCAGCGCAGCGAGGTCAGCATCATCGGCGAGATGTTGCCGACAGCGAGCCGGCTCGCCACGGCGTTGCAGCCCCACATCAGGGTGGTCAACACCATCAGCAGGTAGGCATTGCCCCAGGCGCGTTGCAGCCAGGTCTGGGTAGGGTGCACGTTTCCGCCCTGTTGCGAGAAAGGGCTCATGCAATACCCTTGCGTGTACCCGGCTCATATGAGATCGGGCGCACACCTGCCCGTCGCCCTGCGCATCCCTGCGGAACGTCCCGATGATCAAAACCAGCGCCCGCCCGCTCCGCCTGCTCTTCGTCGACGGCAATATGCGCGACACCCGCGAAGGGCTGCGCCAGTCCTACGGCATGGCCTATGGCGAGGCCTATGCCGCCGAGATCGCGGCCTTCGAGCCGGGCATCGTCTCCGACATCTGCCTGCCGGCCGACGAGGGCGCGAACCTGCCCGACGGCGAGGGGCTTGAATCCTATGACGGCATCTTCCTGACCGGCTCGGCCCTGCACATCTACGACACCGCCCCGCCGGTGACGCGCCAGATCGACCTGATGCGCGCGATCTATGCCAGCGGCACGCCCTGCTTCGGCTCCTGCTGGGGCATCCAGGTCGGTTCGGTCGCGGCCGGCGGCACCGTCACCGCCAATCCGAAGGGCCGCGAGACCGGCTTCGCCCGCCGGATCACGCCGACCGAGGCCGGCCGCAACCACGCCTTGCTCGCCAGCCGCCCGGCCGCCTTCGACGCCCCGGCGATCCATCTCGACACCATCGCCCTGCCGGCGCATGGCACGACGATCCTCGCCTCCAACGCCTATAGCCAGGTCCAGGCGGCCGAGATCAAGCATAATGGCGGCACCTTCTGGGGCGTGCAGTACCATCCCGAATTCTCGCTGAAGCAGATCGTCGCGATCCTCGACCGCCGCGTGCCCCTCATGATCAAGGAGGGCTTCCGCAAGGACGAGGCTTCCGCGAAAGCCTGGCTCGACGACATGCTGACGCTCGATGCCGAGCCCGACCGGCAGGACCTTGCCTGGGCGCATGGCCTCGACCGCGAGGTGCTCGACACCGAGCGCCGCGTCACCGAACTGCGCAACTTCATGGAACATCGCGTCAAGCCGCATGCCAGCACGCGCGGACGCGCCTGATCCCCACAGCATTGCCATTATGCCAGGCGATCGCTAGATCAGCACCCGCGAGGCCACGACCTCCCCCAACCTGGGACATGTGCCGGGACGACCCGGCGACCATGGGGGGACCCGCTATGGCGTGGCTCTATCTGTTTTCCGCCGGCATTCTCGAGATCGTCTGGGCCTTCACCATGAAGCAGTCGGACGGTTTCACGCGGCCGATGCCGACGGCGATCACCATCGTCACGATGATCGGCAGCTTCGCCCTGCTCTCGCTGGCGATGCGCTCGCTGCCGCTTGGCACGGCCTACACGATCTGGACGGGTATCGGCGCGGTCGGCGCCTTCCTCGTCGGCGTCACCGCGCTCGGCGAATCGTTGACGCCGATGCGCATCGCCGCCGCGACGCTGATCGTCTCCGGCCTCGTCATGATGAAGCTCTCGGCGAGCTGATAGCCGGACTTGCCAAAGCGGCCTGCTGCTTCTAGGCAGGCCGGGCCTCGGGACGACCCGCGGCCTTCGCACTTCACAGGGGACGGCCCCACGACGCGGAACGCTCCGCGCCGTCGCGCAACCCCGTGAGCGGAGGCCTTCGTCGTGGCCAATCCCAGCGACCAGTTCATCGTCAAGACTCTCATTCCGTTCCGTGTCGTCGGGCTCGATCTCGGCTTCACCAACGCTGCCCTGATGATGGTGCTCGCCACCGCCGCGATCGGCGGCGGGCTGATCCTCGCGACGCGCTCGCGCGCGATCGTCCCCGGCCGCACGCAGGCCTTGGCCGAGATGCTCTATGAATTCGTGGCGAAGACCTTGACCGACGCGACCGGGCGCGAGGGCCTGCGCTTCCTGCCGCTGATCTTCTCGCTCTTCCTGTTCGTGCTGGTGCTCAACCTGTTCGGCATGGTGCCCGGCGCCTTCACCGTCACCAGCCATATCGTCGTGACCTTCGCACTCGCCATGCTGGTGATGGCAACGGTCATCGGCTTCGGGGTGCTGCGTCATGGCTTCGGCTTCCTCAGGCTTTTCGTGCCGTCCGACGTGCCGAAATGGCTCCTGCCCTTCATCACGCTGATCGAGATCGTCTCCTTCCTGTCGCGTCCGATCTCGCTGAGCCTGCGCCTCTTCGCCAACCTGCTCGGCGGGCATATCGCGCTCAAGGTCTTCGGCAGCTTCGTCGCGGCGCTGCTTGCGGCGGGTATGAGCTATTCCCTGCTCGCGCCGCTGCCACTGCTGATGACGGTCGCGCTCACCGCCTTCGAGTTCATGGTCGCGGTGCTCCAGGCCTATGTCTTCACCGTGCTGGCCTGCATCTATCTGAACGACGCGCTGCACCCCGGCCATTGAACGGCGGGGTCGCTCCTGCAAACGCAGGACGCGGCCGGCACCCGCCCCGCCTATCCGCATTCCGGCCCAATTCCGCCTTGGGCACGCCGAATTCGGCAGTGCCAATCACGGCGACGTGATTGCGATCTGGAGGGGATGATTTCGATGCGAAGCCATATTGCCGCCGCCCTGATTCTGGCCCCCGGCCTTGCCAGCGCCGCCGAGACCGAACTGGCAAGCCGGATCGACCGCGTCACGGTCTTTCCGGACGGCGCGGTGGTGACGCGGCTCGGCAAGGCCGACCTGCTGCAGGGCGTCTCGCAGATCGTGCTGCGCGGCCTGCCGGCGACGATCGACCCCGCTTCGATCCGTGTCGAGGGCAAGGGGGACGGTTCGTTCTCGGTCGGGGCCGTCGATGTCCGCGTCACGCCGGGCGACGCCAAGCCGGTGCTCGACACGGTGCTGGAGGAGAAGCTCAAGACGCTGCGCGACGAGAAGGAGAAGCTCTCCGGCCAGATCGGCGCGATCGAAGCGAAGCGCGCCACGATCGAGCGCTTCGCGCAGGTCGGTCCCGACAAGCTCGGCCCGGACGGCAAGGCCCTGCCGGTCGCCGACTGGCCGGCGGTGTTCGAGGCGATCGGCACCGCACTGGTCAAGGTCCAGGACGAGTTGCGCGGCACCCGCAACCGCCTCTCCGATGTCGAGGCCGAGATCGCGGCGCTGGAGCGCGCCCGCCCGCAGGCCAGCCGCCCCGGCGCACCGAAGCGCGACGTCGCCATCTCTGTCGAGGCGCCGCAGCCGGTCGCGGCCGAGTTCACCGTGACCTATCGCGTCACCGGCGCGAACTGGACGCCGACCTACGAGGCTCGCCTGACCACGACCGGCGAGAAGCCGGAAATCGCCCTGACGCGCCGCGCCGAGATCCGCCAGCGCACCGGCGAAATCTGGGACGATGTCGCGCTCACGCTCTCGACCACGCGCTCGGCCGGCGGCACCCGCGCGCCCGACCTCGTCCCGATGCAGGTCGCCTTTTTCGAGCCGCTGCCGACTTTCGAAAGCCGCGCGCGGGCCGTGGCCCTCGCACGCAAGGCGGAAGCAGAGAAAGCGGCCCCTGCTGCGGCCGCCCCGCCCAACCTCCGCTTCAGCGGGGGAGCTTCGCGCGACGATCTCGCGGCAGCCGCGCCGAAGCCCGCCGAGGTTCAGGTCGCCGCGATCGAGGCCGGCGCCTATCAGGCGAATTTCCAGGTGCCCGGCCGCGCCACGATCCCGCAGGACGGCAGCTCCAAGACGGTGACGCTGACCCAGCGCAAGGTGGAGGCGACGCTTTCCGCCCGCACCGCGCCGGAGCTGGAGCAGAAGGCCTATCTGGAGGCCGGCTTCGTCCACGAGGAGGAGGCGCCGCTGCTGGCGGGCCGCGTCGCGCTACATCGCGACGGCACCTATGTCGGCATGGGCCAGTTCAGCCTCGTCGCGCCCGGCGACAAGGTCGAGCTTGGCTTCGGCGCCGATGACCGGATCAAGGTCTCATTCGCGCCGGTGAAGCGCCGCGAGAACGAGCCGAGCTGGCTCGGCCAGACCCGCACCGACCAGCGCGAGTTCCGCACGGTGGTGAAGAGCCTGCACGCGAAGCCGGTCAAGATCACCGTGCTGGAGCGCATCCCCTTCTCCGAGAGCAGCGGGATCACGGTCGAGACCATCGCCGCCCAGACCACGCCGCCGACCGAGAAGCAGGTCGGCGACCGCCGCGGTGTCGCCTCATGGACCTTCGATCTCGCGCCCGGCGCCGAGAAGGAGATCAGGCTCGCCTACCGCATCAAATGGCCGGGCGACCGCGAACTCTCCTTCGAGGAGCAGCCGCTGCCGGGGAAGTGAGCCGGCAGCCTCCGCCTCAGAGCGTCAGGCCCATCTCGATCTCGCGCTTGCGGCCGAGATCGTTCATCCAGGTCCGGAATTGCGGCTGCGCCTCGATCTGGTGGGCATAGTGCCGCCGCAGCGCCTGTGTCAGCCGGCCGCCGCGTCCGAGCTGCGCGTCGGCGAAGCCGATCATCACCGAATTCGGCCAGGCCTGCGGCCGAATCTCGCGCAGACGGGCGAACAGCACGTCCTCGTCCTCGGCCGCATCGGCCTGCGCCATCAGCGTCATCATGGCGGCCGTCGAGCGCGAGATGCCCATATGGCAATGCACCAGCAGGTGGCCCTTCACGCGGCCCGTCGCGGTCTCGCGCAGACCCTCGCCGAAGCCGAGGATTTCGCCGACATGCTCCGGCGTCGGCATGATCTGGCCGGGCTTGGGGTCGATGATGTCGTGAAAGCGCAGCGTGACGCGATGATGCTCGCCATAGGTCCCGAAGGCCTCGATCTCAGCCCGGTCGGGATCGAGCACCGATAGCACATGCGTCACTTCGCGGGCGCTGTTGCCGGGCAGCTCCTCGATGCCACAGATCGTCAGGGTCGAGATGGACAGGGTCTTCATGGCGTGCCTCCGCTGCGAAGCCCGCCGCCTAGCGCTCTTGCGCCGGCTACACAACCGCCGGAAATGACGGGCTGCCCTGCATGATTGCGACCGGCCCCGGAGGGCCGGCCGCGATGCGCGTGGTCAGGCGGCCTTGGCCTGCCCGAGCTCCTGGTCGACGACGCCGACCCAGTAGCGCACGCCATCCGGGATGATCGCGTCGTTGAAGTCGTAAAGCGGCGTATGCAGCCCGACGAAGGAGCCGTCGGGGTTGACGCCATTGCCGATGCGCATGAAGGCGCCCGGGCGCACCAGCATCATCTCGGCGAAATCCTCGCCGCCCGTGCCGGGCCGCAGCTGGCCGTTGACCTTGTCGGCGCCGACAGCCGCCGTTGCCGCCGCGACCGCGACCTTGACCTGCTCGGCCTCGTTCACCAGCGGGCTGGTGCCGCGATGGTAATAGGCCTCCGCCTTGCAGCCCCAGGCCGTTGCCGTCGCGGCCGCAAGCTCGGCGATGCGGCGCTCGACGGTGTCGCGCACTTCCATGGAATAGGTCCGCGCCGTGCCGCCGATGACCAGTTCGGACGGGATGACGTTCGAGGCGTTGACGTCGCCGCCATGGATGAAGCCGACGCTGATCACCGCCGTGTCCAGCGGGGCGACGTTGCGGCCGATGATGCCCTGAAGCCCGAGCACGAAATGGGCCTGGGCATAGGTGATGTCGGTCGAGCGATGCGGCTGCGAGCCGCCATGGCCGCCGACGCCCTGGAAGGTGACCTTCCAGAAATCCGCCGCCGCCAGGAACGGGCCGACCGTGGTGCCGAAGGTGCCGGGCGCCATGCCGGGCGTGTTGTGCAGGCCGTAGATCGCGTCGCAGGGGAAGCGCTCGAACAGCTTGTCGGCGAGCATCGCGTTGGCGCCGCCGCGGCCTTCCTCGGCCGGCTGGAAGATCAGGTTGACGGTGCCCTCGAAATCGCGGTTCTCGGCAAGATAACGCCCGGCCGCGAGCAGCATGGTGGTGTGCCCGTCATGGCCGCAGGCATGCATCCGTCCCGGGTTCTTCGAGGAATAGGGCAGGTTCGTCGTCTCATCGAGCGCGAGGCAATCCATGTCGGCGCGCAGGCCCACGGCACGGCCGGGCCTGTTGCCGCGGATCACGCCGACGACACCGGTCTTGCCGACATTCTCGGTGACCTCGACACCCCACTCACGAAGCTTGTCGGCGACGAGTTTGGCCGTACGGACTTCCTCGAGGCCGAGTTCGGGGTGCTCGTGGATGTCGCGACGGATCGCGGTGAAGGCAGCATGATGCTGGTCGAGCCAGGCGTCGAGCTTCGTCATGGTCGGTGAAATCCCCTCTCCTGTGGGCCGCATGCGGCATGGCCCCTCCAGTGCCGCGCGCTGACCCATAGCCCTTACGCCCGATTGTGGCAGCATCACTGCGCAGATGCTGCAGGGCGGCCATGCTCCGGCAGTTTATCCCGCCAAATTGGTGTCCGGGTAGTCGGAAAACTTGACCTGCGCCCCCTATTGGCCCATGAGGGCTTGCAAGGACCTGCCCCGAAACCCCGGCCTTGCGCCGGGGTTTTGCATTTGCGCGGGCCGCTTGCACAAGGCAACGCGGTAACAGCAGGGACACCTCGCTCATGGCGAATGTTGTGGTGGTCGGCGCCCAGTGGGGCGACGAGGGCAAGGGCAAGATCGTCGACTGGCTCTCCAGCCAGGCCGATGTCGTCGTCAGGTTCCAGGGCGGCCATAATGCCGGCCATACCCTGGTCATCGACGGCGTGGTCTACAAGCTCTCCCTGCTGCCCTCCGGCATCGTCCGCCCCGGCAAGCTCTCGGTCATCGGCAACGGCGTCGTCGTCGATCCCTGGCACCTCGTCGAGGAGATCAACAAGCTGCGCGCGCAAGGGGTGGCGATCACCCCCGACAACCTGCGCATCGCCGACAACGCGACGCTGATCCTGCCGCTGCACCGCGAGCTCGACCATTTCCGCGAGACCTCGAATGCCGGCATGAAGATCGGCACGACCAAGCGCGGCATCGGCCCGGCCTATGAGGACAAGGTCGGTCGCCGTGCCATCCGCGTCATCGATCTCAAGGACGAGGCCCTGCTCGAGGCTAAAATCGAGCGCCTGCTCGCCCATCACAACGCGCTGCGTCGCGGCCTCGGCATCGGCGAGGTCGACGGCAGGGAGCTGCTCGGCCAGCTCAAGGCGATCGCTGCCGAGGTGCTGCCTTATGCCACATCGGTCTGGGCGCTGCTCGATGCCGAGCGTCGCGCCGGCAAGCGCATCCTGTTCGAGGGGGCGCAGGGCGCCCTGCTCGATGTCGATCACGGCACCTATCCCTTCGTCACCTCCTCGAACATCGTCGCCGGACAGGCCGCGACCGGCTCCGGCATGGGCCCCTCGGCAGTCGGCTATGTGCTCGGTATCGCCAAGGCTTACACCACCCGCGTCGGCGAAGGCCCCTTCCCGACCGAGCTCTTCGACGAGATCGGCGAATTGATCGGCCAGAAGGGCAAGGAATTCGGCGTCGTCACCGGGCGCAAGCGCCGCTGCGGCTGGTTCGACGCCTGCCTCGTGCGCCAGACGGTGAAGACCTCCGGCATCGACGGCATCGCGCTGACCAAGCTCGACATCCTCGACGGCTTCAAGGAGATCAAGGTCTGCGTCGGCTACAAGCTCGACGGCCAGGTCCTCGAGCACCTGCCGGCCGGCCAGAACGACCAGGCCCGCGTCGAGCCGATCTACGAGACGATCGAAGGCTGGGAAGGCTCCACCGCCAATGCCCGCTCCTGGGCCGACCTCCCGGCGCAGGCGATCAAGTATGTCCGCCGCATCGAGGAGCTGATCGGCGCCACCGTCGCCGTGCTCTCCACCAGCCCGGAGCGCGACGATACGATCCTCGTCCATAACCCTTTCGAGGGTTGACGGCGGGCATCATCAGCGACAAGTGAGGCCAATGGCCGACTTCTATCCGATCCTGGCGCGTGCGGTCGCCGGGCTGCCCGAAACCTCCCCCGAGGCCCGGCGCGCCATCTACGACCGGGCGCGGGCTGCGCTCGTCGCGCAGCTGCGCGGGCTCGACCCGCCGCTGAGCGAGGCCGAGATCATGCGCGAGCGCCTGGCGCTCGACGAGGCGGTCGCCCGGATCGAGGCGGATTACGACGAGGCTCCCGCGCCGCCGCCGGCATCGGACGGCCCGGTGATCCGCACCGTCGAGAACCCGACATTGCCGATCCGGCCGCCGGTACCGAAGAAGGCGCCGGAATTCGCACCGCTCCCGCCCGCCGCGGGGCAGGACGAGGGCGAGCCGCTGCCTGAGCCGGCCGAGCCGCAAGTGGCGCGTCCGCGGGTGCAGCCGCCGCGCGAGCGGCGCGTGAAGCCCGGCCATATCCGCTCCGCCGTCGTCGGTGGCGTCGTGGCGGTCGCCGTCGCGGCCATCGCGGCCACCGCGATCTATGTCCACAAGCTGCGGCCTCAGGACACTCCGCGCCCGAGCAGCGATACGGCGCAGCGGACACAACCGGCCCAGCCCGACAATGCCGGCAAGATCGCCGAGCGCGCCGGCGAGCCCGGCACCCCGCAACAGAACCGGCCTGCCGGCAATCAGCAGAACAACACTCCCGGCACGCCCGTGCCGCAGCCCGGCGGCGAGATCGCGGTCGCCCAGCGCGCCGTGCTGTTCGTCGAGGTGCCCGAGACCCCGCAGCAGCCGCAGACCTCGAATGGCCGCGTGTTCTGGCGCCTCGACAGCGAGAGCGCCGGCCAGGGCCGCCCGATCGAGACCATCGTGCGCGCGACCGTCGAGATTCCCGATACCGGCCTGAGCCTCGACTTCACCATCCGCCGCAACACCGATTCGGCCTTCCCGGCCTCGCATATCATCGGCCTGCGCTTCACCAGCACCGGCGACCCGGCTTCCCAGACTGTCAAGGAAGTCGGCGTTCCCCAGTTCAAGAGCGTCGAAGGCGAGCGCGGCGCGCCGCTCTCGGCGATCAATTCGGCGCTGGGCGACAACCTCTTCGTCGCGGCGTTGTCGAATGTTCCGGTCGAGGTCGAGCGCAATGTCGAGCTCATCCTCAACCGCAGCTGGATCGACGTGCCCGTGCGCTTCGCCTCCGGCCGGCGCGGCATCATAACTTTCGAGAAAGGCGTCTCCGGCAGCCAGACGCTCGCCGACGCCTTCGGCCGCTGGCGGTAAGACAACGGCAATGCCGCCATCATGCTCGGGGCGAGCCCGAGCGTGATGGCGACCTGCCTCTAGCTCTTCCGCTCCGCCGCGAAGCGCGCCGCAGCCCGCAGCACATCCGCCTCGGCGCCGAAGCCCACGAGCGCCGCCACGGCCTCGGCGCTCAGCCGGTCGCGCTCGCGCTTGGCGCCGTCGAGGCCGAGGGCGCCGACCAGCGTGCCCTTCCCCTTGTCCGCGTCCTTGGCCGTCGCCTTGCCCATCTGCTCCGCATCCGATTCGACGTCGAGAATGTCGTCGGCGATCTGGAAGGTCGCGCCCAGTGCCCGGCCATAGCGTCCGAACGCGGCCAGTGCCGCCGCGTCCGCGCCACCGAGCCTTGCACCGATCTCGACGCTCGCCGCCAGCAGCGCCCCGGTCTTCATCGCCTGGAGCCGGCGGATCTCCGCTTCCGGAAGCGCGCCACGTACCGCCTCGAAGCGCCCTTCGGCGGCAAGGTCGAACATTTGGCCACCGACCATGCCCCCAAGTCCGGAGGCCCGCGCGAGGCAGCTGACCAGCGCCGCCCGGACCGCACCGGATTCATGCGTCTCCTCGTCGGCCAGCACCTCGAAGGCGAGCGTCAGCAGGGCGTCGCCCGCCAGGATCGCCGTCGCCTCGTCGAAGGCCTTGTGCACCGTCGGCCGGCCGCGCCGCAGGTCGTCATCATCCATCGCCGGCAGGTCGTCATGCACCAGCGAATAGCAGTGCAGCAGCTCGACCGCGGCACCGGCACGCCGGGCCTGCTCGGCTGGAACCCCGAGAAGTCTGGCCGTCTCGACCGTCAGAAAAGGCCGCAATCTCTTGCCGCCGGCCAGCGCACCATGCCGCATCGCGGCAACGAGGCGCGGCGGGCGCGCGATCTCACCGGGAGCCGCGACATCGGACAGCAGCGCCTCCAGCAGCGTCTCGATGGCGGCTGCATTCTGCGCCAGCCGGGCGTCGAGATCGCCAAGGCTTGCCGGAGAGGGGACGGAACTCATGCGCAGGTCTCGCGTTCGCTGCCGGAAGGGGGGCCTTGCCGGACGATGATCGCATCGTCAAGCTGCGCCGCCTCGGGCTCGGCCCGCCATGGCGGGCTCTTCAAACGGCAGCGGAGGTGAAGCAAGGTGCTGGGTAGGGTTCTCGGCCTGTGCTTCCGGATCGCCCTCTGGCTGCTCCTCGCCCTCGCGGCGACGATCCTGCTCTATCGCTTCGTGCCCGTACCCTCGACCCTGATGCTCGGTCGCTGGCTGGTACTCAAGCCCGTCGAGCGCGATTGGGTGCCGCTCGACCAGATCTCGCCGCATCTCATCAAGGCCGTCATCGCCTCGGAGGACCAGCGCTTCTGCAGCCATCGCGGCGTCGACTGGGTCGAGCTCAACAAGGTGCTGGAGAACGAGGACGGACCGAGTCGCGGCGCCTCGACGCTGACCATGCAGACCGCCAAGAACGTCTTTCTCTGGCCGGGCCGCTCCTACATCCGCAAGGGATTGGAAATCCCGCTGGCCATGGCGATCGACCTGGCCTGGGGCAAGCCGCGCGTGATAGAGGTCTATCTCAATGTTGCCGAATGGGGCGAGGGCCTGTTCGGGGCCGAGGCCGCCGCGCAGCGCTATTTCCGCAAGCCCGCGTCGCGCCTGACGCCGGCTGAAGCCGCCAGGCTTGCCGGCGCCCTGCCCAATCCGCTGCTGCGCAACCCGGCCAAGCCGAATCGGGGGCTGCAATCCGCCGCCGGCCGCAGCCTGCGCCAGCTCGGGCAACTTGGATCGCTCGGGGATTGCGCCCTGCCCGGCTGATCGGCAGGATATCGGGCGTTCCGCGCCATGCCGGCGAAGAAATCCGGATTCGGCACTAGCAATCCTCGCCCCGACCGTGTATGGCCAACGCCTCACGAGATTGATCCGTCGCCGTGGCGGATGCTTGGCCTTGGGCCAGCGTCCGGGCGGTGGCACGATGGAGAGTACAATGGCCGTTCCGAAGAGAAAGACGTCGCCGTCGAAGCGTGGCATGCGCCGCTCGGCCGACGCCCTGAAGCAGCCCACCTATATCGAGGACAAGAACTCGGGTGAGCTGCGCCGTCCGCACCATGTCGACCTGAAGAGCGGCATGTATCGCGGCCGTCAGGTCCTGAAGGTCAAGACCGACGCCTGAGGCGTCGTCACCGACTTGTCAAAAAGGCCGGCGCCTGCGCCGGCCTTTTTTATGTGCGCCGCCATCTGAACCCGCATCGGCCTCGACGCGACAATGACCTAACGTCATAGTCGTACCAGAGGGGGGCCGCCATGACCTGTCACCCAGCGCTCAACGGCCGTATCGTTGCCTGGCTGAGGCAGCGGCGGGTCGGTTCCCAGCACGGCAATGGCGAATGCTGGACCCTGGCCGAGGACGCCTTGCTGGCGAACGGCGCCAGAAGCTCCCGCCAGCTCACCCCGCATTTCTCGGCAAGCGCCGACTATGTCTGGGGCGACGAGGAGCCGAATCCGACGTCTGTCACAGCCGGCGATATCCTTCAGCTTCACAACTACAGTGTCCAGAAGACGGTCCGCGTCATCGATTTCCTCAGCGGCCCGTCCGGCCGGGCGCGCCCGCCGCTGGTGCTGCGGCTGCCCCATCACACCGCGATCGTGCTGCGTGTCATCGTCCCCGGAGCGCTGCTGGAGGTCGTCGAGCAGAACGTGCCGCTGCCCGGCTCGACGCGGCCGGACAAGGTCGTCCAGATCAATCGCTTCGCGCTGGCGTCCTGCCAGGGGCGGGAGAGCACCTATTCCGATGCCGGCGATCAGGAAACCGTGCTGACGACCTATGCCGTCCTCGGCGGCCGCGTCCGCGCCTTCCATCCCCAGCCACGACCATAAGCACCCGGAAGCCCGCGGTCGCTCTCGGGCAAAAGCCGCGCCGTCGCCCGGTAGAAACCCGCCGCCGCTTGCGGGCTCGCCCGCCCGCGTCGTGCGAAGGGCCCGATCTCGGCCCGCGCCGCCGCCGCTTGCAGGAGTACCAGCGCGGATGCGTTGGCATCGGCGGCATTCCGTTCGCTCCAGCTTGCGGCCTCGACCATGTTTCACTCCGGCACAGGTCAATCGTGACGAAGTTCTTGTTGCAAGGCGGCGGCCAGCCTTAACGCCGCGTTAATCTGAAATACCGCATCGTTTCGAAGCACTTCCCATCTCATGGACAGGGCGACGAGGCACCAGAACGGGGCTCCGCGGCCGTCCTATCGAGGCCGACCGATGCCCTCCCCGTCGATCTTCAGCTTCCAGAACGGCAGCCCGGTTGATCCCCGCAGCATCCTCTCCTCGATCGGCGAAGTGGTTTATGGCTGGGACATCCAGAGCGACACGCTGAACTGGGGGCCGAATGCGGCCGAAGTCTTCGGCGCGATTCCCGAGCAGGCCATGCAGCGCGGCCTCGCCTTCGCCGGCCTCGTCGAGCCCGGCAGCGGCCCGAGCCGCTACGACGCGATCTTCTGTTCCAGCGAGCATGACCGGGGCGAAGGCGTCATCTACCGCACTCGCTATGCGATCGATCTCGCCGGCCGCAAGATGTGGGCCGAGGACACCGGGCGCTGGTTCGCCGGCAGCGACGGCTATCCCGCCAGCGCCCGCGGTGTGCTCAGGCTCGAACGCGCCGCCCGGCCCGACGAGCTCGAGCAGTTCGGCAACGAGCTCTGCGACCGTCCGGCGCTGGTCGAGCGAATCGGCCAGGCCCTGCAGGAGCACCTGCCGGCGGAGCGGCCGGTCGTCGTCCTCGTCGCCACCATCGACGAGCTCGCCCGCCTCAACGACGATTTCGGCCACGAGGCCACCGACGAGATCATCAGCACCGTCCATGAGCGCCTGCGCTCGGTGACGCGCCGGCGCGACCATCTCGTCCGCTATGCCGGCAACAGCTTCGCCATCCTCCTCGTCGGCTGCCCGCCGGAGCAGGTCGAGCAGGCGGCCCGCCGCTTCATCAAGGTCGTCGCGCAATCCGCGATCGAGACCAGCCACGGCATCGCGCTGGTGCGGCTGCGTGTGGGCGCCGCGAGCGCGCCAGAGCTCGGCAGCCATGGCGGCACGCTGCTGGCCGCCGCCGAAGGCGCTCTGGCGAGCGCGCGCGCCGGGTCGATCGACACCGCCGTAACAGCCAGGCCCCAGCCCCGGCGCAGCCCCGGCACCGAGCAGACCGGCTTCGACGTGCAGGCCATCGCGGCCCTGAACGATCGCCGCGTGCGGCTCGCCCTGCAGCCGATCGTTCGGACGGGCACGCGCGAGACCGCCTTCCACGAGGCGCTGCTGCGCGTCGGCCAGGGCGATACCGGGCTCTACTTCGCCTCGGCCGAGCTTATCCCGATGCTGGAGCGGCGCGGCCTCGTGCGGCTGTTCGACCAGCGCGTGCTCGAACTCGCCATCGAGATGCTTGGCGCCGATCCCACGCTCAACCTCTCGGTCAATGTCTCGCCGCGCTCGCTGAACGACCCCGAATGGTTCGACGCCTTCATCGCCTGCACGGCCGCCGCGCGCGGCATGGCCTCGCGCCTGATCGTCGAGATCACGGAAACCGCGACAATCGAAAGCCCCGCCCGCATCGCCGAATTGCTCGGGCGCATCAAGGACCAGGGCGCGCGCGTCGCGATCGACGATTTCGGCGCCGGCCACACCTCGCTCCGGCACCTGCGCGCCTTCCCGATCGACATCCTCAAGATCGACGGCGCCTTCACCCAGAACCTGCGCCGCTCCACCGACGACCGCTTCTATGTCCGCACGCTGGTCGAGCTTGCCGGCCATCTCGGCGTCGAGACCGTGGCCGAATGGGTCGATGACGAGATGCAGGCGAGCATGCTGCGCGACTGGGGCGTCACCTATCTGCAGGGCCATCTCGTCGGCCGGGCCGAGCTGCGTGCCTCGGTGCAGCAGGCGAGCTATCGGAAGCTCGCGGCCGGTTGAGGCAGACGCGCGGCGGTCATTCCAACACCTGGTCCGGAACCGCTTCCAGCCCACTACTGACGTAACTGTTTTCTGGCTAGGGCGGCACGTCAACGCTAGGCATCAACAACATGAGCCATGAACTCTATCGAATGATCGCCTCCTAGAGGAAATGGAAATCCACTTCCGGCTCGATCGTCATCGCTACGACAGCATCATGATCGCTACGACTCTCGTCGGTCAGCCGATTGGGATCGATCTGCTTTAAGATGGATATGTCGAGTACCCGCTGTTTCGAGGCAACGAGGATGTCGAGGAGGACCTCCCCGCTTTGGAGACGCTGATCAGGGAACACGCCGATCCCTGAGATCGACATCCGCTCCTGACCGATTGCGGAAGTTGCCGGCCAAGGCCATCGTCAGCGAATGAACATCGTTCTGGTGCTGCAACATGGCGACACTGAGGACGCGAAGCTGATTGGTTTCTATCGGTCGCACCAGCTACCCGTGAAACGAGAAACTCGTCGCCGTTCTCGCACCAGAAATTTTACGACGCCTTGAACATATACCGTCAGCTTCTGAAGCAGGCTCCGTCGCAACGGCAGGAAGGCCTGAATAAAAATGGCCAAGGGAACGGTATATAGAAGCGGGCACGAGTGGCCGTCCGCGAGGCGCCTGAGGGGCAAATTTCGCCATGCGGCATTCGTGGCGCTTGCAGGCTTGTTGCCTCCGTTGCTTGGGCTGCCAGTCTTGTCATGGCAGGTTCGCCAGGCCATCGAGGCCGAGGCAGCGGGCATTCATGAATTCGTCGCCACGCGCATCGCTGCCATCTTCACCCATGCGAATAACGCCGCAGGTGAAGTGACGAGCCTCGTCGGCAGTTCATGTGCGTCCGCCGGTCTCGGCCTGAGATTGGGCGTGACGGCCCATCCCTTCGTGCGTTCGCTGAACCTCGCAGAGAACGGCAGGATCTACTGCTCGTCCCTCGAAGGTTCTGTCGACTATGCGGAGGAGGCAGAAGCCTACGCCGATGGGCGCTTGCGTTTGATGCCCGGCAATCAGGTGACTCCGAGCCGAGCCTTGGTCGTCTACCGGCAGGCAACACAATCCGGCTCCGTTCTCGTCGGCATCGACGGACAGCACCTTTTCGATGTGCTGAGCCTGGGCGTTAGCGAATTCACGGTCCAGGTCGGCATCAAGGGAAACTGGGTCGGGCCCAAGGGCGTGGTAACCGCGGCGTTAGACGGTACCGGAGAAGCAGTCGCCAGTTTCATGGAGTCGACCGACTATCCGTTCGCCGTCGGGGTCGCTTACGACAAGGGCCGCATCTGGCAGAATCTGGCGACGGAATATTGGCCGTCCTGGCTGCTGCTTGCGTTACTGGGGGTGTTGTCCGGCTACGCGGTCCATCGCTTCGCGTCGCGGCACAGTTCCCTGGCAGCCGAACTGCAGCGCGCGGTCGAGGCCGACGAATTCGTCCCATTTTATCAACCCATTGTGCTTGCCGAATCCGGCAAGCCAGCCGGGGCTGAAGTGCTTGTTCGATGGATGCACCCAAGCGAGGGGCTCATCCCACCGAACCAATTCATCCCGCTGGCCGAACGCACTGGTCTGATCGTACCGATGACCTATCGTCTGATGGAGCAGGTTAAGCGCGATCTGAGCAGCCAGTTGTCGAGGCTTCCGGCTCGATTTCACATCGGTTTCAATATTTGCGCAGCCCACTGCAAGAGCATGGAACTGCTCGAACGATGCCGGGATTTCCTTGAGCCATTTCCACCGGATTCCGTGGTTATGTTCGTCGAACTCACAGAGCGTGAGGCTATTCCGGCTACTCCTTTGACCGATGAATTGTTCATACAGCTCGACCGGATCGGCGTTCAAGTCGCCCTGGACGATTTCGGCACCGGAAACTCCAGCCTAGATTACCTGCAAAGGTTCACCGTCAATGCCCTGAAGATCGACCAAAGCTTCGTAGCGAAGGCTGGGGCGGAGTCGCTATCCAGTCACATCCTGGACATCGTTGCCGATCTGGCAGGAAGGTTGAAGCTCACCCTCATCGCGGAGGGCGTGGAAACGGCGGCGCAACGCGACTATCTCGAAAAGCTCGGCGTGGATTACATGCAGGGATATTTGTTTGGCCGGCCGGTTCCCTTCAACAATTTTGCCTCTGTACACTTGGACCAACCGGCCAAGCCAATCATGCCAAAACAAGTCGAATCGGCTTGAAATCTACGCTTTCCGCATTGTTTCGCACGCCTATCAACATAGCGTAAGCTAATAGGCATCGGGCAAACAGAACCTAATGGCTGCAATTTCCGCCTTCGCTACAGCTCAGACATTCGCGGCACCGACCACTCGCTGACAAAGAAGCCGCGCCCTCGTCCTCCGAGAGCGCGGCTCAAATTGCTCAGGCCAACCTCAGCGCGAGCGCGACAGCTTGTCCAGCCTCTCGCGCATTTCGTTGAGTTCGCGCTTGAGATCGCCGATGTCGCCGCTGGCTGCTTCAGCCGCGGGCTTCGCGCCGGCAGCCGCTTCCTGCTTGGCCTGCGCCGCCGCGGTGAACGGGTTGAACAGCCGGAACGCGTCCTGGAAGATCTGCATGTTCGCGCGCGTCTGCGCCTGGATGGCGTCGAGCGCGTTGCCGCCGAAGGCCGAGCCCCCGAAGGCCTTGGTCATCTGCTCGCGGAACTTGCTCTGCTCCTGCGTGAGGTTCTCCATCGAGAACTCCAGGTAGCGCGGCACCAGCGCCTGCATGCTGTCGCCGTAGAAGCGGATGAGCTGACGCAGGAAGGCGATCGGCAGCAGGTTCTGCCCGTCCTTGGCCTCTTCGTCGAAGATGATCTGCGCCAGCACCGAGCGGGTGATGTCCTCCCCCGACTTCGCGTCATAGACGACGAAATCCTCGCCCGAGCGCACGAGCCCGGCGAGATCCTCCAGGGTGACATAGGAGCTTGTGCCCGTATGATAGAGACGCCGGTTGGCGTATTTCTTGATGACGGTCGGTTCTTTGTCGCTAGCCATCGGTCCTGCTTGACGTTGATCCGCGGCCGCCGGTGGTTCCGGCGTGCTCTGCGAAACGGTCTCCCATGGTCAGACGATAGCCTGTCGGTGCTGCACCGCAAGCTCTTTGAGCGGGCGCTGCAAAAAAGCGCCGAAGTCTCTGCAACCGCAGGCATACGCCCGCCCTTACGTCACCCGATTGGCGATGCCCCGGTCGATTTCGCCTCTCGCCCGTCTTGACGGCGCCGCAACAGGCTTCGAAGGTGGCGGGGAACGGTTGAGCCGGCGGGAGCGGCGCAACCGTAACAACAAAGCGAGGAACCCTCTCATGGCAGATTCGGATATCGTGATCGTCGGTGCGGCCCGCACCGCGGTCGGGGCCTTCAGCGGCGCTTTTGCCAATACTCCCGCCCATGATCTCGGCGCCGTCGCGATCAAGGAAGCGCTGAAGCGGGCCAAGGTCGAGGCGGCCGAGGTCGATGAAGTCGTGCTCGGCCAGGTGCTCGCCGCCGGTCAGGGCCAGAACCCCGCCCGTCAGGCCGCCATGGCTGCCGGCATCCCGCAGGAGAAGACCGCCTGGGGCCTCAACCAGCTCTGCGGCTCGGGCCTGCGCACTGTGGCCATCGGCCTGCAGCAGATCGCCAATGGCGATGCCAGCATCATCGTCGCCGGCGGCATGGAATCGATGTCGCTCGCCCCGCACGCCTCCTACATGCGTGCCGGCACCAAGATGGGCGACGTCAAGTTCGTCGACACCATGATCAAGGACGGCCTCTGGGATGCCTTCCACGGCTACCACATGGGCACGACCGCCGAGAACGTCGCGACCAAGTATCAGATCAGCCGCGAGGAGCAGGACCGCTTCGCCGTCGCCTCGCAGAACAAGGCCGAGGCCGCGCAGAAGGCCGGCCGGTTCAAGGACGAGATCGCCCCGGTGACCATCTCGACCCGCAAGGGCGACATCGTCGTCGACAGCGACGAATATCCGCGCCATGGCGCGACGCTGGAAGCGATGGCCAAGCTGCGCCCCGCCTTCTCCAAGGACGGCACGGTGACGGCCGGCAACGCGTCCGGCCTCAATGACGGCGCCGCCGCGCTCGTCATCATGACCGCCAAGGAAGCGGCCCGCCGCGGCCTGACCCCGCTCGCCCGCATCGCCTCCTGGGCGACGGCCGGCGTCGATCCGCAGATCATGGGCACCGGCCCGATACCCTCGACCCGCAAGGCGCTCGAAAAGGCCGGCTGGAAGGTCGGCGATCTCGATCTCGTCGAGGCCAACGAGGCCTTCGCGGCGCAGGCGCTCGCGGTCAACAAGGACCTCGGCTGGAACCCGGACATCGTCAACGTCAATGGCGGCGCAATCGCGATCGGCCATCCGATCGGCGCGTCCGGCGCCCGCGTGCTGGTGACGCTGCTGCACGAGATGGCCAAGCGCGATGCCAAGAAGGGCCTCGCCACGCTCTGCATCGGCGGCGGCATGGGCGTCGCCATGGCCGTGGAGCGCTGAGACAAGCGCCCCGCCCATGGCGAAGCGTACCACGCTCTACCGCTATCTCACCGGGCCCGATGACGCCTCCTTCTGTCATCGGGTCTCGGAAGCGCTGAGCCTCGGCTGGTCGCTCTACGGCCAGCCCACCCTGACCTTCGACACGGTCCAGGGCCGTGTCATTTGTGGCCAGGCCATCGTCAAGGACGTGGACGCGGACTACGCGCCCACCCTCGAACTATCTGAACAATAACGGCGAAACGCCGCAGGGATCATCTGAAAGGGAGACTGGCCTATGGCGAAGGTGGCATTGGTTACGGGGGGCTCGCGCGGTATCGGCGAGGCGATCTCGAAGGGTCTGAAGGCGGCCGGCTACAGCGTCGCCGCGAGCTATGCCGGCAATGACGAGGCTGCGGCCAAATTCACCGCCGAAACCGGCATCAAGACCTATAAATGGGACGTCTCTGACTATGATTCCTGCGTCGCCGGCATCGCCAAGGTCGAGGCCGATCTCGGCCCGGTCGACATCCTGGTCAACAATGCCGGCATCACCCGCGACGGCATGTTCCACAAGATGACCAAGGAGCAGTGGGACGCGGTGATCAACACCAACCTCAACTCCCTCTTCAACATGACCCGCCCGGTCTGGGAGGGCATGCGCGCCCGCAAGTTCGGCCGCGTGATCTGCATTTCCTCGATCAACGGCCAGAAGGGCCAGATGGGCCAGGTGAACTATTCCGCCGCCAAGGCGGGCGATATCGGCTTCGTCAAGGCGCTGGCCCAGGAAGGCGCGCGCGCCGGCATCACCGTCAACGCGATCTGCCCCGGCTATATCGCGACCGAGATGGTTAGGGCGATCGACCCGGCCGTGATCGAGAAGTCGATCCTGCCTCACATCCCGGTCGGCCGCCTCGGCGAGCCCGAGGAGATCGCGCGCGCCGTGGTGTTCCTGGCCAGCGACGATGCCGGCTTCATCACCGGCTCGACCCTCTCGGCCAACGGCGGTCAGAACATGGCCTGATCGGGCCACCATACCGCATCACGCATTTGGGACCGCCGCCCGGCAACGGGCGGCGGTTCTGCTTTTTGGTCAGGCCATGGCAGGGCGAGGCGAGCCGTCGGCCTCCGTTGCCTCGGGCGTCTGCGTGATCGCCGGATTGAGCGGATCGATGACCTCGAAGGGCCGCTCGACCTTGTCAGGCGCCTCGCGCATCCGCATGCGCAGGCCGGCGAAGGCCGCAAGCGCCAGAGCGATCGCCGCCATGAAATAGAGCAGCCCGTCGATGTCGAAGCGCGCCATGATGCCGGCCCCAACCAGAGGCCCGAGCGCCGAGCCGAAGCCACTGACCAGAATCAGGCGCCCGCTGACCGCGACCACCCGGTCGGCCGGCATCCGGTCGAGCGCATGGGCGACGCAGACCGGGTAGAGCGTCGACATGAAGCCACCGAGCAGCGCCGCCACCGGCAGCACCGCGAGGAGCGAGCGCGGCATCGCCACCAGCAGGATCACGGCCGCCGCATAGCCGACCGCCAGCCCCGCCAGCACGAGGCGGCGGTCATTACGATCGGACAGGCGCCCGACCGGCACCTGGAAGGCGAGCCCGCCCAGCACCGCGACCAGCATGAACAGCGCGATCGTCTGCTGCGGCGCGCCGTTGCTAAGCATCCAGGCCGGCACGAGCGCGTAGAAGGCGCTGGTCACGATGCCGCTGACCACGCAGCCGACGACCGAGATCGGGGCCTGTCGCGACAATTCGCCGTAGCGCAGCTTCGCTTCGGGCTTGAGGCCGGGCGCTTCCGCCCGCGTCGTGCTGACCATCACCAGCGCCAGCGCGAAAAGCGCGATGACGACCTGGAACGCCCCCGCCGCCTGGATCGTGAGCCCGGCCACGGCGAGCTGGCCGATCGCCAGCGCGACGAAGGTCCCGACCATATAGGTCGAGAAGATGCGGCCGCGCTGGTCCGGCATCGCCTTGGCGTTGAGCCAGCTCTCGGTCGTCACGAACAGCCCGACGCAGCCGATGCCGATCACCACCCGGCAGGCCGCCCAGACCAGCGCCGAGGTCCAGAGCGGCATCAGGGCTGTCAAATCGCATTGAAGCGCAGCCCCCTTATCGCGTTGAAGGCTAGCCCCCCTTAGGCTCGCGCCGACGTGCCGGGA
>NZ_JANLGI010000019.1 GCF_024655635.1 Allobosea sp. 47.2.35 | reverse complement strand
GGTCGCCAATGGCGGCGGCGGCCGGGCCAGCGATTCAGGATGGGAAGAGTTCTGAGGCAACAGCCTCCGGAATGGCATGACCAGAATATCGGAACGGCGCCCTCTCGGGCGCCGTTCGCGTTTCCAGGCAGCGGGCCGGGCCAGCTCTTTACCCCGGCAGCCGGTAATCGCTGAACATCTCGCGCAGCTTGGTCTTCTGGATCTTTCCGGTCGCGGTGTGAGGAATCGCCTCGACCAGCACGACATCGTCCGGCAGCCACCATTTCGCGATCTTACCGGTCATGAAGGCGAGCATCTCGTCCTTGCCCGGCTTGCGCCCCGGCTTCGGCACGATCACCAGCAGCGGCCGTTCGTCCCATTTCGGATGAGCAACGCCGATCACTGCCGCTTCCGCGACATCGGGATGGCCGACGGCCAGGTTTTCGAGATCGATCGAGGAAATCCATTCCCCGCCGGACTTGATGACGTCCTTGGAGCGGTCGGTGACCTGCATGTAGCCGGCAGGGTCAATGGTCGCGACATCGCCGGTGTCGAAGAAGCCGTGATCGTCGAGAATACCCTCCTCGTTGCGATAATAGGCGCCAGCGACCGCTGGCCCGCGCACCTTGAGCCGGCCGAAGGTCTTGCCGTCCCAGGGCAGGTCCGCGCCGGCATCGTCGGTGAGCCGGAATTCGACCGTGAAGGGCGGATGGCCCTGCTTGACCTTGAGATCGTAGAGCGCGTCGCCCGATAGGCCTTCATAGACCGGCTTCAGCGAGCAGAAGGAGCCGAGCGGGCTCATCTCGGTCATGCCCCAGGCATGGGCGACGGTGACGCCGAACTTCCGCTCAAAGGCCTCGGTCATCGCGCGCGGGCAGGCCGAGCCGCCGATGACGACGCGCTTCAGCGTCGAGAGCCCGCCGCCCGTCGCCTCCAGATGCTGGAGCAGGCCGAGCCAGACGGTCGGCACCGCGGCCGTCATCGTCACGCCCTCCTCCTCCAGCAGCTGGTGCAGCGAGGGGCCGTCGAGCCGGGCGCCCGGCATCACCAGCTTGGCGCCGGTCATCGGCGCGGAATAGGCCAGCGACCAGCTATTGGCGTGGAAGAGCGGCACGACGGGCATCACCGTGTCGCGCGCCGACAGGCCCATATAGTCAGGCGCGGCGCAGGCGAGCGCGTGCAGGACGTTCGAACGGTGGGAATAGAGCACGCCCTTCGGCCCGCCGGTCGTGCCCGAGGTGTAGCAGAGCCCGGCCGCCATGTTCTCGTCGAAGCGGCCCCAGGCGAAATCGTCATCGGCCTCGGCCAGCCAGTCCTCATAGGCGACGGCGCCCTTGAGGCCGGTCTGCGGCATATGCGCGGCGTCGGTCAGGACGATGTAGCGCTCGATCGTCGGCAGCTTGTCCTGGATCGCCTCGATCATCGGCACGAAGGTGAGGTCGAGGAAAAGCAACCGATCTTCGGCGTGATTGACGATCCAGGCGATCTGCTCGGGGAAGAGGCGCGGATTGACCGTATGCGTGATCGCGCCGATGCCGCTGATGCCGTACCAGAGCTCGAGATGGCGATCGGTATTCCAGGCGAGCGTCGCGACCCGGTCGCCGAGCGCAATGCCCTGACGCTGCAAACGCTTCGCGACTGTCAGGGCGCGGCTGCGAATCGCGACATAGCTGCGTCGCCTGAGAGCGCCATCCTCGACGGCGCGGCTCACCACTTCGCGCGTGCCGTGCTGGATGGCGGCGTGATCGATGATGCGGTGGAGCAGAAGGGGCCAGTCCTGCATCAGGCCGAGCATGCGCATGTCCTCCCAGATCCGTTTTGCCGGAGGATAGCGACCGGCTTCCGCGAAAGGGAAGTCATCCGATCGAAGGCTCGCCTGCGCGCGCGAGATGGTTTAGGTCTGATCCTTCGAAGAGCGGGGGAAACGCGATGACCGCAGCGAAAGCCGTTCAGCCGGCCGCCACGGAACCGGACCGTGTCTGGTTCCGCTTCATGCGGCTGCACCAGCGCATGCTGATGCAGATGACGGCGCGCATCCGCACGCTCGGCCTCTCGATCCCGCAATTCGACCTGCTCTCGACCCTGACCGAGCAGGAGGGCATCAGCCAGAGCGAGCTGGCCGAAAAGCTCTATGTCACCAAGGGCAATGTCTCGGGCCTCGTCGACCGGCTCGTGCAGGCCGGGCTGGTCGAGCGCCGCGCCATCGCCGGCGACCGTCGCTCCTATGCGATGCACCTGACGCCGGAAGGCCGCCGCCTCGCCGAGGCCGGCATTGCCGCCCAGCGCGATTTCGTCGCCAGCACGCTCGGCAAGCTCAAGCCCGACGACCTCGCCGAGCTCGACCGGCTCGTGCTGGTCTGGCGCGACCTCGCCCGCGCCGTCGATGCCGAGTGAGCCGCGATGGCTGACGGCATCGACCTGACCGCCTCCGCCACCGCCCTACGTCAGGCGCTGCTTGCCCGCTGCTTCAGCGCCACCGACCTGCTCGAGGCAACCTTCGCCCGCATCGATGCGCTGAACCCGCGCCTCAACGCGATCGTGGCTGAGGATCGCGATGCCGCCCGCGCCATGGCGAAAGCTTCGGATGAGCGTATCGCCAACGGCACGGCCCGCCCGCTCGAAGGGCTGCCGATCACGATCAAGGACGCCTTCGACGTCGCCGGCCTGCCCTCCTCCGGTGGCCTGCCCGCCTATCGCGAGCGCGTGCCGACCGAGGATGCCGCTCCCGTCGCGAGGCTCCGAGCCGCCGGTGCGGTGATCATCGGCAAGACGAATGTCCCGGTCTTCTCCGGCGATTTCCAGAGCTACAACCCGGCTCATGGCGTGACCAACAACCCCTGGGACGAGACGCGCTCGCCCGGCGGCTCGTCGGGCGGTGCAGCCGTGGCAGTCGCGACCGGCATGAGCGCCTTCGAACTCGGCTCCGACCTCGGCAGCTCGATCCGCTGGCCGGCCCATGCCTGCGGCGTCTTCGGGCTCAAGACGAGCTGGGGGCTGATCTCGACCTGGGGCGCGATCCCGCCGCCGCCGGAACGGCGGACGCTCCGCAATGTCGACCTGATGGTTGCCGGCCCGATCACGCGCGCCACCGACGACCTCGACCTGATCCTGCGGGTGATCGCCGGACCACGCGACACCGCCCTGCCCGCGCCCATCCTACCCGAGCCGCGCCGGACCGACGCCAAGGGCCTGCGCGTCGCGCTCTGGGCCGACGATCCTTTCGCGCCGGTCGATCAGGAGGTGTCCGGCGCCGTGCGCGAGGCCGCGCGCCGCCTGGCCGAGGCCGGCGCGATCGTCGACGAAACGGCGCGCCCCTCGATCCGCTTTGCCGACGCGTTCGAGGTCTATGCGCTGCTGAATCATGCCGTCGTCGCCTACGGCCTGCCGCCGAAGGTGCGCGCCCGCATCCAGGCGTTAGCCTCGCGCTTCAGCCCGAACGACCTGTCGCATCAGGCCCTGCAGGCGCGCGGCGCCCGGATGACACCCGGCTTCTACCAGCAGATCGACCAGCGCCGCCGCGCCCAGAAGCGGCAATGGGCGAGCTTCTTCACGCATTACGACGTCGTGCTCTGCCCGCCGGCGCCGGTCGCCGCGATCCCGCATGACCACGGGCCGGACATCCATGCGCGGCGCCTGATCGTGAACGGCGAGCCGAGGCCCTATCTCGACTTCCTGCTCTGGGCGGCGCTTGCCACGGGGGCGGACCTGCCGGCCCTGTCGGCTCCGGTCATGCGCTCGCGCGAGGGCCTGCCGCTCGGCGTGCAGATCATCGCGCCCTTCGGCGAGGACCGCACGGCTGTCGCCGTCGGCGCGATGCTGGAGGAACTCGGCGGCCGTTTCACCCTGCCGCCGGTCGTCGGCTGAGCCGCCCGGACGGGCCGCCACGCCCGTTTGGCGCGCACCCTTTCCGTTTCGCTCGCCCTGCGGCAGAGTCTACCGTCCCCTGCGCCAAAATCGCTCAACATTTGCGGTCATATCGGCGTATGCTGGAAAGAATATTAAACAGAGCCGGGAGCCCATCATGCTGTCGAATGTCGCCGTCAGGGATATCGAGACCCTCGTCCATCCCTATACCAACCTCGCCACGCATCGGCAGACGGGCCCGCTCGTGCTGGAGAGCGGCAAGGGCATCTATGTCTACGATTCCGCCGGCAAGGAATATATCGAGGGCATGGCGGGGCTCTGGTGCACCTCGCTCGGCTATTCCAACCAGGAACTGGTCGAGACCGCCTATGAGCAGATGAAGAAGCTGCCCTTCACCCATATCTTCGGCGGGCGCAGCCACGATCCGGCGATCGAGCTCGCCGAGAAGCTCAAGGAGATCGCCCCGGTTCCGATCTCCAAGGTGTTCTACGGCGCCTCCGGCTCCGACGCCAACGACACCCAGGTCAAGATCGTCTGGTATCTCAACAACGCGCTCGGCCGCCCGCAGAAGAAGAAGATCATCTCGCGGCTGAAGGGCTATCACGGCGTCACCGTCGCCTCGGCCTCGCTGACCGGCCTGCCGAACAACCATATCGATTTCGACCTGCCGCTGCCGGGCATCCTGCACACCTCCTGCCCGCACCATTACCGCTTCGCCGAGCCCGGCGAGAGCGAGCAGGATTTCTCGTCGCGGCTGGCCGCCGAGCTGGAAGAAATGATCCTGCGCGAGGGACCGGACACGGTCGCCGCCTTCATCGCCGAGCCGGTGATGGGCGCCGGCGGCGCGATCATCCCGCCGGAGGGCTATTTCGAGAAGATCAACGCCGTGCTCGCCAAGTACGACGTGCTGTTCATCTCGGACGAGGTCATCACCGGCTTCGGCCGCACCGGCAAGATGTTCGGCACCGAGACCTACGGGCTCAACGCCGACTCGATCTCGCTCGCCAAGCAGATCACCTCGGCCTATTTCCCGCTCAGCGCCGTGATGATGAACGACAAGATCTATGACGTTCTCGTCGACCAGAGCCGCAAGATCGGCACCTTCGGCCACGGCAACACCTATGCCGGCCACCCGGTCGGCTGCGCGGTGGCGGTGAAGACGCTGGAGATCTACCAGCGCGAGAAGATCGTCGACCATGTCGAGAAGGTCTCGCCGACCTTCCTGCGCCGCCTGAACAAGCTCGCCGAGCATCCGCTCGTCGGCGAGGCCAAGGGCGTCGGCCTGATCGGCGGCGCCGAGCTGGTCAAGGACAAGCAGACCAAGGCCTCGTTCGAGGGAAAGAAGGGCGTCGGCGCCAAGGCCGTGGCCTATGCGCTGGAAGAGGGCTTCATCACCCGCGCCATGGGCGACCGCCTCGCCTTCTGCCCGCCGCTCGTGATCAACGAGGCCGAGATCGAGGAAATGTTCAACCGCTGCGAGCGCGCCCTCGACAAGACGCTGAACTGGGCCAAGGCCGAAGGCCTCTTCGCCTGAACGCCTGATATCGCGGGAAGATTGACGGCCGGGCGGCAGCGCCCGGCCTTTTTTCGCGTTCAGCAATAAGGCGGAATCCGGGATCCCCGCCGGAAAACGCCACGAACAGATCACAGTGGCGCCCCGGCGCCGTCCCGATCAGGTGTCAGAGATGGAGGGGTCGGCTGGCGCGAGCCGCCGGCACGAGGTTCACAGCTTGAGTCAGGAGCCATGCTTCAACGCGACGCCCATACCCCGACGCCGGTCCGCAAGAGTTTCCACGACGCCACGGCGCGGGCGACTTATGCGACCCTCTTCCGCCCGATCGCGCTTCAGGCGGTCGCCGCGGGAACCCGACAGATGTCGCCTGCGTTGAAGCAGCACGGCGAAGCGCGCAGGGGCGACCTGCCCGGCGTTCTCCGCCACGGTTTCATCGACTGAAACCTCCCCTTCGAGACCCCATGACTTGGCCGGTGCGGAGCGTGCTCCCACCGGCCTTTTTCTTGGGCTCGGCTCGTCCAAACGAAAACGGGCGGCCCGAAGGCCGCCCGCTGAATTCTCCGGCTCGTCCCATCGCTCAGACGACGATGACCTTCGCGCCCGCGGGCACGCGGTTGAAGAGGTCGATCACGTCGATATTGCGCATCCGGATGCAGCCCGAGGAGGCCGAGCGGCCGATCGTCTCGGGCTCGTTGGTGCCGTGGATGCGATAGAGCGTGTCCTGGCCGTTCTGGTAGAGATAGAGCGCGCGCGCGCCGAGCGGATTGTCCGGACCGCCATTCATGCCGCCGGCCACCGGCTTCAGATGCGGCCAGCGCTTGATCATCTCGGCCGGCGGCGTCCAGCGCGGCCATTCCGCCTTGCGCTGCACGACAGCCTCGCCGGTCCAGCCATAGGCCTCCTCGCCGGTGGCGACGCCGTAGCGGATCGCCTTCTTGTTCGGCAGGACGAGATAGAGGAACTTTTCCCTGGTATCGATGTAGATCGTGCCGGGCGGCTGCCCGGTCGGATCGGCGATCTCGTAGGGGAGATAAGGCAAGTAGGTGTCGAACTTGGGGACGAGCGCGATATATTCCGCGTCACGGGCTGACAGCTCCGGAGCGGCCAAGCTCTTATACTGGCAGGCGCCCAGCAGGGTGGACAGCGCCAGCGCGACGAAAACGGTCTTCTTCATAGCCTCCACCCAGCCGACCCGAAGGCAGCCTTTATGATGAATCGAACGTTAACGCTTCGTATCGCCAGAGCGCTTCCCCAAAAGCGGCGGCTCGGCGAAGCACTAGGCCTCAAACGGCCATGGTGCAATCAGGTTCCGTTTCCGGGGCTCAGAAGGCCGTTTGGCGTGGCAAAGCGGCCACGCATGACGTTTCAGGCGGACTTGCTGCAGGGGTAACCGGCTTTGACGACCCTGCTCTTCACCCATCCGGCGAGCCTCGCGCATGCGATGCCGGCGGGCCATCCCGAATGCGCCGACAGGATCAAGGCGGTCGAGCAGGCGCTCGAGGCCGAGCGATTCGCGGCACTGATTCGGCTCGAAGCGCCGCTCGGCACGCTCGAGCAGGTCGCGCTCTGTCATCCTGAGTCCTATGCGCAGGCGTTGATCGCATCCGCCCCTGCGGCGGGCTTCGTCCAGGTCGATGCGGACACGCTAATGTCGCCCGGCACGATCGAGGCGGCGCTGCGCGGCGTCGGCGGCGCGGTCGCGGCCGTCGACGAGGTGATGGCCGGCAAGGCGCGCAATGCCTTCGTCGCGATGCGCCCGCCCGGCCACCATGCCGAGCGCGAGCGCGCCATGGGCTTCTGCTTCTTCAACCATGCCGCGATCGCGGCGCGCCACGCGCAGAAGGCGCATGGCGCCGAACGCGTCGCCGTCATCGACTGGGACGTCCATCACGGCAATGGCACGCAGGATATCTTCTGGGACGATGCCAGCGTGCTCTACGCCTCCGTCCACGAGATGCCGCTCTATCCCGGCACCGGCTCGGCCATGGAACGTGGCACGCAGGGCACGATCGTCAACGCACCCTTGCGGGCCGGCGACGGCTCCGACGAATTCCGCGATGTTTTCGAGACCGCGATCCTGCCGCGCCTCGACGCCTTCCGGCCCGATCTCGTGGTGATCTCGGCCGGGTTCGACGCGCATTGGCGCGACCCGCTCGCCAGCCTCAACCTGCGCGAGGCGGATTTCACCTGGGCGACCCAGAAGCTGATGGCAGCGGCCGACCGCCACGCCGGCGGCCGGATCGTCTCGGTGCTGGAGGGCGGCTACGATCTCGACGCGCTGGCGAAATCGACCGCCGTCCATGTCTCGGCGCTGATGGAGGGTTGAGCGCCGGGCGCCGCGCTTACTCCAGCGGTGCCGTGCCGGCGATCTCGATGCCGAAGCCGGAGAGGCCGACGAAGGAACGCGGCGACGAGGCGAGGTTCACGATCGAGCGGACGCCGAGATCGCGCAGGATCTGGGCGCCGAGCCCCACTTCGCGCCATTGCTGGCTGCGCAGCGCATCCGAGCCTTCCTCGTCGACAGCCTTGATCGGCACGCCGGCGCTGCCGTCGCGCAGATAGATCAGCACGCCCTTGCCTTCCTGCTGAAAGCGACGCAGCGCGCACTGGATCGAGCCGGCGCCGCCGAGCACGTCGGCGACGACATCGGCACGGTGCAGGCGGGCCGGAACCTTCTCACCATCGCCGAGCTTGCCCATGACAAAGGCGAAGTGCTGGGTGTTGTCGAAGGGCGTGACGTAGACATGGCCGGTCACGTCGCCGAACTCGGTCTTGACCGGGAAGGAATGCACGCGCTCGACCAGCTTCTCCCGCGACTGGCGATAGGCGATCAGGTCCGCCACCGTGATCTGCTTCAGCCCGTGCTTCTCGGCGAAGGCGGTGATCTGCGCGCCCTTCATCACCGTGCCGTCGTCATTGGCGAGCTCGCAGATGACGCCGACCTGCGGGAGATCGGCGAGCTTGCAGAGATCGACGGCGGCTTCGGTATGGCCGGAGCGCATCAACACGCCGCCATCCTTGGCGATGAGCGGGAAGACATGCCCGGGGCGAACGAAGTCGGCGGCGCCCATATTGCCGTTGGCGAGCGCGCGGACCGTGTTGGTGCGCTGCTCGGCCGAGATACCGGTGGTCAGCCCATGCTTGACATCGACCGTGATGGTGAAGGCTGTGCCAAGCGGGGCGTCGTTCGAGGACACCATCGGATCGAGCCGCAGGCGGCGCGCCTCGCTCGCGGTCAGCGGCGCGCAGACGATGCCGCAGGTGTTGCGGATGATGAAGGCCATCTTCTCCGGCGTGCAGAGCGAGGCTGCGACGATGAGATCGCCCTCGTTCTCGCGATCATCGTCATCGGTGACGATGACGATCTCGCCGCGGGCGAAGGCATCGATGGTCTCGGCGACATTGTTGGACATGGCAGCCTCGCGCGGCCCGGACAGGCCGAGAAAATCATTGGGGGTGACGGCGCCGCCGGTGGCGGCGGTGATGCGCTCGGCGCTTTCGCGGGAGATCCAGGCAGCGGGATCGTTGCAGAGCGCGGTCACGCTGGCCGGCGACAGGCCGACCTGCTTTGCAAAGGCGCTGCGTGCGATCTTTTGCTGCCGGAGCCAGACGTCGAGCTTCATGCCGTGAAGCTAATACGGCGCCGCTTCATCCGCAATGAATGCTCGATGCATTTTCAATATTGCTGAAATGCAAGATGCGAGCAGGCGGAAACAGCCGACGCCTCGCTCACTCCTGGAATGGCCAGCGCGGCTCGACGACGCCGACCTGCGCGCGATGGCGCAGATACTGGTCGGCCAGCACGCAGGCGACCATCGCCTCGCCGACCGGCACGGCCCGGATGCCGACACAAGGGTCGTGGCGGCCCTTGGTGAACATCTCGGCCTCGCCGCCGGTGCGGGTCACGGTCGCCCGCGTCGCCAGGATCGAGGAGGTAGGCTTCACGGCGAAACGCGCCACGATCGGCTGGCCGGTCGAGATGCCGCCGAGAATGCCGCCGGCATGGTTGGAGAGGAACAGCGGGCGCCCGTCATTGCCGGCGCGCATCTCGTCGGCATTCTCCTCGCCGGAGAACGCGGCCGCACCGAAGCCCTCGCCGATCTCGACGCCCTTGACCGCATTGATGCTCATCAAAGCGGCCGCGATCTCGGAATCGAGCTTGGCGTAGATCGGCGCACCCAACCCCGCCGGCACGCCTTCCGCGACGATCTCCAGCACGGCGCCGATCGAGGAGCCCGACTTCCTGACGCCATCGAGATAGCCTTCGAAGAAGGCGGCAGCCTTGGCGTCCGGGCAGAAGAACGGGTTGCGGCCGATCTCGTCCCAATCCCAGTTGGCGCGGTCGATCTTGTGCGGCCCCATCTGAACGAGCGCGCCGCGCACGACCATGCCGGGCACGACCTTGCGAGCGATGGCGCCGGCGGCGACGCGCATCGCGGTCTCGCGCGCCGAGGAACGCCCGCCGCCACGATAGTCGCGGATGCCGTATTTGACGTCATAGGTGTAGTCGGCGTGGCCCGGCCGGTACTTGTCCTTGATGTCGGAATAATCCTTCGAGCGCTGGTCGACATTGTCGATCATGAGCCCGATCGAGGTGCCGGTCGTGACCTGCACGCCGTCGCTCTCGCGGGCGAAGACGCCGGAGACGATGCGGACCTCGTCCGGCTCCTGGCGCTGCGTGGTGAAGCGCGACTGGCCGGGCCGGCGCCGGTCGAGATCGCCCTGGATATCGGCAGCGGTCAGCGGCAGCAGCGGCGGGCAGCCGTCGACGACGCAGCCGATGGCCGGGCCATGGCTCTCGCCGAAGGTGGTGACGCGGAAGAGATGGCCGAAGCTGTTATGCGACATGGGAGCCTGCGCGAAAATCCGTGCAGGGTCTTAGTCCGTGGCGGGACCAGCGGTCAAACTCCGGACCGATTCCGTCAATGCGCCGGCCCCTTCGCCGGCGCCGCCGGGGCACCCTCCCAACGTGTATGCGCCGGCAGGTTCTCGCCCTTCATGATGACGGTGAGCAGGCCGATCTGGGCGTAGTCGCCGACATGGGTGTCGTAGAGTACCGTCGCGCCCGCACCGACGCAGACGCCCTTGCCCAGCCGCACGCGGCCGACCTTCATCACCCGGTCCTCGTAGAGATGGGTCTGCAGCGCCGAATGCGCGTTCACCGTGCAGAAATCTCCGACCTTGATGCAGTCGAACTCGGTGATATCCGTGGAATCCAGCCAGACGCCCTTGCCGTATTTCGCGCCGAACAGCGTCAGGAACCAGGGCAGGAACGGCGTGCCGCGCAGGTAGTCGAACAGCACCTTGCCGCCGAGGCCCCAGTACATCACCGCGACGGCCTCGGTGCGCATCGCCCACCACGACCACATCGGCTTCATCACGGGCTTGTAGACGCCCATCATCAGCCATTTCACGGTGGCGCAGATCAGCGCCTGCACCACGGCGATCGCGACAGCGACGCCCATGAAGGAGAGGACGAGGCCGAGCCAGTCGCCCTCGTTGATCTTCTGCTGCAGCACCATGTCGACCGCGATCGTGCCGAAGGTGATGAACAGCATCGCCGGGAAGGAGGTGTGCAGCGCCTCGAACAGGCCGCGCCCGAACTGCTTGGCGAAGGAGGGTTTGTAGGTCCAGTCGGCGCCGAGATCGACCTTCTGCCGCGTCGGCAAGCGGATGGGCGGCGAGCCGAACCAGGTGTCGCCGGCCTGCATGCGGTCATTGGCCGGCGGCTTCGACTTGATGCCGATCAGCACCCGGTCGGGGATGACGGCGCCGGGCGGTACAACCGCATCGTTGCCGACAAAAACCTGGTCGCCGGTGCGCGTCGCGTCGAGGCGCATATAGCCGCGGCGCATGTCCTCGTCGCCGAAGACGACCTCGTCGGCGATGAAGTTGCCGGCGCCGATGCCGGTCAGGTCATAGCGGCCGGAAAGATTGGTCGAGATCTCCGCGCCCTTGCCGATGCTGGCGCCCATCAGCCGGTACCAGGCGCGCATGTAGATGGTGGCGAAGAGCGAGGAGAGCGTCTCCAGCGTCACCTCGGTCGCCAGCGCCACCGTCCATTTGCGGGCGTAGAAGCCGGAATGGATCGACCAGGAGCCCGACGTCACGCGCGGCAGGATCGCCCAGCGCAGGCCGGCCATCAGCAGCACGGTGAAGGCGATCAGGCCGATCGCGGTCGGCCAGGTCAGGATCGGCAGGAACCAGAGATAGCTGATCTCGGTCCAGCCGGCGATCCAGTAGTCGATCTTGTCGAAGAGCCAGAAGGCCGGGAAGATCGGCAGCAGGCTGACCGGCGGCAGCACGACCAGCATAAGGATGTAGAAAGCCGTCAGCAGCGCGCGGCGGCCGGGCGAGGCCTCGGCCTGCGGCGGCAGGGCCGCGACATCGACCGTGCCGATCTTGCGGGCGGGCGTGCCGTCCCAGATCTCGGCCTCGCCGACATGGGCGCCGGGCGCGATGGCGGTGAGGTCGCCGATCTCGGCGTGGTCGCCGATCACCGAGCCATGGCCGAGCACGACCGAGGCGCCCGCCGAAACGTCCTTGCCGATGGTGATGCGGCCGATGATCAGCTTGTCGCCGATCGCCTCGCCATTGGCGAAGGTGGTCTTGGAGCCGAAGCTGGTGCCCTCGCCGATCTCGATCAGGTCGACGGCGCCGGCCTCGTAGTCGGAGATGATGACGTCCCGACCGACCTTGGCGCCGAGCAGACGCCAGTAGAAGCGCATGACGGGCGTGCCCTGCAGCCACTTGATATGGACGAGCCCGGCGACACGTGCGGCGAACCACCAGCGGAAATAGTAGACGCCCCAGAGCGGGTAGACGCCCGGCTTGGTGCGGCCGAGCACGAGCCATTTCAGCGCGATGGCGATGAGGCCGGTCACGACGATGATCGCGACATAGACGCCGAGCAGCGCGGCGATCTGGCCAAGCAGCGGCAGGTCCTCGCCCGAGAGGATCATGTAGGTGACGAAGACGCCGAGCCATTGCGCCGTCGCAAGGCCGATGATGACCGGCAGGGCCGCTGCCTGGGCGAGCCCGCAGAGGAAGCGGCGCAGGAAGGGCGGCGGCGTGAAGGAGAGGTCCTCGGCCGCGGCGACGCCGCGCTCGTCGAGGAGCGCGGCCATCGCCCGCAAGGTACGGGCGGCATAGACGTCCTGCAGCGTGATGCCGGCATAGGCCGGGGTCTCGCGCACGATCGAGATGAAGCGGGCCGCCAGCAGCGAGTGGCCGCCGAGATCGATGAAGAAATCCGCCTCCAGCGGCAGGCTCGCCGTGCCGAGCACACGCTTGGCCGCATCCAGCAGGGCTGCTTCCGTCGCGTTGCGCGGCGGCTCCTGCTCGCCATCGGCGCTCGGCGCCGTCAATGGCGCCGCCTTGAGCATCTTGCGGTCGACCTTGCCGGAGACCATGCGCGGCAGGGAGCCGGCCGCCTCGAAATGCGCCGGCACCATATAGGGCGGCAGCTTCTCGCGCAGCGCCGCGCGCAGCACCGGACCGTCGACCGCGACACCTGGCTCCGGCACGACGAAGGCGACGAGGCGCTCGATACCGTCATCCGTGCGCAGCACGACCGCCGCCTGCGCGACGCCGGGCTCGTCGGTGAGCTTCGATTCGATCTCGCCCAGCTCGACGCGGAAACCGCGGATCTTGATCTGGTCGTCGATGCGGCCGTGGAAGACGATATTGCCGCTGGCATCGAGACTGACGGCATCTCCGGAGCGGTAGAGGATCGGATCGCCCTCGCCCGCGACACCCGTGAAGGGGTTGGCGATGAATTTCTCGGCCGTCAGCTCGGGGCGGCCATGATAGCCCTTGGCGACGCCGGGGCCACCGATCAGCAATTCGCCCTGCTCGCCGGGATGAACGAGACGCATGTCCTCGCTGACGACATAGGCCGTGTAGTTCGGAATCGGCTTGCCGATGGTCACGGTCTCGCCGGGGACGACCTCGGCAGCGGTGGCGACGACCGTCGCTTCGGTCGGCCCGTAGGTGTTGAGGATGCGCCGGCCGGGCTTCGACCATTTCTGCACGATCGCGGGGGGCAGCGCCTCGCCGCCGAGCAGGATCAGCTTCAGCGAGGGCACATCGGCGGGCAGGATGCCGAGCAGGGTCGGCACGGTGTCGATGATGGTGACGCCGGCCTCGTTCAGGATCGCCGGCAGCTTCTCGGCATCGCCCATCATCTCGGGCGAGGCGACGAACAGGGTCGCGCCGACGAGATAGGGCGTCCAGATTTCCTCCATCGACAGGTCGAAGGCGACCGACGCCCCCTGGAAGGCGACGTCGTCCGGCCCGAAGCCGTAGAGCGCGTTACCCGAGCGCAGGAAATGGCAGATATTGTGGTGGCTGATGACGATCGCCTTCGGCGTGCCCGTCGAGCCGGAGGTGTAGATCAGATAGGCCGGGTGATCTGCGGTGAGTCCGGCCGGACGCGCCGGCGGCTCCGTGCCGTCGGCGCCTGCGGCGAGGCCCTCTGGTGTCCAGACAGCGCGCTCCGTCGCCTCGGCCCGGCCGGCCCAGCCGGCGCAGGTGACGATGCCCTTGGCATCGGCATCGTTCAGGCAGGTCGCGATACGCTCGACCGGCGCTTCCGCATCGAAGGGAATCCAGGCGGCCCCCGCGCGGGTGATCGCGATCTGCGCGACGAGGAGATCGATGCCGCGCGGCATCCAGAGGCCGACCATGTCGCCGGGGCCGATGCCGGCAAGCTGGAGGCCGCGTGCCTGGCGCCCTGCCTCAGTCCAGACCTCGGCATAGCTCAGGCGGCGCTCGCGGTTGGTGAGGGCGGGGTGATCAGGGCGAAGCGCGACCGTGGCAGCGAAAATCTCGGCCAGAACCTCGTCCCGAATCAAATCCGGGCGTTTCTCGCCGGCCAGCATGGCGAGGGGATTGGCGCCAGCCGCGTCAGACGCCGCCGACAGCTTCGTCATATCGTTCATCGCGCCCCGCTGCGCTGAAAGGCCCGTCGCTGACACCGCGGCAGACCCTGCCCTCGGCCGTGCGGCGCCTTATCACGCACCTCGTGAAGAAAACCGGAATCGTCGCTCCCGCCTCGCGACATCCGCGTGAGCCCCCCGGCCGGGCAGGCCGCCGCATCACGCCGCTTCGCTAGCATATTCTCCCTGCAAAATCACGCCTGAACCGGCCATGAATGCCGCCCGCGCCGCCGTGATCCTGCTGCGTGCAAACTTAGATCCAGTCCGCCTTGTTCCCGTTGACGACGAGCAGCTTGCCCTGCCAAATCTCGACCAGCGAGGCCTCGCGCGGCGCCACCGCTCCGACCAGCGCCAGCACGGCGCGCGCGACGCCACCGTGGCTGACGACCACCGTCTCGCGCTTGAGCTCTGCCAGGACCGGCCTGATCCGCTCGGCCAGCATGCCATAGCTCTCGCCGCCCGGCGGCACGAAGCCCCATTTATCGCGCTCGCGCAGATGCGCCTGCTCGCGCTCGGCCTTGCGGATGTCGCGCCAGGTGAAGCCTTCCCACGTACCGAAGGTCAATTCGCGCAGACGATCGTCGATACGGTACTCGCCAGCCGGCAAAGCGAGCTCGCGCCGGAGAATGTCCATGGTCTCGCGCGCCCGCTGCATCGGCGAGCCGATATAGTCGAGATCGGCGAAAGCCGGCTCCAGAGCCTTGAGGCGGCCGGCGGCCTCGGCGGCCTGGCGGCGGCCGAGATCGTTCAGCGGGATGTCCTGCCCGCCCTGCAGCCTGCCCTCCCGATTCCAGTCGGTTTCGCCATGACGGACGAGGATGAGGCGGTGAGGGAGCGATAGCGGAACCATGCCTCGCTTCTGCACGCCGGCATCGGCAGGGTCAAAGCTCTTCCGGGTGCTTTCCGCCGATGGCGGCAATCGGCCGCTTTCTGTGGCCGAAATTACACGGCGTGTGTATAGCGCCCTTGCCTCGTCACTCGCGGAACAGCATGCCCCCTACCCTCACCTTGCCCGACGGCCGCAGCCTCGCGCTTCCCGCGATGCCGCTCGTCATGGGCATCGTCAACATGACGCCCGATTCGTTCTCGGATGGCGGGCTGCTGGCGGATGCCGAGGCGGCGATCGCCCATGGCGCGCGCCTCGCGGCCGAGGGCGCCGCTATCGTCGATGTCGGCGGCGAATCGACGAGGCCCGGCCATGCCGCCGTCGATGCCGCGACCGAGATGGGGCGCGTGCTGCCGGTGATCGCCGGGCTGAAGGCGCGGATCGAGACGCCGATCTCGATCGACAGCTACAAGTCCGAGGTGGCGGAGGCTGCGCTCGCAGCCGGCGCCTCGATCGTCAACGATGTCTGGGGCGCCCAGCGCGATCCCCGCATCGCCGACGTCGCGGCGCGGGCAGGCGCACCGATCATCCTGATGCATAACCGCGAGAGCAGCGACGCCTCCATCGACATCTTCGACGAGGTGCTGCGTTTCCTCGAACGCTCGATCGCGATCGCGACGAAAGCCGGCCTGCCGCGAAGCCAGATCGTCGTCGATCCCGGCATCGGCTTCGGCAAGACCATCAGGCAAAATCTCGACCTGATCCGCCATCTCGACCGGCTCGCCGTACTCGGCTGCCCGATCCTGCTTGGCGCCTCCCGCAAGTCAACGCTCGGGCGGATCACCGGCCGGGAGGTTCCGGCCGAGCGGCTCGCCGCCAGCATCGCCGCGCATCTCTACGGCGCGAGCCGCGGCGCCGCCATCATCCGCGCCCATGACGTCGCCCCGCATATCGACGCGCTGAAGACCTGGGCGGCCATCGAAGACAGCATGAAAGCAGACCTGTGAGCGAAACCGGCCGCATCCTGATCGAGAAACTCGATATCTACGCCTATCACGGCTTCTTCTCGGAAGAGGAGCGGCTCGGCCAGCGCTTCGTGCTCGACCTCGTGCTCGATGCCGACCTGCGCGCCGCAGCCGCCAGCGACCGCCTGGCCGACACCGTCGATTACGGGCGGGCCGTCACGATCGTCGCCGAGGCCTTCACGGCCCAGCGCTACCATTTGCTCGAAGGCGCGGCGCGCGCCGTGGCACTGGCGCTCTTCGATGCTTTCCCGACCGTCGAGGGCGTCGAGGTCACATTACGCAAGCCCGCCCCGCCGATCCCGGCGACGCTCGGCTCGGTCGGTATCCAGTTGAGGTTCCAGCGTGAAGGTTGAAGCCGCACTCGCCTTCGGTGGCAATATCGGCGACCCCGTCGCGGCATTTGCCGCGGCGCTGAAGGGGCTGCGCGAGCATTCCAGCGTGACGCTCGGCCGCCTCTCCTCGATCTATCGCACGCCACCATGGGGCAAGACCGACCAACCCGAATTCCTCAACATGGCCGCGCTGGTCGAGACCTCGCTGCAACCGGCGGACCTGCTCGCCTTCTGCCTGGAGCTGGAGCGCGCTGGCGGCCGCGAACGCCGCGAACGCTGGGGGCCGCGAACGCTCGACATCGACATCCTGACCTATGGCGATGCGATCATCGACCAGGCGCGGCTGCAGATCCCGCATCCGCGCATCCCGGAGCGCGCCTTCGTGCTGACGCCGCTGGCCGAAATCCTGCCGCAGCGCCTGATCGGCGGGCGCAGCGTGACCGACTTGCTGGCGGCCGCCACAGACGAAACGATCCGCCGCGACGAGGCCGCGACGGATCGGTTGAAGGCTCTGCTGGCGGGGTGAACCGCCAAGCAAGCTAGTCTTCGTAGAGTTCGCGTAGAACAGCCAGAACACGGCTGAGCGTTGCCGGCGGGGCCGATCCCAGCCGCTTGATCAGCCGCGTTTTGTCGATGGTACGGCTCTGCTCCAACAGAACCAACCCATCGGTGCCCTGAAAGGAGATCGGAATCCTGAAGCCAGCCGGGCGGCTTTTGGAGGTCATGGGCGCGACGATGACGGTGCGCAGATGGTCGTGGATTTCCGGCGGCGAGATAACGAGACAGGGTCGCGTCTTCTGGATTTCGCTGCCGACCGTCGGATCGAGCGTTGCGAGCCAGATCTCGCCGCGCTTCACCATGTCAGCTCGGCATCCTCGGCATTGCCGAATTCCGGCCAGACCAGCGCGTCATCACCCGCTTCGGCGAGACGCCTGGCATCCTCGGCCCAGCCTTCGCGCGCTCGCGTCTGTACGGGCTCGATGATGATACGGCCTTGCTCGACGGTGAGTTCGACACCATCACCAGCCTTGGCCCCGATCTCGGCCAGAAGGGGCTTCGGAATGACGATGCCCGCCGAATTACCGATCTTCTTGACCGCGCTGCGCATGGCTTCCTCCAGGAGGCCAATATAGACACGGCTCCGGTCGGTTACAACAATGTTATAACCAAACTCGGTCTCACGCACCCTTTTCGAGCGTGATATCGGGCGCCTCTGGCACCTTCATGCCGACGACATGATAGCCGGCGTCGACATGCATGATCTCGCCGGTGATGCCGCGTGACATATCGGAGACGAGGAAGACCGCGGTCTCGCCGACCTCCTCGATCGTGACCGTGCGGCGCAGCGGCGAGTTGTACTCGTTCCAGCGCAGGATATAGCGGAAATCGCCGATGCCCGACGCCGCCAGCGTCTTGATCGGGCCGGCCGAGATCGCGTTGACGCGGATCTTCGAGGGACCGAGATCGGCGGCGAGATATTGCACGCTCGATTCCAGCGCGGCCTTGGCGACGCCCATGACGTTGTAGTGCGGCATCCACTTCTCGGCGCCGTAATAGGTCAGCGTCAACAACGAGCCGCCATCGGTCATCAGCTTCTCGGCGCGCTGGGTGATCGCGGTGAAGGAGTAGCAGGAGATCAGCAGCGACTTGGTGAAGTTCGCCTCGCTGGTCTCGACATAGCGGCCGGTCAATTCGTCCTTGTCGGAGAAGGCGATGCAGTGGACGACGAAATCGAGCTTGCCCCAGAGCTTCTCGACCTCGGCGAAGACCGCGTCGATCGTGGCGCCGTCGGTGACGTCGCAATGGCCGACGACATGGCCGCCGAGTTCCTTGGCGAGCGGCTCCACGCGCTTCTTCAGCGCGTCACCCTGATAGGTAAAGGCGAGTTCCGCACCCGCGTCCGCCGCCGCCTTGGCGATGCCCCAGGCGATGGAGCGGTTGTTCGCGACGCCCATCACGAGCCCGCGCTTGCCCTTGAGGAGATTGGCGGTCGGCGAAACGGCGTTGGAATCAGGCATGGGAAACCCGCGAATGAATGACGAGCAGGTCTCTTAGAACAGTCGCAGGGAAACGGGAACCGCTTTTGATGCCCGCCTCCACGGCTGAATCGCGCATGGGAGCGCATTCGGCGTCCTTCGCGACCGGCTTCCGGCCGCAAAGACGGAAGAGCCGGCTTACTTCGCCTCGTCGCGCGCCTTCATCAGCGCCGTGAGTTCTGCGTCGCTCGCGGGCATCTCGATATCGATAGCGATGAAGAGATCGCCGACCGCGCCCTTCTCGCCCTTGAGCCCCTTGCCGCGCAGGCGGAACTGCCGGCCCGTGCCGGTCAGCGGCGGGATGTTCATCTCGACCGCACCGGTCAGCGTCGGCACATGCAGCGGCCCGCCGAGCACCGCCTTGGCAAGCGGCACCGCGACGCGCGTACGCAGGTCGTTGCCGTCGATGGTGAAGCGGGAATCCGGCTTGACCTTGATGGTCATCATCACGTCGCCGGCCTCGCCCGAGAACGGATCGGCCTGGCCGAGCCCGCGCAGGCGCATGACCTTGCCGTCGCTCACCCCCTCGGGGATGGTGATCTCGACCTCGCGCCCGCCGGGCAGCTTGACCCGGCGTGTGCCGCCGGTCGCGGCCTGCGCCAGCGTGACGTCGAGCGTGAAACTCTGCTCCGGCGGCTTCTGCGGCTCGGGCTTGCCGCGGGCACGCCGGGAGCCCTCGCCGAAGAGCGATGAGAAGATGTCGGAGGCGTCGAAACCGGCATCGCCCGCGCCGCCGCCCGGCCCGCCACGCGCGCCGAAGGGATTGCCGCCGCCCTGGCCGAAATTGAATTCGAAGCCGCCACTGCGCCCGCCGCGGCCGGCGCCCATGCCCTCGAAGCCCTGGAAGCGGGGCTTGCCCTCGGCATCGATCTCGCCGCGGTCGAACTGCTTGCGCTTGGCCTCGTCGCCGACGATCTCATAGGCGGCGTTGAGCTCGGAGAACTTGTCCTGCGCCTTGGGGTCGTCCCGGTTGCGGTCCGGGTGCAGCTCCTTGGCGCGCTTGCGGAAAGCCTTCTTGATTTCCGCATCGCTCGCGCCGCGGGCGACGCCCAGAACCTGATAGGGATCGCGCATCCAAAACCTCGTTTCCACGCCATAGCATCGGACCGAAAAGTGGATACCACTTTTCGGAAAAATCCGATGCGATAACAAATATATAGATCACCGTTGTCGCGTCCGTACGGACGCGCGGCGATCTATGTCAGACGGCCGGCGCCAAAGCCGCCAGCCGTCCGCTTCACCTCATGTGGGGACGGTGTGGCGCAGGCGCAACACCTGACCGGGGCGGTTTTGCACCCGGCGCGACGACGACGCAAGCAGCTTGAAAGCTCAGCCCAAGCCCTTCCAGGGCCCCATGTCCTTGACGGCCCATTCGCCGCCCGAAGGGCGGCAGGCCGTGCCCTGCAGCTTGACCAGCCGGGCCTGCGTCTGGACGCTGGCGATGAAGGCACGGCAGATCTCGTCGGAGCGCAGGAACGGACCGCCGACCGGGATGAACGAGCCCTTGATGCCGCTCTGGGGATTGTCCCAGGAGACGGCAGCGCCGTTACCCTGCGGATCGAGCGCCACGCCCATAGCCCCGTCGGCACGGCGCATGTCTTCCGGCCCGATCTCCGCTGACAGGCTGGCGAGCGGACCGGAGCGATCCCCGCCACGCACGGGCAGGACCGAAGAGGTCGTCATCGCCGAGGTCGCGGCCACCTCGTCCTCACCCTTGCTCGACAGGCCGAGAATCGGGAAGGACACCGAGCAGCCGGCACTCGACAGCCCCAGCAGCAGCGCGGCAGCCAGCGGGCGCATGGGGGCTGCGCAACGGTTAAGGCTTTGGAACGCCCCCGCCCCTGCCCTATATAAGCCAACCGCCCGAACCCGGATCACTTCTGCGCTCGCCCAACGCCCACTTCAACGACCCGAGGATTAGAACGTGCAACCGTTAACGAGCGGTGACTTCACCGAGGAAAACGAGCCTTTCGTGTTGTTCCAGAAGTGGTTGGACGAAGCCACGAAGTCCGAGCCCAACGACCCGACCGGCATGGCCCTCTCCACCGTCGATGCCGAGGGCATGCCGAACAGCCGCATGGTGCTGCTCAAGGGCCATGGGCCCGATGGTTTCGTGTTCTATACCAATACCGAAAGCCAGAAGGGCCAGGAACTGCTCGGCCAGCCCAAGGCCGCCGCCCTGTTCCACTGGAAAAGCCTGCGCCGGCAGATTCGCGTCCGCGGCCATGTCGCGCTCGTCAGTGATGCCGAATCGGATGCCTATTTCCACTCCCGGCCGCGCGACAGCCGCATCGGCGCCTGGGCCTCGCAGCAGTCGCGCCCGCTGGAAAGCCGCTTCGCGCTGGAGAAGGCCGTGGCGAGCTACACGCTGAAATTCGGCATCGGCGAGATTCCGCGCCCCTCCTACTGGCGCGGGTTTCGCATCACCCCGACCTATATCGAGTTCTGGCGCGACGGCGCCTTCCGCCTGCATGACCGCATCATCTTCCGCCGCGACGCGTCCGACGCGCCCTGGACGAAGACACGCTTCTACCCCTAGAGGCTGCTATGAGCCAGGGGATGGATTTGATGAGGTCAAAACGCTGGAGATGGAAGGAGCATCGCGCGGCCGATACGTCCGTATCGGCAAGCGGTGCGACGCTGCAGCTCCAGCGTTTTCACCTCACCCGAAGGGCGCGGCGCTTTTGCGCGACTGCTGTGTCGTTCTTCGTAGCAAGCCGGAAGGCTTGCGTCCTTGAACTCCTTGCATTCGCGCAAAATCGCTCGCGTCAAATCCACCCCCTGGCTCATAGCAGCCTCTAGGACTACTCCCCCATGGCGATGCCCAAGTTCGATTTTCCGAAGACCGAACCGGGCAAGCGCCCGGTGATGCTGCTGACCGGGGCGAGCCGCGGCATCGGCCATGCCACGGTGATGCAGTTCGCCATGGCGGGCTGGCGCATCCTGTCCTGCTCGCGCCAGGCCTTCTCCGACAAATGCCCCTGGCCGTCGGGCGCCGACGACCACATCCAGATCGATCTCGGCGACCCCGAGGACACGATGCGCGGCATCGCCGAGATCAAGAAGCGGCTCGCCATCGAGGGCGGCAAGCTGCACGCGCTCGTCAACAATGCCGGCATCTCGCCGAAGGGGCCGAAGGGCGAGCGTCTCGGCGCCGCCACGACCTCCTTCAATGACTGGCACAAGGTCTTCCAGGTCAATTTCTTCGCGCCGATCATGCTGGCACGCGGCCTGCTCGACGAGCTCACCGCCGCCAAGGGCGCGATCGTCAACGTCTCCTCGATCGCGGGCTCTCGCGTGCATCCCTTCGCCGGGGCGGCCTATGCGACCTCGAAGGCGGCGCTCGCCAGCCTGACCCGCGAGATGGCGGCCGATTTCGGCCCGCTCGGCGTGCGCGTCAACGCGATCTCGCCCGGCGAGATCGACACCTCGATCCTCTCGCCCGGCACCGAGAAGATCGTCGCGACCCTGCCGATGCAGCGCCTCGGCAAGCCCGACGAGGTCGCCAAGGCGATCTATTTCCTCTGCACGGATGCCTCGAGCTACGTCACCGGCTCGGAGCTGCACATCAATGGCGGGCAGCACGTTTGACGCCGGTCCGCACGCAATGAGCGAGGATGGCGGCCAGGTCATCCGCTTCCCCGCGCCCGGCCGGGCCGCGGCACGGCCGGTGTTGGCGGCCTCCGTCGCCGTGTTCCGCGACGGGAAGGTTCTGCTGGCGACCCGGACGAAGCCCCCGGCCGACCAGCTCTGGTCGCTGCCAGGCGGCAAGGTCGAGGCCGGCGAGACGCTTGAGGAAGCGGCTTTGCGCGAACTTGAGGAAGAGGTCGGCGTCAGCGCCCGCATCCTCGGCTTCAACCGCCATGTCGAGATTTTCGGCCGCGACGCCAGGGGCGCGGTGACCCATCATTTCGTCGTCGCTTCCTTCATCGGCGAGTGGCTTTCCGGCGAGCCGCGCACGGGGCCTGAGGCCGGAGCGGTGATGTGGGCCGATCCGCTCAAGCTCGGCGGACTCGCGACCACGCGCGAACTCGGAGACGTTCTGCGCCGCGCCCACCAGCTCTTCATGGCGGGAGCCTCCTCGTCATGAAGGCCCGACTTCGCCACCCGGCGCTGCTGGCCGCCCTGCTCCTGCTGCCGATCACGGCGGAAGCGCAACAGCGGCCCCAGCAGCCGGCGGCGAAGCCGCCAGCGACCAAGCCTGCCGAGCAGCCTGCTTCGGAACCCGCCGCTCCGCCCTATGAGCCGCAACTCCTGCAGCTCTCCGAGATCATGGGCTCGCTCGCCTATCTCAGGACGCTTTGCGGCGGGCGGGAGGCGCAGGACTGGCGCACGCGAATGGCGGCCTTGATCGAGGCGGAAGGCTGGACGCCGCAGCGCCGCGACCGGCTGACCGCAGCCTTCAATCGTGGCTTCAAGGCCTATTCCCTGACGCATCGCTCCTGTACCGAGGCCAGCCAGGAAGCCTCATCCCGCCTTGCCGCCGAAGGCGAGGCGCTGTCGCGGGCGCTGGCCGGACGCTATGGCGGATAGGCAACAGCTGTTGCCGTAAGGCGTCTTCCACCGGATTTTCCCGGTCGCGTTAACCTTTCTTAAACTGCGCGGTGGCGTGCCGCTCTGGCACGGCTTATGTCTTGAGCATCGCCCAAACGTCGCGATCCGGAGCAGAAGCGCCGCGATTCGCGTCAGACAGAAGGCTCAAGAGTCCCGTTTCGATGCCGATCCAGCCAGACGACACGATGCTCGACCCGAATCTCGCCGAGGACCATGGCGATGTCCGCCGCGTGGCCTATGGCTATGTCGAGGACGCCTTCAACGAAGCGCAGCAGGACGGGCTCGATCCCGACGCCATGGCACATGCCGCGCTGTTCGCGGCGCTGCGGACGCTGGTCGAGACCTATGGCGAGGACGCGACCGCGACCTTCGCCGAGACGCTGGCCGACAAGGTGCGCTGCGGTGCCTTCACCTGCGGCACGCGCCACTGAGCAGGTTGGTCAGAGCGTCGTTGCTGGTTGCGCCCGTATCGTTTCGATGACCCGCAGCACGGCGGCGCTTTCGCCGAGCGGCATCTCTGCGCAGGCACTCCTCCCCGCACGGATCGCGGCCATCGCGGCCTCCGCCTGAAATTGAAGACCGTTGCCTGGAAGGGCGAAGTTTTCGCTGACCCGCCCTGACTGAGGCATACGGTTGAGCAGGCGCGTCACGCCGCCCGTTCCACGTTCATAGGCTGCCGCTGCACGGCCGGCATCGGCATACCAGCTCAATCGCTGGGCCTTCAGGAAAGGGGCCTCGAAGACCAGCCCGCTACGTTCGCCCTCGATCAGGAGCCGGTTTGCCCCGTTCCGGTCGAAACCGCATGAGAGTTCGGCCACAGCTGCGGGATAATCCAGCCGGAACACGCTACGCCGGTCGACGCCGGTGCCGGCGGCGAGCCAGCTTCCGCTCACGGCACCCGGCTCACCCAGCAGATGCAGCGCCAGCGACAGCGGATAGACACCGAGGTCGAAAGCCGCGCCGCCACCGAGAGTCGGATCGAAGAAGCGGCTACCCGGCTCCTCGGGATGGAGATAGGAGAGATCGGCGCGGATGCGCCGGACCTTGCCAATGCGGCCTGCAGCGATCTCCTCCCGCGCCCGGCGCACCGCCGGCAGGAAGCGGCTCCACAAGGCCTCCATCGCGAAGATGCCGCGCTCGCCCGCGGCCAGCGCGATCGCTTCCACATCGGCGCTGGCCAGCGCGATCGGCTTCTCGATCAGCACCGGCTTGCCGGCCGCGATGGCTTTGAGCGCCTGCGCGGCGTGGAGATGGTTGGGCGTCGCGATATAGACCGCCTCGATCGCCGGATCGGCCAGGAAGGCAGCCTCGTCGTCATAGGCCTTCGCCTCGCCGAAGCGGGCGGCGAAGCCCTGCGCCTTCTCCAGCGACCGTGAGTGCACGGCAGCGACACGCGCCTGCGGCAACAACCCGAGATCGGCGGCGAAGAGCCCGGCGATCGCGCCGGTGCCCATGATCCCCCAGCCGAATGGACTGTCCTGCGCCACGCGCCCCTCCCTCGCTGGCGACGAGCGATAGCGGAGGGGCGTTAAGGCCGGGTTCCTCAGACGGCGAGCGCGAAGCCATCCTTGCGGTGGTCGGAAGCGCCGAACATCACGCCGCGCTTGTGATCGACCCAGATCGCCTGGCAGCCGCCGAGCGGATCCTCGGCCCAGACCACGTCATGGCCGCGCGCCTTCAGGTCGGCGGCGACGCTGGCGGGGATCGTCGTCTCCAGCGAGAGCTTGCCGTCATAGGCGAAGCTGCGCGGCGCGTCCGAGGCCTGCTGAGGATCGAAACCGCGGTCGAGGATGCTGGAGAGGAAATGGGCATGGCCGGTCGACTGGTACTGGCCGCCCATCACGCCGAACGGCATGATCGGCTTGCCGTCCTTGGCCAGCATCCCCGGAATGATCGTGTGGAACGGGCGCTTGCGCGGGGCGATCGCGTTGGGGTGCCCCTCGATCAGGCGGAAGCCCGAGCCGCGATTCTGCAGCATGACGCCGGCCTTGGCGGCATAGATGCCGCTGCCGAAGGCGGAGAACAGCGAGTTGATGAAAGAGACCATGTTGCCCTGGCCGTCGACGACGCAGAGATAGATCGTGTCCTTGTGCAGGGGCATGTCGAAGACTTCGGGTGCCGCTGCCTTCTCCAGGCTGATCTCCCCACGGATGCGGCCGACGAACTGATCCGACAGGAACGCTTCCGTGTCGAACGGGCTCACGGCCGGATCGGCGACCAGCGCATCGCGCTGGCGATAGGCCGCCTTGCTCGCTTCGGCGAGGAGATGGATGCGATCGGCCTCGCTCAGCTTCTCGGACTTCATGTCGAAGCCTTCGAGGATGCGCGCGATCAAGAGCGCGGCGATGCCCTGGCCGTTCGGCGGGCATTCCCAGAGACGATGGCCGCGATAATCGGCGCCGATCGGATCGACATAATCCGGCTTCGAAGCGGCAAAGTCCTCGACGCTGATCAAGCTGCCGGCCGCGTTCAGCACGGAGACCATGTCCTGCGCAAGCTCGCCTTCGTAGAAGGCCGAGCGGCCCTCGCGGGCGACGCGGCGCAGCATGTTGCCAAGCGCCGGATGGACCATCTTGTCGCCGATGGCCGGGGGATTGCCGCCCGGCAGGTAGACGGCGTTGCCGAGGCCGTGCTTCTCGATGCGGCCGCGGGCCTTGGCCCAGTCGAGTGCGACGCGCGGCGTCACCACGAAGCCTTCCTCGGCGGCGCGGATCGCGGCTGCGAAGATCTCGTCGAGGCTCTTGCTGCCATGGTCGGCGACGAGCCGGCACCAGGCGTCGATGGCGCCCGGCACCGTGACGGAATGAGGCGAATCTGCCGCGATCGACGTCATGCCCTGGCCGAGAAACCAGCCGAGCTCGGCCTTGGCCGCCGAGCGGCCGGAGCCGTTGATCGCGACCATCTTGCCATTGGCCGGCGCATAAATCGCGAAGCAGTCGCCGCCGATGCCGGTCATATGCGGGTCGACCACGGCCTGAACGGCTACCGCCGCGATGGCCGCGTCGATGGCATTGCCGCCGTTGCGCAGGATTTCCACGGCCGCCAGCGTCGAGGCGGGATGCGAGGTCGCCGCCATGCCGCGATCGCCGACCGCAACCGGCCGGCCCGGCACCATGAAATCGCGATTGCCCCAGCTCATGCGTCGTCTCCACCTCTGCGGCGCCATCGCTGCGCGGCGCCTTGTCTCGCTCACCGCTTTGGCGCGCCGGCCGGGGGGTTGGCAATCCCGCCAAGCGCATGGCCGACACCACCCGTCCCTCGCCGCACGCAACGATCTCCATTGACATAACTGCACATCGGACTATCGCCGCGTCCGAAGGACGGGCCGGCCATGCAAGACTACATCCGCAAGATCATCGGGGCGCGCGTCTATGACGTCGCGATCGAAAGCCCGCTCGACCCGTTGCCGCGCTTATCCGCCCGCATCGGCGGCAGCGCCCTGCTGAAGCGCGAGGATCTGCAGCCGGTCTTCTCGTTCAAGCTGCGCGGCGCCTACAACAAGATCGCCGGGCTCTCCATGGTCGAGGCCGAGCGCGGCGTTATCTGCGCCTCCGCCGGCAATCACGCGCAGGGCGTGGCGCTGGCGGCAAAGAAGCTCGGCATCAAGGCGACCATCGTGATGCCGCGCACGACGCCGGACATCAAGGTGCAGGCGGTGCGCAGCCTCGGCGGGCGCGTCGTGCTCCACGGCGAGAATTTCGACGAGGCCTATGGCCATGCCCGCAAGCTCGAAGCCGAGAAGGGCCTGACCTTCGTCCACCCCTATGACGACCCGGACGTGATCGCCGGCCAGGGCACGGTCGGCATGGAAATCTTGCGCCAGCATTCCGATCCGATCGAGGCGATCTTCGTGCCGATCGGCGGCGGCGGGCTCGCGGCCGGCGTCGCGGTCTACGCAAAATTCCTGCGGCCGGAGATCAAGGTGATCGGTGTCGAGCCGGAGGATGCCGCCTCCATGGCCGGCGCCATCGCGGCGGGCAAGCGGGTGATCCTCGATCAGGTCGGCCTCTTCGCCGACGGCGTCGCGGTACGACAGGCCGGCGAGGAGACATTCAGGCTCTGCCGCGAATTGCTCGACGAGGTCGTCACCGTCTCGACCGACGAGATCTGCGCGGCGGTGAAGGACATCTTCGAAGATACCCGCGCCATCGCCGAGCCATCGGGCGCCGTCAGCCTCGCGGGCCTCAAAGCCTATGCGGCGCGCGGGGCCAAGCGAACGGGCGCGCTGATCGCGATCAACTCCGGCGCGAACATGAATTTCGACCGCTTGCGCCATATCGCTGAGCGGGCCGAGATCGGCGAGCATCGCGAGGCCCTGCTGGCGGTGACGATCCCCGAGAAGCCCGGCGCCTACCGCGCCTTCATCGAACTGCTCGGCCGGCGCGCCATCACCGAGTTCAACTACCGCTATTCCGACCCCAGGGCGGCGCGCATCTTCGTCGGCGTGCAGCTTTCCGAGGGCGATGCCGAGAAGCGCCAGATCATCGCGATGCTCTCCGAGCACGGCTACCCCGTGCTCGACATGAGCGAGAACGAGCTCGCCAAGCTGCATATCCGCTACATGGTCGGCGGCAAGGCGCCGGGGCTCGGCGACGAATTGATCTTCCGCTTCCAGTTCCCGGAGCGGCCGGGCGCCTTGCTGAAATTCCTCAACAGCCTCTCGGCCGACTGGAACATCTCGCTGTTCCACTACCGCAACCACGGCGCCGATTACGGGCGCATCCTCGCCGGCATCCAGATCCCGCCCGCCCAGCGCGGCCAGCTCGCCAAGCGGCTCGACGCGCTCGGCTATCCCTATTGGAGCGAGAGCGACAACCCGGCCTATCTCTCGTTCCTGGCGGAGATGCCGTCGGCGAACTGACGCGCAGTACCATTCGCCCCAACCGAACGGTACGTTTGATATTACGCATTGGATCGATCGGATGGAGAAGAATATTTCCTGACCAGCATCGGAGAGCTGGTCAATGTCCTCTTACGCCCCGCAGAATCTCGCACAGCCTGCCCCCGTGGCATCCGGCGCGTCATTGTTCGCCATCGCCCCCGGCCTGCTGCTCGCCGGCACGATCGCGGCAGCCGGCTTCGCGCTGCGGCAGGTGCCGGGGCTCGGCGCGTTCAGCCCGATGATCCTCGCCATCCTGATCGGCATCGGCTTCCATAATCTCGTCGGCACGCCGGCAGCGGCCCGGGTGGGCGTCGCCTTCGCCATGCGCAAGGTGCTGCGCTTCGCCATCATCCTGCTCGGCCTCCAGCTCACGGTGGCACAGGTGCTGGCGGTGGGGGTCAGCGGCATCACCGTGATCGCGCTGACGCTGGTCTCGACCTTCCTCTTCACCACCTGGCTCGGTCGGCGGATCGGCGTCGAGCGCAAGCTCGCCGAACTGATCGCGGCAGGCACCTCGATCTGCGGCGCATCGGCGGTGATCGCGACCAACACCGTGACGCAAGCACCCGACGAGGACGTCGCCTATGCGGTGGCCTGCGTCACCGTCTTCGGCTCGATCGCGATGTTCGCCTATCCGCTGCTGCCGGGGCTACTGCATCTCGATGCCCATGCCTACGGCCTGTGGACGGGCGCCTCGATCCACGAGATCGCGCAGGTCGTCGCCGCCGCCTTCCAGGGCGGGCAGCAGGCCGGTGAGTTCGGCACCGTAGCCAAACTCTCGCGCGTGATGATGCTCGCGCCGGTCGTGATCACGCTCGGGCTGATGGCGGCGCGGCGCGCTCGCGGCAAGGGCGACGCGGGCACGCAGGCCAAGGCACCAATGCCCTGGTTCGTATTCGGCTTCATCGCGATGGTCGGGCTCAACAGCCTCGTCACCATCCCGGCCGACGCCAAGGCGGGCATCGTAACGGCGACCACCTTCCTGCTCTCGATGGCGCTGGCCGCGATGGGGCTGGAGACCGATCTCCGCAAGCTCAAGGCCAAGGGCCTGCGCCCGCTTCTGCTCGGGCTCGCCGCCTTCCTGTTCATCGCTTGCTTCAGCCTTCTGCTGGTGAAGATCGCCGCGTAAGCTCGGGCGCATGACGCTCGAACAGCTCCGCATCTTCGTCGCCGTCGCCGAACGGGAACACCTGACGCAAGGGTCGCGTGCCCTCAACCTCACCCAATCCGCGGTGAGTTCCGCGATCGCGACACTGGAGGCGCGCTATGCGACGAAGCTGTTCGACCGGATCGGCCGGCGCATCGTCCTGACCGAGGCCGGTCGCCTCTTCCTGATCGAGGCGCGCGCCGTGCTGGCGCGGGCGGCCGCGGCCGAAGCGGTGCTCTCCGATCTCTCGGGGCTGGCGCGCGGCTCGCTCGCGCTGATGGCCAGCCAGACCGTGGCGAACTACTGGCTGCCGCCGCTGATCCAGCGCTTTCGCCGCGTGCACCCCGGGATCGCGGTCACGCTCGCCATCGGCAATACCGAGACGGTAAGCGCCGCGATCCATGACGGCGCGGCCGATCTCGGGTTCATCGAGGGCGAGATCGACGAACCCGCGCTGGCGATGACTCAAGTCGCCGAGGACGAACTCGTCATCGTCGTGCCGCCCGGCCATGCGTGGACGCGGCAGCCGCCTTCATCCGTCGAGCTTAAGCAAGGCGCATGGGTCCTGCGCGAACCGGGCTCGGGGACGCGGGCGATGTTCGAGGCGGCGTTGCCGGGGCTCGGGCTCGCCGCAGACGATCTCGCCGTGGCGCTGGAGCTTCCGTCCAACGAGGCGATCTGCGCGGCCGTTGCGGCCGGAGCGGGAGCGACCGCGATCTCGCGGCTCGTCGCCGCCAATGCGATCGCGGCCGGGCGGCTCGCAACCGTAGCCCTGCCGCTGCCGAAGCGCCGCTTTCTCGCCTTGCGCCACAAGGAACGCTACCTCGCCAGGGCGGCGACGACGTTCCTCGCGCTCAGTCAGGCCGGCTGACGCTCAGGCCGCCGCGGCGGCGCCCGGCGCGGCGCGCATCAGCATCCCGAAGAGATCGCGGGAATCGTCGGGATCGGCGATCAGGTCGAGATCGACATAGGTGCCGGCCTCGCGGATGCGCTCATAGACATAGCGCAGCGCCGAGAAATCCTCGATCGCGAAGCCGACCGAGTCGAACATCGTGATCTGACGGGCATCCGTGCGGCCCGTCGCGGTGCCGGCGATGACCTTCCAGAGCTCCTCGACCGGATGGTCGGCGTCGAGCTGCTGGATATCGCCCTCGATGCGGGTCTGCGGCGGATACTCGACGAAGATCGACGAGCGCAGCAGCACGTCGCGATGGATCTCGGTCTTGCCGGGGCAGTCGCCGCCGACCGCGTTGATGTGGATGCCGGCACCGACCATGTTGTCGGTCAGGATCGTCGCGTACTGCTTGTCGGCCGTGACGGTGGTAACGATCTCTGCGCCCTCGACCGCTTCCATAGCCGTGGTGCAGCGGGTGATCCTGAAACCATGGCGTGCAAGGTTGCGGGCGCATTTCTCGGTCGCGGCCGGATCGACATCGTAGAGCCGCAGGTTCTCGATGCCGAGGATCGCGCGGAAGGCGAAGGCCTGGAATTCGGACTGGGCGCCATTGCCGATGATCGCCATGGTCGAAGCGTTCTTCGGGGCGAGATGTTTCGCGGCTACTGCCGACATCGCCGCAGTGCGCAGTGCGGTCAGGATGGTCATCTCGGAGAGCAGGACGGGATAGCCGGTCGCGACATCCGAGAGCAGGCCGAAAGCGGTGACCGTCTGCAGGCCGGCCTTCATGTTCTTGGGATGGCCGTTGACGTATTTGAAGCCGTAGAGCTTGCCGTCGCTGGTCGGCATCAGTTCGATCACGCCTTCGAGGCTGTGCGAGGCGATGCGCGGCGTCTTGTCGAAGATCTCCCAGCGCCGGAAATCATCCTCGATATAGCCCGCGATCTCCGACAGCATCCGCTCGATGCCGATCGCATGGACCAGCTTCATCATGTGGTCGACGCTGACGAAAGGCACGACGTTGAGCTGCTGAATCATGGTTCCCCGCGCTGTTCTCGTTGAAGGAGCGATTGTCCCTGTTTTCGGCGGCAGGCGATAGAAGCCAAAACGACCAGATCGGGACCAAGATTGATCGAAACGGCAAAGCGATCTATCCATTTCGGGCAATGGACGATCTCGACCGCAAACTCATCACCCTGCTGCGCCATGACGGGCGCCGCAGCATCTCGGACCTCGCCGCCGATCTCGGCCTGACGCGGGCAACGGTGCGGGCACGGCTGGAGAAGCTGGAGCAATCCGGCGAGATCATCGGCTTCACCGTGATCCTGCGCTCGGATGCGATCGACCTGCCGGTGCGCGGCATCACCATGATCGAGATCGCCGGCCAGGCGGCGGATACGGTGATCGACGCGCTCAGCGGCTTCACCGAGGTCTCCAGCATCCACACCACCAACGGCAACTGGGATCTCGTGGTCGAGCTCGGTACCTCCGACCTGATCGCCTTCGACCAGGTGCTCCGCCGCATCCGCATGATCCCCGGCGTCACCAACAGCGAGACCAGCCTGCTTCTGGCGACGCCGCGTAGCGTCAAGGCGCGGCTCTAGCCCCCGCAAGAAGCGCCGCTGCATGGCGGCCATCCGCAAATGCGGCGCGGCGCCCCGTGACAGGCGCGCATCCGCCCCCTAACGTTGCGCCCCGTCAGATACAGCGTTGGTGGCGGCCGGCGATGCATGATCGCGCAGGGCCGCCCGTTCGCGTCGGACACCCACAGTTCCCGCTCGGGGCATCGATATCCGGCCGCTTTCCGGCAGGTTGTCCGCGCCCCGAGCCAAGACGAGGCAGGAGACCAGACCATGGCGCATGAGCTCGAATTCTATATCGATGGCCAGTGGGTGAAGCCGTCGGGCAACCGCACGCTCGGCGTGATCGATCCGTCGAACGAAGAGGTCTTCGCCACGATCGCGCTCGGCGAGCAGGCCGATGTCGACAAGGCCGTCGCTGCCGCCCGCGCCGCCTTCCCGGCCTTCGCCAAGACCTCGAAGGCCGAGCGCCTCGCGCTGATGCGCCGCCTCGCCGAGGCCTACAAGAAGCGCTACGACGCCATCGCCGACATCCTGTCGCGCGAGATGGGCGCGCCGAAGGAACTGGCGCACCGCGCGCAGGCCGCGATGGGCACCGCCCATCTCGCCAAGATGATCGAGACGCTCGAGAATTTCGAGTTCGAGGAGCTGCGCGGCACCACCCTGATCGCCAAGGAGCCGATCGGCGTCGTCGGCATGATCACGCCGTGGAACTGGCCGCTCAACCAGATCATGTGCAAGGTCGCGCCCGCGCTCGCCGCCGGCTGCACCATGGTGCTGAAGCCCTCCGAGATCGCGCCGCTCAACGCCATCATCTTCGCCGAAGCGATGGAAGAGGCCGGCGTGCCGAAGGGCGTGTTCAATCTCGTCAACGGCGACGGCCCGACGGTCGGCGAAGCGATCTCGCGCCATCCCGGCGTCGACATGGTCTCCTTCACTGGCTCGACGCGGGCCGGCATCCTCGTCGCCAAGGCGGCGGCGGACACCGTCAAGCGCGTGCATCAGGAGCTCGGCGGCAAGTCGGCCAACATCATCCTGGATGATGCCGACCTGAAGAAGTCGGTGAAGCTCGGCGTCGAGAGCGTGATGCGCAATTCCGGCCAGTCCTGCAACGCGCCGACCCGGATGTTCGTGCCGGAGAAGCTGCATGAGGAGGCGCTCGCCATCGCCAAGCAGGTGGCCGAGCCGCTCAAGGTCGGTGCTCCCTCGGCGGATGGCGTCTTCCTCGGCCCGGTCGTCAGCGAGGTCCAGTACGAGAAGATCCAGCGCCTGATCGAGGCCGGCATCAAGGAAGGCGCGACGCTGGTCACCGGCGGCACGGGCCGTCCGGAAGGCCTGAACCGCGGCTACTATGTCCGCCCGACCGTGTTCGGCGGCGTGACCGACGACATGACGATCGCCCGCGAGGAGATCTTCGGCCCCGTGCTGTCGATCCTGCCCTACAAGAGCGACGACGAGGTGGTCTCGCGCGCCAACGACACGCCTTACGGCCTGGCCTCCTATGTCCAGTCCGGCTCGCAGGAGCGCGCTCGCGGCATCGCGGCGCAGATGCGCTCGGGCAATGTCTACATCAACTACCCGGCATGGGACGCCGGCGCGCCCTTCGGCGGCTACAAGCAGTCCGGCAACGGCCGCGAATACGCCGATTTCGGCCTCGAGGAGTTCCTGGAGATCAAGGGCACGGTCGGCTACGCCGCGGCCTGACCGGATCGCGATCTGACGACAGCGAGGCCCGGTGGACCAAACGCCACCGGGCCTTCATTTTATGCCCGTTTCAATCGATTGAGAGGCTTGAGCCATGGTCAATCCGAACCGCTATGACGCGATGCGCTATAACCGCTGCGGCCGCAGCGGACTGCAATTGCCCGCGCTCTCGCTCGGCCTCTGGCAGAATTTCGGCGAGACCGGCCAACACGCCAACATGCGCGAGATCTGCCGCACGGCCTTCGATCTCGGCATCACCCATTTCGACCTCGCCAACAACTACGGCCCGCCGCCCGGCTCGGCCGAGACCGCCTTCGGCGAAATCCTCCAACAGGACTTCGCCGGTTATCGCGACGAACTCGTGATCTCGACCAAGGCCGGCTACCGAATGTGGCCCGGCCCCTATGGCGAATGGGGCAGCCGCAAATACCTGATCTCCAGCCTCGACCAGAGCCTGAAGCGGATGAAGCTCGACCATGTCGACATCTTCTATTCGCACCGCTTCGACCCGAACACACCTCTGGAGGAGACGATGGGCGCGCTCGACGCCATCGTGCGCCAGGGCAAGGCGCTCTATGTCGGGCTCTCCTCCTACAATGCGAAGCGCACGCAGGAGGCGGCCGCGATCCTGCGCCGGCTCGGCACGCCCTGCCTGATCCACCAGCCGAGCTATTCGATGCTCAATCGCTGGATCGAGCAGGACGGCCTGCTGGATACGCTCGACGCGGAGGGCATCGGCTCGATCGTGTTCTCGCCGCTGGCGCAGGGCATGCTGACCGACAAATACCTGAAGGGCGTGCCGGCGGGCAGCCGCGCCGACAAGAAGGCCCCCTCCTTCCGCGACGGCTTCCTGAGCGAGGCCAATCTCAAGAGCATCGCCGCGCTGAACGAGATCGCGGCGGCGCGCGGCCAGAGCCTCGCCCAGATGGCGATCGCCTGGGTGCTGCGCGGCGGGCGTGTCACCTCGGCGCTGATCGGTGCAAGCCGGCCGGAGCAGGTGACTGACTGCGTCGCAGCGCTGAAGAACCCGGATTTTTCGGCTGAGGAGCTGGCAGCGATCGACAGGCATGCCGTCGATGGCGGGATCAATATCTGGGCCGCTTCGGCGGAGCGGTAGGCCGCTCCGTCGCCATCAATCCTCCTCCGGCACCGCCGCGATCGGAAGCGCACTGGAGCGCTTCACCTGCCCCAGCGCGAAGCTCGTCTCGATCGAGGCGACGCCGTCGAGGCGGGTGAGCTTGTCCTTGAGGAAGCGCTCATAGGCCGGCAGGTCGCGCACGACGATGCGCAACAGATAGTCGCGCTGGCCGGTCATCAAATAGCAGTCGACCACCTCGGGCCAGCGCGCCACGGCCTGCGAGAAGCGGTCGAGTTCATCCTCGCGCTGGCGCTCCAGCTTGATCGAGACGAAGACGCTGATGGGCAGGCCGACCTTGGTCTGGTCGATGATCGCGGCATAGCCGGTGATGACGCCGGCCTCCTCCAGGATGCGGATGCGGCGCGCGCAGGGCGAGGCGGAGAGCCCCACGCGCTCGGCCAGATCCTGCACCGAAAGGCGCGAATTGATCTGCAATTCCGCGATGATCTTGCGATCGAGCGCATCGAGGCGCAGGCGTGCCATGCCCTGTCTCCGGTCCCGGCTGAAACCGCTCTATGACAGGAGAGGACGCCCGCCACCACCGGCATCTCCGCGAATGCGGATGGCAGCGATGGCATGCCTCTGGCGCGAACGCCCAGGCCGCGCTATGCGATACCTACAATCCAACGAATGTATGGAATTTGAGTTGGCTATGGCCGACAGCGACGAGGCACTCACATGGACCAGCCGGCTCGATCCGACGGCGGGACCGCGCTACCTGCAGATCGTCGCACAGCTTGAACAGGCCGTCGCGAGCGGATTGCTGCGGCCGGGCGATCGTTTGCCGCCGCAGCGCCGGCTCGCCGAGCATCTCGCGGTCGACCTTACCACGGTGACCCGCGCCTTCGGCGAGGCGCGCGAGCGCGGCTTGATCGACGCCGTGACGGGGCGCGGTTCGTTTATCTCCGCCCGGCAGGAGCAGGAGGGGCCGGCGCTCGATCTCAGCATGACCATCCCGCCCGCGCCGAAGGGCCTGCGGCTCGGCGAGCTGATGCAGCGCGGCATCGCCGAAATCCTGGCGCGCAGCGATGCCGATCAATTGATGAACTATCATGGCGGCGCAGGTTCGCTGGCCGAGCGCGCGGCCGGCGCTGCATGGTTGGCGCCGCTGATGGGGACAGTTCCGCCGCCGCGCATCGCCGTCGTGCCCGGTGCGCAGACCAGTCTCAACGCCCTGCTCTCTCTGCTGGCCCGGCCGGGCGACACGGTCCTGATGGAGCCGCTTACCTATCCCGGCCTTATCGGTGCGGCGCGGCAGCGGGGCCTGACGATCGCGCCCGTCGCCAGCGATGAAGACGGTCCGTTGCCTGACGCGCTCGACGAGGCCGCGAGCCGGCATGGCGCGAAGCTTTTCGCGTTGACGCCGACGCTGCAGAATCCGACCTGCATCACCATTCCGGCGCGGCGCCGAGAGGAGCTCGTTGCCGTCGCCCGCCGTCGCGATCTCATCCTGATCGAGGACGATCCCTACAGCCTGCTCGCCGGCGATGCGCCCGTGCCGCTGGCGGCGCTAGCGCCGGAGCGGACATGGCATGTCGCGACCTTGTCGAAAGTGCTGACGCCCGGCCTGCGAACGGCCTTCGTCGTCATGCCGGAAGGAACCGACAGCGCCCCCTATCTTGCCGCGTTGCGGGCGACCGCCCTGATGCCCGCGCCCTTGATGACGGCGCTCGCCGCGCACTGGATCAGGATTGGCGCGGCAAAGGACCTGCTCGACGGCGTCCGGCGCGAGGCGGCTGAACGGCAATCGCTGGCGCGGGACATCCTGCCCGCAACGATGCAGGCTCATCCGCATGCCCTGCATGTCTGGCAGCCTCTGCCCGCGTATTGGGAGCGGAACCGATTAATTGAACGCGCTCGCGACGCTGGCCTCGGCGTGATGGCCGCCGATGCCTTCAACACGGGCGGCGTGGCACCGGATGCGATCCGGATCGCGCTCGGCGCGATTCCGGAACGGGCGCGATTGGCGGAAGCGCTCGGCCTGCTCGCCGGATTGATCCGCGACGGAGGCTGAGCGCGCCCGACAGCGTCAGTTCGAGGTGACCGGCTTATCCTGCGGCGTCGGACGCGCGAGCCGGCCTTCCTCGGCCTTGTGGAAATATTGCGAGGCGATCAGCCAGCCCTTGAGCGGCTGCAAGGGCGGGATGCAGGTCAGCAGGATCAGCGGCAGCGTCGTGACCAGATGCACCCAGGTCGGCGGGTTGTAGGCCAGCTCCAGCCAGAGCGGAAACGCCACCGCCGGGATGCAGAGGAACATCATCACGAAGAAGGCCGGGCCATCCGCGGGATCGGCGAAAGCATAATCCAGGCCGCAATTCTCGCATTTCGGCTTCAGCTTCAGGAAGCCCTCGAACATCTTGCCCTGCCCGCAGCGCGGGCAGCGGCCGCGCAGGCCGGTCTTGAGCGGAGAGAGTGGCGGCCAGTGCTCGCCGGACATGGAATTATCTCCTCAGGACGGCGCCGTTCATTCGGCGTCGCCCCTCAGATCGCCCTCGATGCAGACAATGTCAAGATTGTATGCATCATAGCCGACTGCCTGCGCGGATCGGTCGCGGGCAGCCTCAGATGTGCAGCGCGTGGCCCAGCGCCTTCATCGCGGCCTCCGGGAAGGCCTCGCCCAACGTGGGATGGGCGTGGATCGTGCCGGCGATGTCCTGCAGTGTCGCGCCCATCTCGATGGCGAGGCCAAAGGCCGCCGACAATTCCGAGACGCCCTGCCCTACCGCCTGGATGCCGAGCACCAGTTCGCTGCCGGCCTGAGCGACGACGCGCACGAAGCCGGCCTCGCCATGGCGGGTCATGGCCCGGCCATTGGCGGCGAAGGGGAACTGGCCGATCTTCAGCTCGTGGTCGGCGCGCTTGGCTTCATCGGGCGAGAGGCCGACCGAGACGATCTCGGGATCGGTGAAGCAGATCGCCGCGATGCCGCGCTTGTCCCAGGCGCGCGGCAGGCCGGCGACGATCTCCGCCACCATCTCGCCCTGCGCCATGGCGCGATGGGCCAGCATCGGCTCGCCGGTGACGTCGCCGATGGCGTAGATGCCGCGCATCGCGGTCTCGCAACGCTCGCCGATGCGGATGAAGCGCCCATCCATGTCGAGCACGAGGTTCTCAAGCCCGAGACCGTCGGTGACCGGCTTGCGGCCGACCGTGACCAGGATCTTGTCGGCGGGCAGGCTGCGCTCCTTGCCATCGGCCGTCTCGATGCGCAGGCCGTCGCCCTTGGGCGTAGGCCCGAGCGCCTTGGCCCCTAGCAGCACCTCGACGCCGAGCGCGGTCAAGCGCTTGGAGATCGGGCCGGTCAGTTCCGCATCGTAGAGCGGCAGGATCTTGTCCTGCGCCTCGACGACCGTGACCTTTGCACCGAGCTTGGCGAAGGCGGTGCCGAGCTCCAACCCGATATAGCCGCCGCCGACCACGACGAGACGCTTCGGCACTTCGGTCAGAGCCAGCGCACCGGTCGAAGAGATCACGTTCCCGCCGAAGGGCAGGAAGGACAATTCGACCGGGGCGGAGCCGGTCGCGATGACGATGGCCTCGGCCTGGATCGTCTTCGGACCGGTCTCGGTCTCGACGACGACCGTCTTGCCGTCGCGGAAGCGGGCCTTGCCATGGACGATCTTGACCTTGGCCTTGCGCAGCAGGCCGGCGACGCCGTTGTTGAGGCGCTGGACGATGCCGTCCTTCCAGGCCACGGCCTGTTTCAGGTCGAGCTTCGGCTCGGCCGCGGTCAGGCCGAAGGGCGTCTTGCCGGCGGCGGCTTCCGCCGCCTTCTCGAACTCCTCGGCGACATGGATCATCGCCTTGGAAGGGATGCAGCCGACATTGAGGCAGGAGCCGCCGAGCTTGGTGCTCTCGACGATGACGGTGTCGATGCCGAGCTGGCCGGCGCGGATGGCGCAGACATAGCCGCCGGGGCCAGCGCCGATGACGAGGAGCTTGCAGGTGATTTCGGTCATGGCACGCTCCTCACATATCCACGAAGAGCGTGGCCGGGTTCTCCAGCAGCTCCTTCAGCCGCTGCACGAAGACGGCGGCGTCCCAGCCATCGATGACGCGGTGGTCGAAGCTGGAGGAGAGGTTCATCATCTTGCGCGGCACGAAGGTGGTGCCGTCCCAGACCGGGCGCACGACCATCTTGTTGACGCCGACGATGGCGACTTCCGGATAGTTGATCACCGGCGTCGTCGCGATGCCGCCGAGCGCGCCGAGCGAGGTGATGGTGATGGTCGAGCCGGTCAATTCGTCGCGCGTCGCGGTGCCGTCGCGGCCGCGCTCGGCGAGGCGGGCGAGTTCGATCCCGCAACCCCAGAGGTCTCGCGCCTCGGCATGCTTGACCACCGGCACGATCAGGCCGGTCGGCGTCTGCGTGGCGATGCCGATATTGATCGCGGCATGCTGGCGCACGATCCCGGCATCGTCGTCATAGAGCGCGTTCAGCGCCGGCTGCTCGGCGAGCGCCTTGACCATGGCGCGCATCAGGAAGGGCAGCAGCGTCAGCTTCGGCCGCTCCGGCGTCGGCTTCTTGTTGAGCGTCGCGCGCAGGTCCTCCAGCGGCGAGACGTTGATCTCCTCGACGATGGTGATGTGCGGGATGCGCGACTTCGACAGCGCCATCTTCTCGGCGATGCGGCGGCGCAGGCCGACGACCTTGACCTCGGTGACGGCGCTCTGCTCGACGAGCCCGCCGCCACGGGTCGGCTCCGGGCCGCGCAGCAGGAAGGCGTCGATATCTTGATGCGTGATGCGGCCGGCGGGGCCCGTGCCCTGGACCTGGCGCAGGTCGATCCCTGCCTCGCGGGCCTTCAGGCGCACGGCCGGCGAAGCGAGCGGCTTCTCGCCCGGCGCACGGCGCTGGGCGGGAGCAGCGTCGGCACGCGCCGGCTTCGGCGGCGGAGGCGACACGGCCAGCTTGGCAGGAGCAGCCGGCGCGGCAGGCTTTTCGGCCTTGGGCGGCGCGGCGGGAGCCGGCGCCGGCTTTTCGGCCAGCGCTTCCTCTGTAGGTTCCTCAGCCGCGGCACCTTCGCCCGCGACCTTCAGCTTCACGATGGCCGAGCCGATCGCGACGGTGTCGCCGACCTCGGCACCGACCCAGGTGACCTCGCCCTCGACCGGCGAGGGAATCTCCACCGTCGCCTTGTCCGTCATCACGGCGGCGAGCAGATCGTCCTCGCGGACGATGTCGCCGACCTTGACGTGCCACTCGACGAGTTCCGCTTCCGCGATGCCTTCGCCGACATCCGGCAGCTTGATGATGCGCTCGGCCATCAGCGTGCCTCCATGATATCTAGCAGCGCCTGTCCAAGGCGGGCGGGGCCGGGGAAATAGTCCCATTCCTGCGCATGCGGATAGGGCGTGTCCCAGCCAGTGACGCGCATCACCGGCGCCTCCAGATGGTAGAAGCAGTGCTCCTGGACCAAGGCAGCGAGTTCGCCGCCGAAGCCCGACGTCAGCGTCGCCTCGTGCAGCACGATGCAGCGGCCAGTCTTCTGGACAGAGGCCAGGATCGCTTCGAGATCGAGCGGTACGAGGGTGCGCAGGTCGATGACCTCGGCGTCGATGCCGGTGTCCTCGGCGGCCGCCAGCGCGACATGGACCATCGTGCCATAGGCGAGGATGGTGACGGCCGAGCCCTCGCGCCGCGTCACCGCCTTGCCGAGCGGCACGGTGTAATGGCCCTCCGGCACCTCGGCGAGCTCATGCTTCGACCAGGCCGTGACGGGCCTGTCGTGATGGCCGTCGAAGGGGCCGTTATAGAGCCGCTTCGGCTCGAGGAAGATCACCGGATCCGGGTCCTCGATCGCCGCGATCAGCAGGCCCTTGGCGTCATAGGGGTTGGACGGAACGATCGTCTTCAGGCCGGAGACATGGGTGAAGAGCGCTTCCGGGCTCTGGCTATGGGTCTGGCCGCCGAAGATGCCGCCGCCGGTCGGCATGCGGATCACCATCGGGCAGGTGAAGTCGCCGGCCGAGCGGTAGCGCAGGCGGGCGGCCTCGGAGACGATCTGATCATAGGCCGGGTACATGTAGTCGGCGAACTGGATCTCGATGCAGGGTTTCAGGCCATAGGCCGCCATGCCGATCGCCGTACCGACGATGCCGGCCTCGCTGATCGGCGCGTCGAAGCAGCGCGACATCCCGTATTTCTGCTGGAGCCCGTGAGTGCAGCGGAAGACGCCGCCGAAGAAGCCGACATCCTCGCCGAAGACCACGACATCGTCGTCGCGGCCCATGGAGACATCCATCGCGGAGCGGATCGCCTCGATCATCGTCATGCGTGCCATCGCGTCAGACTCCGATCTGCTGGCGCTGGCGGCGCAGATGCGGCGGCAGCTCGGCATAGACGTCCTCAAAGATGTCGCGCGCCGAGGGCTTACCGCCGGAATGCAGCGTGCCGAAGCTCTCGGCCTCCTTCTGCGCGGCGATGACGGTGGCGAGGATCTCGGCCTCCGCCTGCTTGTGGCGTTCCTCCGACCAGGCACCGACCGCGATCAGGTGCTGCTTCAGGCGGATCAGCGGGTCGCCCAGCGGCCAGTCATCGGACTCATGCTTGGGGCGATAGGCGGAGGGGTCGTCCGAGGTGGAATGGGCGCCGGCGCGATAGGTGACGTATTCGACCAGCGTCGGACCGAGATTGCGGCGGGCGCGCTCGACCGCCCATTGCGCGACCGCATAGACCGCGAGGTAGTCGTTGCCGTCGACGCGCAGCGCCGGAATGCCGAAGCCGAGACCTCTTGCGGCAAACGTGCCGGAACCGCCGCGCGCGATGCCCTGGAAGGTCGAGATCGCCCACTGGTTGTTGACGACGTTGAGGACGACCGGCGCCTTGTAGGTCGAGGCGAAGACGAGCGCCGCGTGGAAATCCGATTCCGCCGTCGAGCCGTCGCCGATCCAGGCAGCGGCGATGCGGGTGTCGTTCTTGATCGCCGAGGCCATCGCCCAGCCGACGGCTTGCACGTATTGCGTCGCGAGATTGCCGGAGATCGAGAAGAAGCCGTGCTCCTTCGACGAGTACATCACCGGCAATTGCCGGCCCTTCATCGGGTCGCGCTCGTTCGAGTAGATCTGGCACATCATGTCGACGAGCGGGTAGTCGTGGGCGATCAGCAGGCCGGCCTGACGATAGGTCGGGAAGTTCATGTCGCCGGGCTGGAGCGCGATGCGGAAGGCGCAGCTCACCGCCTCCTCGCCCGTGTGCTGCATGTAGAACGAGGTCTTGCCCTGGCGCTGCGCCATCTGCATGCGCCCGTCGAAGGTGCGCAGCGTCATCATATGGCGCAAGCCGCGGATCAGATCGTCATGCGAGAGATCGGGCACCCAGGGGCCAACCGCCTCGCCCTCACGGTTGAGCACGCGGATGATCGAGTAGGCGAGGTCGCGAATGTCCTTGGGATCGACATCGACCGGCGGCCGCGCGACGGAGCCGGCCTTCGGGATCACGACATGGGAGAAGTCCGGCTTCTCGCCCGGGCGGCTCGCCGGTTTGGGAACATGGAACTGCAGTGGCTGGGTTGCTGCCGGCGCCTGGCCTGACTTGTCGCTGCTCATGAGCGCCTCCATCCCTGACACCGCCAGCATTCCGCCTTCGCGCGCATCCCGCAAGCGCCTGTGACGCTCTTCAGAGATGCGGCAAGACGCATAGCAGGCCGGCGATCGTTCCCCTTGCAACCAACGCTAGCGGGGACGGTTCGGAGGTTCATTCCGAATTTGCCGGCAAGGGCGAAATCAGGCAGAAGAAACATCTGCCTTATCCGATATATCCAGAATGATTTCCCGATGAACAAAAAGAGCCAGAATGGTCCTGCTCTCGATCTGATCGATCGCAAGATTCTCGCTGCGTTGCGGGATGACGGGCGATTGACGACGCAGGCGCTGGCCGAGAAGGTCGGGCTTTCACCCTCCCCGTGCTGGACACGAGTGAAGCGATTGGAGGAGTCCGGCGCGATCGAGAAATATGTCGCGCTGCTCGACCACAAGGCGCTCGGCTACAACAATATCGTCTTCGTCGAGATCACGCTCGACAAGCATGACGATCAGGTTCTGGACCAGTGCGGCGAGGCGCTGAGCCGGGCGCCGGAGGTGGTCGAGGCGCATCTGGTCACTGGCGAATACGACTATCTCGCCAAGGTGGTGGTCAGCGGCACCGACCATTACGAGCGCTTCCTACGCGGCACGATCTACCGCATTCCCGGCGTCCGGCAGACGCGGACGACGTTCGGCTTGAGGGCGCTGAAGCGGACGCTGTCGGTCGATCCGCTGAAGGCACCCTGAGCGCTCCAACCTCAACCACCCGCGCGGTCATCCCGGACAAGCGGCGTAGCCGCGCCGATCCGGGATCCATTCCGGAGCGCTTCCGAAGAAGGTTCCGGCATGGATCCCGGGTCTCCGCTGCGCTCCGCCCGGGATGACCTCGAACGGAGCGCTACGGTGTGAGGCTTTCAAGCCAGTATCTCCCGCACCAGCGGCACGACCTTCTCGCCATAGAGCCGGATACACTCCATCGCCTTCTCATGCTCCAGCGGCCCGGCGCTGTACTTCAATTGGAACCGGGCGATGCCCAGCCCCTTGGCTGTCGCGGCGATCTTGCGGGCCACCGTCTCGGGCGAACCGAGATAGAGCGAGCCGCGCGCGACCTCCTGCTCGAACTCGTCGCGGCCCATCGGCGGCCAGCCGCGCTCGGCGCCGATGCGGTCACGCATCTGCTTGAAGGCCGGGAAGAATTCCTCCTTCGCCTGCTCGTCGGTCGCCGCGACATAGCCCGGCGAGTGCACGCCGACGGGCTTGGCCGGCTTGCCGATCTGGCCATAGGCGCGGTGGTACAGGTCCACGAACGGCTTGAAGCGCAGCGGATCGCCGCCGATGATGGCGAGCATCAGCGGCAGGTCGTAGCGCACGGCCCGCACCACCGATTCCGGGCTGCCGCCGACGCCGATCCAGGTCTTGAGCGGGCCGTTCTCGACCGGCGGATAGACGAGCTGGTCCTTGAGCGGCGGGCGGATCGAGCCCTGCCAGGTCAGGGGTTCCTGCGGCAGCAGTCCGGCGAAGAGGTCGAGCTTCTCCTCGAACAGCTTCTCGTAGTCGCGCAGGTCGAGACCGAAGAGCGGGAAGGATTCGGTGAAGGAGCCTCGGCCCAGGATGACCTCGGCCCGCCCGTTCGAGAGCGCATCGACCGTCGCGAAGCGCTGGAAGACGCGGATCGGATCGTCCGAGCTCAGCACGGTCACGGCCGAGCCGAGCTTGATCCGGCTGGTGCGTGTCGCCATGCCGGCCAGCACCGTCTCCGGCGAGGACACCGCGAAATCAGCACGATGATGCTCGCCGACGCCGATGAAATCGATGCCGATCTCGTCGGCCAGGACGGCTTCGTCGACGAGATTGCGGATCACCTGCGCATGCGGCAGCGGCTTGCCATCCGCCCCATGAGTGACGTCGCCGAAGGTGTCGAGCCCGAATTCCAGTTCCTGTGCCATGATCATCCCGAGGCCGCGACGCAGCCTTTTGCCTGCCGGCCATCCCGGCCTCCGGGAGTTAGGGTCGGGATTGCCGCAGCGCAATTCTCCAGGCGTTGCCCCGCCAGCAACAGGCTGTTTGCAGGAATGCAACCGCGCCGCTTGCATCGCCCGCGCAAGCTGCCGATGCTCGGGCGCGCGGCGCTCTCGGCCGCCTCTGAGCCGACGCCATGATCATTCGCCAGCTGGTCTATCTCGACGCGCTCGCCCGCGAGAAGCATTTCCGCCGCGCGGCCGAGGCCTGCCATGTCTCGCAGCCGACGCTTTCGGCCGCGATCGGGCAGCTCGAGGAGGAGCTTGGCGTGATGATCGTCGAGCGCGGGCGGCGCTTCCAGGGCTTCACCAAGGAGGGCGAGGTCGTGCTCGCCCATGCGCGGCGCATCCTGGCCGAGGCCGAGGTGATGAAGGATTCGATCGCCGAACTGCGCGAGGGCGTCTCCGGCCGCATCCGGCTCGGCGCGATCCCGACCGCGCTGCCGATGATCGCCCATATCACCGCGCCCTTCTCGGAGCGCTATCCTGCGGTGTCGCTGACCGTGCTGTCGCTGACCTCGCAGGAGATCCAGCAGGGCATCGACGATTTCGAGCTCGATGTCGGGCTGACCTATCTCGACAACGAGCCGCTCGACCGGGTGATCTCCAAGCCGATCTATCAGGAATCCTATGTGCTGCTGACGCGCGAGGACGGGCCGTTCGGCGCGCGCGACACCATCACCTGGGCGGAAGCGGCCGAGCAGAAGCTCTGCCTGCTCACCGGCGACATGCAGAACCGGCGCATCATCGACGGCATCTTCCGCTCGGTCGGCACCGCGCCCCGGCCGATGATCGAGACCAACTCGATCTTCAATCTCTGCTCGCATGCCGGCATCCAGGGCGTCGCCAGCATCGTCTCGCTGCAATTGCTGGAATTCTTCGGCGTGCCGCTCGGCACGAGGGCGCTGTCGCTGGTCGAGCCGGAGGCCCAGCGCACGATCGGGCTGATCGTGGCGGACCGGCAGCCGGTGGCACCGCTGGCGCGCAACCTCCTGATGATGACGAAGCCCGTGACCGATGCCGGACTGCCGCGGCGCCCGATCGTACGATAGTCTTCGCCTATCGTCGTAGAAGCAATGCGGCATTGTGCAGCGCAAAACGACCCCAACACGAAACTTTCGAGGCGTGACGCACTGGCCATGAAGCGATGGCGGCCTCTCATCGCGTATGTTGATAGCTAAAACCTATCACGCCTTCGAAAGAAACGATTTGAAATCATTCCAGTTTCAACCACCCTTCCCTTAACGAGCGCCCGGCGAACCGGGCCTATGGAGGAAAGATGGCGGGTTACCCGGCCTGGGATCAGGACAGCGCACGCATGATCGTCGCGGGGCTGGCGCATCTGGAAGGCGCCACGCTGCCGATGCTGCACGCGCTTCAGGACGAGTTCGGCTATGTCGATCCGCAGGCCGTGCCGTTGATCGCCGAGGTGCTGAACCTGTCGCGGGCCGAGGTCCATGGCGCGATCTCCTTCTATCACGACTTCAAGACCGCTCCGCAGCCGGCCCGCACGATCAAGCTCTGCCGGGCCGAGGCCTGTCAGGCCTTGGGCTGCGAAACGGTCGTCGATGAACTCTCCGCCAAGCATGGCATCGCGGTCGACGACGACCATGCCGGCGACGCCATCGTCGAAACGGTGTATTGTCTGGGCAATTGCGCGCTCGGGCCCTCCGCCCTGGTCGATGGCGAATTGATCGGGCGCGTCGATGCCGCCCGCATCGCCTTGCTCTGCCAACACGGAAGAGCGCATTCATGAGCGCCATCCGCATCTTCGTTCCCGTCGACGCCGCCGCCCTGTCGGTCGGCGCGGAAGCCGTCGCGCAGGCCATCGCCAGCGAGGCGGCGGCGCGCGGGCTTTCCATCGAGATCGTCCGCAATGGTTCGCGCGGCATGCTCTGGCTGGAGCCGATGGTCGAGGTCGAGACGGCCGAGGGCCGGATCGCTTATGGGCCGATCGCGGCGAAGGACGTCGCCGCGCTATTCGACACCGGCTTCCTCTCCGGCGGCGCCCATGCGTTGCTCCTCGGCAAGACCGTCGAACTCGACTGGATGAAGCGCCAGCAGCGCCTCACCTTCGAGCGCGTCGGCGTCATCGACCCGCTCTCGATCGCCGATTACCGCGCCCATGGCGGCTTCAAGGGGCTGGAGAAGGCGCTTGCCCTCACCGGCGGCGAGATCGTCGAGGCGGTGAAGGCATCGGGCCTGCGCGGTCGGGGCGGCGCCGGTTTCCCGACCGGCATCAAGTGGAAGACCGTCCACGACGCGAAAGCCGAGCAGAAGTATATCGTCTGCAATGCCGACGAGGGCGATAGCGGCACCTTCGCCGATCGCATGCTGTTCGAAGGCGACCCCTATCTCGTGATCGAGGGCATGACGATCGCCGCGATCGCGGTCGGCGCGACGCGCGGCTACATCTACCTCCGCTCCGAATACCCGCACGCCCATCGCACGCTCCAGCGCGCCATCCTGAAGGCCGAGGCCGCCGGGATGATCGGCGCCTCGGTGATGGGCTCGCAGCAGGCGTTCCATCTGGAAGTGAGGCTCGGGGCCGGCGCCTATATCTGCGGCGAGGAAACCTCGCTGCTGGAGAGCCTCGAAGGCAAGCGCGCCATCGTCCGCGCCAAGCCGCCGCTGCCGGCGTTGCAGGGGTTGTTCGGCAAGCCGACCATCGTCAACAACGTGCTCTCCTTCGCGGCCGTGCCGTGGATTCTCGATCATGGCGCTCAGGCCTATGCGGATTACGGCATGGGCCGCTCGCGCGGCACGCTGCCGATCCAGCTAGGCGGCAATGTCAAACGCGGCGGGCTGATCGAGCTCGCCTTCGGCATCTCGCTCCGCGAGATCATCGAGGATATGGGCGGCGGTACCCTCTCGGGCCGGCCGATCCGGGCCGTGCAGGTCGGCGGGCCGCTCGGCGCCTATCTCACGGCCGGGCAGCTCGACGTGCAGATGGATTACGAGGCGCTCGCATCCATGCGCGCGATGCTCGGCCATGGCGGCATCGTCGTGTTCGATGACAGCGTCGACATGGCCAGGCAGGCCCGCTTCGCCTTCGAATTCTGCGCCAAGGAAAGCTGCGGCAAGTGCACGCCCTGCCGGATCGGCGCGACGCGCGGCGTCGAGACGATGGACCGCATCATCGCCGGCACCGAGGTTCCCAAGAACATCGCCGTGCTGCGCGATCTCTCGAAGCTGATGACCGACGCATCGCTCTGCGCGATGGGTGGCCTGACACCCATGCCGGTATTGAGCGCGCTCAACCATTTCCCCGAGGATTTCGACCGTCCTCCGCTGCCTCTGGCGGCCGAGTGAGGAGGCTGAGATGGCCCTGATCAAGGAAATCGACTACGGTACGCCGATCCGTCTCTCCGAGAAGACGGTGACGCTGACCATCGACGGCCAGAGCGTCACGGTGCCGGCCGGCACCTCGGTGATGGCGGCGGCGATGAGCCTGGGCACCAAGATCCCCAAGCTCTGCGCCACCGACTCGCTCGAGCCTTTCGGCTCCTGCCGGCTCTGTCTCGTCGAGATCGAGGGGCGTCGCGGCACACCGGCCTCCTGCACGACTCCGGCCGAAGAGGGCATGGTCGTCCGCACCCAGACGGAGAACCTCTCGTCCTTACGCAAGGGCGTGATGGAGCTCTACATCTCCGACCACCCGCTGGACTGCCTGACCTGCTCGGCCAATGGCGACTGCGAATTGCAGGACATGGCCGGCGCCGTCGGCCTGCGCGAGGTCCGCTACGGCTACGAGGGCGAGAACCACGTCTTCGCCAAGGGGCCAGACGGGCTCGCCAACGAGAACTGGCTCGCGAAGGACACCTCCAACCCCTATTTCACCTACGACCCGTCGAAATGCATCGTCTGCAATCGCTGCGTGCGCGCCTGCGAGGAGGTGCAGGGCACCTTCGCGCTGACGATCACCGGCCGCGGCTTCGACTCGCGCGTCACGGCAGGGCCGACCGATTTCCTGGGATCCGAATGCGTCTCCTGCGGCGCCTGCGTGCAGGCCTGCCCGACCGCGACGCTGATGGAGAACAAGGTCATCGAGTATGGCCAGCCCGAGCATTCGGTGGTCACGACCTGCGCCTATTGCGGCGTCGGCTGCTCGTTCAAGGCCGAGATGCAGGGCGACCGCGTCATCCGCATGGTGCCGTACAAGGACGGCAAGGCCAACGAGGGCCATAGCTGCGTCAAGGGCCGCTTCGCCTGGGGCTATGCGACCCATACCGACCGCATGACCAAGCCGATGATCCGTGCGAAGATCACGGACCCGTGGCGCGAAGTCTCATGGGAAGAGGCGATCAACTACGCGGCTTCCGAGTTCAAGCGCATCCAGGTCAAATATGGCCGTGAATCGGTCGGCGCGATCACCTCGTCGCGCTGCACCAACGAGGAGGTCTTCCTCGTCCAGAAGCTGGTGCGCGCCGCCTTCCGCAACAACAATGTCGATACCTGCGCCCGCGTCTGCCATTCGCCGACCGGCTATGGCCTGCGGACGACGCTCGGCACCTCGGCCGGCACGCAGGACTTCAAGTCCGTCGCCAAATCCGACGTCATCCTCGTCATCGGCGCCAACCCGACCGACGGGCACCCGGTCTTCGCCTCGCGCATGAAAAAGCGCATCCGCGAGGGCGCCCGCCTGATCGTCGCCGATCCCCGCAAGATCGACATGGTGCAGTCGCCGCATGTGAAGGCGGATTACCACCTGCCGCTCAGGCCCGGCACCAATGTCGCGCTGCTCAACGCGCTCAGCCATGTCGTCGTCACCGAAGGATTGATCGACGAGGCCTATGTCCGCGAGCGCTGCGATCTCGGCGATTTCGAGCACTGGGCCCGCTTCGTCGCCCGCGAGGAGAACTCGCCTGAGGTGAGCGAGGCCTATACCGGCGTGCCGGCGGCCGATGTGCGCGCGGCGGCGCGGCTCTATGCCACCGGCGGCAATGGCGCGATTTATTACGGGCTCGGCGTCACCGAGCACAGCCAGGGCTCGACCACTGTGATGGCGATGGCCAATCTCGCCATGGCGACCGGCAATATCGGGCGCGATGGCGTCGGCATCAATCCGCTGCGCGGGCAGAACAATGTCCAGGGCTCCTGCGACATGGGCTCGTTCCCGCACGAATTCTCGGGCTATCGCCACGTCTCCGACGACTCGACCCGGCAGGTCTTCGAGATGCTCTGGGGCGTGCCGCTCGATCCCGAGCAGGGCCTGCGCATCACCAACATGCTGGACGAGGCGGTCGGCGGCACCTTCAAGGGCCTCTATGTCCAGGGCGAGGACATCGCCCAGTCCGACCCGAACACCAAGCACGTCACGGCGGGCCTGGCCTCGATGGAATGCGTCGTCATCCAGGACATCTTCCTGAACGAGACGGCGAAATACGCCCATGTCTTCCTGCCGGGCGCCTCCTTCCTGGAGAAGGACGGCACCTTCACCAATGCCGAGCGCCGCATCAACCGCGTCCGGCAGGTGATGGCCCCGCTCGCCGGCAAGGACGAGTGGCAGGTCACGATCGATCTGGCCCGCGCCCTCGGCTACGAGATGAGCTACGGCCATCCCAGCGAGATCATGGACGAGATCGCGCGTCTGACCCCGAGCTTCGCCGGGGTTTCCTATGACAAGCTGGACAAGCTCGGCTCGGTGCAGTGGCCCTGCAACGACAAGGCTCCGACCGGTACGCCCCTGATGCATGTCGACCGCTTCGTGCGCGGCAAGGGCAAGTTCATGATCACGGAATACGTCCCGACCGACGAGCGGACGGGACCGCGCTTCCCGCTGCTGCTCACGACAGGCCGCATCCTCTCGCAATACAATGTCGGCGCGCAGACGCGGCGCACCGAGAACGGCGCCTGGCATGACGAGGACGTGCTGGAGATCCATGCCTTCGACGCCGAGAGCCGCGGCATCCGCGACGGCGATCTCGTGGCGCTCGCCAGCCGCTCGGGCGATATCGCGCTCCGCGCCGTGATCTCCGAGCGGATGCAGCCGGGCGTGGTCTACACGACCTTCCACCATGCCAAGACCGGCGCCAACGTCATCACCACCGATTATTCGGACTGGGCGACGAACTGCCCGGAATACAAGGTCACCGCCGTCGAGGTCCGGCGCACCAACGCTTATTCCGCCTGGCAGGAGAAGAATTTCGAGGAGGACGTGACCTTGCGCCGGATCGCGGAGCGCCTGCCCGATGCCGCGGAATAACCGCGAAGCCCAGCCGCCGGCCTCGGCCGCCGTCACGGCGCAGCCGCTGCGCTTCGGCGCGGCGCAGGAGGCCGCGCGCGAGATCGAGGTCGCGGTCGAGACCCCCATCAATATCGTCTACGGCAACATGCCCTATGCGGTGATGATGGCGAGCCCGTCGGACCTCGAGGATTTCGTCACCGGATTCAGCCTGACCGAAGGCATCGTGCGCGGCGCGGACGAGATCCGCTCCGTCGCCGTCGAGCCGAAGGACGAGGGCGTCATCGTCACGATCGAGCTCGCGCCCGGCCGCTTCCGCGAGCATCTGGCGCGGCGGCGCAATCTCTCGGGCCGCACCTCCTGCGGGCTCTGCGGGGTCGAGACCATCGAGGAAATCCCGATGGCCGATGCCGCGACGCGGGCTTCGCGCGCCGTATCCGCCGCGGCGATCGAGGCTGCGCTTATGGCGCTCGACAAGCATCAGCCGCTGAACCAGCTCACACGCGCGGTTCATGGCGCCGCCTGGTGCGATGCCTCCGGCGAGATCCTCGCCGTGCGCGAGGATGTCGGCCGCCATAACGCGCTCGACAAGCTGATCGGCGCACGGCTCCGCTCCGGGGCGGATGCCAGCGAAGGCTTCCTGCTCGTCACCAGCCGCGCCTCCTTCGAGATGGTCGAGAAGGCGGCGATCTTCGGTGCCGGCACGCTGGTCGCGATATCCGCGCCGACCTCGCTCGCGATCGAGCGGGCCCGGCATCTCGGCCTGACGCTGGCCGCCGTCGCGCGCCGCGACGGCTGCATCGTCTTCACCGGGGCGCTGGCGCCAGAGCCTGAGACGATCGCCCGATGACGGAGGCTGGCCTGACCACCGATCACCACGCTGAGAACGTCGAGAAGCTCCGGCGCATGGCCGGGCAGATCGCCGATTTCTTCAGAGCCTATCCGGAGGCGGAGGCCGCCGCCTCGGTCGCCGACCATATCAACCACTTCTGGACCGGACGCATGCGCGGCGACTTCCTCGCCGCCTTCGCCAACCGGCCGGAGGACCTCACGCCCCTGCTGCGGCAAGCCCTGCCGCGGATCAGGCCGGGGCGCGGAGGTTAGCAGCCAGACGCCGGTTTTGCCGGCGACGAGAAGACATCAACGAGCTGGGATCCTACCTGGCCCGAACGGCGAAGCCATGGGGAAAGGATACCGAGGATGAGTGTCGCAGAGGATATCGGACCAATCGGGGGCGGCATCGGCCTGCTCGACCGCGAACGGACTATCGCCAAGCCGGGCTTCAACCGCTGGCTCGTGCCGCCGGCCGCGCTATGCATCCATCTGTGCATCGGCATGGCCTATGGCTTCTCGGTGTTCTGGCTGCCGCTGAGCCAGGCAATCGGCATCACCAAGCCCGTCGCCTGCGCGGCGGATGTCGGCCTGATCGGCTCGCTGTTCACCACGACCTGCGATTGGAAGGTCGCCGATCTCGGCTGGATGTACACGCTGTTCTTCGTCTTCCTCGGCTCTTCGGCCGCGATCTGGGGCGGCTGGCTCGAGCGCGTCGGCCCGCGCAAGGCGGCCTTCGTCTCGACCTTGTGCTGGTGCGGCGGCCTCTTGATCTCGGCGCTCGGCATCTACACGCATCAGCTCTGGATGATGTGGGTCGGCTCCGGCGTGATCGGCGGCATCGGGCTCGGCCTCGGCTATATCTCGCCGGTCTCGACGCTGGTGAAATGGTTCCCGGACCGACGCGGCATGGCGACCGGCATGGCGATCATGGGTTTCGGCGGCGGCGCGATGATCGGCTCGCCGCTGGCCGACATGCTGATGAACACCTTCAAGACGCCCGCCTCGGTCGGCGTCTGGCAGACCTTCGTCGCGATGGCCGCGATCTATTTCGTTTTCATGATGGCCGGCACCTTTGGCTATCGCGTGCCGCCGGCGAACTGGCGACCGGAAGGTTGAACACCCCCGGCGACGCAGAACGCCATGATCACCTCGGGGCATGTCCATCTCCAGAACGCGCACAAGACCAAGCAGTTCTGGCTGATCTGGGCCGTGCTCTGCCTCAACGTCTCGGCTGGTATCGGCGTGCTCGGCATGGCCTCGCCGATGCTGCAGGAGATCTTCGCGGGCTCGCTGATCGGCAAGCCGGAGATCGGCTTTGCCGCGCTCGATGCCGGGCAGAAGACGCAGATCGCCACGATCGCGGCGGCCTTCGTCGGCCTGCTCTCGCTGTTCAACATCGTCGGGCGTTTCTTCTGGGCCTCGCTCTCGGACAAGCTCGGCCGCAAGCTGACCTATGCCACCTTCTTCGGGCTCGGCATCCTGCTCTATGCGCTCTCGCCCTGGGCCGCGCATGCGGGGTCGCTCGCGCTCTTCGTCGGCTTCTTCTGCATCATCCTGTCGATGTATGGCGGCGGTTTCGCCACCGTGCCGGCCTATCTCGCCGACATGTTCGGCACGCAGTTCGTCGGCGCCATCCATGGCCGCCTGCTGACGGCGTGGTCGACCGCCGGCATCATCGGCCCTGTCGTGGTGAACTATATCCGCGAGGCGCAGATCAATGCCGGCGTGCCGCGCGCGCAGGTCTATGACCGCACCATGTACATCCTCGCCGGCATGCTGGTGCTCGGATTCCTCTGCAACCTGCTGATCCGCCCGGTCGCGACCAGATGGTTCATGAAGGATGCCGAGGTCGCAGCGCTGCAGAAGCGGTCGGCGAGCGTCGACGCCACGGCCCATTACGGCTCCTACGGCATCGGCAAGGGCGGCTTCAACGGCCCGGCCCTGCTCGCCTGGGCCGTGGTCGGCCTGCCGATCGCCTGGGGTGTCTGGATCACCCTGTCGAAGTCGCTGGCGCTGTTCCGCTGAGCGGCCAGATCACCGGCCAATCCATGGGCCCGCATCGAGCGATCGGTGCGGGCCTTCTTCTTTTGCGGCGAGCGTTCGGGCGATGCCCTATTTCAGCGAGACGGCCACCGACCCGGCGATCGGATCGGTGACGCCGAGCCCGTTGCCGAGATCGTCGAGCGTATGGCGGAAGCTGTTGAGGGTGGCGATCATCTGCGGGCGGGCCGCCACCATCGCCTCGAAGCTCTCCCATTCGGCGATGATGCAGTATCGCCCCTCACCGGCCGCGATGATATTGGCATGCCGCAGGCCCGGCCAGTCCTCGGCGACCTTTCGGTGAGCGTCGAGGAAGGCGGTCTCCATTCCCGGCTTCACCTTGAAACGAACGGCGTTGAATGCGGTCATGACAGCCTCCAGCGTTCGGAGCGATGACCTTACGGCAATTCAGAGCCTTTGTCGTCACGATGAACCGGACTCGCGCTGGACCGTTGTCAAAGGGTAGCGTTCCAGCCGCAAAGTACCGATCCAACCAGAACGGGAGACAGCATCATGGCGATCAACAAGACCGGCGCAGCCCATTGGGAAGGCGGCATCAAGGACGGCAAGGGCACGATCTCGACCGAGACGAAGGCGCTCGACGCCTATCCTTATGGCTTCGCCAGCCGTTTCGAGGGCAAGCCCGGCAGCAATCCCGAGGAGCTGATCGGCGCGGCGCATGCCGCTTGCTTCACCATGGCGCTCTCCCTCGTCCTGGGAGAAGCCAATCTCAAGGCTGATGCGCTCGACACCACGGCGCGCGTGACGCTCGACAAGCTCGATGACGGCTACGCGATCACCGCGATCCACCTGACGCTGAAGGGCAAGGTGCCCGGCGCCGACCAGGCGACCTTCCAGTCGCTCGCCGACAAGGCCAAGGCCGGCTGCCCGGTCTCGAAACTGTTCAAGGCGCCGATCACGCTTGAGGCGACGCTGGTCGACTGAGGCTGGCGCGCACCTTTGTCATTCCGGGGCTTCGCGCAGCGAAGAACCCGGAACCCACGATCGGGCGAGCCGCTGGCAACCGCGCATCGACTGTCTCACCCAGCCGTGGGTTCCGGGTTCGCGCCTGCGGCGCGCCCCGGAATGACAAGGATGCAGAGCGAAACCGCTGCGCCTGTACCTCAGGCGAAGTGGCAGGACACGTCGACGCCACCCAACTGCCGCAGCTCCGGCCGGTCGACGCGACACCGGTCGGCGGCCTGGGTGCAGCGCGGGTTGAAGGTGCAGCCGGCCGGCGGGCTGATCGGGCTCGGCACCTCGCCGGACATCGGCCGGCGCTCCCGGTTCGGACGCTCGACATCGGGGATCGTATCAAGCAACAGGCGGGTATAGGGGTGCTGCGGCTTGGTGAAGACCTGCTCGGCCGGGCCCGCCTCGACGAAGCGGCCGAGATACATGATCGCGATATCGTCCGACATGTGCCGGACGACCGAGAGGTTGTGGCTGATGAAGAGATAGGTCAGCCCGAATTCCTTCTGCAGCCGGACCACCAGGTTGAGGATCTGCGCCTGCACGGAAACGTCGAGCGCCGAGGTCGGCTCGTCGCAGACGAGGAAATCGGCTTCGGTCGCAAGCGCACGCGCGATCGAGATGCGCTGGCGCTGGCCACCGGAGAAGGCATGCGGGTAGCGGCTCGCATCGGTGCGCGACAGGCCGACGGTCTCCAGCAGGTCGCCGACACGCTGCTGGATCGCCGCCTCGTAGGCGCGCAGGTTCAGTTCGCGGATCGGCTCGGCGATGATCTCGCCGACGCGCCAGCGCGGGTTGAGCGAGGCATAGGGGTCCTGGAAGATCATCTGCACGCGCGGCGGGCCGATCGTGCCGTCGGCACGACGGATGTCACGGAAGCTCAGCTTGCCTTCGGTCGGGCGCTGGAGGCCGACGACCATGCGGGCGAGCGTCGATTTTCCGCAGCCGGACTCGCCGACGATGCTGAAGGTGGTGCCGCGCTTCACGGTGAAAGAGACGCTCTCGACCGCGCGCAGGATGCGCCGCGTCTCCCCAGAGAACAGCCGCGACAGGGCCGGCGCCGAAACGTCGAAGCGGCAGCAGGCCGCCTCGACATCGAGGATGATGTCGTCGCCCGTAGACTGTACGGGGGCGAGCGTCGTGGCCTGTTCAAGCATGGGCCGCCTCCTTCAGGGGGAAATGGCAGGCTGCGGCATGTCCGGTCACGGGCAGGCCGGGCTTGTGCTTGCGGCAGAAATCCTCGGCCTTTCCGCAGCGCGGGTTGAAGGCGCAGCCCGGCGGGATGGCGTTGAGGCGCGGCATGGCGCCGTCGATCTGGTTGAGATGCTCGTGGCGGACATGGACGCTCGGAATCGAGGCCATCAGGCCGGCCGTGTAAGGATGGCTCGGCCGGCGCGTCACCTCCTCGACCGGGCCGATCTCGACGATGCGGCCGGCATACATCACCGCGACCCGGTCGGCCGTCTCGGCGATGACGCCCATGTCATGGGTGACCAGCATGATCGCCGTGCCGTGCTCGCGGCAGAGCCGCTTCAGCAAGGTGGTGATCTGCGCCTGGATCGAGACGTCGAGCGCGGTCGTCGGCTCGTCGGCGATGATCAGCGAGGGCTCGGCGCAGAGCGCGAGCGCGATGACGACGCGCTGGCGCATGCCGCCGGAGAACTGGTACGGGAAATGGTCGATCCGCGTCTCGGCGGCGGGGATGCCGACCTCCTTGAGCAGATCGAGCGCACGCTTGCGCGCCTCCGTCCGGCTGACCGGCAGATGGGTCAGAATGGTCTCGACGAGCTGGTCGCCGACCTTGAGCAACGGGTGCAGCGAGGTCAGCGGGTCCTGGAAGATCGCGCCGATGCGCCGGCCGCGCAGCTTGCGCATCTGCTCGGCCGGCAGGTTGTCGATGCGCTGGCCGGAGAGATGGATCTCGCCGCCGACGATGCGGCCCGGCGGATCGAGCAGGCCGATCACCGCCGTGCCGGTCAGGGACTTGCCCGCCCCGGACTCGCCGACCACGCCGAGGATCTCGCCCGGCGCGATATCGAAGGACACGCCGTCCAGCGCGGTCAACGGGCCGTGGCGGCCATCGAAGACGATGCGCAGGTCGCGGACGGACAGGAGAGGCTGGGCGGCGGATGCGGTCATGCAGAGGCCTCGCTGCGTTCGATCGCGTAGCTCGACGAGAAGATTTCGCTCATCGGCGGGTGGCCGAGCGTGCGCTCGGGATAGCGCGCCATCACGCCTTCGAACTGCTTCTGGGCGCGGGCGTTGTCGGCAGCCTCGTCCTGGCCGGGGATCGCCCGGTTCTCCATGACGAAGCGGCCATCGATCACCACGGTCGCGAAGTCGCGGCCATGGCCGGTCAGCATCATCGTCTGGATGGGGTCGATGACCTGCCCGCTATGCGGCCGGTCGAATTCGAAGACGGTGATGTCGGCGCGGGAGCCCGGCTGGAGGCGGCCGAGATCGGGCCGCTGCAGCGCATCGGCGCCGCCGATGGTCGCGGCGTCGTAGTAATCCTCGGAGCGAACCGCGCCGACATTGGCGGCCATGGTGCGGGAGAGGATCATGCCGGTCTGCATGTTCACCACCATGTCGGGCGGGGCGGTATCCGTGCCCATGGCGATGTTGAGGCCCATGGCGCGATAGCTGCCGAAATGATTGATGCTGTTGCCGTGCCGGCCCGAGACCAGCGGGCAATGCACGATGCTGGCGCCGGAATCGCGGATGATCTCGAGATCGCGGCCGGGGCGGTCGATCAGGCGGCTGCCGGAGACGACCGTGCCATGCGGCAGCAGGCAGCGCTCGTTGAGGAAGCCGAGGCTCTCCAGCCATTCCGGCGGGCTCATGCCGTGCTGGGCGAGGACGAGGTCGTACTCGATCTTCGACTGGCAGCAGTGCAGCCGGACGGGAATGTCGAGCTCGCGCGAGGCTGCCGCGGTGCGGCGCAACAGCTCGGCCGTCGAGGTCTCGATGCGGTCGGGCGCGAACATCGCGCGGATCAAGCCGCCGGCCTGGCCCTCATGGCGCTTCGCAAAATCGATGGCAGCATCGAGCTCGGCGAGACCGCGCTCCTCCTCGTAATAGGTGACGACGCGCCCGTCGCTTTCGACGACCTGGTTGCCGGTGCGATAGGCCGGGCCGAGATAGGCGCGCATGCCGAGATCGGCGGCGGCATCCGCGGCATCCTCGAATTCCTGCACCGTCTCGCCCCAGGCGCGATAGAACAGCGAGGCGATCGGCAGCGCGGTGGTGATGCCATTGCGGATCAGTTGCGAGAAGGCATAGCGCTTCTGGAAGGCCAGTTCCTCGCGGGTATACATCTCGTAGGGGCCGGCCTCGAGATAGCTGCGCGGCCAGACGCGACCCTTCTTCCAGGCCGGCTGGTTGTCATAGCCGAGGATGGTGGTGTCGAGATCGGAGAGCGCGTCGCAATCGACGAAGCCCGGCCCGATCAGGGCATGGCCGTAGTCGATGCGGCGGGCGACGTCGCCGGGAAAGCCATGGCCGACGAAGACGACCTCGCCGTTCTCGAAGACGACCTCGCCATTCTCATAGAGGCGATGGCGGCCGTCCTTGTGTCCGACGACCCAGCGGGCGGTCATCAGGATGCGGCCTTCGGGACGCTTCTTGGCTTGCAGGCTCACAGGCTAGTCCTCATCAAAATGCCATTCCGGGCCATGGTCTCAGCGCAGCTTCGGGTTCAGCGCGTCGCGCAGCCAGTCGCCGAGCAGGTTGACCGAAAGCACGATCAGGCCGAGCTGCAGCGAGGGGAAAACGACGAGCCACCAGGAGCCGGAGAACAGGTACTGGTTGCCGATGCGGATCAGCGTGCCGAGCGAAGGCTGGGTGATCGGCATGCCGACGCCGAGGAAGGACAGCGTCGCCTCCGAGAGGATAGCGAGGCCGAGACTGAGCGTCGCCGAAACCAGCACCGGCGTCATCGTGTTGGGCAGGATGTGACGGCCCATGATCCGCGTCGCCGGCACCTTGATGATGCGGGCGGCAAGCACGTATTCCTTGCGGCGCTCGACCATGGTCAGCGCGCGCACGGTGCGGGCATACTGGACCCAGCTGGTCAGCGCGATCGAGAGCACCAGCACCACGGCCGAGAAGGGCTCGCGCAGGGCCGGCGGCAGCATCTCGCGGAAGATCGCCGAGACTAGGATCGCCATCAGCAGCGTCGGAATCGAGAGCACGGTATCGCCGAGCCGCATCAGCAGGTTGTCGATGCGCCCGCCATAGAAGCCGGCGGTGAGCCCGATCGAGACGCCGATCATCATCGAGACGACGACGGCGGAGAAGCCGATGATCAGCGAGATGCGCGAGCCGTAGAGGATGGCCGAGAGCACGTCGCGGCCCTGCGGATCGGTGCCGAGCAGGAAGGGCCATTCGCCACCCTCCTGCCAGATCGGCGGGATCTCGGCCTTGTCGATGAAGACCTGGGCAAGATCGTAGGGGTTCTGCGGCGCGATCAGCGGCGCGAAAAGCGCGGTCAGGACAAGCAACACCAGCACCAGCGCCGAGAGCCAGGCGACCGGCGTGTGGCAGAAGCTCCAGCCGATATCGCTGTCGAGGAAGCGGCGCAGGCGGCCGGGTTTCTTCAGGGTCTCAGCGGGCATTGGCGCCTCCCGAGAGCGCGTCCTCGCGCAGGCGCGGATCGACCCAGGCATAGGTCAGGTCGACCAGCGTGTTGAGCGTGACGAAGATGAAGGAGACGACGATCAGATAGGCCGCCATCACCGGGATATCGACGAAGGTCACGGCCTGGACGAAAAGCATGCCCATGCCCGGCCACTGGAACACCGTCTCGGTGACCAGCGCGAAGGCGATGAGATTGCCGATCTGCAGGCCGGTGACGGTGATGACCGGCATCAGGCAATTGCGCAGCGCATGGCCGAAATTGACGGCGCGTGCCGGCAGGCCGCGCGCCCGGGCGAAGCGGATGAAGTCGGTGCGCATGGTCTCCAGCATCTCGGCACGGACGAGGCGCATCACCAGCGTGATCTGGAAGAGCGAGAGCGTGATGCCGGGCAGGATCAATGCCTTGCGGCCCGAAGCAGTCAGGAAGCCGGTGCTCCACCAGCCGATCTGGACGACCTCGCCGCGCCCGAAGGCGGGCAACCATTGCAGCGTCACCGAGAAGATCAGGATGAAGAGGATGCCGAGCGCGAAGCTTGGCAGGGAGACCCCGAGCACCGAGACGAATTGCAGGGTCTTGGCGAGGAAACTGTCTCGTCGGATCGCGGTATAGACGCCGAGCGGAACGCCGACGGCGAGCGACAGGAAGGTCGCGACCAGAACCAGCTCGAAGGTCGCCGGGAAGCGCTCCGAGATCAGCGTGAAGACGTCCTGCTGGTTGCGGTAGGAGATGCCGAAATCGCCGCGCACGGCATTGCCGACGAAGGTCGCGTATTGCAGCACGAAGCCCTTGTCGAGGCCGAGGCGGACACGCAGTTCGTCGCGCTGCTGCTGGCTCGCCTGCTCGTTCAGCATCAGCTCGACGGGGTCGCCGACGAAGCGGAAGATCAGGAAGGCGAGAAAGGCCACCGCCAGCATCACGCCGGCGGCGTTGAGCAGTCGCTTGAAAAGAAAGGCCGGCATGGGAACTCCTGCGTTCCGGCGTCATTCCCGGGTTTCGCGATGCGAGAACCCGGGAACTTCAAGAGAAGGCGCTGGTTGCCGAAATGGCCGGGGGTCAAGCCCGGCCATGACGGTTGGACCGCGGCAGCCTCACTTCATCATGGTCAGCCAGAGCCGCGGCTTGTTGTCCGAGGCCTGCACGGTCGAGGCGACGGTGTTGCGCATCGCCCAGGCCATCGGCTGCTGGTGCAGCGGGATGAAGAGCTGCTCCTTCTTGGCGATCTTGAGCGCTTCCTTCATCATCTCGATGCGCTTGGGCGTGTCGAGCTCGACGCCAGCCTTGTCGATCAGCGCGTCGATGCGCGGATCGCCCCAGCCGCCCCAGTTGAAGACGCCGCCGGTGCCGCTCTTGGAGCGCAGCACCTGGACCAGCAGGGAGTAGGCGTCGATCATCGGCTCGTTGGCCCAGCCGAAGGAGATGACGTCGAACTCGCCCTTGACGCGCTTCGGCGTCTGCTGGCTGCGCGGGGCCATGCTGAGGTTCGGCTTGAAGCCGGCGCGCGACCACATCGCCGCGACCGCCTGGCAGAACTCCTCCTCGTTGACGAGCGAGTCGCTCTGGCAGTTGATCTGGAACGAGAAGCCGTTGGGATAGCCGGCATCGGCCAGGAGCTTCTTGGCGCCGTTCAGGTCGAAGGGCAGGCGCTCGTCCTGCGAGGGCTCGTAGCCAGGGATCGCCGGGGCGACGAGGGCGCCGGTGTTGCGCGACAGGCCGCGCATGGCGCGCTTGTGCACCGCGTCGATGTCGATGGCGCGATAGAGCGCCTCGCGGACCCGGATGTCCTTGAAGGGGTTTTTATCCTTGACGTCGCTCTCGATCAGCTTGTCGCCGAGATTGAGCGCGAAGAAGACCGAACGCAGTTCGTTGGTCTGCAGCACCTTGACGTCCGGCGAGGCGGAGAGGCGCGGCAGGTCCTGCAGCGGGGCGACGTTGGTATAGTCGATCTCGCCCGAGAGCAGCGCCGCGACGCGGGTCGAGGACGAGGTGATCGGCGAGAACTCGATCACGTCGATATTGTGCTTCGGCTTGTCCCACCAGGCGGCGTTCTTGACGAAGACCGTCCTGGAATCGGCACGGCGGCTCTCGACCTTGAACGGGCCGGTGCCATTGGCGTTGTCGGTGGCGTAGCCCTTCACGCCCTTGCCGGAATCGGTCGGGAGCAGCGAGTTGTTCGCCTCCATCCACTCCTTGTCGAAGATGAAGATGTTGGTGAGGTCGTTCAGCAGCAGCGGATAGGGGCCGTTGACCTCGAGTTCGACCGTGTAGTCGTCGATCTTCTTCGAGCTCTTGTAGGCCGGCAGATTGCCTTTGAGCGGCGAGGTCTCGTGGGTGACACGCGCCAGCGAGGCGATGACGTCATCGGCCGTGAAGGGATTGCCGTTATGGAACTTCACGCCCTGACGCAGCTTGAAGCGCCAGACGGTCGGCGACACGGTCTCCCAGGACTCGGCCAGAGCCGGCTCGATCTTGAGATCGCCGGTATAGCGCACCAGCCCCTCATAGACGTGGTTCAACACGGACAGCGTGAAAGTCTCGCCGTAGGAATAGGGATCGAGCGAGGCGATCTCGCGTGACGCGCCCCATTTGAGCGTCTTGGCTTCCGCCGCACCGGTGAGCGCAAAGGCGGCGACGGCCGCCAGCAACCAGGCCTTCTTCATCGACTTCTCCCCTTTTGCATCGGCGCGCCCGCGGCTGCACCGAGTCTCGATCGCTTTCTGCCGTCCCGTTATGCACCTGACGCTTTGCGCGCCATTTTCGTGTGCGATTATCAGGCATACTTGCATACGATGTCATAAGCGTATTGTATGCGATTATTGAACACAAGCGGAAACTGGCGCGGAGCCCGCTATCGTGACATTGACACCCCCGGACAAGACCATTCCTGCACGAGGGAAAGCCACGATGGCCGAGAAGCGAGCCCCGGTCCTGCGCGCCGAATCCGTCTACCGCGCGCTGCGCCGGGCGATCATCGAGCAGGCGCTGAAGCCCGGCATGAAGCTGCCGGAGGATTCGATCGGCGAGCAACTCGGCGTCAGCCGCACCCTGGTGCGCGAGGCCTTCGGACGGCTCGCCGTCGAGGGGCTCGTCGAGCTCAAACCCAATCGCGGTGCCTCGGTCGCCTATCCCACACTGGAAGAGGCGCGCGACGTGTTCGAGGTCCGGCGCGGGCTCGAACGGCTCGTGGCCGAAAGCCTGGCCGGCCGCATCACCCCCGCCCAGGTCGCCGAGCTGGAAGCCCATGTCCGCCAGGAAGAGAAGGCGCATGAGCAGGACGGCCCGGAATCGATCCGCCTCTCCGGCGAGTTCCACATCAAGCTCGCCAAGATGACCGGCAATGCGCTGCTGCTGCGCTATGTCCAGGAAGCCTCGTCGCGCTGCTCGCTGATCCTGGCGATCTACGGGCGCCCGCATTCGAGCGAATGCGCCGTCTCCGAGCATCGGCAATTGATCGATGCCCTGCGTGCCGGCGACGCCGTCCGGGCCGCCGACCTGATGGACCATCACCTGCGGGCCGTGGTCACCCGCGCGTTGCTGACGCCCCGCGTCGAACGCGACATTCGCGACGTGCTCGCGCCCTACGCCCTCAGCGAAGGACTGAATCCATCCTGACCCCGTGACCGAGCCTGGCGACATCCCGGCAGCCCGCCGCATCGCGCACAAAGACATGCGTCAGACGCAGGCCAATTAGTCTTTGGTCTATTTGATCTGCGTCAAGAACATTCCGCCCCCTGCGCTCAAGCCATGGCGGGGGCGGGATCGATGCGCCATCCTGACACGAAGCGATCCCATCGGCCAATCAAGACCGAGCGATCAGGGCGGGCGACCTACTATTCCAGGGAGGATGGGGCCATGGACGAGATCATGCGCGGGCTGCGCAGCATTCGGCATCTCCATCCGCGAGGTGACGCATGACGGCCACCACGGATATCACCGACTTCAAGGTCGAGACGCCGGACGGCGCCGTGCTGCACGCCTTCAAGGAAGGCCACGGCCAACCGCTGCTGCTGGTCAGCGGCCTTAGCGGCAGCGCCGCCTTCTGGAGCGACATCGCCGCGACGCTCTCGCGTTCCTTCCAGGTCATCCGCTTCGACCAGCGCGGCATCGGTGCCAGCACGCGCGGTGAGGCGCCCTGCACGATCGAATTGCTGGCGCAGGACAGCCTCGCCGTTCTCGACGCAGCCGGCGTCTCGCGGGCCGTGGTGCTCGGCCATTCCACCGGCGGCTGCATCGCGCAGGCGATCGCCAAGCTCGCGCCCGGCCGGCTCGACGGCCTGATCCTGAGCGCGAGCTGGCTGAAATCCGGCCGCTATCTCAATGCCGTCTTCGGCGCCCGGCGCGCCATCCTCGCCTGCGACCCCTATGCCTATGCCGCGACCTCGGTGCTCAGCGGCTACCAGCCGCGCTGGATCGAGGCGAACTGGCATATCTACGATGCCGCGATCGAGGCCGCGCCGGTGAGCGAGCACGCCCGGACCGTGACGCGCGAGCGCCTCGATGCCCTGCTCGCCTTCGACGGCACCGCCGATATCGACTCGCTGATGATGCCGGTGCTGGTGCTCGGCACGCGCGACGACATGGTCGTGCCCGTCTACCATCAGGAGGCGCTCGCCGCCGCCCTGCCCGGCTGCCGCCGCGCGATCATGGAAACCGGCGGGCATCTCTTCCCGGTTTCGCGTCCCGATGCCTTCACCGCGACCGTGGCGGAGTGGATCGGCGAACTCTGAACAGGGCGCCGCGCGGCGAAATGGCTCATGCCATCGCCATGCGACTCGGCATTAAGTTGAGAATGTCTCCAAGTCGAAAGACCTGATCATGCGAGCCATTTTCTTCGGCCTTGTCCTCCTGCTTCCCCTCCTTGCCCAGCCCGCCACGGCGCAGGACATCTCGGCAGGCGAGCGCTCCTTCGCCAAATGCCGCGCCTGCCATCAGGTCGGCGAAGGCGCGCGCAACCTCGTCGGCCCCGAGCTCAACGGGTTGATCGGCCGGCATTCCGGCGCGGTCGAGGCCTATAGCTATTCGAACGCCAACAAGAATTCCGGCCTGACCTGGGACGAGGCGACCTTCACCGACTACATCAAGGACCCCAAGGCCAAGATTCCCGGCACCAAGATGATCTTCGTCGGCATCAAGAGCGAGAAGGAGATCAAGGACCTGATCGCCTTCCTCAAGCAGTTCGACAAGGACGGCAAGAAGCTCTGATTCCGCCTGCGGCATCGGCAAACTTGGTCTAGGGCGACAGCCTGTCGTATCTCTTCCGTCCCGATCGACGTAAGGAGAACCTGATGACCGGCGCCGCCCACCGGACCCGCCCCGTTTCCGCCTTGCGGGATTTCCTGCATAGCGAGGCCGCCGGCGGCATCATCCTGATGGTGGTCGCGGCGCTCGCCCTCGTCATCGCCAACTCGCCGCTGGCGCCGTTCTATTTCAGCGCCCTGAAGAGCTATGTGCTCGGGCTTTCGGTTCTGCACTGGATCAACGACGCGCTGATGGCGGTGTTCTTCCTGCTCGTCGGGCTGGAGATCAAGCGCGAGATGCTCGACGGCCAGCTCTCGAGCTGGAGCCGCCGTGTGCTGCCCGGCTTCGCCGCGCTCGGCGGCATGGTCGCGCCAGCCCTGATCTATGTCGGCTTCAATCTCGGAGCGCCCGAGAGCCTGCGCGGCTGGGCGATCCCGACCGCTACCGACATCGCCTTCGCGCTCGGCGTGCTCTCGCTGCTCGGCCCGCGCGTGCCAGCCTCGCTCAAGGTCTTCCTGACGGCGCTCGCCATCCTCGACGATCTCGGCGCGGTGATCATCATCGCGGTGTTCTACACGGCCGGCCTGTCGGGCCTCCATCTCGGCCTTGCGGCAGCAACGCTGGTCGCCCTCGCTCTCCTCAACCGCTTCGGCGTGACACGGCTCGGCCCCTATCTCCTGCTCGGCGTGGCGCTCTGGGTCTTCACCCTGAAATCCGGCGTGCATGCGACGCTGGCCGGCGTGGCGCTGGCCCTGACGATCCCGCTGAAACCCTCCCCGGCCAGGCCCGACGACGCTACTTCGCCGCTACACCGGCTGGAGCATGGCCTGCATCCTTACGTCGCCTTCCTGGTCATTCCGGTCTTCGGCTTCGCCAATGCCGGAGTGTCCTTCAGCGGGCTCGGACTCTCGACGCTCGCGGCGCCGGTGCCGCTCGGCATCATGCTCGGACTGTTCTTGGGCAAGCAGATCGGCGTCTTCGGCTTCAGCTGGCTGGCGATCCGCACCGGCTTCGCTGACCTGCCGGCCCGCGCCTCCTGGGCGCAGTTCTACGGCATCGCCCTGCTCTGCGGCATCGGCTTCACCATGAGCCTGTTCATCGGGCTGCTCGCCTTCCCCGATTCGGAGGCGCTGCAGAGCCAGACGAAGATCGGCGTGATCGCCGGGTCGCTGCTCTCCGGCGTCAGTGGCTGGCTCCTGCTGCGGCTGGCCAAGCCTGAGGACATGCGCGAATCGAAGGACTGACGCGATTCCACGGAACGCCTCTTCCATTTTTCCGAATCGATGCAATATTTATTCGCTCCGGCGAACATCTGTGATTCGGAGCCGGACGAATGTGCAGCCGCTTGATCGCCTGAGCGTCCTGACGGACGCAGGTGCGATCAAGCTCTTGGTTTGAGCATCGGGGTCCTCCGAAAAGTGCATTCCACTTTTCGGCCCGATGCATAGGAGGCTCTCAGCGTCGATGAAGAAGGCCAAGCGGAAACCGGGGGAGAAGCGGTCGCAGATCGCCGCCATGCCGATCCGCCACGCCGCCGACGGCTCGACCGAAATCCTGCTCGTGACCTCGCGCACCACGCGCCGCTGGATCGTGCCCAAGGGCTGGCCGATGAAGGGCCTCAAGGACCGCGACGCCGCCGCGCGCGAGGCCTATGAGGAGGCCGGCGTCGTCGGTCGCGTCAGCGAGAAGCCGGCCGGACGCTACACCTATTGGAAGCGGATGAGCGACCATTTCGCGCTCTGCGAAGTGAAGCTCTACCTGCTGGAAGTCGAGCAGCAGCTCGACAGCTGGGCCGAGCAGCACCAGCGCGACCTGCACTGGTTCAAGCTCGCCGATGCCGCCGATCTCGTCGACGAGCCCGAGCTCAGCACCGCGATCCGCAAGCTCGACACGCAGCTCGCCGTCGCGGCCTAGACAAAACCTATCCAGCGCCCCGCCAGCAGCACCGCCAGCCAGAGCGTGAAGGAGGCGAACGCGCTCGCCCGCACACGCCCCGACACCCGCTCGGTCACGAGCGCCTCCGCCAGCGCCCTGCCCCGATGCTGGAGCGCGATATTGCCGAGCGCCAGCGCGAGCAAAGCGAGCTTGGCGAGGAAGGCGGGATTACCCGCGTAATCCGATGGTTTCACCGTGAAGAGCCAGGCGCCGGTCAGGAGCGCCAGCGCGAGGCCGCAGGCGGCGGCGCGGGTCAGGAAAGGCGCGAGCACGGCGAGCGGGGCGCCGCGCAACAGGCCGATCAATCGGAGATCGAGCGGCAGGATCGCGCCGACGAGCAGGCCGATGCCGAGGATATGGGCGGCGTTGACGACGAGATAGGCCGTGCCGGAGCGCTGCAACCACAGCGCGCCCGGCCAATGTCCCAGCGCCTCGATCAGTTCGGCCACGCTCAGTTCGTGCGAATGCGCTCCGGATACATGTCGTAATCCTTGCCGGCGAGGGTGATGCGCACCGCCTTCATGTGCAGCTTGGTCTCGTCGAGATGGCGGTTGCCGAGCGCTGTGATGGCATCGCCGGGCTTGGCCGTGTCGCCGCGGAAGCCGGAGCGCTCGGTCTGGTTGGGATTGCCGAGATCGACCTGCCAGAGCTTGCCCTCGGACTCGACCATCAGCATCGGATGCGGCGGGGCCATCGAGATCTTGCTGATCTTGCCCATGAGCGTCATCTGCTCGCCCTCGGCCCAGGCCCAGCCGTGATGCGCCAGCGCCGGCAGCGCGACGGTGGCGGCGAGGCCGGCGAGAAGGACGGGAAGGCGGCGGCGGTTCAGCATCGTCATGCAACGTCTCCCTGCTCGGGCGCGCAAGCCGCGCGCCCCCCGACAACCAGCCTGCCACGGCCGGGTTGCAGCCGGGCCATCACATCTGCGTTGGTGAACGCCTTGCGAGCGCGGGACGCCGGGCGCATAACCCGCGCCCCACAGGAGAGAACCATGGATATCCGCCCCGAGCGGCCCGAAGACGCCGACGCCATCCGCACCCTGACCACGGAAGCCTTCGCGACGGCGCCGCATAGCAGCGGCACCGAAGCGGCGATCGTCGACGGCCTGCGCGCGGCCGGGGCGCTGACCTCGCTCGTCGCCGTCGAAGAGGGCGAGATCATCGGCCATGTCGCCTTCTCACCGGTGACGATCGACGGGGCGGAGCGCGATTGCTTCGGGCTCGGGCCGGTCTCGGTGAAGCGGGGCCGGCAGCGCGGCGGCATCGGCTCGGGCGTGATCCGCGAGGGCCTGCAGCGCCTGCGCGAGAAGGGCGCCGCTGGCTGCGTGCTGCTCGGCTACCCCGGCTATTACGGCCGCTTCGGCTTCGCCAACGATCCGGAGCTGGTGCTGGAGGGCGTGCCACCGGAATATTTCATGCGCCTCGGTTTCGGTGCGGAGCTGCCGGCCGGCACGGTGCGCTATCACGCGGCTTTCGACGGGGCGTGAGGCCTAGCCGACCCAAGCTCCCGAGCCGCGACGCCTCTTCCTTCTCCCGGATGGGAGAAGGTGGCGCGAAGCGCCGGATGAGGGTGTGCGGGTTCAAGAGAAGGCGCTGCGTCGCCGTTGCGGCTTGACGATCAGCGGCGGTCCCTCACCCCTGCCCCTCTCCCATCCGGGAGAAGGGTTCCCCGCGCCCTTGATCGTTGAATAGCGCCATCGTCAAATGAACGATGACCACCGAACAGCGCCACGCAGATATTGATGATAAAAAAACTGCCGTCATTACGGATAGCCAAGCCTACCTCCGCCGCCGTCTCTCCCCCGCCCCCTTAGGCCGCGATTCCGGCACCGGACCCATTTCATCGAGCGTCGGCTTGCGGACACGTGAGGTGCCGGTCAGCAGCGGGTTCGGCTTCTCGCCGGCTTTCGGCTTGCCCTCGCCGCCGCCCCAGTTATGCGGCCCCATGTCCTCGTCCGTGGGCTTGCGGGCACGGCTCGGCGGCAGGTTGGCGCTGGAGCCGTAAGAGCGCTCGCCCTTGTACTTGCCGGCGGAGGCCTCGACATCGCCCTGCCGGGCGAGCGGATCGTCCGCGATCGCCAGCTCCGTCGCCTGCAGGCGCTTGATCTCGTCGCGCAGGCGGGCCGCCGTCTCGAATTCGAGATCGGCCGCGGCCTCGCGCATGCGCTTCTCGAGATCGGCGATCGCGGCCTTGAGGTTGTGGCCCGAGGCCGGCGCCACCAGCCCCTTGTCGACCGTGACATGGTCGCGCTCATAGACCGAGCCGAGGATGTCGCCGATATTCTTCTTCACCGTCTGCGGCGTGATGCCGTGTTCCGCGTTATAGGCGACCTGCTTCTCGCGGCGGCGATTGGTCTCCGCCATCGCCCGCTCCATCGAGCCGGTGACGTGGTCGGCATAGAGGATGACCTTGCCGTCGACGTTACGCGCGGCGCGGCCGATGGTCTGGATCAGCGAGGTCTCGGAGCGCAGGAAGCCCTCCTTGTCGGCGTCGAGAATGGCGACAAAGCCGCATTCCGGGATGTCGAGGCCCTCGCGCAGCAGGTTGATGCCGACCAGCACGTCGAAGGCGCCGAGACGCAGGTCGCGCAGGATCTCGATGCGCTCGATCGTGTCGATATCCGAATGCATGTAGCGCACGCGCACGCCGTTCTCGTGCAGGTATTCGGTCAAATCCTCGGCCATGCGCTTGGTCAGCACGGTGACCAGCGTGCGGTAGCCGCGCTCGGTGACCTCCTTGACCTCGTCCAGGAGGTCCGCGACCTGATGCTTGGCGGGGCGGATCTCGACCGGCGGGTCGATCAGGCCGGTCGGGCGGATGACCTGCTCGGTGAAGACGCCGCCGGTCTGCTCCATCTCCCAGCCGCCGGGCGTGGCCGAGACATGCACAGACTGGGGCCGCATCGCGTCCCATTCCTCGAAGCGCAGCGGCCGGTTGTCCATGCAGGAGGGCAGGCGGAAGCCGTATTCGGCCAGCGTCGCCTTGCGGCGGAAGTCGCCCCGGTACATGCCGCCGATCTGCGGCACGGTGACATGGCTCTCGTCGGTGAAGACGAGCGCGTTGTCGGGCAGGTACTCGAACAGCGTCGGCGGCGGCTCGCCCGGCTTGCGGCCGGTGAGATAGCGCGAATAGTTCTCGATGCCGTTGCAGGAGCCGGTGGCCTCGATCATCTCGATGTCGAAGGTGCAGCGCTGGTCGAGCCTTTGCGCCTCCAGGAAGCGGCCCATGCGGTTGAGCTCGTCGAGGCGGGCCTTGAGCTCCTCCTTGATCGACTTCACGGCCTGGGTCAGCGTCGGGCGCGGCGTGGTGTAGTGCGAATTGCCGTAGACCTTGATGAATTCGAGCTCGCCGGTCTTCTGGCCGGTCAGCGGGTCGAACTCGCTGATGCTCTCGACCTCGTCTCCGAACAGGCCGATGCGCCAGGCGCGGTCCTCATAGTGGGCCGGGTAGAGCTCGATCACGTCGCCGCGGACGCGGAAGGTGCCGCGGGCGAAGTCGTGCTGGGTGCGCTTGTACTGGAGCGCGACGAGATCGGCGATGAGCTGGCGCTGCTCGATGCGCTCGCCGAGCTTCACCGAGAAGGTCATCGCCGTATAGGTCTCGACCGAGCCGATACCGTAGATGCAGGAGACCGAGGCGACGATGATCACGTCGTCGCGTTCGAGTAGGGAGCGCGTCGCCGAGTGGCGCATGCGGTCGATCTGCTCGTTGATCGAGGATTCCTTCTCGATATAGGTGTCCGAGCGCGGGACATAGGCCTCCGGCTGGTAATAGTCGTAATAGGAGACGAAGTACTCGACCGCGTTGTCGGGGAAGAAGCTTTTGAACTCCCCGTAAAGCTGCGCCGCCAGCGTCTTGTTGGGCGCGAGGATCAGCGCCGGGCGCTGCGTCTCCTCGATCACCTTGGCCATGGTGAAGGTTTTTCCGGAGCCGGTGACGCCGAGCAGCACCTGGTCGCGCTCCTGCCGGCGGATGCCGTCGACGAGATCGGCAATCGCGGTCGGCTGATCCCCTGATGGAGAGAAGTCGGACTTCATCGTGAAGGCGATGCCGCCTTCCGATTTCTCGGGGCGCTCGGGCCGGTGCGGCGTCCAGGGCTTGCCGGGCTGGATGAAGGGGCTGCCGGTTTCGAGCAGATGCTGCAGCGAGCTCGCCGTCGCGGCCGCCGCGCCCTCGGCGCCGATGAAGGCGGAATCCGCCTTCTTGGAGAGCTTGCGCTTGGGCCTCTCCTCGCCGCCGGGCCGTTCCAGCGCATAGCTCGGCTCGGCCTCGTAGCCGGCCTGCGGCCTGTCGCTGAAGCCGGAGGCACCGCCCGGCACCGCCGTGCCGCGGTTGATCGCCGGGTTCAGCAGGTCGGCGAGATAGCCTTCGAGCGGCTTCAGCTCGGGCTTGGTCGCCTTGGAATTCGGCGTGCGCGCCGAAGAGGGCTTCTTCGCCGCCTTCGGCTTGGTCGCGGTGGTGTCGGAGCTTTTCGGCATGGCCGCAATATGGTGCGGAACGGGCCGCGATGCGAGAGGGCGCGGCGCCTTGCCGGCATGATTGGTGACAGGAGATGGCAGCATATTGCGATGGGGCTCGAACAGGCACCGCCGATGCCATGGCCGCGCTGAAGCGGAGCGATTGATCACGCGCGCTTCTTTTCGCCCTTATCCGCTTCGTCCAGTTCCGCCTTCTTGCGCTCGCACCAGTCGCGGCCTTCGTCGCCGCCCCAGAGCAGCCAAGCGATCCAGCCGGCGGAGGGGTCGTCCTTATCGCCGAAGCCACTGGCTTGTCTGTCGACGGCATGGCGAGCGAAATAGCTCGCCATGCGCCGCACCGTATCGGAGCTCAATCTTCGGCGGTTGCTGAGGTCGCGGGCACGGGCTACGCCGATCTGCGTGCCGCCGCGGTTGAACTGCTGCCGCAGCCTGAGGCCCTTCGCGGCCGCCTTGGCGACCGCTTCGGGCGGCGTCAGGTCGATATGGCTCATTGAACGCGCTCCAATTCGCTGTGGGATTTGAGCGCGTAGCCGCCATTGGGCTGGGTTACGAGATAGGCCGGCTTCGCCTCCGAAGCATTGCGGTGCACGCGCGTGCCCTTGATCCTGCGGCTGACCGGCGTCGTGAAAACCTGCTCGACACGGCCGCGAGCGCGATGCGCGCCCCAGCGCCATGTCACATCGGTTCCGGGCTTCATCGGCTCGGCCATGCCTTGCTCCCTTCACGTCGATGCAGGGGTAACGCGGCAAGGCAGCACTGGTTCAACGCTGTCCGGCCAGCCACGTCTCCATACCAGCCGCGGCCGCGACGCCGGTCGCGAAGCTGGCCTGGAGCAGGTAGCCGCCGGTCGGCGCCTCCCAGTCCAACATCTCACCGGCCACGAAGACGCCCGGCAGGCGTTTCAACATGAAGCCGGCATCGCATTCATCACGGACAATGCCGCCGGCCGTCGAGATGGCGCGCGCGATCGGCATGGGCGCTTCAAGCCTCAGCTTTGCCGCCTTGATCGATGCGGCGAGCGCCACCGGCTCGTCCGGGAGTGCCGTTCCGGCGGCGTCACGCAGCAGGGCGATCGCCACCGGAGCAAGACCCGCCGCCTTGCGCAGATGGTTGCTCAGCGTCTCGCCCTTGCGGCGCTTTGCGAGGCGTGCGGCAAGCTCCTCCTCCGTGAGATCGGGCCGCAGGTCGATCTGGATCGTGGCACCGCCTTCCTGCTCTATCGCCTTGCGGATCGGCGCCGACAGCGCGTAGATCGCCCCGCCTTCGATGCCGCCGGCATCGATCATCGCCTCACCGGCTGCCGTCGCACCGCCAGAGCGGATAACGATGCGCTTCAACGGCTGACCGGCGAAGCGCTCCTTCATCTGAGGCGACCAGGCAACCGTGAAACCTCCATTGGCCGGCCGGAGCGGCGACATCGCGACGCCGCGTGCGGTGAGCAACGGCACCCAGCCGCCATCGGAGCCAAGACGTGGCCAGCTCGCGCCGCCGAGCGCCAGCAGCGTCGTATCGGGGCGAACAGTTTCGATTTCGCCGCTCGCGAGGCGGAATGTCAGGGCGCCATCGGCACTCCAGCCGGTCCAGAGCCGGCCCGATGCCAACCGGACGGCCAGCCCGTCGAGCCGGGCGAGCCAAGCCCGAAGCAGGGGCGAGGCTTTCATTGCGCGGGGAAAGACGCGGCCGCTGGAGCCGATGAAGGTTTCCGCGCCGAGCCCATCCGCCCAATCGCGCAACGCCTGTGGCGGGAAGGCACGCAGGGCCGACTCCAGCCAATCGCCCGCTTCACGGTAGCGGCGGAGAAAAACGTCGAACCCTTCGGAATGGGTGAGGTTCAGGCCGCCGCGCCCGGCGAGCAGGAACTTGCGGGCCGGTGAGGCCATGCGCTCGTAAATCGCGACGCGATGCCCTGCAGCGGCCAGCCGCTCGGCCGCGATCAGGCCTGCGGGGCCTGCACCGATGATGGCGATGTTCTTTACTGACATGATCCGGGCTTGCTGGCGTGACGCGTCATCCGGCTTAGACTGAGGCCTCCCGTGAGGGAACCTCGTTTAAGCGCACCCGGATCATGACATGCCGACCATCGCCGCCTATATCGGCGCCGCGCTCTTCGAGATCGCCGGCTGCTTCGCCTTCTGGGGCTGGCTCCGGCTCGGCAAGCCGATCTGGTGGCTGCTGCCGGGGCTGGTCTCGCTCGGGCTGTTCGCCTGGCTGCTGACGCTGGTCGAGAGCGCCGCGGCCGGGCGCGCCTTCGCCGCCTATGGCGGGGTCTATATCGCCGCCTCGCTCGGCTGGCTCTGGGCTGTCGAGGGCATCCGGCCGGATCGCTGGGACCTGACCGGCGGCGCCATCTGCCTCGTGGGCGCCGCGATCATCCTGGCGGCGCCACGCTGAGGATCGCCCTTACCCGCCCGAATGTGCGGCAGGGATGAGGACGGACGGCATCTCGCGCTGCTCGGCGGCTGCCTTGGTCTCGCGCAGGCGGCTCTCGCGCAACTCGTTGGCGCTCTCCAGAATCGGATAGGCGATCGAGACGATATGGCCGTGGATGCGCTTGAGATCGCGGATGATGTCGAGATGGATCGCGCTGGTCTCGATCGATTCCGGCCGACCCGAACGCAGGCGCTGGAAATGGCTGTCGGTGGCGCGCCGCTCGGCATCGCGCATTGCAGCCTTGTCGGCGAAGAGCTGGCGGGCGAGCACGAGGTCGCGGGTCGCGAAGACGTTGAGTGCCAGCGCCAGCGCCGAGGCGACGCGGTGATGGAAGTCGCGAATCTCGGCCAGCCCTTCCGGCGAGAAGGAATAGCGCTTGCGGATCTTCTTCTCGGCGAGCTCGCGCAGGTTCTTGTCGATGATGTCGCCGATATGCTCGAGATTGGTGATCAGGGTGATGATCTCGAACAGGCGCCGGCTCTCCTCCTCGGACAGCTCGTTGCGGGAGACCTTGACCAGATAGAGCTTGATCGACTCGTGGATGGTGTCGACGCCGTCATCGGCCTGGGCGATGGCGCGGGAGAGCTTGAGCTCGTCCTTCTCAAGCAGCGTCATGGTATCGCGCAGCATGCCCTCGACGCGGTCGCCAAGGCGCAGTGCCTCGCGCATCGCACCGGCGAGCGCCTCGGTCGGAGCGTCGAGTGCGTTGGGGTCGAGATAGCGCGGAGTGACGGCTTCCGCCTTCTCGTCCTTGCCGGGCATGAAGCGCTCGACCAGGGCCGAGATCGGCCCGACGAAGGGCAGGAAGACCAGTGCGCCGACGACGTTCAGCATGACATGGAACTCGATGGCGAGCCGCGCATCCGCCGAAGGCAGGCTGATGAGCCAGGCCGAAAGCGGGCCGACGAAGGGCAGCACGGCGAGCGCCAGGATCACGCGCGTCGCCAGATTGCCGACGGCGGCGCGGCGCTGGGCGGCGGGCGCACCGAGCTGGTCGAGCACCGGGATCAGCGCATTGCCGAGATTGGCGCCGATGACCAGCGTGAGCGCCGTCGCCGGCGGGAACAACCCGGATGCCGCGAAAGTCGCGACGAGCAGGATGATCGCGATCGAGGAATGCACGATCCAGGTCGCGGCGATGGCGGCGAGGATGCCGAGCAGCGGCTCGGAGCCCATGGCGGCGAGGACGGTGCGGAAGGTGGGCGACTGCGCCAGCGGCGCGGCGGCCGTGTTCAGTTCGATCAGCGACAGCAGGATCAGGCCGATGCCGACCAGCACGCGGCCGATATTGCGCGGGCGTTCCATCGCCTCGCTGGACAGATACATGGCGACGCCGATGGCGACGCAGAGCCCCCAGAGCCAGCCCAGATCCATCGAGATGACGAAGGCCGCGAGCGACGTGCCGAGATTGGCGCCGAGCAGGACGGCGAGCGCCATGGCCGGCACGATCAGGGCCTGACCGGCGAAGGAAGAGACCAGCAGCGTCGTCGCCGTCGAGCTTTGCAGCACCATGGTCACCGCGACGCCGCTGCCGAAGGCGGCGAAGCGGTTGCGCGTGAAACTCTGCAGCGCCTGCCTGAGCTGGGAGCCGAAGGCGCGCATCGCGCCGGTTCGCACCAGCCTGACCGCCCAGATCAGCAGTGCGACGCCGCCGACAAGATGGATCAGGATGGTGGTTGCGCTCTCGCCCGTGGCCATTTTCGTGCGGTCTTTCCCCGATTCAGGTGACGATTGTCAGCCGAATCTATCAATTTTTGATTAGCCAACTCAACAGAAATACACAGCGAAAGTGCTGAGAATACGGCAGCAGCTGCCGCATTCTCAGCCTGCGAGCATCGAACTTCGGCTTCCGGCGTCGCTCAGGCCGGCGGAATCAGCGTCACGCCCTTGTTCGCGAAGGAAACGGAGACCGCTGTGCCGGGCTCCAGCATCTCGCGCCCGCCATACTGGACGACGAAAAGCCCACCCACTTCAGTCTCGACCATGATGTCGAGATGGTTGCCTAGATAGGCGCATTTGCGGATCGTGCCGGGCAGCGAACCCGCCTGCCCCGGCTCGCCGAGCAGCAGCGCCTCCGGCCGGATCGCGACCTTGGCCGGGCCGACACCGAGCCCACGCGCCGGCAGGCTGACCGTCGCCGAGCCGATCGCGACATCGGCGCGGCCGTCCGCCGCCGCCTTCACGGTGACATCGACCAGATTGGCGTCGCCGATGAAGTCGGCGACGAAGGCGTTGGAGGGCTGCTCGTAGAGGTCGCGCGGCGCGCCTTCCTGCGCGATCCGGGCGTTCGACATCACGATGATGCGGTCGGAGACGGCGAGCGCCTCCTCCTGATCATGCGTGACATAGGCCACGGTCAGGTTGAGGTCCTGCTGCAATTCGCGGATTTCCTCGCGGACGCGGCGGCGCAGCTTGGCGTCGAGATTGGAGAGCGGCTCGTCGAAGAGCAGCACCTGCGGCTCCAGCACGAGCGCGCGGGCCACCGCGACGCGCTGCTGCTGGCCGCCCGAAAGCTCGGACGGGTAGCGGTTCTCAAAGCCCTTCAGGCCGACCAGCGCCAGCTTCTCCAGCGCCATCTGCTTGGCCTCGTCCTTGCCGAGGCCCTTCACGGTCGGGCCATAGGCGGCGTTGTCGAGCACGCTCATATGCGGGAAGAGCGCGTAGGACTGGAACACCATCGAGACGTCGCGGTCGGCAGCCGAGAGCTTGGTGACGTCCTTGCCGCCGATCAGGATCTGGCCGTCGCTGGCGATCTCGAGGCCCGCGATCATGCGCAAGGTCGTGGTCTTGCCGCAGCCGGAGGGGCCGAGCAGGGTCACGAGCTTGCCGGCCTCGATGGTGAAGTTGATGTTGTCGACCGCCGTCACCGCGCCATAGCGCATCGAGACGTTGCGGAATTCGACGGAAGCGGGTCCGGCCTTGGCCATCTTAAGTCTCTGTCCTTATCCGATAGCGGGGGCAGGCGCCGGTGCGGCGACAGCAGCGGTGCGGGCGCGGCGGCCGAGCTTGCGCTCGCCGACGGTGAACTGGATGAGCGCGATGCCGAGCGCCATGAAGACGATCAGAACCGAGGAATAGGCGATGGCGAGGCCGAATTCGCCGGCCTCGACGCGCCCGACGATATAGGCGGTGGAGAGGTTGTATTCGGCCGAGACCAGGAAGATCACCGCGCTGACCGCCGTCATCGAGCGCACGAAGCTATAGACCAGCGCCGAGACCAGGGCGGGCTTGAGCAGCGGCAGCACCACGCGCCAGAGCGTGGTGAAGCTGCGGGCGCGCAGCGTGGTCGAAGCCTCGTCCAGGCTCTTGTCGATCTGCGACAGGCCGGCGATGCCGGAGCGCACGCCGACCGGCATGTTGCGGAAGACGAAGGCGATGACGAGGATCAGGCCCGTGCCGGTGATCTCGACCGGCGGCACGTTGAAGGCGAGGATATAGGCGACGCCGAGCACCGTGCCGGGAATGGCGAAGGAGAGCATCGTCGCGAATTCCAAGCCTGCCCGGCCGCTGAAGCGCTGGCGCGTCAGCAGATAGGCGGTGAGCAGGCCGATCAACGCCGTCAGCGGCGCCGAGATCGCGGCGACCTTCACCGTGGTGAAGAAGGACGGCCAGGCCGAGCCCTGGAAATAGATGCCGTTGCTGAAGTCGATGGCGAAACCGGTGAGATAGTGCTGGAGCGTCGGGGTGAAGTCGCGGCCCATGTTGCGAACGAAGCCGCCGACGAGGATGACGACATAGATCACCACGGTCAGCGCGACCCAGGGCACGATGACGGCGGCCGAGAGCCAGGTGATGCGGCGCGGCAGCGGCGTCGGCAGGCCGGCATCGCCCTTGCCGGTGACCGTCGTGTAGGACTTGTCGCCAAGCCAGCGCTGCTGCACCCAGAAGGCGCCGAGCGTGAAGGCGAGCAGCACGATGGCGAGCACCGCCGCTTGCCCCTGATTGTAGGAGGCGCCGACCACCGCGAAGAAGATCTTGGTCGAGAGCACCTCGAAATTGCCGCCGAGCACCAGCGGATTGCCGAAATCGGCCATGCTCTCGACGAAACCGAGCAGGAAGGAATTGGCGATGCCGGGCTTGAGCAGCGGCCAGGTCACGGTGCGGAAGGTCTGCCAGCGCTTGGCGCCGAGCGTCTGCGAAGCTTCTTCAAGGCTCGGCGAAATGCCCTGCACGACGCCGATCAGGACGAGGAAGGCGATCGGCGCAAAGGCGAGCACCTGCGCCAGCAGCACACCCGGCAGGCCGTAGAGCCAGCGCGAACGCGGAATGTCGAACCACTCGTAGAGCAGGGTCGAGACCGCGCCGGCGCGGCCGAAGAGCAGGATCAGCGCGAGGCCGATGACGAAAGGCGGGGTGATGATCGGCAGCACCGTCAGCGCCCGCATGACGCGCTTGCCGGGCATGCCGGTGCGCAGGATCAGCAGCGCGCAGGCGAGGCCGAGCAAGGTGGTGATGACGCCGCAGAGCACGGCGAGGATCAGCGTGTTCCAGGCGACACCGCAATTGGTATTGCTGGTGACGCAGCCCAGCCCCCAGATCGAGGAATCGAGGAAGCGCTCGACGAAGGCCGCCGGTGCGAAGGCACCGTTCTGGTCGACCAGCGCGCTCTTCAAGATGATCGCGACCGGGAAGAAGATGAAGATGCCGATCAGCAGGACGACGAGGCCGATCGTCGAGGTCGTGAAGAGGTCGCCACGGCAAACGCCGCGATAGGCAAGGCCGTGACAGAGCAGGAAGAGCAGCGACAAAAGCGTCAGGAAGGCGCCGCCGCCGATGCCGCGCTGGGCAGCACCGGCGCCGCCGAGCAGGGCGGCAAGCCAGGAAATGCCCTGGTCCTTCAGGACGATGGAGAAAGCCTGGGCGAAAAACAGGGCCATGCCGAGCAGGCCGGCCCAGACCAGTACGCCGGCCGTGCGCTGCCGGTCGGCACTGCCCCAGAAGATCGTCGCAGCTGCCAGCGCGATGCCGACAGGTAGGAGCCAGGGCGTCTGGCCGGACAGCGAAAGCGCCAGCGCGCTGCCCGCCTTGCCGAACGGGTATTCGGCGAGCCAGGCCCAGTTCGTCAGGCTCATGCCCTCGACGAGATACCAGGGCATCAGCGCATAGCCGAGCCAGCCGATCAGCAGCACGAGTCTCGTCGCTGGCGCCATGGTTGCCCTGTTCCCTTGCCCTGATGCGGCCGACCGTTATCCCGGTTCTGAAGGCCGCCAAACGTGTTTGGTGATGAAACCGCCGGGTCATCCCGGGCAGGGCCCAGGATGACGATGTTGGTTCGGAAGAAAAGTGCGAAGCCGCTTACTTCGGCAGCGCCTTGACTTCCTTGTCCCACTTGGCGAGCAGGCGGGTGCGCTCGGCCGAGGAACCGTATTTCACGAAGTCGTAGTTGATCAGCTTCATCTGATCCATCTTCGGCGACTGCGCCGGCACCGGCGAGGCCTTGTTCGACGGGACCTGATAGGACTTCGCGGGAGCGGCGAGCGCCTGCGCGGCCGGGGTCAGGGCCCAGTCGTAGAACTTCTGGGCGTTCTCCAGATTGCGCGCGCCCTTGACGATCGACATCGAGCCGATCTCGTAGCCCGTGCCCTCGCAGGGCGCGACCGGCTTGATCGGGTCGCCCTGCACGGCGAAGACCACCGCGTCATGGATGAAGACGATGCCGACGGCCGTCTCGCCGAGGCTCGCGGCCTTGGCCGGGGCGGCGCCCGACTTGGTGTATTGGCTGACGTTCTTGTGGAGCTGCTTCAGGTACTCGAAGCCCTTATCCTCGCCCATCAGCTGGATGACGGTCGCCAGCAGGTTGTAGGCCGTGCCCGAGGAGTTGGGATCGGCAACCTGGACGTCGTCCTTCAGCTTGGCATTGAGCAGGTCGGCCCAGCATTTCGGCTCGGGGATGCCCTTGGACTTGATCTGCTCGGTGTTGAAGCCGAAGCCGAGCGCGCCGGCATAGATGCCGACCGAACGCTGCTTGGCGGCTTTCCACTGGTCGAGCGCCCAGCCGTGGAGCTCCTTGTTCTTCGGCGATTCATATTCGAGGGTGAGCCCCTCTTCCGCCGCCTGCAGATGCGGGTCGCCAGTACCACCCCACCAGACGTCACCGCGCGGGTTCGAGGATTCAGCCTTGAGCTGGGCATAGATCTCGCCCGCCGACTTGCGGGTCATCGCGACCTTGATGCCGGTCTCCTTCTCGAAGGCCGTCGACATGGCGCGGCACCATTCTTCCTGGACACCGCAATACATGACGAGCGAGCCCTGGGCGCGGGCCGGGGTGGCGGCGAAGGCCGCCGTGGCGAGCGCGGCGAAAAGCCCCGCCTTGAGCCATGATTTCGTCTGCATGTGAACCTCCCTGTTCGGATCTTTCGTTTCTTGTCGCTTAAGACGAAGCTGAGATGAATTTTGTCGAAAGATCAATGAAATATGATGTCGGCTAAGCGATTCCGGTAATCTCCCGCAGCGGCGCCGCAAGCGCTGGCGTGCAGCACAGGATGGGGTTTCCCTTCGCAATCCCCTCGCCGGCGAAGAAGTCGTTGATCTCAGCGCCCGCCTCGCTGGCGATGACGATGCCGGCCGCGACGTCCCAGGCATTGATATGCAATTCGGCATAGGCATCGCTCGAGCCATTGGCGACATGGCAGAGGCCGAGCGTGCCCGAGCCGCCACGCTTCATCGCGGCACCGGCGGCATAGTTGCGCTCGATCACCTTCACATAGTTCTGCGCGGGGATGCGTGTCGACCAGCCGAGCTCAACCGAGGCGCGGCCGATATCGGTGGTGCCGGACACCTTGATCGGGTCGCCGTTCAGGGTCGCCCCGGCGCCGCGCCTGGAGGCATAGACCTCGCCCAGGGCCGGCGCCGCCACGACGCCGATCTCGGGCCTGCGGTTCGCGAGGAAGCCGATGGAGATGCACCAGTTGCGGTCGCCCCGGGCGAAATTCGCGGTGCCGTCGATCGGGTCGAGAATCCAGACCGCGTCCGACGCCTGACCACCGCCCTCCTCGCCGATGACGGTGTCCTGCGGGAAAAGCTCCGAGAGGCGGCGGCGCAGGAAATCTTCGACCTTGCCGTCGGCGACGGTCAGCCAGTCCTGCGCGCCCTTCATGGTGATGCCGAGCGACTCGCTCTTGTTGAAATAGCCGAGCGCCAGATGGCCCGCCTCGGCGGCGAGGCCAAGCGCCGTGTAATAGCGCAGGTCGCGCTCGGCCGGCGTCATCACTTCATCCCCAGATCGACGCGGACGGGCTTGCCGGTCTGCGCGGATTCGGTCGCGGCATCGGCGAGAATCTGCGCCTTCAGGCCGTCGAGCCCGGTCGGCGAAGCCGCGGCCTTGCCGTTGCAGGCCGCGATGAAGGCGTCGAGCTCGGCGCGATAGGCCGCGGCATAGCGCTCCAGGAAGAAATTCTGCACGGGGTCGGCACGGAAGCCCTGCCCCGTCGCGATCTCGACCGTCGTCTCATGGATATTGCCGGCGCGGAGCATGCCCTTGGAGCCATGGACCTCGATGCGCTGGTCGTAGCCATAGGTGGCGCGGCGCGAATTCGAGATCTGGGCGATCCGGCCCGAGGCCGTCTTCATGATCACGGCGGCGGTATCGACATCGCCGGCCTCGCCGATCGCCTTGTCGACGAGAGCGGAGCCGAGCGCGAAGACCTCGACCGGCTCCTCGGCCAGAAGGAAGCGCGCCATGTCGAAATCATGGATCATCATGTCACGGAAGAGCCCGCCCGAGCGCTTGACGTAATCGACCGGCGGCGGCGCGGGATCACGCGAGATCACGGTGACGATCTCGATCGCACCGGCCTCGCCCGCCCGCAAGCGCTTCTCCAGCGCGGCAAAATTCGGGTCGAAGCGGCGGTTGAAGCCGATCATCAAGGGCTTGCCGGACTTCTCGACCGTCGCGAGGCAGCGGCGGATGCGGGCCGCGTCGAGATCGACCGGCTTCTCGCAGAACACGGCCTTGCCGGCGGAAACCGCCTGCTCGATCAGGTCGGCATGGGTATCGGTCGGCGTGCAGATCAGCACCGCATCGATGGCGGCGTCAGCGAGGATCGCCTCGGTGGTCGTGGCCTTGGCGCCGACAGCGGCGGCGAGCGAGGCAGCAGCCTCCGGCATCGCGTCGGTGACGGCGACCAGCTCGGCATCGCCGCGCGCGGCGACGTTCAGCCCGTGGATGCGCCCGATGCGGCCGGCGCCCAGCAATCCGATCTTCATGGCCTTCGTCATTCCCGTGGTCGCGTCTCGTCAGGCAGTCTTGCGGCGCTCGCGCCGCGGTGGAAATCCGGGGCTAGTCGTGCGCGCCCAGAATCGTCTGGTCGAAATCGATATTCGAGCCGGTCATCAGCCCCGATTCGGCCGAGGCGAGATAAGCGACGGCCTTCGCGACTTCGCGCGGGTCGATCAGGCGGCCGAAGGGCTGGGAGGCATTGGCCTCATCAAGCCAGCCGTCCTTGGCATCATGGCGCAGCTTCATGATCGCATCCTCGCCCGGCGTCGCCATCCAGCCGATATTGAGCCCGTTGACGCGGATGCGGTGCTTCAGCAGCCCGTAGGCCGCATTCTTCGTCAGCGCGGCGAGCGCGGCCTTCGAGACGCTGTAGGCGGAGAGGAAGGGCTGGCCACCATGGGCCGACATCGACTGGATATTGACGACGGCGCCTGGGATATCCTGCCGGCGCATCAGGTCGGCGGCATTCTGGATCAGGAAGAAGGGGGCGCGCAGATTCACCGCCATGATGCGCTCGTAGAGCGCGGGCGAGGTGTCGAAGATGGTGCCGCGGTCGGTATCGCCCGCGGCGTTCACGAGGATGTCGAGATGCCCGAAGGCCTTCTCGGCCGCCGGCACCACCCGCCTGACGGCATCGAGATCGGCAAGATCGACCTGATGGAAACGGGCATCGCAGCCGCCTTTCCGCAGGCTTTCCGCCACGGCCTCGCCACGCTGCGCATTGCGCCCGGTCAGAAGAAGGCCTCGAGCACCACGATCCGCGAATTCGCGGACGATCGCCTCTCCCAGACCCTGGCTGCCGCCGGTGACGATGGCAACCTTGCCGTGGAGATCACGGCTGAACGAACCAGCTTGCGACAACGACCCGCCTCCCGAAGCGAATGGCAGGAATTTTTTAGACCTCCCGCGAGTTGGAATAAACATTCCATTTCCGGCACGGGTGAGTCAAGACGAACCGGCGCACGCTCCACCGGCCCGCCACGGCATCCCCGCAAGACGACGCCCGGCCGCTCACGAAGAATAGGTCACAAGGATGACGGCGCCGCGCGCGAGCGCCACGGCGGCACCGTTCTCAACGAAAAGAAAGCTGTCGTCTTCAGGCAGATATCGACATAAAGTTGTGACCGTGGCGCAAAAATGGGCACATTCATGCAACAATGCCCATTCCTAGAAGCCCTGCATCGCGGCAGACGCGTACCTGCCCTGCGCTGCACAGTTGACGCTTTCGTTGGCACATGCCTTGCTGGGCCCATCAACGAGAACACGGCGCGAAGGTGCCGGGGATCAATTTTGTTTTGAAGGTGGAGGCTTTGATGATTGAGCAGGAAATCCGCGGCCTGGTCGCGGATGTGAAGGAAGGCACGCTGTCGCGACGCTCCTTCATGCAGAGAATGGCGGCCGTCGGCATTGCCGCGCCGCTCGCAACCCAGATCCTGATCTGGAACGATGTGGCGATGGCGAATGCCACCCTGCCCTACAAGCCGACCAAGGCCGGCGGCGGCGGCCCGCTGAAGATGCTGCTCTGGCAGGCCCCGACGCTGCTGAACCCGCACTTCGCCTCGGGCACCAAGGACCAGATCGCGTCCCGCATCTTCTACGAGCCGCTCGCCGGCTGGGACAAGGACGGCAACCTGATCCCGCAGCTTGCCGCGGAAATCCCGACCAAGGCCAATGGCGGCCTCTCCGCCGATGGCAAGGTCGTCACCTGGAAGATCAAGCAGGGTGTGAAGTGGCACGACGGCAAGCCGCTGACGGCCGACGACGTCGTCTTCACCTGGGAATACGCTGCCGACCCGGCGACCGCCGCTTATACCACCGGCTCCTACAAGGACATCAAGGTCGAGAAGGTCGATGAGCACACCGTCAAGGTGATCTTCGCGGAAGCGACACCGTTCTGGGCCGATCCTTATGTCGGCGTCGCCGGCATGATCATCCCGAAGCATCATTTCGGCGAGTACAAGGGCGCGAAGTCGCGCGAGGCCCCGGCCAACCTGAAGCCCGTCGGCACCGGCCCCTACAAGTTCGCGGACTTCAAGCCGGGCGACATCCTGACCGGCACCCGCAACGAGGATTACCACGTCAAGATCCAGCCGCATTTCGACACGATCGAGGTGAAGGGTGGCGGTGACGCGGTGTCGGCGGCACGCGCCGTGCTCCAGACCGGCGAATACGACTATGCCTGGAACCTGCAGGTCGAGGACGAGGTCCTCAAGCGCATGGAGACCGGCGGCCGCGGCAAGATCAGCGCCGTTGCCTCGGGCGATATCGAGTTCATCATCCTCAACACGACCGATCCGTGGACCGAGGTCGATGGCGAGCGCTCCAGCGTCAAGACCAAGCACCCGACCCTGACGGACCCGGCCGTGCGCCAGGCGATCAACCTGCTGATCGACCGCGACTCGGTGCAGAAGTTCATCTATGGCCGCGGCGGCACCGCGACGGCGAGCTTCGTCAACGAGCCCAAGCAGTTCAAGTCGACCAAGCTCAAGTATGAGTTCAACATCGACAAGGCCAACAAGATCCTCGACGACGCCGGCTGGAAGAAGGGCTCGGACGGCATCCGCGAGAAGGACGGCAAGAAGCTCAAATACGTCTACCAGACCTCGATCAACGCTCCGCGCCAGAAGACGCAGGCGATCATCAAGCAGGCGTGCCAGCGCGCCGGCATCGACCTCGAGCTGAAGTCGGTCACCGCTTCGGTGTTCTTCTCGTCGGACGTCGCCAACCCCGACACCTACACCAAGCTGTACGTGGACATGGAGATGTACACCACGACGCAGCCGCAGCCCGATCCGGAGCGCTTCCTCAACCAGTTCGTCTCCTGGGAGATCGCGACCAAGGAGAACAAGTGGCTGGGCCGCAACGTCTCGCGCTACTCGGACCCGGAGGCCGACAAGGCCTACAAGGCCGCCCAGAAGGAGCTCGATCCGGCCAAGCGCGCTGCGCTCCTGATCAAGGTCAACGAGATCTTCTGCGAGGCCAATGTCATCCTGCCGATCCTGTCGCGCACCCGCATCGCGGCCTCGCTGAACAACCTGTCGCATGATCATAGCGGCTGGGACGTCGACAGCTGGAACATCGCGGCCTGGTATCGTAGCTAAGCCCGATCGTCCGTCACCGCGGTTTGCGCCGCGGTGACGGAAGACAAACGTGCCGGCCCGCCCCTGCTGCTGAATCAGCGTCAGGGGCGGGCCGGCCGTCATCAACTCCAGTTCGCGGCCCGGCCGTGCGTACAGAGACTATTTCATGGCGACATATCTCATCAGGCGGTTATTGATCGCCATTCCAAGTCTTCTCGGCATCAGCGTGATCCTGTTCACGATCCTGGCCCTGGCGCCGGGCGATCCGTTCTCGGAAATGGCGACGAATCCGAACGTGCCGCCTGAAGTGCGCGAGGCGCTGCGCGCCAGCTTCGGCCTCAACGATCCGGTGATGGTGCGCTACCTGCGCTGGCTGTCGAACATGGCGCAGGGCGACTGGGGCTTCTCCTTCGCCAGCCGCATCAATGTCGACGACCTGATCCTGCAGCGCCTGCCCACCACGCTGTTCGTCGTCGGCTCCTCCCAGATTCTGGCGCTGTGCGTCGCGCTGCCGGTCGGCATCTATGCCGCAACCCGGCCCTATTCGGTCTTCGACCAGATCGCCAACACGCTCGCCTTCGTCGGCTTCTCCCTGCCGACCTTCTTCACCGGCCTGCTCTTCATCCTGGTCTTCTCGGTCACGCTGGACTGGTTCCCCTTCGTCTACCGCTCCGACATCGCCGCCACCGGCTGGCGCTGGTACTGGGAGATGTTCCGCCAGGCGATCATGCCGATCACCGTGCTCGGCCTGTTCCAGGCAGCCTCCTATACGCGCTATGTCCGCTCGGCCGTGCTCGACGTCATCCGACTCGACTACGTCACCACGGCGCGCGCCAAGGGCCTGAGCGAGAAGCGGGTCACGCTGCGGCACATCACGCGCAACGCCCTGATCCCGGTCGTGACGCTGGTCGCGCTGCAGATGCCTGCCGTGTTCGGCGGCGCGCTCGTCACCGAACAGATCTTTCGTGTACCCGGCATCGGATCGCTCCTGATCGATGCGATCCTGGCCAACGACACGCCGGTGATCATGGCCGTGACGTTCGTCTTCTCCTGCCTGGTCGTCTTCTTCAACCTCATCGCGGATATTCTTTATGGCTGGCTCGACCCTCGCATCTCCTTCAGCTGATCCGGCTGCGGGCGCTGCCGTGAGCCAGGTCTCGGTCTCGCCCGGGCGCGAGACCTGGCGCCGCTTCCGCCGTCACCGCCTGGCCATGGCGAGCACCTTCGTGCTCGGCATGCTGGTCCTCGCCGTCATCGTCGGCCCCTGGGTGTGGCCGGTCGCGATCAACGACATCGACTTCTCGGCGCAGCTCCAGGGCCCGTCCTGGTCGCATCCGCTAGGAACCGACGACCTCGGCCAGGATATCCTGGCGCGCATGATGTATGGCGGACGCATCTCGCTCGCCGTCGGCCTCGCGGCGATGGTGGTGGCGACGATCGTCGGCGTCCTCATCGGCGCGGTGGCAGGCATGTCGCGCAAATATGCCGACCCGATCCTGATGTGGGTGACGGACCTGTTCCTGTCGCTGCCGCAGCTGCCGCTGCTGCTGCTCATCATCTACCTGTTCCGCGAACAGCTGAAGGCGGTGTTCGGCGTCGAGGGCGGTGTCTTCGTGCTGATCGTCATCGTCATCGGCGGCCTGCGCTGGATGCCGGTGGCGCGCCTGGTGCGCGCGCAGTTCCTCTCGCTGCGCGAGAAGGAGTTCGTCGAGGCCGCCCGTGCCCAGGGCGCGACCAAGATGCGCCAGATGGTCAGGCACATCCTCCCGAACGCGCTCGGCCCCGTCATCGTCGCCTCGACGATCGAGGTGTCCTCGGCGATCATCGCCGAATCGACGCTCTCCTTCCTCGGCCTCGGCTTCCCGCCGGACATCCCGACCTGGGGTCGCCTGCTGTTCGACGCCAAGGACCAGCTCGACACCGCGCCGCACTGGGCCCTGTTCCCGGGCGCCGCGATCTTCCTGACTGTGCTTTCGATCAACTTCATCGGCGACGGCCTGCGCGATGCGCTCGACCCGCGTCGCGTCATCTGATCCAGGGAAGGACTAGCCATGACCTCACCGATCCTGACCGTCTCGAACCTCACGACCTCCTTCCGGGTCGAAGGCCAGTGGAAGTCGGTCGTCCGCAACATCTCCTTCGACATCAAGCCGAAGGAGACGCTCGCGGTCGTCGGCGAATCCGGCTCCGGCAAGAGCGTGACCGCGCTGTCGATCATGCGCCTGACCCCGCCCGGCTCGAGCAAGATCGAAGGCTCGATCAAGCTCAACGGCAAGGAACTCCTGACCCTGCCGGATGCGGACATGCGCCATATCCGCGGCAACGAGATCGCGATGATCTTCCAGGAGCCGATGACCTCGCTGAACCCGGTGCTGACCATCGGCTTCCAGATCGCGGAAGCGCTGATCCTGCATCGCGGCCTGTCGCGCTCGGAGGCCGAGGCCGAGACGATCCGCCTGCTGGAGAAGGTGCGCATCCCCGCGGCGAAGTCGCGCTTCCATGAGTATCCGCACCGCTTCTCGGGCGGCATGCGCCAGCGCGTGATGATCGCGATGGCGCTGGCCTGCAAGCCCAAGCTCCTGATCGCCGACGAGCCGACCACCGCGCTCGACGTGACCATCCAGGCGCAGACGCTGGAGCTGATCAAGACGCTGCAGGAGGAGGAAGGCATGTCCGTCCTCTTCATCACCCACGACATGGGCGTCGTCGCCGAGATCGCCGACCGCACGGTCGTGATGTACAACGGCGACGAGGTCGAGACCGGCGCGACCGAGGACATCTTCGCCAGCCCGAAGAAGCCCTATACCAAGGCGCTGATCTCGGCCGTGCCGCGGCTCGGCTCGATGATCGGCAAGGGGCGCCCGATGCGTTTCCCGGTCGTCGATCGCAATACCGGCGAGTCCGACGTGCCGACCGAGGTGCCGGACACCGTCAAGGCGGCCGAGCGTCCTGTGCTCGAGGTCGCCGGCCTGACGACTCGCTTCGAAATCCGTGGCGGCCTGCTCTCCTCGGTCCGGGGCCGGGTGCACGCGGTCGAGAACGTCTCGTTCAGCCTTAAGGCCGGCGAGACGCTGGCGCTGGTCGGCGAATCCGGCTGCGGCAAGTCGACGACCGGCCGCTCGGTGATGCGCCTGATCGAGCCGCTGGCCGGCTCGGTGCTGCTCGACGGCGTCGACGTGCTGAAGCTCAGCCAGCATGACCTGCGCGAGCAGCGCAAGCGGATGCAGATGATCTTCCAGGATCCCTTCGCCTCGCTGAACCCGCGCATGAACGTGGGCACCGCCGTCGCCGAGCCGCTGCTGATCAACAACCTCGCCACGCGCAACGAAGCGCGCGACAAGGTCGCCGACCTGCTCAAGCGCGTCGGCCTGCAGCCGGAGATGGCCAACCGCTTCCCGCACGAGTTCTCGGGCGGCCAGCGCCAGCGCATCTGCATCGCGCGTGCTCTCGCGGTCGAGCCGCGCCTGATCGTGGCGGACGAGGCGGTCTCCGCGCTCGACGTCTCGGTGAAGGCGCAGGTGGTCAACCTGATGCTCGACCTGCAGGCCCGCATGGGCCTGGGCTATCTCTTCATCTCGCACGACATGGCGGTGGTGGAGCGCGTCAGCCATCGCGTCGCGGTGATGTATCTCGGCGAGATCGTCGAGATCGGCCCGCGCGAGGCGATCTTCCAGAACCCGCAGCACCCCTATACCAAGCGCCTGCTCGCGGCGGTGCCGATCGCCGATCCGGCCCGGCGCCTGCAGAAGCGCCCGGTCTCGAACGACGAGATCAAGAGCCCGGTCCGCCCGGCCGACTACGTGCCGCCGGTGCGCCAGTATCGCGAGGTCTCGCCGGGCCATGCGGTGATGATCTGGGGCGAGGAATGGGAGAAGAAGGACCCGGCCGCGATCGCGGCCTGAGCCTCCCGAGACAAAAACGATCAGCCCGCGGCGCAAGCCGCGGGCTTTTTTGTTGGGTGCGGAGACTACCTTGCCGCGTGCGAAAGCGGGCGTTGCGCTTGACGATGGACGGGCATCGCGACAGTGTCGCGGGACATGCTCAGGAACCGGAACCGCTGTGACCGACGCCGACGCTGCTTCACACGAGCGGCGGCTCTTCGGGCTGCGCGTCGACCAGCGTTCTTCCGCATGATGACGGCCTGATCGTAGGTATCATCCGCCGAAGCGACCCCGACCCGCGTCCCTGAACCTCCGCAGCCCTAGGCTCCGGGGGTTTTCTTTTGCCCAAACCCACAAGGACATCACCATGAAGATCCGCGTCGGCATTGTCGGAATCAGTGGCTTTGGCGGCGGTGAAGCGCTGCGCCTGATCGCCAGCCACCCGTCTTTCGAGCTGGTCTATGCTGCGGGCGAGAGCAGCGCCGGCAGCCGGTTGGTGGATCGCTTCCCCGGTGCGCCGGCCAAGCTGGCCGAACTGGTGATCGAGAAGTGGAATCCTGCGACCTTGCCCAAGCTCGACGTGCTGTTCGCGTCGTTGCCTACGGGTGCGTCGGCCGACGCGCTGGCGCGCGTGCCCAAGCACGTGAAGATCGTCGATATCGGCGGCGACCACCGCTATGTCGAAGGCTGGGCTTACGGTCTGGCCGATATCTGGCCGGCCGAGATCGGCGGCCAGACGCGTGTCGCCAATCCCGGCTGCTTCCCGGCAGCGACACTGACCGCGCTGGCGCCCTTGCTGGTCAACGGACTGATCGAGCCCGGCAATATCGTGATCGACGTCAAGACGGGCATCTCAGGTGCCGGCCGCGGCGGCGACAGCACGTTTGGCTACGCCGAGAGCAACGAGAACCTCGTGCCCTATGGCCTGCTCAAGCACGTCCACATGCCCGAGATTGCCAAGACGATCGAGCGGCTGAGTGGCGGCAGCGCGGCCGGGCTGGTGTTCACGCCGCACCTGGTGCCGATGACCCGCGGCATACTCGCCACGATCTATTGCCGCGGCCGCGCCAATACCGAGCAGTGCCTGGACGCAGCGCGGCGCTTCTATGCCGGGCGGTCCTTCGTCCGCGTGACCGACAAGCCGCCCCAAACCAAATGGGCTACGGGCTCCAACCTCGCATTCGTCAGCTACGCGGCCGACCCAGAGCGCGATCTGGTGATCGCGATGGGCGTGGTCGACAATCTCGGCAAGGGTGCGGCCGGGCAGGCCGTGCAGAATGCGAACCTGATCTGCGGGCTGCCAGAAACGACGGGGCTGGACGGCGCACCTGTCTGGCCATGACGCCAAGCGGGGCGCGGAGCGACGGGTCAATCCGTTCTGCGCCCCCCGCAATCGGCCGATGGCTGCCCTGACGACCAGAGCTCCCGGCGTCAATCCGGAATCCGCTCCCAGTCCTTGAGCCATGGTGCAGCCGAGGCATCGCTCGGCGCCCGCCAGTCGCCGCGCGGCGAGAGCGAGCCGCCCGACGAAACCTTCGGGCCATTCGGCACGGCCGAGCGCTTGAACTGGCTGGTCTCGAAGAAGCGGCGGATGAAGACGCCGAGCCAGCGCTTGATCACGGGCAAGTCATAGGCGACGCGCTTGGCCGCCTCCATGTTCGGCGGCCAATCCCCTGCCCCGGCATCGCGCCAGGCATGCTCGGAGAGGAAGGCGATCTTGCTCGGGCGAAAGCCGTAGCGCGTCGTGTAGAACAGGTTGAAATCCTGCAATGCATAGGGGCCGACGAAATCCTCGGTCTTCTGCGCGGGCTTGTGGCCATCGCCCGGCACCAGCTCCGGCGAGATCTCGGTCGCGAGGATGTCGAGCATGACATCCGAGGCCTCCGCGCCGAAGCGACCGGACTGGGCGACCCAGCGGATCAGATGCTGGATCAGCGTCTTCGGCACCGAGCCGTTGACGTTGTAATGCGACATGTGATCGCCGACGCCATAGGTGCACCAGCCGAGCGCGAGCTCCGAGAGGTCGCCGGTACCCATCACCAGCGCATTGTGCCGGTTGGCGAGGCGGAAGAGCACCGAGGTGCGCGCGCCGGCCTGCACGTTTTCAAACGTAGTATCGTAGACGGGCTCGCCCGCCGCGAAGGGATGGCCGATATCGACGAGCATCTGCCGACAGGCCGGCGTCATGTCGATCTCCTCGGCGCTGACGCCGAGGGAGCGCATCAGGCGCCAGGCATTGTCCTTGGTGTCCTTGCTCGTCGCGAAGGCGGGCAGCGTATAGGCAAGGATGTTTTCGCGGGGCAGGCCGAGCGCGTCGAAGGTGTGCGCCGCGACGATCAGGGCCTGCGTCGAATCGAGGCCGCCGGAAACGCCGATCACCACCTTGTCGAGCCGCGTGCTTTCCAGCCGCTTGCGCAGGCCATGCGACTGGATGTTGTAGGCCTCGAAGCAGAGCTCGTTCAGCCTTGCGTCGTCGTTCGGCACGAAGGGGAAGCGATCCACCTCACGGGCGAGGCCGAGATCGCTGTCACGGTCCGGCTCGAGCGCGAAAGCGACGCGGCGGAAACCGAGTCGGTCGCGATTGAGATCGGCACTGTCGCCGAAGGTGTTCTGGCGGATGCGGTCCATCGCCAGCCGTTCGAGATCGATATCGGCGAGGATGAGCTGCGGCTCGGCAGCGAAGCGCTCGGCCTCAGCCAGCAGCGCGCCGTTCTCGTAGATCATCGCCTGGCCGTCCCAAGCGAGATCGGTGGTCGATTCGCCGGTGCCGGCGGCTGAGTAGGCATAGGCCGCGATGCAGCGGCCGGAATGGGCCATGCAGAGCGCATGGCGCCAGTCCGACTTGCCGATCGTAACGTTCGAGGCCGAGAGGTTGAGCAGCAAGGTCGCACCGGCGAGCGCGGCGTAGGACGAGGGCGGGATTGGCGTCCAGACGTCCTCGCAGATCTCCATATGGACGACGAAATCGGGGATATCGCTCGCCGTCAGCAGGATGTCAGCGCCGAACGGAACCTCCTGCCCACAGAGATCGACATAGAGCGTGCTGGCCCGCTCGCCCGAGGCAAACTGGCGGCGCTCGTAGAATTCGCGATAGTTCGGCAGATAGGTCTTGGGAACGGCGGCCAGGATGCGGCCGCGATGGATCGCGACGGCGCAGTTGAACAGCCTGCCATCGACACGCAAGGGGGCGCCGACGACCGCGACGCAGCGCAGGCTGCGGCTTTCCGCGACGAGCCGCGCCAACGCGTCGTTCACCGCATCGAGCAAGGCGTTCTGCTGGAGCAGATCGTCGATGGCATAGGCGCTGATGCCGAGTTCCGGAAACAGGCAGAGCGAGGCGCCGCCTTCGTCGGCTCGCCGCAGCATGGCGACGGTCTCGGCCACGTTGAAAGCGGGATCCGCCACCTTCAACCGCGGCGCGGCGCAGGCGATGCGGACGAAACCGTGAGCGTGGATATTGCGGAACGTCATAAAAACCCCGTCAGAGCAAGCCGAGAAAGCCTGCTCACGCAGCTTATCGCGCATAGGGCTGCAGCGCAGCAAGTCAGCTCGCCCGAAGTGGAGGATCCTTACCGCACCGACCCAACCTCTTCGACGGATAGAGTTGGTTCCAGGTACCGTCTCATTTGAATGACGGAATTCTGCCCAAAACTTGATCAACAGGATCCGAAGCGGAAGCACCTCAGGTTGACATCGTTCTAACCGAACGGCAAAGCCTCCCTTGAAACTTGATTTCGCGCCATGTGCGCTCTTCCAGCGGAAAGCCGCTCATGTCAGCTTCGGCGTCTCCTCGCCCCGTCACTGGTTCCGACCTTTCCGGCCTGCTCACGCGCATCGCCACGAAGAACTACCGAATCGGCATCATCGGTCTCGGCTATGTCGGTATTCCGCTGGCCCTGACGGCCTGCAAGGCCGGCTTCGAGGTCGTCGGCGTCGACATCGACGCCAAGCGCGTCGCGCAGATCAACCGCGGCGAGAGCTTCATCAAACACATCCCGACCGAGGCCATCGCCGCCGCGATCAAGGAAGACCGCTTCCGCGCCACGACCGATTTCGACGAGCTGCGCGACGTCGATGCGATTATCATCGCCGTGCCGACGCCGCTGACCAAGCATCGCGAGCCCGACCTGAGCTATGTCGAGGCGACGGCCCGGGCTATCGCACCGCGCCTGCGCAAGGGCCATCTCGTCGTGCTGGAATCGACGACCTGGCCCGGCACGACCGACGAGGTCATGCGCCCGGTCTTTGAGGCGACCGGCCTGAAGAGCGGCGTCGATTTCTACCTCGCCTTCTCGCCCGAGCGCGAGGACCCCGGCAATCCTGATTTCGGCACCTCGACCATTCCGAAAGTCGTCGGCGGCGATGGTGCCGACGCGCTGGAACTCGCCAACGCGGTGTATGGCGCCCTTGTGGTCAAGACTGTGCCGGTTTCCTCCTCGGCCACGGCCGAGGCGGTCAAGCTGACTGAGAACATCTTCCGCGCCGTCAACATCGCGCTCGTGAACGAGCTCAAGGTGATCTACGGCAAGATGGGCATCGACGTCTGGGAGGTGATCGACGCCGCCAAGACCAAGCCCTTCGGCTTCATGCCGTTCTATCCGGGCCCCGGCCTCGGCGGCCACTGCATCCCGATCGACCCGTTCTACCTGACATGGAAGGCGCGCGAGTTCGACGTCACCACCCGCTTCATAGAGCTCGCCGGACAGATCAACACGGCCATGCCGCATTGGGTGATCGACCGGATCGCCGAGGCGCTCGACCGCCAGCAGGGCCGCGGCCTGAGCAAGGCGAGTATCCTGGTGATGGGCATCGCCTACAAGAAGAACATCGACGACATGCGCGAGAGCCCCTCGCTGCGCCTGATCGAATTGCTCGAGGAGCGCGGCGCCAAGGCCGATTATCACGATCCGCATGTACCGGTGATTCCCCCCACCCGCGAGCATGCCAACCTGACCGGCCGTGCCTCAGTCGCGCTTTCACCGGAAACGATCAAAGGCTATGACGCCGTGCTGATCGCGACGGACCATGACGCGGTCGACTACAAGGCACTCGTCGCTGCGGCGCGCCTCGTCGTCGATACGCGCAATGCCTGCGCCAAGGCCGGCCTGACCGGCGCTAATATCGTCAAGGCCTGAGCCGAGACACCCCGGGAAACGCCAGAGAACACATCATGACGTCATTCGCGCTGATCGGTGCTGCCGGCTATATCGCGCCGCGCCATATGAAGGCCATCAAGGCCGTCGGCGGCGACCTGAAGGTCGCCTTCGATCCCAACGATTCCGTGGGAATCATCGACAGCCATTTCCCGCAGGCGCATTTCTTCACGGAGTTCGAGCGCTTCGACCGCCACGTCGACAAGCTGCATCGCCGCGGCGAGCACATCGACTATGTCTCCATCTGCTCGCCCAACTACCTGCACGACGCCCATATCCGCTTCGGCCTGCGCGCCGGCAGCGACGTGATCTGCGAGAAGCCGCTCGTCCTCAATCCCTGGAACATCGACGGGCTGATCGAGATCGAGCGCGACTCGGGCCGCAAGGTCAACACCATCCTCCAGCTGCGCCTGCACCCGGCGATCCAGGCGTTGAAGGAGCGCATCGCCACCTCCAACGAGCGCCATTCGGTCGATCTGACCTACATCACCTCGCGCGGCCGCTGGTATCACGCCTCCTGGAAGGGCGACGTTTCCAAGTCCGGCGGCGTCGCCACCAATATCGGCGTCCATTTCTTCGACATGCTCGCCTATGTGTTCGGCCCCCTGCAGTCGCAGACGGCGAACCTGCGCGAGGGCGAGCGTGCCGGCGGCCTGCTCTCCTATGAGAAGGCCGATGTGCGTTGGTTCCTCTCGGTCGACGCCAACGACCTGCCCGACAGCGTCAAGGGCCAGAAGACGACCTATCGCTCAATCACCATGGACGGCGAGGAGGTCGAGTTCTCCGAGGGTTTCACCGACCTGCACACGCGCAGCTACGAGGAGATCCTCGCCGGCAAGGGTTACGGCCTCGAGGATGTCCGGTTCTCGATCGAGGTCGTCTCGCAGTTCCGCAACGCCCCGGTCGTAACCGCCGGCGAGACGCATCCCTTCGTCGCCAAATACCTCAAGGGCTAAAGCATGGCCGGCGCGTCGCAGATGCGGGAACACCCGCGCTTTCCCGGCGCGCTCGTCCATGAAAGCGCCTATGTCGACGAGGGCGCGACGCTCGGCACCGGCACCAGGATCTGGCATTTCGTGCATGTGCTGGGCCAGACCACGATCGGCAAGGATTGCGTGCTCGGCCAGAACGTGATGGCCGGGCCGCGGGTGACGATCGGCGACGGCTGCAAGATCCAGAACAACGTCGCGCTCTATGATGGCGTCGAGCTGGAAGCGGACGTGTTCTGCGGCCCGTCCTGCGTCTTCACCAACGTCAACAACCCGCGCGCCTTCATGAACCGCAAGGCCGAGTTCCGCCGCACGCTGGTGAAGCGCGGCGCGAGCATCGGCGCCAACGCGACCATCGTTTGCGGCCATACGCTCGGCGCGTATTGCTTCATTGCCGCCGGCGCGGTGGTGACGAAGGACGTGCCCGACTATGCTCTGATGGCCGGGGTCCCTGCACGCCGGATCGGCTGGATGAGCAAGGCCGGCGAGAGGCTCGGGCCGGACCTGACCTGCCCGCTGACTGGAACGCGCTACCGGGAAATCAGCCCGGAGCAGCTTGAGGAGATTGCCTGATGAGCGAGCGTCCCACGATCGAGTTCATCGACCTCAAGGCCCAGCGCCAGTACATCGGCAAGGCCATGGACGAGGCCATCCTCAAGGTCGTCCATGACGGCAACTACATCCTCGGCGAACAGGTCCAGCGGTTCGAGACCGGGCTCGCCGCCTTCTGCGGCGCGAAGCATGCGATCGGCGTCGCCAACGGCACGGACGCGCTGATCCTCGTGCTCGAAGCGCTCGGCATCGGCCCCGGCGACGCCGTGATCTGCCCGAGCTTCACCTTCGCCGCGACCGCCGAGGTCGTCGCCTGGATGGGTGCGACCCCGGTCTTCGCCGAGATCGACGAAGCGACCTACAATATCGACCCCAAGAGCCTCGGCGCCGCGCTTGAGACAGCGAAGCAGCACAAGCTCAACCCGCGCGCCCTGATAAGCGTCGATCTCTTCGGCCAGGCCTGCGACTACGAGCCGATCGAGGCCTTCTGCAAGCAGAACGGCCTCATCCTGATCTCGGATTCCGCGCAGGGCTACGGCGCCCGCTACAAGGGCCGCGTTGCCGGCGCGATCGGCGATTTCGCGACCACAAGCTTCTTCCCGGCCAAGCCGCTCGGCTGCTATGGCGATGGCGGCGCGATCCTGACCGACAGCGACGAGCATGCCGCGCTGCTGATGTCGCTGCGCTTCCACGGCAAGGGCTCGTACAAATATGACAATGTCCGCGTCGGCGTGAACTCGCGGCTCGACACCATCCAGGCCGCCGTGCTGATCGAGAAGCTCAAGGTCTATGCCGAGGAGATCGAGAAGCGGCAGGTCGTGGCAGCCCGCTACACGGCCGCGCTCAAGGACCTCGTCGTGACGCCCCATGTCATGGCGGACTGCGTCTCGACCTGGGCTCAGTACACCATCCGCGTCGCGGCCGACCGCCGCGACGCCTTCCAGGCTGCGCTGAAGGCCAAGGGCGTGCCGACCACGGTCTATTACCCGAAGCCCCTGCACCAGCAAACCGCCTACAAGCACTATCCGGTCGCCGGGAACGGCCTGCCGATCTCCGAACGCGTCGCGCAGGAGGTCGTCGCGCTGCCGATGCATCCCTATCTCGACGAGGCGACGCAGAATTACGTCATCGAGGCGGTGCGAGGCGCTCTGAGAAGTGCCGCTGCAGCTTAGTGGTGGGCGACGTCGCGCGAGTCCAGAGAGACGGCACACGCCCCAAGGTCGTCTATCTTTGCCTGGAGAGCCTGCAACCCGGGCAGGCGGCAGCTACGCATGTCCATGCGATCGCCAACAATCTAGGCCTGCCGGTCGCTCTTTTTGCAGTGCACGCCAAAGCTGACGAACCCCGACGCTCGGCCTTGCGTCGCCTGTCGGACTATGCGCGGCTCAGCTGGCAGGCATTCATCGCGCTTCGGCGAGCCGACATCGCCTATGTCCGAGCCCATCCGGCTGCACTGGCGTTCTCGACAGGAGCCCGGCTTCTGGGCAAGCCAATCGTCCACGAGGTCAATGGCCGCACGGCGGATATCGGAGTCAGCCACGGCCTACTTCCGATTGCAACCCGGTTGCTGACCTGGATCCAGCATCGGCAATATCGCACAGCCAGCATGCTCGTTACCGTGACACCCGGCTTGCAGAGCTGGCTGCGCGAAACGATCGGCAGCAAGATCGATGTGCGGCTCATCCCGAACGGAGCCGATTCCGAGGAATTCAAACCCGGAGCGGTTGGCGGTCCGACCATCGCAGGCGATTACGCTTTCTTCTTCGGCGGCCTAGTGGCTTGGCACGGTGTCGACACGATGCTGTCCGCCATTTCCGACCCAAGCTGGCCGCCCAATGTGAAGCTCGTCGTTGCAGGCCACGGGCCGGGGCTCGCATCGGTGAGGGCGGCAGCTGAGCACGATCAGCGCGTGATCGCCCTGGGCTATCTGCCCAAACCCGATATCGCTGGCCTGGCTGCACGCGCGCTCGTCAATCTCTGCCCTATCGAAAGACATGGCCGCCGCGAAGAGGGTGGCGTCGCGCCGCTCAAGCTGTTCGAAAGCATGGCGAGCGGCCGCCCTGTCATCGCCAGCGATCTGCCCTATCAGGCCGAGGTCGTGCGGGACAACGCTTGCGGCCTCGTCTTCCCGTCTGCCAACCCGGTCGCGCTCGCCGGCGCGGTCGCACAGGTCGCCGCGGATCGGACGGAGGCGACGACGATGGGCGCACGCGGCCGCCGTGCGGTTGAGATGCAATATGATTGGCGCTACCGTGCCGCGGACACGGCCGCGCTCCTGATCGAGTGCTGCCCCCCGTTACCCTCAGCAGTTCATCCATGAAGATCGCATTGGTTTGCATCGGACCGCTGCGGCACGATTCCCGCGTGTTGCGTCATGCTGAGTTGCTGTCTCAGGCCGGACATGCGGTGCGCATCTTCGCGCAAGCACCCCTGCCCGAAACGCCGGTCAACGACGTGGCCCCATTACCTGGCCCCGGCTCGAACCTGCGCATACGTCTCGGCCTCGTCGGCAGGCACGCTCCTGCGAGCCTTTGGCCCGCCTCAGCCAGCTTGCTTTACTGGGCCTCCCTCACCCGCCTGGCTGCTAGAAGACAGCTGCTGGATTACCGCCCTGACCTGGTTATCGCCAATGACTGGCGCGCCCTGCCCCTTGCGAGTGCCGCCAAGCGCGCCTGCAACGCGCGCATCATCTACGACAGTCATGAATTCGCGACAGAAGAATTCGCTGACAGCAAGCCCTGGCGGCTCCTCGCACAACAGCATGTCGCCTGGATAGAAAACCGCTTCATTCGCGAAGCCGATGCGGTCATCGCCGTGAGCTCCGGATTGAGCGAGGCGCTCGCCGAACGCTACGCCCTGCCCGTCAAGCCCGATGTGATCGCCAATATGCCCCGAAAACAACCCGGCGTGTTTCGGCAGACGGGTTCGACGACCCACGTCCTGTATCATGGCGTCGTTGCACCACGGCGCGGCCTGGAAACGCTCATCGACAGCGTTCATGCCTGGCCGGCGCAATACAGGCTTACCATTCGCGGCGAAAGCGCAGGCGACTTCCGCGAGGCACTCGTGAACCGCGCGGCAGCCCTTGGAGATCGCGTCCGGTTCGAGCCGGCGGTCCCGCCCCATCGTGTAGTTGAAGCCGCGCGCGACGCCGATATCGGTATCTTCCTGCTATCCAACAGCACAATTCATGCGCGTTTCGCACTCCCCAACAAGCTCTTCGAATATCTGGCCGCCGGGCTGATGGTGGTCAGCAGCGACCTGCCCGAAATACGCAAGATCATCGAAGGGACAGCCTGTGGGGCCTTGCTGGTGGCTTTTTCCGCCGATGCCATCGCGGAGCTGCTGAACACGTTGACGCCAGAGCAGATCGACCAGTGCAAGCGAAACAGCCTTCGAGCCGCTGAAGCCTTCAATTTCGAAACGGAAGGCAAACGCCTGCTCGATATCGTCGAACGCACAGGCAGGAAGGCCCCCTTATAGGAGCCTTGTGAGACCGAGATGCCAAAGACCGTGCCTCCGGCACGGCCTGTCAGAGCATTTCCTCAGCGCAAACCGACGACACTGTGCTCCAAGCGCCCCGACTCAGAAAGCCTGGGGTCTATGGCTCGATAACAACGGGAACATGCTTTCTAAAGCGCTCATAAGGCGGTCGACGAAACCTCTAATCTGGGCGATACCCAACGCCCAAACATCTGACGCAGCCAATAATACTCGAAGGTCGGATGGTCATCGGTATTGCTGGTGATCGCCGCCACGGCCTGCTTGTCTCGAATGACGGTCACCTCAAGATAGTCCGCACGCTGATCCCGCCCCTCTTTTCCGGGGAGAAGCCTGTCCCATTCACGCAGGATATCCGAACGAACAACCGCCTTGTCCATTTCCGGCAACGGTCCATTCGCCTAATCAAACTGCTCGCCCGCAACAACCTCAAAATTGTATGGCAAGAGCCACCACTGTCGAATACGAGGCCGGTGAGCGGTCCCACACGACAGTCGCAGGTCGACCGAGACAACCGAAAGAGTGACGAAGTTCTACCCCTCCTGAACCGGAGGGCGATCGTCGCCAGCGCAGAGGCTGCGCTGGGGGGCGGCGGTTTCCATGTCGAGCAAGGGAACTGCCTACATCCAGGGCGCTCGCCAACGCATCGCTGCCTGGAGCGTCAGAAATTGCGCCTAGACAGAGTGACATCGAGCAAGACTGCTGGACGCCAAGTGCACTAGCCGAGAGAGACCTTGAAGCGCTCGGCCCAGATACCGAGGCTGATGATCCTCCACAAACTGAAATCAAGGGGTGCCGCGCCCGACAGCATCTTCGACGCGAAGCGCCTCGTACCGGCTGGATCGAGCAACCCGGGCAACGTGCGCAATGTCCGTTCGACTCCATCCTCCACCAACTGTCTAAGCGGCCCGCGGAACCAGGCGGCTTCCGGCGTCGCAAAGCCGAGCTTATCGCGCCTCGCACTGACTGCAGGGGGGAGGACATCGGCCATGGCCCGCCGCAGAACCCGCTTGGTATCAGCCCCGACCAGCTTGTGCTGGCTGCCGAGACCGAGGGCGAAGTCGACAAGCGGATGATCGAGAAACGGGACACGGGCCTCGATCCCATGCGCCATGCTGTTGCGATCCTCCCAATGCAACAGCATGGGCAGGTTGGAGGAATGCGCCATCACCAGACAGATCGAGGCGATATCGCCGGGCGCCTTCAGCCCTAGCGATGCTGCGGCGGTCTCGAGAGCCGATGGACGATGCTCAAGCGACGCCAATGTATCCGTGGACAGCCAGCCATGCTGCAAATGGTCATGTCGCGCGCCGCGAACCAGCCTTTTCATGCCGTCTGGCGCCAGCGAGTAGATCAACCCCGCCGCCTGCCTTCCCACGCCCTGACCATGCATGGAACGCCGCTCCGCCATTGTCCGCGCGAGCTGCATCAGACGCATCGACCGTGCCAGCTCCGCCAAATAGGTCGGAAAAAGACCGTGGTACCCGGCCAGGATTTCGTCAGCTCCCTGACCGTCGAGCATGACCTTGATGCAGGCAGCCTTGGCCGTTTCGAAAACACACCACTGGGCGAAGATCGAGCTCGAACCGAAGGGCTCATCTTGATGCCAGGTGATATCGGCAACGCGCTGGAAGACGTCCTCGGCTCGTGGGAAAACGAAATGCGCCTGCGCTCCCGTTGCCTCGATGACCGCATCCATGAACGGCTTCTCGTCCACCGACTTGTCCGCGTAGCAGGCCGAGACGGTGTGCAGGCCTAGCCCATCAGCCGGCAACATCCTGGCCATGAGGCAGACGATGGACGAGGAATCCAGCCCCCCCGACAAGCAGGAGCCGACTGGCACATCCGCCCGCAGATGCAGCCGAACCGAATCGCGCAACAGCTCCCGGAAACGCTCCGCCGCATCCTTTTCCGACATTGTGACCACGGGCGGCATAGCGACCTCGTGCCAACGCCTGACGATCGGCTGCCCGAGTGCGGCAGCATGCGCCGCCACGATGGCGTATTCGCCGCCGCGAATCTGGAGAATTCCCTCGAACAAGGTCTCGGCGGTGTGATCGGACATGCCGTCCGCCAGAAAATCATAGGCACGCGCCAGATTGAGCCTCCTAGTCCCGCCGGCAAGATCGAGAAGCTGTTTGATCTCCGACGCGAAGGCGACGCCTTGCCCGCTTGCTGCAATATACAAGGGCTTGATGCCGTAACGGTCGCGCGCGGCGAACAGGGTTTTGTCCCGATCGTCCCAGATAAGAAATGCGAACATGCCGCGCAGGCGCTTCAACGCTCCTTCGCCCCAAAGCATGTAAGCCCGCAGCAGCACCTCCGAGTCGGATTCCGTCTCGAAAATCTCGCCGCTCGCACGCATCTCGTCGCGCAGTTCGATATAGTTGTAGATCTCGCCATTGAAAACGAGATGGTAGCGGCCTGATCGCTCCGACATCGGCTGCAGCCCAGCATCCGACACGTCGATGATGGCAAGCCGCCTGTGCCCGAGAGCGACGGGCCCGCCCGGAGAAGCGAATTCGCGCCAACCCCGCCCATCCGGGCCACGATGCGAAACGAGATCGATCCGAGCCATATCCGGCGCAAACCCGATCGAACCGAATAGGCCACACATCGTTCAGTCGTCCGTTTCAAGCTGTCGACGGTAATCTGGACCTAGCAAGCCCACAGTCGCGGAGATCGGCTTCCGCACTGAGCCGCGCCGAAGCCCCAATGGCATAGGCGACGTGCGGCCGCCCCGACCCCATTTGCAGGCGCGCTCGTGAGCCTCTTAGTCGGAGGCCATTGCTTTAGCAACGGGCCATCAAAAACGGCGCCATACCCTCAGAAAAACAGCCTTACGCCGAGCACAAAGCGGCTTAGGGCGACAATCAGGGCGCCGCCGAGCACCGTCGAAAGGCCCATGGCCATACCGGCTCCGGCTATCCCGAACTTTGGAATGAGCAGCGCGTTGAAGATCAGGTTCATCGTCAACATCGCGACCATACCGACGCTCTGCCAGCCGGGCCTGCCCGCCTGCGACAGGATCAGGCTGTAGCACAGCGGCGCGGCTGCGAAGACGAGGGCGAGCATGAGCCAGAACAATGGCTCCGACGCTCCCGAGAACTCCTTTCCGGGAAAAGCAAGCGAAGCGAACAGCGGGAAGCCAATGATCGCGACAAATGCCCCGACCGCCGCAAGCACCGTAACCAGCACGCCCAATCGACGGCTGAAAGCGAGGATATGTTCCTTCTGGTGCTCCATGATGTCCCGCGCCAGGCGCGGATTGATATTATTCCGCAGAACGACCACTGCCTGCAACGCCGCCTCGTAGACCAGCGAGGCGATCGTATAGATCCCAGCAGCGGTATCGTTGAGCAGCGCCCCGATCATCAGGACATCGACGCGGGTGTTAAGTTCCGCCACCATGCCCGCCGGAAACACGCGCATTCCGAAACGCGCGTGGCGCAGCATCTCAGCTGACATGCCGGCCACACTCGGACGAGGGACCACCTTCATAAGGTAAGCTCCCGCAACGCCGGCAAGCAGGAATTCGGCGAGCGCCAGGATGAACGTGAGGTAGATCCCGGGCAAGCCCGCGAGGATCATCACGCCCAGCCCGATCAGAATGCCGATGAAGCGGCCCGCCTGAAGAACGGCAAAAGCGCGCATATGCTGCATGCCATTGATGACTCCGAGCATATACTTGTTCAGCGCGAACGGCAGCAGCCCGGGCGCGACGAGGAGCCACGCCGTCGAAAGATCTGGCACGCGTGGGAACAGGGCCGCGATCAGGGGCGCCGCCAAAATACTCGCAAGGGTCACGAGTCCACCGATCCCGGCGCAGAGCAGAAGCCCGCCGTAGACGGTTCGCGACAAAGCTTCCCCATGCCCGCCCCGCATCACCGAAACCGAGTGCAGTGCCGAGAACTGCAACCCGAAGGCCGCAATCTGCGACAAGAAAATGTATACGGCGAAAGCGACGTTGAAGACGCCGAGCGTCGCCGGCCCATAGACCCGCCCGACGACCAGATTGAGAACGATGCCGGCGACGGCCAAGAACCCGAGGGCAGCGATGTTCCACAGGACGCCCGTTGCGATGCTCGTTCCCTTGTGGGCCTCGCCCCCGCCAGTTTCCAGACCTGTGCCAGTCATGCCTGCGCGCCGCCCTCTTGTGCGATCCCGGCATGGCGCCGGTAGTCGAACCAAATCTCCAGCAGGCCGCGCGGCAGCAGTCGCGCGGCCTGGGCAGCCAGCTCGTGATTGATGCGCACAAACCAAACCCACCATGTCATGGGCACAGGGGCCGGCCAGAAGCGGCACTCAAAATCCGCGCAAAAAACCGGCGCGAGCGATGCGATGCGCGGGATATGGAAGCTGTCGCTGATCATGACGACAGCGCGAACTCCCAGATCCGGCACGAGCGCCATCGCCTGGCGTAGATTGGAAACAGTGTCGTTGGAGCCGGCGTCATATCTGAGGGCCGCATCGGGCACACCCATGCCCCGCGCGTCCTCCACCATCTCTCGCGCCCCCTGGTAGCCGCCCCGGCCCGGCCGCCAGCCGCCCGCCATCACGAGATACTGGACATCGCCTGCGCGGAACCGCTCGACGGCATAGGCAACGCGCGCCTTCCGCTGCACCGGACTGTCGTCATAGAAGACCACCGCCGCTGCCGGGTGTGGCAACCCGACAGCATCTCGCCCAGAACGCTCTGCCATCATGATGACGGCGCCCGCCGCGACGACATAGACGACGATCCCGCACAACGCGCCCCAAAGGAGCACACCCGAACCGCGGACGGGGAAAACCCGACCGATCGGCATCAGCGCAGGTGCTTGTTCGCATCCATGTCGAACCACATGGCGAAGAACATCGCCTGCAGCCCCGTGGAAAAAGCGAACAGCGCAGCCATCGCCGACATCGGCGGGGCGAATCCGTCCATGATCCAGAGCACGATCACCCGCAGCATCATGACGCTGAACAGACCCAGCATCAGCACGCCCAAGAGATAGAACAACACGAGTGGATGGAAGTCGCGGACGACGTATTTTTCCCACATCCGCTTGAGGAACCCGCGAACGAGCACGTTGGAAATCGTGAACACCACGCGCCGAATCTTGATGCCGCTGATCTCTCCGACGCCATAAACAGGCCGAACCGGCACATCCCTGACTCGGAAATCATCAATATTGAGCTTGATCAGCAGATCGTTCGGCTGACCATAGCGACGATACATGGTGTCCCAATCAATCGTCGCCAAAGCATCCTTGTTGATGACTGTGTAGCCAGTCTGCGAGTCCGCGACGTGCCAATAGCCCGAGGCAATCTTTGTAAGAAACGACAGAATCGAATTCCCGAAGAATCTCTTCTTGGGAATGATGCGATACGACCCTCTCCAGATAAGCCTGTTCCCCTTCGAGTAATCAACCTCACCGTTCACAACGGGATCGAGGAGCGCAGGGAGGTCGTCCGGGTCCATCTGAGCATCGCCGGCCATCACGACCGCGGCATCGATATCATTGTCGCGAGACCACTTGTAGCCGCTTGCAATCGCGCCGCCGACACCTTGGTTCTCGGCATGCTCAAGCAACGTAATCCGTGGGTGCTTCTCCCGAAGAGCCTTTACGACACCTACGGTATCGTCCTTGCTCAGATCGTCTACGATAACGATATGATCGATGAAATCCGGCATCGTTTCCACAACTTTGTGAATCTGATGCCCTTCGTTGTAGCAAGGAACGACAACGGATATGATCTTACCCTTATACACCCAACTCTCCTGGCTCTTCGCCAATAACTTTTTGCTTCAGGAATGCGGCATGGCTTGATCATCCATCTCGCCGACAAACCCTTGTGTATTTTCGCCGGGACACTGCCCAAGCGGGCATCGAAATACAAGGCTCAATCGAATCGACCATGCCCGGCAGAGCCGTTCCGCACATGCAAGCGTCGGGCAGCGCAAGCGCATTGCCCCCTCGCACCGATATCTGGTAGCGTCCGGCAGCGGCAGCGGCATCACAGTTCCGCAAGAAAACCGGCAAACGGCGAACGACGACACCGCTCATCAGACTCAACGACAGAAACGCCCTCTCCGGAAAGCCCGCAACTGTGATCTATGCCGCAAAGCTCTCCTGTTTCATCGCCATAACCTTTGCGTGCCTTCCGACGGCCCTTCTGAGAATCTTTCACCGCGCTACCCAGGAGAGTAAATTTAACGCCGCGGCGCTTATTGCCACGTCTCCGCTCATCCTGTCTCTGTTGATATATATTTCTTACAACATCCCTTTCCTCAACAAGAATGCATTCATCTACATTCTGGCGGCATCGATCTTCGCCATCTCGTTTCATCGCGATTCATTTTTGAGATTTCTATCGATCTATCGGGACGCCTTTTCGTATGCGGCCGAGACGAAATTTAAATACCTGCTCTATTTTATTCTGCTTTTTATTACATTTCAGATTGCGACGATGCCGTTCTTCGAGAACGATTCCATTGAATATATGGCCGTAGCCAAGAATATATTCCAGCAAGCTTCCCTTTCGGGATACCCGATCACCACTGCGGCGGAGAACGGCCTCTTTGCGCCACCGTCCCATCCGCCCGCTTATCACATGTATATCGTCTGGGGGTATCACTGGCTTGGAGCGGAATCGTTCCTGCCGGCCCGGCTTCTCGTCCTTTATTGCCTCATCTCGACCATGGCCCTCGTGGCCATCGCCGTTCCGGACCGCCGGCCCATCGCCGTGACCGGCGCGATGATCCTGCTGATCGCGTCCCCGCTCTACGTCACGATGATCGTGGGCTATCACATCGACCCGCTGCGCCTCACAGCCTTCATAGCTGCAGCTGTCGCCGTCGCCAGCCTGATCGAGAAACCCACGACCACTCAAGCCGCCTTTACCGGTGGCCTTCTCGGCCTAGCAGCCTTTGCGCATTCCATCGGAATTCTCGCCATCGCCTTCGGCGGTGCATCCTGGCTGCTGCTCGGCCCGCCTGACCGTTTCCGGAACCTTCGGATTCCGCTCATCGTCGGAATGGCCGCGCTCCTTGTCGGGGGGCTCCACTATTTTAGGAACCTCTACCTCTTCGGCACGCCCATTCACGACAGCGTGCCGATCTGGGATATGCCCGAGATCGATTTCTACACGGACCAGCGCTACCGGCGGGACCTGATGACCGTCACGGACCGCATGGCTTTCGGCCTGTTTCGGGGCTTTACCGAACTCCCTCAATTCAGCTTGCTGTTCTGGCTGCTGGTCCCCGGCCTTTGGCTGGTCCTGCGCAAATGGCGCGCGGCAAAGCCGGTGTCGAAAGTCTTTGCCGTCTGGATCTGCTGCTACTTCCTGATGGCAGGCCTGACCATTCTGCTCCGCACCGACCTCGTCATCAAGAACGCCCGGTACATGATGACGCTGGTCCCGCTTGCCGCTGTGCTGGCAGCGCCTGCCCTCGCCACTGCGCTCACACGCGGACGCTGGCTCCGGATCTCCACCACCGCTTTGCTCCTGATCTTTCCCGGCTGGATGCTGCTCCAATCAGCAGCACGCCTCTCCAATCTCGGGAGCCGGGTAGACCTGGCGACGATCGGCGAACGGGCCCCGATCTATCGCGCCAGCGACCGTTTTCCCGGCGCGCCCTTATATCGCTACATCGAAAGCCATCTGAAGCCCGGCGAGCGCACGCTCGTCTTTCGACAGGCCGATTTCACCTTGTACGGCACGGGTCCATGGCTGGACAATTTCGATAACGCCGTCGAACCACTCTATCGAATGACGGATGTCGCCGAGGCCCATGCCTGGCTGCGAGCCCGCAACATCCGCTTCATTCTGCTGCCAAACTACCATTGGCCGACCTATTCGCGAACCGTGGTCTCGGATCTGATCGCCGACCAGACACTCGTCGACGAAATCGGCAACCACCGCGGCTATCGTCTGTTCGCGCTGCGCGACAATCCGGCGCCTGCAACCTGCCACCCCATCCCCGCATCCGATATCGATCTCTCGATCTGGCAGCTGGGTGGCTCCTGGACGAAACTTGCCCGATCGCTGACCGGTATCCCCTTCCTCAATTTCGATCTGATCCGCTCGACGGGCACGGTGTCCGCCGCGTTTCTGTCTGGATCGGGCAGCCCATCATCCGACTCGCTTCTGCTCGCGGCCAATCACGGTGCGGATCAAATCCTCGCCACGGGGCTCGGCCCGTTGGACCTGCCACCGCGCACGTCATGGTCGCAGCAGGTTCCGGCGCCCAACACCGTCGGCATCACGGCCACGGCGCAAGGCGAAGGCTTTCTGGCGATCGACGCGATCGAGTACGTCCAGCGTACAGTCGGCGTCGAGCCGCAAGTCGCGCGCCTTTGGGACGGAGTGATCGACAAGGACCCTCGCCACATAAAGGCCCGCTTCACTCCCGGCCCCAACACCGTTGATTTCCGGATCGCCATTCGCAAGGTCGGACGAGCCCCGAGCAACATCGCCCTTTCGGATTTCGCCCTCTGCAGGACGGCTGTTCCACCTCGCGCGGAGGGGACGCAAGCTTCACGCGGCACGACGATCGCAGACTGGTCCCACACGGCGCTCGTATTCGCGGACGGCACTTTCGCGACCTACCGGAGCACGGACGAAACCCGCTTCTGGGGGAGGACGTCACGGATATCGACGGAAGGTTTCACGCCGGGCTTGTCCTTCTTGCTCCGCTCCCGGCTCGAGGATCTTCGTACGACACTGGAAAACTACCCCCAATCGACGATCTATTCGTCCGTCCGACCGGCCTATGACCTCCTGTTTCGACACGCCGCCCCGAACGGCTGGCAGGAAAGGCAGGCCAGGGTCGACGCGTCAGGGTCTGGTTTCTTCACTCTCTACATCCAATACGCCATGCCCGACGGCCGGGTCGATTGGATCTCTGCCGGGAGGTTCTTCCTGACGCCCGATGCTCAAGAGACGGTACTGCCGTTCAAGGTTCCTCGCGGCGCCAGCAATTATGCGCTGGCCTTCATCGGGGAAGCGAGAAACCTCACCATCAAGCATCTTTCGATTGAGGATATACCGGACCGTCGATGATCGATGCCCCATCGAGCATCGCTTCGCGGGCAGCCGAAAGGCAGATGCCTCGCCCGAACTGGCATCGTTCTGGCGTAACGGCGCCCGATCCGGCATATCGGCAGCGATCGCGCCCGCTCAGGAACTCTTGGCGCTGGCTCGCCGCGCATCGATATAGAGTTGCGCAAAGGTGAGAGCCCGCACGAGCATGGCGCAGCCGAAAGCCAGCAGCGGGATCGGCCAGTCGATGGGAGCGAAGAGCAGCGCCGCTGCCCCAAGCGAAAGGGCAAAGAAAAATCCCTGTAGCAGCATCGAACGACGTTCAACCAATGGCCCGATCACGGCTCCAACCAGTGGAGCGCTGATCGTCAAGCCGATGAAATAAGGAACGAGCCAAGGCACGGCAGCGAGCGCATCGAACCAGCGCGAGCCGGTGAAATAGTCGTCGATGATCGTCGCCGCCACGCCTCCGAGTGCAAACCCGGATACCGCCACGAATGTCAGCAGCAGCACCGCCGCTTTTGCGAAGCCGGGGGATTGCTCCCGCACCGAGAGCTGGCGTTGCAGCAATGGCGAAACCGCACCCGTCACAACGAAGGAAGGCATTTCAAGCATCCGCAACGCAAAAAGAAGCTGGCCTGCAAGTGCTGACGGATAAGCGAGAGGGATGGTCAGGGCTGGCAAGCTGATCGCAGCAACCGAAACGAGACTCATCGGCAAGCGCCAAAGCGGCATCGTCCGCCAGGCGAGAGCAGCGTCCCGCATCTGCCATAGGGAGGGAGGACTGGCGGCCAACGTTCTTTGCACCCCAACGCTGCGGAAGCCGATGACCGCGGTTCCAGCGAAGAGCCCGACAAGATCCGCCAGAATCAGGCAGGTCAGATAATCACGCCCCGCGACCAGCAGCAGTAACTGCATCGCCCCCTGGACCGACGCCTGAATCCAATTCGTCCTCGCAACATGCGCGAATTCGCCTTCTCGCGTGGCAAAGATGAGTGCGAGCCGATTTGCCGCCCGCAGCGCGAGCGAAAGCGGCATGCAGAGCAGTGCAAAAGGCGCATCCGAAAACCCTTCCGGCAACGGCAGATCGAATGCCACGGCTGCGCTGCAGGCAACGAACAGGGCCACAACGAGGCCCGCCGCGACCGCGCTGGCCAACCAAGCGAGTGCCGCCGTTTCCTCCGCTCGCGCAACGAGGATAGCCTGCTCATAGCAACCGAAGACGGCGACCCAGAACACAGTCACCAACGCGATGTAGAGCCCGAATGGCGCAAAAGGTTCAGGGCCGCTGAACCAAGAAAACAGCAGCAAACTGCCGATCGAAAGGCCACGCGATGCCGCCAGGCTCAGGCTGAGCGCCATGAACGAGCCGGCGAGTCGGCGGACCGAAAACGCCCCTCCCTCCGGACCCAGCATGTCCGGGCCTTGCCGCTCACCGCTCATTCTCGATCTTCGTCCACTGTCCTGTTGTCCCAAGGCGACCTTGAGACCTCGAAAACCCCAATCTGCGCAACTGTGCGCCGCAGGGGGGGAGCCGAGAAGGCGTCGTAGCAAACCGCTCATGTCCGCTTCTGGAACAATGAGAGCAGCATCTTACGATCAAGTGCAATCTCTATTTCGAATTAAGACAGGTCCAGATTTTGCATTCGCCGCATGCATTAATTCAATTCTTTAACAATGGCGACAAAAACGATTAATTAATATTCTTTCCAACGAATTCTTAGTAATATTTAGATTATATTGGCAATTTTTTGAAAAAATCACTTAATTTAATCTTCATAATATCGAATAAATTCACAAATTCGCGAATTACTGCGCCCATATATACGCACAACGACAATCGACAATGAATTTTGTAAGGCCTTGTTGAGCTGCGTGACGCACAGCGACCTCCCGAATGGCCGATCATATCAGCCTTCCGGCTTGCCGGTCCTCAATCCCAACGATGGCCGCAGGCTTTTGATCAGAGCCCTGATCTGGTCCCTAAAACGGTACAGCTTTGGGTTAGAGTTTTCCGTATCGTTTCCCTTGGAGCAGGAGGAGCTGAGGGCGATGGAGGACTTGAAATTCTCGGACGCCCAGAAGGCGTTCTTGCCGATGCAAAAATGCCAGCGGAGCACCAAGCCCACCGCCGTGATCGAAGGGCGGAAACTCCAACTCCCGGCGATCCAGAAAGCAGCCTCGCCCCCCTGAAGCTGCTGGGCCGCGCTTGGGGTGACCTACTCTGAATCGCGAGGCTCTCGCCCTACCTCACCGTTTATCGGCAGCAAGCGGCAGCGATAGCAAAGCCCATACCGCATTCTGCATCTCCCAGGGCGCGGTCATCCGCGCATAGCGCAACCCGACAATTGGCTCCAACTCGGGCAGGTAGCCACGCGCTACGAAGGAGGCAGATACGAAAGGATAGACGCTGCCATTAGCCACGAGATCCCGAATGCCGGCGATCAACTCCGGTCGCGTCGCCGGCTCGCTGAAACGTTCGGCCGACAGCACCGACATCACGTCGATCGACTTGAAGGAGATGAAGGCATCCAGGCGATCCCCCGGATAGGCGGGCGTATTGATCGAGACCCCGTCGGACTCCGTCCAGCTTCGCGCAGCCCGGCCCCACCAATAAGGCCAGATGCCGCTCTCCGGCATCGCGCCGCGGTGCGTCACTCCCTCGAGAAAGTGATCGATGATGTCCACCGCTCTCCGCCGGGCAAGGCTATCTGCCTGATCCAGCATGCGTTCGCTCTTCAACGTATCCAGTACGCTGTAGGCCCATTCGTTTTGATGATTGTAGGGGACATTGAGGCCGTCGAAATAGAACGCGCTGCCTTTCGGCCACATCAGATAGGAGCGGCCTGCCTTCGGTTCGTCAGCTCCTCCCGACGAGACCTGGAACGCGTCGATATGTCCTTGCAGCTCGAAGACCCGCTGCCGCAACCCTTCAAATGCGGGAAGCGAAGCTCCATGTGGAACCTCGCGCCGATACCGGTTGGCGAGCAGCAAAAGGCGAGCCGTCTGGACGGCAAAAATGCGCGGCTCGCGGTGAGCCGTGAAGGCTTTCGCCTCATAGCCCACGGCTGAGGCGAGAACGCGATCCAGCGCCGACATCTCGACATCCAACCGGCGCTTGACCTCGCTGATCAGCGGAGCGAAGCGCTCGAAAGCGCGCTCGTCACTCCGGCTGATCAACAACAGGTCGAGGAGGCCGTTGAGGAAATAAATCTGGGACCAGGCAACCCGCCCCTCGAGATTGTTGGTCCCAAGCTCCATCACCCCTGAAACCTGGTTTCCGGCGAGATCGCGGCGCAACAAGCCGGCGACATCGGCAGGGGAGACAACCCGATCCGTCGTCGGCTTCTCCGCCTTGACTGCTAGATCGAAAGGCACCCCGTCCGCCGCGATGTCCTCATATCCGCCAACAAGGCCACCCGCCTCCCAGCGCGACAACAGAAAAGCTGGCCCATCCTTGCGCTTGGCGAGGCAAAGGACTGTCGGTCCCTGCTCAGATAACGCCACATCCTGCGCCCGCTCACAGGCAGACAGGCGCCCAACAACAGCAAATTCATTCTTGGACAAGGTCGAGACCAAGGTCCCCCCGACGATCCAGAGACGGTCTCGCCCAGGCAACATGAACAATGTCGCCATCATCTCGTAATTCGATCCAGCGGGGTCTTCGAGCGTCGGCAAGGTGGCGATCACGCGCGGGACCTGTGTCTCCGCGGCCGCGGCCAGGTCGATCTCCACGACTTCGTTCACGCGGCGCTGGTTATCGTAGAGGATTCCCAGCAAACGCCCATCCCAGGCTATGCTCTCGCGCAAGACGGGCTCGGCATCCCCCGGACCCGCGAGCTGGATTTCCCGCATCTCCATTCCATCCAGAATGCTGAGAAACAGACGGCTGGAAGGCACTTCCCTAAAGAAGACGGCGAACCGATTCGGGCCGAGGCTGACCAACTTGAGCGGAAATCCCTGGCGTGAAAACGTCACTGCCCGATAACCGGCAATATCCAGCGTGCTCAGCCCCGTCGACGGCGTATAGCGAAGCTCCGCCTTGCTCCCGCCGCTCTCGAAATGCGTGAACGGGATCGGGACTTCCCGATCAGGCTCGAACGGCGGCATGGCTGCTACCGCAGCCTGTCGATGCTCCTCTGAAATCGCGATCAGGCGCAGCCCAGAAGCCTTGCGAGCAGCAGCCTGTATTGCCAAGGTCTCGTTTTGCCGAAGCTCGGCAATCGTCTTCTGTGCGGTCTCAAGCTGCCGCGTCTGATCGGCAGCAACGGTGATCGCGGCGCGCCGTAGCGCCTCGGCCTTGAAGAAGCGCAGCGTGCCGACAGCCCCAAGCCCCAGGATAGAAACCGCCGCAAGGGCGACAACCACTCGGCGCGACAGCCCCAGCTTCATTGGGCCGGCCTTTCGGCGCAGCGCGACAGGCCGAGCAGGATATAGGCCTCGTACTCCCTGACGCTGAGGGCAGGAGCGTTGTAGTCCGGCGGGTATTTCAGGTAGGCGCCTTCGGGAGTCCGGTATCGCGCAAGCGACCTGGCGTAGCGATGGGTGAGATCGGGCCGGCCGACAACGCAGGTGAGATAAAGCCCCATCCCCAGATCATAGGACCGCGCCGGCGTGTTCGTATCCTGCCGGAACATCGGCCAGGCGAACAGGCGATCCGTCGGCTCCCCGACGAAATCGGCAAGGTGTTTCTCGATGGCAGGCACATCCAGCTTGCCTGCAAGCTTTCCACCTTCCTGAGCGTAAAGGCGCAAGCCGTAGATGACATAGCCGGCATGGGCGAGGTCGTTGGGGACGTTCTCGTTGATCGAATAGTTCCAGTACCATGCTCCCGCCTGCGTCGAGCGGCGCTGCGCCAGATGCGCTTCGATCGTCTTGTCGGCGACAGCGCGCAGACTGTCACGAATCTCCGCTGCCTCGGGGAACACGCTCAGGCGCTGCATGACACCGGCAAGATAGGCCGCCGGATTGAAGGTGTCGTAGGGTCTGTCGACGGACTCGAGCGAATAGGGCAGCAACCCGGACGGTGACAGCGCTCCCGCTTGCAGATACGGGCGCGCGGCGCCGATCATCAGATTGAAGATTCGGGCGCGTGGCGCTTTCGGATCCACCTCCGCCCAATCCAATAGAGCGTCGATCGCGATGCCGGTCGAAATCGTATACTTGGTATGAGCCGGGTTGACCGAGCCGTCACCATAGGGATCCCAAGCGATCGGAACGCCCCAGCCCGGGAAGCCGTCACGGCGTTCGTCCGAATGCTCCAGCAGGAACATGCCGGATGCGATGGCCAGTTCGCTGACCGGCCTGCCGGTCCGCCGGGCCCATTCGGTTTCCGCCTTCAGCACCATGGCATAGGCCTTGGATACATCGTCGCTCGTATTCCCGGGATAGTCCGTCACGCCCCTGCCCGGGAATTTGGGATCGAGGCGGGCACGCAAGCTATCACGCAGTGCCGCAAGATCCGGGGTACGGTCGGCCCATTGCCGATATGCCCATGTCCCAGCCGCGGCGCCCGCCAATGCGAGCAACGCGATGCAGCCAAACAGCACGCGCTTCTTCAGGGACACGCTGAACCAACGCGACATCGCGACCTCGCTTCGCAGCGGCAAGGCCGCTCAATAACCCCGAACAGGAGAATCTACGCCAGATAGAGCTTGGGCATGCGATCGACCACGCGAATGGCCTCATCGAAATCCACGTTGATGAGATGCATGTAATCCCGGATAGCTCCCCACCGCGGGGCATTCACCTCGTCCAGCGAAGCGAGCGCCTCATCTCGCGTCAGCATGCCCTCGCGAATCTGGTTCGAGCGGAATGTGTCGAACTCCGTGAACCCGGCCACGGTGTGGTAGATGTAATTATACCATGGCGCCGTCCCGTCGCCGATCCGCCAGGTCGACGGCGTGTCGGGTGCCGTTTCCCAATCGTATTCATCGATCAACGCCCGGTTGATCGTCTCCTCGTCCCAGCGAAGATAATCGAACATGAAAAGATGTTCCTGTTCGATGCCATAGTACGAGAACGCCGCGAACAATGTGTCCGGAATGGAACGGTTGAGATAACGGGGGTTGGACAGGAACCTGCTGCCATAGCCCCAGGCAAGATCCACCTTGGACTTCAACCGCAGCGACGACGGCTTGTTGCGCATCTCGCTGTCCGTCGGCCTCAGGCCGAGGAAGCCCGTCTTGAAGTCCGTCTTCTCGAGCCGATTGGTGCAGAACACCGACAACGGAATTCCCGTGGCCTTGATCGTCTCGCTGGCGTGCCAGAAGAACTGCTTGTCGCCCGCCATGAAGAGCGGAATGAGTCCAAGGTCGGGTTTTTTCAGCCAGGCGAGGACATTGGCCCGGATATTGGCGCGCTTCTGCTTGATATCGGCCGAGATCCAGATGTGTTCGATACCGAGCTTGCCGCACATCCGCGCCTGATTGCGGCGCGCGAGATCCGTCACCATGCCCCAGTCATAGCTGAAGCAGAGCGGCGTCATCCCATACTTGGTCTTGAGCAGATGCAGCCCATAAGAGCTGTCCCGGCCTCCCGAGAAGGCCACGACGCAATCGGGCGAGCCATCCTTGGACCGATACTTCGCGAGCTCGGCTTCGAGATCACCCTCCGGTCGGCGAACCCATGGCGTATAGCTGTGGCAGTAATTGCAGACGCCTTGCTGATCATAGACGATGAATGGCATCGTTTCCGGCAGAAGACAGCGCGAGCAACGCCGCATCGCCTGCATCGCCTCGCGGTAGCGCGTCGACTTCTCCTCGACGCGCCGCTGCGTCTCCAGCATCGGCTCCACCGCCGGCGCGGCCAGCTTGACTTCCCCCGTCTCCCCTCGCGGCTCGACGGCAAAGCGCTCGATGTCGAGCGTGGCAAGCGGAATGATCGCGCCCTGCCCCGGGCGCAAGTGAATGATCTCGGCCCCCTCGAAGCCCGCAAGCTTCTTCGCGCCGGAGATGAGCTGCTCGCAGATGTAGCGTTCCGACGCGAAGAACAGGCCCGCGCCGTCGCGCGTGCGTCCGATATAGAGGGAGCCAGTATTGGTCGCGAGAACGAGGGCATCGACATCGCGCAGGAACATCGCGATCGAGGTCTCGCCATAGATATCGGCATAGACCCGGCCGAGCGTCTCCGAAATCGACCCACCGCCGTTGCGATGCTTCTGCACGAGGGCCGCGATGACCTCCGTGTCGACATCCGCGCGCGGAACAAGGCCACCCGCCTTCTCGCGAGCCCACAACGCATCGACGTTCACGACAATCCCGTTATGGACGAGAACCACGTCGTCGCGCCAGACCGGCTGATTGTTGGCGTCGATGCCTTGAAGGCCATTCGTAACCAGCCGCGAGTGGCCGATCGCAGCGAGCGCGCTGCCGGAAAGCTTGTCTTCGGAGAACCACTGCTCCGCCTGTTTGATCACGCGTTGATAATCCGGCGTCGCCAGCATCGCGCTGGCCGAGACGGAGTCCTTATGAACGAGCAGTTCTCGCGCCGTCGCAATGGCGATACCTGCGGCCTCCTTGCCGCGGGTCTCGGAAGTCTCGAAGAGCTTCTTGATGCCATCCGCCCATTGCGAGCGGTCCATTGCATGCTTGCGCGATATGGCAAGCCCAAATATGCCACACATTCGATTGTCCAGCGTGATCGTCGAAGAAGTCCAAGTAGAGCGTGAGCCGGGTCAACGCTCGACGCGTGCAGTCGACCACGACTATGGAGTAGGCAGTGGTCGAAACAATGCGCAATGTCAATCGAGCGCAAGCGGCACAAATCCTGCTGATTAGATAACCTGTCAATTCGCCCATAACTTTCGTTTATGGCCTCTCCCCTTAGCGGTGAGTGGAGTTGTCGAGAAAGGATTTTTCAATCGGATCGACGGTCTTTGCCGCCGGCCTCGTCCGACAGCTCTTCTGCCTCGCATGTTGGTCGACGCGATCCAGACTTAGGCGTTTGGCTTAATTATTGCGACCCCTGACCTCTCTGCCCCAACCTCAACTCCTTCCTCCTCGAGGGCGAGTTTGATCCCGCGGAGGTTGTTATGGGTCGGCACGCGCCTGCCTTTCTCGAAGTCACGGATTGTTGAGAGGCTAAGATGTGCGGCCTTTGCGAGGTCCTGCTGGCTCCAGTCGAGGAGTGCGCGGGCCGCGCGGCATTGGGCTGGTGTGATCATGAAGTCGGCATAGCCTGATCAACGCTTTTCGTCGAGCGTCGACTATTCCAGTTGACTGGTACCCCGACAGGAAGGGAACCGTCCGTCACCGACGATTTTCGTCGCTGGAGGACGATGATGACCCTGATCCTGGAGTTCAAGCACAAGCTCATTTTCTACAAGCCGGGCATCCTGCGCTACGCCATGCGGCAGGCCCGCCTTCGGTTTTCAGGGCTGCAAAGTCGGGCGCAACGACGCCAGTTGCTGTCTCAGTCCCTGAAGCGCGGATGGGCCGAGGCCAAGGCTGAGCTGTCGGCGCTTCAACGGCTTCAAGCCGTTGCGACGCTGGGCCGCCCCGGGCTGTTTCGCGACGATATCGGAACTGGAGCGACGACGACCTCGCCGAATGAGGCTCCCGCGATCGCCCTCGCCCGTCAGCAGTTTCACTGAGGGTATCGTGATGAACCGTAGTTTGCCTCTTCCGCTTACCGTAGATTCACGGGCGCTCACCTACGAGGTGCGCCAAGAGCCCCTGCCCCCTACCTCGCAGCTCAGCCCGGCTGAACTCGCGCAAGCCTATCGCGACTGGCGGTTCGGCCCAGATCGCGTCGCGTCTTGCAGCCCTCTCAGCAGGAGGGCCAGGCAATGACCAACGCAGCAGCGCGTTACCGGCGCTCAGCCGCAACCATTCGGCTTGCCGGTCGGGGCCCTGCCCCCACGATCACCCCGCTCAGCCTGTTGAGTTCTGCGCTCGACCGCGGCGCCGACGACCATGTGCTGTCTCAACTGATCGGCCTGCACGAGCGGAGCCGGGCCGACGATGCACGCTGCGCTTTTGAAGCCGCACTGACAGCCGCCAAGGCAGAGCTTCCGGTGATCGCGAAGACCCAGATCGCCAGTATCGGGAGCAAGCACTACCGCCACGAGGATCTGGCCGAGATCGCCCGCGCGATCGGGCCGGCCCTGGCGCGCCACGGGCTGGCTTACCGCTTCCGCTCGAGCAGTGACGGCGAGAGGGTGAGCATCACCTGCGTGATCTCGCACCGTGACGGCCATAGCGAGGAGAACAGCCTCTCGGCCGGCGCCGATCACAGCGGCGACAAGAACGCGATCCAGGCGATCGGATCGACACTGACCTATCTGCAGCGGATGACGCTGAAGGCAGCGTTGGGGCTCGCCGCAACCGATGACGATGATGGCAAGGCCGCAGGGTCCAGTGAGACCATCACCCGCCAGCAGACCCGGGAGCTACTCGCGCTGATCGACGAGGTCGGCGGTGAGCGCGAGGCCCTGCTGCGCTTCTTCAAGATCAAGGCCTTTGCCGAACTGCCAGCGCGCCGCTTCCGGCAGGCGCTGGTGATGCTCAACGCCAGGAAGGGACGGGCCTGATCATGCTCGAGATCATCAACTGCACACAAGGCTCCCCGGAATGGGCACAAGCGCGCCTGGGCATCCCGACCGCGTCCGAGTTCGCCTCGATCCTGACCAAGGGACGCGGCGGTGCCGAGAGCCGGACCCGGCAGACCTATCTCTACAAGCTCGCCGGCGAACGCCTGACCGGGGAGGTGATGGAGGGCTTCACCTCAGCGCATATGGAGCGCGGCAAGCTGATGGAGGAGGAAGCCCGCAGCGCCTACAGCTTCGTCGCGAGCCTGGAGTGCGAGACCGTCGGGTTCTTGCGCCGCGGGCAGGCCGGCGCCTC
>NZ_JANLGI010000018.1 GCF_024655635.1 Allobosea sp. 47.2.35 | reverse complement strand
CGGACGCCGGCCCTCAGCCCGGTCCAAACCCGCTCGCACGGGCCAGCATCCGAAATCCTTCACAGGTGCGGACATTGGCCCGATGCCGGACAGCGGACACTCAGGGCAAACGCTCAAGGTATCTGCCCTTTAGCCAGGCTGGTGCCCAGTTGTGACTCCATCCGACCAACAAGCTCTCCAATCCCTGATCCCAGGCGATCTGCAACATCCCGCCTGTCGGCTGCACCGTGGGCTTGAACACTGCCCCGCCAGCGCCGGGCGCCATCGCCGGGAGCGCTCGGCTTCCACTTCGGCTTTCGCCAGAACCCGAAGCAGCCTGCGACCTGCCTCGCTCGCACCGCCTGATCGGGTGCCCAGGACTGCGCGAAGAGCGCTCATCAACCGCGGTTCGGGCCGTTCTACGCCCGCCAGGAGATCCCGGCTCGGACATCCATGCCCCGGGAGCGCGAAGGCGCTAGAGTTCCGCCCGTCGCCAACGGACAGGTGGCCTCGGCCAGAACCGCGACGTTCCATGACAGACGCTCGGTGGCGGGCGCAGGGTGCGCGATCCTCGATCCCGTGCAGCCCGAATTCAGGCCTGCTCCTCCTTCGGCCGTGTCGAGGGCCGCAGGCGCTCGCGCAAGGACTGGAAGACGACGTAGAGCGCCGGGATCACGAAGATGCCGATCAGGGACGCCGCCAGCATGCCGCCGAAGACGGGCGTGCCGACATGGCGCCTGGCGAGCATCGAAGGCCCCTCCGCGATCACCAGCGGCAAGAGGCCGAGGATGAAGGCGAAGGAGGTCATCATCACCGGGCGGAAGCGCAGCCGTGCGCCTTCGGTCGCTGCGTGCAGCAACGGATGGCCCTTCTCGCGCAGCTCCTTGGCGAACTCGACGATCAGAATGCCGTTCTTGGCGGCGAGGCCGATCAGCACGACGATGCCGATCTGGCCATAGAGGTCGAGCGTCAGCCCGGCCACGACGATCGCGAGGAAGGCTCCGAGGATACCGACCGCGACCGAGAGCAGCACCGGCACGGGGATGGTCCAGCTCTCGTAAAGCGCGACCAGGAAGAGGTAGGCGAAGAGCAGCGCGAAGGCGAGGATGATCCCCGTCTGCCCCTCAGCCCGCTTCTCCTGGAAGGAGACGTCGGTCCAGGCGCCGCGATAGCCCGACGACAGGGTCTTCGCCGCGACCGCTTCCATCGCCTGCAGGGCCTGGCCGGAGGAGACGCCTGGAGCAGGCGAGCCCTGCAGCGTCACGGCGAGGCGGTTGTTGTAGCGGATCAGCGCCTGCGGACCGACCACGACCTTCGCCTCGACGAAGGAGCGCAGCGGGATCATGTCGCCGGCGCGGCTGCGGACATTGATGCGGTAGATGTCGTCGACCGAGGCGCGATCGGCGCCGTCGGCCTGGACCTGGACCTGCCAGGTGCGACCGAACAGGTTCATGTCGTTGACGTAGTAGCCGCCGAGCGAAGCCTGCAGCGCCTGGAAGACGTCGCTCAGCGCGACGCCGAGGATCTGGACCTTGTCGCGGTCGATATCGAGATAGATCGACGGCGCCGAATCCGAGAAGGTCGAGAACACCCGCCGCAATTGCGGCTCTTGATTGGCGGCGACCGTCAGGCCGCGCAGCGCCTGGCCGAGCGCCTTGGGATCGGCGGAACCCATATCCATCAGCACATAGCTGAAACCGCCGCCGGTGCCGAGGCCGATGATCGGCGGCGGCGCGATCGGGACGACGTTGCCGGCGCGCACCGCGCGGAACTTCTGGGCGAGACGGGCGATGACCGCCGAAGCCGAGTCCTCCCGACTGGTGCGCTGGTCGAACGGCTTCAGCGTCACCACGAAGAAGCCGGCATTGGGCTGCGAGTAGTTGTCGATGAAGTTGAGGCCGATAACCGTGGAATAGTCGGCGATCGCGTTTTCCGTCTTCAGGATGCCCTCGACCTCGGCGGCGAGCGCCGATGTCCGGGCGACCGAGGCACCGTCGGGCAATTGCGCGACGACGAAGAAGGCGCCCTGGTCGTCCTCCGGCAGGAAGCCGGTCGGCGTGACGCGGCTCATGGCGTAGATGCTGGCGCCGAAGCCGGCGGTCAGGACAAGACTGATGGCCGAGACGCGCACGAGGCGCGCCACGCCGTTGCCATAGCGGTCGCGCGTCCAGTCGATGCCGCGCATGACATAACCGATCGGCCCGCGCCGCGGCCCGTGATGCGGTTTGAGCAGGATGGCGCAGAGCGCCGGCGAAAGCGTCAATGCGTTGATCGCCGAGAGCACCATCGCGACCGCGACGGTGACGGCGAATTGCCGAAAGAGTTCGCCGGAGATGCCGGGAATGAAGGCGACCGGCACGAAGACCGAGAGCAGCACCAGCGTGATCGCGATGATCGGGGCGACGATCTCGCCCATGGCGCGCTTGGTCGCCTCGGCCGGCGTCAGCTCAGGGTGCTCCTCCATCACACGCTCGACGTTCTCGATCACGACGATCGCGTCGTCGACGACGATACCGATGGCGAGCACCACGGCGAGCAGCGAGACGGTGTTGGCGGAGTAGCCGATGGCGTTGAGCACGACGAAGGCGCCGACCAGGCTGACCGGCACGGCGACGGTCGGGATCAGCGTCGCCCTGAGATTGCCGAGGAACAGGTAGACGACGAGGACGACGAGGACGAACGCCTCGATCAGCGTCTTCTGCACCTCGTGGATGGTGGCGGTGACGAAGGCGGTCGGATCGTAGGTGACCTTCCAGGCGAGGTCGTCGGGGAAGGACTTCTCGAGGTCGGAGATCGTCTTCTTGACGGCTTCGAGCGCGGTGAGGGCGTTGGCGCCGGGCGCCTGGTAGACGCCGATCAGCACGGCCGGGCCGCCGTTCAAGCGGGTGTCGCGGTCGAGATTGGCGGCGCCGAGCTCGAGACGGGCCACGTCCGAGAGCCGCAGGATCGAGCCGTCGGCATTGGTGCGCAGCACGATCTTGCCGAACTCCTCCGGCGAGGTCAGGCGGCCCTTGGTCTGGATGTTGAGCTGCAGCTGCTGGTCGTCGGAGATCGGGCGGGCGCCGATGCGGCCGACCGCGGCCTGCGCGTTCTGGCCCTGGATGGCTGCGATGACGTCGCCGGTGGTGAGGCCCAGGCCGGTCAGGGCGTCGGTGCGGACCCAGGCGCGGATGGCGTAATCCTGCGCGCCGAACAGCGCTGCATCGCCGACGCCGGCCGTCGACTTGATCGGGTCTAGCAGGTTGATGGTGACGTAGTTCGAGACGAAGAGCGTGTCGTAATTGCCCTTCGGCGCATAGACCGCGATGACGCCGAGCAGCGCCGAGGACTGCTTCTTCACCGTCACGCCGCTGCGCTGGACTTCTTGCGGCAGCTTCGATAGGGCAAGCTGGACGCGGTTGTTGACGTTGACGTTGTTGATGTCGGGATTGGTGCCGAGCTCGAACGAGACCTGCAGCGAATAGCTGCCGTCATTGCCGCTGACGCTCTTCATGTAGAGCATCTTGTCGGTGCCGACGATCTGGGCCTCGATCGGCTGGGCGACGGTCTGCTCGACCACCGCGGCAGAGGCGCCGGGATAGACGGCCCGCACCGAGATCTGCGGCGGCACGATGTCGGGATACTGCGCGACGGGAATCGCGAACAGCGAGATCAGGCCGGCGATCGTGGTGACGAGCGCGATGACGATCGCCAGCCGGGGCCGGTCGACGAAGACGGAGCTTAGCATGGGATCAGCTCCGGCCGGTCGTCAGGGTCACGGGCGAGGCCAGCACCGGCACGCCCGGCCGGAGGTTCTGCAGGCCCTGGATGACGATCTGCTCGTTGCCGACGAGCCCTTGCTCGATCACGACATAGGAGCCGGCCTCGGCCCCGACCTTGACGCGCTTCACAACCGCCTTGCCGTCCTCGACGGCGAAGACATAGGAGCCCTGCTGGTCGGCGATCAGCGCCGATTGCGGTACCAGCACCTTCTCCTCGCTCTTGTCGGCCTGGACGCCGACGCGCACCAGCGTGCCGTCCAGGAGCTTGCCGGCGGGATTGGGTAGCGTGGCGCGCACCAGCACCGTGTCGGTGGCGCGCTCGACCGAGACGTCGACGAAATCGACGCGGCCCTTCTGCTCATAGGTCGAGCCATCCGAGAATCTCAGGCTGACGAGCGGAGCGGAGCCATTTGTCGGCAAACGGTTCGTCTTCAGTGCCAGAAATTCGCGCTGGCTGACCGGGAAGGTGACATACATCGGGTCGTCGCTGACGATCTGGACGAGCACACCGGTATCGGGGCCGACGACATTGCCTTTGGTCAACTTGGTGCGGCCGATCCGGCCGGCGATCGGCGCCTTGATTTCGGTGTAGCCGAGATTGATCTGGGCGGTCTTCAGATTGGCTGCGGCCGTGGTCTCGTCGCCCTGCGCGCCCTTCTCCTCGGCGACGCGCTGGTCGCGGATGGCGACCGAGCCGGCACTGGTCTTCAGCAGGTCCTCGGCGCGCTGGCGCTGCACCGTGGCGTTCTGGAGGGCGCCCTGGGCCTTCTCGAGCGCGCCTTGCGCTTGCTCTACCGCGGCCTCGAACGGGCTGCGCTCGATGCGGAACAGCGGAGCCCCCTCGGCGACGGTGGCGCCGTCCTTGAATAGGACCTCTTCGAGATAGCCGGTGACGCGGGCGCGGATGTCGACACGGTTCACCGCCTCGATCCGCCCGACGAAATCGGCAGTCTGGGTGATGGCGCGCTTCTCGGCCATCACGGTGCCGACGGGAACGGCAGTGGGCGCCGGCTGCTGGGCCAGGGCACTTGCCCCGAGACCAAGCGCGAAGAGCGCCATGAGCGTTGCCGAGGAGAGGCGAGAGGCGGTCGGGTTGCGCTTCACCCACGTCATCGGAGAACGAGACATCCGACACTCCCTTAGCCAGTTCGCTTCGCACGTGATCGACCCGCGCGGAGAGAACAATCTATCCCCTGCCGACAATGTCCGTTTTCTATCAGGAGCGCTACGGTCTTGTTGCGGGCTTTTGATGCGGTTGCGGCCGTTCGCTTGGTCGCAACGTTGATGCGCGCACACCATCCCGTCCATCCCGCCGAAGCTGTCGGCGCGGGCGAGGTCCAAGGCGGCCTAGTGCGATCGGCAAGTGTAACCTCTGGTTACATTTTTCGCTTTCATTGGTGTTTAGCGGCCTATAGCGGAACATTGTTCGACGGACACCGCTTCCACGGTCGGCGCCCTGGCCGAAACCGGAAGTGGCACGCCGATCGCGTCGGCCGTCTCACTGCGAGAGACCAGCAGATCGAAGCGTTCAACCGTGGAAACCACTGCGCCCCGGGGCGATACCTGTCCCTAATCTCGTCTTGCCCCGCTCAAGATCTCGTCGATCTCGGGCTGTGTGATCTTGCCGATCTCCGTGATGAAGACGATGCGCGTGCCGCCCTGCCCCGGATCGTCCCGATCGAGCGGTGCCAGCGTGGCCCGTCCGCCCGCGAGCTGAAAGAGATAGCGGCAATCCGGCTTCCCGATCGTGTCGAGTATGCCTTTCGCGCGGACGAGCCGGGAAGCGAGCCGGCCGATCGCCTGCTGGAAGGCCGCGAGCGAAATCGGTTCCTCGGATGTCCAGTTGAAGCTTTCGAAGCGCTCGATGCTTGGCCGTTTCGGGCGCATCGTCCGCTCGCGGACCGTCCCGACCTCGGGGAAGACGAGATCGAGCGGGATATCGCCGCCCGTCGCCTCGATGACGGCCGCCCTGCGGTTGATCTGCGACAGGGCGCGGCGGCGCGCGTCGAGGGCTGGCCCGTCGACAAGGTCCCCCTTGCTGATGGCGACGAGGTCGGCGACGCGCAGCTGGCTCAGGAGCAAGGGATCGCCGAGGTCCGGCTCCGGTGAAGTGGCGTCGGCGACGCAGAGCACCGTCTCTAGCGGAGCTTCGCGCCAGACCACCGGATCCATCAGGTTGCGGATGATGTCCTCGGGATCGGCGACGCCGCTGGTCTCGATCACGATGGCTTCGGGCCGCGGGGCTCGCCGCAGGAGGTTGGAGAGCGTCCGCAGCAGGTCGCCTTCCAGCGAACAGCAGATGCAGCCATTGGCGAGACTGACGACCCCGTCCTCTGCGCCCACGATGAGCTCTGCATCGATATTGATCGCACCGAAATCATTGACGACGGCCGCGATGCGGCGGCCGTCGGCCTGCTGCAGGATGCGGTTGACCAAAGTCGTCTTGCCGGCCCCGAGAAAGCCCGTGACCAGCAGGATCGGAACCGGCATGGCCGCTACGCTGCCGTGCCGAAGGGGCGGCGCACCGGCCGGCCGGGCCTCGCTGCGACATTCATGAGCCCGTCGGCGATGACCGGCTCGCCGCTGACGACGAGGTGCCGGACGCCCTCGGCCGGGCGGTTCATCGACGAGAACTCGGCCCGGTCGGTCAGCGTGTCCAGGTCGAAGACGACGACATCGGCGTCGGCCCCGGCCTTCAATCGGCCTTTCTCGCGCATCGCGGGCGTGCTTGCGGCCAGAATCTCGGCCGGGATCAACGTGCATTTCGCGATGCCCTCGCTGAGCCCGATCGCCTGCCGCTCGCGCACCCAATGGCGCAGGAAGCGCGTGAAGGTGCCGGATGAGCGCGGATGCGAGGTCGCCTCCTCAGGCAGAGGCCAGGCATCGCCGGTATAGGTCGATCCGTCCGGCATCGACCAGGGCATCGCATCCGATGCGATCGCGCCGCCGGGATACAGCACGGAGAGATCGAGCATGTCGCGGTGGCGGGCATTGTTCTCGGTGTCGAGCACATGCCAGAGGACGAGCTGCGACGGATCCTCGGATTGCGCCGTCAGCAGGTCGTCGCGGTCCTGAATCCGGCGGCCGCTCGTGACCAGCTGGATCTGCTGGTAGCGCGTGTCGTTGCGGCTTTCGAATTCCGGGTCGCTGAAGAACGCGGCGGCGATCACGGTCGAGCCCGTGCCATAGGGGTAGGCTTCCACCGTGATCGGCAGGCCCTGTTCCTGCGCCTTCCTGATCAGACGCGCGCAACGCTCGACATCGGTCTTGCTGGAGCTGTTGAAGTGGCAGATGTGCATATGCGCGCCAGTCGCACCGGCATAGCCGATGAGGCGGATATAGGCCTCCGCGGCGCTCTTCGGATCGGTGTTCGCCATGTAGGCGATATGAGTGAAGGTCGGCACGCCGCGCTCGGCGGCGAGCTGGCAGAGCGCCGTCAGCTCCTGCACGCCGGCGCCGGGCGCGTAAGCGTTCAGGATGCCGATGCCGATGCCGCCCTCGTCGAGCCCTGCCGCGATGCGGTCGAGGATGTTCTGTTGCTCGGAGGGTGAGGAGATATTGTCCATCCAGCGCGGATCACGCATGGCGCGCCCGAACGCTTCGAGCGAGGATTCCTCATTGATCCCGATCATCGCGCCGATCCGGGCGAAGGCCCAGTTCGTGGCGGCGCCGTAGTTCAGGATGCGGCCCTGCTCCGCCTGCCGGCGATACCAGGACGCGACCGGCAGCACGCCGGCCTCGAGGTCCAGCGTGGTGGTGACGCCATCGAAAGCCTGCATCCGGTCGGCCGGGATCGACTGGCCATGGGCGTGAAGATCGATGAAGCCGGGCGCGACGATCAGCCCCCGCGCGTCGATCACGCGTTCGGCGGTGCCGAGACCGGAGCCGATCGCGACGATCTTTCCGTCGGCGATGGCGACATCGGCGACGCCGTCATGGCCGCTTTCAGGATCGACGACGCGGCCGCCCGCGATCAAGAGTCCGCTCATCTGCCCTCGCCTCTCGTTCCCTGGATGCCTGGTCCGGCCGCAGCCATTGCCGGCCCCGATGTTGGCCGATCCGGAATTCCCGGGGCAAGAGCGCCGCCCGGCGCATGGCTGTGGTCGATCATGCAGGCCAAGCATGCGCACGCTTCCTGGAGTGCTGGCGTACCGAGTGGGCATCAGAGCCATATCGGATACGCGCAAAGTACGGCTGGCCCGATTGCCGGGAATCGCGTCTGCTCGCCGCCTCGAAGACGGAAACGCCGATCGATGACGCTCGCTCTGATCCGACGCGCGCTTGAACCCAGGACCATTACGCTCATCGCCGGCTCTCCTGAAACGGATGTGCTCGCGGCACAAATCCGCTCGCAATCCTATCGCGGCGAGCTCACGGTGCTTCCCGCCGGTAAAGTCGCTCCGCCCTTGCGGCCCTACGACCTCCTGATCGTCTCGGCTGCCCATGTGGAGCAGGTGCTATGGCTGGTTGAAACCGGCAGCGCCGGGCTTCTCGTACCTGACGGAAACAGTGCCGATGCCGAGCGCCTGCGAAGCGCAGCCCGCGCGGCCGGTGTCCGGTTGATCGGGCCGTCTTCGCTCGGCCTTGCCGCGCCACGCCTCGGTCTGAACGCGACCGCAGTCCCGGTCCATCTGGCGACGGGTTCGCTCGCCCTTGTCGCGCAGTCGAATTCCGTAGCGGCCGGAATCCTGGCCTGGGCCGCGCGGCGCGGAATCGGATTCTCGGGCGCCGTCGTCCTTGGTGAAGGCGCTGATGTCGATATCGCCGACGGTCTCGATCATTTCGGCGCCGATTCCGCGACGCGCACGATCCTGCTCGCGATCGACGACGTCACCGACGCGACGCGCTTTCTTTCATCGGCGCGCGCCGCCGCAAGGCTGAAGCCGGTGCTGGTGCTGCGGCCGCCGCGTCCGGAGCCGCCCTGGCCGGCCCTGACGCATTCCGCTCTGATCGTGACCAGCGACGCGGCGCATGACGCCGCCTTCCATCGGGCAGGCCTGCTGCGCGTCAACGATCTCGATGAGCTCTTTGCCGCCGCCGAGACACTGGGCCGCGCCCGCGCCGCGGATGCCGGCCGGCTGGCGATCGTCAGCAATGGCGAGGGGCTGGCGGCACTGGCCGCAGCGCGGCTGCGACGGGCCGGCGGCATGGAGCAACAGCGCCGCGAGCCGGTGATCGTCCGGACGGCGCAGGACTACCGCGACGCGACGACCCGCCTGCTGGCCGAGAGCGACGTCGATGCCGTGCTTGCGCTCAACGCCCCGCTCGCGCCGGACGATCCCGTAGATTGCGCGCGGGCCATGGCCGAGGCGCGTTCCGCGTCGCCCGCGAGCAAGCCGGTGCTGGCGGTTTGGGTCGGCGGCGGCGAGGAGATGGCGGGGACGTTTGCCGCGGCCGGCATTCCCTCCTTCTCGACGGAGCAGGACGCTATCCTCGGCTTCCAGCATCTGACGCGTCATGCGCGGCTGCTCAAGGAGCTGATGGCGACGCCGCCCGCGCTCGACGACAGTGATCAGCCGGATATCGTTACCGCTGCCGCGCTCGTCGATCGGGCGATCGCGCAAGGGCGCAGCTGGCTCGAACCGGACGAGGTCGCGGAGCTGCTGGCCCTGTTCCGGATTCCGGCGCTCGGCCTCGTCATCGCGGCGGATGCGGAGGCTGCCGCTAAAGCGGCCAAGGCGCAGTTCGCGGCCGGCCGCACGGTCGCCCTCAAGATCGTCTCTCCCGATATCGCGCATAAATCGGATGTCGGTGGTGTCGAGCTCGACCTTGCGAACGAGGATGCCGTACGGGAGGCCGCCGCCCGCATGGCGGAGCGCCTGCGCCAGTTGCGGCCGGAGGCGCAGCTGGCCGGTTTCCTGGTGCAGCCGATGGCGCATCGCAGCAAGGCGCGGGAGCTGATCGCCGGTTTTTCAGTGGACCCCTGCTTCGGGCCGGTCATCGTCTTCGGGCGCGGCGGCACGGCAGCCGAGCTCATCGCCGATACGCATGTCGCGCTGCCGCCGCTCGACCTTGCCTCGGCCGAGAACCTGATCGCCCGGACGCGGGTGTCGCGCATACTGGCCGCCTATCGCGATGTTCCCGCGGCTGACCGGCGTGCGATCGCCGCTGTTCTGGTGGCGCTGGGCAACATCGCCTCGGCGCTGCCGCAGATTCGCGCGATGGACCTCAATCCGATCCTGGCCGATGCGAGCGGTGTCATCGCGGTCGATGCCCGTGTCGTGTTGGAGCCCGATCCCACACGCCGCCGGCGGCCGGCGATCCGGCCCTATCCCGGCAGCTGGACCTTGCAGCTTGCCTTCGGCGAGCGGCGCTTCTTCGTTCGCCCGATGAAGCCGGAGGACGAGCTTTCCATCGGCGCGATGCTCGGGCGGGTGACGGCGGAAGACCTGCGGCTGCGCTTCTTCGCGCCGCTGAAATCGTTCAGCCACGCCTTTCTCGCCCGCCTGACCCAGCTCGATTATGCGCGGGAGATTGCCTTCATCGCCATCGAGGAAGGCACCGGGGAAGCGGCCGGCGCGGTTCGCCTGCATGCCGACCCCGGCCATGTCGAGGCCGAGTACGCGATCCTGCTGCGCTCCGACCTGAAGGGCATCGGGCTCGGCCGGGCCCTCATGGAGCTGATCCTCGACTGGGCACGGGCGGAGAAGCTGCAGCGCGTCCATAGCCAGGTTCTCGCGGAAAACGCGCCGATGCTCGCGCTCTGTCGCGATCTGGGATTCGAGATCACGCTCGATCCGGACGATACCTCCGTCAGGCGCGTCGCGCTGGATTTGCGCAAGGCCGCGGGCAAGGAGCGGGGCAGCAAGCCAGCAGAACGCCGCCCCGCTCGAAAGCGCCGGTCGCCCAAGAGCGGCTGAAGCAGACCTCCTGCACATCTGGAAAGAAACGAGGCCCAAAGCGGGCGCTCACGCCGAGCTGTTGGGCGTTTCGGACCTGAAGATCTCAGCTTTTCGCGGCGCAGCGGTGGGTCTTTCGATCGCGAGCGTCACACCCGGCCCGCCCGGGCCCATATGGAGCTCGGCGAGGCTGGCATTCAGCATCCTGTCGGCCGCGGTCTGGCGGTAGTTGAAACGCAGATAGTCGTTCCAGGTCGGCGTGCGGAATGTCTCGGTCCATATCGCCGTGTCGTGCAGATTGCGCGTGAGGATCCACCGGCGCGCTCCGTTGCGTCCCTGCGCACGCCGGCGCTGCAGCATCAGGGCGAGGAACGGCTCGACCTGATCGGCCGCGATCCGGTACTCGATCTTGACCGCGATCGGTCCGCTCCGTGGCTTCACGTCGAGGCTGATCTCGGGGGGCTCGACGTGATCGGGCGTCGATACATCGGCGTCTTTGCGCTGGTGGATCGGCAGGAGCACGCCGAGAACGGCGACGCCGAGCGATGCCGCGCCCGATGCCTGCAAGGCGAAGCTCAGGGAATAGCTCTCGGTGACCATGCCCCAGAGCCAGCTCCCGACGGCGAGCCCGAACGAGGTGAGCGCGTAGTAGAGCGAGATCGTCCGTCCGACGACCCAACGCGGGCTCGCCCATTGCACGCTGATGCTCAGGCCCGACCATCCCAGGACCCAGCCGGCGCCGCCGAGCATTAGCGCGACGGCGGCGACGGCCGCGGTCTGGGTCAGCGCAAGGCTGATCGTGCAGGTCGCGCAGGCGATGCAAGCCAGCTTCAGCATCTGCTCGTCCGACAATCTGCGCCGGAGCGCCGTCGAGGAAAGCCCCGCCAGCAGCGCCCCGGCGCCGAAGCCGGCCATGAGAACGCCGTAGGCAACGGCTCCCAGCTTCAGCTGATCGCGGACCACCAGCGGCAGAAGCGCGAGGATGGCGATGCCCGCAAGGCCGAACAGGAAGCCGCGCGCCAATGCCGTCTTGATCTCGGACGAAAGCGATGTGAAGCGAATGCCGTCGGAGATCGCCGTCAGCATCGCTTCGGGCGGCAGCCGCGATTCCGGCACCTTCCATTTGGAGCGCCAAACCACGATCAGTGGCGCGAAATGGCCGAGGGTGTAGAGGCAGAAGGCCGTCAGGGGGCCGAATGTCGCGAGGATGATGCCGCCGAGCGCCGGCCCGACGCTGCGCACGGTATTGAACCCGACCGAGGTCAGCGTCACCGCCGCGGCGAGGTCCTTCCGATCGACGATGTCGCCCACCGAGGCCTGCCAGGCCGGATCGTTGAAGGCGATGCAGCAGCCCGCCAGGAAGCTGAAGAACAGGATGATCCAGGGATTGATCAGCCCGAGCGCGACGAGCAGCGTCAGCGTGGCGGCCGTCAAGGCCATCAGGGAGCGCGCGACCAGCATCACCTTGCGGCGGTTGAAATTGTCGACGATGGCGCCGGCGAAGATCGACAGGATGAAGGCCGGCAGGTTCGTCGCGGCCTGAACCAGAGCGACCATCACGCTGGAGGGCGTGATCGTCGCCATCAGCCAGCTCATGGCGATGGTCTGGATCAGCCATCCCAATCCGGAGATCAGCCCGGCAAGCCAGATCGCCCGGAACGTCAGGTTGTTGAGCGGCGCAAACGGCCCCGTGCCTGCCGCAGGCTTTCGTGCATCCATAACCGGCTTAGATCCGACGTCTGTTCATGGGGCGCCGGCATTGATTCCGAGCCTGACGCCGGACTCTTACGTCTCGAATCCTGTTTGAGAAGCGCCATCAGCGGATGGCGGCGGTCTGCCGGACGATGGGCTCGTCACCCGCGACAGGCGCCTCCCAGCCCGGAAGAGTTCATCCGAGCAAGGAGGTGGCGGCCTGATCACATGGCGAAAGCGCCGCGCAAAAGGCTGATGGCGAGAGCTGCCATCATCATCGCGATGAGCAGATCCAGAACGCGCCAGGCCGCAGGCCGCGAGAAGACCGGCGCCAGGAAACGGGCGCCGAAACCGAGCGCGGCGAACCAGGCGAAGCTCGCGCAGGCGCCGCCGATCACGAACCAAGGCCGCTCGTCCACCGGCAGGCTCGCGCCGATCGCGCCCATCAGCATGACCGTATCGATGTAGACGTGAGGGTTCAGGAACGTGAAGGCGGCCGTGCCGGCAAGCGCGGCGGCAAGCGAGATTCCGGCCTCCTGCTCGACGACCAGGCTCGACGAGGCCATGGCACGGCGCAAGGCGCCATAGCCATACCAGATCAGGAAGGCAGCCCCGCCCAGGCTCAGCGCGACCGAGAGGCCGGGCACGGCCGAGAGCAACGCGCCCAGCCCGTTGACGCCGGCGACGATCAGCGTCGCATCGGCGGCTGCGCAGAAAAGCACGATCGGCCAGACATGCTCGCGCTTGAGACCCTGCCTGAGCACGAACATGTTCTGCGCGCCGATGGCGATGATCAGTCCTGCCGAAAGCGCAAAGCCCTTGGCGAAGGCGGGGAGAAACAATGTGCTCATGGCGGCTTGATGCCTGAGCGAGTCGGCGTAGTCTAACTACATTCTCTAAGTCAGAATTAGGGTGGCTAATGCTCGACTATTTGGCGCTTGCCACGGTGGCAGCCGTCCTGCGCGAAGGCAGCTTCGAAAAGGCTGCGTCGGCCCTCGGCGTCACCCCTTCGGCGGTCTCGCAACGCGTGAAGGGGCTGGAGGAACGCCTCGGCGCAACCTTGCTGACGCGCGGAGCACCCTGCCTGCCGACACCGATCGGCGCCAAGCTCCATGCCCATATCGAGCGCGTCAGGCTGCTCGAAGCCGATATCTCGGACGATCTGCAGGGCCTCGCAGGGGCTGGCGAAACTACGCCGACGCTGCGCGTCGCGGTCAATTCCGACAGCCTCAGCACCTGGTTTCCGCACGCTGCCGCGCAGTTCACGGCTGACACAGGTGCGTTGCTGGACCTGGTTCTGGATGACGAAGCCCATACCACGGAAAGGCTTCGCACCGGTGAAGTCGTGGCTGCGGTCAGCGCTGACCTCGCGCCTGTGGCCGGTTGCAAGATCCATCCGCTTGGCGTGCTGGATTATGCCGCCGTCGCCAGCCCGGCGTTCAATGCCGGCCATTTCGCGGAGGGCGTTGCTGGCCCGAGCCTGCAATCCGCGCCGATGCTGCGTTTCGACCGGCGCGATGAACTGCAATCACGCTGGATGCGGGAGGTCTGGGGCGCGACCCCGTTGCCGCCGACGCATTGGGCGCCTTCGACCCACGGCATGCTGGAGTTGACGCTCGCAGGCCTGGGCTGGTCGATGGCGCCGATCACCATGGCCTCGCCGCTGATCGCCGAGGGACGGCTCGTCGAATTGCTGCCGCTCCACCGGATAGCCGTGCCGCTGAACTGGCAATGCACGCGATTGAACACGCGGCTGCTCGACGCCATGACGAAAGCCGTGAAGACGGTGGCTGCTCGACAGCTGCGAAAGCTTGCGCCGGACGTATAGTGTGCGCGCGGCCAAGGAGACGACCGGCTCAGCTGTCGTTAGCCACAGCCGAATCGGACAAAGCCCTCTCAGCCGGCCTTTGCCGCAGCGTGTACCAAGCCCTTTCGGAGTTCGTCACTTGGCGTTTCAGAGCGCCCGCTCGTGAAGAAGAGCGCGCTCAAGCCCACCAGGAAGACGAAGGTGAGGTATCGCGTGAACATGAACCCCCGCAGCCATATGCTCGCGGGGCCAGCAATGGCCGAGAACTCTCAAATTGCGTTCAATTCGGAATGTAAAATTGCGCGCATGCGGCAATTCTTACGAGAATATCCCGCTAAGAAGCGCTGATTGCTCGGTTTGACGCTCTGCCGGCCGCCTCTCGCCGGTGGGCGATGCGCATCGGCGTCATTGCCGGCATGCTCCGTCCATTCGCCGACTGGACGCCCGCGCCCGGCCATGCATTGCTGGCGCGCCAACGAAAACACGGCACCGAATGCCGGGGCACCGTTTATGCTGAAAGGTGGAGGGAACCCATGAAGGAAGAGGAAATCCGCGGCCTGGTCGCGGGTGTGAAGGACGGCTCGCTGTCGCGACGATCCTTCATCCAGAGAATGGCGGCCGTAGGCATCACGGCACCGCTGGCGAGCCAGATCCTCGCCTGGAACGACGTCGCGATGGCCCAGCCGGCCGACCCTTACAAGCCGACCAAGGCCGGTGGCGGCGGGCCGCTCAAGATCCTGCTCTGGCAGGCCCCGACGCTGCTGAACCCGCATTTCGCCTCGGGCACCAAGGACCAGATCGCGTCCCGCATCTTCTTCGAGCCGCTCGCCGGCTGGGACAAGGACGGCAACCTCATTCCGCAGCTCGCGGCCGAAATCCCGAGCAAGGCCAATGGCGGCCTCTCCGCCGACGGCAAGGAAGTCATCTGGAAGCTCAAGAAGGACGTGCAATGGCATGACGGCAAGCCGTTCACGGCCGACGATGCCGTCTTCACCTGGGAATATGCCGCCGATCCGGCGACCGCCGCCTACACCACCGGCTCCTATGCCAATATCAAGGTCGAGAAGATCGACAGCCACACCATCAAGGTGATCTTCAAGGAAGCGACCCCGTTCTGGGCTGACCCCTTCGTCGGCGTCGCCGGCATGATCATCCCGAAGCACCATTTCGGCGAGTACAAGGGCGCCAAGTCGCGCGAGGCCCCGGCGAACCTCAAGCCCGTCGGTACCGGCCCCTACAAGTTCGTCGACTTCAAGCCGGGCGACATCGTGCTCGCCGCGCGCAACGAGAACTACCACGTCAAGAACAAGCCGCAGTTCGACACGCTCGAGGTCAAGGGCGGCGGCGATGCGGTCTCGGCGGCCCGTGCCGTCCTGCAGACCGGCGAATACGACTATGCCTGGAACCTGCAGGTCGAGGACGAGGTCCTCAAGCGCATGGAAGCCGGCGGCCGCGGCAAGGTCGTCGCGGTGAAGGGCGGCGACGTCGAGTTCATCATCCTGAACACGACCGATCCGTGGACCGAGGTCGATGGCGAGCGCTCCAGCGTCAAGACCAAGCACCCCTCGCTCAGCGATCCGGCGGTGCGCCAGGCGATGAACCTGCTGATCGACCGCGATTCGATCGAGAAGTTCATTTATGGCCGCGGCGGCGTCGCGACCGCGAGCTTCGTCAACGAGCCCAAGCAGTTCAAGTCGACCAAGCTCAAGTACGAGTTCAACATCGACAAGGCCAACAAGATCCTCGACGACGCCGGCTGGAAGAAGGGCGCCGACGGCATCCGCGAGAAGGACGGCAAGAAGCTCAAATACGTCTTCCAGACCTCGATCAACGCCCCGCGCCAGAAGACCCAGGCGATCATCAAGCAGGCGTGCCAACGCGCCGGCATCGACCTCGAGCTGAAGTCGGTGACGGCCTCGGTGTATTTCTCGTCGGACGTCGCCAATCCCGACACCTACACCAAGCTGTATTGCGACATGGAGATGTACACGACGACGCAGCCGCAGCCCGATCCGGAGCGCTTCCTCAACCAGCTCGTCTCCTGGGAGATCGCCAGCAAGGAGAACAAGTGGCTGGGCCGCAACGTCTCGCGCTACTCGGACCCGGAGGCCGACAAGGCCTACAAGGCCGCCCAGAAGGAGCTCGACCCGGCCAAGCGCGCCGCGCTGCTGATCAAGGTCAACGAGATCTTCTGCGAGGCCAATGTCATCCTCCCGGTCCTGTCGCGCACGGTCGTCGGCGCTTCCGCCAACAACCTGACGCCCGACATCTCGGGCTGGGAAGTCACGACCTGGAACCTGGCGAGCTGGTATCGCAGCTGATCGCCGCGCTTGTTTCGGAGGCCGGGTTTCGCCCGGTCTCCGATCCGATGACGCCCCGGCCCGTACAGGGCCGGGAATGCTTCCACGCATCCGGTTCGACGCGGCCGTGCTCGCCCTGAAACCGACGAGCGACCCGGCCGATTTTCCGGCTCTCCTGCACCCTGCCCGCCACGAAGGCAGGGGCCGAGAAGCGCCGCACCAAGGGAGAAGCATCCAGATGACGACGAAACGAGACCTGATCCTCGCGACCGCGGCCTTCGCGCTGCTCGCGGCCGCGCCGGCCGTGGCCGAGACCTGGCCAGCCCGGCCGATCACCTTCATCGTGCCCTTCCCGGCCGGTGGCGGCACCGACACCTTCGCCCGGCCGCTCGCCGCCCAGCTCGACCAGCAACTTGGCCAGCGCATCATCATCGAGAATCGCGGCGGTGCCGGCGGCACGGTCGGCGCCTCGGCCGCGGCGAAAGCCAAGCCCGACGGCTACACCTTCTTCGTAGGCGCGGCGCATCATGCCATCGCGCCGGCGCTCTATCCGAAGCTCGACTACAATATCCAGACCGACTTCATCCCGATCGCGGTCATCGCCCAGCCGCCGCAGGTCATCGTCGTCCACCCCGGCAAGGTCCAGGCCAAGACTGTCGCGGAGCTGGTCGATTTCGCGAAGAAGAACCCGGAGAAGCTGAACTATGCCTCGGCCGGCAACGGCACCACGCATCATCTCGCCGGCGAGCTCTTCCAGATCTCGACCAAGACCAAGCTGACCCATGTGCCCTATCGCGGCGCGGGACCGGCCTTGCAGGATACGGTTGCCGGCCAGGTCGACCTGTTGTTCGACGGGCTCGGCTCATCGGCCGCCCAGATCCAGAGCGGAGCCTTGCGCGCACTCGCCGTCGCTGCCCCGACCCGGTCCGAGGCTGTGCCCGACGTGCCGACGGCCAAGGAGGCTGGCCTCGACGGCTACGAAGTCTCGACCTGGTATGCGCTCTGGGCGCCGAAGGGCACGCCGGCCGAGATCGTGACCCGGATGCGCGGTGAGGTGCAGAAGGCGCTCAAGACGCCCGCCATCGACGCCGTCTGGAAGAAGAGCGGCTCGCCGATCCCGACCTTGGCCGGCGATGATTTCAGCAAGTTCGTCACGGCCGAGGTCGAGCGCTGGGGCAAGGTCGTCAAGGAGGCGCAGGTTAAGCTGGAGTGAGACCGGCGGCTGTGGCCGTTCTTCCCGTGCCGCATCGACCTGAGTGAGCGCCCTGATGCGGGCGGGATGGAGCATGGCGAGGCTGGCCGTCATTGGCATCGCGATCGCGCTGGCCGCCTTTGTCGTGCTCCTGGCGGTGGGCTTCCTCACCGAGTTCGCGACCGTGCCCTGTCAGGACGGGACATGGGATGCTGCGAAGCAAACCTGCATTCCGACCTGAATCGGCGCGGCTTCTACAGTCAGATCAGCGCGCCGTCATTCGCATCTTCATCGCCCGCACCGTCGATCACGGCGCGGGCGACTGTGATCGAGAAGCCGGCCCGCGCCAAGGCTGCGAGATCCTTCTGGCGACTTGCGGTTCGATCGGCGCGCGACCACGGGCCGAGCCGCTTGCGCCGGGCCGCTTTCCGCGCCGCAGCCAGTTCCTCATCGTCACCGGCGCTGCTGGCCTGTTGCGCGAGTTCGCGGCCCACGCCCTTCGCGGTGAGCGAGGCGGCGACGGCCCGCGCCGAACGGCCACGGCGCCTGAGCGTCGCAGCCCGTGCCTCGGCGAAGCGCTGGTCGTCGACCAGTCCGGATCTGATGCAGCGCGAGACGACATCATCCAGCGCGGCCGCGTGCATGGCCGGGTCCTCGCCATGATGGCGGCAGCTCAGGGCGATCTTGCGTGCCAGCACCCGGCGCAATTGCGCGGCCGGCGCCGAATAGCGTTCGAGATAATGCATCGCCGCGCGCTGGAGATAGTCCGGTGTGATCCGCCGCGGCGCACGGGCCGGGCGAGCCTCCCGCCGGCGCCTGTCGTCTCCCTCCGCCATGTCAGTCGGAAGCCGGCCTCTGCCGGCCGGCCTTCACGCCGGAGCGCTTCTCCTTGGAGGCGAGCCGGCGCTCCTTCGACGCCTTGGTCGGCTTCGTCGCGCGCCTCACTTGCGGGCGCACGGCAGCGGCCCGGATCAGCTCCAGAAGGCGCTCCACCGCTTCCTCGCGATTGCGCTTCTGGCTGCGGTGTGTCTGCGCGACGATGACGATCACGCCCTCCTGCGTCAGCTTGCTGCCGGCGAGCCTCATCAGGCGGATCGCGACATCGTTCGGCAACGACGGCGAGCGGCGCACGTCGAAGCGAATCTGCACCGCGCTCGAGACCTTGTTGACGTGCTGGCCGCCCGGACCGGAGGCACGGACGAAACTTTCCTCGATCTCGCTCTCGTCGATCGCGATGGACGGGGTGGCTTGAATCATGGAAGGACCGTACTGCAAATCACGGAGACATGCAGCGGTGAAGCCTTCTCGCGAGATTGACGGCCTGATCGCGATCATGGCCGCCCTGCGCACGCCGGAGACCGGCTGCCCCTGGGACCTGGAGCAGGATTTCGCCTCGGTCGCGCCCTATACCGTCGAGGAGGCCTATGAGGTCGCCGACGCGGTCGCACGCGGCGACAAGCTCGACCTCAAGGATGAGCTCGGCGACCTCTTGCTGCAGGTCGTCTTCCATGCCCGGATGGCCGAGGAGGAAGGCTCCTTCGCCTTTCCCGATGTCGTCGAGGCGATCACCACCAAGCTGATCCGCCGGCATCCGCATGTCTTCGGCGATGCGCGCGATCTCTCGCCAGCCGAGGTGAAGGTGCTCTGGCACCGGATCAAGGCCGAGGAGAAGGCTGCCAAGGCGGCGGCGCGCGAGGCGGCCGGGCTGCCGCCGCAGACGGAGGAGCGCGGCGTGCTCGCCGGCGTGCCGCATAGCTTGCCCGCCCTCACCCGTGCCTGGAAATTGCAGGCACGCGCCTCCACCGTCGGCTTCGACTGGAACGATGCCCGCCTCGTGCTCTACAAGATTCGCGAGGAAACGGCCGAGATCGACGAAGCGCTCGCCGGCGGAGACAAGGCCGCGATCCATGAGGAAATCGGCGACCTGCTCTTCGTCGTCGCCAACCTCGCCCGCCATGCCGATGCCGACCCGGAAGGCTGCCTCGCCGCCGCCAACATCAAGTTCGAACGCCGCTTCAAGGCGATCGAGGCGGCGCTGGAAGCCGAAGGCCGGACCGCGAAAGATGCCAGTCTCGACGAGATGGAAGCGCTCTGGCAGGCCGTGAAGAAGCGGGAGAAGGCCACCGGCTAGCTGCGGCGGGGCTTACCCTCGCCGCTCAGCCTCAGGAAAACGCGCCGTGAACGCCCCTTCGCGCTCCGGCGGCAGGCGCACGGTGAGCTTCAGCGCGCCATCCTCGCCATCCTCGCGCTGCAGGATTTCGCCATTGGCATGCAGCCAGGCGAGCGACTTGCCGTCTCCCGGCGCAAGCTCCAGCGCGTAGACCGGGCGGCTATGCGCGATGCGGGTTTCGATCGAACGCGTCAGGCGATCGATCCCCTCGCCGGTCAGGGCCGAGACCAGGACCGGACGCGATCCGTCCGGCCGCAGCGTCGCGATGCCGAGCTGGCGTTCGCGCTCGGCCGGATCGAGCAGGTCGGCCTTGTTCCAGACCTCGATGACGCGCTGGCCATCGTCGGGATTGATGCCGAGATCGCGCAGGATCGCCTGCACGTCGGCAGCCTGCGCCTGCGTGTCCTCATGCGCGACGTCGCGGACATGCAGCAGCACGTCGGCCTCGATCGCGTCCTCCAGCGTGGCGCGGAAGGCGGCGACGAGCTGCGTCGGCAGGTCGGAGATGAAGCCGACCGTGTCGGAAAGCATGATACGCGCGCCATGCGGCAGCTTGATTGCGCGTGCCGTCGGGTCGAGCGTGGCGAAAAGCATGTCCTGCGCCAGCACCTCGGCCGAGGTCAGCCGGTTGAACAGCGTCGACTTGCCGGCATTGGTGTAGCCGACCAGCGCAACGATCGGATAAGGCACGCGTTTCCGGCTGGCGCGATGCAGCGAGCGGGTGCGCTTCACGCTCTCCAGATCGCGCTCGATCTTGGTCATCCGCTCCTGGATGATGCGTCGGTCGGCCTCGATCTGGGTTTCGCCTGGGCCGCCGAGGAAGCCGAAGCCGCCGCGCTGGCGTTCAAGATGGGTCCAGGACCGCACCAATCGGCTTTTCTGATAATTCAGATGCGCGAGCTCGACCTGCAGCGCGCCTTCCTTGGTGCGGGCGCGCCGCCCGAAGATTTCGAGGATCAGGCCGGTGCGGTCGATGACCTTGCAGCCGAAGGCCTTTTCGAGATTGCGCTGCTGGACCGGCGACAGGGCGCAGTCCATCACGACGAGGCCGATTTCCTCGATCTTGATGCGCTCGGCCAGCTCCTCGACCTTGCCCTTGCCGAGATAGGTCGCAGGGCGCAGCGCGGTCAGCAGCACCTGCACCGGCTCGACGACCGTCAGGTCGATCGCGGCCGCGAGGCCGACGGCCTCGTCCAGCCGCGCCGCGAAGGAACGCTGGTTGGCATCGACGGCGACGCCACGCTTCTGCAGGTAGGGTCCCACGACGAAGGCGCGCGTATTCGCCGCGATGTCGCGTTCGATCTCGTCGAGCGGCTTCGCGCCTGTGACGCGCGTGGCCGCCCGATCCTTGTCGTCCTTGTGGCTTGTCGCCAAATCAGTTCTTGTCCGTTTCCTCGGGCTCGAACAGCTGCACCGGGTGGCCGGGCATGATGGTCGAGATCGCGTGCTTGTAGACCAGCTGCGAGTGACCGTCACGGCGCAGCAGCACGCAGAAATTGTCGAACCAGGTGACGACGCCCTGCAGCTTCACGCCGTTGACGAGGAAGATCGTCAGCGGGATCTTCTGCTTGCGCACATGGTTGAGGAAAGTGTCCTGGAGATTCTGTGCCCGCTCGGCGGCCATGGGTAGTCCCTGTTGTTGGGATCGCCGATCGGATTAAAATCCAGCGATCCAATTCGTTCCGTTTCAGGCCGGCGGCGCATTCCGCCAGCGTCGGAACACCGATGTTCCATTAGATCGTCGTCTTCGCCCGCAACGCAAGTGCAGCATTGCCGACTTTAGACGCATGCCGCCTGCGTAGCGTGCAACTGGGCATGCGCGGGGCGCCTGACGGCCTGCAATCGCCTCGCCCCTGGACGATTCCAATACAGGCGAGCTGTTCGGCTTTATGGCTAGCCGACGCCGAGCGACTTCAGTTTCCGGTGCAGCGCCGAGCGTTCCATGCCAATGAATTCGGCCGTGCGCGAGATGTTGCCGGAGAAGCGCGCGATCTGCGCGATCAGGTACTCGCGCTCGAAAATCTCGCGCGCATCGCGCAGCGGCAGGCTCATCAGGCGCTCGCCGCCTGAGCCGGACGGCGTCGTCGGCACCATCGCGCCGACCTCGGCCGGCAGCATCTCGATTGTCACCTCTGCCGTCGGATCGCCCTTGGTCAGGATCATCAGGCGTTCGACATTGTTGCGCAGCTCGCGGATGTTGCCGGGCCATTCATGCGACTGCAGCACGGCCATTGCGTCGCTGCCGATCTGGCGCTTCGGCAGGCCGCTGGCGACCGAAATCTGATCCATGAAGAACTCGATCAGCTCGGGAACGTCCTCGCGCCGCTCCGACAGCGGCGGCACCTTGATCGGCACGACGCTGAGGCGGTGGTAGAGGTCCTCGCGGAAATGTCCGTCGGCGATGAGCTGCGCCAGGTCGCGGCTCGACGAGGAGATGACGCGGACATCGACATGGACGCGGGTCGCGCCGCCGACGCGCTGGAAGTTCTGGTCAACGAGCACGCGCAGGATGCGGTTCTGCGTCTCGCGCGGCATGTCGCCGATCTCGTCGATATAGAGCGAGCCACCATGCGCCTCCTCGAGCGCGCCGATCCGGCGCCCGCGGCCGTCACCGCCCTCGATGCCGAACAACTCCTCTTCCATCGTCTCGGGCGTGATCGTCGCGGCGTTGATGACGACGAAGGGGCCGCTGGAACGGGTGGAGGCGCCGTGCAGCGTGCGCGCCGCCAGTTCCTTGCCGCAGCCGGGCTCGCCTGTGATCAGCACGCGCGCATTGGTCGGGGCGACGCGCTCGATCGTCTGGCGGAGCTGATTGACGACCGTGGTGCGGCCGACGATGCGGTCGGCCTGGACAGAGCGGGTCTTGAGCTCCCGGACCTCACGGCGCAGGCGCGACGCTTCCAGCGCCCGCTCGGCGACCAGCACCAGCCGGTCGGCCTTGAACGGCTTCTCGATGAAGTCGTAGGCGCCGCTCTTGATCGCCGAGACCGCCGTCTCGATGTTGCCGTGGCCGGAGATCATCACCACCGCGAGATCGGGATGGTTCTCCTTGATCAGCTCCAGGACCTGCAGGCCGTCGAGCCGGCTGCCCTGCAGCCAGATGTCGAGAAAGACCAGATTGGGCCGGCGCGATGCGATCGCGGCCAGCGCCTCGTCGGCGGAGCCTGCCTTGCGGGTCCGATAGCCCTCGTCCTCCAGCAGGCCGGCGACCAGATCGCGGATATCGACTTCGTCGTCCACTACCAGGATGTCAGCGCTCATAGGCGTATCCCATTCTTCGAATCATCCGTGTCATGCGCGCCGTTAGCCGGCTGTGCGGCCGCATCGCCGCCCTCAGTGTCCTGCGCCGGACCTGCCTCGGGGAACCAGAGGCGGATGCGCGCGCCCCGTGCACCGCTGGCGGCATCCGGGCGGTCGAGCAATTCGATGCCGCCGCCATGGTCCTCCAGGATCTTGCCGACGATGGCGAGCCCCAGGCCCGTGCCGCCTTCGCGCGTCGTCATATAGGGCTCGAGCAGCTTCTGGCGCTGGTCCGCCGGCAGGCCCTTGCCGTTGTCGATGACGTCGATGACGATCCGGCCGTCGTCGAGGCGGGCCATCTGGACATCGATCCGGCCCTGCCCGCGTTCCTCCGCCGGCACGGCCTCGATCGCCTCGGTCGCGTTCTTGATGACGTTGGTCAGCGCCTGCGAGATCAGGCGACGGTCGAAGCGCGCCGAAACGGCATCCGTCGGCAGCACCTCGGCGATCGTCGTCTGGGGGTTGCCGACCCGCCAGAGGAAGACGATCTGCCGAACCGTCTCGACGATATCCTCGCGGGCGAGCGACGGCTTCGGCATGCGGGCGAAGGAGGAGAACTCGTCGACCATGCGGCGGATATCCTCGACCTGCCGCACGATCGTGTCGGTGCACTGGTCGAAGACGTCCTTGCCCTCGGTGATGACGCGCCCGAAGCGGCGCTTGATGCGCTCGGCCGAAAGCTGGATCGGCGTCAGCGGGTTCTTGATCTCATGCGCGATGCGACGGGCGACATCGGCCCAGGCGGCGGTGCGCTGGGCCGAGACGAGATCGGTGATGTCGTCGAGCGTCACCACGAGCCCGGCCCCGATCCCCTCGCCTTCCCGCGCGGCACGGATATTGACCATCCGGTCCTGGCCAGCGCGCGTGAAGGCGACCTGACCCGAGCTTTGGCGCTGGCGGTTCTGCAGGGCTTCAGCGACGAAGCCCGCCACTTCCGGTGCAACTTCGGCAATGGGCTTGCCAAGCAGGCGCCCACCGGTGCCGAGCAGGCTCTCGGCCGAGCGGTTGATCGTGGTGATATGACCGTCGCTGTCGAGGCTGAGCACGCCTGAGGAGACGCCGGACAGAACCGTCTCGGTGAAGCGTCGGCGCCGGTCGATGACTTCGCTCGCCGTGATCAGGCTGTCGCGCTGGCGGCGCAGCTCGGCCGTCATCTTATTGAAGGTCTCGCCGAGATGGGCGAGGTCGCCTTCCGATCGCCGGATCGGTACCTGGACGTAGAAGTTTCCGCTGGAGACCTGGTCCGTCGCGTCGATCATCCGGCGGATCGGCGCGACGAGGCCGTTGGCGAAGCTCAGGCCCAGCCAGATCGCCGAGAGCAGCAGGATCAGCGCGATCAGGCCGTACATCGAGGCGAAGGCGATCTGAACGCCCTTCCGGCGTGCATCGATGGAGAGGTATTCGACCGCCGCTCCGCGCGCGACCGCGGGGAATTCGACCGCGAGCGGATCGACCTCGCGCGCGACATGCAGGAAGCTGTTGTCATAGGCCGGTAGCTTCATCACGGCGCCGAACACCGTGCCCGTCCGCGGGATGACGCAGATCGGCTCCGGCGCGGAGCGCGCATCGTCGAAGGCTGCCTGATCCGGCATGGGCGGATCGCGCAGCACATTGATATTGGCGCGCACGACGATCTTGTCGGGCGGCTGCATGATCGCGGCGACGGGGACGCCGAGCGCCGTCGCGCGCGTCGTCAGGAAGTTCTCGAACCATTTGCGATCGACGTCGAAGGCGGGCTTGGCCCGGCTCAGGTCGTCGGCCAGCACCCGAATCTCGCGCCCGAGCGAACGGCATTGGCTTGCGGCATAGGCATCGGCAACCTCGACCGATTTGAAAATCGCGTCGCGCATCCGGTCCGAGAACCACGGTTCCAGACCGCGCTCGATCGTGACGGTCGCGATGATGGCGACAAGCACCGCCGGCAGGGCCGCGATGATGCTGAACAGGCCGACGATGCGGACGTGAAGACCTGCCGCCGCAGCGCCGGCCTTGCGGGCGCGGATCAGCACGGCGGCCTCGATGGCGACGATGACGACGAGCAGCAGGATCAGCAGCGCGTTGAGCACGAATACGCCGACCACGACCTCGTGCACGGGCACGAGCGGGGTCGCGCCGGACAGCACGAGGAAGGTCAGCAGCGCCGAGATCAGCGCCAGCGCGACGACGATCCCGCCAACCCAACCCGAGACGCGGCGGGATTTCTCCTCGCCGCGCGGCATCATTCTGGCTTCGTTGACAGAAGCGGACACGTTTCCCGACAACTCCGATATGGCAGGGATCGCGAACCGATCACGCCTGCAGGGCGCCACTGATGCGCCGCCGCAACGGTGTTGTCAAAATATGACATTCACAAGGCGGTGAAGCCCTATCAGCGGGACGAACGCACCACCTGCATGTCGAGCTCGCGAATCTTCTTGCGCAGCGTGTTGCGATTGAGGCCGAGAAGCTCCGCGGCACGGATCTGGTTGCCGCGCGTGGCGGCAAGCGCTGCAGCGATCAAGGGCGGCTCGATCTCACGCAAGATGCGGTGATAGAGGCCAGGCGGCGGGATATTGTCGCCGAAACCGCCGAAATACTGGCCGAGATGGCGCTCGACCGAGCCGGACAGGGTCTCGGCGCGTTCAGGCGCCGCGGTGCTGCTCGTGAACCCTGCCCCGACCGCCGCCGGCTGCAATTCGGCCTCGATGATCGGCGCGGTGATCGTTTCCTGCGGGTAGAGCGCGGCCAGGCGCCGGACGAGATTCTCGAGCTCGCGGACGTTGCCCGGCCAGCGGTACTGCCGCATCACGTCCATCGCTTCCGAATCGACCTGCTTGCGCGGCAGTCCCTCCTTCTCGACCAGCGTGAAGAAGTGGCGGACGAGATCGGGGATGTCCTCGATGCGCTCGCGCAAAGGCGGCAGGCGGATCGGCACGACGTTCAGGCGGAAGAACAGGTCCTCGCGGAACAGGCCCTGCGCGATCGAGATGCGCAGGTCCTTGTTGGTCGCGGCGACGATGCGGACATTGGTCTTGATCGGAGTGCGCCCGCCGACCGTGGTGTATTCGCCCTGCTGGAGCACGCGCAGGAGGCGGGTCTGCGCCTCCATCGGCATGTCGCCGATCTCGTCGAGGAAAAGCGTGCCGCCCTCCGCCTGCTCGAAGCGACCGGACGAGCGGGTCAGCGCGCCGGTAAAGGCGCCTTTCTCATGGCCGAACAGCTCGGATTCGATCAGGTCCTTCGGGATCGCGGCCATGTTGATCGCGACGAAGGGGCCGTTCTTGCGCTTGCCGTAATCGTGCAGCGCGCGCGCCACCAGCTCCTTGCCGGTGCCGGATTCGCCGTTGATCATCACGGTGAGGTCGATCGGCATCAGGCGAGCCAGAGCGCGATAGACGTCCTGCATCGCCGGCGAGCGGCCGATCAGCGGGATATCCTCGGGCTCGGCTGCGTGTCCCCGAGCCGCCTCGCCACGGGGGCGCGACATCGCGCGGCCGACAATGGCGACGAGTTCCTTCAGGTCGAAGGGCTTGGGCAGATATTCGTAGGCGCCGCGCTCCGAAGCCTTGATCGCCGTCATGAAGGTGTTCTGCGCACTCATCACGATGATCGGCAATTCGGGCCGCACCCGCTTGATGCGCGGCAGCAGGTCGAAGGCATTGCCGTCCGGCATGACCACGTCGGTGATGATCAGGTCGCCCAGTCCCTGGGCAGCCCAGGTCCAGAGCGTGGCAGCCTGACCCGTGGTCCTGACTTCATAGCCCGCTCGCGCGAGGGCCTGGTTGAGGACGGTGCGGATCGCGGCGTCGTCGTCGGCGACGAGGATGTGACCGGTCGGCATGTGTTGCTTGAGGCCTTTACGTTGCCTGCCCCGACCTGAGCTGGTGCAGGGGCAGGAGGATACTGAAATGCGTCCGGCGCGGAACGGACTCGCATTCGACGATTCCGCCGTGATCGCCGATCACCTTGGCGACAAGTGCAAGTCCAAGGCCACTTCCCTGGGCCTTGGTCGTGACGAAGGGATCGAACAGGTGCTGCACCAGATCGGGAGGCACGCCCGGCCCGTTGTCGCGCACGCCGATTTCGAGCGGCAGTGCGATACGCTCCGAGGAACCGGGCACCTGCAGGCGGATGCCCGGGCGATAGGCCGTCGTCAGGGTGATTTCGCCGTCGATCGCGCCCTCGCCGATCGCTTCGGCGGCGTTCTTGACGAGGTTGAGCAGCACCTGGACGAGTTGGTCACGATTGCCGGCGACCGGCGGCAGCGAGGGATCGTAGACCTCCGTGAAGCGGATATGCCGCGCGAAACCGGACTGGGCCAGGCGCTTCACATGGTCGAGCACGTCATGGACATTGACCGCATCGCGCTCGCTTGGCCGCTCGTCGCCGAACAATTCGACACGCTCGACGAGCTTCACGATCCGGTCGGTCTCGTCGCAGATCAGCTGCGTCAGCATCCGGTCGTCGTCGGAAATCGAGCCTTCGAGCAATTGTGCCGCGCCGCGAATGCCGGAAAGCGGATTCTTGATCTCGTGGGCCAGCATCGCACCGAGGGCGGTGATCGAGCGGGCTGCCCCGCGGTGCGTCAATTGCCTGTCCATTTTTTCGGCAATTGTCCGTTCTTGCAGCATCAGCACGACCGCATCGCCCTGACTGGGCAAGGGAGAGGCAAAGACATCGACGATGTGATCGGTTCCGAGGCGGGGCGTGCCGAGATCGAGGCGATACTCGCTGACGCTGGCGCCGCGGCGCTGCACCTCCTCGATCAGGCCCAGGACGGGCGAGCCGAAGGCGATGAGATCGTCGATGCGCTGGCGCTTGAGCAGGGCAGCGCTGGACTGGAAGAAATCCTCGGCCGCCGTGTTGGCGTAGAGCACGGCATGGCTCTCGCCGATCACCAGCACCGGCATGGGCAGCACGTTCAGCGCCTGGACCTCGATCGGGTCGAGCAAGTAGGCGCTGCGGCTTCCAAGCCCCTTGTCGGCAAACATCGCCGTCATCAGCTCATCCTCTCCGCGTCAAGCCGCTGCGCGGCTGCGGTCGGTCGAAAACAGCCCCGCGAGGGCCGCCAGGACCTTCCGGGGTTCGTCGGACGTCAGCAGGCTGCGGCGCAAGTCCGCATCGGGCTCGCAGCCATCGGCCACGGCATCGTCGGCATAGGCAGCCAGGTGTTTGCGGGCATGGCGCACGCCATGCGCGACACCGATCAGGGACAGCAGCCCTTCGTAATGCTCGCAGGCCAGCGCGAGCTTTTCAGCCAATGTCAGCGGCCGGAATTCGCGCCCGTCGAGCGCCGCGCCGATCTTGCCGACCAGCCAGGGCCGGCCGAGCGCGGCGCGACCCACCATGACGAAATCGGCGCCGGACTGCTCAAGGCAGGTTCGCGCATCCGCGACGTCATGGATGTCGCCATTGGCGACCAAGGGAAAGTCACCGGCGGCCCGCACCGCAGCGATTGCCTGCCAATCGGCCGTACCCTTGTAGAATTGCTGGCGCGTGCGGCCATGGACCGTGATCATCCGCGCCCCGGCTGCGACAGCCCTGCGGGCCAGTTCGGGTGCGTTGCGGGAGGCATCGTCCCAGCCGAGGCGCATCTTGACCGTGACCGGCACGCTGGTGGCGGCAACGGCGGCCTCAACCAGCGCGATCGCATGGTCTAGATCGCGCATCAGGGCGGAGCCGGCCCAGCCGCCCGTCACCTTCTTGGCCGGGCAGCCCATGTTGATGTCCACGATATCGGCGCCATTGGCCTCGGCCAGCCGCGCTGCCTCGCCCATCCAATAGGGATCGCAACCGGCGAGCTGGACGACATGCGGCGAGACGCCCTCACCTTCGGCGCGGATGCGCGCCTCCTCGCTGCCACGCACGAATTCGTCGGACGCGACCATCTCCGAAACCACGATTCCGGCATGGCTGCGGGCCGCCAGGCGGCGCATGACGATGTCTGTCACGCCCGACATCGGCGCCAGGAAGGCGCGGGACGCAACCGGGATACCTGCGATGTCCAAAGCTTCAGCCTGCTTTTAAGGCATTTCTCTACATGCATATTTATTGGACAATGCTGCAGGAGCGCAAGCGCTCATAGGTTGATGTTGCAATGCAGCAGCGTCGCACCCCCTGCCCCAGCGCCACAGAATTGGCTATGGCATGCGCCCATGACCCGCTTGCAGCCAGGACCCAGTGCCGTGCTCCCTCATTCAGATGCGTCCTTGCCCGTTGCCGCCCTGCTCGTGGCGGCCGGCCGTGGCCTGCGCGCCGGTGAGGGCGAACCGAAGCAGTACCGGCTGGTCGAAGGCCGCCCGGTCCTCGCGCATGCGCTCGCGCCGTTCCTCGCGGAGCCGGCGATCGAGCGCATTGCCATCGTGATCGGCGAAGGCGACGAGGCGCGCTATGCCAATGCCATGGCCGGGATCGACAGCGCGCGCCTTGCAGCCCCGACGCTGGGCGGCGCGACGCGTCAGGCCTCCGTGCGGCGGGGCTTGCTTGCGCTGGCGCGCGCGGGCTTCGATGGCATCGTACTGGTTCATGATGCGGCGCGGCCCTTCGTTTCCCGCGCGCAGATCAGCGCCGCGATCCATCGGCTCGGTGCCGGCGCGATCGCCGCCATCCCCGCCCTGCCTGTGACCGACACCGTGAAACGCACCAGCGCCGACGGCCATGTCGCCGAAACTCCGCCGCGTGACCAGCTGGTCACCGTCCAGACGCCGCAGGCCTTCCGCTTCAAGCCGCTGCTGGAAGCCCATGAGGCCGCTGAATCTGCCTTGCTGCACGGCTTCACCGACGATGCCGCTTTGATGGAGTGGGCGGGGCATCCGGTCGCGACCTTCCAGGGCGACCCTGCCAATGTGAAGCTGACCCATGCAGCCGATTTCCTGCGGGCCGCGGCCCATCCGGGCAAGACGCTCGTGACGCGCGTCGGCACCGGCTACGACGTCCACGCCTTCGGGCCGGGCGACCATGTCTGGCTCGGCGGCGTCCGGATCGGACACGACCAGGGTGTCATCGCCCATTCCGATGGCGACGTCGCGCTCCATGCCCTGACCGACGCTTTGCTCGGCGCGCTCGCCGATGGCGATATCGGCACGCATTTCCCGCCGAGCGATCCGCAATGGCGTGGCGCGGCCTCGGCCCAGTTTCTGGCCTTCGCGGCAGCCCGCGTCCGGGAGCGCGGCGGGCGGATCGATTTCCTCGACCTGACCGTCGTCTGTGAAGCGCCGAAGATCGGCCCGCATCGTGAGGCCATTCGCGCCGAGGTCGCAGCGATCGCCGGCATTCCGTCAAGCAAGGTCGCGATCAAGGCGACGACTTCGGAGCGGATGGGCTTCACCGGCCGGCGCGAAGGCCTCGTCGCATTCGGGACGGCAACGATCCGCCTGCCCGAGGAGGACTAGCCATGTTCGATCTTGAGATCCGTTCGCTAGCGGTCGAGTTGCTGAACCTGAGCCTGGAGCGCGGCTTTACGGTCGCGACGGTCGAATCCTGCACCGGCGGCCTCGTCTGCGGCGCGATGACGGCCATTGCGGGCTCATCCGCGATGGTTCAGGGCGGCCTCGTCACTTACTCCAACCAAGCCAAGGCCGCGCTGGCGGGCGTCCCGGTGGCGCTGATCGCACAGCACGGCGCCGTCAGCGAGCCGGTGGCGCGCGCCATGGCAGAAGGTGGGCGCGAGCGCCTCGAAGCCAGTTTCGCGGTCTCGATCACCGGCGTCGCCGGGCCGGGTGGCGGCAGCGTCGAGAAGCCGGTCGGGCTGGTCCATTTCGCCTGCGCCGGGCCTGCCGGCACACACCACCGCGAGCGCCGCTTCGGCGAGCAGTCGCGCGACGAGATCCGCCGCCTCAGCGTGCGGGAAGCGCTCGACCTGTTGCGCGAGACGGTGCTGACCGGGCCCTGAGCCGCCCTTTACCGGGACTTGCGCATGATCGCGCCGAGAACATCGGCATAATCGTCGCGCCAGGGCTTCACGGCCGCGGGCTCCGAAAGTCGCCAGTTCTCGCTCTCGGGAAAGCTCAGATCGCCCGGCTTGCGCGCGACCATCGCGACGAGCGGCGAGAACTTGCGCTCACGTGTGAGCTCCTCGGTTTGCCGGGAGTCCCTGACCCAGGTGACCAGCCCGTGCTCATTGGCTGTCGCGGCGACGACGGGGCCGAGATCCATGTGCCGGTTGGAGATATGGAACAGCATGGCGCCACCGGGAGCGAGCCGCGAGAGATAGAGCCCGATCGCCTCGCGCGTCAGCAGGTGGACGGGGATCGCATCGGAAGAGAAGGCATCGATGACGATGAGGTCGAGGGAGCCCGGCGCTGCATCGCCAAGCGTCAACCGGGCGTCGCCGATCACGAACGGCACGCGCGGGGCGCATTGGCTGATGAAGGAGAAGCGAGCGGGATCGGTCGCGATGCCGATCACGTGCGGGTCGATCTCGTAGAAGCTCCAGTTCTCGCCCGGCTTGATCTGGCAGGCCAGCGAGCCGGTGCCGACGCCCACCGCAGCGACCTTGCCGAGCATGCGGCCGCGCGTGCGCCGCAAGGCATCGATGCCATCCGCGATCCCGCCGCCGGTGAAATAGTAGGTCAGCGGCTCGGGACGCCCCGTGACGACGCTGCCGTCGTCGTTGCGGATGCGCTGCGTGCCATGCACGGTCGTGCCGTGGGCGAGGTCGCGGAAGCGTCCGTCGCCCGCTTCGAAGACGCGATGGACGCCGAAGAAGGAGCGGACGGAATCCGTGCGCCTCTGTTCGCCCAGGACGATGCCGATGATCGCGCTCACTCCGGCGACGGCCACGGCAAAACGGACGCGAGGCGACATCCTGATCGCTGTGAAGCCCGGCCGGCACAGCAGCCCGGCAACAAGGAGTATCGGATACTCTACGACCGAGTTGAACATCATCGGCGCCAGCAGGCCGCAGAACAGTCCGCCGAGCACGCCGCCGAAGGACATCCAGAGATAGAATTCCGTCAGGTGCGCCGCGCCCGGCCTGCGCTTCACCAGTTCACCATGGGCGACCATGGCCGTCGCGAAGAACAAGCCGAGATGCAGGGCGAGCGTTCCGATCCAGCCGATATCGAGCTTTGCGGCGCTTGCGACCACCAGCAGTGCCGTCAGGGCGAGTTGAAGATGCAGCATCCAGCGATGCGGCAGGATCGGGCGGCGCTGGAAGACGATGACGAAGGTCAGAAGGAACAGCGCCAGCGGCACGACCCAGAGCAGCGGCACCGCGGCGACATCGGTCGAGATATGCGCGGTGACGGCGACCAGCAGCCCCGAGGGCACGAAGGCGAGCGCCACCCAGCTGAAGCGCTGGGCATTGGTGACCGGCGGCGCCGCTGCCACGTCGAGATTCGTGGGCGCATCCGAGTGCTTCACCCCGATCGCGAGCCCGGCGCAGGCCGCAATGCCAGCCAACAGCAAGGCAAAGCCCCAGGCCCAGGCATTGGCCTGCATCGCGAGCGGCAGCATGGGCTCGATCACGAAAGGATAGGCGATCAGGGAGAGAAAGCTGCCGACATTCGAGGCCGCGTAGAGGAAGTAGGGATCGGCGGCATGGCTATGTCCGGTCCGTGCGAACCAGGCCTGCAGCAGCGGGCCGTTGGCGGCGACGGCGAAGAAAGGCAAGCCAACCGATGCGGCGAAGAGCCCGATCAGCCAGAAGACTTCCCCCTGCTGCGGCGGTCGCTCGAAGCCGGCGGCAATATGGATCGGCAGGCTGATCGCGAAGACCACAATCATCAGCGCCAGGTGGACGAGTGCGGCGCGGCGCAGGGTCAGGCGGCTGACCAGCAGATGGGCATAGCCGTATCCGGCGAGCAGCACCGCCTGAAAGAACACCATGGCGACCGACCAGACGCCGGGGGAACCGCCGAGCTTCGGCAGCACCATCTTGGCGAACATCGGCTGGATGCCGAACAGCAGGAAGGCCGAGACGAAGATCGTCGCGACATAGACCGGGAGCGTCGCGGCCAGACGGCGCGTCTGAAGGCGATCGGCGGTCTGCGCTGCGGATCCGTCCATGGGCATGTCCTCGGCTGGGTGCCGAACCATGCCATGCAGGGCTTAAGACCCCGTCACTGCCGTTGGGGCATTCCGGCCATAGACCAGTTCGGCGCGCTTCTCGAAGGCTTCGGCGAACTTGCGGAAGGCCTTGTCGAACATCGCGCCCATCAGCAGCCCGAGCATCCGGCTGGCGAATTCGTAGGAGATGAAGAACCCGACCTCGCACCCCGCCTCGTGCGGCTTGAAGGTCCAGCGGTTCTCCAGATAGCGGAACGGCCCGTCGACATATTCGACGAGGATCTTGAGATTGGCGGGATCGAGCGTGACCCGGCTGGTGAAGGTCTCGCGGATCGCCTTGTAGCCGACGCTCATATCGGCCAGCAGCACCTCGCCGCCGCCTTCACGCGGTGTACGCCGCCGTACCGTCAGCCCCTCGCAGAGCGGCAGGAATTGCGGGTATTTCTCGACATCGGCGACGAGCGCGAACATCTGCTCGGGCGAGTGCCTCACCCGGCGGGTGCTGTTGAACATCGGCATCGAGGATGGGCCTTCTCAGCCGCGGCGGTTGTGGCCGATACCGATCTGGGCATCGCGCGCTGCCCGCAGCCGGGCGAAATCCTCGCCTGCATGGTGCGAGGAGCGGGTCAGCGGCGTCGAGGACACCATCAGGAAGCCCTTGGCATAGGCGATGGTCTCGAAGCTCTTGAACTCGTCGGGCGTGACGAAGCGGATCACCGCATGGTGCTTGCGCGAGGGCGCGAGATACTGGCCGATCGTCATGAAATCGACCTCGGCCGAGCGCAGGTCGTCCATCAGCTGGAGCACCTCGTTACGCTCTTCGCCAAGGCCGACCATGATGCCGGACTTGGTGAAGATGGTCGGGTCGAGCTCCTTCACCCGTTGCAACAGGCGCAGCGAATGGAAATAGCGCGCGCCCGGGCGAACCTTGAGATACTTGCCCGGCACGGTCTCCAGATTGTGGTTGAACACGTCGGGGCGGGCCGCCACGACCACTTCGAGGGCGCCGGGCTTGCGCAGGAAGTCCGGCGTCAGAATCTCGATCGTGGTGCCGGGCGAAGCCTTGCGGATCGCGTGGATGACATTGGCGAAATGCTCGGCGCCGCCATCCTTGAGGTCGTCGCGGTCGACCGAGGTGATCACGACATGCTCGAGCCCGAGCTTGGCGACAGCTTCCGCGACCTTGCGCGGCTCTTCCAGGTCGAGCGGCTGCGGCACGCCGGTCTTCACGTTGCAGAAGGCGCAGGCCCGCGTGCAGGTGTCGCCCATGATCATGAAGGTGGCGTGCTTCTTTTCCCAGCACTCGCCGATATTCGGGCAGCCGGCCTCCTCGCAGACCGTGACCAGCTTTTCGGCCTTCACGATCGCCTTGGTCTCGGCCCATTTCGGGGAGCCCGGCGCTTTCACCCGAATCCAGTCCGGCTTGCGCAGGACCGGGTTCTCCGGCCGCTTCTGCTTCTCGGGATGGCGGACTTCCGTGGCTTGCGCCTTCGGATTGCCGGCATTGGGCCGCGGATCGCGGTTCAGCAGGTCGAGAACAAGCGCCATAACGGGGTCCGGGCTTCAACAGCAGGAGCCGGACAAAGCCGGCTCCCTCTAGCTAATCCCCAAAGGGCTCTGCCGCAACTCCCGCCCCCGGCAAGAGAGCTTCACCCGAGCTTCAACTGCGACGGCGAGCCGCATTCCAGATCACGATGACGATGACGGCGCCAGCCACCGCCGCCGTCAGGGTCCGCCAGAAGCCGAAGACCGGAATTTCCAGCAGTTCCGCGACCTTGGCGCCGACGAACGAGCCGGCGACACCGACGAGCATATTGGTGAAGAGGCCGTGATCGGACGAGGTCAGGCGCTCGGCGATCCAGCCGGCAAGGACGCCGATCAGCAGCGTCATGAAGAAGCCATAGCCCGGCTGGGCCATGGTGGCGGCAAAGCTTTCCATCGCGGATATTCCCCTAGCCAAGCGCGAATGCGCGCGTAACCAACGGTTCCGGCCGGAGCCGGTTCCATTCGCGATGCTATCTCAGGCGATGAAACGTGCCAGCAGGATGACGAGGATGGCGCCGATCACCGCCATGCCAGCATCGTCGAGGAAGCTGTAGCCGGTGTTCAGGCGCCAGCCGGTCAGGCGCACGATCCCCTGCCCGACCAGCATGCCGAGCACGCCGACGACCGCATGGCGGATCACGCCGCCGCCACCGACGACCAGGCTGGCGGCAAAGCCCGTGAAGGTGCCGAAGGCCACGGTCGGCGCGATGACGCTCCAGTCAAGCGGCAGCGTCCGGCGCGGTGGCAGGATCTCGATCTCCTCGTCGCGGACGATGCGATCGGGCTTGGCGGATTTGCGGGTGCGTGGCGGCATCGGCGCAATATGGAGCGCGGGTTGGCCGGCGCCAAGCCGATCCTAGCCCCATTTTCGCTGGGGATCAGCGCGCCATCGCGCCCAGCGCGGATACCGAGGTTGCCGACAGTGCGCCGCTGAAGCCATGCCCGCCGCCAACGATCTGCGCCTTTGCCGGCAAGCCACGCGCCTGCGCCTTTGCGACATAGTCCGTCGCCAGGTCGGGGCGGGTGTTGTCGTCGGCCTGGCCGGTGACCGCGACGATCGGGGTTCCTCCGGGTATGCCTGATAGGTAATCCACCGGCGACTGGGCTGAGCCGGGCCGTCGGCCGCGGCTGGCATTCCAGGCGGGAACGTCGCAGGGGCAGGACACCAGCACGAGGCCGTTGATCAGGCCGGGATTGTTGCCGGCGACCACGCCGATCGTGCCGGCTCCGCCCGAATGCCCGAGGGCGACCACGCTGCGGGCATTGTAGCGCTGCCTCAGCTCGCTGATCGCCCCGGCGACGGCGCGGTTGTTGCCGGAATGAAACGTATCGCGCCTGCCGTTGTCGGAGCCGTCGCTGCGATGGCCGGTGCGGTCGTAATAGCCGGGCCGCAGCAAGGCGACGGCCACCATGTTCTTGCGTCCGGAGGCGAACTGCCGGGCATAGGCGTACATGTAATCGGCCGGCCCACCAGCCGAGACATCGCCATGGACGAAGATGGCGAGCACGGGGCGCGAACCACCCGGCGCCGCGCCGAAAGCCTCATAGGCCAGGCCGTTGGCGCATTTCTCGCCCTCGCAGGCCAAGGCACCGACACTGCCGAACAGGCCAGCCGCGAGACCGGCGAGAATCCTCACACCCAAGCGCTTCATGGCTGCCCCCTGCCGCCATCGCGCCTGCGGAGAGCCGGCTCCGCAGGCTCTCCGTCATCGTCTTATGCCTCAGGCGTTCAGGACCTTGCCGTAGGCGTCGAGCACGCTCTCCTTCATCACCTCCGACAGGGTCGGATGCGGGAAGATCGTGTGCATCAGCTCTTCCTCGGTCGTCTCCAGGTTCATGGCGACGACGAAGCCCTGGATCAGCTCGGTCACTTCCGGGCCGACGAGATGGGCGCCGAGCAGCTTGCCGGTCTTGGCGTCGAAGATCGTCTTGGCCATGCCGCTATCCTCGCCGAGCGCCACGGCCTTGCCGTTGGCGACGAAGTTGAAGCGGCCAACCTTGATCTCGTGGCCGGCAGCCTTGGCCTTCGCCTCGGTCAGGCCGACGCTGGCGATCTGCGGATGGCAATAGGTGCAGCCCGGGATCATCAGCTTGTCCATCGGGTGCGGATGCAGGCCCTTGATCGCCTCGACGCAGATCACCGCCTCATGCTCGGCCTTGTGGGCCAGCATCGGCGGGCCGGCGACGTCGCCGATCGCATAGACGCCCTTGACGTTGGTCCGGCAGAAATCGTCGATGACGATGCAGCCGCGATCGGTCTTCACGCCGAGCGTCTCGAGCCCGAGATTCTCGATATTGCCGACGACGCCGACCGCCGAGATCATCCGATCCGCCGTGATCGTCTGCTTGCCGCCCTTCTCGTCATCGACATGGGCAGTGACGGAGTCGGCACCCTTCTCGACCTTCGTCACCTTGGCGCCGGTCAGGATCTTCATGCCCTGCTTCTCGAAGGCTTTTCGCGCGAAGGCGCCGATCTCGGCATCCTCCACGGGAACGACCTGCGGCAGCACCTCGACGACAGTCACCTCGACACCCATCGTCCGGTAGAACGAGGCGAACTCGATGCCGATGGCGCCGGAGCCCATGACGAGCAGCGATTTCGGCATCTTCGCGGGCACCATCGACTCGAAATAGGTCCAGATCAGCTTGCCGTCCGGCTCGATGCCGGGCAGCGCGCGCGGCCGGGCGCCGGTCGCGACGATGATGTGGTCGGCGGTATAGGTGCCCTCGCCCTTGGCGTTCTTGGGCGGCGGCGTCTGCGGCTGCATCGCCGGCTTCTTGGTCGGCGCGACGGTGATGGTGCCGGGCTTGGTCAGCTTGGCCTCGCCCCAGATCACGTCGACCTTGTTCTTCTTCATCAGGAACTGGACGCCGTTGTTCATCCGCGCGGCGATGCCGCGCGAACGCTTCACGATGGCGTCCAGATCGGCCTTGAACGAGCCTTCCAGCGTCAGGCCGTAATCCTTGGCGTGCTGGCCGTAATGCAGGATCTCGGCCGAGCGCAGCAGCGCCTTGGTCGGGATGCAGCCCCAGTTCGAGCAGATGCCGGCGAGATGCTCGCGCTCGACGATCGCGGTCCTGAAGCCGAGCTGCGCCGCCCGGATCGCAGCGATATAGCCGCCGGGACCGGAGCCGATGACGATGATGTCGTAGTCAGCCATGGTTTCTCTCCCGCCGCTCAGACCAGCATCGCCAGGGGCTTTTCGATATAGCCCTTGAAGGCCGCGAGAAGCTCGGCGCCGAGCGCGCCGTCGACGGCGCGGTGATCGGTCGAGAGCGTCACCGACATCACCGTCGCGACGGCCGGCTGGCCGCCCTTGACGATGACGCGCTGCTCGCCGGCGCCGACCGCCAGGATCGTCGCATGCGGCGGATTGACGATCGCGGCGAAGTCCTTGACCCCGAACATGCCGAGATTGGAGACTGCCGTGGTGCCGCCCTGATACTCCTCGGGCTTCAGCTTGCGGGCCTTGGCGCGCGCCGCCATGTCCTTCATCTCGTTGGAGATCTGCGACAGGCTCTTGTGGCAGGCATCGCGGATGATCGGCGTGATCAAGCCGCCGGGGATCGAGACGGCGACGCCGACATCGGCATGCTTGTGCTTGAGCATGGTGTTGTCGGTCCAGGACACGTTGGCATCCGGCACGGCCTTGAGCGCGAGCGCCAGCGCCTTGATCACCATGTCGTTGACCGAGAGCTTGTAGGCCGGCTTGCCGTCCTTCTCCGGCGCCGCGGCGTTGAGCTCCCCGCGCAGCTTCAAGAGCGCGTCGAGCTCGCAATCCACGGTGACGTAGAAATGCGGAACCGTCTGCTTGGCCTCGGTCAGGCGGCGCGCGATCGTCTTGCGCATGCCGTCATGCGGGACTTCCTCGTAAGAGCCCGGCTCGAACAGCTTCTTGACCTGTTCGTCGGAGGGACCGCTCGCGAGCGGCGCAGCCGCAGGCTTGGCGGCCGGAGCCCCGGCGGCAGCCGCGGCCGGGGCAGCCTTGGCACCGCCGCCCGCCTTGGCGGCCTCGACATCCTTCTCGACGATGCGGCCATGCGGGCCGGAGCCCTTGATCGCATTGAGGTCGAGCCCGGCGTCCTTCGCGATACGGCGGGCGAGCGGCGAGGCGAAAGCGCGTGAAGCATTCCCGCTCGCGGCAACGAACGACTGCGGCTGGAGCGGCTTGCCGTTGCCGGTCACATGACCGCTGTCGGTGTCTGCGGCGCCCGCCTTGGGAGCCTCAGCCTTCGGCGCGTCGCTCTTGGCAGGCGCAGCGCCACCGGCAGCCGGCGCGGAGACGCTCTTGGCGTCCTCGCCCTCGCCGGCGATCACGCCGATGATCTCGTTGACCGCGACATCGGCGGTGCCTTCCGGCACCACGATCTTGGCGAGCACGCCCTCGTCAACCGCCTCGACCTCCATCGTGGCCTTGTCGGTCTCGATCTCGGCGATGATGTCACCGGACTTGATCGTGTCACCTTCCTTCTTCAGCCACTTGGCGAGGTTGCCCTTCTCCATCGTCGGAGAGAGCGCGGGCATCAGGATGTTCGTCGGCATCGGTCAGCCCCCTCTCAGCGATAGCAGACGGCCTTGGCCGCCGCGACGACCTCGCCGATATTCGGAAGCGCGAGCTTCTCGAGGTTCGCCGCATAGGGCATCGGCACGTCCTTGCCGGTGACGCGGGCGACGGGCGCATCGAGATAGTCGAAGGCCACCTCCATGATCTTCATGCCGATCTCGGCGGTGACGCCGGACTGCGGGAAGCCCTCCTCGACCGCGACGCAGCGATTGGTCTTCTGCACCGAGGCGATGACCGTCTCGATATCCATCGGGCGGATCGTGCGGAGATCGATGACCTCGGCCTCGATGCCTTCCTTGGCCAGCGCCTCGGCGGCGCCGAGCGCATAGGTCATGCCGATGCCGAAGGAGACGATCGTCACATCCGTGCCCGGACGCACCACCTTCGCCTTGCCGATCGGGATCAGGAAGTCGTCGCCCTTCGGCACGTCGAAGGACTTGCCGTACATGATCTCGTTCTCGAGGAAGATCACCGGGTTCGGATCGCGGATCGCGCTCTTCAGCAGGCCCTTCGCGTCGGAGGCGCTGTAGGGCATCACCACCTTGAGGCCCGGCACGTTCGAGTACCACGCCGCATAGTCATGGCTGTGCTGGGCGCCGACGCGGGCGGCCGCGCCGTTGGGACCACGGAACACGATCGGCGCGCCCATCTGGCCGCCGGACATGTAGAGCGTCTTGGCGGCCGAGTTGATGATGTGGTCGATCGCCTGCATGGCAAAGTTGAAGGTCATGAACTCGACGATCGGCTTCAGGCCGGACAGAGCCGCGCCGACGCCGATGCCGGCGAAGCCATGCTCGGTGATCGGGGTGTCGATCACGCGCTTCGGCCCGAATTCCTGCAGCAGGCCCTGAGTGACCTTGTAGGCGCCCTGGTATTCGGCGACCTCCTCGCCCATGACGAAGACGTCCTTGTCGCGGCGCATCTCCTCGGCCATCGCGTCGCGCAGAGCTTCGCGGACCGTGGTGCTGACGATCTCAGCTCCGGCCGGGAATTCCGAGGAGGCGTCATAGGCCTTGGCCTGAGCGGGAACGCTGGCGGCCGGGGCCGCGGCAGCCGGAGCGGCCTCCGCAGCGGGAGCCGGCGCAGGCGCGGCCTTGGCTTCGGGCGCCGCAGCCTTGCCGCCACCGCTGGCCGCGGCCGAGACATCCTCACCCTCGGCGGCGATCACGCCGATCGGCGTGTTTACCGCGACGTTCTCGGTGCCGTCGGCGACGAGGATCTTGGCGAGCACGCCCTCGTCGACCGCCTCGACCTCCATGGTCGCCTTATCGGTCTCGATCTCGGCGATGATATCGCCGGCCTTGACCTGATCGCCCTCTTTCTTCAGCCACTTGGCCAGTTTTCCTTCCTCCATGGTGGGAGAAAGCGCAGGCATGAGAATGTCGATCGGCATGAACGCACCCGGATTCTAAGACGCGGGGAAAGGATGAAGGCCGGCAGGCGCGGAGCGATCAGCTCCGCGGGGCTTCCAGCAGGATGTCGGTGTAGAGCTCCGACGGATCCGGCTCGGGATCATGGGTCGCGAACTCGGCGGCGTCGTTGACGATCTCGCGCACCTTGGCGTCGATCGCCTTGAGCTCGTCCTCGCCGATCTTGAAATCGCGAACCAGACGGGCGCGAACCTGCTCGATCGGATCGTGCTCCTCGCGCATGCGCTGGACCTCGTCCTTGGAGCGATACTTCGCCGGGTCGGACATCGAATGCCCGCGATAGCGATAGGTCTGCATCTCCAGGATGTACGGGCCCTTCCCGGAGCGGGCATGCTCGATCGCGCGGGCCGCTGCCTCGCGCACGGCGCGGACATCCATGCCATCGACCTGCTCGCCCGGGATGCCGAAGGAGACACCGCGGCGGGAGAAATCGGTCTGGGCGGAAGCGCGGCTGACAGCCGTGCCCATGGCATAACGGTTGTTCTCGATGACGAACACGACCGGCAGCTTCCAGAGTTGGGCCATGTTGAAGCTCTCGTAGACCTGGCCCTGGTTGGCCGCGCCATCGCCGAAATAGGTCATCGAGACCGTCTTGTCGTCGCGATACCAATCGGCGAAGGCGAGGCCGGTGCCGAGAGATACCTGCGCGCCGACGATGCCGTGGCCGCCATAGAAGTTCTTCTCGCGGCTGAACATGTGCATCGAGCCGCCCTTGCCGCGCGAATAGCCGCCGCGCCGGCCGGTCAATTCCGCCATCACGCCGCGCGATTCCATGCCGCAGGCCAGCATATGGCCGTGGTCGCGATAGCCGGTAATGACCTGGTCGCCATCCTTGGAGGCCATCTGCATGCCAATGACGACGGCTTCCTGGCCGATATAGAGGTGGCAGAAGCCGCCGATCAGGCCCATGCCGTACATCTGACCGGCCTTCTCCTCGAAACGCCGGATCAGCAGCATCTCGCGATAGGCGTGGAGATCTTCGTCCTTGGTGAAGGTCGGGGTGTTGCTGAGGGCTCCTTCGACCTTACCGGCGCCGTCCTTGCCCGAACGGGCCTTCGCCGGCTTCGCGGCGGCTTTGGGTTGAGCGGGAGCTTTCGACTTACGCGCAGCAACAGCCATAGGCGGTCCTCCAAGGTCATCCGACTATTGTTGTAGAGGATCAAAAAAACCTTGGCGAGCACGCTATCTCGCAATGCAGCATGGTCTAAGTTGTTGAAAAGAAAGGAACCGGAAGCATAAACCGGATTTCAGTTAATCGATACGTCCGGAACTAAGCGTCGCAGGTTCTGGAACGCCCGGATCGAAAGATGGAACTCGCTCGTCTGAGGACCGCGACGCCGAAGCGATCAAACGGATTGCCGTTCGCCGCCCTGACGATGCCGGCTGCGCCTGCTCAGCGCCCCATGATGACGACGTCGTTCTTGTGGGTCCGGCCGAGGATCGCACGGGCATTCTCTTCAAGGAGATCGCGATCGACGGCTTCGCTGCGCACCAGGGCGAGCCTCTGTTCCCAGGATTTGCGCTCGGTCGTGAGAGTGGCGAGTTCGCCCTCCAGGTCGCGCAGCGATTCCCGGATCGCGCCGCGTGCCTCGAGGCCGCGCGCGCCGTGCTGAGCGTGGAACATGAAATAGGCCACCGCCGCTCCCGACACGAGGTAGAGAGCCAATGTCACGAAGATCGAGCGAAGGCCGCGGCGAATAACCATGCCGGAACGCTAGGGCGGTTTGGTTTCCGGCTGGTTAACGGAGCTTAAGAAAGCAGGCGGGAGATCGCAGCAGAGCGGCGGCCTGCGGTGGTGAGCGGGGTGGGGATCGAACCCACGACCACATGATTAAAAGTCACGTGCTCTACCACTGAGCTACCCGCCCTCACCGGGCCGCTGACATACGGAGCCGAGCGGCGCCGGTCAACTCGTTCCGTGCGGATTGGCTAAGGGCCTCCCGCTTCCTCACATCTTTCAGCCGAGCCGCCGGGTCACGCCGCCACCCTTGTATCCTCGTCCGTGCCGGGCTGCCGGCGCAGGCATGAGATAAGCGCCGCCGCCCGCCCCAAGCGCGGGCCAGCCCGGATCGGCATAGGCTTTGAGCTCCCAGCAGCGCAGGCGCTGGCGCTCCGCATCGGTCGTGGCATCCGAGCAGGCCGAGACCTGCGAACGCTGCCAGAACGCGGATGCAGGCCCGCCAGCAGCAGCGATCATCGCTGCGGCCAAGCCAGCGGGAATCAGAAAGCCACGCATCCACCTGCCCTTTCGGCGCCCTGTATCGTGCCGGAAAGCGGCCATCATGGCGGCCCCGCCTTGCCGAAGGCTTAAGCTCACGTTGCCGTGCCGCAGGGCGACAAGCCAGAGAAAAGCGTTTGTGAAACCGGCTGCGCGCCCCAATATCGTGGGAGTGCGCTGGAACTCGCCACGTCAGGCGGCGTTCGGATCGATGCTGCCAGCCGCCCGAACGTCACAGGAGACCAACGCCGTGAAGCTGCCCATCGTGATCCACACCGAGGAAGACTATGACCGCGCGCAGCAACGGGTCGAGGAATTGAATGCGATGCCGGATGGCGCCGAGAAAGAGCGCGAGCTGCACGCTCTCGCCGAGGCCATGCTGGCTTTCGAGCTACGGCGTGACGACGCCGACGACTGACGGGCGGCCCGCTCTCCGTCTCAGGAATCGTTGCTTGCGTTGAGCTCTTCGGGGCGTAGTCCTTCATCGGGTGCCGCGGTGTGCTCCGGGCTCGCAGCCCAGACGGAAAGGATCTCCGCGATGACATCGGCGCGCGAACGCCCCTGCCGATGAAGTTCGATATGCCGATCGAGCGCGGCCAGCGTGCGCTCATCGAGGGTCAGCGCGATCGGGGTTTGCGACATCGACGCACCTCTCAGTCCCGAGGCTGGAACAGTGTCGCAGCTGCGACGTTTCCATGAGTGCGGTATTCGACCACAGCTTCGGCCGTCAAGCAAATGTGCCGATGTCGTCAAGGTCGTCACGTTAAGCCATAAGGTCAATGGTCACTCATGACCTTTTCCAAAATGCATTTTTTTTCAGAGCTGAAAATCATTCAACGCCGACCTGAACAAAATCGCCTTCCGTTTGTTGTCTGTTCAACCCGCTTCGCAGCGGAACACTCTGGAGGAAGACATGATCAGGAATCATCGTTTCATGCTGTCCACCGTCGGCGTCGCGATGCTCGCGACCGCGGCCATGGCCCAAACCAGCGCCCCGACGCCGCCCTCGTCCGCTCCGGCTGCCCCTGCGGCGACGCAGTCGAGCGCCAGCTCGCCGGCTGAAACCAATCTCGCCGGCCAGGGCAAGTGGCGTACAAGCAAGCTGATCGGCGTCGATGTCTACGGCCCGGACGACAAGAAGGTCGGCGACGTCACCGAGGTGATCGTCGACAAGACCGGCAAGGTCGAGATGGTGACGATCGGCGTCGGCGGCTTCCTCGGCATCGGCTCCAAGGATGTCGCGATCCCGTTCGACCAGGTGACCTGGAGCGACCAGCCGATCGCCCCGCCGGCTCCGGCCCCTGCGCCCGCTTCGTCCGGTAGCGCCGGCGGCGCGGGTGGCGGCATGGCGTCCCCGCCGGCTGCCGCAGCCGCTCCGAAGGCGCCGGCCATGTATCCGGATCACGGCAAGATCACGCTGACCAAGGATCAGCTGAAGTCCGCGCCGAGCGTGACCTATTCCGGCACCTGAGCCGTCATCGGCAGCGATGCCATGATGTGAATGAGCAGGCCCGCCTCGTGAAAACGGGGCGGGCTTTTCGTGAGCGGGCTCAGGCTACGGCAAGCTCCCGGAGCAACTGCGGGATCGCCTCGGGCAGATCGTCCGCGATCAGGCCCATGCCGAGCCTTTCGCCGGCGAGCCCATGCAGCCAGACGGCAGCGCAGCTTGCCTCGAACGCGGGCATGCCTTGTGCCAGGAGGCCCGCAACCAGCCCGCCCAGCACGTCGCCCGATCCGGCCGTCGCCAGAGCCGCCGATCCCGTGACATTGAGCGCGGCACGCCCGTCCGGTGCGGCGATGACCGTGTCGGCGCCCTTGTAGACGATCACGGCGCCACAAGTCGCGGCAGCCTTCCGCGCGCGCTCCAGCTTGGAAGGTTCTCCGGCAACGAGGGTGTCCTTGCCGAACAGGCGCTGGAATTCACCCTCATGCGGCGTCAGCACCGTTGCGGCCGAGCCCTTGCGGCTCTGGATACTGCGTGAGCCGTCACCAGGGAGGCCGGCGAGCAGGGTCAGCGCATCGGCGTCGAAGACGGCTGGACGGTCGCAATCGATCACGGCCCGGATCAGATCCTCAGCTCGCCTGTCGAGGCCGAGAGCCGGGCCGGCCAGGATGGACGCGGTCCGGCGGTCATCGAGAAACGCCTCCAAGGCCTGCCGGTCGGATAGGCCCCGCTGCATCAAGGCGTCCGGTCCGCGTGCAGCATGGATGGGCAAGGCCTCCGGCTCGCAGAGGATCGTCGCGAGCCCGGCTCCAACCCGAAGTGCCGCGCGCGCACCGAGTCGCGGCGCGCCGACACCCGACACGCCGCCGGCGAGGACAGCGACCGCACCACGCCGGAACTTGTGCGTATCGGCACCATGACGCGGCAAGGTCTGCCGCCAGAGCGCGGGATCATTGCGAAAGGCCGTCGATCCGATCTCCGTGAGGGCTGCGTCGGCGGGAATGCCGATATCGGCGAGCCGCACGCGGCCGCAAAGCGCCCTGCCCGGCTGGAGCAGATGACCGGGCTTCAGCCGAAAGAAGGTGACGGTCTCGTCCGCTCTAACCGCGACACCTTCGGCAAGGCCAGTATCGCCCGACACACCACTTGGGATATCGACCGCGATGACGGGGCAAGCGGCCTCGTTGAGGAGCTTCGCCGCCTCGGCGAAGGCGCCCGAGAGCGGGCGCTTCAGCCCGGCCCCGAACAGCGCATCGACCATGATGTCGCTTCGCTGGTCATGGAACGCGTCCAGCGGTTCGATTGCGCCTGCCCAGCGCTCCAGCGCGATGGCCGCATCCCCGACGAAGCCGCCCGCGCCGCCCGGTGCGACCACACGGGCCGTCAGGCCGCTCTGGCGCAGGAGGCGCGCCGCGACAAAGCCGTCGCCGCCATTGTTTCCGGGGCCGCATAGGAGCGTCACGACGCTTCCCGCCCCTGCCCGGTCGAGAACGGCGTCGGCTACCGCGTGGCCCGCGCGCTCCATCAGCTCGATGCCCGGCGCGCCCTGCGCGATCGCGATGCGATCGGCCGTCGCCATCTGCTCCGTGGTCAGCAGGGCAAGCTCCGCCTTGCCCCTGATATTGTCGTCGGTATCGTCCATGCCGCATCTTCCGGCGGGGCTGGCGATCCCGCAAGTTGCGGTGGAATGTCGCTTATGATCAACAGATATGCAGATGCATATTTTTTGTGCTGTTTATTGCCTTTCCACGAGGCGCGTTCGCGGGCGGTGCCGCATGGCGGGGCGTCGGCGCCAATGCTATGAGCAAAAGCAAGGTTGCAATCGTCCTACAGAGCGGGGCTTGATCCCACTCTGGATGGCGCTGCCAGCCACGTTCCGGCCCGAGCCGGAGCCCGAGATGCAAAGGAGGCCGGTCGGCGCATGAAGAAGATCGAGGCGATCATCAAGCCCTTCAAGCTGGACGAGGTGAAGGAGGCGCTCCAGGAGGTCGGGCTGCAGGGCATCACGGTACTGGAAGCCAAGGGCTTCGGCCGCCAGAAGGGCCATACCGAGCTTTATCGCGGCGCCGAATACGTCGTCGACTTCCTGCCGAAGGTGAAGATCGAGATCGTGCTCGCCGACGAGATGCTGGACCGCGCCATCGAAGCGATCATGAAGGCCGCCCAGACGGGCCGCATCGGAGATGGCAAGATTTTTGTATCGACCATCGAGGGGGTGATCCGCATCCGTACCGGCGAGACCGGCGCGGACGCGATCTGAGATCGTCTCCCCGATCATTGGACAACGAGCCGCCGGCCGGATTGGAGCCGGTCGCGGCAGCGTGAAATTGAATAACTGCTGGCAAGAGGAATGCTGAAATGAAAAGCGCCAAGGATGTCCTGAAGGCGATCAAGGACAACGACGTCAAGTATGTCGACTTCCGCTTCACCGACCCGCGCGGCAAGTGGCAGCACGTGACCTTCGACGTCGGCATGATCGACGAGGACATCTTCGCCGAGGGCACGATGTTCGACGGCTCCTCGATCGCCGGCTGGAAGGCCATCAACGAGTCCGACATGCTGCTGATGCCGGATCCGACGACCGCCACGATGGACCCGTTCTTCTCGGCTCCGACCATGGTCATCAACTGCGACGTGCTCGAGCCGGGCACCGGCGAGCCCTATGGCCGCGATCCGCGCGGCATCGCCAAGAAGGCCGAGGCCTATCTGAAGTCGACCGGTATCGGCGACACCGTCTATGTCGGCCCCGAGGCCGAGTTCTTCGTCTTCGACGACGTCAAGATCGCCGCCGATCCGTACCACACCGCCTTCAAGCTCGATAACGTCGAGCTGCCGACCAACGGCTACTCCGACTACGAGGGCGGCAATCTCGGCCACCGCATCGCCACCAAGGGTGGCTATTTCCCCGTTCCGCCGCAGGATTCGGCGCAGGACATGCGCGGCGAGATGCTGGCCGCGATGCAGTCGATGGGCGTGGTCGTCGAGAAGCACCACCACGAGGTCGCCTCGGCCCAGCATGAGCTCGGCATGAAGTTCGACACGCTCGTGCACACCGCCGACCTGATGCAGATCTACAAGTACGCGATCCACAACGTGGCCCAGAGCTACGGCAAGACCGCGACCTTCATGCCGAAGCCGATCTATGGCGACAACGGCTCGGGCATGCACGTCCACCAGTCGATCTGGAAGAACGGCAAGCCGGTCTTCGCGGGCAACAAGTATGCCGACCTGTCGCAGGAGTGCCTTTGGTACATCGGCGGCATCATCAAGCATGCCAAGTCGCTGAACGCCTTCACCAACCCCTCGACCAACTCCTACAAGCGCCTGGTCCCGGGCTATGAGGCTCCGGTGCTGCTCGCCTATTCGGCGCGCAACCGCTCGGCCTCCTGCCGTATTCCGTGGACGACCTCGCCGAAGGCCAAGCGCGTCGAGGTCCGCTTCCCCGATCCGATGGCGAACCCCTATCTCGCCTTCGCGGCCATGCTGATGGCCGGCCTCGACGGCATCGTGAACAAGATCGATCCGGGCCCGGCCATGGACAAGGATCTCTACGACCTGCCGCCGCGCGAGCTGAAGAAGATTCCGACGGTCTGCGGCTCGCTGCGCGAGGCGCTGGAAGCGCTCAAGAAGGACAACGCCTATCTCAAGGCCGGCGGCGTCTTCAATGACGACTTCATCGACAGCTATATCGAGCTCAAGATGCAGGATGTGGCGCGCTTCGAGATGACGCCGCACCCGGTCGAGTTCGCGATGTACTACTCGTACTGAGGATGGCTGGCCGGCTGCGCAGGCGGCGGCCGACATTCCCGGGAGACACCAGGCCGGGGCGGCAACGCCCCGGCTTTTTCGCGCGCGCATCGGGCGAAGCGTTCGGCATCGCACGCCGTTCCGGTATCAGGTAACGCGACCTTCACGCGTGATCGGGCAGGTTCTGGCGACCATTGCCGAACAGCGGTGCCCCGGACTTGCAGACGATCTCGATCAACGGCCGCTTTCTCGGCCAGCCGCTGACCGGCGTGCAGCGATTTGCCCTCGAGATGACGAAGGCACTCGACCGGCGGATCGGCGCGGGTGCGGCTCCCGAGGCGCTCAGGCGGGCCCAATGGCGCCTCCTCGCGCCGCAGGACGTTCCGGAAACCCGGGAATTCCAGCATATCGCCGTGGAGCGCTTCGGCCCGTTCTCCGGCCATCTCTGGGAACAGACCTCGCTCGCGCACCGGGCTGCAGGAGACACCCTCGTCGGCTTCGGCGGCAGCGGGCCGCTGCTGCATCGCCGGCAGCTCGTCGTGATCCACGACGTCACCATTTTCCGGCACCCGGAAGCCTTCAGCGCCTCCTATCGGGCCACGCACAAGCTCCTCGGCTTCGGGCTGACGCGCACGGCGCGGATCGCGACCGTTTCCAACTTCTCGCGTGGCGAACTCGGCACGGTCTTCGGTGTCGCGCCGGAGACTGTCCCGGTGCTCTACAACGCCACGGACCATTTCTCCGGGGTGACGCCGGACGAAACCGTGCTGCAGCGGCTGGGGCTGGAAGGTACGAATTTCTTCTTCATGCTGGGCACGCTGAAGCCCAACAAGAACGTCGACTTCGCGATCCGGGCCTTCGACGCGCTCGGCGATCGCCGTTGGAAGCTCGTCATCGCCGGTGCGCTCGACAAGAGCGGCGTGTTCAAGGCGGATGCCCCCGCCAGCGCCGAGAACCTGATCTTCACCGGGCGCCTGAGCGATGCCGAGATCGTCGCGCTCGAACGTCACGCGCGCGCCTTCGTCTTTCCCAGCCTCTATGAAGGTTTCGGCATTCCACCGCTGGAGGCGATGACGCAGGGCTGCCCGGTTCTGGCCGCGGATATCCCGGCGGTGCGCGAGGCCTGCGGCGAAGCGGCGCTCTATTTCGATCCGCGCGATCGCGCCAGCCTCGAAGAGGCGATGCTGCGGGTCATGGATGCTGATGGCGACGCACTGGGGCTGGCCGGGAAAGGCCGCGCCAATCTGGCGCGCTTCTCCTGGGACAAGAGCGCCGAGACGCTTCTCGCGACCCTGTCGGAGATGGCCGCGCCGCGGCGCTGACGGCGCCTATTTGAACGACAGGATGCGCTGCGGATTCAGCCGCGCCCGCATCAGATCGACCAGCGCGATGCCATTGCCCTTCAAGCGGCCACGGCGGTCGACATAGGGCTGCTCGCGCAGGCTGCCGACGAGATTGGCCGCGACATTGCCGATCATCAGGCGCAGCGCCTTGTGCAGCGTCATATTCCCCTTGCGCCAGAGGTAGATCGGGTTGGCGATCTGGGAGTAGCCGAAGCGCAGGCCCGATGTCCGACCGCGCTTGCTGCCGAGATGAACCCCCCTCAGCGCCGTGCTGTGGACGATCTCGCCCTGCCCCGCCAATTGACGACAGAAATCGACATCCTCCTGCCAACCATAGAGCGGCAGGTTCTCGTCGAAGCGCGCCGCCACGGCATGAACCGCCGCCATCCGCACCAGCATGTTGCAGCCATAGGCATTGTAGACCGGCCATGTCGCCTTCGGCTCGCCCTTGTCGGCGGCCAGGATGTTGCGCGCTTCATCGGCGCTGATGCCGGGCCCGTGGATCCCGTCGGCGAGAACCGTACCGGTAGCTGCAACGATCTCCGGCCTGTCCCCGAACAGCGCCTCCGCCTCTGCCACGAAATCTCGTGCCGGCATGAAGTCGTCGTCGAGGAAGATGATGAGATCGGCGTCCTCGGCCGTAGCCAGGATCGCGTTGCGCTGGCCGCAGCTGCCGCGCCGCCCCTCGACGCGGCGGATGGGCAAGGACAGGTGCGCGGCGGCGGTTTCGTCGAAATCTACTGCCTCCGCCGGGCAGACGATGACGGCATCTGGTAGGCGGCTCTGTTCGACGAGATGGGCGAGCGTTGCGGAGAGGACATCGCGGCGCCCCGCGGTCGCGATGCCGATGGCGATCTTCATGAAGCCTCCGGTGAAACGCCGCGACGCTGGAGCAGCGAGCCGAGGGTCGCGACGGCCGGCGGGATGCAAAGCAGCAAAACCGCCAGCGAGATCGGCAGGGATGTCTGGGGAGTGCTGCCATTGGCGAGCGCAGCGATGACAAGGGCGGCCAGGGCGCTCACAAGCGTGAGTGCATGCCAGCGGAAGGGCATCGACAGGAAGAGCGGCGCCCCCACGATAGCTGAAGCGGCCGCTCCGGCCACGCTGCCAAAGAGAAGCCCGACCAGTGCGCCGCCGGACAGGTACCAGCCCATGACGGCACCGAGATTGAGCAGGACGGCATCGGCAAGAGCCAGCCCGATGATCGGTCGCAGGCGCTGTTTCAGATGCGCCGGGGTCGGCAGCAAGGTCTGGACCCAGGCTCTCAGCAGCGCGAGGATGGTCACTGCCGGGCTCGCGAGCAGGAAGGTTTCGCGCAGTTCCGCCTTGACCAGCCAGGCCGCTGCAGGCGCCAGCAGGCACAGGATCCCCGCCGCAGTGACGAGCGAGCAACTCGCCAGCTGGGCGTAGTACTCGCCGAGCCGCCCGCGGAACGTGGCCGTGCCGGGCTCGCGGTCATAGGTCGCGACGATCTCCGGATAGCGGATGGCCTGGAGCGCCGAGACCACCATGACGAAGGGACGCTGCAAGAGATCAAGTGCGAGCAAGGCGCCGGCCGCACCATGCGCTCCGATCACGGCGGTCAGGAAGGCCTTGAGCCCGAGCGGCGCCAGGATGCCGGCGACGGATGCCCCGGCCGAGACACCGCCATAGGTCAGGTGCTTGGCGAGCAGGTGGCGTTGCGGCCGCTGCAATCCCTCGGCAAGCGAGCCCGCCAGAAGGCGCGCCAGCGCGGCATAGGCGAGGTAAGCGCCCAGCATGCCCGACACGGCGCCGGCCAGCGTGGGATCGAGAAGCGCCCCGCAGATCGTTCCGACGGCCAGAAATGAAGCGCGCGCAGCCTGGAGGATGGAGAACAGCCGGAAATTCTGCCGGAAGCGCAGCATGGTCAGATGTAGCTCGGAACCGCCCTGGAACACCGCGACCAGTGCTCCGCCGATGGCGATGCCGATGGAAGCTGCGCCGGACGCGAAAACGCCGCCACCAGCCAGCAGGCAGAGCACCGCGCAGACCATGAAGGAATACAGGATCACCGAGCGCTGGGCCGTTTCGTCTGTGCCCGGATAGAAGCGGCTGCAGGAAAAGCGCAGCCATTCGAAGGCGGCGATGCTGCCGAACTGGCTGATCGTGATGAACAGCGAGTAATGCGTGAAGTCCTGCGCCGGCAGGATGCGCGAGACAAGCAGCAGCAGCCCGAGCGCGAGCGCGGCCTGGTAGACATAGGCTCCGAGAGCGGCGATCTGGCCCACCGGTGCGATGCTCCGCTCAGAGCGTCCCGGGCGCGGCAAGCAGCGGCGTGCCGCTATCGGCCGAACCGGAAACCGTGATGACGAGGCGGCGCATCCCATTACCCTCCGACCACAGGCCTAGGGCAAAAAGGTTGATATTTCCGCGCTATGCGAGGGCGGTTCTCAGGAGAAGTGCAGAACCGCGAGGCCAGCCGATGCCGCGACCGCAGCCAGCCACCAGAGCCAGCGTGAGGCGTGTGGGTCAGCGGCGGAAAGCGGCCTGCCGATGACATCCTCATGACCGAAGGATTCGCCGGCGAGGCGTGCAGTACGCTGCAAGCCCGCGATACCCGCAACCGGCACAGACTGACGCGACGCCACGGCCTTCTCCCCTTTAGGCCGATCATAGCGCATTGCGGAAATCCGCATAGGCCTGACCGTATTCATCATCCTCGACACCGATGGTTAACGTGGACTGAATGGGCCGGTTCCACCTCGCTCTTGCCCATGCCGACGACAGGGATGTGACGGGAACGCAAACTGCGATGGCACGGCGGTTTCGATCTGCGGATGAGGTGTCTATAAGCGGTTCCTGACAGGGCGTTGCGCAGCGCGATGCGCTAGAGTTCACAGTCGCGAATCAGGAAGAATCGGTTGGCAATGGCGGATAACGGCGATCTTTTCGGCTCGGAGCCGGAGCGGCCCGACGCGGCAAGCCCGCGGCCGGAAGCGCCCCTGCCTGCCGCAGCTCCCAAGGCGGCACCGGCGCCTGCCGCCCCTGCCCGCAACGGCACCCTGTCCGAGGCCGGCTACGACGCCTCGGCGATCGAGGTCCTCGAAGGGCTGGAGCCGGTGCGCCGCCGTCCGGGCATGTATATCGGCGGCACCGACGAGCGCGCCCTGCATCATCTCTTCGCCGAGGTGATCGACAACGCCATGGACGAGGCGGTGGCCGGCCACGCCACCTTCATCGATGTCGAGCTGTTCGAGGACGGCTCGCTGGCCGTGACCGATAACGGCCGCGGCATCCCGGTCGATCCGCACCCGAAATTCCCCGGCAAGTCGGCGCTCGAAGTCATCATGACGACGCTTCATGCCGGTGGAAAGTTCGACTCCAAAGCCTATGAGACCTCGGGCGGCCTGCACGGCGTCGGCGTCTCCGTCGTCAATGCACTGTCGGATCGGCTGGAGGTCGAGGTCGCGCGCGGCAAGACGCTCTATCGCCAGATCTTCTCGCGCGGCCTGCCGCAGGGGCCGCTGGAGACGGTCGGCGCCGTCGCCAACCGGCGCGGCACCCGCGTACGCTTCCATCCCGACGCGCAAATCTTCGGCGAGGGCGCGCATTTTTCCCCGGCCCGCCTGTTCAGGATGGCGCGCTCGAAGGCCTATCTCTTCGGTGGCGTCGAGATTCGCTGGACCTGCGCCCCCGCGCTGCTGAAGCCGGAAGGCGATGTCGCCGCCGAGGCCGTGTTCCGCTTCCCCGGGGGCTTGCGCGATTATCTCGGCCGCGAGATCGAGGGCAAGGACCTCGTCGCCGAGCCGATCTTCTCCGGCAAGATCACCAGGGAAGGCAGCCACGGCTCGCTCGAATGGGCGGTGGCCTGGCTCGCGACCGGCGAGGACGGCTTCTCCTCCTCCTACTGCAATACGATCCCGACGCCCGAGGGCGGCACCCATGAGCAGGGCCTGCGCATCGCCCTGCTGCGCGGCCTGCGCGACCATGCCGAGCGCATCGGCCAGTCGAAGCGCATGGCGCAGGTCACCTCCGACGACGTGATGGCCACTTGCGCCGCCATGCTATCGGTCTTCATCCGCGAGCCGGAGTTCCAGGGCCAGACCAAGGACAAGCTCGCGACGCAGGAAGCGCACCGCATCGTCGAGAACGCGATCCGCGACGCCTTTGACCATTGGCTCGCGGCCGCGCCGCAGCAGGCCTTGCGCCTGCTCGACTGGTCGGTCGATCGCGCCGAGGAGCGGTTGCGCCGGCGCCTCGAAAAGGAGGTCTCGCGCAAGACTGCGACGCGCAAGCTGCGCCTGCCCGGCAAGCTCGCTGATTGCTCGAGTGCAGGGGCCGCCGGCTCCGAACTCTTCATCGTCGAGGGCGACTCGGCCGGCGGATCGGCCAAGCAGGCGCGCAACCGCGCGAACCAGGCGATCCTGCCCTTGCGCGGCAAGATCCTCAACGTCGCCAATGCGACGCGCGAGAAACTGAACCAGAATCAGCAGCTTGCCGACCTCATCCTGGCGCTCGGCTGCGGCATCGGCACCCAGTTCCGCGAGGACGACCTGCGCTACGAGAAGGTCATCGTGATGACCGACGCGGATGTCGACGGCGCCCATATCGCCTCGCTGCTGGTCACCTTCTTCTGGCGGCAGATGCCGCGCCTGATCGAGAAGGGGCATCTCTATCTCGCCGTGCCGCCGCTCTACCGGCTCCAGCACGGCGGCAAGAGCATCTATGCCCGCAACGATGCCCATAAGGACGAGCTGATCGAGACCGTCTTCAAAGGCAAGAAGCCGGAAATCTCGCGCTTCAAGGGCCTTGGTGAAATGATGCCTGCCCAGCTCAAGGAAACCACAATGGACCCGAGCAAGCGCATCCTGCTCAAGGTCATGGTTGACCACGAGGCCAAGGAGGAGACCTCCGACACGGTCGAGCGGCTGATGGGCAACAAGCCGGAAGCGCGCTTCGTGTTCATCCAGGAACGAGCCGCCTTTGCCGGCGAACTGATCGACCTGTGAGAGTTGAGCCCTGCATCCGTGCAGGGCTGGGGCTCAGGCCCGGCGGGCTGCCCGACGCAACGTTTCCCGGCAGGGTTCGCTTATGTCGAACCCTCCCCACTCCCCGGACCACCATGATCGCCGACACCACTCCAACTGGGACTGGCCACTGACGGCATGGGCGAGCCTGCTTCCCCTCCATCTGGACGCGACGGTGAATTGGCATCGCCGGCCGGACAGGCATCCTGGGACGACATCCGGATATTCAACGCCATCGCCGTCTGCGGGTCGATGGCCGTGGCGGCGGCGCAGCTAGGCTTGAGCGAAGCTACCGTCGCGCGCCGGCTGAAGGGCTTCGAAGCCGAACTCGGCCTGCAGCTTTTCACCCGCGAAGCCAACCGGCTCGTGCCGACGACCATTGGCATGGAACTCGCGGCCGAGGCTGCTCTCGTGGAAGCCGCCGCCAAGCGCTTCGCGATCCGCGCCGACGCTGCCCGCCCGCGCGCCGATGCGCCGGTCCGGATCACCGCGACCACCTCGATCAGCATGCTCCTGACCATGAACGCGACGGCGATCTCGCAGGCAGCCGGCGGGGTCGAGATCGTGATCATCAGCACGCGCAACAGGCTCGACCTGGCGCGCGGCGAGGCCGATATCGCGCTGCGAATGACCAGGGTTCCAGGCGAACCCGGCCATTACGCCCAGAAGGTCGGGCGGCTGATGCAGACTCTCTATGTCCGCCGCGACATCGATCCCACGACGGCTCCGATCATCTCGGTGAACCGCGAAACCTCGTCGCGGATCGACGATCACATCATGGCCTATGCCGCAGGGCGGCCGATCGCGGCCCGCGTCGGCGATTCGGCGGCCCGCTATGAAAGCATCCGCTCGGCCGGCGCGCTGTCCATGGCGCCCTGCTTCATGGGGGATGCCGATCCGAGCCTGCGCCGCCTTGAGCCACCACCGGAGGAGACGGGCGATGACATCTTCCTGGTCTCGCACGAGGTCTCGCGCCGCAGACCCGGCGTCGCCGCAGTGCTGAGCGCGTTGCGCAAGCTGTTCAAGGCGCATCAGGCACGCCTCGCAGGCCGCACGGTCGCCGATCCTTAAAGTCTTCGGCAGCCCGGCAAGACTTGGCTAACCATCCTTTTACTGCTCTGGGCGCATGCTGCCGCAAAGCTCGTGATGTCACGGGCCGTGGAGAGTGCGCCATGCGCCTGATCGAAATGTTCTGGAAGGACAACCGCGGCACGCTCGCCGCCGATATCGCCAAGGCCGGCGCGGCCATCGCCTTTCTGTCGGTCATCGCCGCGAATTTCCTGTCGAGCCAGACCGCCTCGCTCGACAAGGAGCGCATGGCCGCCATCAGCCTTGCAGCGTCGAAGCGCCAGCCCACCGACCCGATGATCACCGGCTCGATCGGCCAGACCGCCAACGCGACGAAACTCGACCCCTGCGCCCTGCCCCGCTGACGTCCCTCAGCCGAGCCAGCGCAACAGTTCCGCGCTCACTACCTCCGGCGCCTCCAGTGTCGAGAGATGGCCGCAGCCGGGCACGATCGTGAGGCGGGCCCTTTCGCCGGCAAGGCCTGCCATTTCCTGGGCTTCCGCCACAGGCGTGATCGCATCTTCCTGCCCGACCAGAACAAGTGTCGGAATCGAGAGTTTCGCCAGCAGCGGCCGCGAATCCGGTCGCTTCATGATCGCCTTCTGCTGCCGCACGAACCCCTCCGCCCCGACGTCGTCGGCCATCCGCCGCACCAGCAGCCGCAGCGGCTCGTCGGTCAGGCGCGCCGGTGCCACCAGCCTCTGCCAGAGCAGCGTCGTGACATTGTCGAAGACGCCCTTCTCGGCGAGCGCGATCATCTGCTCCCGCGGCTCGTTCGTCTCGGGCGTTGCCGGTTTGGCGCTGGTGTCGAGCAAGGCAAGCCGCGTCACGCGCTCAGGCGCTTGCCGCAGAATCTCGAACGCGACATAGCCACCCATCGACAGGCCGCAGAGCGCGAAACGGGGCGGCGCTGCCGCGAGCAGGCGTTGCGCGATGGCGGGCAGCGTGTCGTCGCGGGCGTGATCGGCGACGAGAATAGGCCGGCCATCGGCCAGCATCGGCCATTGCGGAGCATAGAGCGCGGCGTTGCAACTCAGGCCGGGCACGAGAACAAGCGGCTCCTTCATGAGATCAAAGCAGTCCTTTCGAGGCTAGATGATTGACTTTGCCGCGTTTTCTTTGCATTCCACACGGGTCCGAAGGCGCGCAGGAACTGTCGTCGCGCCAACGTGGTGGTTGAGCAGGTCATCCCGCCGCGTTTCACCGACCCAGAAGAAGCACGATACGCGATGTCATTTGCCGAACTCGGCTTGAGCGAAAAGGTTCTGACGGCCGTCACGGCCGCAGGCTATAACACGCCGACCCCCATCCAGGCCCAGGCCATTCCGCATGTCCTTGCCCGCAAGGACGTTCTGGGCATCGCCCAGACCGGCACCGGCAAGACCGCGGCCTTCACGCTGCCGATGCTCACCATCCTGGAAACCGGCCGCGCCCGGGCCCGGATGCCGCGCACCCTGATCCTGGAGCCGACGCGCGAGCTTGCGGCGCAGGTCGAGGAGAACTTCGTCCGCTATGGCGTGAACCAGAAGCTTTCGGTGGCGCTGCTGATCGGCGGCGTTTCCTTCGGCGACCAGGACGCCAAGATCACCCGCGGCGTCGATGTGCTGATCGCGACGCCCGGCCGCCTGCTCGACCATGTCGAGCGCGGCAAGCTCTTGCTCACCGGCGTCGAACTCCTCGTCATCGACGAGGCCGACCGCATGCTCGACATGGGCTTCATCCCCGACATCGAGCGCGTCTGCAAGCTCGTGCCCTTCACGCGGCAGACGCTGTTCTTCACCGCGACGATGCCGCCGGAGATCACCCGCATCTCCGAGCAGTTCCTGCACAATCCCGTTCGCGTCGAGGTCTCCCGGCCGGCGACGGCCGCGGCGACGATCACCCAGCGGCTGATCGCCTCCAATTCACAGGATTTCGAGAAGCGCGAGACGCTGCGCAAGCTGATCAAAGGCGCGACCGACCTGCAGAACGCGATCGTCTTCTGCAACCGCAAGCGCGATGTCGCGACGCTGCACAAGTCGCTGCAGCGCCATGGCTTCCCCGCCGTCGCGCTCCATGGCGACATGGACCAGTATGCCCGCATGGCGGCGCTGGAATCCTTCCGCACCGGCGAGAATCCGATCCTCGTCGCCTCGGACGTCGCGGCGCGCGGCCTCGACATCCCCGCCGTCAGCCATGTCTTCAATTTCGACGTGCCGACCCATGCCGAGGACTATGTCCACCGCATCGGCCGCACCGGCCGCGCCGGGCGTCTCGGAACCGCCTTCACCATCGTCACGCGCCATGACGACAAGCTCGTCTCCGCCGTCGAGAAACTGACCGGCCAGACCATCGCCTTCGAAGGTCCCGGCCTCGACGCCCTCCCTCCGGGCGAACCGCGCGATGAGCGCCGCGGAGGCCGCCGGGACGACAAGCGTTCGTCGTCGCGCGGTCGCGGCCGCCCCGAGCGCGAGCGCGGCCCCCGCGCCGAGAGCGAGGCGAGCCCGCGGTCCAGCGAGCCGGAAGGCAAGGCCGATGCGCATCGCGCGCCCGGTCGGCACGAGCCCGTGCGGCCGGATTCCGACACGGCTGCGGCCAAGCCCCGCAACCAGGATGGCCGGCGTGGCCGCAACCATCGCGACGACGATGACGGCCCGCAGGTGAAGGGCCTGGGCGATCACGTGCCGGCCTTCCTGCTGCGTCCGGCACGTGTCGGATAACGTTACGGCATCAACCCGTTTTTAACACCATCGCCCTAGATTGCATTTCGTCGCGACGGGATGACCTTCGCGGCGGACGGGCGCATGCCGCCGTATATACGGACAGGATGTCCCGCTTCGATTGTTTGATCGAAGCTGACGTGGCCAAAGGCCGCGACCCGGCTTCATACGGGATGGCGAAGGCATGGACGACCTGGTTTCGGTTCCCGCCCGCACTGATGATCTCGCCGAGCGCGTCGTCGCGGCGATGCGAGAGCATGGCTCGCCGAGCTATCCCCGCGCCTTCGAGGTCTGGTACGCCCATCTGAGCGGCGAAATACCGGCCGTCAGCATCGCGATGAACGCGATCATCGCCGGCAGCGACGGAAAGGTCTCCGCTGCCGATATCGACAGCCTCTACGAGCGCTTCATCAGCACCGAGCGCTTCTCGCGCCAGGCCGAGCGCACCAGCCTGCAGGTGCTCGGCGAGATCGACGCGATGATGGGCCTCGTCGACAAGGCACTTGGCTCCAGCGAACTCTATCATGGCCGACTCTGCGCCATGTCGGAGGACGTGCCGCCGGCGACCGACCGTCACAAGCTGCGCGAATGGGTCGAGGCATTGGTGATGTCGACCCGCGAAGAAGTCACGCGCAAGGCTCAGCTCGAGGCCGAGCTGCGCAATAGCTCGAACGAAATCCGCAACCTGCGCGAAGCGTTGGAATCGACGCGTGCCGAGGCCCTCACCGATCCGCTGACGGGGCTCGCCAATCGCCGTCATTTCGAGGAGATGCTGCAGAAGTCGATCGATCAGGCGACGTTGCGCCGCGAGCCCTTCGCGCTGGTCATGGCCGATATCGACTTCTTCAAGCGCTTCAACGACGCCCATGGCCACCTGACGGGCGACCAGGTGCTGCGCCTTGTCGCGCGCACGATGAAGGACAAGTTCAAGGACAAGGCGATCATCACCCGCTTCGGCGGCGAGGAATTCGCCATCATCCTGCCGGAAGCCGACCTGATCGCCGGCAAGTTCGGCGCCGAGACGGTGCGCCAGGCGCTGCTGACCCGCGAGCTGATCAAGCGCTCGACCAACGTGAATCTCGGCCGCATCACCATCTCGCTCGGCGTTGCCAGCTATCGCCGCGGCGATACGGCCGGCTCGCTGGTGGACCGGGCCGACCAGTCGCTGATGCAGGCCAAACGCGACGGGCGCAACCGCACCGTCACCGAAGACGCGCTGGAAACGAGCAGCCGCGTCGCCTGAGCCTCCGGTTCAGGGCGCCGTCAGCGCACTTTCGTTGCGCGGCTTGATCTCGACGGATTCACCGCAGCCGCAAGCCGAGACCTGATTGGGGTTGTTGAAGACGAAAGTCGAGGAGAACCGGTCCGTCCTGAAATCGAGCTCGGTGCCGAGCAGGAACAGCACGGCCTTGGCATCGACGACCACCGTCGCGTCCTTGTCGCTCACGACCTCGTCGCCCTTGTTGAGCGCGCGCGCGATCTCGAAGGTGTACTCCATGCCGGCGCAGCCGCCCTTCTTGACGCCGACCCTGAGGCCGAGCGCCGGAGCATCCCCACCAGAGGATTGCGCCATGATCTCGCGGATGCGGGCCGCCGCGGCGTCGGTCAGCGAAATGACCTTGAGGCCCGGTATCGAAAACATCGGTTTCCCTCCTCGACCGGGTTCAAGGCCCGGAGAAGCAAGATTGTTCCCGACAACATAGGGATCGCCGGGGCTTTCGTCGAGATGGCGGAGGCGCGCCATGCGCCCGCGATCCAGCCCCTGCCCGCCCGACGCATTGCGGAACGGGCCGGCTCATGCACTCTGACGCTCAAGAATCCCTGAGGCTCCAAGACCTCTTCCGACAAGACCTCTTCCAAACGGCAGGAAACCCATGGCGCATCGTCTGCATCGCCCCGAATCGCTGCATGCCCTTGTCCGCGACATGGTCGTGAAAGCCGGCTGGACCGAGGCCGAGGCGCAGGAGACCGCCGACCATCTCGTCCTCGCCAATCTCAGCGGCCATGACAGCCACGGCGTCGGCATGCTGCCGCTCTATTTCCAGTCGCTGGCCGACGGCAATCTCAGCCCGGCCTCGCAGCCGCAGACGCGCGTCGATGCGGCGCCCTTCCTGATCATCGACGGCAAGATCGCGCTCGGCCAGCCGAACGCGCGCAATGCCGTCGACCGAGCCATCACGATGGCGCAGGCCGGCGGCGTCGCCATCGTCAACCTGCTCGATTCCCACCATATCGGCCGCATCGGACATTATGCCGAGGTCGCGGCCGAGGCCGGGCTGATCTCGTTCTTCTGGGTCAATGTCGCCGGCCGGCCGCCCATCGTCGCGCCCTATGCCGCCAAGGAAGCCCGCTTCGGCACCAATCCCCATGCGATCGGCATCCCCGTGCCCGGCGGCGATCCCCTGATCCTCGACTTCGCCACCAGCCGCATGGCCCATGGCAAGGCCCGCGTCGCCCTCAACAAGGGCGAGCAAGTAGCACCCGGCTACATCATCGACGGCGAGGGCCGCCCGACCACGGACCCGGCCCATGTCTTCGCCAGCCCGAACCACCCGCTCGGCGCGCTCCTGCCCTTCGGCGACCACAAGGGTGCCGGCCTTTCGCTGATCGCGGAACTGCTCTCAGCCGGATTGATGGGTGCGGCGCGGATCGACCAGAAGCCGCAGAAGACCTGGGTGATCAACTCGCTCTTCGGCGTCATCATCGATCCGGCACGGCTGGAGCCCGATGCGGAGCTTCGCCGCAGCCGCACCGAGAGCTATCTCGCCTTCGTCCGCGCGGCGAAACCGATGGACCCGGCCAATCCGGTGCTGGCGCCCGGCGACAAGGAGCGCAAGGTCAAGATCGAGCGGCAGGCCGCCGGCATCCCGCTCGACGACGAGACCTGGTCGCAGATCGTTGCCGCCGCCAAGCAGCATGGCATCGACGCGGAAAGCTACTGAGCCATGTCCCCCGAGGCCTATAACGCCTTCTGCGCTGCGCTTCCGGCGACGAGCCATGTCGTGCAATGGGGTGGCGCCGATGTCTGGAAGGTCGGCGGCAAGGTCTTCGCCATCGGTCGGCAGCAGGAGAACGGCGAGATAGCCGTCTCCTTCAAATGCTCGCCGATGGGTTTCGATATCCTGAGCGAGCAGCCGGGCCTCAGGCCCGCGCCCTATCTCGCCTCGCGCGGGATGAAATGGATCCAGTGGCTCACCGGTGAAAGCATGCCGGACGATGCCCTGCGGGATTACCTCGCCGAGAGCCACCGCCTCGTCGCCGTCGGGCTGACGAAGCGGGTGCGGGCGGAGCTGGGGCTATAGCAGCGCCTCGCCCCGGAACATCGGCACGCAGCCACCGCCGACCCGCGAGCGGAAGCCGTCTGTCGCGCGGCGCGACGTGACGTTCAGCCGGCTCGGGCGGCCCATCTCGACGCCCTGGGTGATGCTGTAGGCCGCTTCATCGCCGCCATCGAGCGACAGGAGCAGCGCGCCCAGCGTGGCGCTGGCGCTGCCGGTGGCGGGGTCCTCCCAGGTACCGGCCAGCGGCGCGAACATCCGCGCCCGGACGGCGTTGCCGTCGCGGGCATAGAGAAAGAGCGACAGGCGCCCCTGCAATTCCGGATGCTGGCTTTCGAGCTTGCGGAAGGCGGCGATGTCGGGCGTCGCGCCCGCAAGCGCGGCCGGCGCGACCTGTGCCAGCACGAATTTCACGCCGAGCGAGGCCTGCACCGGCTTGTGCCCGCTGGTGACGATATCGGAAGCCGCGACGCCCGCACAGGCTGCGATGCCGTCCGCCGGCAGCTCGATGCCGAGCGACAGCGCCTGCGGCGCGGCGATGACAGCGCCGGTTACAGCGCCGGCCGCATCGCGCTCGACCGCGATCTCGACCAGCCCGGCCATTTGCTCAAAACGCAGCACGCCGTTGCGGTCGCGGCCGTGGCGGGCCAGCACGCAGGCCGTGCCGACATTGGGATGACCGGCGAAGGGCATCTCGGCGGTGCGATGGAAGATGCGCACGCGCGCGTCATTGGCCGGATCGTCCGGCGGCAGGACGAAGGTCGTCTCGCTATAGTTCATCTCGGCCGCGAGCGATTGCATCTGGGCGTCCGAGAGACCGCGCGCATCGGTGAAGACGGCAAGCTGGTTGCCGCCGAAGGCGCGGTCGGTGAAGACGTCGACGGTCTCGTAAGGAAAGCTGGGCATCGCGGGCTCCGGTGGCGGATGACGCGCCTATTCCTGCCAGCGGCGCGAGCTCAGCACCAATGAAGCGATGAGATGCGATCCATCAACGCGGGCGGAGCCGCTCACCACATGTCGAGGGCGACGCGGGCCTCGTCGGACATGCGCGACTGATCCCAGGGCGGATCGAAGGTCATGTTGACGGTGACGCCGGCGACGCCCGGAACGGCACCGACCGCGTTCTCGACCCAGCCCGGCATCTCGCCGGCCACCGGGCAGCCCGGCGCGGTCAGCGTCATGTCGATCGTGATCTGCCGGTCGTCGGCGATATCGACGCGGTAGATCAGGCCGAGCTCGTAGATGTCCGAGGGAATCTCGGGATCGTAGACCGTCTTCAGGGCGGCCACGATATCGTCCGTCAGCCGGTCGATCTCTTCCGGCGGCAGCGCGGTGCCCGTGCCCATGGCGGGGGCGTTCGGCTTGATGTCTTCGGCGACGCTGTCGGTCATCTCTTCAAATCCCGGTCAGGCGAACAGGCTCTCGGCCTTCCGCAGGGCATCGACCAGCTTGTCCACCTCTTCGAGCGTATTGTAGAGCCCGAAGGAGGCGCGGCAGGTCGATGTCACCCCATATCGTGCCAAAAGCGGCATGGCGCAATGGGTGCCGGCCCTGACGGCGACACCGGCGCGGTCGATCACGGTCGCGACGTCATGGGCATGGGCGCCCTTCATCTCGAAAGCGACGATCGCACCCTTCTCTTTGGCCTTGCCGAAGATGCGGATCGAATTCATCTCGCCGAGCCGCTCCATGGCGTAGGCGCCTAGCTTGGCCTCGTGCGCCGCGATGTTCTCGCGGCCGAGCGCCATCATGTAGTCGAGCGCCGCACCCAGCCCCACAGCCTCGACGATAGCCGGCGTGCCGGATTCGAAGCGATGCGGCGGGTCGTTATAGGTCACGCTGTCTTCGCTGACGGTGACGATCATCTCGCCGCCGCCCTCGTAAGGCGGCAGCTTGTCGAGCCATTCCTTCTTGCCCCAGAGGATGCCGGAGCCGGTCGGTCCATAGGTCTTGTGGCCGGTGAAGGCGTAGAAATCGCAGCCCAGCGCCTGCACGTCGACCGGCAGGTGCACGGCGCCCTGGCTGCCGTCGACCACCAACGGAATGCCGTAGGAACGGCAGATCGCGGCGACCTCGGCTACGGGTATGATCGTGCCGATTGCGTTCGACATCTGCGTCAGCGACACCACCTTGGTGCGCGGCGAGATCAGCTTCTCGAATTCATCGATGAGGAAATTGCCGTCCTCGTCGATCGGCGCCCACTTGATCACGGCGCCATGGCGTTCGCGCCAGTAGTGCCAGGGCACGATGTTGGAATGGTGCTCCAGGATCGAGAGGATGATCTCGTCACCTTCCTGGATCTTGAGGTAGCGCCCGAGCGAGGAGGCCACCGTGTTCAGCGCGCCGGTGGAGGAGCGCGTGAACACGATCTCCTCCAGATGCGCCGCGTTCAGGAAGCGGCGCGCGCTTTCGCGAGCCGCCTCATAAGCTTCCGTCGACGCGTTGGCGAGGTAATGCAGGCCGCGATGGACATTGGCGTAGTCCTCCCGCATCAGCCGCGTCATCGCCTCGATCACCGCTTCCGGCTTCTGGGCCGAGGCGGCATTGTCGAGATAGACCAGCGGCTTGCCATAGACCTCCCGGCTCAGGATCGCGAAATCCTTGCGGATGGCCTGGACGTCGTAGGGCTTCGCCAGCGCGTTCATCGGTTCAGGCCTTTCCGGGCGTGACTGGCGCCTTGTCGGCGACGAGTTCGCCGCCATGGCCCCAATCCTCGCGCTCGATCTCCTGGATCACGATATGGGTGTTCTGCGGGTTCTTGCCGAGCACCTTGACCAGCGTTTCCGTGAATTCCTTCACGATCTGCGCCTTCTGCTGGCGCGAGGCGCCCTTGGTGATCTGGAGATTGATGTAGGGCATCAGACGGTGCTCACCTCGGAAGCGGCCTCGCGGGCCTTCAGCCACGACTCGACCTCGCCGATCACGAGATCGCGCACATCCTCATCCGTGATGAACTCGACTGCCTCGCCGGCGAAGGCCTGCAGCACCAGCGCCTCGGCCTGCGGCCGCGGCAGGCCGCGCGCCATCAGGTAGAAGAGCTGGTCGCCGTCGATCTGCGCGACCGTCGCGCCATGGCCGCAGACCACGTCATCGGCGAAGATCTCAAGCTCGGGCTTGTTGTACATCGAGGTGCCGTCGTTGAGCAGCAGCGCGTTGCTCTTCATGCCGCCATCGGTCTTCTGCGCGTATTTGCGCACGATGACCTTGCCTTGGAACACGCCGGTCGCCTCGCCCCCGGCAATCGTCTTGAACAGCTCGCGGCTGGTGCCGTGCGGCACCTCGTGGTCGACGATCAGCGTGACGTCGGAATGCTGCGCCTTGTTGATCAGGTTGACACCACGCAAGCCGATCTCGGTGTGCTCGCCGGCATAGCGGACGAAATGCTGCTGGCGCACCGTGCCGGCATTGCAGATCAGCGCGAAGGAATCGAACTTCGCGTGAGCACCGACCGTCGCGAGCAGGCTCTGCACCTCGACCGTCGCCGCCTGCTGGCGGGTGACGAGGCGGACATGCTGGATCTCGCTCTCGTCGCCGGTTTCGAAGACGATCGCGCCGTTGATCTGCTGCGCGGCCTTCCCGGCTGCTTCGCTGACCTCGACCACCGTACCCTTGACGCCCTCGCCGGCGAGCACGACCGAGCGGTGGAACACCGCCCGCTCCTCCTCGCCCGAGGCGAGCGCAACGATGACGATCCGCTGTTCCAGCTCGACGCCATCGGCGATCTCGACGAAGACGCCATCGCGCATCAGCGCGGTGTTGAGCGCGAGGCCCATGTCGTCATGGCCAACCGAAGGCCCGGCCAGGATGCGGGTCAGGTCCTCGCGCGGCGAGACCAACGCCTCGGCGAGCGACTGCACCGAGACACCCTCCGGGATCGCGTCGAGCGCCGAGAGCTCCGGTGCGAAGATGCCGTCGACCAGCACGAGGCGCAGGCCATCGAGCTTCAGCGCGGCCAGGCGAGCCTTGACCGCCGCCGTAACGGCAGCGCCGCCGGTAAGCGGACGTGCCTCGCGCAGCAGCGTGCGCAGGTCGGTATAGCGCCAGGATTCGAGCCGGCGATGCGGCAGGCCCTTGGCCTCGAAGCCGGCGAAGGCGTCCTCGCGGAGCTTGCGCACGGCCGGGCCGCCCGGCAGCTCGGCCTTGCTGTCGGCATATTGCTGAACGAGCTGCTGTTCGGCAGCCGTCTTCAGCGGGGTGACGATGGCCATCAGGCAGCCTCCCCATAGGCCGCATAGCCCGACTTCTCGAGCTCCAGCGCCAACTCCTTGCCGCCCGTCTTCACGATCCGGCCCTTCGACATGACGTGGACGGTGTCCGGCACGATATGGTCGAGCAGGCGCTGGTAGTGGGTGATGACGAGGAAGCCGCGGTTCTTGTCGCGGAGCGCGTTCACGCCCTCGGCGACGATGCGGAGCGCGTCGATGTCGAGGCCGGAATCGGTCTCGTCGAGGATGCACATGGACGGCGAAAGCAGAGCCATCTGAAGGATTTCCATGCGCTTCTTCTCACCGCCGGAGAAGCCGACATTGAGCGGGCGGCGCAGCATGTCCTTGGCGATGCCGAGCTTGTCGGCTGCGGCATTGACCTGCTTGATGAAGTCCGGGGTCAAGAGCTCGTCCTGCCCGCGCGCCTTGCGCTGCGCGTTCATGGCGGCCTTCAGGAAGGTCATGGTGGCGACGCCGGGAATCTCCAGCGGATACTGGAAGGCGAGGAAGATGCCGGCGGCGGCGCGGGCATCGGCCTCCATCTCCAGCACGTTCTCGCCGTTGAGCAGGATCTCGCCGTCGAGGACCTCGTAGTCCTCCTTGCCGGCGATGACATAGCTCAACGTCGACTTGCCGGAGCCGTTCGGCCCCATGATGGCGGCGACCTCGCCGTCGTTCACGGTGAGGTTCAGGCCGTTCAGGATCTGCTTGTCCTCGTCGGCGATCTTGACGATCAGATTGCGAATTTCGAGCATCGTTTCGTTCCTGTGTCATCCCGTGCGTGGTGCAGCGCGAAGCGGTGCGCCGCAGACCCGGGATCGTTTTGTCCAGTGGTTATTCCGATGACGGTCCCGCATCTGCGCAGCAGCACTGGCGTGCCGCAGCGCGTGCGGGAAGACCGCCCTTATCCAACCGAGCCTTCGAGCGAGATCGTGATCAGCTTCTGCGCCTCGACGGCGAATTCCATCGGGAGCTGCTGCAGCACCTCCTTGACGAAGCCGTTGACGATCAGCGCCACCGCCTCCTCCTCGGAGAGGCCGCGCTGCTGGCAGTAGAACATCTGGTCCTCGCCGATCTTCGACGTGGTCGCCTCGTGCTCGAAGATCGCGGTCGCAGTCTTGGCCTCGATATAGGGGATGGTGTGCGCGCCGCACTGGTCGCCGATCAAAAGCGAGTCGCAGTTGGTGAAGTTGCGCGCGCCGGTCGCCTTGCGGTGGGCCGAGACGATGCCGCGATAGGTCGAGTCCGACTTGCCGGCGGCGATGCCCTTGGCGATGATCTTCGAGGTCGTGTTCTTGCCGAGATGCAGCATCTTAGTGCCGCTATCGACCTGCTGCATGCCGTTCGACACCGCGATCGAGTAGAACTCGCCGCGCGAGCCGTCGCCGCGCAGGATGCAGGACGGGTACTTCCAGGTGATCGCCGAGCCGGTCTCGACCTGCGTCCACGAAATCTTCGAGTTCTTGCCGCGGCAGTCGCCGCGCTTGGTCACGAAGTTGTAGATGCCGCCCTTGCCCTCGGCATCGCCGGGGAACCAGTTCTGCACGGTCGAGTACTTGATCTCGGCATCATCCAGCGCGATCAGCTCGACCACCGCGGCGTGGAGCTGGTTCTCGTCGCGCTTCGGCGCCGTGCAGCCTTCGAGATAGCTGACATAGGCGCCCTCGTCGGCGATGATCAGCGTGCGCTCGAACTGTCCGGTATTCTGCTCGTTGATGCGGAAATAGGTCGACAGCTCCATCGGGCAGCGCACGCCCTTGGGGATGTAGACGAAGGAGCCATCGGTGAAGACCGCGCTGTTCAGCGTCGCGAAATAGTTGTCCGTCACCGGAACGACCGTCGCGAGGTACTTCTTCACCAGCTCGGGATGCTCCTGGATCGCCTCGGAGATCGAGCAGAAGATCACGCCGGCCTGCGCCAGTTCCTTCTTGAAGGTCGTGACCACCGAGACCGAGTCGAACACCGCATCGACGGCGACGCGGTTCTCAGGAGCGACGCCAGCCAGGATTTCCTGCTCGCGCAGCGGGATGCCGAGCTTCTTGTAGGTATCCAGAATGGCCGGATCGACCTCGTCGAGCGATTTCGGCGAGGCGCCCTTCTTCGGCGCCGCGTAATAGTACAGGTCCTGGTAGTCGATCGGCGGATAGTTGACGCGCGACCAGGTCGGCTCCGTCATGGTCTTCCAGCGGCGGAAGGCGTCGAGCCGCCATTCCAGCATCCATTCCGGCTCGTTCTTGCGCGCCGAGATATAGCGGACCGTGTCCTCTGTGAGGCCCTTGGCCGGCTTCTCGACCTCCAGCTCCGTGACGAAGCCGTATTTGTACTCGGTCACGTCGATCGACTTGACCTGATCGATGGTCTCCTGGACCGCTGCCATTTCTCAGTCTCCAGTGCGGGTTCAAGGCCCGCCGGTTTGGTCTTCGTGTTGCGAAACGCGTCAGGCGGCAGCCCGGGCGCCCCGATCGACTTGCGCGGCCACGAGCTTTTCGTAGGCCGCGAGAAAGAGATCGATATCCGCCTCGGAGGTGGTCCATCCGAGCGAGGCCCGCAAGGCCCCTGCGCTCATGGCGGGGTCGATTTTCATCGCATCGAGCACATGCGAGCGCTTGACCTTGCCCGAAGAGCAGGCCGAGCCAGAAGATAGCGCGGCACCGGCGATGTCGAGCTTGATCAGCACGGTCTCGGCCTTGAGGCCCGGCGTGGCGAAGGCACTGGTATTGGGCAGGCGTTGCGCGGACCGGGCGAAGATCATCGTCTCCGGTGACAGCGCAGCAAGCCCGGCTTCCAGACGGTCGCGCAATCTGGAAAGCCGCTCAGCCTCGTCAGCCAGAACCTTGCTAGCGATCTCGGCCGCCGCGCCGAAGCCGATGATTCCCGGCAGGTTTTCGGTTCCGGCTCGCCAGCCACGCTCCTGCCCGCCACCACGCATCGGCTTGTCGGCGAGTTCGAGCGCGCCCGTGCGGAACACGATCGCGCCGATGCCCTTCGGCCCGCCGATCTTGTGCGCCGAGAGGGTCAGCACGTCAGCGCCGAGCGCCGCGATATCGATGGCGATCTTGCCGGCAGCCTGCACTGCATCACTATGCATGAGCCCGCCACGGCGATGCACGATCGTTGCCGCCTCGGCGACAGGCTGGATCACGCCGGTCTCGTTATTGGCGAGATGGATCGAGACGAGCGCGCGGACGCCGGGGTTTTCGGCGACGAAACGCGCCAGCCGCCCGTCGAGCCAGACGAGGTCGACGAGGCCATTGCCGTCGACCGGGATCGCCTCGACGGCGTTGGCCGGGAACCGATGTCCCTCGCGCACGCAGGCATGCTCGGTCGCGCTGTGAAGCAGAAGCGTCGCGGGCGTGCGCACGCAGTCGCGGCCGCCGTCGCAATCCATCAGACCGGGCGACAGCACCGCGACATTCGCTTCCGTGCCACCGCTGGTGAAGACGACATTCGAGGCCTTGGCACCGACGAGCCTCGCGACCTGCTCGCGCGCCCGCTCCATGGCGGCCCGCGCGGCGCGTCCCTCGCCGTGGACGGAGGACGGATTGCCCGGCAGCGTCAGCGCATGCGCGACCGCTTCCACCACCTCCGGCCGCACCGGGGTCGTGGCATTATGGTCGAGATAGGCGCGTCCCGCCGTCACGATCCTGCCTGCTCCATCCTCGTCATTGCCGGTCACCGATACGAAATGCTTGAAATCGCACCTGTGCGCCGTGCTATAGCCGCCCATCCGAACCGGCCGGAACGGTCGAAACGCGGTTCGCCAGTGCGATCCACCGTTTTGTTCTCGACTTGTTCACGGCTGTTAGAACTATTCTAAGCGCCCTTCATCTAGGGCGCGCATGGTGGCGCCGTCAAGGGTGGCCGGGTTTCGAGCAGGCATGCGCCCGCTTTCTGCCCGCCCGCGCCGGCGCTGCCGCAAGAAGCGGTGAGACGATGCCAGAGGTTATCTTCAACGGGCCCGCAGGCCGGATCGAGGGTCGCTACCAGCCCGCCAAGAAGCGGGGTGCGCCGCTCGCGATCATCCTGCACCCGCACCCGCAATTCGGCGGGACGATGAACAACCAGATCGTCTACAACCTGTTCTACACGTTCGTGAACCGCGGTTTCTCGGCGCTGCGCTTCAATTTCCGCGGCGTCGGCCGCAGCCAGGGCCATTTCGACCATGGCGCGGGCGAGCTTTCGGACGCGGCCGCCGCGCTCGACTGGATGCAGGCGCTCAATCCCGAAGCCAAGAGCTGCTGGATCTCCGGCGTCTCCTTCGGCGCCTGGATCGGCATGCAGCTGCTGATGCGCCGCCCGGAGATCGAGGGCTTCCTCTCCATCGCGGCGATGGCCAATCGCTACGACTTCTCGTTCCTGGCGCCCTGCCCGTCCTCGGGCCTGTTCGTCCATGGCTCCGAGGATCGCGTCGCCCCGGTCAAGGAAGTCATGGCGGTGATCGAGAAGGTGAAGACCCAGAAGGGCATCCAGATCGAGCATGCCGTCGTCGAGGGCGCGAACCACTTCTTCGACGGCCGCGTCGAGCAGCTCATGGAGCAGGTCGGCGTCTATCTCGACCGCAAGGTCGGCCCCGAAATCCTCAAGACCGAGCAGGAACAGGCCTGAGCCCCCGGCTCGATGCCATGACGGGCAGCGTCATCTGCGCTGCCCGTGCCTCCGCCATGATCCAGTCGCGAAACAGCCTGATCTTGCGCTCGCGCTGACGCTCCGTCGGATAGACGATCCAGTAGGCCCATTCGTCGGGAACGGCGTGCTCGACGGCGAAGACGAGCCGCCCGGCTGCGATGTCATAGGCAAACAGCTCCGGCACCGCCATCGCGACGCCATGCCCGCGCATCGCGGCCTGCACGCTCATCGCCTGCATTTCCAGCGACATCGACCGCCCGCCTTGCCGGGGCATGTCGAGGCCGAGATCGGCGAACCAGTCCTTCCACGCTTCCTCGTCGGCGCTCAGCAGCGGCGCCCGCAGCAGGTCCGCCGGCTCGCGCAATTGCAAGCGCTCGCGCAGCTCCGGCGAGCAGAGCGGCGCGTAATGGCAATCGAACAGCTTCTCCGCCGTGACGCCCGGCCATGAGCCCGGCCCATAGCGTACGGCCAGGTCGACGGCCTCGGTGGCGAAATCGACGAGATGCTGCGAGGTGCGGACCCTCACGGCGAATTGCGGGTTCTCCATCTGGAACTGAGCCAGCCTTGGCGAGAGCCAGGTGATCGCCATCGTCTGCAGTGAGGAGATCGTCAGGACCGTCTGGTTCTCCTCGCAGATATCGCGGAATACTGTCCCGATATCGTTGAGCGCCTTGCCGACGGGGCCGGCGAGCCGCTGACCGATCGGCGTCAGCACGACCTGGCGCGGCTGGCGCACGAAGAGGGGCGCCCCGACGCGATCCTCCAGCAATCTGATCTGATAGCTGACCGCCGCCTGCGTCATGCCGAGCTCTTCGGCGGCGCGGGTGAAGTTCTGGTGCCGCGCCGCAGCCTCGAAGACGCGGACCGCTGCAAGGGGCGGAAGCTTGGGCGGCGGCGGATGCGAGGGCATACTCAAGCATAAGCCTGCTTTATGGCAGGTGACAATCTTCCGCTTTGTCCCCGCGCCCGGTCTGGCCCAGATTCATCTCATGAAAGCGGGCGGTCGCGCCTGCCTCCGAGAGGATCACATCATGACCTGCGCTTCCCATGCGGGGCGGCTGGACACGTCCGGCAGCTCATCCCTTCTGCATGGCCTGTTCACGGCCTGGCAGCGCCATGCAGTCACCCTCCGCACGCAGCATCGTCTCGCGCGACTGGATGATCGCGCGCTCTGCGATCTCGGCCTGCCGCGCGATGCGGTGCAGCCTCCGCGCGCCCGCGACAATCCCGATCTCTGGCTCAACCGCCTTTCCGCGGGCGGTTGAGAGCGCCCTGGCCGCAAAAAAGCGGTTTCCCCTTTGCGGTCCGATGCTCTAGACGACGGCGGAACGACATTCAGCAGATCGCAAGCCGCCATGACCACCTACAAGTCCGATTTCCTGCGCGTGCTCGACGAGCGCGGCCTCATCCATCAGGTCTCCGATGCGGAGGGCCTCGATGCTCTGTGCCGGCAGGGAACGCAGACGGCCTATGTCGGCTATGACGCCACGGCGACCTCGATCCATATCGGCAACCTGATCTCGCTGACGATGCTCTACTGGTTCCAGGAGACCGGCCACCGCCCGATCACGCTGATGGGCGGCGGTACCTCCATGGTCGGCGACCCCTCCTTCCGCGACGACCAGCGCAAGCTGCTCACGGTCGAGGAGATCGCCACCAATATCGAGAGCATCAAGCGGGTCTTCAGCCGCATCCTGCGCTATGGCGACGGGCCGACCGACGCGATGATGGCGAACAATGCCGACTGGCTGCTGAAGCTGAACTATGTCGAGTTCCTGCGCGACGTCGGCCGGCATTTCTCGGTCAACCGCATGCTCTCCTTCGATTCGGTGAAACTCCGGCTCGACCGCGAGCAGTCGCTGTCCTTCCTCGAATTCAACTACATGATCATGCAGGGCTACGACTTCACGGAGCTCAACCGGCGCCATGGCTGCCGCCTGCAGATGGGCGGCTCCGACCAGTGGGGCAACATCATCAACGGCGTCGACCTCTCGCACCGGATGGGCGGGCCGCAGCTCTACTGCCTGACGACGCCGCTGCTGACGACCTCCTCCGGCGCCAAGATGGGCAAGACCGCCAATGGCGCGGTCTGGCTCAATGCCGATGTCTTCAGCCCCTATGATTTCTGGCAGTATTTCCGCAACACCGAGGACGCCGATGTCGGCCGCTTCCTCAAGGTGTTCACGCGCCTGCCGATGGACGAGATCGCCCGGCTCGCCGCGCTCGGCGGCGCCGAACTGAACGAGGCGAAGAAGATCCTCGCGACCGAAATCACCGCGATCGTGCATGGCCGCGAGGCTGCCGAGGCTGCGGCGGAGACGGCGCGCAAGACCTTCGAGGAAGGTGGCCTCGCCGCCGACCTGCCGAGCGTCGCGATCGCGCGCGCCGAGATCGAGCCCGGCGTCGGCGTGCTCACTGCCTTCGTCAAGGCGGGGCTGGTGCCCTCGACCGGCGAGGCTCGCCGTCAGGTCAAGGCCGGGGGCCTGCGCGTCAACGACATGGTCGTGACGGACGAGCGCGCCTTGCTCGGCCTGGGAGACCTGACGTCGGAAGGCGTGATCAAGCTCTCCTTCGGCAAGAAGAAGCACATCCTGCTGCGGCCGGAGTAAGCTCTCCGCCTGCCATCCCGCACGCGCTGCGGCACGAAGTGCTGCTGCGCAGATGCGGGACCGTCACCCGGAAAAGGTGCCTTCTCGTCGCGCGGTCCCGTGTCTGCGGCGCACCGCTACGCGCTGCACCGCGCACGGGATGATACATTTCAGCGCGGCTGGGTCTGCCGCGGCTGGACCGGCCGTTGCGCCGGCGCGCCGCCGAGCGGATCGACGAAGCGGCGCAGGATGCCGGGCGCCAGCGCCGAGAGCGGGTTGATCGACATGGTCGGCGCGCTGGCGGCGCCGGAAATCCGGAAATTCACCGCGAAGAGCCCGCCATACTGGCTGCCGCCGCCGAGCAGCGCGCCAACCACCGGCACCTGCGCGAACGCATTGTTGAAAGCATAGCCCGGCACGAAGGTGCCGCCGATATCGACGCGGTCGCGGCCGTAATCGACATGGCCCTGCAGCGTGAAGCCGACCTGCTGGCCCCAGATCACCATGTCCGAGACATCGAGTCGGCTGGCGGAGCGGGTGAACTCGGCCTTGAGCTTGGTGAAGGCGACCTCGCTGACATCGATCCGCTGCTCGGCTGCGTTGTCGCCCGCAAAGGCGCTCGACGACTGCGCGCCGACCACACGGCGAAGCGCGGGCTCGTCCCGGACCAGGAAATTGCGGAACAGCAGGTCTCCGCTCTGGTTCTCGCCCGGGCCCAGGGTCAGCAGGAGATCCCCGCCATGGGCCTTGTTGTAGAGATCGAGAAAGCGCAGCAACGAGCCACCATTCTCCGACTGGATGACGAGTTGCCCGCCCTCGCCCCGGCCGCCCTGCCGGGCGGAGACATCGGCCCGGCCGATCCGTCCCTGGAAATGGGCCGAGCGGATCTCGCCGCCGCGCTTGGCGAATTTCAGCGTGCCGTTGGTGATCGCCTCGTTGTTGAAGCCGGTCAGGATCGGCACGTCGAGATCGACGTCGTAGTCACCGCCCTTCCCGCCGGACTTGTCACCCTTGCCCGACGATCCCGGGCTTTGCAGATCCTTGATGAAGGGGCGCAGGTCCGCGACCGCACCGCGCACCGTCAGCTTGACGATGTTGCCGTCCCGCCTGGCATCGATCTTCAGGTTGTCACCGGGCGAGAGGCGGAACTGCGAGAAGCTCGCGCTGTCCAGCCCGTTCTGCTTGTTCAGCTCGATGCGCCCCTTAATCAAGGCCGAGCCGGCCTCGAGCGTGAAATCGTCGAGATCCGGGCCTTCCGGATCGGCCACATACGCGAATGAGACCTTGCCGGGCCTCCCCGCCGGCTTGCTCAGGCCGGGTACGACACCGTCGAGTGCGACCTTGGCAAGGTCGATCTCGACGCGCGGCGGCTGCTCCGGGCCCTTGCCGAGCGGCTTGACCACCCGCACCGGCAATGTCCCGGAAATGCCGCTATCGGCGCCAAAGCCACGACGCTGCCTCGCGGCTGCATCGAGCGCGAGCTGCAGGGTCGCCTCGCCCTGCCCCTTGCCGCTTTGCTTGAGTTCGACCTGCGCCTTGTCGCCGCCGACCCGCGCATCGCCACGCAGCAGCAGGCCGGCGCGATCGACATTCACGGCGAACATGCCGGCTTCGAGCTTCTCCGTGCCCAGGAGCGTATCGGAGGCGACATTCGCCAGGTTGCCCGCGCCGGTCACGACGACCTCGTCCGGCTTCAAGTCATCGGCGAGCGGCAGCGTGATGCCGACCTTCAGGTCGCTCGTGCCCTTGATCGCGGCCGGGTCGATCTTGCCGGGGCTGAAATCCTTCAGCGACGGAAACGCGAACAGCGCCGCCAGCGCATCCATCGAGCCGAGCGAACGGAAGCCGATCCGGGCCTGCGCACGGTGCACGTGGTAGTCCGGCATGGCGAAGCTGCCTTCGCTCAGCTGGAGCTGGCGGCCGCCGCCGATCTCCGCCGTCGCCTTGCCGATGGCGAGCTGGACGGTGCGCCCGCCGACACGCCCGGTCACGGTCGCATCGACCAGCGGCGGCAGGCCGGGATCGGGGAGATAGCGAACCCGGTCGGCATCGATCATCACGGAGAGTGCGGCATCCGGCATGCCTTCGCCCTTGACCAGGCGGGCATGGTCCTCGGGCGCGAGATCCAGATCGACCGAGAGCGACCTGAGGCGCCCCGCGGCGAGCTGCCGTCGCAGCGTGCCGTGCACGTCCGGCGAAGTGAAGCTCGGCCAGATCGCGAGCAGAGCACGCGCGTCGGAGTTCGTGGACTTGATCGCGAAGCGCTGGAGCGGCGAGCCGTTGATCCGCTGCACCAGGGCCGACAGGTCGACCGAGGCCAGAGGTCCGCGCAGCGAGGCTGAATCGATGGTGACCGCATTGTTGGCTGAATCGAGCTTGAGCGCAGCTTTGAGGCTGTCGATCTGGACCGGCGGATCATTGTCGATCCCGGCGAGCTGGCCGCTGGCATCGAGTGCGATGCGCCAGCCACCATTGTCCTCGCGCAACGAGCCTGTCGCCGTGAAATGTGTCGCGCCGGCCTTGATCTCGCCGCGGGTGATGTTGAGCTCGGAGAGGTCGGCACCGCTCGCGACTTCGAGATCCACCGAATCCAGCGCGAAGGACGAGATCGGAGCGTCGGGAAAGCGCAACGTGCCGGACCGGACACCGACCCGCGCCGTGATCGATTTCTTGCCGTCCGGGGATTGCCGCAGCGTCGCGCGGCCCTGCAGCGGCAGCCCCTCGACCCGGATACCGCCGGTGCCGAAGGCGAGCGCGACCGCCTCGGCGGGCTCGAAGCGCTGAATGTCGATGTCCGCGCGCTGCGTGCCGTCGGCCTCTGTCGACAGATCGACTGCCAGTTCCTTCCAGCGCTGTCCCGTGCGCCCCTTCATCGTCATCCGCGTGCCGCGCTCGGCGATGCGCGTCAGCCTGATCTCGACATCTTCCAGCCCAGCCTTCTGACGCCCGTCGGGATCGACCAGCGACAGCCGCGCCCCGTTCATGCCGGCTTCCTCGAGCGAGCCGAGAAAACCGTCGCCGCGCGCCAGTGTCGAGATCGCGCCCATGATGCCGGTGAAGGCATTCCACTGCGCGGCATCGGGCAGGGTCGGTTGGGGCGGTGTCTCGGCCGGCGCCGAATCGGCGTTGACCACGAGGGCGCCGTCCTTTGTGACGCCGAGACGAACATTGACGCCGCGCAGATCGACCGAGACCAGCCTGATGTCGCCGCGGAGCAGCGCCATCGGCGCATAGCCGAGGACTGCCTCGGGCGCGCGGATCACGGCGCCGCTGACATGCTGGAACGAGACCTGCCGGACCCGCAGCTGCGAATGCCCGTCGATGCGGCCGAGTTCGGCCGCGGCCGCGGTGACCTTCCAGTCCGGCCCGAGCCGCTCCTCGATGGCGGCCGTGATACGGCCTTCGAGGCCGGAGAGCGGGACGATGCCCGTGACCAGAAGCGTCGCCGCCGCACCGGCCAGCACCAGCACGGCAACGGTGACCGCGACGCAGATCGTGACGAGGCCCGCCTTGGCGCGCCGCTTCACGATCTCGACATCGCAGGCCTCGTCCGCGGGCAACGCCTTGCCGTGCCCTGCCGCCGCAGCCTTTGCTTCCTGATCCGACAAGATTCGCGTGGTCCTTTTCTGCGCCTGCATCGGTTCGCATCAGGGTGCGGCCGATCGCCCCTTGCCGCAATCCCGGAAGGCAGCATGCATGTCGATGCGGTCAGGCGAAGCGATTCGGCAATCCGGAAACGGAAACATCCGACGATTCGCCGGGCCTTGCCGTGAGCCGGCTTGCCACGCCGGGTCGCGGGCTCCATGCAGCGAGAAGGCGACGAAAGGAAGGCAGCGACCATGGCTTTGCAGGAAGGCGATCCGGCACCCGGCTTCACACTGCCGCGCGACGGCGGCGGCGAGGTCAGCCTCTCCGCGCTGCGCGGCCGCAAGGTCGTGCTCTATGCCTACCCCAAGGACAATACCCCGGCCTGCACGGAGGAGGCGATCGCCTTCAACCGCTTGCGCCGGGAATTCGCGGCCTGCGACACCGAAATCATCGGCGTTTCGCCGGATTCGGCGAAGAAGCATAGCAATTTCAAGAAGAAATACGAGCTCGACTTCCCCCTGCTGGCCGATGAGACGCAGGCGCTGGCGAACGCCTATGGCATCTGGGTCGAGAAGAGCATGTATGGTCGCAGTTATATGGGGGTCGAACGCTCGACCTTCCTGATCGATGTCGAGGGACGCCTTGCCCGGATCTGGCGCAAGGTGAAGGTTGCGGGCCATGCCGAGGAGGTTCTGGCGGCGGCGCAAGCGCTTTGAGGCCTTGAAGCATTGCCCGGGCGTTGCGCGGGGCGAAGTTTGCGAAAGATTAACCCTAACAATGTCTGATGACGGTATCGGCAGCGTGATTACCGGTACTGCGTATGCATCATCAGTCCCAGACAGCCCCCGCCCTCTCGACCGTTGGCCTGGTCTCCCACAAGACCTATACGGTGCGCCGCTCCACCATGCTCGCGGGGCTCGCCTGGCTGGCCCTGAGCACGGCCTGCAGCGGCGCCGCCGGCTGGTACATCCTCAGCAGCGATGACCTCGCCGCCCGGATGATCGCCCGCGAGACGACGCGCCAATATGCCTATGAGGACCGGATATCGGCGCTGCGGGCCGATATCGACCGCTATGCCAGCCGCGCCCTGCTCGATCAGGACGGCGTCGAATCCCGCGTCGACGAACTCGCGAGCCGGCAGGCCGAGCTCGAATCGCGCCAGTCTCTGGTCGCAGCCCTCACCGACACATTGCAGTCCAGCGGACTGATCCCGGCTGCAAAGCTCCCGCTGCGCTCGCAGGTCATCAAGCCCGGCGAACCGATCCGCGCCTCCGGCGTGACCAGCTTCGCCCCGATCTTGCCGAACAAGCCAACGCCCGCGCCCGAGACGCCACCGCTGCGCGGCGCCGATGGCGGCGGCTGGCAATCAGGAGAGGCTCCGGCCGAGCCGCCGGCCAAGCGGGTCGATGCCGCCCTGACCCGACTGGACGGTGCGATGGCGCGGAGTTCCGATGCCCAGCTCGCCGCGCTCAAGGACATGGACGAGACCCTCGCGGCGACGCAGAAGCGCCTGCGCAGCGCGCTCGCCGAAACCGGGCTCGATGCCGAGAAGCTTTCCGCGCCGGCCGTTGCCACGGGCGGCATGGGCGGGCCTTTCGTGCCAGTGAAGCTCGATAATTCGGCGGGACCTTTCGAGGCGACGTTGAACGCCCTCCAGCCGCGCGTCGCCTCGGTGATGCGGCTGCGTGGCTTGATCGAGCAGCTCCCCCTCGCCCGGCCGATGGCCGGCGACCACGACTTCACGTCGAATTACGGCTATCGCACCGACCCGTTCACGCGCGGCCTCGCCATGCATACCGGCGTCGATTTCAGGGCAGAGACCGGCTCGTCGATCATGGCGACCGCGCCGGGCAAGGTGGTCGTGGCCGAATATAACGGCGGCTACGGCAACATGGTCGAGGTCGAGCATGCCAACGGGCTGACGACCCGCTACGCCCATATGTCGGCGATCTCGGTCACGACCGGGCAGATGGTCAAGACCGGCACGGTGGTCGGCCGCGTCGGCTCCACCGGCCGTTCGACCGGCCCGCACCTGCACTACGAGACCCGCATCAACGACGAGCCGGTCGATCCCACCCGCTTCCTGCGCGCCGGCGGCAAGCTGCTCGCGAACGCGCTCTAAGAGACCCCCACAGAAACAAAGAAGGCCGCGCTTCGGGCGCGGCCTTCTTTGTTTTCGGCTTGATGGCCCGGACTAGTCGATGTCCTCGACTTCGACCTCGGTGCCATAGACGCGCTGGGCCAGCGATGCCTCCATGAAGGGATCGAGGGCACCGTCGAGCACCTCGGAGGGCGCCGTCGAGCTCACGCCCGTGCGCAGGTCCTTCACCAGCTGATAGGGCTGCAGCACATAGGAGCGGATCTGGTGGCCCCAGCCGATATCGGTCTTGGAGGCCTGCTCGGCATTGGCCTTCTCTTCGCGCTTCTTCAGCTCGACCTCGTAGAGACGGGCGCGCAACATGTCCCAGGCCTTGGCCCGGTTCTTGTGCTGGGAACGCTCCTGCTGGCAGGCCACCGCGATGCCGGACGGGATATGCGTGATGCGCACCGCCGAATCCGTCGTGTTGATGTGCTGCCCGCCAGCTCCCTGAGCGCGGTAGGTGTCGATGCGGCAGTCCGATTCCTTGACGTCGATGACGATGCGATCGTCGACGACGGGATAGACCCAGATTGAGGCGAAGGAGGTCTGCCGCCTGGCATTGGAGTCGAAGGGCGAGATGCGCACCAGACGGTGCACGCCCGATTCGGTCTTCAGCCAGCCATAGGCATTATGCCCCTTGAACTGGAGCGTCGCCGACTTGATGCCAGCCGTGTCGCCGTCCTGGTATTCGAGCGTCTCGACCTTGAACTTCCGCCGCTCGCCCCAGCGCCGGTACATGCGCAGGAGCATCTCGGCCCAGTCCTGGCTTTCGGTGCCGCCCGCGCCGGGATGGATTTCGACATAGGTGTCGAGCATGTCGGCCTCGCCGGAGAGCAAGGTCTCGACCTGGAGGCGCGCCGCTTCGTCCTGAACGGCCTTGATCGCCTGCTCGCCCTCGGTGACAGTGGCGTCGTCGCCCTCCATCTCGCCGAGTTCGATCAGCGTCAGCGCGTCGTCAAGCTCGCGCTCAAGCTTGGTGATGCCCTCGATCTGGGTCTCCAGCGAAGTGCGCTCGCGCATCAGCTTCTGCGCGGCTTCGGCATCGTTCCAGAAATCGGGTCCCTCCGAGAGGGCGTTGAGTTCCGCTAGGCGGCGCTGGGCTTGATCCCAGTCAAAGATGCCTCCTCAGCAGTCCGATCGACTGCTTGGCGTTATCGAGCTGCGTCTGGATTTCGGGGCGCATGATTCCGTCTGAACGTCCTTGTGAGCAAACTTGAAGGCTGAGATAGGGGCGAAAGGCCCGGCTGTAAACGCCGGAGGCGATATCGCCTCCCCATCGAGGCGGCCATGGGTTGGCTGGCCTGAAAAGGCAACGCCCGGAGAATCCCTCCGGGCGCCGCGAAATCACCTGCTGTCAGCTCAGTAGAGCCCGCCGGTGCCGGAACCGACGGCCCTGCCGCCGCCGCCAGGACCTGCGCCGAGCGGCATGCTGCCGTCGCCGGCCGCGCCGATCACCGAATAGCTGTCCGGCGGCGCCGTGCCCGGCTTGAAGGCCTCGAGGATGCCGCCCTCGCCGCCCGCCCGCATGCCGCTCTTCGGGTCGACGCGGATCAGCTTGATGCCAGCCGGGACGCGGAAGGGCGTCGCCGGCTTCTCCTTGAGCGCAACGCTCATGAAGTCGCGGAAGATCGGCGCGGCGTACTGGCCGGCGGTCGCCGAGGTGCCCAACGACTTCGGCTTGTCGAAGCCCATATAGACGCCGACGGCGAGATCGGGCGAGAAGCCGACGAACCAGACGTCCTTGGCGTCGTTGGTCGTGCCGGTCTTGCCGGCGAGCGGCTTGCCGACGGACTTGACCACGGTCGCGGTGCCCGCGTTGACCACGCCTTCGAGGATCGAGACCATCTGGTAGGCGGTCAGCGGATCGAGCACCTGCTCGCGGTTGTCGACAAGGCGCGGCTCCGGCTGGTTCGCCCATTTCTCGGCGTTGCAGCCCTCGCAGACCCGCTGGTCATGCCGGAAGATCGTCGAGCCCGAGCGATCCTGGATGCGGTCGATCAAGGTCGGCCGGATACGCTTGCCGCCATTGACCAGCATCGAATAGGCAGCGGTCATGCGCATGACCGTCGTCTCGCCGGCGCCGAGCGACATCGACAGCACCGGCTGGAGGTCGTCGTAGATGCCGAAGCGGCGCGAATACTCGGCGATCAACGGCATGCCGACATCCTTGGCGAGCCGGACCGTCATCAGGTTCTTCGAGAACTGGATGCCGTAGCGCAGCGTGCGAGGGCCGGTCGACTTGCCGTCATAGTTCTCCGGCCGCCACATGCCGAGGCCCGGGCCCTGGTCGATCTCGACGGGAGCGTCGAGGACGATGCTCGACGGCGTGTAGCCGTTGTCCAGCGCGGTCGCGTAGACAAAGGGCTTGAACGAGGAACCCGGCTGGCGCAGCGCCTGCGTCGCGCGGTTGAACTCCGACTGATCATGGCTGAAGCCGCCTACCATCGCGAGCACGCGGCCCGAGAACGGGTCCATCGCGACGATGGCGCCGTTGACCTCCGGCAGCTGGCGCAGGCGCGCGAAGCCCGGCCGGCTGTCCATCGGCTCGACATAGACGACGTCGCCGACCGAGACGGCCTGCGAGACGCGGGCGCGACGGGTCCATTTGATACCGTCAGCAGCGAGCGTCAGGATCTGGCGCTCCTTGTTGAGATGGCCGGCATTATCGCGCAGCGGATGCAAACCGAGGCGGGCGGTGTCGCCGTTGGCCTCCAGCACCACCGCTAGCCGCCATGGCGCGACGTCGCCGAGCACCGGCAGCTCGCCGACGACGGCGCCCCATTCCTTGCCGCCGATATCGAGCTTCTGGATCGCGCCGCGCCAGCCACGCGCCTCGTCGAAGCGCACGAGGCCGTCGACCAGCGCCTTGCGCGCCATCAGCTGCGTCTTGGGATCGACCGTGGCGCGAACCGAAAGGCCGCCCTCGAGCAGCTTTTTCTCGCCGTAGCGATCCTGTAATTCGCGGCGGATCTCCTCGGCGAAATAGCCGGCGGCGATCTGGTTCGGCGAAACCGTGCGCGGATTGACGCCGAGCGGCTGCTTCTTGGCGCTCTCGCCCGCCTCACGCTTGACGTAGCCGTTCTCGACCATGCGATCGATGACGTAGTTGCGGCGTTCGATCGCGCGGTCGCGGTTGCGGAAGGGATGAAGATCGGTCGGCGCCTTCGGCAGCGCGGCGAGATAGGCCGCCTCCTGCAGGTTCAACTCATGCACCGACTTGCCGAAATAGTTCAGGGCCGCGGCGGCGATGCCGTAGCTGCCCTGCCCCGGCGCCGGCGCGCCGAGATAGATCTCGTTCAGGTAGAGTTCGAGGATCTTGTCCTTCGAGTAGGTCGATTCGAGCTTCAGCGCGACGAGCGCCTCGCGGATCTTGCGTTCGATCGACTGCTCGGGGCTCAGGAAGAAGTTCTTCGCGACCTGCTGGGTGATGGTCGAGGCACCCTGCGGCCGGCGGCCGGCGGCGCGATTGCGGAAATTCGAGATCGCGGCGCGGACCAGGCCTTCGGGATCGACGCCGACATGCTTGTAGAAATTCTTGTCCTCGGCCGAGAGATAGGCGTCGACGACGAGCTTCGGCACGGCCTGGATCGGCAGGTAGAGGCGCCGCTCGCGCGCATATTCGGCGATCAGGCTGCCGTCGCCCGCATGCACGCGGGTCATCACCGGCGGCTCGTAGTTCCTGAGCTGCGCGTAATCGGGCAGATCGCGCGAATAATGCCAGATCAGACCGCCCGCGATGGCGGCGCCGATCACGAAAGCGATCGCGCCGGCGGCGAACAACCATCCGAAGATTCGCAGAATGAACCGCATCTCAGGCCCTGGACCCCGTAACTGCCATCGGCTGGCGCCAAATCAGGGCGCTTCGCAAATCATAGCTATAACATGACGGAGATGGCGGAACCGTGGCCTTGCAACCACATTCCGCATCATCTCACACCGTCCTTGCGAGACTACGCTGTCATCCCGTGCGCGCTGCGGCAGGAAATGCTGCTGCGCAGACACGGGACCGCGTGCCGCTTCGTACTCCGATCCTCCTCGACGCCCGAAAAGCCCCCCCTTCCGGGTGACGGTCCCGTGTCTGCGCAGCGGCACTACGCGCCGCAGCGCGCACGGGATGACAGCCTGGCTGCGCCGGACATCAGCATGTCTTAGTTCCGGCTTTCCGCCGCCTTGCCCACGGAAGCCCGCTCGCGGGCGAAGTAATCCTCGATCGCCGATGAGACGGCCGTCACGGCCTTGCCGCGCCATTCGGGGGAGTTCAGCAGCTCGGCGTCCTTGGGGCTCGACATATAGCCGAGTTCGATCAGCACGGAGGGCACGTCCGGCGCGCTCAGCACCCAGAATCGCGCCGAACGCAGCGGAATCTTGTGCATCTTGATAGAGCCGCCGAGCTTCTCGACCAGATTGCGGGCGAAGACGCCGGTGAAGGTTCGCGTCTCGCGCCGGGCGAGATCCATGAGGATTCCGGCGACGTCCTGCACCTCCTCGCTGGTCTCCAGACCGGCGACGGCATCGGCTTCGTTCTCCTTGGCCGCGAGCCGGGCGGCCTCGGCGTCGGTCGCCCGCTCGGAACGGGTATAGACGGTTGCGCCGCGGACCTCCTGCGCCTGGGTCAGCGAATCGGCGTGGATCGAGATGAACAGGTCGGCCTGCTCGCTGCGGCCGAGCTGAACGCGATCGCCGAGCGAGACGAAGCGGTCGTCATCGCGGGTCATGACGATGCGATAGCGGCCATTGGCTTCGAGCTGCTCCTTGAGCGCCTTGCCGAAAGCGAGGACGACGGCCTTCTCGGCAATGGAGGCGACCGTCGCGCCGGGGTCGATCCCGCCATGGCCCGGGTCGATAACGATGGTGCGCCGGGTTTCGCCGGCGGTCTTGGCCGGTGCCGGAGCGGGAATGACGGGCGCTGGCTTCAGCACCCTTCCGGCCTCGGCCAGGAAATCCGCCCGCGCCGTCTTTTTCAGTTCGATGGTCAGCTCGCCGAAGCCGCCGCGCACCGTCTTCACCTCGGCCTTGGCGATGGTGGCGGGTTGGGCGAGGTCGATGATGATTCGGGCCTTGTCGGCCGTGAACAGGCCGAAACGATAGCCGCTGACGAAGCCGGCACTGCGCTTGGCCGAGGCTTGAATCTGGAAATTTGTCGAGGGCAATTCGACGATGACCCGATCGGGTGCGGCCTGCACCCAGGCATCGACCGCAACAGACGAGGACAGCATCATCGTGAGGCGCACCGTCTCGCCGCTCTGCTCGATGCGGGCGTCGGTCGCGACCGGATATTCGCTCTGCGGTCGCGATTCCGTCTTCGGCTGAGCCTGGGCCGGCAGGAGGCTTGCGACGGGAACACTCGCGAGCAGGCACGCAGCAGCCAGCACGCGCCGCAGCGCCCGGAGGTGCCACAGCGCATCGCGACGGCTCCAATCGGCACGGCGGATGCACGAGAACAGTTGAACAATCCCGGTATTTATTACGAGGGTTTAACCATAACGGGGCTGAAATCCTAACAGCCCGTTACCATCTCTTCCCGAGACCGTGAACCGCCCTGCCTGAGACGGGGTGAGATGCGCCCGTCATGTGACTTGCAAATCACCATCACCTGTCTGTAATGGAACAGGTTGCTTGTCAGCCTGCCCGAGGGACACATCCGGATCGTGCGATCCGTCGGCGTCCGAAGCAGGCTGGGCTGCCGCTCCCCACGGAGCGGCGGCAACAAGACGACCGCAACGGATCGTCCGCAGACGGTTGGCATCGGGATTGCGTGTTTTCTGCGCCCTGCCCTGTCTTGCGAGCGTGCAAACGCGATGCGCCTGGCTGTCTGGCCGGAGCATCGCAGGTCAGGACAGATGACGGGGCATAAGACGCCGCTAGCACCATCGGTGAACCGTCCGAACCTGCGGAACCGCGCCGGGCTTTGCGCCCGAGTGGCTGCTCCGAGCCGCCTTCCTGTCTCGACCGCTTCCTCCTCCCTCCTGCAACATGCCGGCTCGCTCCGGCCTTCTCGCGGCGCCCCTGCCCGCGGCGGCGGATTCGCATCCGTAGCCGCTCGGCCCCGGTTGGCGGCCGCGCCAATGGAAATTTCTTATGGCCAACAAGATGCTTATCGATGCCACCCACCCGGAGGAGACCCGGGTCGTGGTGGTCCGCGGGTCCCGCGTCGAAGAGTTTGATTTCGAATCCGCCAGCCGAAAGCCGCTCCGCGGCAATATCTATCTCGCCAAAGTGACCCGCGTGGAGCCCTCGCTCCAGGCGGCCTTCGTCGAGTATGGCGGCAACCGCCACGGCTTCCTCGCCTTCTCCGAGATCCATCCCGACTATTACCAGATCCCGGTCGCCGACCGGCAGGCGTTGCTCGAGGACGAGGCCCGCGCCGAGCGTGACGAGGAGCGCGACGAGGAGCGCCGCGAGAAGCGCGGCCGCCGCGATCGTGGCCGTCGCGGCGATCGCGACAACCGCGCCAAGAAGGCTGCCGCCGACGAGACCGTTTCGGCCGAGGTCGAGCAGAATGGCGAGGAGCGCGTCGAGACCGACGGCAAGGAAGCCGCGATGGTCAACGAGGGCGGCCCCGCCTTCGGCGAGTTCTTCGCCCCGGACGTCGCCGAATCGACCACCGAGGACGCCGCCCCGAACGCCGCGCCGCTGACCTTCGAGACTGTCGAGGCGAGCGTCTCTGTCGAGGAGACCGTCGTTTCCGCCGAAGCGTCGGAGAGCACGGAGACTGCGGCGCGCAAGCGCTCCGAGGACGACAGCGACGACGAGAACGGCGACGAGGAGGCCGAGGAGGCGCCCGAGCAGCTCGGTGGCGGCGACGCCCTCGACGACATGCCGGAGCGGCGCCAGCGCAGCCACCGCCGCCAGTACAAGATCCAGGAGGTCATCAAGCGCCGCCAGATCATCCTGGTCCAGGTCGTCAAGGAAGAGCGCGGCAACAAGGGCGCGGCGCTCACCACCTATCTCTCGCTCGCCGGCCGCTATTCGGTGCTGATGCCGAACACCGGCAAGGGCGGCGGCATCTCGCGCAAGATCACCAACGCCGAGGACCGCAAGCGCCTCAAGGAAATCGCGACCGAGCTCGAGGTTCCCGAGGGGATGGGCCTGATCCTGCGCACGGCCGGTGCCTCGCGCACCAAGGTCGAGATCCGGCGCGACTACGAGTACCTGATGCGGATGTGGGAAAGCGTGCGCGAGCTGACGCTCGCCTCGGTCGCGCCTGCGCTGGTCTATGAGGAGGGCAATCTCGTCAAGCGCTCGATCCGCGACCTCTACAACAAGGATATCGACGAGGTTCACGTCGCCGGCGAGAGCGCCTATCGCGAGGCCAAGGACTTCATGCGCATGCTCATGCCGAGCCATGCCAAGAGCGTGAAGCCCTATCGCGAGCAGACCCCGCTCTTCGCCTCGTTCGGCGTCGAGAGCCAGCTCGATGCGATGTTCTCGAACACGGTGACGCTGAGGTCCGGCGGCTATCTCGTCATCAACCAGACGGAAGCGCTGGTCGCGATCGACATCAACTCGGGCCGCTCGACCCGCGAGCACAACATCGAGGACACCGCCCTCAAGACCAATCTCGAAGCGGCGGAGGAAATCTCCCGCCAGCTGCGCCTGCGCGACCTCGCCGGCCTCATCGTGATCGATTTCATCGACATGGAGGAGAACCGGAACAACCGCGCCGTCGAGAAGAAGCTGAAGGAGTGCCTGAAGGACGACCGCGCCCGCATCCAGGTCGGCCGCATCTCGGCCTTCGGCCTGCTGGAGATGTCGCGCCAACGCATCCGCACCGGCGTGCTCGAATCGTCGTCGGTGCCCTGCCCGCACTGCGCCGGCGCCGGCATGATCCGCTCGACCCCGTCGGTCGCGCTGCAGATCCTGCGCGCGCTGGAGGAGACGCTGATCAAGAGCGCCTCGCACAACCTCACCGTCCGCACCCGGCCGGAGGTCGCGCTCTACGTCCTCAACCAGAAGCGCGCCCATCTTGCCGATCTCGAGACCCGCTTCGCCATCGCGATCACGGTCTCGACCGACGCGAACCTGCTGGGTACGCGCTATTTCGAGGTCGAGCGTGGCGATTTCGTCGGCAATGAGGGCCGTGTCGTCCCGACCAGCTTCAAGGCCGAAGCGATCGCTTCCGACGTCGATGACGAGGCGCTCGACGCCGCCGCGGAAGCGGCTGCTCTCGACGCCGAGACCGGCGGTACCGAAACCGCTGCCGACGAGGCTCAGGGCCAGTCCGAGCGTGGCGAGGGCGAAAACGGCCGCCGCCGCCGCCGCCGTCGCCGGCGCCGGCGTGGCGGTGAGCGTGACGAGCAGGGCCAGCAGCTCGACGGCGCGCAGGGTGATGACGAAGGCGACGAGGGCGAGGAGGACGGTGACGAGGCCTTGACCACGGCCGCTGCCGAGCCGGTCACTGAGGCCGTGGCCGAGGTCGTTCCGGAGCCGGTCGCCGAGGAGCATGCCGCCAAGCCGAAGCGCAGCCGCGCCCGCAAGCCGAAGGCAGAGGCCGCCAAGGAGACCGAGGCTAAGGCCGAGTCGGTTGCAGTCGAAGCGCCCCCCGCCGAAGCCGAGAAGCCCAAGCGCAGCCGTTCGCGCAAGAAGGTCGTGCCGATCACCGAGGGCGGTGAGGCTGTGGCTGAAGCCGCTGCGGCTCCTGTCGAGGCGAAGGCCGAGGCTCCGGTTGCCACTCCCGAGGCCGTCGCAGCTCCGGCTCCCGCGCCCGAGCCCGCCCCGGTCAAGGCCCCGGCGGAGGAACCTGTCGCGGTCGTGCTGACCGAGCCGGACCCGAACCGGCCGAAGCGTGGCGGCTGGTGGAACAGGCTCGCCGGCCGTTCCTGATCGCGCCATCCCAACCCGATGAATGACGAAGCCCGCTGCGATCCGCAGCGGGCTTTCTCTTTTCACGGGCCGGCAAACCGGTCAGGATCGCGGCCCGGAGACCAATCCCTCTGAGGCAGGAGCCAATGCCGCCGCCACGCAATCGCGAGCGCATGGTCATGATCGCACTGGCCGCGATCGCCTTGACGGGCCTGGCCTATCTCGCCTGGAGCTCGATCGGCTGGTTCGGCGCCGGACTGCTCGGATTGCTGGTCCTGTTCCTCGCCGTCCGTGTCGAGCTTGAGGACAACCGCCCCGTCGGCCATCAGATGACGCCCGGCCTCTATGCCGGGCAATATCACAGCGAGTCCGGCCAGGGGCATGCCGAACGGGCCGGACGAAGCTCGGAACGACGGGTTCTGGCCAGCTCCGCCCGCCTCGCCAGCCTGTTTGGCGGGTTGCTCACGATTACCGGCTTCGGACTCTTCTTCCTGTCGTAACGACGGCTCAGCCGGGAGCCGGCGCAAGCGGGGTCGGCGGCGGCACGGTCGAGATCGCGGCCGCCGCATGGCTGTGCGAACCGCCCTCGCCGCCGCGCACGGTGACGGCGTTCGAGGCGAAGGGGACATGCGCGTCGTTCAGGGCGCGATAGACCCGCTTGAGCGACTCGCGTTGCAGCATCGAGGACTGGTTCGGCTTGGCCGTGAATTTGAGCCGGATCACGATGGCGCTGTCGGTGATGTCGGCGACACCCTGCATCTTGAGCGGGGCGATGAAATGCGGCCCGTATTCGGGGTCCTCCATCAGGGCGATGCCGGTCTTCTTGATCGCCTTGCGGGCCTGCTCGATATCGGCGGAATGGTCGAGGCGGACGTTGAACTTGATCGTCGCCCAGTCGCGGCTGGCATTGGTCAGCGACTGGACCTGGCCGAAGGGCACGGTGTGGATCTGGCCACTCTGGTGGCGCAACTGCATGGAGCGCAGCGATATCTTCTCAACCGTGCCCTTGAGCCGGCCGGTATCGACATATTCGCCGACGCGGAAGGCGTCCTCGAGCATGAAGAACACGCCGGAGACGATGTCGCGCACCAGTGCCTGCGAGCCGAAGGAGATGGCGAGCCCGAGGATGCCGAAGCCGGCGAGCAGCGGCCCGATATCGACGCCCAGCCGCGACAGCACGATGAGGATGGTGAGGCCGAGCACGGCGCCCAGAACGACGCCGCGCAGAACCGGCAACACTGTCGCCAGCCGGCTCGGCACCCCCTCCTCATGTGCCGCGTCTTCGTCGCCGGGGCCGACGACGTGCCGCCGCGGCGTATAGGCATCGAAGAAGGCATGCAGGAAGACGAGCGCCACCCAGCCGGCGAAGGCGAAGATCGCGACGCCGGCCGTCTGGCGCATCACAGCGGCGAACTGCGCCGAGCTGACGCCGAGCAGAAGGCCTGCCCAGAGGCGTGCCAGCACGAAGAAACCAGCCGCCCAGAGCGCCCCGACAGCCGCCGCACGCAGGGCCGCGCCACCAGCGCGCCGCATCGGGGTCGCGCCATGCTCCTCCTCGTGCCGCATCGCATGGCAGCGCAGCAGACTGGCAATGCCGACGGCGAGGATCGGGATCAGGACGATCGCCACCTGCGTCAGCGCCGCGGCCTCGGCCCAGCGCCCGCCATTCGACATCATCGCGGCGGCGCTGCTGACCATCCACAGGAGAACCGTCGTCCCGATGTAGAACCAGGCCGTTCCGGTCGCGAGCAGCCGCCGGATCGGGCCGGGTTCGAAGGAGCCCGACAGGACCAGCGCCTCCAGATCGTGCCGTCCGTCATGGAACCACCAGATCTTGAACAGCGTGATCAGGATTCCGGTGAGCGCGATCAGCCCCGTCACCGGCCGCGGGCCGGCGCTGACATGGTGGGCGAGCAGGATGCCGGTCACGATCAGCGGCGTCAGGATCGCGTAGGCGACCAGCCTGCGGAAATGCACCTCGGCACGCGGCAGCGGCATGATCCGCCGGTCCGGCGCGCCAGGTGCGATCAGGAAGCGGCCCACGGCAACGTAGAGCGCGCCGATCGCCGCGCCATTGGCACCCGTCGTCAGGGCGACATGGGCGAGGTCGTGCTCCGGCAGCCAGGCGTTGCGGGCGCCCCTCGCGACGGCCAGGGCCAGCAGGACCGTCGCGAAATCCTGGAGCAGCCCCCAGGACGAGGCGACGAGGCGCGGCGTGAATTCCGGCCCCGCAGGCTGCATCTTGCGCGCGAACCAGCGGGCGGAGGCGAGCCGGAAGGTGAAAGCGGCGACGAGCGCCAGGCCGATGATCCCCAGGATGCGCCAGCCAGCGGACGCGCCTTCGCGGCCATTGAGATTGCGCAGCCAGGCACGCCCCCAGCTGTCCGGCAATTCGCTGATCGCAGGTATCGAGGTGCCGCCATATTCGACTCCGTCGACGAAGCGATCGACGAGCGCGTTGACCTCGGCCTGGAAGCCGTCCTCGTCCGCCATGGACGGAGCCGGTGCGGGTTGAGCAGCGACAGGCTTGGTCTTGCTGGCGGGCTCCGCCGGCGCCGCAGCGACGGGTGCCGCCGTCGCGCCACCGACCCTAATCTCGACCTGTCGCCCCGGCGCGGACAGGGCATCGACCATCCTCCGTATCGCCTCGGGCGTCTCATCGCCGCGCAAGTTGAGGACGACGGTGGATTGGCCCTCGGCCATCGCGGGCATGACCGGAGAGAGACATGTGAAGGCGAGCGCCAGCCAGCCGAGCACGGCCAGCCGTCGGGCAAAGCTTCGTCGCGGGACGGATGCGCCCGGTGCAGCGACGTTCATGGCAGGCCTCCGCGCTATCCCACGGGTACAGAATGCTGAGATTCCGCGAATTCTGGCAAGCCGTTCGCGGGACAGAGAAAACCGCGCCTCAACGCTTCTTCATCCAGGCGCCGATCCGCGTCACCGCCTCCTCACATTCGCCAAGCGAGCCGGCGAAGGAGAGCCTGATCGTGCGCGCGCCCCGCGCCTCGTCGAAATCGAGCCCGGGTGTGATCGCGACGCCGGCCTCTTCAAGCACGCTGCGGCAGAAGGCCATGGAATCGTTCGAGTACCGGCCGATATCAAGATAGATGTAGAAGGCGCCGTCCACGGGCAGAAAGTCGCCGAGGCCGATCTCCGGCAGGGCCTTCAGCAGAAAGGCGCGGTTTTCGGCATAGCCCGCCTTGATCGCCTCGCATTCCTCTGTCGCATCGAAGGCCGCCTCGCCCGCCACCTGGCTGAGATAGGGCACCGAGATCGAGAAATTCTGCTGCAGCCGCTCGATCGTGCGCACCAGCCGCTGCGGCACGACGAGCCAGCCGACCCGCCAGCCCGTCATGCAGTAATACTTGGAGAAGGAATTGACGATGATCGCATCGGGATCGGCGGCCAGCGCCGTCGTCGCCGGGGTCTCGTAGGTCAGGCCGTGATAGATCTCGTCGGAGATGTACCAGAGCCCGAGCCTGCGGCAGCAGGCAGCGACATCGGCGATAGCCTCCGGCGTCATCACCACGCCGGTCGGGTTCGCTGGGCTCATGGTCAGCACGCCGGCGAGCGGCTTCTCGCGATGGGCACGCTCGATCAGGTCCGGCGTCAGCGCGAAACGCGTCTCGGGGCCGACCTCGATCGCGACAGGCTCCAGCCCGAGCGCGATCAGGATATTGCGGTAGGCCGGATAGCCCGGTGCCGTGATGGCGATCCGCGAACCCGGCTGAAAGCAGGCGAGGAAGGCGAGGATGAAGCCGCCAGACGAGCCTGTCGTGACCACGACACGCTCGGCCGCCACTTGGACGCCATAAGCGTCCTGATAATGCCGCGCGATGCGATCCCTCAGCGAATCCGTGCCGAGCGCCTGCGTATATCCGATCCGGCCATGTTCCAACGCGCGGGCTGCCGCGGCGCGGATCGAGGCCGGCGTCGGCGCCGAGGGCTGGCCGACCTCCATATGCACGACAGAGCCGCCGCGGCGTTCGATGGCCGCCGCCTGGTTCATCACGTCCATGACGATGAAGGGCGCGACGCGTTCGGCCCGCTCGGCGAGAGCGGGCAAGGCGGCGGGCGCAATCAGGGGCTTCTGCATCGGCTTGTCCGGTTTCGCGAAGAGGCCCGCTCGCGTAGCCGAGCCTGTGGCGGCCTGCAACCATCGGCCGCATCCGGTGGCAGAGCTGTGATTTGACCTTCTCCCCCCGAACACCCACAAGCTCGCGGCTGGAAGCGCTGCTTCGGTCGCGGTTTACCGCCCGGCGGCTTTGAAAAGGATGACGAGATGGCTTTCCCGACCCTCACCAGCCTGGCGCGCGCCTGCCTGCGGCCTGCCGCCGTCGCGCTGAGCCTGTGGCTCGCGGCCTCCGCCGCGCCGGCCATGGCGCAGGGCCAGTCGCTCTCGCCCGAGCAGCGCAAGGCGGTGACCGACCTGATCCGCGAGACGATCCTGAAGAATCCCGAGATCATCCAGGACGCCCTGATCGAGCTGGAGCGCCGCAACACGGTCGCCCAGGCCGATGCCCAGCGCAACGCGGTAGCGGCCGAGAAGGCCCGCATCACCGATCCCGCGACCTCGGTCATCATAGGCAACCCCGAGGGCGACATCACCCTCGTCGAGTTCATGGATTACAATTGCGGCTACTGCAAAAGGGCGATGGAGGACGTGACCGCGCTCTCCAAGGCCGACCCGAAGCTGCGCGTCGTGCTCAAGGACTTCCCGATCCTCGGACCTGATTCGGTCGAGGCCAGCCGCGTCGCGATCGCCGCCAAGAACCAGCTCCAGGGCCCGAAATATTTCGAGTTCCACAACAAGCTGATGGCCGTGAAGGGCAAGATCAACGCCGCCAAGGCGCTCGACATCGCCAAGGAGGCCGGCGCCGACGTCGCGCAGCTGAAGAAGGACATGGAGGCGCCCGCCACGAAGGCCGCGATCGAGGACACCGTCGCGCTCGGCGACCGTCTCGGCCTCACCGGCACGCCCGCCTTCATCATCGGCGACGAGATCGTCTTCGGCGCGGTCGGCCAGGCCGCCCTCAAGCAGAAGATCGATTCGGTGCGCCGCTGCGGCAAGACCGACTGCGCCGGCTGAACCGTCGTTTCAACACGATCCGCAGGGCCGGCAGGGAGCTTCAGGCTTCCCCTGCCGGCCTTCAACGTTTATGAGGGCGGCTCCTGCCGCCCGCGCGCGGTGCCGGAATCAACGCCTTCGATGGTCGCCGTCCACGTCCTGAACGGACCCAATCTCAACCTGCTCGGAACCCGCGAGCCCGGAACCTATGGCGCGGTCACGCTGGCCGGCGTCGAGGAACGCCTGCGCCGCAAGGCCGAGGTTGCTGGCGTCGATCTCACCTTCCGCCAGACCAATTTCGAGGGCGAGCTCGTCACCTTCATCCAGCAGGCGGGCCTTGCCGGTGCCGGCGTCATCATCAATGCGGGCGCCTATACCCATACCTCGGTGGCCTTGCGCGACGCGATTAAGGGCGTCGATGCGCTGGCGATCGAGGTCCATATCTCCAACGTACATGCACGCGAGGAATTCCGGCACCATTCCTACATGGCGCCGGTCTGCGTCGGCGTGATCTGCGGCTTCGGCGTCGCGAGCTATGATCTCGCTCTCGACGCGATCGTGCCGCTGCTGGAAAAGCGGGCGGCGAAGGCCGCCTGAACCTGTTTGAACGGGAGCGCGGCCCAATCGTCGCCTCCATCCGAATATCCGAAGAAGACGGTGATACCCGCCATGGCGACCAAGAGCCCGATCGACCCCGAACTTGTCCGCGAGCTCGCAGAGCTGCTGAACCAGACCGATCTCACCGAGATCGAGGTCGAGAAGGGCGATCTGCGCGTCCGCGTCGCCCGCAACATCTCGACGACCGTCCAGGTCCCCGCCGCAGCCCCGATGGTCGCGATGCCGGCTCCGGGCGCTGCCGTTGCCGTGGCGCCCGCCGATGCCAAGCCGACCGCCGCCCATCCCGGCGCCGTGCCCTCCCCGATGGTCGGCACCGCCTATCGCCGCCCCTCGCCCGATGCCAAACCCTTCGTCGAGATCGGCAGCATCGTGAAGCAGGGTGAGCGCATCCTCCTCGTCGAGGCGATGAAGACCTTCAATGACATCGTCGCGCCCCGCGCCGGCAAGGTCACGGCCATCATGGTCGAGGACGGCCAGCCGGTCGAATACGGCGAGCCGCTGCTGGTGATCGAGTGAGCGTGGCGCCGCGCGCCGCCGGGTCCGATTTGGGTTTCAAGATGTTCGACAAGATCCTGATCGCCAATCGTGGAGAGATCGCGCTGCGCGTGCTGCGCGCCGCCAAGGAGCTCGGCATCGCGACCGTCGCGGTGCATTCCACGGCCGACGCCAACGCCATGCATGTGCGCCTCGCCGACGAGAGCGTCTGCATCGGGCCGCCGCCGGCCCGCGAGAGCTATCTCAACATCCCCGCCCTGATCGCGGCTTGCGAGATCACCGGCGCCGATGCGGTCCATCCCGGTTACGGCTTTCTCTCCGAGAACGCCCGCTTCGCCGACATCCTGGACCGGCACAACATCACCTTCATCGGCCCCAAGGCCGAGCATATCCGCTCGATGGGCGACAAGATCGAGGCCAAGCGCACCGCGAAGCGCCTCGGCATCCCCTGCGTGCCGGGCTCCGAAGGCGGCGTCGCCGACGAGGCCGAGGCGCTGCGCATCATTCGCGAGATCGGCCTGCCCGTGATCATCAAGGCCGCCTCAGGCGGCGGCGGCAAGGGCATGAAGGTGGTTCGCACCGAGGACGAGATCGCCGTCCTGCTCGCCACCGCCCGCAGCGAGGCCAAGGCCAATTTCGGCGACGACGCGGTCTATATCGAGAAGTATCTCGAGAAGCCGCGCCATATCGAGATCCAGGTGCTGGGCGACGGCCGCGGCAACGCCATCCATCTCGGCGAGCGCGACTGCTCCTTGCAGCGCCGCCACCAGAAGGTCTGGGAGGAAGGCCCCTCGCCCGCGCTGAACGCCGGCGAGCGCGACCGGATCGGCGAGATCTGCGCCAAGGCGATGCGCGAGCTGCAATATCGCGGCGCCGGCACGATCGAATTCCTCTACGAGGACGGCGAGTTCTACTTCATCGAGATGAATACCCGCATCCAGGTCGAGCATCCCGTGACCGAGATGATTACGGGGATCGACCTCGTTAACGAGCAGATCCGCATCGCCGCGGGCGCCCCGCTCTCGCTCAAGCAGTCCGACATCGTCATCGAGGGTCATGCCATCGAGTGCCGGGTCAATGCCGAGCATCATGCGACCTTCCGTCCCTCGCCCGGCAAGATCGCCTCGTTCCACACCCCGGGCGGCCTTGGCGTGCGCGTCGATTCGGCGGCCTATCAGGGCTATTCGATCCCGCCGCATTACGACTCGCTCGTCGGCAAGCTGATCGTCCATGGCCGCAACCGCGACGAATGCCTGATGCGCCTGCGCCGCTCGCTTGACGAGTTCGTCGTCGACGGCGTCGACACGACGCTGCCGCTGTTCCGCACGTTGGTGCGCAACCCGGACATCCTCAACGGCGACTACAACATCCACTGGCTCGAGAAATTCCTCGCTGCCGGCGGCATGGGCGAGCCGGAAGCCTGAGGCTTCGGCAACTCCCGATATGAAAAAGCCCCTCGCGATGCGAGGGGCTTTTTTCTTGTCTGCTGCTGAGAGGAGCAGCCCGCTCTCAGATCGTCTCCAGCAGGCCCTTCATCAGCGCCTGGCGCGGCGCGATCGACGAGATCAGCCCGTATTCCTGCAGCGTATGCGCGCCGTCGCCGTCGATGCCGAGGCCGTCGAGGGTGGGCACGCCGAGCGCCGCGGTGAAATTGCCGTCCGAACCGCCGCCGGTCATCGGGCAATCCTGCAGGTCGAAGCCGACATCGGCGGCGACGTTGCGCGCCAGTTCGAACAAGGCGGCGACCTCCGCCGACTTCTCATAGGGCGGCCGGTTCATGCCGCCGGTGATGCGCAAGGCAACATCGGGATCATGCGGCTTCAGGCTGAGGATGCGGTTCTCCATCATCGTGCCGTCGGCAAGCGTGGTCACGCGGCAATCGACGCTGAACCAGGCATGCTGCGGGATGACGTTCGCCGCCGTGCCGCCGCCGATCAGCGCGACGCTGGTGGTGATGCCGCGCGCATAATCCGTCATGCCCTCGATCGCGAGGATCTGGTGCGCCGCCTCGCGGATGGCGCTGCGCCCGTCGGCATGCTTCGAACCGGCATGGGCCGGCCGGCCTTCCAACCGGACGTCGAAGCGGCCGACACCCTTGCGCGCGGTCACGATCTTGCCGCCCTGCCGCGCCGGCTCGGTGACGAGCACGGCCTTCGATCCCTTGCCGATCTCCTCGATCAGCGCGCGGCTGGTCGGCGAGCCGATCTCCTCGTCCGGCGTGAACAGGAAGACCATCGGCCGCTTGGCCGAGCCGGCCACAGCGACCTGCTTGAAGGCTTGCAGGGCGAGCCAGGCACCGCCCTTCATGTCGTAGACGCCGGGGCCATAGAGTCGGTCGCCCTCGATTCTGACAGGCAGTTCCTTGGAACTGGTGCCGACCGGATGCACGGTATCGAGATGCGACATCACGGCGACGGCGTGCTGGCCATTGTCGAGCCCGGCACGCAGCATGACCATATCGCCGAGCCCGTCGCGGCCGGGAATGCGCTCGACCGCGATCGGCAGCCCCGCGACCTCCTTCTGGACGAGGTCCATCATGCCATTCAGCCCGGCGGCATGGCTGGTGGGACTTTCAAGCGCAACCCAGACGGAGAGCGCGGCGGCGGCTTCTTGCTGATTCATGCTGTGATGTTCTCCGAAGAGGGCGGTGCCGCGCAAGGCGAGCTGCATGCGCCCTACGCAGATCGGCAGCGCAACCGATATTCATGGCACGAACGAAAGCGAGCGGAGTTGTGCCCCGTGAACGGTGCTGACGTCGTTTCTGTGAAGCGTTTCTCATCGACGGTGAATTCTGCTCTTGCCAAGCCGGATCGCATTGATTAGACCCCGGCTCACCAACGCGGCGCGGCACCAAGCGCCCTGTCGTTGGGGGATCGTCTAACGGTAGGACCCCAGACTCTGACTCTGGTTGTCTAGGTTCGAATCCTAGTCCCCCAGCCACTTCTTGTGGCCCGGCAAACCCGATGTCGTCATTTTGAAACCGATTTAGGCACATGTTTCTGCGTGCCCTTGTCGGCAGTCGATTTGCTCCGTTCACCCAACCTTTGCCGCCGCGCCCTCCAGAAACACCTCAAGGCACAGTCGTGCGTGCCGGGCGCGGTCCTCGACAGTCAGCAGCCGGTCTCCCGGAAAGCGCTTGATCAGCACCGAGAAGATCATGTCCATCAGCATGCGCGCCAGCGCATCCGCCGGAAAGGCACGGAGCGCGCCGCGCACCTGCTGAGCTGAAAGCCAGTCTTCGAGAAGGCGGCGCGCGGGCTCGGCTCCCTCCTGCACGATCAACTCTCCGATCTCGCTGAAGCGGTCCGAATCGGCGAGAACAAGCCTGATGAAGGCCAGGCGCTCGTGGTTGTCGATTTCATCGATGTCGAGGCGGAAGATCGCGGCGAGCACCTCCAACAAGGGCAAATCCTCGCCTTCCGGACGCGGCAGGGCCAGCATCGAACGCCGGTGATCGGCCATCATCGCGCGAAACAGGTCGGTCTTGGCCGGGAACAGCTGATAGAGCGTGCGCTTGGAGACGCCGCAGCGCGCCGCCACTGCGTCCATCGTGGAGCCGCCGTAGCCGACGTCGAGAAACAGCTCGCGCGCCGTGCGCACGATCCGCTGCCGTTCGGCCTCATCCGACCGGGTCTTTGGCCGCCCGCGTGAGCGGGCCTGCCGCCCTTCGATCTCGCCATTTTTATCGCTTGTCATCGTCGCGCCCGTCATCGTGCCGCATTCTTGAATTTGACAGGCAGAGAAATCAAGAGATAAGAAACTCTTCAGTTTCCGAAAAGAGAGCCTGCATGCTGGCCGAGCGCGCCCCGTCGTCATCCCGTTATGCCTTGCCGGGCGCCCTCCTCCTTGCGGCCGCGTTGGCGGCCTGCAATTCGGATAAGGCGGCGCCTCCGCCGCAGCCGCAGTTGCAGGTCAGTGTCGTCACGCTGCATCCGCAGCCGGTCGCGATCACGGCCGAGCTGCCGGGCCGCGTCTCGGCAAGCCTCACGGCCGAGATCAGGCCGCAGGTCAGCGGTATCATCAAGGCGCGGCTCTATCGCGAGGGCAGCGAGGTCAAGGCCGGCGACGTGCTCTACGAGATCGACCCGGCGCCCTATCAGGCCGCGCTCGACAGCGCGCTGGCCGCCCAGCACAAGGCCGAGGCCGCCGTCGCCAACGCGCAGGTGCGGGCCGATCGCTATCGCGAATTGCTCCAGCGCAATGCCGGCAGCAAGCAGGACGCTGACGACGCCGCTGCGACGCTCGGCCAGGCCCAGGCCGATGTCGCCGCCGCCAAGGCCAATGTCGAGACGGCCAAAATCAACCTCGCCTACACGAAGGTGACTGCGCCGATCGATGGGCGCATCGACAAGTCGGCCCTGACGCAGGGCGCACTCGTCACCGCCAACCAGGCGGCGATCCTGACGACGATCCGCAAGCTCGATCCGATCAATGTCGATGTCACCCAGTCGAGCACCAACCTGCTGAAATTCCGCAACGACATCGCCTCCGGCCGGCTAAAGTTCACGGGTCCCAATGTCGCGGTGAAGCTCAAGCTCGACACCGGCGATGCCTATGCGCAGTCCGGCAAGCTCGAATTCGCCGAGGCCAATATCGACGAGACCACCGGCACCTTCACGGTCCGCGCCGAGTTCCCCAATCCGGAGCGGATTCTGCTGCCGGGCATGTTCGTCCGCGCGGTGATCCAGGAAGGCATCGCCGAGAACAGTTTCCTGCTGCCGCAGCGCGCGGTCGGCCGCAACACCAAGGGCGAGGCGACCGCGAAGTTCGTCTCGGCCGAGGGCAAGGTCGAGGAGCGCGTGCTCGCCACCCGCCGCAATATCGGCAACAACTGGCTGGTCGATAGCGGCGTCAAGGATGGCGAGCGCATCATCGTCGAGGGCGGGCAGCTCGTGCGCCCGGGCCAGACCGTGACCGTGAACGAGGTCAGCGTCGACGAGGCTACCGGCGAGCTCAAATCCGCCAATCGCCGGGCCGAGCTGCCCGCCGCCGGCAACACGGCGAAGAACTGACGCCATGTCGCGCTTCTTCATCGAACGCCCGATCTTCGCCTGGGTCATCGCCATCGTCATCATGCTGGCGGGGCTTCTGGCCCTGCGCACGCTGCCGATCTCGCAATATCCGCAGATCGCGCCGACGACCGTCCAGATCAGCGCCAATTATCCCGGCGCCGACGCGCAGACCGTCGAGAATTCGGTGACCAAGGTCATCGAGCAGGGCATGACCGGCCTCGACAACCTGCAATACATGACGGCGACATCGACCTCGACCGGCAACGCCCAGATCACCCTGACCTTCAACAGCCAGGCCGATCCCGACGTCGCGCAGATGCAGGTGCAGAACAAGCTGCAGCTCGTGACGCGCCAGCTCCCGGCCGTGGTGCAGAGCACCGGCATCTCGGTCGCCAAGGCCTCCACCGGCTTCCTGATGGTCGTCGCCTTCGTCTCGAAGGACGGGCGGATGTCGACCACCGACCTCGCCGACTATGTTGACTCGACGCTCAACGACACGCTGAAGCGCGTCGAAGGCGTCGGCACGACCCAGCTCTTCGGCGCCGGCTACGCCATGCGCATCTGGCTCGACCCGGACAAGCTGCGGAAATATGCACTGATGCCGGCCGATATCGCTGCTGCGATCGAGGCGCAGAACACGCAAGTGTCGGCCGGCCAGCTCGGCGGCCTGCCCCAGGTCCGCGGCCAGCAGCTCAACGCCACCGTGACCGCGCTCTCGCGGCTCCAGACGGTGCAGCAGTTCGAGAACATCATCCTCAAGAGCGGCTCGTCGGGCTCGATCGTGCGCCTGAACGACGTCGCCCGCGTCGAGCTCGGCGCCAAGAGCTACGACACCGTCTCGTTCTACAACGGCAAGCCGACGACTGGCCTCGCCGTCAGCCTCGCCACCGGCGCCAACGCGATCGATACCGCCAAGGCGGTGACCGCGACGATCGAGCGGCTGAAGCAGACGCTGCCGGAAGGCGTCGAGGTCACCTACCCCTACGACACCACGCCCTTCGTGACGCTCTCGATCGAGAAGGTCGTGCACACGCTGTTCGAGGCGATCATTCTCGTCTTCATCGTGATGTATGTCTTCCTGCAGAACCTGCGCGCGACGTTCATCCCGATGCTGGCGGTGCCTGTCGTGCTGCTCGGCACCTTCGGCGTGCTGGCGCTCGCTGGCTATTCGATCAACACGCTGACCATGTTCGCGATGGTGCTTGCCATCGGTCTTCTCGTCGACGACGCCATCGTCGTGGTCGAAAATGTCGAGCGCGTGATGCAGGAGGAGAAGCTCTCGCCCAAGGAAGCGACGATCAAGTCGATGGGCGAGATCACCGGCGCGCTGGTCGGCATCGCCACCGTGCTATCGGCCGTGTTCGTGCCGATGGCCTTCTTCGGCGGCTCGGTCGGCGTGATCTACCGACAGTTCTCGGTGACGATCGTGACCGCGATGGCGCTCTCCGTCGTCGTCGCGCTGGTGCTGACCCCGGCGCTCTGCGCGACGCTGCTGAAGCCCGTCGGCGACCACGGCCCGCGCAAGGGCTTCTTCGGCTGGTTCAACCGCAATTTCGAGCGCACGACCAACGGCTATCGCTCCGGCGTTGCCGCGATGATCGCGCGGCCGATGCGCTTCCTGATGGTGTTCCTGCTGATCGGCGGCGGCATGGCCTGGCTCTTCGCCCGTATGCCCTCCTCCTTCCTGCCGGACGAGGACCAGGGCATCCTTCTGACCAGCGTGCAATTACCCGTCGGCGCGACGCAGGACCGGACGCTGCGCGTGCTCGATCAGGTGCAGAAGCACTATCTCGAAAAGGAGAAGGACCTCGTCGAGGGCGTGCTGACCGTCGCCGGCTTCGGCTTCGGCGGCCAAGGCCAGAACGTCGGCCTCGCCTTCGTGCGCCTGAAGCCCTTCGCCGAGCGCGTCGGCAAGCAGGCGACGGCGCAGGCGATCGCGGGCCGCGCCATGGGGGCCTTCCGCGGGATCAAGGACGGCACGGTCTACGCGCTGGCTCCGCCGGCGATCCAGGGCTTCGGCAATACGGCAGGCTTCGATTTCTACCTGCAGGATATCGCAGGCGCCGGCCATACGCGCCTGATGGAAGTCCGCAACCAGCTGCTCGGCCTCACAGCGCAGAGCAAGCAGCTCACCGGCACGCGCCCGAACGGGCAGGAGGATACGCCGCAATACGCCGTCGAGATCGATCAGGAGAAGGCGAGCGCTCTCACTTTGCCGCTGGCGGCGATCAACAACACGCTGTCGACGGCCTGGGGCTCGGCCTATGTCAACGACTTCATCGATCGCGGCCGGGTGAAATCGGTTTATGTCCAGGCCGATGCGCCCTTCCGCATGCAGCCCGGCGATATCGGGCGCTGGTATGTCCGCAACCAGGGCGGCGAGATGGTGCCGTTCTCGGCCTTCTCCTCCGGGCGCTGGACCTACGGCTCGCCGCGGCTGGAGCGCTATAACGGTGCGTCGGCGGTCCAGATGCAGGGCGCAGCCGCGGCCGGCGTCAGCTCGGGCGCGGCGATGGAGGAAATCGACCGGCTGATGACGCAGCTGCCTACCGGCTTCGGCCATGAATGGACGGGCCTGTCCTTCCAGGAGCGGCTCTCCGGCAGCCAGGCGGTGGCGCTCTACGCCATCTCGATGCTCGTCGTCTTCCTCTGCCTTGCGGCGCTCTATGAAAGCTGGGCGATCCCGTTCGCCGTCATGCTCTCGGTGCCGATCGGCATCTTCGGCGCCCTGCTCGCGGCAACGCTGTTCGGCCAGACCAACGACGTCTATTTCAAGGTCGGCCTGCTGACGACGATCGGCCTCGCGGCCAAGAACGCGATCCTGATCGTCGAGTTCGCGATCGAGCAGGAAGCCAAGGGCAAGGGCCTCGTCGAGGCGACGCTGGAAGCGGCGCGCCAGCGCCTGCGGCCGATCCTGATGACCTCGCTCGCCTTCGTGCTGGGCGTGACGCCTTTGGCCGTTGCCACGGGCGCTGGATCGGGGAGCCAGAACTCGATCGGTATCGGCGTGATGGGCGGCATGATCGCCGCGACCGTGATCGGCGTGTTCTTCGTGCCGCTGCTTTATGTCGTGGTCGTGCGCCTTGTACGGCGCTGGCGCCGCCCGGAAGCGGCCCCCGCGACCGCCGCTGAGTGAATGACGGGGGCGCGGCCGGCGACGGCTGCGCCCTTCCGACGAAGCTGCTAGACTGCGGCAATGACTGATTTCCCCGACATCATCCGCTCGCCCCTGTCGCAGACCTTTACTCATGACGGCCTGACCGTGCGCGTGGAGATCTACAAGATCGAGGGCACCGACGGCTGGACCCTCGAGCTCATCGACGAGGAAGGCGGCTCGACCGTCTGGCAGGATTCCTTCGCCACCGATGCCGACGCCTTTGCCGAGTTCACGGATGGCGTCGAGCAGCTTGGCCTCGACCGTCTGATCGATCCGGACGACGACGACCTCGCCACCGTGCACTGAGCGGTCAGCGGCTTTCCATGCGCTATACCGACGAACTCGACGCGCTTCGTGCCGCCCGGGACGAGCTTCGCCGCCGGATCGCTGAGCGGCTGGCGCTGGAAGCAGGCGCGCCGTTCGATGGAACATCCCTCGAAACCTGGCTGACGGCTGCCGACGAGGCGGTCGAGGCCTGGGAGAACGAGGGCGAGGAGGCGCAGGACGCGCGCGCCTTCCGCCCGATCGGCCCGCTTCAGGATTTGCTGGCGGAGCATGCCGCGCTTGTGGAGCGTATCGCGGATACGCTCGACCGGCGCCTGTCCTGAAGCCCTAAGCTGTCGGCAGCATCACCGCGAAACGCGCGCCTTGCTCGCTCTCGACGAGCGTGATCGAACCGCCATGCGCCGTTAGCATCGTCTGCACGATGGCGAGCCCCATGCCGGTGCCGCCGCTGTCGCGCCGCGTCGTGAAGAAGCTGTCGAAGACCTGCGCCCGGTTGTTCGGCGATATTCCCGGCCCGTCATCGCGGATGTCGAGGCGTAGCGCCCCGTCTTCACGCGACACGTCGATAGCGAAGCGGGCCGCGCCATGCTGAAGCGCGTTATCCGCCAGATGCGCCAACACGATCCGCAGGTTCTCCGACGAGATACCGACCGGCGCCATCAGCTCGCCACCAGCCTCGATCGAAAGCCCTGAGACAACCGACCGCAGCGCCTCGATCGCCTGCCCCACGCTCGCCCGCCCGCCCGTCGGCGGCTCCTCGGCGCGAGCCAGTTCGCGCAGGCGATTGGTGATCGTCGTCAGCCTTTTGGCATCGGCAGCGATGTTGTCGAGGAAGCGTCTCCGCTCCGCATCCGTCATCGCACCGGTGTCGACATCCTCGCGCAGAAGCTCGGCTGCGCCCTCGATCGAGGTCAGCGGTGATTTCAGCTCATGCGAGACATGGGCGGCGAAGGTCGCAACGAAATCGGAGCGGTTCGCGAGCGCCCCCGCCATGTCGAGGAAGCTCTGCGAGAGCATCGCGAATTCGGCGGTGCCGTGATGGTCGAGCGGCCGCAGCGCCGTGCGATCGCCCTTCCCGATCGCATCGGTGCGGGCGATCAGCTCCTTGACCGGCCGCGTGATCGTGCGGTGGAAGGCGAGCCCGATCAACAGGGTCAGCGCCGCGACGGAGAGACCTGCGGCGACGACCTTGCCCTTCTCCTCGTAGAGATGGCGGAAGACATTGCTCGGCGTGCGCGAGGCATAGAGCACCGCCGCAACGCGGCCGTCGAGCACGACCGGCATGGCCGTGAAGACCCTGACGCCAGTGCCGCGGCTGAGCGAATAGATCGGCGGCGGTTCGTTCTTGGAGATGCGCAAGCGCAACATCGCGGCGAACCGCCCCTTGAGTGCCTCCGCCACCTCCTCGACATGGGCAAGCGACTGGCCGACCTCGCCGCGCCCGGCGATGACGACGCCCTGCGGATCGAGCAGGCGGAAACCGGCCAGCGTCACCTTCTGCGTCGCGACAAGAAGCGGCTCGATCCGCCCGCCAGCGGCGCGATAGGCCTCGCTCGCCGGAACGGTCGCGGCCTGTGCATCGGGCCGGCGCGGCAGCAGCCGGTCCCGCGCCAGATCGAGCGACGGCAGCAGCGGAGCGAGCTCTTCATTGCCGTAACGCCCTGTTTCCGGCGGAACCTGCGCTCCCAGCAGCGTCCCCGGCGGCAGATGGCTCCGCAGGTCCTGCTGGATCGTCGCGGCCAGAGCCGCGCTCTGGGCGATCAATTCCGATTCCGCCTGATGCACGAGCTGGTTCTCGTAGATGCGGAAGAAGAACAGGCCGACGAAGGGCAGCGCCAGCACCGCCGTCAGCATCATGAAGACCATCAGGCTCAGGCTCGGCCGCCACTTGGCCTTGACCCGGACAGGTGCCGCGCCCTGCGTGGTCACGCTGGAGCCTCGCAGCGCCCGAGCCGGAAGCCGACGCCATGCACAGTCTCGATCGCGCTCTCGCAGCCGGCCTTGGCGAGCTTCGCACGGATGTTGCGGATATGGCTGTCGATCGTCCGGTCGGCGACATGGATCGCGCTGCCATAGGCATGATCGAGAATCTGCTCGCGGCTGAAGACGTGCCGTGGCCTCGCGATCAGTGCGCGCAGGATCGCGAACTCGATCGCGGTCAGGGGCAGGTCCCGCGCGGCGAAGCGGGCGGCATGGGCGCCCGTGTCGAGGCTGAGCGCCCCCCAGGACAGGGGCGTCTCCACCTCGCTCTCCTTGCGCTGCCCTTGCCGCACGCGCTTCAGGATCACGTTGACGCGGGCGACCAGCTCGCGCGGGCTGAACGGCTTTGTGACATAGTCGTCGCCGCCGATCTCCAGCCCTAGCACCCGGTCGATTTCGTCGTCGCGCGCCGACAAGAACAGGATCGGCACCTCGGAGGAGCGCCTGATCTGCCGGCAGACCTCCAGCCCATCCATTTCCGGCATGCCGATATCGAGCACGATCAGTTCCGCCGGCTGGCGCCTGAAGGCGTCGAGCGCCCGCAGGCCGTCATGCGCCGTGGTTGTGGTCATTCCTGCCTTCTCGAGCGCGAAGCAGATCACGTCCCGGATGTGGCTGTCGTCGTCGACCACGAGAATGCGGGGCGCCATGCCGTCTGCCTCAGGAATTGCCTGCCGGCGCGGCCGGCTTCGCCGGGAACGGCGCTACAGGGGTGTTAGCCAAATATCGCGACAGCCGCCATCCGCGAAAGCTCCAGACGCGCCAGTCGACCTGAGATTGACGATGATCTGAAGCCAGACGGTCGCGTCGGGCCGCGATCCCATACGGAGATGCCCAGGACGAGTGCGCAGCGGCACTTCCCCTTGCGGCCACGATCCGCGGCGCATAGCGATCGATCGCCCGGATGGCGCTGGGGCCAAGGTCGAAGAGGTAGCCGATATCGAGCGACTTGCCCTCGCCGCGCATCTCGAAAGAGTGCCGGATATTGTAATTGGCGATCACGACGGCCGTGTCGACGAAGCTGTAGCCATAGAGCGTCAGTGCCAACGCCAGGGCATTCGCCGAGACGAGCCAGCTGACGCTCCGCTGCGTCAGGATCTGCACGAGGATCAGGACGAGGCCGATCGCGACCAACAGCATCCAGACGAAGGCCGCGAGCCTGAGCGAGGTCAGCGAATAGGCGGCGACATAGAGGTCGAGCCGCCGCAGCGCCGACATGACCAGCATGACGTTCTGCCCTACCCAGGCGAGGACCAGCGGCCGGACCAGCCTGTCTCGCGCCGCCGCTCCGTCCGGACGCACCGCGGCCACCACGAAGGCTGCTGCGAGCAAGGCCGTCACGATCAGCGGGTAGGCTCCGCGATGAGCATAAGTCGCATGGCTCATGCCGGCAGGCAGCGCCACGCCGCCCCAGAGATAGGCGATATCCATCACCGTCTGGATCGCGAAGAGCCCGTTGAACAGGATCAGCGAGCGACGCACCGTGCGGTCGCCGAGCAGTTCTTGCGGGCGGATCAGCGCGACCGTCTCCATTGCTGCGCGGCGCTTGCGGCGCAGCGATCGCATCCGGACCACAGGCCAGATCAAGCACAGGACCAAGATCCAGAATGCGGCGCGCCATGACAGGAGTTTCGTCAGCAGGGCATTGAGATCGACATGATTCACCCAGCGTTCCAGCAGCGGATTGGCCGAGACGAACAGGGCGGCAAAGACGCCACAGAGGCCAAGCGGGATGGCCCAGCCTAGTGTCAGGGCGATAACGCCCTCTCCCTTCCTGCCACGCAGCGAGGCACGGCGCGCACGGGCGAGGTCGCCCAGCAGCCTGAATGCGCCGGAAAATGGCATGCGCAGCGCGGCGCGCAGGTGCTCCTGCCAGGAGAGCGCCCTCGCCTCGCTCAGCATCCTCGCGAAGACGGCCGTCGCCGTCAGCGCTATCAGGATCGAAAGCGGGCCGACATCCTCAAGGATCGGCAGCAGCCCCGCCCCGAACAACACGAGAGCGCCCATGCGTCGCGTCGAGCCGGCGCGCACATGGTTGAGGCAGGCGGAAGCCGCGCCGAGTCCCAGCAGAAACAGCGCCAGCGAGAGCCCGACCGCGCGGTCGTAGAACAGAAAATCGGCGAGCGCGACGAGTGCGGCGGCGCCCGTCAGTTGAAGGGCCAGCGATCCTAGCGGCCGCTTTCCGGGGCGGAGGGCAGCGGGGCTTTCTGGTGCATAGGCTGACATGGGCGTTCGTCTCGGCTGGCGACGCCTTCGGTCACGGCCCGAGGCCGGATTGGAAAGGCGAGGATTTCGGCACAGGCGGGCCGCATCACCGCTTCCAGCCACCAGCCGTCTCGGACGAGCCGGCGCGGCAGTCTCGACGAGAACGGTGCTGGAGCGATGATGTCCGCCATCCGCCATCGATGCGACGGCCGTTTGCAGCGGAGATCGCCGAGATCGGCAGAAACTCAGTATTTTCGTGCAGGTTCTGTGCAGACCGCAGGCGGGAGCGCTAGTCGAGCCCCAGCATCCGCCGCGCCAGCCCCGGATCGCCGCCGCCGGCGAAATCGTCGAAGGCGGTCTCGGTCACGCGGATGATATGGTCGGCGATGAAGCGGGCGCCCTCGCGCGCGCCGTCCTCGGGATGCTTCAGGGCGCACTCCCATTCGAGCACGGCCCAGCCGTCGAAGCCGTACTGCGCGAGCTTGGAGAAGATCGCCTTGAAATCGACCTGCCCGTCTCCGAGCGAGCGGAAGCGCCCGGCCCGGCCGATCCAGGGCGAGAAGCCGGAATAGACGCCCTGCCGGCCGTCCGGCCGGAACTCGGCATCCTTCACATGGAAGGCGCTGATGCGCTCGTGATAGATGTCGATGAAGGCGAGATAGTCGAGCTGCTGCAGCATGAAATGCGAGGGATCGTAGTTGATCCGGCAGCGCTTGTGCCCGCCGAGCCGGTCGAGGAAGAGTTCGAAGGTCGCGCCGTCGAAGACATCCTCGCCCGGATGGATCTCGAATCCGATATCGACGCCCTCCTCCTCATAGACGTCGAGGATCGGCCGCCAGCGACGCGCCAATTCGCCGAAGGCTTCCTCGACGAGGCCGGCCGGCCGCTGCGGCCAGGGATAGAGGAAGGGCCAGGCCAGCGCGCCGGTGAAGCTAACCGAGCCCGACAGCCCGAGCCAGCGCGAGGCTTTCGCTGCGAGCTTCATCTGCTCCACGGCCCAGACCTGCCTCTCCCCAGGCTTGCCGCGCAGTTCCGCCGGCGCAAAAACATCGAAGGCCGCATCATAGGCCGGATGAACGGCGACGAGCTGGCCCTGGATATGTGTCGAAAGCTCGGTGATCGCGATGCCGTTCTCGCGGGCCACGCCGGCGATCTCGTCGCAATAGTCCTGCGAGGCCGCGGCTTTCTCCAGATCGAAGAAGCGCTGATCGCCACTGGGGAGCTGTACGCCGCGATAGCCGAGACTCGCAGCCCAGGCCGTGATGCCGGCCCAACTGTCGAATGGCGCCTTGTCGCCGGCGAACTGGGCAAGAAAAATCGCGGGGCCCTGCATCGTCGCCGACATCGGCTGTTCCTCCATCGTTGCGCGCAGCTTCACCCAGAGATCGGCCGGGCGTCCAGATCGCCGCAGCACGATCTCCACCTCGCCTTCAAATCAACTTCAGCCTGAATTAGGCTGAAGTTCGGTCTTGAGCCGTTTCGAGGCCGTCCCCTAGCCTGCACGCAACGGCCACTAAAAGGCCGAGCGGGAAACGACAGGAGGCTGCGATCGCCCTGCCCTGGCACAGGCTGAGCCCGGATGAGCTCGCGCTGCTCGAGGCCACCTTCTGGTCCGGGGGCGCCGCCCGCCATGCGCTCGCCGACAGCCTGCAGTTCTCGCGCAGCAAGACCAATGCGATCGCCGCAGGGCTGATCGAGGAAGGCCTGCTCGACGAGGCCGGCGTCCAGCATTCCACCGGCGGCCGGCGGCCCGAGACCCTCTGCGTCCATCGCCGCATCGGCGTGCTCGTCGGCATCGATATCGGCGCGACCAGCCTCGACATCGCTCTGCTCCGCCCCGATCTCGGCATCATCGCCCGCCATGCACAGGAGGCCGATGTTCAGGCCGGCCCCGGCCCGATCATGGCGCGGCTGCGGACCCTGCTGCCGGCAATGCTGGCGCAGAACGGCATTGCGCCCGACCGCGTGCTCGCCGTCGGCATCGGCGTGCCCGGTCCGGTCAATTTCGCCGCCGGCCAGCTGGTCAATCCGCCGCTGATGCCGGGCTGGGACAGCTACGCCATCCGCGAGGACCTGCGCGAGGTTACCGATGCGCCGATCTTCGTCGACAACGACGTGAACCTGATGGCGCTCGGCGTGCTCTGGCGCCAGCGCAAGCAGATCGAGAACTTCCTCGTCATCAAGGTCGGCACCGGCATCGGCTGCGGCATCGTCTGCCATGGCGAGCTCTATCGCGGCTCCACGGGCTCGGCCGGCGATATCGGCCATATCTGCGCCGATCCCGAAGGCCCGCTCTGCCGCTGCGGCAATCGCGGTTGCGTCGAGGCCATGGCTGCCGCCCCCGCCATCGTTGCCATGGGGATGGAGGCCGCTCAATCGGGCCGCAGCCCCTCTTTGGCGGACCGCCTCGCCGCAAAAGACCAGCTGGAAGCCGCCGATATCGGCGCGGCCAGCCGCGCCGGCGATGCCGAGGCCGATGCGATCGTGCGCCGCTCGGGCCACCTGATCGGCCAGGTGCTCGCCGCGCTCGTCAATTTCTACAACCCCTCGCATATCTTCATCGGCGGTGGCGTCTCGGCGATCGGCCCGATGTTCCTCGCGGCGATCCGCCAAAGCGTGAACCAGCGCTCGCTCGCCCTCTCGACGCGGCATCTCGAGATCACTTCCGCACCGCTCGGTCCCGAGACCGGCCTCATCGGCGCCGGCGTGCTTGCGATGCGCGAGGCGCTTCGCAGCGGAGGCCCGGCATGAGCACGACAGCCGGCCTCGCTGTCGCCTTCGACGGCATCGTCAAGCGCTTCGGCCCGGTCGAGGTGCTGCACGGCGTCTCCTTCAGCCTCGAACCGGGCAAGGTCTACGGCCTGCTCGGCGAGAACGGCGCCGGCAAATCGACCCTGATGAAGATCCTCTCCGGCTACGAGCAGCCGAGCGAGGGCCGCGTCCTGATCGACGGCGAGCCTGTCGCCTTCTCCGGTTCCCGCGAGGCCGAGGCAAAGGGCATCGTCCTGATCCACCAGGAATTCAACCTGGCCGAGGACCTGACCATCGCCGGCAACATCTTCCTCGGCCATGAGCGCCGCAAGGGCTGGCTTCTCGACGAAGAGGCGATGCGCCGCGAGGCCGAGGCCGCGCTCGCGCAGGTCGGGTTGGCGCGAGCGCCGGATACGCCGGTGCGCCGCCTGATCGTCGCCGAGAAGCAGCTCGTCGAGATCGCCAAGGCTTTGTCGCGAAAGGCCCGCCTGCTGATCATGGACGAGCCGACCGCGACGCTGACGCCGTCCGAAGCCGGAAGGCTCTTCGCCCTGATCGAGCGGATGCGGGCGGAAGGCATCACCGTCGTCTACATCTCGCACAAGCTCGACGAGGTCGAACGCATCACCGACGAGGTCATCGTCATGCGCGACGGCCGTTTCGTCGGGCGCGCGCCGACCGCCTCGCTGACACGTCAGGCCATGGCGACGATGATGGTCGGGCGCGAGATCGCCGACCTCTTTCCGGAGAAGATTTTCGCTGATCCAGCTCTGCCGCCGGCCTTGTCGGTCGAGGAATTCTCTGTTCCGGGCTGGGCCAGCGACATCTCGTTTGCGGTGCGGCCGGGCGAAATTTTGGGCTTCGCCGGGCTGGTCGGCGCCGGGCGGACCGAGCTTTTCGAGGGAATTCTGGGTCTGCGGCCGGGCACCGGCACGATCAAACGCGACGGCAGGCCAATTCAGCTCGGCTCGCCGCGCGACGCCACCCGCCACGGGCTCGCCTATCTGAGCGAGGACCGCAAGGGCAAGGGCCTGCATGTCGACTTCCCGCTGCGGCCGAACCTGACGCTGATGGCGTTGGAGCGCTATGCCAAGCCGCTGCTCGACCATGAGGCTGAGCAGAAAGCGCTCGTAGCCGCCGTCGGCGAGTTCGGTATCCGCGCCGGCTCGCTCGGCATGAAGGCAGCCTCGCTCTCGGGCGGCAACCAGCAGAAGCTCGCGCTCGCCAGGGTGTTGCATCCGGCACCGCGCGTGCTGGTGCTCGACGAGCCGACGCGCGGTGTCGATGTCGGTGCCAAGCGCGAGATCTATTTCCTGATCCAGAAGCTCGCGGCGCAGGGCCTCGCCCTGATCGTCATCTCCTCGGAGCTGATCGAACTGATCGGCCTCGCCCATCGCGTCGCGGTGATGCGCGGAGGTCGGATCGTCGCGACGGTCGAGGGTGACGAAATGACCGAAGCGACCATGATCGCCCATGCCACGGGGACCCGCCATGTCGCAGCCTGAAGCCGTCCAGCGTGCCGAGGCTCGCACCCGCGAGGCCGCCACGCCACTCGGCGACCGCATTGCAGCCTTCGGGCCCATCATCGGCCTTGTGCTGCTCTGCGCGGCCGGCGCGATGCTGAACAGCGATTTCGCCACGTTCGACAATGCGCTGAACGTGCTCACCCGCACCGCCTTCATCGGCATCATCGCCGTCGGCATGTGCTTCGTCATCATCCTCGGAGGGATCGATCTCTCGGTCGGCTCGATGGCGGCGCTGATCGCCGGCTGCGTCATCCTCTTCATCAACTGGGCGGCCGGCGCCTTCGGCTCGCCGCTCATGGCGGTGATCGGCGGGGCGGCGCTCGCGGTCGTGCTCGGCGGCGTCTTCGGGCTGCTGCACGGCATCCTGATCGCGAAGGGGCGGATCGAGCCCTTCATCGTCACATTAGGAACGCTCGGCATCTACCGGGCATACCTCACCTATTTTGCCGATGGCGGCGCGCTCACGCTCGACAATGCTTTGGCCGATCTCTACGCGCCGGTCTATTACGGCAGCTTCCTCAGCGTGCCGATCCCGGTCTGGGTCTTCCTGCTGGTCGCGCTTTTAGGCGCGCTGATCCTGAACCGCACGATCTTCGGCCGGCATGTCCAGGCGATCGGCTCCAACGAGACCGTCGCGCGCTACGCCGCCGTCGATGTCGAGCGCGTCAAGATACTCACCTACATGCTGCTCGGGCTCTGCGTCGGCGTTGCCACGCTGCTCTATGTGCCGCGACTGGCCTCGGCCTCGCCCACCACCGGCCTGCTCTGGGAGCTCGAAGCCATCGCCGCGGTCATCGTCGGCGGCGCGGCGCTGAAAGGCGGCCATGGCAGCATCACCGGCACGGTCATCGGCGCGATCCTGCTCTCGGTGATCAGCAACATCCTCAATCTGACGAGCCTGATCAGCGTCTACCTGAACGCCGCCGTGCAGGGCTTCGTCATCATCACCGTCGCGTTTTTGCAGAAAGGCCGCCGCTGAAGGCGGCCAACCAGGGAGAGAAGCGATGTCCATGCAGACCAGACGCAGCCTCATGCTTGCCACCGCCGCGGGCCTCGCCTTCGCGGCGACAAGCGCCGCCTCCGAACCCGTCCATCTCGGCGTCTCCATTCCCGCCGCCACGCACAGCTTCATGGGCGGCATCAACTACTGGGCGAACCAGGCGAAGAAGGATCTCGAGGCCAAGCACAAGGACCTCAAGATCACCATCCGCACCGCCGCCAACGCGACCGAGCAGGCCAACCAGCTGCAGGACCTGAGTACGGTCAGCAAGATCAACGCGCTCGTCGTCTTCCCCTTCGAATCGGCGGCACTGACCCGGCCGGTCGCCAATGTGAAGGCCAAGGGCGCCTATGTGACGGTGGTCGACCGCGGCCTGACCGATACCTCGGCGCAGGATGCTTATGTCGCCGGCGACAATACCGCTTTCGGCAAGATTCCGGCCGAGTACATCGCCAAGACGCTCGGCGGCAAAGGCAACGTCGTGGCGCTCCGCGGCATCCCGACCACGCTCGACAACGAGCGCATGGACGCTTTCAACGCCGTGCTGAAGGGCCATCCCGACATCAAGCTGCTCGACGCCAAATACGCCAACTGGAACCGCGACGACGCCTACAAGGTCACCCAGGATTTCCTGACCCGCTTCAAGGATATCGATGCCTTCTGGGCGGCCGATGACGACATGGCCTTCGGCGCGATCCGCGCCATTGACCAGGCCGGTCGCAAGGACATCAAGGTGATCTTTGGCGGCGCCGGGGCCAAGGACATGGTCAAGGTCATCCTCGACAACAAGGACCCGCGCATCCAGGCCAATGTCAGCTACTCGCCGAAATTCATCTACGAATCGATCAAATTGACGGCGGAAGCTCGCCTGAAGGGCGAGAAGCTGCCGGCGACCACGATCATCCCCTCGGTGCTGATCGACAAGAGCAACGCCAAGGACTTCTACTACCCCGACTCGCCGTTCTGAGCGGACAGCACCCACCGGCCGCCGCTCCTGCGGCGGCCGCATCTTCGAGAGCATCAGGTCACGCGATGAACGACGAATACGCGCCAAGGCTGCGCTATGCCATGATCGGCGGCGGCCGCGATGCCTTCATCGGCGCCGTGCACCGCCATGCCATCGCGCTCGACGGGCAGGCGGAACTGGCTGCGGGCGCCCTCTCGTCGACGCCAGAGAGGGCCCGCGAGTCCGGGCGGGCGCTGGGGCTGGCCGATGCCCATAATCACGCTGGCTGGCAGGCTTTTCTCGAAGCCGAACTCGCCCGTCCGGCGGCGGAGCGCGTCGATCTCGTCGTCATCGTCACGCCGACCGATACGCATTTCCCGATCGCGCAGGCTTTCGCGGAAGCCGGTTTCCATGTCGTCTGCGACAAGCCGCTGACCCATACCGGCCAGCAGGCCACGACGCTGGTCGAGACCGTTGCCCGCCAAGGCACTGTCTTCGGCGTCACCTATAACTACACCGGCTATCCGATGGTCCGACAGGCGCGCGAGATGGTGCGCTCTGGCGCGCTCGGCCGCATCCGCAAGGTCGTGGTCGAGTACAATCAAGGCTGGCTCGCGACCGCGCTGGAGGCAACTGGCAACAAGCAGGCGAGCTGGCGCACCGATCCGGCCCGCAGCGGCATTGCCGGCGCGCTCGGCGATATCGGCTCCCATGCCGAGAACCTCGTTTCGACCGTGACCGGGCTTCAGATCGAGGAGCTGGTCGCCGATCTCGGCGCGCTGGTGTCTGGCCGTGCGCTCGATGACGACGCCAGCATGCTGCTGCGCTTCAAAGGCGGAGCGCGCGGCGTTCTCGTCGCCTCGCAGATCAATGCCGGGCTTGAGAACGACCTGCGCCTGCGCGTCTCCGGCGAGAACGGCACGCTGGAATGGCGGCAGGAGGAGCCGAACCGACTCGTCCATCACCGCCGCGAGGGGCCGACCGAAATCTTCACCCGCGCCTCGCCCTGGCTTTGCGAATCGGCCCGCCGCGCCGGCCGCATCCCGGCCGGCCACCCCGAAGGCTTCATCGAGGCCTTCGCCAATATCTATCGCGGCACATTTGCCGACATCCGGGCCCGCAAGGCCGGCACGACGGCCAATCCTCTCGATGCCGATTACCCGACGGTCAACGACGGCGCACGCGGCGTGCGCTTCATCGAATGCGCGGTGGCGTCCTCGGCTGGACGGCGCTGGCTGCCGTTCTCAGGTTGAACTCAGCGTCCGCCTGACGCTGTCGCGCCAGCCCGTCACCTTGCGCTTGCGCTCGCTGGCGGCCATGGCCGGCGAGAAGCGCCGCTCCAGGCGCCATAGGTCGGCGAAGCGATCAGGCTCGGGCAGCAACCCGGCATCGAGCCCGGCGAGATAGGCCGCGCCCAGCGCCGTCGTCTCCAGAACGGTCGGCCGGTCGACCGGCAGGTCGAGGATGTCGGCGAGGCGCTGCATCGTCCAGTCGGAAGCGACCATGCCGCCATCGACCCGCAGCACGGACTGCTTGCCTGCGCCGGCATCCGGCCAATCGGCCCGCATCGCCTCGACCAGATCGAGCGTCTGGTAGCAGACGCTTTCCAGCGCCGCCCGCGCGAATTCGCGCGGCCCTGAATTACGGGTCAGGCCGAACATCGCGCCACGCGCATGGGCATCCCAATGCGGCGCGCCCAGGCCGACGAAGGCCGGCACCAGATAGACGTCCTGCTCGGGATCGGCAGCCTCGGCCAACGGCCCGGTTTCGCTGGCCTTCTCGATGATGCCGAGCCCGTCGCGCAGCCATTGCACGGCCGCACCCGCGATGAAGATCGAGCCCTCCAACGCATAGGTCCGCTTGCCGCCGAGCTGATAGGCGATGGTGCTGAGCAGGCGATGCTTCGAGCGCACCGGCGTGTCACCGGTATTCAGCAGCGCGAAGCAGCCGGTGCCATAGGTCGACTTCACCATGCCCGGTGAGAAACAGGCCTGCCCGATCGTCGCCGCCTGCTGGTCGCCGGCGATGCCGCGCACCGCGATGGGCGCGCCGAACAGCTCCGGCGCCGTGTCGCCGAAATGCACGGCGCAGTCACGCACCTGCGGCAGCAGTGCTGCCGGGATGCCGAACAGGTCGAGCAGGTCCGAATCCCAGACGCCGCGGCCAATATCGAACAGCATGGTGCGCGCGGCATTGGTCGCGTCGGTCGCATGCACCGCCCCGCCGGTCAGGCGCCAGAGCAGGAAGCAATCGATCGAGCCGAAGGCGAGTTCGCCCGCTTCCGCTCGGCGCCGCGCTCCCGGCACGTTGTCGAGCAGCCAGGCGATCTTGGTGGCCGAGAAATAGGGATCGATGCGCAAGCCGGTGCGCTCGGCGACGAGGTCCTCATGGCCGGCGGCGACGAGATTCGCGCAGGCCTTCGCCGTGCGCCGGTCCTGCCAGACGATGGCGCGGTGGATCGCGCGGCCCGTGCGGCGGTCCCAGATCAGCGTCGTCTCGCGCTGGTTGGTGATGCCGATGCCGGCGATATCCGAAGCGGTCAAGCCGCCCTTGGCGATGGCTTCGCGTGCGGTCGCGAGCACGCTCTCCCAGATATCCTCGGGCTCGTGCTCGACCCAGCCCGAGGCCGGAAAATGCTGCGGGAACTCGCGCTGGGCGCTGGCCACCACGCCGAGCGACGCATCGAACAGGATCGCCCGCGACGAGGTCGTGCCCTGGTCGATGGCGAGGATGTGTCTGGCGGCCATGTCGGTTCCCTGCCCGGTCTCATTGGTCGGCGGAGACTGGCCGATGAGCCGGTCCCGGCGCAAGCCGCGTCCCATGCGAATGTGCGGCAAGTCTCCCAGCCGGCAAGGTTCCGCTTGGCATGTCGCGCGCCCTGTAGTTAGCTTCGTTACGAAGCAGGGCCGCGCCGGGTCGCGGCCCCTGTCCGTGCCCCAGGTATCGGACAGGTTGAGAGGTTGGATCGGTGGCGGTCGAGGACCGGCAACAACGGGATGTCGCGCCTCTGGCGCGGCCGCAGAGACATGACGCCGATCCGCAACGGAACGGCGCGCTCCCGGTTGGTGCGCCTTTCAGGAGCTTCGCGCAGCCTGCCACCGACCGGCCGTTGCCCGCGACCTATGCAGCGCTCGATCTCGGCACCAATAATTGCCGCCTGCTGATCGCCCGCCCCGCTCAACACGGTTTTCGCGTCGTTGACGCCTTCTCCCGCATCGTGCGCCTCGGCGAGGGCCTTGGCGCGAGCAGCCGCCTCGCCGATGCCGCGATGGATCGCGCCGTCGAGGCGCTGAAGATCTGCCGCGGCAAGATGGCGAATCGCGGCGTCACCCGCGCCCGCCTCGTCACCACCGAGGCTTGCCGCGCCGCCACCAACGGGCTCGACTTCATCCGCCGCGTCGCGGCCGAGGCTGAACTCGCGCTGGAGGTCATCGATCAGCGCACGGAAGCGGCGCTCGCCGTCTCCGGCTGCGCGGCGCTGGCCGATCCGGCGGCGGAAAGCGTCATCGTCTTCGATATCGGCGGCGGCTCGACCGAAATCGTCTGGCTCGGCGGCCGCAGCGAGGCGCGCGACCCCGCCGCCCGCATCCGCGAATGGGCCTCGCTGCCGATCGGCGTCGTTACGGTCGCCGAGCGCTACGGCGGCATCGAGGTCAGCCGCGAATTGTTCGAGAAGATGGTCGAGGATTGCGCGCAGGCGCTCGCTCCTTTCGCTAAGAAGGCGGCCGGCGCCCGCGACGCCCGCAGCTTCCACCTGCTCGGCACCTCCGGCACCGTGACAACGGTCGCCGGCATCCATCTCGACCTGCCGCGCTACGACCGGCGCGAGGTCGACGGGCTGTGGATGCATCAGCGCGACATCCTCACGGTGATCGACCGCCTGATCGAGATGGATTATGCCGCCCGGGCGGCGAATGCCTGCATCGGCCGCGAGCGCGCCGATCTGGTGCTGGCCGGCTGCGCGATCTTCGAGGCTATCCGCCGCGCGTTCCCGAGCGAGCGCGTCCGTATTGCCGATCGCGGCCTGCGCGAGGGTATCCTGCTGCGCATGATGCATGAGGACCGCGCCTGGTGGCGGCGGAAATAGGTTCGATACAATGAGCACCGGAAAATCGGGCGGCAAAACCGGCGGCAAGCCTGCCGGCGCGCGCGACATGCGCGTCAAGGTCAAGAAGGCCGGCAAGCTCAAGCATTCCTCGCAGCTCTGGCTCGAGCGCCAGCTCAACGACCCCTATGTGAAGCGGGCCCGGGAGATGGGCTATCGCTCGCGCGCGGCGTTCAAGCTCGAGGAGATGGACGACCGCTACAAGTTCCTGAAGCCCGGACAGCGGCTGGTCGACCTCGGCTGCGCGCCGGGGGGCTGGTGCCAGATCGCGGCCAAGCGCATCGGGCTGGAGCAAGGCAAAGGCCATATCGTCGGCATCGACCTGCTGGCCGTCGATCCGATCCCCGGCGTCGACCTGATCCAGCTCGATTTCATGGCCGATGAGGCGCCTGCCCTGCTGACCGAGCGCCTCGGCGGCCGGGCCGACGGCGTGATGTCGGACATGGCCGCCAACACCACCGGCCACAAGAAGACCGACCATCTCAAGATCATCGCGCTCGCCGAGGCCGCGATCGAGTTCGCGCACGATGTGCTGGCGCCGGGCGGCTTCTTCCTCGCCAAGCTGTTCCAGGGCGGCGACAGCGCCGAGCTTCTCGCCACGCTGAAGCGCGACTTCACAACGGTGCGAAACGTCAAACCGGCGGCGAGCCGAGCCGATTCCTCCGAGCTTTACGTGCTCGCGACTGGCTACCGGCGGGCGCAGAAGCCCCAAGGCGACGACGCCTGAGCGGGGCGGATAAGGCGGTGGCGCAATCCGCTCCGCGCATGGTTCGGGCGCTTCAGGCGATCCTCGACGCCGAGCTCGCGCGGGGAAATTCGATCCTGAGCCTTGGCGACTGGCCGCCGGATTGCCGGCTCTTCGTTCAGCTCGCCCGTCCGTTCAGGAAGCGCTATCCGGCCCCGCCTGGCGTCACCTACGCCGCGCTGAACGACCCGCATTACTGGAAGGCGGAGTATCGCACGGCCGATGGCAGCGAGTGTCTCGCCTGCGGGTTCTAGGTCGCCGTCACTCCGGAAAGACGTCGCGTGGCAGATGGCGCGGGTCGTAGGTGCCCGGTGCGGTCTTCACGACCGAGGCCAAGATCCAGAAACCGAGGCCGCCGACGCCGATGAGCGGTCCGATAACCTCGAAGAACCCTGCCTTCCCGCTCAGGCCGATATAGAGAACCATCAAGCCGGCACCGCCGAAAACCACGGCGGCGATGAGCGCGACCACGATCAGGAAGCGGTGACGCTTCTCCGGGATGCCACGCCGGAAAGCGACGTGGCCATGGCTGCCGGCAACGAGCCGACGATGCAGGTCCTCGATGAAGGCGATGAATGTCGTGTCGCGCTGTGGATCGTCCACGCCCCAGGGGGAGCTGGAATGGACGAAGAGCGGCCGACCGGAGGTGAAGGTCAGCTCCGCCAGCGCCTCCCAGGGCGATCGCGGGCCGCCATTGACCGCCTGTAGCCGCACACCGGTCAGCTTGTCGAAGGATCGCAGGCCCGAACGGCCGTCGAGCTCGTAGGCTATGCCTTCGTCGCTGAGCGTCAGCTCGGTCTCGGCGAGCTTGAGCCTGGCCGCGCCGTCGCCGACGCAGAGCGTGTGGCGCGTCTCGGTCGAGGGCGCGGGCTCAGCCTGCATGCCCTGACCCTGCGGCAAGCCGCCCGGCCTGACAAGCTATTCGAGCGGCTTCTGGTCCGCGATCGCCTCGGCGGTGACCTTGCGCGCGCTGACCGGGACATGGCCGGAGACCTCGGCGCCGGCATCCGGGGCAAGCCGCATCATCCACAGCGCCGACGAGGCCGAGATCAGCCCGACGATCAGGAAAGCCGGCCAGAAATCGCCAGCGCCGAGCGCCTTGCCGCCGTGGAGGAGATTGGCGCTCTCCAGCGCGAAAGCACCGATCGTCACGCCCATGCTGAGCGAGAGCTGCTGGGCGACGCTCGACAGGCTGGTCGCGCTCGACATCTCGCGATTGGAGACGTCGGCATAGCTCAGCGCGTTGATGCCGGTGAATTGCAGCGAGCGGAAGCAGCCGCCGATCAGCAGCACCGAAAGCATGATCGCGTGCGGCGTCGTCGGCGTGAACAGGCCGGAAGCTGCGAGGAACGCCGCGCCGATCACGGCATTGGCGATCAGCACGCGGCGGAAGCCGAAGCGCGCCAGGATGGTTCGCGCCAGCGTCTTCATGATCAGCGCGCCGGCCGCCGAGACGAAGGTGATCAGGCCGGATTGCAATGCGTCCAGCCCGAAGCCGAGTTGCAGCATCAAGGGCAGCAGGAAGGGAATCGCGCCGATTCCGGTCCGGAAGATCGAGCCGCCGATCACGCCGATCCGGAAGGTCGGAATCCGGAAGAGCGCGAGATTAAGCACGGGATAGGGCACGCGCCGGGCATGGAACCAATAGGCCACGAGGGCTGCAGCGCCCGCCAGGACGCAGCCATAGGACACGACCTGCGGCACGAGATGGCGCCCGCCGGTGGCGAGGCCCAGCATCAGGCTGGCGAAGCCGAAGGAGGAGAGCAGGAAGCCCTTGACGTCGAGCGGCGCGACATCCTCCTCGCGGATATCCTCGAAGAACAGGCTCGCCAGCACGATGCCGACGAGGCCGATCGGGATGTTGATGAAGAAGATCCAGCGCCAGTCGAAATAGGTGGTGATGAACCCGCCGAGCGGCGGCCCGACGACGGGGCCGACCAAAGCGGGAATCGTCAGGTAGGCGAGCGCGCCGACGATCTCGGACTTGCTGACGCTGCGCAGGATGACGAGGCGTCCGACCGGCACCATCATCGCCCCGCCGATACCCTGGATGAAGCGCGCGCCGACGAAGGCGCCGAGCGAACTCGACACCGCGCAGAGGATCGAGCCCAACATGAAGACGACGAGTGCCGAGCGGAAGATCGTGCGGGCGCCGTAGCGGTCCGCCATCCAGCCGGAAATCGGGATGAAGACCGCGAGGCTGACGAGATAGGAGGTCAGCGCCAGCTTCAACGCGATCGGGTCCTCGCCGAGCGAGGCGGCGATCACCGGCAGCGAGGTGGCGATCACCGTCGAGTCAGTGTTCTCCATGAAGAGCGCACAGGCGACGATCAGGGGCAGGAGTTTGGAGCGCTGCAAGTCTTCGGACCTTGAGACTTCGGACCTTCCGCGCCGGCCAATTAGGCGCGCTTGAAATCATAAGCTCGGCTATTAATCCGATGCGTACGGAGTGACGAGAGCGAATTCGCGACGGCACCCTCGATTTGCCCGCTGCGGGCGCGCTTCCGCCATGCGCTGGGAATATGGCCTGGCGATACACACAACGCCGCCATGCACTGACTTCACTCGTTCGGGGCTCTCGTCAGCACCATCTGCAGGGTGTCCGGTTGCACCGGGCCGTCGCGAGGGGCGCGCGTCGTCAATCTCTGGAGAAGCGCCATGACCACCGTTTCATCCGTTTTCACTGCGACGCGCCACGCTGCGCCTGGACTATCCATTCTCGGCCTTGCGCTGGCCGCGGGGCTGACATGGGCGCCTGCCCCGGCCGCAGCCGCCTCTGGCGGCTGGCAAGCCGGCTGCCAGTTCAAGACCATTCCCAACAGCGGCGGCGAAGGCCTGCGCTATGACGCCTGCCTGCGCCTCGAAAGCTGCCAGCGCATGGCCAATGCGGCGGGCCGGACCATTTTTGAGGCCGGCTGCTTCGGCGTCGCGCCGGATGCGCCCGCCCAGCCCGCAACCACGCGGCCCGTCCGATAACCCCGGCGACGCAAGGGAAGCGGCGCCGCCATGCGCGGGCGCCGTTTCCGCACTGCAAAAGAATCCAGCCCGGCGCACTAGCGGACCCGCCGCGCCCATGCTAACGGGCCTCGTCAACTCGGCACTGGGCCTCTTGCCCTGGCCCCCTTGAAAAGCCGGCCTCGCCCGGCGGTCGGAGTTGACGATGACGCTTTCCCTCGACGGTCTGATTCGCGACGGTTTCACCTTCGACGACGTGCTGCTCGAGCCGGGCCCGTCCGAGGTCATGCCGGCGGATGTCGATATCCGCACGAAGCTCACCCGCACCATCTCGCTGAACCTGCCGATCATCGCCTCGGCAATGGACACGGTCACCGAGGCACGCATGGCGATCGCGATGGCGCAGGCCGGCGGCCTCGGCGTCATCCATCGCAATCTCGACGCCGACCAGCAGGCCGCGCAGGTCCGCCTCGTCAAGAAGTTCGAATCGGGGATGATCGCCAATCCGATCACCATCCACCCCGACGAGACGCTGGCCGACGCGCTGGCGCTGATGAAGAACAACGGCATCTCCGGCATCCCGGTCGTCGAGCGCGGCCCGCAGGGGCATAACGGCAAGCTCGTCGGCATCCTCACCAACCGCGACGTGCGCTTCGCGCAGAACCCGGCCCAGCCGGTCTCCGAGCTGATGACCAAGGAGCGCCTGATCACGGTGCGCGAGGGCGTCAACCCCGAGGAGGCGCGCCGCCTGCTCCACCAGTTCCGCATCGAGAAGCTGCTCGTCGTCGACGACCATTACCGCTGCATCGGCCTGATCACCGTTAAGGACATGGAGAAGCAGGTCGCCCACCCGAACGCCGCCAAGGATGCCCATGGCCGGCTCCTCGCCGCTGCCGCCACCACGACGGGCGACCAGGGCTTCGAGCGCTCCGAGATGCTGATCGATGCCGGCGTCGACCTGATCGTCGTCGACACCGCCCATGGCCACTCGGCCAAGGTGCTGGAGGCGGTCAGCCGGGTGAAGAAGCTCTCCAACTCGGTCCAGGTCATCGCCGGCAACATCGCCACCGCCGGCGGCGCCCAGGCCCTGATCGACGCCGGCGCCGACGCCATCAAGGTCGGCATCGGCCCGGGTTCGATCTGCACCACCCGCATCGTCGCCGGCGTCGGCGTGCCGCAGCTCACCGCGATCATGGATGCGGCCTCGGCCGGCGCTAAGGCCGGCGTGCCGGTCATCGCCGATGGCGGCATCAAGTACTCGGGCGACCTCGCCAAGGCGCTCGCCGCCGGCGCTTCCTGCGCCATGGTCGGCTCGCTGCTCGCCGGCACCGACGAGACCCCCGGCGAAACCTTCCTGTACCAGGGCCGCTCCTACAAGGCCTATCGCGGCATGGGCTCGGTCGGCGCGATGGCGCGCGGCTCGGCCGACCGCTACTTCCAGCAGGACATCAAGGATTCGCTGAAGCTCGTGCCTGAGGGCATCGAGGGCCAGGTTGCCTACAAGGGCCCGGTCTCGAACGTGCTGCATCAGCTCGCCGGTGGCCTGCGCGCCGCGATGGGCTATGTCGGCGGCAAGGACCTCGAGGATTACCGCAACAAGGCCCGCTTCATCCGCATCACCAGCGCCGGCCTGCGCGAGAGCCATGTCCATGACGTGACCATCGTGCGCGAGAGCCCGAACTATCCGACCCGCTCTTGAGTCAGCGCGGGCATTGTGCAGCACTGGCCCGGCTCTTCCGGGCCGGTGCGACACGAGGCGACGCGCAACCATGACTCTCAAGCTGATCTATCCGACGCTGGCGATGATCTTCTGGATCTTCGTCGTCGGCGTCGTCCTGGCGATACGTCGCAAGAATGCCTTCACGAGCGGCGCCGTCCGGCCTGCGGACGTGTCGGTTTCGACCGAGCGCTATCCTGTTCCAGCCCGGCTCGCGGCAGCGAATTTCACCAACCAGTTCGAATCCCCGGTGATCTTCTTCGCGGTCGTGATGGTCGCGATGGAGACCGGCGCGACCGGCTATGTCATGGCGCTGCTCGCCTGGCTCTATGTCGCCACCCGCGTCATCCACACCTTCATCCATGTCGGCCCCAACAAGCTGCCCCTGCGCGGCGCGGTCTACGGCATCGGCTTCATTGCGCTATTCTGCATGTGGCTGGGCGTCCTCGTCTCCGTGCTCTGAACGGCGCCAGCTCCGCGCTCCCGTTAAGCATTCCGGCCGTTTCCGGTGAGCGCACGCCCGGAAGCGTTGAAGCTTAACGAAAAGTAAACTACACCCCGAATGGCGGCGGACGGTGGACAAGCGTAGTTTGGAGTGACGCGATGTTGCGTGTCCGTGAAGTCCCGGCGCGGGTTTTCGCCCGCGAGGGGGAGGTTGTGGCTGCCGCTTCGGGCAAAGCGAAGATCGTCCGGCGCAACCGTACGGGCCGGTTATTGGCGCTCGCCGTGCTCGGGGCCGCGCTCGGTTCGGGCGGCATCGTGCTGACGGCCTCGCTCGTCCAGGCCGAGGACGATGCCGGCATCCATGCCTTCTTCGCCCAGGAAGCCGCCCGAAAGGCGGCACAGGCCGGCGCACGGAATGCCGCCTATACGTCCACCGCTCCCACCCGCTACGCTCCGCAAGCCAATGCCTATGCGCCCGCCAATAACGGCTGGCGCCTGCCGCTCATGCAACTGCAGCCGGACGGTCGCCTCGCGCATCCGCCGATCGAGCTCAACCCTTTCCGTACCGCCCCCAAGAAGCTCGCCGACCGGCAGCGCAAGCCGGCCGGCACGACCAACGCCTCGCTGGACACCGTCACCGGCGCGGCGGACCGGGCCCAGACCTTCTGCGTGCGCCTCTGCGACGGCTTCCATGCGCCGATCGGCTATCTCCGTGCGTCCGGGGACATCAAGGCGCATGAAGCGATCTGCAAGGCGATGAATCCCGGCGTTCCGGTCAAGGTCTTCAAGGCCGCGGCTGGCGTGACCGACATCGCCGATGCGGTCGCCGCCGACGGCAAGCGCTACGGCGCCCTGCCGATGGCCTTCAGCCATGCCAAGGCCTCCGACCCGGCCTGCCGGCCGGCCATCGTCCAGGCGGGCGAGCGGCGCGTCTCCCTGCTGCGCGACATCACCTTGCGCCCAGGCGACAGCGTCGTGCTCGACGGCAAGGTCTCGACCTTCACCGGCAGCTCGAGCTGGCCCTATAGCCGTCGCGACTTCCGCGATTTCCGCACGGCGTCCGAGCTCAGCAAGTCGCAGCGCAAGCAGATCGACGAGCAGGTCGGCATTTCCCGGATGGAAGCGCAGGCACGCAGCGTCCGGCGCCAGATGCGGGTCCGCGAGGCACAGCTTCAGGATGACAGTGTCATCAGCGACGCGATCCTGCGCGGCTCCGTCGATCCGACCGTGCGCGAGCCGGTTCGGTTGATCTCGCTTTCGCTGCCGGCGCGCTAGTCTTTTCAGTATTTTGGCTGTCGGTCTCGGCGTGATGCTCGCCCTTGTGGCGAGCATCCACCGCTTGAACGCTACCTTCACTG